>CACMYX010000023.1 GCA_902618015.1 uncultured Alphaproteobacteria bacterium | reverse complement strand
TCTGTATTAACAGATCGGAAGTAGGCTAAAGCTGAAGGAACGCGGATCTTATTATTAATTTCCATAGCTAAGCATGAATTATAATGGATAAGGAAGGTTTGTTATAACTATGGTTAAAAAGTTAGATAATAAAAAGATATTCTATTCAAATCTCAAGAGGTTTACTCCTTGATGTTTAATGAAATGTATCAATCTGAATCAGTTATAAGAAATCATTATAACAATATTAATGATTGGTTAGATCAAATGACTTCAAAAGTTATTCTTGAAAAGAATGCTGAAGCTGAAACTCATTTTAGAAATATTGGAATTACATTTTCTACAAATAACGAAACTGCAAGAGAAAGAATTATTCCGTTTGATTTAATTCCAAGGATATTTACCTATACTGAATGGTTAAGATTAGAAAGAGGAGTAATCCAAAGAGCTAAAGCACTTAATGCGTTTCTTGCTGATATTTATAATCAAGGTGAAATAATAAAAGCTAATATAATTCCTAAAGAAATTATTTACAAAAAAAAATCTTTTGAACCTTCAATGTTTGGTTTTTCTCCTCCTAGAGATATCTATAGTCCTATAATTGGTATTGATTTAGTAAGAACAGGTCCCAATGATTATTTTGTTTTAGAAGATAATTGTCGAACACCAAGTGGTGTTTCTTACATGCTAGAAAATAGAGAAATAATGATGCGAATGTTTCCTGATTTATTTCATAACAACAGAGTAACACCAATAGATGATTACCCAACAAGACTTTTGCAAACCTTGATGAGTTTAGCTCCTATTAAATGTGAAAATCCAGAACCAGTATGTGTGTTGCTTACACCTGGTCCTTTAAATAGCGCTTATTACGAACATAGTTTTTTATCAGATCAAATGGGTATTGAAATGGTTGAATCAACAGATTTATTTGTTGAAGGAAAATATCTTTATATGAAAACAGTTGATGGTCCAAAAAGAGTAGATGTTGTTTACAGAAGAATAGATGACGATTTTTTAGATCCTCTATGTTTTAATCCTCAATCTGTAATTGGTATTCCAGGAATTATGGATGTTTATAGAACAGGTGGTGTCAATATCTGTTCAGCTCCTGGAGCAGGCATAGCTGATGACAAAGCAATTTATATTTATGTACCTGAGATGATCAAATTTTATTTAGGCGAACAACCAATCTTAGATAATGTTGAAACATGGAATTGCGAAAAGGAACAAGAATTAAAATATGTTTTAGATAATATAAATGAACTTGTCGTAAAAGAGGTTGATGGATCTGGAGGTTATGGGATGTTAATAGGTCCAAAATCTTCTAAATCCTCTATAGATGAATTTAAAACAAAACTCTCAACAAATCCAAAAGGATATATAGCTCAACCTTTACTTGATCTTTCATTTTCACCTACACTAATCAAAAATCAAGTTGAGGGAAGAAGAGTAGATTTACGTCCATTTTGTTTAATTGGAGAGCAAGCTCAATTAAGTTCTGGTGGCTTAACTAGAGTTGCAATGAATGAAGGCTCGTTTGTTGTAAATTCTAGCCAAGGAGGCGGCGTGAAAGATACATGGGTTTTGGCTGAATGAGGAATAAAAATGTTAAGTAGAACTGCTGAATATTTATATTGGATCAGTCGTTATATGGAAAGAGCTGAAACTACAGCCAGGCTTTTGGACGTTGGTTATAGAATGTCTCTTTTCCCAAATCCAAGTGGTTATAATAATGAATGGGAATCAGTTTTATCTGCTGCTGGAGCAATTGAGGGATATAAAAATAAATATGATACAATTGAACAGAAAAATGTGGAAGATTATCTTTTTTTTGATGAAAGTAATCCTTCATCTGTTTACAATTGTATTCTTAATGCACGAAATAACGCATTAGTAGTTAGAACTTCCTTTACCCCTGAGTCTTGGTTAGCTATTAATAAAACTTATCAAGAGATACTAAACTTAAAAGAACAAAAATTTACAAAATCTGATTTACCTGATCTGACAGAGTGGACAATAGAACAAGTAAACTTATTTAGAGGATCATTAAGTTCTTTGCTTAGAAATGATGGTTATAATTTTCTTTTTCTTGGTTTATTTATTGAGAGGGCTGATAATTCTGCTAGATTATTAGATGTAAAGTATTTTGTTTTATTACCTAAGCC
>CACMYX010000022.1 GCA_902618015.1 uncultured Alphaproteobacteria bacterium | reverse complement strand
AAATACAACAGGTGTGAAAAAAAATTTAAGTGGTGGTATTTTATATTTTCCAGATTAATTAGTTATATCTAACCAAGTTTTTTTATCAATATTTGAACCACACAATATTACCATTGTATTTTTGCCAATAAGTTTATTATGGATTTTATATTTTAAAGCAGCGAGTCCAGCAACACATGCAGGTTCAAGAACTAACTTAAATTTTTTATAACAAAAAACCATAAATTCTTTCATTTGATCATCAGAAACAATTATCATTTCATCAATTACTTCTTTTGCTACATCAAAAGAATATTGCATATGTAAAGGTGCTGAAAGGCTGTCAGCAATACTATTTATATTAACATTATTAAGTGGTTTGTTAGCTTTAAAACTTTGATTTAAACCATTAGCATTTTCAGGTTCAACACCAATAATTTTAATCTTCGGATAAAATTGTTTTACATACGATGAAACACCGCTTATTAACCCTCCTCCTCCAACTGAAATTAATAAATTATCAATTCTAGTATTAGTAGATTTTAAATATTCTACAATTTCTAATCCCAATGTAGCACTACCTTGTAAAGTCAATGGGCCGTCAAAAGGGTGAATAAAATAGTAACCTTCATTTTTAGCATTTTCAGCATCAAGAAAAGCTTGTTTTGGATTTGTAAAGATGATGTTAGCGCCATAATTTTTACAAGTTTGAACTCTATATTTATTTGCATTTTCATATAAGAAAATTTTATTTTTCAATTTAAATTGATTGGCCACAAATGAAGCTGCAATTGCATGATTTCCAGCACTAACTGCTGTAATTCCTTTGCTAAATTTATTCCGATCTTGAGAAATTATATTATTAATCGCACCTCTTGCCTTAAATGAACCAGATTTTTGTAAAAATTCGCATTTAAAAAATAAATTAGTAGAAAAATAATTATCAATATCAATAGGGCACTTTAAAAAAGGAGTTTGATTAATAAATGGTCTAATTTTTTTATAAATTTTACTAATATTATCAGCAGATAATTCTTTTGGTATCAAGAAATTCCTCTAATTTCTTTAATTTTATCGTAAGCAATATTAATAGCCGCTAGCTCTTTATTAGATTGTTTAATAAATTCTTTTGGCATACCTTTGGCAATTAAATTATCTGGGTGATGTTCTTTATTTAATTTTATCCATTTTTTTCTTATCTCATTATCAGTGCTTGATCTATTTACACCCAATATTTTGTAAGGATCAGATTCGCTATTTTTTAAATTTGATTGAAAAATTCTTTGAAAATCTTTTTCACTAAATTTAAACGATTTAGAAATTGATCTTAAAATATCTATTTCACTAATAGATACCTTTCCATCAGATGCAGCAATATAAAATAAATTATTTAATAATTCTTCCAATAAAATTTTATTAGCTGAAAATAAATTTCCTACTTGATTTGCTATTTGTTTATAGCCATACGTATCTTTTTTTGCCTCATTGAATATTTTTGCAACTTTAGGAATTTCAGATTTTGGAACTTTAAATTTTTCTTTAAATGCTCTGATTTCATCATCTGATACAATGCCATCTGATTTAGCTAATTTTGCAGCTAGAATAATAAAACTTAATGTAAAAATTTGTTGTTTTTGACTATTATTTATTCGATTGAAGTTAAATGATGATTTTGATTTAAATCTTCTGTCAAAAGCACCACCAGCCATTACGCCTAATATAGCCCCTATAGGTCCTCCTAAAGCAAATCCTGCTGCTCCGCCTATAACTCTTCCCCAAATACTCATCTTAAAGATTCAATTATATGTTTTAATTCATTTATCTCATTTTGAGAAATTTTATTATCTTGATTCAGATCTATAATTTGAAAGAGTAAATTTAATGATTGTTCAATTTCTTCATAGGAAATAACTCCATCATTATTTAAATCAACAAAATTAAAATACATTTCTTCTTCTTCATTTAATTCAGTAGAATATGAGACGGAAGAATATGAAAATAAAAATAAAAGAAGTGTTTTTATCCAAACCATCTATACATTCCTATAATACCTGCACCCGCATAGAAAAATTGTAAAAACAATATTCCATTGTGTTTTAATCTATAGGCCCAGACTCCGATTAATAATGCTGATAGCAATAATAATGAAAAACCAATAAATTCTAATCCAATGTTAAATGCAACTAGTAGGGAATAAAGGATAGCTGTTGTTACGCCAATCCATTCTAAAAGTTTGTTTGAATTCAATTAAATATTATTTTTTCTTAATATTAATAGCGTTTTCTTTTCCACGGTTTTCACCGATTTCAAATTCAACTGGCATACCTTCTTCTAAAGTATCAATACCAGCAGCTTCTAAAGCTGAAACATGAAGAAAAACATCTTTTCCTCCATCATCATTTTCTATAAATCCATAACCTTTGGTCGGATTAAACCATTTAATTTTACCACTTGGCATATTGTATTCTCCTTATTTATTGTTGGGGGATTAAATTTATTTAACTTATATAAATATTGTATATTGATTAATTTAATACATTAAATAACTAATAAGAAATTAATTTCAACAATTTTTTTTATTTTTATGCTTAGCTATAAAC
>CACMYX010000021.1 GCA_902618015.1 uncultured Alphaproteobacteria bacterium | reverse complement strand
AAATTAAAAAAAGCTGTTGAAAAATTAAAAAATATAACAAGTAATAAAGAAATCTACTACAAGGCTTGTGACGTAAGTAAGTACGCAGAAGTTGATAGTACCATTGCTTACATAGAAAACGAAATATCAAAAATTAATATTGCTCTTCTAAATGCAACCGCTTACTCACCCAACAAGAATCAAGAATTTGATATAAATAATTATAATTTATTAATAGATGTTAATTTAAATGGAACAATAAATTGCATAGATGTTTTGAAAAATTATATGAAGGGTAGAGATAATTTAATATCTATAGTTTCTTCGCCAGTTGGATACAGAGGGATGCCCACAGCAGGTGCTTATGGTATGACCAAAGCAGCACAACTAAATTTAGTAGAAAGTTTATATTTTGATTTTAAAAAATTAAATATAAAAATTTCAGTCATTAATCCAGGTTTCATAGATACTGAGTCAACGAAGTTAAATTCTTTTAAAATGCCTTTTTTAAAACCTGCAAGTTATGCTGCAAAAAAAATCTTTGAAGGATTAACTGGTAAATACAAATTTGAAATATATTTTCCTTTTATTTTGGTTTTTTCTGTTAAAATAATGAGATATTTGCCTTTAAAGATTTATGCATTTATTTGGAAAAAATTAGGAAATTTCTAATTTAGTTCACCAATATAAATTCCAAGACCTTGAGCTACTTTAATTAAAGGATCATTTTTTTGAACAGTTTTTGAGTATCCAGCTACTTGACTAAGCATCAAATCTTGTACACCTCTATCTTTCCATACAACCACTCTATTAAATTTTTTCTTTGCAATTAAATCAACAGCATAAACTCCGAAGGCACTTGCAATTAAACGATCTCTATGGGTTGGTTGAGCACCTCTTTGAACATGTCCCAAAACTGTAACTCTTGTTTCAGAGTCTGTTATTTTATAGATTTCATCACCAAGATAATTTCCTATTCCTCCAAGGCGCACCTCTCCATCTACATATTTCACTGTAGCTTTTTTACCGTTTTCTTTTTTTACAGCTTCTGCAACAACAATTAATGCATGATTTCTACCTTTAGATCTAAGTTTTTCAATATGATCAGCAATAGATTTTATTGAATATTGAATCTCAGGAATCAAAATAATATCTGCTCCTCCAGCAATTCCTGCATTCAAAGCAATGTGGCCTGCATCTCTACCCATTACTTCTAAAATCATTACTCTTCTATGGCTTGCTGCTGTTGGTTGGAGCATATCTAAAGCATTTGTTGCTACGTCAACTGCAGTATCATAACCTATAGATAGTTCATTATGCTTTACATCATTATCAATAGTCTTTGGAATACCTACAAAATTTATATTTCCTTTTTTTGTAATACTTTGAAGAATTTTCAAACTTCCATCACCACCAATACCAATTAGAGCATCAATTCCTAATTTTTTAAAACCTTCTATAACTAAATCAGATGAATCAATTTTTTTTCCATTCCTTATAATTTTTTTAAAAGGGTTGCCTTTATTATTTGATCCCAAAAAAGTTCCACCCATCCTCATTAAGCTACCCTCAAAATTTTTCGGATTTAATTTGATAACGTCCAGTGGTTCTTTCAACAAGCCTAATGTTCCATCCTTTATTCCATAAACTTCCCAGTTGTACTTGTTATGTGCTCTTAAAGTAACAGCTCTAATTACTGCATTTAAACCTGCACAATCTCCGCCACTTGTTAAAATTGCTATTTTTTTTACCACAGGGCGTTTATATACTATTATTATATTTTTACTTATTTATTTTCATGGATGACATAAACAAACTTATAGAAATTTTAAAAAATTTTGAACAAGAACATAGAGATCTTGATGAAATACTTATCAGACTTCAAGAAAAAAATACTGTAGATTTTTTACAAATTCAAAGATTAAAAAAAAGAAAGTTAATCCTAAAAGATAAAATATTAGAAATTCATAATAAATTAGAGCCAGATAGTATAGCTTAAGCTAAAAAACTTTTTAAAAATTTAGGTGCGTTATCTTTAATAAAAGAAATTCTTTCCTTAATTTTTGGAATTTTTGATATTCTCTTAAGATTTTTATCGATATTTTCTTCAACATCCTTCATTTCTTTTGAAAAAAAAACGAATAAGGCATTAGAATATACTCCTGATAAAATAAGTCTTTTTGTATAAAAATTGAAATCTGTTGAATTATCTCCAGCTAAATACCACATAGTATTTACCGAATTATATAAACTCTTTTTCGATATTTTATTATTTTTTGGCAGCAAAAGATGGTTAAAAGTTTTTTTAAAAAATTCTTTATCTTCATTTAATATGTCAAATCGTATTAATAATATTTTTTTTATTCTTTTGTTAATAGGAAAATTAATTAAATTGATTTTTTTTAATTTATATTCAAGTTTTTCATTAATATCTTGTAGAGCATATTCTAATATATCTTTATATCCATCTGGAAAAAAATAGAATAAATCATTTTTTTCTATATTTTGTTTTTGTAATTTTGAAAATATTTCTGATGACCAGCCTTCAATTGATACAATCTTTTTTGTTTTTTTTAGAATATCTTCTTTTTTTTTATTTTCTGTTTTGTTCATTTTTCCAATATGTAGTTATTTCTTTTTCGAAACCAAAAGCATTTTTATGTGCTAAGCGCGATGTATACAAAATGCCGTTTAAATGATCTACCTCATGTTGTACTACCCTTGCATGTAAGCCTTCAACCTCATTTTCAATCATTTTACCATCAAGATCAAATCCAGAATATTTAATTTTTTTAAATCTTCTAACCAAGCCTTGCATACCAGGAATAGATAAACAGCCTTCCCAATCATCCTCAGTTTCTTTTCCTATAGGTTTAAAACTAGGATTTATTAATGGTGTTATCTCAATTTTATCTTTTTCTTCATTTTCAGGATTACGAAATACTATTATTTGCTTTGAAATATGTACTTGGGGGGCTGCTAAACCTATTCCGTTATAGTCAATCATAGTTTCAGACATATCATAAACTATTTTTTTTAGAGAATCTGATGAGAATTCTTTTATCTCAGAACATTCTT
>CACMYX010000020.1 GCA_902618015.1 uncultured Alphaproteobacteria bacterium | reverse complement strand
TAATTGGAAAAACTATAGGAAAATTAAAATTAACTAATATCAGTCCTAATAAAACTGTTGAAGGTTTTATTGGAGGATTCTTAATTTCATTTTTATTAACGTTATTTATTGCTTTTATTTTAAATATACCAATTGATGTTGAATTTACTTTATATATTGCATTCATCATTTTGTTTGCCTTTATTGGAGATTTAATAGAATCATTTTTTAAAAGAAAAAACAATTTAAAAAATTCTAGTGAATTTATTCCTGGACATGGGGGTATATTTGATAGGTTTGATAGTTTTTTATTTGCAATTATCTTTTATTCTATATCAAATAGTATTTTATAATGAATATAAATATTTTTGGAAGCACAGGGACTATTGGAAAAAAATCCTTAGAGATTATAGATAAAAGTTTTAATAATCTTAAAATCAATTTACTTTGTGCCAAGTCTAATTTCAAATTATTAAAAAAACAAATATATAAGTACAAACCTAAATATGCATTTTTATATGATATTGATAAAATTCCTTACTGTGATTCAAAAATTAACAATACAAAAATATTAAATTTCAATGAACTACTTAGTTATTTAGCTTCAAGTAAATCTGATTTAAGTATCCTTGCTATTGCTGGATATAAATCTTTATACTTTCTTGAACATATTATTAAAAATACTGATAACCTCGGTATAGCAAGTAAAGAGGCCATAGTCTCTGCTGGACATATCTTTAAAAAAAAAAAATTTTTTCAAAGTACTAATATTTTTCCATTAGACTCTGAACATTTTTCTCTATTTGACTATTTTCAAAAAAACAAAAATGTAAGAAGAAATTATGATAAAATCATTATTACTGCTTCTGGAGGTCCTTTTTTTAAAAGAAAATTTAATACTTTAAGTAATGTTACATTTTCTGAAGCAATAAAACATCCTAAATGGAAAATGGGATATAAAAATAGTATAGACTCTGCTACTTTAGTAAATAAGTGTTTAGAGTTAATTGAAGCACATTATTTATTTGATATACCCTTTGATAAAATGGATATTTTAATTCATCCAGAAGCATTAGTACATTCTATTATTGAAAATAAAAATTTTACATCACAATTTAATTTATTTAAAAATGATATGAAAATTCCTATTTATAATTTTTTATTATCTTCTAGTGTTAAGCTAATTAAAGAGGATAGACGATTATTCCAATATAATTATAGCAAAATAAATTTTGAAGAAATTAAAAATGATATATTTCCAATCTATAGATATTTTAATAAAATTGATAAAAATAAGCCTCAAAATTTAATAAAATTTAATATTGGAAATGAATTTGCAGTAAATTTGTTTAAGAATAAAATAATTAAATATACAGATATTTACAAGATAATTAAAAAAATAACATCTTTGAATTTGTATTATTCTGTAAACACCATTAAAGATATTATTCATTATCATGAAGAAATTGAACAAATGCTACAGAAATTTAAGTTATAGTTTCATTATATTAATTTTAATAATTTTTTTTTCAAAATCATTGCTTTCTAATGAAATATCTTTTGAAATAGAAGGTAATGAATTTACAGATACTAATGTAATACTTTCATTGCTAAAAGATATCCCTGATAACCCAAATAAAGAATATACTAATGAGATTATAAGAATATTAAATAACTCTAATCTTTTTTCAGATGTACAAGTTGTACTTACTAATAATAAATTCTTAATAATTGTAAAAGAATATCCAAATATAGATAAATTATATTTTGATAATAATGAAAGATTGAAAGATGATGAATTAGAAATCATTGCTGAGCAGATTGACTTCACTAAATCTAATACATCATCAATAAATCTATTTATAAATGAATTAAAAAAAATATATCAAAGTTTTGGATATAATGATGTAAAAATTCAATATACAAAAAAAACATATGACGAAAATAATACTGTTGATTTATACTTTGATATTAATGAGGGCAGTCTTACAAAAATTAATAAAATAATATTTAGTAGTAATAACTTAATTTTAGATCAAGAAATTAGAGATATTATTAAATCAAAAACTAAAACTATTAGAAATATTTTTGCAAATAACAATTATAAACCTGCTGTCACAGAAAGGGATAAGTTTATAATTAGAGATTATTATAAAGATAAAGGTTATCTTGATGTAAATGTTTCTTCTAAAATTGAATACTTAAAATCAAACAGAGTAAATATATATTTCTATATAGATGAGGGGAATATATATTCTCTATCTTCAATTAAATTAGATGATAACAAAAAAATATTAAATCAAAAAACTTTAGATTTAATAAAAACTGAAATTGAATTATTTCTAAATGTAGAAAAAACCTTTTCTATATCTGAAATTAAAAAACTAGAGAAATCTGTTACTAAATTAATCTTAGATAATAATATAGAATTTTTTGAAATTAAATCATTTGAAAAAAAGGAAAGTAACAAGGTTGATATTATATTTCAAATTTTACCAATTATCCCTAAATATACTAATCAAATAAATATTGTTGGAAATTCTAGAACTTTTGATCATGTTATAAGAAGAGAATTAGAAATAGCAGAAGGAGACGCTATTTATGATAGTCAAATTAAAAATATAAGGGATAAATTATTATCATTAAATATATTTGAATCTGTAGAATTAAAACAAAAAGTTATAGACGAAGATAATATTGATTTAATTATTGAAGTTGAAGAAAAGCAAACAGGAACTTTCAATGCAGGTGTATCAGTTGGAACTCTTGATGGATTTGCAATTGTCACGGGATTAAGGGAAAGAAACTTCTATGGCACAGGGAGATTATTAGATGTTCTTGTGAATACTTCAGAAGATAAAAATCAATTTAAATTAATAACAACTGATAGACTTTCTTATGAAAACGATGCAGATATTAGCTATAGTATCAATTATAAACAAGAAGATTTCTCAAGAGCTAGTTCATATAAGCTAGATACTTTTTCTACTGGATTTGGAATTGGTTACAGAATAAATAAAAATATTTTTCATAATATTGATCTTCAATACGTACTTAAAGATTATAAAATTACTAATACTTCAACTGTTTCTAATACAATTTCTACTTCTTCAGGAGCAAATGTAAGTTATTTACTTATTAATAACTTAAGATATAGTACTTTAAATCCAGGATTTATTTCAAAAAGTGGAAATTATATAAATTATAATAATACAATCGAAACTCCTACAAGTTCTAATAATGGATTTATAAGAAATATCATAAATATGAAGAAATTTTATAATTCAAAAAATAGCATTTATGCAATTCAGGGAAAATTTGGTAACATCTTTTCTTTAAGCAATAATGATATTTTAACAGATGATAAATTTTCACTAGGCGGAAGATGGCTCAGAGGTTTTGATAATTATGGTGTTGGACCAAGAAATTCTAGAACATCATATGTTGGTGGTAATAATGTGGCAGTTGTTAAATTAGACTATTCTTATGCTATTAATAAACAATCTAACTTTCCATTTTATCTCAATCTTTTTAATGATTATGGTCTAGTATGGGATAATAAAACTAAACCAACTCAAAGTGATAATAACATCAGATCATCTGCAGGATTTGGAATAAAATATTATTCACCTATTGGCCCAATAGGGTTTACTTGGGGTTTCCCAATAATAGATGAAGAATATGACATAAAAAGAATGTTTTTATTTTCAATAGGAAATCTAGATTGAAATTAATTTATATTTTTATTTTTTTTTGTATAAATATTTTATCTTTTCAAACTTTTTCTAAAAATATTGCTGTTATAAACATTCAATCTTTAATTGATAATAATATAACTTACAAAAACATAATTAATGAAATTGAATTAAGTCAACAAAAATATCTAAATGATTTTAAAAGTAAAGAAAATGA
>CACMYX010000019.1 GCA_902618015.1 uncultured Alphaproteobacteria bacterium | reverse complement strand
TACTAAAGAAACCTATAGCTAAATCATTAAAAGAAGATAAGCCAAAAAAAATACCTAAATCAATCTCTGGTTTTGAAGAAAAAATAAAGGAAATTTTTACTAAGTTACTTAATAAGCATAAAATTGATGGGGTTTATACGAAAAAAATAATTGAAAAAGCTATTCCTAAAAGATTTAGACTTGAAGAAAATATAAAAAAATTTGAAAATTTTATAACTTCAAATAATATTAAAATTTATTCAGAAGAAGAAGCAAAAGAGCTAATTTCTTTAGCAAAAGAACAATCTGCTAAGTCAGACGAAGGCACTGAAGAACAAGAAAAAAAACAAACTGGAAAAACTGACGACCCTGTAAGATTATACCTAAGGGATATGGGCGCTGTTGAGCTTCTTAGTAGAGAGGGAGAAATAGCTATTGCAAAAAGAATTGAAGCAGGCAGAGAAAAAATGATTGGCGCAATTTGTGAAAGTCCAATGACAATTAGATCTATTATTAATTGGAAAGATGCAATCAAAGATGGAACAATGCTTTTAAGAGATATTGTAGATCTAGAGGCAACTTATGATATGTCTGATATTTCTGATTCTAAACTTGAGGACACACTTAAGTTAATTGAGAGTGGAGAAAATGATAAAAAAGATGAAAATAATTCAAATAATAAAAATAAAGATAAAATTACTGAAGATAATAATGAAGATGATCAACAACAACAAGATGATGATGACGATGATGATAGCTTAAACGTTTCACTTGCCGCAATGGAAGAAAAACTTA
The DNA here is from genome assembly GCA_902618015.1 of uncultured Alphaproteobacteria bacterium. Lineage (GTDB taxonomy): Bacteria > Pseudomonadota > Alphaproteobacteria > HIMB59 > CACPNW01. The sequence continues at coordinate 4,208 of CACMYX010000019.1, read as the reverse complement.
AACCTAAAGTCTTAAACGATTTTAATGACATTACAAAACTTTTCAAAAAACTTCAAAAGCATAGCCAAGAATTAATAAATGCAGATAAAAAAAATGAAAAAAACTATAATTCTTTGGAAAAAAAATATGTAAAAATTCAAAAAGAAATGGTTGCTGCAATGAAGGCTGTACATTTCAATTCAACAACAATTGAAGCCCTTATGGAAGCACTATATGAACTGAATAAAAAACTCCTTTTGCGAGAAGGTAAAATGTTGAGAATGGCAACAAATGCTGGTGTTAAAAGAGAGGATTTTATTGAGCAGTACTTAAATTTTAATTTTGAAAAAAACTGGATACAAAGTTTATTAGCAACAAAAGAAAAAAGCTGGGAAAAGTTTATTAATAGAAATCATATTGAAATTAATAAAAACATTGAGGAGATAAAAGAAATTCAAGCTGCTTCAGAACTACCATTATCTGAATTTAGAAGAATTGTTGGAACAGTTCAACAGGGAGAAAGATCAGCAAATAGAGCAAAGAAGGAGATGATAGAGTCAAATCTTAGATTGGTCATTTCAATTGCAAAAAAATATACCAATAGAGGTCTTCAGTTTTTAGATTTAATTCAAGAGGGAAATATTGGTTTAATGAAAGCAGTTGATAAATTTGAATATAGAAGAGGTTATAAATTTTCTACTTATGCGACTTGGTGGATTAGGCAGGCAATTACAAGATCAATTGCAGATCAGGCAAGAACAATAAGAATTCCTGTTCATATGATAGAGACAATTAATAAGATTGTAAGAACTACAAGGCAAATAATGTCTGAAATTGGAAGAGAACCAACGCCAAACGAGTTGGCAGATAGATTGCATATGCCATTAGATAAAGTTAAAAAAGTTTTAAAGATTGCTAAAGAACCAATAAGTCTTGAAACACCTGTTGGTGATGAAGAAGACAGTTCACTTGGTGATTTTATTGAAGATAAAAATGCTCTTATTCCAATTGATGCAGCTGTAAAAAGCTCTCTTCGTGATACTACTACCAGAATACTTTCCTCTTTAACACCTAGGGAAGAAAGAGTTTTAAGAATGAGATTTGGCATTGGAATGAATAGTGACCATACTCTTGAAGAAGTTGGGCAACAATTTAGTGTTACGAGAGAAAGAATTAGACAAATAGAAGCAAAAGCTCTTAGAAAATTAAAACATCCAACAAGAGCAAGGAAATTAAAAACATTTCTTGATGAATAATGAAGCTAACGCTTCTAGGAACAGGCTGCCCATCTGTAGATTTTAAAAGATGTGGCTCATCTAATTTAATATCTACAAAATCAAGCAAAATTCTAGTCGACTGTGGATCTGGAGTTACACAAAGATTAAATCAAAGCAAAAATTCGTCAGCAGATATAGACGCACTATTACTTACCCACCTTCATACTGACCATGTTATTGATTTATATCAACTAATAATTTCTTCATGGCATTCTAATAGAACTTCCCAATGGAAAATCTACGGACCAAAAGGCACAAAGCAATTTGTTGATAAAATTTTTTTAGCCTGGAAAAGTGAACGTAAATTAAGAATTTCTTATGAAAAAAGAAAATCTTCTAAAGCGTTAAATTACAAGGTTTATGAGTTTAAAAAAGAAGGATTTATAAATATTAATGATATTACAATAAAATATTTTGAAGTTGATCATAAGCCGGTGCCTTACGCATATGGTTTTTCTTTTTTTAGTAAAAATAAAAAACTTACAATTAGTGGAGACACGAGACCGTGTGAAAGTTTGATGCTTAATGCTCAAAATGCTGATGTTCTTTTACATGAAGTTTTCATTGAGTATGAGATTAATCAAACTTCAGGACTCAGATCAAAAAAAACATTGCATAATGTTAAAGAATATCATACGCCTAGTAATTTAGTTGGTAAGGTTGCAAAGTTATCTAATTGTAAAAAACTAGTATTAACTCATTTTGTTCCTACCAGATTTAATATTTCAAAGTTAAAAAAGATAGTCAGAAAAGATTTTGGTAAAGATCCAATAATTGGTAACGATTTATTGACGATAAATATTTAATTAATTTTATTTAAAAACTTTTCAAATTCTTCATCCTTAATTTCAACAATATTAGAAGGTGTGGGAAATTTTTTTTCTTTCACATCATTAATGAATTTTTTTAAACCATATATAGTATCATCTAAGAGTTTTTCATAACATTTATTTGTGTCTTTAAATACTTTAGCATGACGAGGCACTCTTTCTGTATTTGTGCCAATAACATCTTGAATAAATAAAAATTCAACATCGCATTTTGGTCCGCTTCCCATTGACAATGTAAGTAAATTAACATTCTTAGTAATTATTTCAGCTACACGGTCTGGTACACATTCTACTTCAAGTCCTATAGCACCAGCATTGTCATAAGCAATTGCATCTTGATAAACTTTAAATGCAGACACAGCATCTTTACCAACAGCTTTAAAGCCACCGGTCCATGTACTCTTATAGGGTATGAGTCCGATATGACTGACTGCTGGTAAACCTTCTTTGCGAAGAGCCTCTATATATTTTGGACTATTTCCGCAGTATACAGCATCTGCCCCATTGTCTCTTGCTATTAGTGCAGCATCAATAGCTTTGTCAGGTGATGACAGTTGACCAAGACCATAGATCATAAAAGTATTTGGTGCAGCTTCTCGAATATCCTTTATATGTGCATCTCTAAACCATCTATTTGTTGGTACTCCAGTTCTAAGAGTTTCTTTTTTAAATGATACAATTTGTATATCTATTCCTGCTCTTTCAGCAGCATGAGCTTCAAGAGCATTTGTTACATATAATTCAGTTAACTTAACTTTTCCTTTTTTTTCAAATAAATCTTTAACAGTTAGTTTAGTCATTAATTATATTGAGGTAAGTAATTGCCATGTGCTTCAATCATTTTGTCAGTCATATCATATATCTCATCTATTGTTAAATTTGCACCTGTTAATGGATCAAGCATAGCTGCATGATAAATATGTTCTCTTTTTTTAGTTAGTGCAGCTTCTGCAGTAAGTATTTGAACGTTTATGTTTGTTCTCATTAGAGCAGTCAATTGTTCCGGTAATTTTCCAATTTTTTGTGGCTTAAATCCATTTGCATTAATAAGGCAAGGAACTTCCACGCAGCAATTTGAAGGTAAATTTTCTATATACCCCTCATTCATTATGTTTGCATTTATTGTAATTTCATTACCATTTACAATTCCATCAACAATATAGGACGCGTATTCATTACTTCTACTAAGTGGCTGTTCATAAATTGGAGACATATCTTTTTCTAAATCATTCCATAATTTAATATTATTTTTGCATCTATCTATGTACTCCTCTATAGGAATTTTATATTTTTCAATTACATCATTTCTATTTTTTTTGATAAACCATGGTACGTATTCAGCAAAGTGTTCACTTGATTCTGTAACAAAGTATCCAAATCTTTTTAAAATTTCGTATCGTACTTTTTCATAGAGAATTTTATTAGACTCATTATCAACCATATTGCTTCTGGAAGACTCTTCTTCATTATTTATAATTTTGTCAGCCAATAATTTTAATTTTGGATATAAGTCCTCATTAGCTTTTCCCTCAATTTTTTTTTCAAATTTTTTATAGAAAGCCATATGATTTATACCAGCACATAGATATTCAATATTGTTGATATCTTCATTTAAATCTTTTGCTAACATTTCAGCAGTTCCTTGTACCGAGTGACACAATCCCATTACTTTAAGTTCAGGAAATGCTTTATTGATTGCAATCATATTTGAGCACATAGGGTTAACGTATTGTAACCAAATAGCTTTTGGACAAATCTCTGATATGTCTTTTGCAATATCTAGCAACACAGGAATTGTTCTAAGCCCCCTCATTATGCCACCGATGCCTAAAGTGTCTGCTATAGTTTGTTTTAAACCAAATTCATTTGGAATTTTAAAATCAATAACTGTAGATGGATTATAGCCACCAACTTGAATTGTGGTTTGCACAAAATCTGAACCCTTTAAAGATTCTTTTCTATCTGTGTGAGATGTTATTTTAGGATTAGCGTTTAATTTTTTTGAAATTATATTTAATAAGTCATGAGATGCTTTTAGTCGAACAGGATCTATATCATGAAGAGCTATCTCCATATTCTTAAAATGATCAATTGATAAAATATCCGTTACTATATTTTTTGT
>CACMYX010000018.1 GCA_902618015.1 uncultured Alphaproteobacteria bacterium | reverse complement strand
AATATTTTAGAACTTGGGATTAATGACAAATTAATTATTAATTATCTGAAAGAAAGATTTCCTTCTTGTTCTATAACAAGTGCTGATATAGATTTGTCATTTTTTACTAATAAGACAGATCGACAATTAATAGAAATTGATTTGGACGATATAAATATCAAAGATAAAAAATTTGATTTAATTTATAGTAATTTTTTTTGTCAATTAACATCGAACTTTGAGAAATTGATAGAAAATATCTTTCAAGGCCTGAATTCCAATGGATTTTTTATAGCAACGATTCCAAGTGCTGAAAATAAGTATCAGCTTATAAATTCAATGTATGAAACAGATAATATTTTATACGGAGGCATGTATCAAAGAGTTAATCCAATTTTAGATACAAATGATATTTTTAAACTGCTTAAAATGTATAACTTTGATGCACCTTTAATAAATAACAATAACTTTACTATTGAATATTCAGTTTTTAATAAACTTCTTGATGATGTAAGATCTTTGAACTTGCCCTATGCAGGTAAGGATAAAAAAAATAATTTTGAAAATAAAAAATACTTTATTCTTTTGGAGGAACAATTCAAAAAAAAATATTATAAAGATAATTTTAATCTTGATATAAATTTTAATACAATTTGTGCTTGGAAAAAATAAAATTAAGATCTGTAATCAGCATTAATCTTTAAATATTCAAAGGTAAGATCATTTCCATGAACAGTGTGAAAATACTTACCCAAATTTAATTTTACATTGATTTCTATAGTTTTATTTTTCATATAATTATTAAGTTTTCTAATATTTATTTTTTTACTAATAGAACCATTTTCGCAAACAACGTTGTTTCCAAACAAAACTTTAATTTTATTTTGATTTATATTTTCTTCAGTTTTACCAATTGCCATTATTACTCTACCCCAATTAGCATCTTCACCGGCTACTGCTGTTTTAACCAAAGGAGAATTTGCAATACTAAATGCTATTTTTTTTGCTTGATTTTTTGATCTTGCATTCAAAACATTAACTCTTATTAGCTTAGAAACACCCTCACCATCTTTAATTACTTGAAGAGATAAATCATGCATTAGTTCAAATATTTTATTATTTAATATTTTAAAATTCTTTTTATTTAAATTTATATTTTTATTACCAACAGAAAACATCATTAAAGTATCACTTGTTGATGTATCACTATCTACAGTTATTGAATTAAATGTGTTATCTAAATTATTTTTAAGGAGTCTGTTTATTAACTGTTTTGAAATTTCACATTCTATAAAAATATACACCAACAAAGTTCCCATATTTGGCTGTATCATTCCTGATCCTTTTGCTATTCCGTAAATCTTAAATGATTGATTGTCTAAGTTAATATTTTTAATTGATACTTTTGGGAAAGTATCTGTTGTCATAATTGCCTTAGCACTTTCTAGTAAACCATTTTTATTTTTGGAATTTATTTTTTTAAATTTATCTATAATTAAATTTGGGTTAAATTTTTCACCGATTACACCAGTAGATGATACTAATACTTCATTGGATCTACATTTAATTTTTTTTGTTAATGCTTTTACATACTTATCTATAATTTTCAGACCATCTTTACCAGTATGCGCATTCGCGTTACCAGCATTCACAACTAAAACTTTAGCTTTACCTTTATTATTTTTTTTATCCCAAATTATTGGAGCTGAAGGTGTTGATGTTTTTGAATAGACACAACATACATTAACAATTTGATCAAAAATTATTAATAAAAGATCTTTATCTTTTTTTTTAAATCCAGCATTAAAAGTATAGATATTGAGGCCACTAGGATTAAAATCTTTGATTTTTTTTGGCTTAAATATTGAAATCATTTTATTGACCATATTTTAGCGTAAATTCCTTTGTAGAAGAAATATTTTTCATATATTAACTTCCATCTATCATAACATGATTAATATCGTTAATAAATTATTTGGTTCTATAAAATCTAATTCGATTAAAAAATATGCAAGTTTTGTAGAAAAAGTAAACAAACTAGAAGAAGTAATTTCTCAACTTTCAGATCAAGAATTAAAAAATAAAACTAACTATTTTAGAAGTGAATTTAAAGAAACGGGATCAATAAACAAATTATTACCAGAAATATTTGCTGTAGTAAGAGAAGTATCCAAAAGAACATTAAACATGAGACACTATGATGTTCAGATAATTGGTGGAATGGTTTTATATGAAAGCAAGATTACTGAAATGAAAACTGGAGAAGGAAAAACCTTAGTTGCTACTCTAGCTGCTTACGCAAATGCTTTAGAAAACTTATCCGTACACATCATTACGGTTAATGATTATCTTGCAAAAAGAGATGCTGAATGGATGGGGAATATATATAATTTTCTTGGTCTTAGTGTAGGGTGTGTAACTACTGAAACAGCACATGAAGATAGATCTAACCAGTATGATGCGGATATTGTTTATGCTACTAATAATGAAATAGGATTTGATTATTTAAGAGATAATCTCAAAAACGATTACAATAACTTATGTTTTAAAAAAAATGCATTTGCCATAGTTGATGAAGTGGATAGCATTTTAATAGATGAGGCCAGAACACCTCTTGTAATATCTGCGGAATCAAATTCCAATACTGATTTATTTCCTAAAATTGATAAAATTGTAAAAATTCTTAGAGAAAATGATTTTGAAATTAATGAAGAAAGTAAAAGTATTTTACTTACTACTGAGGGGATGGAATTTTGTGAAAAGTTACTAAAAGATAACGGCATCATCAAAGAGGGTACACTTCAGGATTTAGGAAATATGGTTTTAAACCATAATATTATACAAGCTCTTAGAGCCCATCATTTATTTATAAAAGATAAAGATTACATAATAAAAGATAGAAATATTGTTATTATTGATGAGTTGACTGGAAGAGCTATGGAAGGTAGAAGATATGGTGATGGATTGCACCAAGCTATAGAAGCAAAAGAAAATTTAGTAATCCAAAAAGAAAATCAAACTATTGCTTCTGTTACATATCAAAATTTTTTTAGAACATATTATCGTCTATGTGGAATGACAGGAACTGCTACAACAGAAGCAAAAGAATTTGAAAGTATTTATGGTTTAGAAGTAATAGAGATACCGCCAAATATCAAAGTAAATCGTGTTGATAAAAACGATCAAATTTATATGACTAAACGAGAAAAATATAATGCTGTATTAGATCTTGTAAAAACAAGAAATAATATAAATCAACCAATTCTTATAGGAACTACTTCGGTAGAAAATTCAATTAAAATTTCTGATTTATTAAAAAAGGAAAATCTAAAACACAATGTATTAAATGCTAAAAATCATATGAGTGAAGCAAAAATTATTGAAGAGGCTGGTATGCCAGGTAATATTACAATATCAACAAATATGGCTGGAAGGGGAACAGATATTAAACTGGGAAATGGAGATGAAAATTTAAAAAAGCAATCAATAGATGCTGGTGGTTTATTAGTAATAGGTACAGAAAGACATGAGAGTAGAAGAATAGATAATCAATTAAGAGGAAGATCAGGTAGACAAGGTGACATTGGTGAAAGTGTTTTTTTCTTATCCTTAGAGGATGATCTTATGAGAATTTTTGGATCAAAAACTCTTGAAAATGTATTATCAAAATTAGGTCTAAAGGAAGGTGAGGTTATAACTCACTCAATGATCACTAAGTCACTGGAAAGAGCTCAACAAAAAGTTGAAAGCCATAACTTTGATATGAGAAGACAAATTTTAAAATTTGATGATATATTAAATGATCAAAGAAAAATTATATATCAAAATAGGAAAGAAATACTTAATACACAAGACCAATCAAAAATTATAGAAGATATGGTTTATGATTACGTCAATTATTTAATAGAACTTACAATACCTCCAAAAAAATACTCTCATGAATGGGATGGAAATTTATTAAAAGAGAAAATTAAAGAAACTTTTAATGTTGATCTCCCAATTATTAAATGGTTTGAAGAGGAAGGTGTTGATGATGAAGAAATTAAAAAAAGATTACTCGATGAGATAAATCAGAAATATAAAGAAAAACAACATCAGTATTCTGCTGAATTATTTAAATTTGCAGAAAAGAGAGTAATGTTGTTTCAAATAGATAAGGATTGGAGAGATCATTTAGCAGCAATGGACTCTTTACGTGGTAGTGTTAATTTAAGAGCTATGGGGGGCAAAGATCCATTTTACGAATACAAAAAAGAATCTTTTGACTATTTTGATGAAATGCTTTCATATCAAAATGAGAGAGTATTAAAAACCTTATTTAATATAAAACTGGTAAGTGAAAGTACTGATAATTCTTCAAAACAGAATATATCTGAACCAAGAAGAATAATAACAAAAAAAATAGGTAGAAATGAACCTTGTCCTTGTGGATCAGGTAAAAAATATAAACAATGCCATGGAAACTAAATATCGGAAGTTATATTTAAATATTTTTCTTTTCGTAACTCAACCAATTTTTTGATCGAAATTTCTCTTAGCTCGTTAATTAAGCTTACAATCTTCTGTTTTAAAATCTCTGCTTGCTTTATTGGATGTCTATGAGCTCCACCAAAAGGTTCAGGTATTATATCATCTACAATATTAAATTTTTTACAATCAGTTGATGTTAATTTTAAAGTTTTTGCAGCTTCTTGAGAAAACTCAGTATTTCTCCATAATATAGAAGCACAACCTTCGGGTGATATTACCGAATATATTGAATGCTCAAGCATTAAAACCCTATCAGAAGTAGCTATTCCTATTGCTCCACCAGAACCTCCTTCTCCAATAATAATTGATATTGTAGGTATTTTTGCTTTTAAAAAATAAAGTATTGAAGAAGCTATTGACTCCGATTGACCTCTTTCTTCTGCATCTTTCCCTGGAAAAGCTCCAGCAGTATCGACAAATGATATAATAGGTAACTTAAATTTTTCAGCAAGTTTTACTAATCTTTGAACTTTTCTGTATCCTTCAGGCTTAGCCATTCCAAAGTTATGCTTAATTCTAGTTTCCATGGTACTTCCTTTTTCTGTTCCTAGAAAAATAATTGAATTTCCACTAATTTTAGCTAAACCTCCAACTATCGCATTATCATCAGCATATTTTTTATCTCCATGCAAAAAAATAATGTCATCAAAAATATGTTTTGTGTAATCCAAAGTGTGAGGCCTTTCTCCATGTCGAGAAACTTGAACTTTTTGCC
>CACMYX010000017.1 GCA_902618015.1 uncultured Alphaproteobacteria bacterium | reverse complement strand
TAGGATAAATCTTTGGAAGACCTGCTACACCACCACCCATTAAAATTATAGGTAGGTTGCTATCATATAAATTAAGCTGACTTCTATTAGTTAATGGTACTTGTGTACAAGATGGTAAAATCATGGAACCACATAAAGAACAACTTGCGCCAAAAACAAAGCTTCTTCTGTTTATTCTTGCTTCCATATTATTATTATATAGGTATTTTTTTTATATGAATATTTTTAATTCAGTCAAAAAAGCAGAAATCCATGTTCATTTAGAGGCAACTATAACTCCAACTTTATGTAAAAAATTTGCCAAACGAAACAACTATGAAATAGCTGAAGAAATGTTTGGTTCAAAGTACGCATACCAATGGGATGATTTTTATGATTTTATAAAAAAATATGACATTGTTACTTCTGTTATACATACACCAGAAGATTATTTTGAATTAACGTATGAATATTTAAAAGATTGCGCAGCTAACAATGTTCTTTATGTCGAAGCGATGATTTCCTCAACTCATGCTAAAGAAAAAGGCATGACTTATCATTCTTTTATTGAAGGAGTTTATGAAGGTTCTAAAAAAGCTGAAGAGGATTTTGGAATTGTTTCACGTTATATAATGAATGGGATCAGACATTTAGGGCCAGAGTCAGTACAAGGAACTGCAGAGGAAGTTTTAAATAATCCCCATCCTTGTTTAGTTGGTTTTGGTTTGGCTGGGGATGAATTGCATTTTCCTCCAAACTTATTTGTTGAAACATTTGATATGTTAAAAAAAGAAAATTTTCCAATTACTGTTCATGCAGGTGAATGGGATGGTCCTGTAAATATAAGAAATGCTATTAACCTTCTGCATCCAACAAGATTAGGTCACGGAGTTCGATCAATAGAGGATCCTGATTTAGTAAAAGAAATAATTGAGAAAGATATTATTCTAGAAACTTGTCCAACAAGTAATATTGCAACTAAAATTTACAAAGATTATGTAGATCATCCTGTGAAAACATTATTTGATCAAGGAGTAAAAGTAACAGTCAATTCTGATGATCCTCCTTTTTTTAATGCTACGATAAACGGTGAATACAAAGTCATGGAAGATTTAGGTTTAAATGAAAAGGAGCTAACTTCCCTTACTCATAACGCTATAAAATATTCTTTTTGTGATGAAGAAAATAAAAATAAATTATTATCTAAATTAAATTAGATAATTTTACTAAAGGTCTTGCGCCATAATGCGAAATAATTTCTGCGGCAGCAATTGATGCGTAATTACCGCATTCATCCATTGCTTTACCTTTAGAATAACCAAATAAAAAACCAGCTGCAAATAAATCTCCAGCTCCAGTTGTATCTACAACTTTTTCTACTTTTTTTGCAGCAACTTCAGTGATGTCATTACCAGAAACAATAACTGATCCACTACTTCCTTTAGTAATCGCAGCAATTATATTTAATGATTTTGCATATTCTAGACCTTCTTCAAAACTTTCTGTTTGTGCCATTGCTTTGATTTCATCTTCGTTAGCAAAAAGAATATCAACATTCTCAGTTATTAATTCTTTAAAAGAATCTCTATGTCTATCAACACAAAAAAGATCAGATAAAGTAAATGCAATTTTTTGATTATCAGCTTTGCAAATATCCACCATTTTTTTCATAGCCTTTTTTGCATTTTCATTGTCCCACAAGTAACCTTCCAAATATGCAATCTTATGATTTTTAATATCATCCTCATTTATATCTTCAGGTCCTATTAATGTTCCAGCACCAAGAAAAGTACACATTGTTCTTGTTCCATCTTCTTCAACAAAAATTGTACAACATCCAGTTGAAATATCAGGAGATGTAAATCCCAATGGAAATTTTAGTCCTTCCCGGATCATATCTTTTTGAAGGTATACTCCAATTTCATCATTTTTAATTTTTCCAATAAAACTTCCATTACCGCCAAAAGAGGTGATACCAAACATGGAATTACCAAGCGAACCTCCACCAGCCATTTCTCTGATGGAATAACTTTCATGCAAATTATTTTTTAAATTTTCATCAATAAGATTCATAGAATCTCTATTAATTTCATGTTTTTCAATTTCACTTTGATTGGAAGGAATTATGGCATCTACCATAGCATTTCCAATTCCAACTACGTCTAATTTATCACTCATTTTTGTTTAATAATTATTGGTACTAATTGTACTATAATGACTCCAATAAATATTGCAAGGCATCCAAGTATTTTTTGTGTGTCTAAAACTTGATTTAAAAGTATCCAACCTGCTATTGCAGCAAAGACTGACTCCATTGATAAAATAATAGCAGCAGGAGCAGGATTAGCTTTATGTTGAGCAATAATTTGAAGTGTATATCCAATGCCAGCAGAAAAAATACCCGTATATAAAATTTCAAACCATTCAATTTGCATATTGGAGAGCTTTGGTTCCTCCCACATAAAAGCTAGGATCATAGATAAAATAAAAACAATAAAGTACTGAATGCTTCCAAATAAAAAAGGACTGTTAAGTTCTTTCATAAAAATATCGATACAAATAATATGTAAGGCAAAAAACAAAGCAGCAATAAACAAGAGTGAATCTGATTGTTGAATTTCAACTGATTGATTAGAGGACAAAAGATATGATCCATACAAACAAAGTAAAATGGCAATCCAGATAATCCAGTGTACCTGTTTTTTAATTATGAATCTTGAAATTATACCAACAAAAGGAACGTAAAGAGTACTAAGAAAAGCAGCATTTGATATTAATGATTTTTGTAAAGCGTATTGTTGAAGCCCCATACCACCAAAAAGAAAAAAACCTGTAGCCAAACAAAGATAAATTTTTTTTCTATCACTTAATATTTTAAAAATATTTTGTTGTTCTAGATAAATCGCAAATGGAATCACTGTTAAAAAAGCAAAAAAGAATCTTCCAAAGCTAAAAGTAAAAGGACCTATCGCGCCCATTCCAGTGGTTTGGCTTACAAAAGCTGTTCCCCATATAAGTGAGGCAATTAACATGAGTATATTAGCCCTTGTATGACTCATAAAAATTTTTAATTACTTATTTTATTGTTTATCTTTATTGATCCACCAAGATTCAATTACAATTCCGTAAAGTGGAATTTCATCTGGATATTCAAAAAAATCCCAATAAGCAATTCTGTCTTTGTTGCTATGATAAAGAGGAACGACATAGTGACCCCATAACAATACTCTATCAAGTGCGTGGATCGCCGTTGTTAATTCTTCTCTATTTGTTGCACTAATTAGTTTTTCAATTAATGCATCGACTGCTGGACTATTGATACCAGGATAATTTCTACTTCCATCTTTTTGACCAACTTCTGATCCCCAGTAAAATTGTTGCTCATTTCCTGGACTTAGACTGACGCCCCAGTATCTTTTAATCATATCAAAATCATAACTTAACAAACGTTCTTGATACTGTGATGAATCAACAGTTCTTACGTCCATTGTAATGCCAAGTTTTTTTAAATTACTTTGATAGGCTAAGGCAATCTTCTCATCAGATGGACTGACAATCAAGAACTCAAACTTGAATTCTTTTCCATTTTTTACCAGTTTTCCATCTTCAACAAACCATCCCTCTTTTTCGAGTATTTCTTTTGCTTTCAATAAATTTTTACGGTCATTACCACTGCCATCTGTAATAGGTGGAGTAAATGTTTCCGTAAACACCTCTGCTGGAATTTCATCTCTCCATACATTCAACAATTCTAACTCATTTTTTGACGGTAAGCCTGAAGAAGCTAATGGAGAATTATCAAAATAACTATCTGTTCTCACATATGCATTTTGATATATTGTTTTATTAATCCATTCATGATCATAGGCATAACTTAAAGCAAGTCTTACATTTCTATTATTAAATATGTCACGTCTTGTATTCATCACAAGACCATTCATTCCAACAGGTCTATCGTTATTCATTTCTGTCAGTATTACCTCACCATTCTGCACAGCTTTGAAATCATATTCTGATAACCAACGTTTAACGTTGTACTCCCTTCTAAAGTCGTATTCACCAACCTTAAAAGCTTCAACTAAGACATTTGAGTCTTTGTAATAATCATAAATAATTGTATCAAAATTATAGAGACCTTTATTTACAGGCAGATCTTTTGCCCAGTAATCTTCTACGCGTTTGTATTTTATTTGACGTCCTGGATCGAGACTGTCAACTTGGTATGGACCACTACCTAGAGGGATATCTAAAAATGTTTTTGTAACATCAAGATTTTCATAAAACTTTTTTGGAATGATAGGAAGAAAGCCCGCAATAATAAGAGGCAATTCTTTATCTTCATTATTTTCAAAAATCATTTTTATTCCATCATTTCCAATCAATTGAGTTTCAACAACTTTGCCATATGTTTTTTTCTGATTTGGAGTACCTTTTGTTTGAAATGTTTCTAGACTAAACAATACATCATCGCGTGTTATTGGTGAGCCATCATGAAATGTTGCATTTGAATTTAAATAAAAAGTTATAGACGATCTATCTTCAGGCAATTCTACTTTCTCAGCTATTAAACCATAGAGAGAAAATGCTTCATCCCATACTCTTCTCATTAACGTATCATTAACATACCCAAGACCAGCAGCTTTAGAACCTTTAAAAGCTACTCTATTAAGATTATCAAAAGAACCATATGATCCAAATTTTACCGTTCCACCTTTAGGTGCATTTGGGTTTACATAATCTAGATTTTCAAAATCACTGGCATACTTTGGTGTTCCATGCATTGCAATACCGTGAACTTTTTCACTGTACGCATGTTTGTTAAGTGCAATTATTGAAGTTAAAATGGTAAATGCGATTAGAAATTTTTTCATAGATATATCCTATCAAAAAAAAGACAGATTTGTAATGAAATATAAATTTAAAAAATTATATAAATAGAATGCAAAGCCTTAAATTAATTTCGCTACTTATAATATTATGTATTGGACATAGTATTCATGCAGCAGAAGTTGATATTTTTAAAGGTATGAAACTATATACTGAAAATTGTGCAGGGTGTCATATGGGTAATTTAGCAGGTCATGAAGAGTGGGATAAATCGTTAGATGAAGATGGTCATAGAAGAGCACCTCCTCTTAATGGCACTGGGCATACTTGGCACCACTCTCCTGCACAACTATTTCAAGTCATTAAATATGGTTTTAAAAAATCAAATCCTGATTATGAAGGTAAAATGCTTGGTAATGATGCGTTATCAGATGAAGATGTTTGGTCTATTCTTGAATTTATCAAAAGTACAT
>CACMYX010000016.1 GCA_902618015.1 uncultured Alphaproteobacteria bacterium | reverse complement strand
ATTGAAAATAACATTGATTTAATTCTAGATTCAACAAGTTATTTGATAGCATCAAATTCATTAGATATAACTCAAATTATTAATATAGAATTAGAAAAAATTAAAATAAAATTAGAATATGAAGAATTTAAAAGAAATTAAATTTATCGACATTAAAAAAATATTAGAAAAAAATTCTTTAGAAGTAATTTCTAAAATTTCTGATAGTGAAACTTTTCTAAATATAAAGACAATTTCTAATTCATCATCTAATGATTTATCCTTTTTTTCTAATATTAAATATTTAGAAGATTTAAAAAAAATAAAAGCAAAAGCCTGTTTAATTGAAAACAAATTTATAAAGTTTTTACCTCATAAATGTAAACCAATTATTGTAAAAGATCCTTATTTAGCCTTAGCTTTAATAAGTAATTTATTTAATGATAGCACAATTACGTCAAATGGAATAATTTCAAAAAATTCATTTATTCATCCAGAAGCCTCAATTAGTAAAAACGTTCAGATAGATTCATTTACAACCATTAATAAGGACACTATTATCAGTGAAAATGTTTATATAGGACCAAATTCAAATATTGGACCAAATGTGGTAGTTAATAAAAATGTCATTGTACATGATAATGTTTCTATTTCTAATTCAATAATCATGGAGGGATGTGTAATAAAATCAGGTGCAAGAATTGGGGGCACCGGTTTTGGATTTGAAATGAAAACTAAACAAAAAATTAATCATAGTGGTAATGTAATTATAGGTAAAAATTCATCAATTGGATCCAATACAACAATTGACAGAGCTGTATTTGATTCAACAATTATCGGGGAATATTCAAATTTAGATAACTTGGTCCAAATTGCACATAATGTTACCATTGGATGTTTTGCTATTATTGCAGCTCAAGTAGGTATTGCTGGAAGCACCAATATTGGAAATAACGTAAAAATTGGAGGCCAAGCTGGTATAGCTGGTCATCTAGTAATTGGTGATAATGTTACTATTGCTGCAAAAAGTGGTGTAACAAAAAACATAAAAAATAACGAAATTATTGCGGGATTTCCTGCAAAAGATATTAACCTATGGAAAAAAGAGATAATAAGAAATAGTTTAAAAAAATGAATTTAAATAATGAAGAAATTAAGAGTCTTATACCCCATAGAGAGCCTTTTTTATTTGTTGATACTTGTGAAATAATCACGCCAGGTAAATATGGTAAATCAGAAAAATTATTTAAAAAAGATGAGTATTTTTTCAAAGGCCATTTTCCAGGAAATCCAATTGTACCAGGAGTAATTATTGTAGAGGCAATGGCTCAAACTGCCGGTATTGTAGTTTCCTATAAGCTCAGAGAATATAACGAAAAATCAGTATTATTTATGAGTGTTAATAAGGCTAAATTTAGAAAACCTATTATGCCAAATGATAAAGTAACATTTGCAGTTAGATTCTTAAATAGTGTAAGAGATGTATATAAATTTGAGGGTATATGTTTTAAAGATGAGATTAAAGTTAGTGAAGCCGAATTTTCTGCTATGATTACTTATAAGTAATAATTAGTAATATATTATTTATTTAATTTAAATCATGATAATTTAATACAATATTAGTTATGATACATCCATCAGCTGTAGTTTCTAAAAATGCAGAAATACATGAAACATCTAATATTGGGCCCTTTTGTATTATAGGAAATAATGTAAAAATTGGAAAAAATAATAATTTGATTTCTCATGTTTCAATTGTAGGTAATACTCAAATAGAAAATAATAATACTTTCTATCCGTTTTGTTCCATTGGATCTGATCCTCAAGATTTGAAATACAATAATGAAAAATCATTTCTTAAAATTGGAAATAATAATAAGTTTCGTGAAAATGTTACAGTTAATCCAGGGACTACTGGAGGTGGTTTGAATACAGTAATTGAGAGTGATTGTTTATTTATGGTTGGTTCGCATATAGCCCATGATTGTGTAATTAAATCAAATGTAATTTTAGCTAATAATGCCACTCTTGCTGGACATGTACAAATAGATAATAATGCTATATTGGGAGGAAATTCAGCAATCCACCAATTTGTTAGAATTGGTAAATATGCAATGATTGGTGGTATGAGTGGTGTTGAAAAAGATATAATTCCCTATGGTCTCTACACAGGAATTAGAGAGGATTTAAAAAGCCTTAATCTTATCGGATTAAAAAGAAAAGGCTTATCTTCTAATGCTATTAATGAAATTAAAAGTCTAATAAATTTAATTTTTAATAAAAATGATACAATTGAAAATAATATAAAAAATAATTTTATTGAAAAATCTGAAATTTTAGAAATTAAGGAAGTAATTGAATTTCTGAGCTCAAATTCAAAAAGAGGTATTACCACTTTTGAAAATGACTAAAATAGGAATAATTGCTGGGGATGGTAATTTACCTCTATATATTGGTAAATCATTATTAAGTAAAAATTACGATATTACGTTTTTATCTTTAAATAATAAAAATAATAAATTTTATGACAACCATCATGTTGTAGATTTAGATATCTTATCAGTAAAAAAAATCTTTAAAGTTTTAGATTCAAATAAAATAAAACATATAATATTTGCAGGAAGTATAAAAAGACCTGGTATTAAAGATTTAGGCTTTGATTTGCCTACCCTGTTACTTGCTAAAAGTCTTTTATTAGAAAAAAAAGGTGACAACAATCTTTTAATGAGCTTGAAAAAATACTTTGAAACTAAAGGATATATTTTTTTTAATTGGACCAAGTATTGCAAGGAATTGTTTTCAACTGAAATAAATTTAACAAAAATTAAGCCTTCTAAAAATGCAATTCTAAATTTAAAAAAAGCAAAATCAATATATCATATTTATAAGAAATTAGATGTTGGTCAGGCTATGATAATCCAAAATCAATTAGTTTTAGGGTTAGAAGCTATTGAAGGAACAGATGAATTGTTAAAAAGATGTAAAGAATATAAAAGAAAAGATGATAATGGTGTACTGTTTAAATTTTCAAAACAAAACCAGAGTAATCTAATTGATATTCCTTTAATTGGCTTAGATACAATGAAAAATTTAAAAAAATATAATTATGAAGGTGTATTTTTACAAAAAAATAAGTGTTTAATTTTGGATAAGAAAAAAATTATTGATTATGCTAGTCAAAATAATTTATTTATCTCATCAGTCGATCTAAATTGAAAAAAATAAAAATTTTTGTTTGTTGTACGGAACAATCTGGTGAAAATATTTGTTCAAATATTTTATCAAGAATGAATATTGATAAATATCAATTTGATGGAGTATGTGGCAAACAATCTGAAAAATATATTTCTAACAAAATTTATGATTTATCAGAATTTAAATCTATAGGGCTTTTTGAAATAATACTTTCAATTTCAAAATATTTAAAAATGATAAGAAGATTAAAAAACTATATTATTAAAAATGATTATGATTTAGTTTTAACTATAGACTCACCAGATTTTAATTACAATCTTATAAACCAATTAAGAAAATCAAATTATACGAATAAAATAATACATGTAGTTGCCCCAACTGTTTGGGCTTGGAGATCATATAGGGCAATGAAATTCGCAAAAATTTTTGATGAAATTTTTCTATTGTTTAATTTTGAAAAAAAATATTTCAATTTTAATAACCTAAATAAAACTTTTATTGGGCATCCAATTTTTCATATAAAAAAAAGAGAGAATAAAGGAAAATATAAGTACCTCTCTTTTTTACCAGGTAGTAGACAAAATGAAGTATTAAAACTTATGAAATATTTCAGTTATATTGAAAAATATATATCTAAGAATAATATTAATTATAAAATATTTATTCCAACTTTGCCTCATCTTGTCTCTTTAATTAAAGAAAATACTAAGCATTGGAAAACTGAGACTATAATTTCAACTGATATGAGCAAATTTGATCAATATTATGAAGATGTTTACATAAGTATAACTTGCTCTGGTACTGCCTCTTTAGAAATTGCCAAAAGGAATATTCCTCAAATAGTAATCTATAAACTTAATTTTTTCACAGAAATTTTAATTAACCCTTTTGTAAAAGTTAAATATGCAAATCTTATAAATATTATAAGTAACCAAATGATTATTCCAGAAGTTGTTAACTCAAATTTAAATGAAAAAAAGTTATTAAATACTTTTCTAAATTTATTTAATGATAGTAAAAAACAAGAAACTCAAATTAACTCAATTAATATGTACCTTAAAGAAATTGTTAATGATTTTAGTCCTTATGATGTGAGCGTTAATCGTATAAATAAGTTAATTAATCCTTCTTCCAAAGCCAATTAAAAATTGATTTTTTCTCTCTAGAAGACTCAACTTGATAAGGTCTAGCTTTATATCCAGTGTATAATTGACGCGGTCTGCCAATTTTATTAATAGGATCTTCTATCATTTCTTTCCATTGTGATATCCATCCTACAGTTCTTCCTATTGCAAATAGTACAGTAAACATGCTTGTAGGGAAACCTAATGCTTTTAGAATTATACCTGAATAGAAATCTACATTTGGGAATAATTTTTTACTAATAAAATATTCATCTTTCAGTGCTATTTTTTCTAATTCTATTGCAATTTTAAGCAATGGATCATCTTGCATATTTAACTCTTCTAAAACCTCGTACGCACTTTCTTTCATCACAGTAGCTCTTGGATCATAGTTTTTATAAACTCGATGCCCAAAACCCATTAATCTAAAAGAGTCATTTTTATCTTTAGCTTTATCAATAAATTTTTGTATATTTGATACATCACCAATCTCTTCTAACATTTTAATTACTGCTTCATTAGCTCCACCATGGGCTGGTCCCCATAAAGATGCAATACCAGCAGCAATACATGCGAAAGGATTTGCACCAGATGAACCCGCTAATCTTACTGTTGAAGTAGATGCATTTTGTTCATGATCAGCATGTAACGTAAAAAATCTATCCATTGCTTTAACAATTTTTGGACTCACCTTGTAATCTTCTGATGGTACAGAAAATGTCATGTATAAAAAATTTTCTGCATAAGATAGATCATTTCTTGGATAAACAAATGGTTGACCAATAGAATATTTATAAGCCATTGCACCTATAGTTGGAATTTTTGCTATTAATCTATGACATGCAATCATTCTTTGATTAATATCCGCAAAATCGGTACTATCATGATAGAATGCTGAAAGAGCACCCACAACACCAACCATAATTGCCATAGGGTGAGCATCTCTTCGAAAACCTCTATATAAATTTACTAGTTGCTCATGCAACATTGTATGATTAGTGATTACATCTTTAAATTTACGTTTATCTTCAGGAGATGGTAATTCACCATGTAGTAAAAGATAACACACTTCAAGAAATTCACTTTTAGATGCTAAATCGTGTATATCGTAGCCTCTATGACGAAGAATTCCTTTGTCACCATCAATATATGTTATTCCAGATTCACATGAAGCAGTAGAAGTAAAACCTGGGTCAAAAGTAAATAGTCCAGTTTCTTGATAGAGTTTACGAATATCCAGGACATTTGGACCATCTTTACTTTCAATAAGTGGAATTTGATAAGATTTACCACTCTCATTATTAAATAGAGTAAACTGTTTATCGTTGATTTTTTTATCTTCGTAATCAGCCATATTTAATCACCTATATACTGATTTAATCTATCAATAGTATCTTTTTTACCTAATATTACAAAAATATCAGAAATTGAGGGTCCTTGATAGGAATTTATTAATAAAAATCTAATTGGTTTACCTAAAACGGGGAATTTAATTTTATTATTTTTTAAAAAATCATTAATGACATTTTGAATATTATCTCTATTCCAATCATCTATTCCTGAAATTATATTTAAAAATTCCTTAAAAAAACTATCAAATTCTGAGGTCAAT
>CACMYX010000015.1 GCA_902618015.1 uncultured Alphaproteobacteria bacterium | reverse complement strand
TTATTTATAAAATGATACATTACAGAAATTATTGGAGAAAAAAGAAATATCGAAAAAAATACAATTATTAAAAAATCTATAATTTTTATAGCTTTGTATTCTTGATGAGGATGAATAAAATTAATTTGATCTATTTCAAAAAAATTTGAACCTTTTAATTTGTAAAAACCAATAAATAAAAAAAATAAACAGATAAAAATTTGTAAAAAACTAAGTAATATTGCTTTATTAAAATTTAGTTCAAAAAGTGCATACTGATAAATTGCCACCTCAATTGTAGAATACATAGGTCCACCACCTAACGCCATTACTATTGCAAAACTTAAAAAACAAAGAGAGAATATTATTGAGAAGACAGTAAAAAAATTTTGTCTTATATAAGGCATCTCTAATTTTAGAAGATTGCCAAAAAAAGTAATGTTTAGAGAGCTAGATATTTCATAATATTTTAAAGGAATACTATTTAAGGATTGAAAAAATAATCGAGTTGCAAATGGTGTATTTAGAAGTATATGGGCAATTAAAATTGCTTTTATTCCAAAAATTGTCTCTATCGATAAATTCTCGTACAAATTAAAATATGAGTTATAAAAACCATTATTTCCAAAGAGTTTAATTACTGCAAACACTATTAAGATTGTCGGTATTACAAAGCAAAAACCACAAAGAGAAATGATAAATTTAATAATTTTTAAATTCTTATGTCTATTTAATGCTAATGCGAATGGAATAGCTAAAAAACAACTTAATAGTGCTGAAAGAAAAGCTTGATAGAGTGAGAAATAAATTAGACGATGTGTATAAGAATTTTGAAAAAAATTATAAATTACCTCTAAATCAAAGTTAATTTTTGAAAAAATACCTACGAAAGGCAATAGGATTATTATTCCAAAAAAAAATAATACTGAATAATTATATTTATAATACAATTTATTTACGAGGCATTAAGCCACTCATCAATCCATTTTTCTTTATTCTTATTAATTTCTTTTGGATCCATTTGAATAAAGTTAGGAACATCTAGTTTATCAAATGCCTCTGGTAAATCTTTTATATTTGTAACAGGGTACATAATATTTGTTGATGGTATGACTGATTGAAATTCTTTTGATAACATAAAGTTAAGAAATTTATTTGCTAAATCTTTATTTTGTGAATTATTTAAAATGCCTGCAAATTCAATTGTTATATAATTTCCCTCTTCAAAAGTTGTAGCAAGAATATCATACCTTTCTTCAAACATTATATGTGCTGCTGGAGATGTAGTATAACTTAATACTATGTCAGCTTCTCCTGCCATAAAAAAATTATAATATGCATCTGTCCATCCTTTGGTAACGGAAATAATTTTTTTATTTAATTTTTTCCATTCATCCCCAGCTTTATCTCCATATAATGCTTTCATCCAAGTTAATAATCCTAAACCAGGGGTAGAGGTTCTTGGGTCTTGAATTACAATTCTAGCATTAGTAGAATTAATCAACTCATCCATTGATTTTGGAGGTGTTGCTAAATTTGCTTCATTATACACAAAAGAAAAATATCCATAATTATATGGAACAAATTTATTACTTTCCCATTTTAATGGTAAATTAATTAAGTTGTTTATGTCTTTAATATTATGAGTTGTAAAAAGCTCAGATTGTTTGGCCAAATCAAATAAATTCATATCAAGACCTAAAACTATGTCTGCCTTGGAAGTATCACCTTCTAAAATAACTTTATTCAATAATGTTGCTGCACTGTCTACTGCAACAAATTCTATATCCGCATTATGTTTTTCTTCAAATATTTTTTCAATTATGGGTCCTGGACCCCATTCTGATACAAAAGAGTCGTATGTATAAATGGTTAGTTTCTCTGCATAGATTGAGAAAGAAATAAATAAGGTAGTTAAAAAAATTATTATAGTTTTCATGTTTCCTCCGCTGGCATTATCCAGATCAGGTTAAAAGGGTATAAATCTCAGCATTTAAGCACCCCTATTTTAATTATAATAAATATTATTTTAGAAAACAAACATAAAAGATTGTTTTTGGGTTATTTATGAATATAACAAATTTTTTCGGGGAGTAGCGCAGCCTGGTAGCGCACCTGGTTTGGGACCAGGGGGTCGAAGGTTCGAATCCTTTCTCCCCGACCATTATTTAATTTTCTTCTTTAAAATTATCATATTTGCTTTAGTAAAAATTAAATGGATTTGAAACTAATATATGGCAACATGAGAGCCCTTTGTGAAGCTCCCCAGATGATGCTACATTACGCAGATATTCCGTATGAATACAAAATGGTATGGGATCATTATGGAAGTAGCTGGGCAGAAGTTAAAAAGGATATTATTTTTAATAGATTACCTATTTTAATAATAAATGAAGATAAATATCTTTGGCAAAGCAATACAATTATTCGATATCTCTCTAACTTAACAAAAACAAAACCTTCCGATGAATTTCAATTAGCGTACTGTGATGCTGTTTTTGAATCAACTCATGAAATGTTTTCTCCTTTAAATCCAACTATAAATATGACTTTTGGTGAAAAATATAATTCAAATAAAAAGAAACTTTTAGAAGATATTTTGCCAAATTCTTTAAATAATTTTGAAAAACTTTTACAAAATAGTTCAGGTAATTTTTTTATAGGCAATGATCCATTTTACTGTGATTTTAATGCTTATCATCATTTTTCAATGTGCTTAATATTAGATAAAAATATTTTCTCAAATTTTCCAAATTTAAAAAAATTTATCAATAATTTTGAAAAACTTAATAATATTAAAAATTATTTAGATGGTAGACCAGAGTTGGTAGAACTAGGAAAGTCACCTCATTTTCTTATTGATGGAAAAAAAATTCCCACAGGTTTAAACCCAAATAAAAAGTATTAATTTATTTTGATTTTTAATGTTTAATTTTTACTCTACTGCAGGATTAATTTTTGGTAATGAAACTTCTCTTAATTCTTGTAGTCAGATTATTGATACATTGGGTAAAAATATATTTGTAGTATCTGATAGAGGTCTGACTGAATTAGGCTTGATTGAGCCAACAATTAAAAAGCTTAAAAAAAATTGTAATATTAAAATATTTAATAATGTTGAGTCTGATCCATCAAAAAAAACATTATTAAATGCATTTAGTGATGCAAGAGAATTTGAATCTACTGGAGTTTTAGGTTTTGGAGGAGGTTCATCTATGGATGTTGCAAAGCTTGTATCTTTACTTCTTGGATCAAATCAGAAAATCGAAACAATATGGGGTGTTAATAATGCAAAAGGCCCAAGGCTACCACTTGTACTTATTCCTACAACAGCAGGAACTGGATCAGAAGTTACACCAATTTCAATAATAACGATGGATGATAAAGAAAAAAAAGGAGTTTCTTCTAAATTTATATTACCTGATCTTGCAATTTTAGATCCATTGTTAACAATTAATTTACCCGCTAATATAACTGCATCAACTGGAATAGATGCAATGGTTCATGCAATTGAAGCTTTTACATCTATAAATTCAAACAATAATCCTGTTTCAAAAATGTTATCTATAGAAGCACTCAAGCTTCTAGGCTCATCAATTAAAACTGCTGTATTTGATGGACATAATATAAATGCAAGATCAAATATGCTACTTGGATCAATGCTAGCAGGTAAAGCTTTTGCAAATTCTCCAGTAGCAGCAGTTCATGCATTAGCATATCCTATCGGAGGTTTATTTAATATCTCTCATGGGTTATCAAATTCTTTAGTTCTTACAAGTGTTATGAAATTCAATTCCAAAAATGAAGAAACAAAAAAAAATTATGCTTATCTTTCACCATACGTATTTAAAAATTTAGATAATAGTAAAAATGATGAGTTTTTGTGTAACAATTTTATAGATGGTTTAGAAAGATTGTGTAAGGAACTTAATTTACCTTATAGGCTTAGAGATTTAGAAATTCCCGAGGACGCTTGCAAGTTGATGGCTAGTGAAGCAATGAAACAAACCAGATTATTATTTAATAATCCTCGGAAAATTGAAGAATCTGATGCCTATAATATATACAAATCTGTTTGGTAGATTTTGTTTACTTATAAATTAATTTACCTATTTAATTAACATAGATCTTAATGATAAAATCAACAGTTAATCAATTTGCAAATTCTCTTGGATTAAATAAGGACGAATATATTCCAAAGGGAAAAGCCTCTTTTTCACTTTTTAAAATTGAAATTCTATCTGGATTAACTGTTGCAATAGCACTTGTTCCAGAAGCAATTGCTTTCGCATTTGTAGCAGGTGTAACTCCACTTTCAGGATTATATGCTGCTTTTATTGTAGGATTAGTAACTGCAATTTTTGGTGGAAGACCTGGAATGATTTCTGGAGCAACAGGAGCATTAGCTGTGGTTATGGTGTCATTAGTATCGGAACATGGAGTCCAATACTTATTTGCCACTGTAATCCTTATGGGAATTTTACAATTTCTTGCAGGTATTTTTAAATTAGGAAAATTTATGCGCATGGTTCCTCAACCTGTAATGTTAGGTTTTGTAAACGGTTTAGCCATCGTAATTGGTTTATCTCAATTGCATCAATTTCAAATATATAATTTTGATGGAACATTTACATGGATGTCTGGAGAGGTGCTTACATATTCTTTAGTATTAGTTTTCTTAACCATGTTAATCATATGGTACTTACCAAGGGTTACTAAATTCATTCCATCTACATTAGCTGCAATTCTTCTAGTTACTTTTCTAGTTTTACTTTTAGATTTACCCGTTCCAAGAGTAGGGGATTTAGCAAGTGTAGCAGGAGGACTTCCAAATTTTTCCATTCCAACAGTTCCACTTAATTTAGATACTTTTTTCATTATCTTTCCTTATGCAATTATTTTGGCTGCCATTGGACTAATTGAAAGCTTGTTAACTCTTAATCTTGTAGGAGAAATTACTAACAAAAAAGGTGGAACTAGACAAGAATGTTTAGCTCAAGGTGTCGCTAATGGTATCACTGGCTTTTTTGGAGGTATGGGCGGTTGTGCTATGATTGGACAGTCAATGATAAATGTGAAATCTGGAGGCAGAACAAGAATTGCTGGCATATCAGCAGCAATTTTTTTACTAGTTTTTATTCTTTATACTTCAAATTTAATTGAACTTATTCCTATAGCATCATTAGTAGGGGTTATGTTTATGGTCGTAATTGGAACATTTGCTTGGAATTCACTAAAATTATTATTTGTTGTCCCTCGATCGGATGCATTGGTAATTGTTTTAGTTACTTTAATAACTGTATTAGAAGATTTAGCCGTTGCTGTAGTTGCTGGAGTTATTATTAATGCATTAGTATTTGCTTGGAAATCTGCTTCAAGAATTAGAGCAATTGAGAGACAATCAAGAACAGAAAAAGGTGCTAAGGTATATGAAATTGAAGGACCTCTTTTTTTTAGTTCCACTAATAGTTTTTTAGAAATTTTTAAACCTTCCGCAGATCCTAATTTAGTAATAATAGATTTTGCAAATTCAAAAGTTATTGATCAATCTGCTTTAAAAGCAATTGAGGATATTGCAGAAAGATATTCCAAATTAGGCAAAAAAATAAAATTAAGACATCTTACGAAGGACTGCCACAGCCTGTTAAGAAAAACAGGTCAATTGATAGTTGATAGTGATGATGATCCTGATTATGGAATTGCAGTTGATTACAGTGTTAAATTAGGAATTTTTGGTAAATAACTAAAACTCTAATGATCCTTCAACAGAATACTGTAAAATATTTACAATCTCATCAACGTTTTTTGTAACAGCAAGTGCTGCTGCATCTACTTCTTTTAAAGCATGTTGATGTTCATCACTATGCATGATTATGAGAGATTTATTCAAGGCTGATGCATATCCTGCATCAAAAGCAGCATTCCATTGTTTATATTTCTCACCAAAACGCACTATAACTATATCTGCTTTTTCAATCGAATTTCTTGTTCGTATAGCATTTATTCTGGCTCCTTTGTTATCGTGCCAAAATTTTTTTTCTTCTTCACCAAGTATTTTTACACCAACATCATCTGATAATTCATGATTGGTAGTCGGGCTTGAAAATTCTATTTCTAAATTCTTAGATTTACATTTATCTATAATCTCTTCTCGCCAATTAGTATGAATTTCACCAGATAAATAAACTTTTAATTTCATTTTTTAAATTAACCTAAGTATGCCGCAGTTAAAACTGGAAAACTTGTAAATCCGAAATTACCTTCATTTTCAGATTTATTTAATTGTTTTTTCCAATCATCTACTTTGTCTTCTGAAACACCTTGGCTTAAAGCAAACTTACTTAACATAGTTTCATAAAAAATTGCTGGTGAATTATTATCTCTATTTGTAATTAAATACGATAAATTTTGAGAACTTATATTTTTATATCCAAGTTTTTTTAATTTACCATTCAAATCAAGCGGAAGCATTTGGTGAAAACAATGAGCTCTAAACGCCTCATGGATGAGATCATTAATTTCTTTTTCTGGTCCATAAAATCTAAAATAGTCCCAGAGAATTGAGACATTAACAAATTTAGAATTATTTTTAGAAATTCTTTTTATTTCTTTTAAAGATGTATCTATATCTTCGATATATTCTAATGTTTGAGTAGCTGTAATTTTATTACATGAAGCATCTTCTATATTGATTTCATCGGCTGTAGTACAAATAAGTTCCACATTATTTTGATCTTTACATTTATCGCTTGCAACATCTAACTGATCTTGACTTGGATCAATTCCTATTACTTTGCCTTGTTCTCCAATAGATAATGAAATTTCTTGGACTAAATGACCACCACCACAACCAATATCGATAACAGTTTCATTAGTCTCTAAATTTAGGGCATTTACAATAGCTAATCTTCGTGAAACTCCAGCAT
>CACMYX010000014.1 GCA_902618015.1 uncultured Alphaproteobacteria bacterium | reverse complement strand
TTTTTAAAAAAAAGAAAAAAACATAAACTACCTAAAACAATAGTTGTTATATTAATTATAAAACCTGTAATAAATCCAAAAAAGAAACTTGATGCAAGTATAATTATTAAACTACCAGGTAGAGAAAATGTAAAAAACAAAAATGAAAATAAAAAATATAAAATTAAAGATAATTCTAAATTATTTTTGATTAATAAATCAAATTGAATTAAAAAATTAAAAATAATATCAATCATTTAATAATTTTAAAACCTTTGAAAAAAATAAATGATGTAATAATCAAAGTTAATAAAATAAAAAACATTATAAAGATATTTTCAATTAAATTAAATGAAAATTCATCATTAAAAGAATTCCTAAAAAAGCTTACAACATAATAGTAAGGATTGTATAAAAGTATAGCCTTCAAATTATCAGGAAGATAATTTATTGAAAAAAAGGTTCCCGATAAAAAATTAATAGGCGCAACAAAAAAGCTCGAAAATGTACTTTGTGAATCCCAAGAATTAAAAATTATTCCTACAAAACTTCCTAAGCATGAGAAAAAAATTATAACTAAAAATAGGTAGTAAAAAAAATAAAAAAAATTATAAATTTCAATATCTATTAAAAAAGTAAATATAAAAAAATTAAACAGTGCTAAAATAATTCCAATAATAAGAGATGTGAATATTAAAGATATTAATATTTCAATTCTATAGATAGGTGCCATTAACCAATCATCTAAAGAACCAATTTGTTTCATATGAATTAAAGTAGCAGACGAATTATCGTAACTTTCCTGAGCAACGATCATAATGATTAATCCAGGAGCAATAAATTCAACGAAAGAACCTGAATCCATAGAAAGTGAGTAATAATTTTCTACTGTTATAAAAACTAATATAAATAAAAGATTTGTAGTTAAAGGGGCTAATAAAGAATAATGATACTCTTGTAGAAATTCTTTTATTCTAAATGCGATTATTGAATAAATCGCACTAAAATTTAACATCAATTAAGATTACTTAGAAAAGTATTTATGAACAAGGTCCACCCAAAAATTTACACCAATAGGTAATAAATTATCATTAAAATCATACTTTGTTGTATGTAGATGAGCACAATGTTCTGCATCTCCTTGACCAAGATAAAGATAGGAACCAGGTTTTTTTTCTAACAAATATGAAAAATCTTCTCCTCCCATTGACGGGTCAATATCAGTAATAACTTTATCATCACCGACTAAATCTTTAGCTACATTTGCAGCAAATTTTGTTTCTTCTTTAGAATTTATAGTAGGTGGATATTTATTTACTAAATCAAACTCAATTTTTATCTCTGCACCATGTGCATCGGCTATACCTTTACATAATTCATTTAATCTTTTCTCTATATATGCTCTTGTTTCTCTTCGAAAAGTTCTGATAGTCCCACCCATTTTAACTTGATCATCAATTACATTATACGCAGTACCAGCATTAATTTTTGTAATACTTATAAGAGCTTTATCAACAGGATCTGTGGATCTACTAATAATTGTTTGAACAGCAGAAATAACTTGTGCAGAAATTACAACAGGATCAATTGCTAGATGAGGTGATGCAGCATGACCACCCTTTCCTTTTACAGTAATATCAAATTCATCAACTGCTGCCATCATCGGTCCACTATTTACACCAAACGTACCTAAGGGTAACTCAGGCCAATTATGAAGTGCATATACTTCATCAATTTTAAAATCATCAAACATACCATCTTGAATCATTTTTTCTCCTCCAGCAAAACCTTCTTCTCCTGGTTGAAAAATGAAATATACTCTTCCATTAAAATTATTGTTTTCACTTAGATATTTCGCAGCTCCAAGAAGCATTGTGGTATGACCATCGTGACCACAACCATGCATCATACCTTTATTTTGTGATTTATGATTAAATTCGTTTTGTTCTGGCATAGGAAGAGCGTCGAAATCTGCTCTTAAACCAATTGTCTTATCATTAGTAACTTCATTACCATCTACCCAAGCAACAACACCTGTATTAGCGTAACCATCTTTAAATTTAATATTAAATTCACTTAACTTATTTTTGATATATTTTGATGTTTCAAATTCTTGAAGCCCTATCTCAGGAATTTTATGTAAATCCTGACGCCATTCTGTCATCTGATCTTGCATTTGATTTATGCTGTTTAAAATTGGCATTATAGTATTCCGAAGAAACCTTTTTTATTTAGTTTTTCTTCACATTGTTTTAGTTGTTTATTAAACATCTTAGTATTTCTTTCTACATTTTTAGCAACATCAATCAACCAATCTTTACTTTTAAATGTCTCTTTTGACCATCCGTTTTGACCTTCATGATATGCTAGATATTGATTATAGTAATCATTTTTTGAAATTCCAATCATATTTTCGGACTGAGTTGTGTACCAGCCAATAAAATCGGTTACATCTTTAAAATTCGCCCTTGATGCATTTTGATTTCCAGTTTTATTCTTATACCAATCCCAAGTGGGATTTGTTATTTGTGCATAACCAAAAGCAGTTGATGGTCTAGAGGTTGGTATTAAACCTAGAAATTTTTTTCTTTTCGGTTTTGCAAATTGAGTAAAAGACGACTCTTGTTTTATAACTGCTAATTGGAATGCAATTGGGGTATTCCATTTATCATAAGAATTTTTAGTTGCTTTATACCAGCTTTTCTTTTCATCAAAAATTATGCAACTATCAGCAGTGTTTGTTAACTGATTTGAGGTACATGCATATAAAAATAACAATGTAATGCACAATAATTTTAAAAAATTATCAAATTTCATTATGAACCTAAATACCATAACTTTTACTTATATAGTCTTAAATGTGGCAAAAAATTATTGCTTACTATTGAATTATAGATATGAATGCTTAAATTTCAAAAATGGCAGAAAAAACTAAAGAAAATTTAACATTTCAAGCTGAGGTAAGTAAGCTTTTAGATCTTGTTGCTAATTCTCTTTATAGTGAAAGGGAAATATTTCTAAGAGAACTAATATCTAATTCAGCTGATGCTTGCGAAAAATTAAGATATCAATCACTCTCCAAAAAAAATCTTTTGAAAGATGAAAAGGATTTAAAAATTAATATCAGAGTTTCAAAAAAGAAAAAAATTATTGAAATTGAAGATAATGGAATTGGAATGTCAAAAAATGAACTGATTGACAATTTAGGAACTATAGCGAGATCAGGAACTAGTAAATTTATTGAAGCAATGAAAAATAAAAAAAGCAACGATATTTCTGCAATTGGACAGTTTGGTGTTGGTTTTTATTCCTCATATATGGTTGCAGATAATGTTGAAGTGCTCTCTAAAGATGCTGAAAATGAAGAAACAAATCTTTGGTCATCTAATGGAAAAGAAAATTATACCATAGAAGAAGCTAAAAAAGATAAAAGAGGCACTTGTATAACTCTAAATATCAAGAAAGATGCTGATGAATTTTTGGATTCATTTCGTTTAAGATCAATTATAACAAAATACTCAAATTATATTCCTTTTCCAATTTATCTTAAGGACCTTGATGATAAAGAAAAAGATGAAAAAATAAATGAAGGTAGTCCATTATGGCTAAAAGATAAAAAAGATATAAAAGAGGAAGATTATAAGCAATTTTATAATAATATTTCATTTAACTTTGATGATCCCTTAAAAACTATTCATTATAACGCTGAGGGTGTTATTAGTTATAAGGCTTTACTTTATTTTCCTACAAATCAACCTATGGATTTATTCAATGCTGATAGGAAAAATAAAATAAAATTATATGTTCAAAAAGTTTTTATCACTGATGATTGTGAAGACATAATTCCTAATTGGTTACGTTTTATTCCAGGAGTAGTCGACTCACAAGATATTTCTCTCAATATAAGTAGAGAAATGCTTCAAAATAATCCTATTATTACAAAAATAAAAAAAGGTATTACAAATAAAATTTTAAGTGAAATTGATAGCTTGGCTAAGAAAGAAAAGGATAAATTTGAGACTTTTTGGAATAATTTTGGTCCTGTTTTAAAAGAAGGGTTATACGAACATAATGATCATCATGAAAAAATCCTACCGCTATTGAGGTTTGAAAATTCTTTAAATGATAAAAAAATATCTCTTGAAGAGTACATTAAATTAATGGCTAAAGATCAAAAAGAAATTTATTATTTTGCTAATACTGATAAGGATCATATTAAAAACTCCCCTCAATTAGAAGTTTTCACTGATAAAAAGATACCAGTTTTGTTTATGGTTGATGCAGTAGATGAGTTTTGGATACAAAATGTAAATAAATTTAAAGATTTAGAATTTAAATCAATAACCAAAGGTAAGGTTGATGTTTCAAAAGTTGGTGAAAAATCTAGTAAGAAAGACGAAGATAAAAAAGAAGTAGATAGTAAAATCAATGATTTAATAAACATACTTAAAACAGAGCTTAAAGAGACTATATCTGATGTTATTGTATCTAAGAGATTAACCAAAAGCCCAATTCTGCTTGTTGCTGAAGAAGCAGGTATGGATATAAATATGGAAAAACTGATGAAAATGCATAATCAAAAAACTCCTGCTTCGAAAAAGATACTTGAAATTAACCCAAACCATCCGATGATTGTAAATTTATCAGAAAATTTAACAAAAATTGACCATAAAAAAGCTTCAAATTTAATTTTAGATCAAGCTAATATATTAGATGGTAACATTCTCTCAAATCCAACTGCTTACTTAGAAAATTTAACAGAAATTTTTATAAAGTAACTGAATTTATTATTTTTTTATTATTAAAAAATTCAACAAATTGATTAGCGACCATTTCTGCTACAACTATTTGTGCTTCATCAGTAGAAGCAGCAATATGTGGAGTTAAAATTATATTATCTAAATTATAAAACCCACTTTCTTCCAAAGGCTCATTTTTAAAAACATCTAATGCAGCACCTTTAATTTCTTTTTTTTCTAGAGCATTTTTAAGATCATCTTCATGAACTAAGTTACCTCTAGCGGTATTGATAATGATGCAATTTTTTTTCATCATTGATAAATGATTTTTATTCATAATGGGGTTACCATCCTTATTGGGCTTACAGTGAAATGAAATTATATCTGAATATTTAATAATCTCATTGATAGAACAAGAATTATATTCAGGAAAGCTATCCTTAATTGTTTCAAAATATGAAGAAAATATAGAAACTTGCATTCCCAATACATTTGATATTTCTGCAACTCTTTTGCCTACATTACCAAAACCTATGATACCAATTTTCTTGTCTTTAATTTCATTTCCTTTTAATTTCTTTTTTTCCCAGAGACCCTTATGAGTTGTCTCATTAGCAATAGTGATTTTTCTTTGTAATGCAAAAATTAAACCAATTGTGTGTTCTGCTGTAGCATTTGTGTTTCCTCCTGGAGTATTCATTACGATAATATTTTTATTTTTAGCAGCTTCCACATCAACATTATCTACTCCTGCTCCTGCCCTACCTATAATTTTTAAATTTGAAAGAGAATCTATTAAATCTTTTCGCACTTTAGTTGCAGAACGAATAATTAAACCATCATAATTATCAATTATTTTTTTTAATTCTTCAGGAGATAAGTTTGTTTTTGTATCAACTGAAATGTTATTCCTTTTTAAAATTTCGGATGCTATGATATCTAGTGAATCTGATATTAGTACTTTAGGCATGTTTTGATTTAATCTCTGAATAGGCCCAATCAATCCAAGGTAAAACTAATTCTACATCTGAAGTTTGAACCGTGCCTCCAGCCCATATTCTAAAAGAAGGCGGAGCTTTTGGATATCCATTACAATCAAATCCAACATTATTTTCAGAAAGCAACATGCAAATATCAGCCATTACAGCTCTTTGACCACTTTCATCTTTATTAGTAAACCAATCTTCAATAATTTTAAAAGTTATCCCAGTGTTTGAAATATAATTCTCATCTTCAATTTCAGATAAAAAAGTTACCCAATCTCTATCATTAATCCATTCTCGGATTTTTTGTAATGAATTCTGAGATTTGGAGATTAATGAATTTAAACCTCCTTGAGAAGAAACCCAGTTCAAAGAATCAATAATATCCTCAACACATATCATTGAAGGTGTATTAATTGTATTTCCTTCAAATATACCTTTTATTAATTTTTGTTTTTCAGCTAATCTAAATAACTTAGGCACAGGCCAACTAGGGGTAAAACTCTCTAATCTTTCAACTACGCGTGGAGAAATTGCTATCATTCCATGCGCGGCCTCTCCTCCAAGTATTTTTTGCCAAGACCAAGTTATAACATCACATTTATTATAATCTATAGGCATGCCAAAAATTGCTGAAGTAGCATCACAAATTGTTAGACCTTTTCTGTCATCAGGTATCCAATTTCCATTAGGAACTTTGACACCAGATGTTGTTCCATTCCAAGTAAAGATAACATCATTATCAAAATTGACTTTGGTAAGGTCGGGCAGTTTGCCATAATCTTCTTCATGAATATTTAAATTATCTAATTTTAATTCACTAATTGCATCAATTACCCAATCTTTACCAAAATTTTCCCATGCAAGAATATCGACACCCGTTTTACCTAATAGGCACCACATAGCAGCTTCTAAAGCACCAGTATTTGATCCGGGCATTATACCCAATAAATAATCATCAGGTAATTTTAGAATATCTTTTGATTTATCTATCGCTTCTTTTAATCTTGCTTTACATTCAACAGACCTATGTGATCTGCCAGTTAAAGCATTACTCAAAACAGATATGTCCCAGCCTGGTCTTTTTGAGGTTGGGCCACTTGAAAAGTTTGGATTTTTAGGTTTAGTATTAGGTTTATTCATATACTTTTTTCAAACTCATAAACTACTAGGCCATCTAAAGGTTTTGGATCAAACCATGTTGATTTAGGGGGCATAGTCAAATTTTTATTTGCGACTGTAATAACATCACTTATTGAAGATGGAAAGATAGAAAATGCCACACTATCATTATTTTCATCAACTTTTTTTTCTAAAGCTTCCAAACCATGGCATCCAGCAATAAATCTTATTCTTTCATCATTGTTAACATCAACAATATTCAAATGTTTTTTGAAAATGAAATTGTTTAAAATATTAATATCTAATGTATCAACAAAATTATCAGTTTTTAATTCACTTTTAAAATACAATGAATACCACTTTTTTTCATGATACATTCCAAATTGTTTATTTAAATGAGGCTTGAATGGATTTTTTTCATTTTTTATTTCGAAGTTTTCAGAAAGAATTTCTAAAAACTTTTCTTCACTCAAACCATTTAGATCTTTAACAACTCTATTATAGTCAAATATTTTAGCTTCATCGCTTGGAAAAGCCGCTATCATAAAATCTTCCTGCAAAATATTTTTATTATAATTTAATTCTCCAATAATTTTCATTGCACCCATTCTATGATGTCCATCTGCAATATAAAAATTGTCTACTTCATTTATAAAAGCAGAAGATAACTTTTCGATAAATGATTTATCAGAAACACACCAAAGTTTATGAATAGATTTATCAAAACTTTCAAAATCATAATCTGGGGTATTAGAGATTATAGAGGATAACAAATCTTTAATCTTTTTATTTTTTTTATATAC
>CACMYX010000013.1 GCA_902618015.1 uncultured Alphaproteobacteria bacterium | reverse complement strand
CCTGTTATGAAATATGGAGATAATGTTGGGATGCAAGGAAGTGGCTTATTATTAATAAATTTTTCAAATAGATCTATAATGAAAAACCTCAAAGAAGTAATACACGAAATTCAAAATATTTTAAAACAAGAGGAAAATAGTACTAGGTTTAAATTAAGATATTTATAAATATGAAAAAAATTAATTTACTTGATGAAGATATCTATAAGTTATTTATAAAAATTGCTTTGCCAGCCTCAATTGGAACTATATTTAACAATCTCTATTCTTTAGTTGATACTATTTTTGCAGGTAGAATGATTTCTGAAACAGCTTTAGCAGCTATTGGTCAAACATTTCCTGTATATTTTATAATTATTGCACTTGGAATAGGATTGAGCATAGCTACAACAAGTAATGTTGCGAATTCTTTAGGAGAAAAAGATATTAAAAAAGCAAGTCATGCATTTTCACAATCTTTTGTTGTAACTATTTTAGTAGGCTTAGGTATAACTATTTTTGGACTTTATTTTGGGAACATAATTTTAGAATCTATAAATGATGATCCAAAAACCCTTCAACTCTCATCATTGTATATGAACGTAATTTATTTAGGATCAGTCATAATTCTTTTACTCATGGTATGTAATTCATGTTTATCAGCTCAAGGAGATACTAAAAGTTATAGAAATGTTTTAATTTTTAGTTTTTTTCTTAATATAATTTTAAATCCAATATTAATTACAGGAAAAATAATTAATTTTGTATTATTTGCGCCAATGGGTATAACTGGAATAGCAATAGCTACAATACTATCTCAGATAATTGGTCTGTTATATTTATTATATAAAATTTATAGAACAGAGATTTTTGAAAACTTTAAAAATAATTATTTAATTCCTAAATTAAGTTTAATTAAGGAAATTTCATTTCAGGCTATTCCAGCGGCATTAGGATTGATGATGATTGCTCTTGGATCGTATATATTATTATTTTTTGTAAGTCGTTTTGGTAATGATGCAATTGCAGGTTTTTCTTCAGCTGGAAGATATGAACAACTACTTTTCTTACCCTTGTTAGGACTAAGTACAGCAGTAACCGCAATTGTGGGCCAAAATTTTGGTGCTAAAAACTATGAAAGAATTTTAGAAACTTTTAATAAAGCTATGATTACTGGAGTAATAATATTAACTGTAGCAGGTTTAATTTTATTTATAACTGCAGAAGATTCAATGAGATTATTTACTGATGATGAAGAAGTAATTTACTATGGATCAATATACCTTAAAATTTACGCACTTGGTTTTCCAGCTTTTCCATTCTTCTTTATTTCTAATGCTTCATTCCAAGGGCTTAAAAAAGCAATAATAGTAATGTATATGGCCATAATTAGGTTTGTATTAGTGCCTATAATTGTAATATTATTTGTGAATAATTTTATAGAAGAAAACTATATCTATATGTTTATTGGGTTAACTCTTGTTCATTGGATAATTGGTATCTTATATTATTTTTATTCTTCAAATAAAATTCGAAATATTCAAAGTAGTTATACTACACCTTGAAGATTTGGAACAAATAAAACATCATCATATTCTTCAGAAATAATTTTATTATTTTGTTTTATATATTTTACAAGTATTTGCTTGTTATTTTTAACAATAGGACAAACAATAATTCCTTCATTTTCAATATGAGAAAAAATTTCATTATTTATTTTTTTTGATGCTGCTGTAAAT
Organism: uncultured Alphaproteobacteria bacterium; assembly: GCA_902618015.1. GTDB lineage: Bacteria > Pseudomonadota > Alphaproteobacteria > HIMB59 > CACPNW01. The sequence goes on along the minus strand of CACMYX010000013.1, from coordinate 6,542 downwards.
ATTATTCTATCAAAAGGTATTTGTTCAATCCAACCATTATTACCATCATCGTATTTTGAAACAATATTAGTTAATTTTAATTTCTCAAAAATATTATTAGAACCTTCATGTAAATTTTTAATTCTTTCAATCGTGTATACACGCCTTGCCAAGATTGATAATACTGCGCACTGATATCCACTACCAGTACCTATTTCTAATACCTTGTGATTACTTTTAACATCAAGTAATTCAGTCATCCTTGCTACGACGTAAGGCTGACTAATAGTTTGATTATTTTCAATTGGTAAAGCTATATTTTCATAAGCTTGATTTCTGTAAGCTTCACTAATAAACTTTTCTCTTGGAATTTTTTCTATTGCAGAGAGAACTTCAGCATTACTAATACCTGACTCTCGTAACTCGAGTATTAATCTTATTTTTCTTACATCAAGCACTAGATAAGAGTATCAGAATTATTGAAATATTTTTTCAAAACTTCTGGAATTTTAATATTTCCATCTTTCATTTGATAATTTTCAAGAATAGCAATTAGTGTTCTTCCTACTGCTAACCCGGATCCATTAAGTGTATGAACAAAAATATTTTTATTTTCTAATTTATATCTTGTATTCATTCTTCTAGCCTGAAAATCATTGCAATTAGAACAGCTTGAAATTTCTCTATAAGTATTTTCCCCTGGAAGCCATACTTCAATATCGTATGTTTTTGATGCTGAAAAGCCCATATCACCAGTACATAAAGTCATAATTCTATAATGAATATTTAAATCTTGAAGAATACTCTCAGCACATTCAAGCATTCTTTCTAATTCATCTTGTGAATGCTGTGGCTCTACTATTGAAACTAATTCAACTTTAGTAAATTGATGCTGTCTTAACATACCACGAGTATCCTTACCAGCAGCACCAGCTTCTGATCTAAAACATGGGGTATAAGAAGTTACTCTCATGGGTAATTGATTTTGATTAAGTATTTCCTCCCTAACCATGTTTGTTAAAGGAACTTCAGCAGTTGGTATTAACCAATGATCTTCCCCAGCAGTAAATAAATCTTCACCAAATTTAGGTAATTGCCCTGTTCCAAAAAGAGCAGAATCTTTAACCAAAAAAGGTAAATTATATTCAATATAACCATTTTCATTCGTATGCTTATCTAACATAAAATTTGCTATTGCTCTTTCCAACTTAGAAAGTTGATTTTTTAATAAAACAAATCTAGATCCTGATAATTTAGATGCAGTTTCAAAATTCATTAAACCTAAATTTTCCCCTAACTCAAAATGAGTTTTAGGATTAAATTCAAATACTGGTTTTTCACCCCATTCTCTGTATTTTGTATTGTCTGCTTCATTGTTTCCTATAGGTACAGTTTTATCAGCTATATTTGGAAGTCTTGAGAGGATAGTTTTTAGTTCCTCGTCTTTAATAGTCTCAAGTTCCTTTAAATTATTAATTTTATTTTTAATTTCATCAACTTTACTCATTTCTGATGAAGCATCTTGATTTTCACTTTTAAGTTTACCAATATTTTTAGAAATAGAGTTTCTTTCTGCCAAAAGGTTCTGAAGAACAGTCTGAGTTTCTCTTTTAACTTTATCTAATTCTAATATTTTATTTGATATTGGATGCTCACCTCTTTGTTTCATATAATTATCAAACTCTGTTGGATTTTCTCTGATAAAATTAATATTATGCATTACTTATCTTTATTTTTTTGTATTAGTTTTGCAATATAAATTGAAACTTCGTATAAAAATATAATTGGCAGAGCTAAACTTATTTGACTAAATGGATCAGGTGGAGTTAAAAATGCTGCCGATAAAAATGCTAATACAATTGCATATTTTCTAAATTTTTTAAGTGATTCATAAGTAACCATCCCTACTCTTGCCATTAAAGATAAAACAACAGGAAGCTGAAATGCTAAACCAAAAGCAAAAATAAATCGCATCATAAGGGATAAATATTCCCCCATCTTAGCTTCTAATCGAATAGGAACCCCACTAGAGCCAAGGTTTTGATAAGATAGGAAAAAAGACCATGCCAATGGCGCAATAATATAATAAACCATTGATCCACCGGCAAAAAATAAAATTGGTGTCGCAACTAAATAGGGTAAAAAAGCTCTCTTTTCCTTTTTGTATAATCCTGGTGCAATAAATCTCCATATTTGTATTGCAATTAATGGGAATGAAAAAAATAAAGCAAAGAAAAAAGCTATTTTTAATTCTGTAAAAAAAGCTTCTTGTAAAGCTGTATAAATAAAACCTTGACCTTTATCTTTATCAAATAGTTCTACTAGAGGACTGGCTAAAAAGGCAAATAATTCATCTGCAAAGTAAAAACAAACAATAAAGATTAATAAAATATATAAAAAACTCCATAGTAGTCTTTTTCGTAACTCGGTGAGATGCCCTATTAGAGACATTTCTTCAAATTTTTCTTCAGCCATTACAAAAATAATAAATTAATTTTTTTTTGAAAATTCATTCTCGGTCATTTTCACTGTTTCTTGAACTTCTTTAATCTCGTTTTCAAAATTTTTTTTGATATTAATGCCGTCTTTTATTTTTTTTACCTCTTTGACTGATTTAGCTAATTCTTTAATTTCTTCCTCCTCAGCAATTTCATTTATAGATGACTTAAATTCAGAAGACATTTTTTTAATATATTTAGTAAAAGATCCAACTTGTTTAATGAATTTTGGAAGATCTTTAGGGCCAATAACAACAACGACTATTATCCCAATTAAGAAAATTTCACTCCAACCAAAAGTAAACATTATATTTACTTTTCTTCGTCGTTTTTATTCTCTAAATTTTTATCTTCTTTTTTTTCTTCGTCAGACATTCCTCTCTTGAATGATTTGATTCCTTTTGCCATATCACCCATAAGTTGAGGTATTTTACCTCTACCGAAAAGAAGTAGAACAATAACGAGTACAATTAATAATTGCCAAATACTAGGTGTCATAAGGGGCTTATACGGAAACTATAGGAAAAAAACAAGAAGTAATAAGTTAACTAAGTATTTTGAATAAAATCATCAATATTATTTTCATCATCCTGTTCTAAAATATCATTACTTTGTAAATTTTCATCATTTTTAGCAAGATCACTTATAGTTGCAATCGCAGCACGTTTATCTAGAAAACCACTTGCCTTTAGCTCCTCTTTATTAGGCAAATCAGACAAACTATTCAATCCAAAATGTTCAACAAACAAATCTGTGGTAGACCATAAAGTAGGTTTACCAGGTATACTTTTCCTACCTGAAGGACGTATCCATCCTATTTCCATCAAATGATCTAGAGAGCCTCTACCCATTTGAACACCTCTAATATTTTCAATTTCTGATCTTGTTATTGGTTGTTGGTATGCAATTATAGATAATGTTTCTAATGCTGCTCTTGATAATTTTCTTTTCTGTGTTTTAAAAATAGTTAATTCATCACTGAGATCTTCTGCAGTTCTAAAAGACCATTTGTTGCCAGTTTTGATTAAATTTATACCTCTATTTTTATAAAAATCTTTAATTTCTAGTAATAACTTACTTATATTATTTTTATCTTTAATTTTTTCTTTTAAATCGTTTTCATCAAGTGGCTCACCTGATGCAAATAATATTGCTTCTAAAATTTTAATATCTTTATTATCCATTTTGATTAAATTTTATATAAATATTCCCAAAACTTTCATCTTGTTTTAAATCAACAAAGCCATTTTTTGATAATTCTAAAGAAGCAACAAAGTTAGATGATATAATTGATTTATTAATTGTTTTATTAGCTTTAATTAAATTTGGAATTACATTTAAAAAATTAGTCCATTCTGTAATATTTCCAAAAATACCTTTTAATCTTTTGACTGCTTGATCAACTGAATAAAGTTCTGAATACTCAATAGTTAATTGTTTAACCTGTTCATTCGATTTAAGTATTTGACTATATGATTTTAGTAAGTCGTATAAATTAGAAGTATAATTTATATTATATTTAACTTTGAGACCTTCAGATGACCCCCCATAAAATACATCTCTATTAACAAGAGGTCTTGAATAAATGATTTTAGAAATATTTTGAAAAGCCTCTAGTCTCTGTAATTGATATTTTAAAGCCTCTTCTAACTCATCTGCTGTATATTCATCTGTTTTTTCTTCTTTTGGTAATAGTAATCTTGATTTCAAATACGTTAGCCATGCTGCCATCACTAAATAATCAGCAGCTATTTCAATATGAATATTTCTATATTGATTAATAAAATTAATATATTGATCAGCTAACTCGGATATAGATATATCAGATAAATCAACCTTCTGCGATCTAGCCAAAACCAACAAAAGGTCTATAGGACCCTCAAAATTGTCTAATAATAGATTAAATTGACCTTCTTTTATTTCTGTATCTGGAACATTTAGCACAACTTTTTATATAAAATTATTGAGATTCTCTCAATATTATTAATTTTGTAAATTAAGTATTATGCAACTCTTAACAATGGTTAATAAATCACAAGCTTCAGAAGCATTATTCTTAGAGATGTAATTTTTATAGGTAATAAAATATTGAGTACCTATTTCAGTTTTTTTATAAAAAACAAAAATATCTTCATGATCTATAATTTCTTTTTTATTTTCTAATAAATTGCTCAAGTATTTATTAATATTTTCAAAATTATCATTGCTATACAATTGAATTGTAAAATCAAGTTCGTCTATATTTTTAAAATCAAAATCTTTGATTTCATTATCTATGTTATTTAAACTTTTCTTGTCTAAATAATCAACAACTTCACCTTCTTTATTAGTAGGAATAATAAAATATTTATCAGTAAATTTAGGAATGACAAAATACTCCCTATTACTAAAATAATAAAATGAGATAAGATAAAGAATAATAATAAATAGCAATAAAAATAAAGAATATTTTAAAATGTAATTATTTTTTCTTTTAAAAATAATTCTTTTTATCATTACATTGTTTCAGGTGCGCTTATATCAATAATTGAAAATATATCTTTTAAAATAACTCTAAATGACTCCAACCAAAATATTTTTGAAATTGTCTTTTCTGCATTTTTTTCATCTATAAAACGAAGTGATTCATTATCTTTACCTTTATTCCAAATTGAATGGAAATCAGAGGATATTTCTTCTAAGTAATTAATTAGTCTATGTGGTTCATTATAATATGATGATTGATATAATAAATAAGGATAACAAATTAACTTTTTGATTAATTTTATCTCCTCATCAGATAGATTTTGTATACCAGAAAAATTATAATCATTTTTAATTTTTATACCTAATTCGTTCGCTTTATTAATTACTGATGAAGCTCTAGCGTGTGCGTATTGACAATAAAAAACTTTATTATCTTTATTTTTTTCAACAACAGCATCTAAATCAAAATCAATTGCTGTCTCATTTTTAGTAGAAATCATGTAGTACCTTATAGGATCTTTTCCAACCTTAGAATAAACGTTAGCTAATGTCACAAAATTTCCAGACCTTTTTGACATTTTAATTTTTTGTTTATTTTGAATCAAACTTACAATCTGACAAGTTAAAATGTTTAAATAAGCTTCATCATCTTTAATAGCTTTAATTAATGAATTCATTCTTGGAATATAGCCAATATGATCAGATCCCCAGATATTGACTAGCCTATCAAAATTTCTTTTACATTTATCTAAATGATATGCTGCATCATTTGCAAAATAGGTCCATTCGCCATTTGATTTTTTTAATGCTCTATCTTCATTGTCTAGTAATTTAGAGGATCTAAATAATAATTGCTCTCTTGGTTCCCAATCAGAGTCATCACCTTTTGGTTTCTCTAAAATACCTTCATATAATAGTTTTTTTTCATCCAAAATTGTAAAAAGTTCATCAATAATTTTACTTTTTTCTATTTCTGTTTCGTGAGTAAATTTATCAAATTTTATATTTATTAATTCTAAATCCGATTTTATGTTTATAAGTATATTTTTTAATGCAAAATTCTTAAAATATTTAATAGTTTCTTCAGGTTGAAAATTTAACCACTTATCACCGTCTGCATTTTTAATTTTTTTGGCAATATTTATTAAATATTCACCAGGATATTCGTCTTCTTCTAACTCAATTTTTTTATCAAATAATTGTAAATATCGTTTTAAAAGAGAGTTTGATAATTTATCAATTTGAGAACCTGCATCATTAACGTAATACTCTCTAGTAACATCAAAACCTGTTTTAGTATAAAGAGAGCTTAGTACATCTCCAAATACAGCACCTCTTATATGAGCTATATGCAATGGTCCAGTTGGATTAGCTGAAACAAATTCGACATTTATTTTTTTATCTGCTCCATAATTTATATAATTTAAAAAATTTTTAGTATAAATTTCGTTTAAACTTCTTAATACAAATTCATCTTTTAGAAAAAAATTTATAAAACCATTTTTTGAAACCACAAAATGATCGATAAATTCAATTGATTTTATTCTATCATTTAATTCTTTTTCAATATTAAAACTTTCATTAATAATTTTTCTTTTA
>CACMYX010000012.1 GCA_902618015.1 uncultured Alphaproteobacteria bacterium | reverse complement strand
AAAAAATCATAAGAATTATATCATTAGTCTTGCAAATTTATGTAGATGGCTTGCAAGTGAAGCTGAAAGTTTAGGAGTAGAAATTTTTCCAGGATTTGCGGCATCTAAAATATTATATTCAGATGATGATCATGTAATTGGCGTTCAAACTGGTGATATGGGTATTGATAAAGATGGTAACAAAAAAGATAGTTTTGAACCAGGTATTAATATTAACGCTAAAGTAACAGTATTTGCTGAGGGTTGTAGAGGTCATTTAGGTAAGGAATTAATTAAAAAATATAATTTATCGAAAGATAAGTCCCCACAACAATACGGAATTGGATTTAAAGAAATTTGGGAAGTAGATGAAAGTCAGCATGAGGAAGGTCTTGTCATGCATACTGCAGGATGGCCATTAGATAATGCAACTTATGGTGGCAGTTTTTGTTATCATGCTGAAAATAAACAAATATTTTTAGGATATGTAATCGGTCTTGATTATAAAAATCCTTATTTATCACCCTATGATGAATTTCAAAAATTTAAAACTCATCCAGCAATTAAGAAAATCCTAACTAATGGAAAACGTATCGCGTATGGAGCAAGAGCACTTATTGAAGGCGGTATTCAAAGTTTACCTAAAATGTATATGCCAGGCGCATTACTAGTTGGATGTGATGCAGGAACCTTAAATATGCCAAAGATTAAAGGTTCACATACTGCAATGAAAAGTGGAATTATAGCTGCTGAAACAATTAATGATTATTTAAGTAAATCTGTATCTCTTGCAGCATATGAAAATAAATTTAAACGTTCATGGCTTTATAAAGAATTATTTGCAGCAAGGAATGTGAAACCTAGTTTTAATTGGGGGCTAATACCTGCAATAATATTTACTGGAATTGATCAAATAATATTTAGAGGCAGGCTTCCTTTTACACTACAACACAAACATGCTGATCATGAAGCTTTGCAATTAGCAAAAGATTCAAAAAAAATAGACTATCCAAAATACGATGGAATATTTACGTTTGATAAAACCAGTTCTGTTTATTTGACTGGAACTAATCATGAAGCTGATCAGCCAGTGCATTTACAATTAAAGGATAAGGAACTACCAATAAAGTTTACTTTAAATTCCTATGATGAACCATCTCAAAGATATTGTCCTGCTGGTGTATATGAGATTGATAAGACAGATATTCAAAATCCTAAATTTGTTATTAATGCGCAAAACTGTATTCATTGTAAAACATGTGATATTAAAGAGCCATCACAAAACATAAATTGGGTTGTACCTGAAGGTAGTGGTGGACCAAATTATGCAAATATGTAATATATTTGTAAAATACTTATTTTAATTAAATTGACTCATTTTCATTATGAATAAAAATAAAATTGTATTTACGTTTGCAACAGCGGAAGTAAATTTTATTGGTCAAATATTTATAAAGATTACTGAATTATTAACAGGAAAATTAAAATTAAAAAAATTATATGATGAATACTTATCTGAAAATAGACCACCTGAGCTTTTTTGGGATGATGCAGTAGATAAATTAAATCTTAATTTAATAACTAATTTTAAAGACGATAGTTACATTCCAAAAAAAGGAAAATTAATTGTTATAGCAAATCACGCTTTTGGAGTTGCAGATGGTGTATCCATATGTTCAGCAATTTCAAAAGTAAGACAAGATTATAAAATGGTTACACATAAAGTCTTAAGGCAAGCAGAGGCAGTGAAAGATAAAATATTACCAATTGATTTTAATGAAAATAGAGAAGCCCTATTAACTAATATTAATACACGTAAAGAAGCTGAAAAAGTTTTAAATAATGAAGGTGTTTTAGTGCTTTTCCCTTCTGGAACAATAGCAACAAAACAAAACTTAAAAAAGAATACAAAAGCTGACGATGGTGAGTGGAAACAATGGGTATCGAAACTAGTTCTCAAAACTAAAAGCCCCGTGTTACCAATTTTTTTTGACGGTCAAAATAGTCAATTATATCATATTGCTAATAAAATTGGACAAACCTTTAGATATTCTTTGTGTATGTACGAACTTAAAAGAAAAATTGGCGATAATATTTATATGTATTTTGGATCTTTAATTTCATATGAAACTTTAAAAAATATCGGAGATATCAAACAAATTACCGAATATCTTAGATTAACAACATACTCCTTAGATCCACAATTTAACAAAAATTAAATATTTATTTTTTATAACTAGCGCCTTATAGAGCTCTTATGGTAGGTTTTGTTGGGGCACGTGCAAGAAAAAGAAGAAGGAACAGATATTTATTTATTATATTTATTCTGGCAATATTTGGTATTTTTTTCTATTTACCCTCTATAGATTTTACAACAGAAGAAAAACAACCTTTGGAAGAAATCATCCCAAGTAATGTTGTCGATGAATCAAGCTTAAGAACTGAAATAGAAGAGTTAAAACTTCAAGTATTTCAAAAAGATCAAAGGTTAAAATTTAGAGATGATCAAATTAAAAATCTTCGCAAAGAAATAAATGATTTAAATAAATCGTTTAACACTGTCAAAACTGATTATGAACAATCCCTTAGCAACATCTCAGATTTAGAGAATAACTCTGAAGAAAATTATTCACAAAATATTGAACAAATAGTTTCACTTGAAAATCAAATTACTGAATTAAAAAAACAATTATCAAAGTATGAAAATTTAATTCTTAAATTAGAAACTGAATTAGCTAATTCTATATCTTCTGAAAATGTAGAAGAAGTAAATATTGAAAATTCAATATTAAAATCAGAAATTAACCAAATTAAAGAAAAAAATCTTAATTTTGAAAAAGAATTAAATAAATTAAAAACAGCAATCGAAAATAAAGATATGGAAATTGAAAAAAAAGATAAGGAACTAGAAGATTTAATTTATTTAAAAGATTTACAACATCACGGTTGATTACTTATTTTTTTTTCTAAATAAATAAGGTTCTACAAAATCTCCAATCCATATTCCTCTTTTCTCCTGTTTTGCTTTTTCTTCTTCTTCAACATAATCTTTTGAATAATAGCGATAAGCTATAGCCCATCCATTCAGAACCATTTCACTATTTAAATCTAAATTATCTTTGTAGCAGATTCCAATAAATCTATTATATCGATCCTTACCTTGTGTTATGCATTCAATTTTATTATTACCAATTAATTCCTTTAAGAACTTTGTTGACTCCACACCACAATTCCAGACTCTACTATTTTTATTACATGTTTGATTTATTTCAGGAGCATCAATAGCATGCAGTCTTATTTTATTTTTATTAATATGTATAGTATCACCATCGATTACATTTGCATTTCCAAATATAGTTTTACTAGATAATACTGTGCTAAGAGTAATTAAGATAAGAAATAAATTAAATATTAAGATTTTTACTACCATCAACTAATAAATCATAAACATATTTTGCATGTGATCTGTTTAAATGTAAATCTAGTGAAGTCTTTTCGTTGCCAGTATTATTTCTGATAAAAAGTATTGGAATTTTTATAAATATTGTTTGAGCTACTGAAAAATTAGTTTCCAAAATTTTTTCTAAGTTCACGACAAGAAATTTAGAAAGTAAAATAAATACCTTTTCTCCTTCAATCCGTAAAACAGTTTTATTAAATGAAATATCAGTTATTGCTGTTTTTTCTGGATTGAGTTTAGATTCTAACAGAGAAATAATTTCATCTTTCTCATTTTCTGGTGTTTCGACTAACCATTCATTAGGACCAAGCCACATAATACTTATATTATTATTAAAAATTCTTATATTTGGCTCAATTGGTAAAACTAGGTTTAATACTGAGCCTATATTTTTCATAAATTCTTTATCTGAACTTTTACCTCGTATATTTATTTTACCTGATAGAGCTCTTTCTTCTATTGTTACTCCATTGTAACTTTTTTTATTTATATTCAAAACATTACTGTAAGTTAAACTCATTGATTAACCCTTTGATTCTCAGGATCAATAAATATTGGACTAGTTATTTCTACTTCAATATTTTCATTTTCCATTGGAGCAATTAAAACACTTCCTTTTTTTTCTAGACCACCTTTAATTAAAGCTAAAGCAAAAGAACTTTTTAAATTAGGTGAATAGTAACTAGAGGTCACGTGACCAACCATTTTCATAGGTAGAGCAGTTATTTCTTCAACCAATTGAGATCCTTCTTCAAGAACTTTGTTTGGATCTTTAGTTTTTAATCCTACCAATTGTTTTCTATCTTTTTTAATTGTATCACTTCTGTATAATGCTCTTTTACCAATAAAATCATATTTCTTCTTACTAACGATCCAGTCCATATCCAGATCTATTGGTGTCACTGATCCATCTGTTTCTTGACCCACAATGATAAATCCTTTTTCAGCACGAAGTACATGCATCGCTTCAGTTCCATATGGAGTAATATTAAATTCTTTACCTTTATCTATACATAGTTCCCAAAGATTTTTAGCATAGCCAGATGGAACATTTATTTCATAACACATTTCCCCAGTAAAACTTATACGCATGACTCTACATTTTATTCCGTTAATATTAATATTCTTAAAACTCATATGAGGAAAATTTTCTTTTGAAAAATCAAAATCTGGAACTAGTTTTTGCATTAATTGTTTTGAATTTGGGCCATTTAAGCTTATCGTTCCATAATTTTCTGTTACTGATGTTAAATATACTTCTAATTCTGGCCATTCTGTTTGTAACCAATCTTCTAATTTTGACATTACTGACGCTGCGTTTCCTGTAGTTGTTGACATAAGATAATGATACTCGTCTAATCTAGTTGTTACACCATCATCAATGACCATCCCATCGTCGCCTAACATTACACCATATCGACATTTTCCAATTTCTAATTTTGACCATGAATTTGTGTAAACTCTATTTAAAAATTCACTTACATCTCTACCCTTAATATCTATTTTACCAAGAGTAGATGCATCTAATATTCCAAGACTATCTCTAGTTGCTTTTACCTCTCTATTTAAAGCAGATTGAAAACTTTCATTCTTTTGAGGATAATACCAGGCTCTTTTCCATTGGCCTACGTCCTCAAATAAAGCTTTATTATCAATATGCCATTGATGCATTGGGCTTGTTCTCTCTAAATCAAAAAATTCTTTAACATGACGCCCAGCAATTGCTCCAAATGTTACTGGTTTATAAGGTAAACGAAATGTTGTTGTACCTAATTCAGAGATTTCAGTATTTGTTAACTCCGATATTATTCCAAGTGCATTAACATTACTGGTCTTGCCTTGATCAGTTGCCATTCCCGTAGTTGTATATCGTTTGACATGTTCAATAGATTGAAAACCCTCTTTTAAAGCTAGTTTAATATCTTTTGCTGTTACATCGTTTTGAAAATCTACAAACATTTTTGTTCGTGAGATATTGTTCTTTGATGTAATCCAAACATTTTCGTGTTTACCGTGTTTCACATTTTCTGATTTGTAATTTACTTCAATAAGTTCATTTTGCAGATTATCATTTAAATATTTATATGTATCTTCTTGAGTTTTTATTAATATTTCATTTAAATTATAATCACCATTGCAACTTCCGACACACAATGTATCTTGATAAACTTCATTAGGAATAAAACTTCCATCTACATTTCTAAATTTAAGTTTTCCTTTTGATTGAGTAAATAAATGAACAGTAGGAGTCCAACCACCAGCAATTGCTAAAAGATCACATTTAATATTAATAGAAGATTTTTCATTATTGTTTTCAGTTTTTATTTTTCTTAATTTAACCTCTCTAATTTTTAATCTTCCAACAGTATCGCTAACTTCATATCCTTTTAGAATAGTAATACCTAATTTATTTGCTTTTTTAGGGTAATATCCATCACTACCGTCTCTTGTATCGACAATAGCCTCTACTTTTATACCTTGTTCAAAAAAATCTATTGCAGTTTCATAAGCACTATCATTGTTTGTAAAAAAAACTAAATTTTTTCCAGGTGCAACTCCATACTTATTTAAGTATTTTTTCGCACTGTTAGAAAGCATGATACCAGGCCTATCATTATTATTGAAAATTATTGGCCTTTCTATTGAGCCTGTTGCTAAAATAACTTTCTTTGATCTAATTTTCCAAATTCTTTCTTTAATATCGTTTTTTTTATTTAATCCTTTTTCTGGATCAATTTCTTGTACAGCTAATAATAAATTATAATTTAAATAGGCAAAACAAGTTGTATTTTTTACTATTTTTATATTTGAATTTTTAGAAAGTTTATCAACTATTTTAATTTTCCATTCATTAATTGGCAAGTTATCTATTTTAATATCTTGATTTCTTGTAGATAAAACTTCACCTCCGAGATCATCTTCTTGCTCAATAAGTAATACTTTATAATTATTATTCGCTGCAATTTCTGCTGAAATTAATCCACTCACTCCTGCTCCAACAACTAGAACATCACAATGATAATGAAAATGTTCGTATTTGTGAGGATCATCTTTTTTTGGAGATTTACCAAGTCCTGCAGCATGTCTTATAAAAAACTCATATGCCTTCCAAAACTTTGGTGGCCACATAAAGGTCTTGTAATAGAACCCTGCAGGAAAAAATGGTGATAGTAAATCATTTATAGCACCTGCATCAAATTTCACTGACGGCCAATTATTTTGACTAAAAGCTTTTAAACCCTCATATATCTGGACTTCAGTCACTCTTCTATTAGGTTCGGTATATTCTTTAGTCTCAAGCTGAACTATTCCATTAGGTTCTTCACTACCTGCGGTATAAATACCCCGCGGTCGATGATATTTAAAACTTCTTCCTACTAAGTGAACATCATTTGCAAGAAGTGCTGAAGCTAGGGTGTCACCTTCAAATCCAAAATATTCTTTATTATCAAAATAAAACCTAACAGACTTATTATTTTCGAGATTTTTATTATTTTTGTATCTCATCTTTATTTTTAAAATCTATCTTTTTTTGATGTTGATAAATTCCCTGATCCAATACTTGGCTCACCTGAAGGAGTAGCTGGAATATTTGCTTTTAATTTAGGAGGAGCTTCTCCCATCTTATATACTGCAAGAATTTCATCGGTTGCAGTATTTCTTGCTAAATTAAACCATTGTTTACATCCATATTCATGGTTCCATCTTTCATAATGAATACCCTTTTCGTTCTTTCGCAGGAATAAATATTCTGCCCATTGATCATCAGATAGTTCAGGAGGATTTTTCGGTCTTGCAATATGAGCCTCACCTCCACAAGAAAATTCAGCTTGATCTCTTTCTCCACAGTATGGGCAATGTATTAAAAACATGATTTAATGTGCTACGGCAGCTGCACCATGTTCATCAACTAATTCACCGCTAGAAAATCTATTTATTGTAAAAGGAGCATTTAATTCATGGGCTTGATCATTAGCTATAGTGTGAGCAAATACCCAACCAGAACCTGGTGTTGCTTTGAAACCACCTGTTCCCCAACCACAATTAAAATATAGTCCGTTTATGTGAGTTTTACTGATAATGGGGCTTGCATCAGGACATATATCTACAATCCCTCCCCAATGACGTAGCATTTTCATTCTAGAAAATATTGGAAACAATTCAACGATCGCCATTAAAGTATCTTCAACTATGTTAAAGCCACCTCTTTGAGTATATGATGTATATCCATCTGTTCCAGCACCAATAACTAATTCTCCTTTATCTGATTGAGATACATACGCATGAATTGTATTGGACATTACTACAGTATCAATAACTGGTTTTACTGGTTCTGAAACTAGAGCTTGTAATGGCTTACTCTCTAAAGGTAATTTAATTCCAGCCATATTGGCAATAACACTGGTATGACCTGCAGCAGCTATTCCTATTTTATTTGAATTAATAGTTCCTTTTGTTGTCTCAATACCAGTTACATTTCCATTTTTTACATTAATACCAGTTACTTCACAATTTTGAATTATATCAACCCCCATCTCATCAGCTCCTCTTGCATAACCCCATGCAACAGCATCATGTCTTGCAGTTCCTGCTCTTCTTTGTAATGTTGCTCCTAAAACAGGATATCTAATGTTTGGTGAAGTATTTATTATTGGACAAAACTCTTTAACTTTCTTTGTATCAAGCCATTCACAATCAATATCATTTAGTCTGTTTGCATGCCACCGTCTTTTTAATTCTCTTACATCATGAAGATTATGAGCAACATTCAAAACTCCTCTTTGAGAAAACATTACGTTATAATTTAATTCTTGAGACATGCCTTCCCAAAGTTTTAATGCATGTTCGTATAAAGCTGCACTTTGATCCCATAAATAGTTTGATCTAATTATAGTGGTATTTCGCCCTGTATTCCCTCCGCCTATCCAACCTTTTTCAATTACTGCAATATTATTAATTCCATGGTTTTTTGCTAAATAGTAAGCAGTAGTTAAACCGTGTCCACCACCACCGACTATTATTGCATCATAACTTTTTTTTGGTTCAGGACTATTCCACGTCTTTTGCCAATTCTCATGATGATTTAAAGCGTTTCTAGCAATAGAAAGAAATGAGTATTTATTATTATTAAACATTATAACTCTTTATAGCAGTTTTAAAAAAGACCTTCAATTTCTCCATGGTCATTTAGCTTTATCGAATTTGCCGCAGGAACACTTGGTAGACCCGGCATGGTCATAATATCACCGCAAACAACTACTATAAATTCTGCTCCTGATGACAATCTTACCTCTCTAATAGGTAAAACGTGGCCAGTAGGGGCACCTTTTAAATTCGGGTCAGTTGAAAAACTATATTGAGTCTTTGCAATACAAACAGGTAATTTGCCAAATCCTTTAGTTTCAAAATCCTTCAATTGTTGACGTACTTTCGTGTCTGCCACAACTTCACTTGCGTGATAAATCTCTTGTGCAATTTTTTCTATTTTTTTGAATAGAGTTAAATCATCTTCATATAAAAATTTAAATGTATTCTTATTCTCTTCACAAATATCTATTACATTTTGAGCTAATTCAGTTGCACCATCACCACCATTGGACCAGTGAGTACACATAGAAGCCTTGACTCCTTGAGTTGTACAAAAACTTAGAACGGCTTCAACTTCAGCTTTAGAATCAGTGATAAAATGATTAATAGCAACAGTTACTGGTAATCCAAATTTTCTAACATTATTAATATGTCTTTCTAGATTTACTAAACCTTTTTTAAGAGCATTTACATTTTCATTTTTTAAATCTTCTTTTGAAACATCGCCATGCATTTTTAGTGCTCTAATTGTAGCTACCAAAACCACACAATCAGGTTTTAAATTTGATTTTCTACATTTTATATCAAGGAATTTTTCTGCTCCTAGATCAGCTCCAAAGCCTGCTTCAGTTACAACGTAATCACTTAACTTTAAACTAGCTTTAGTTGCAATTACAGAATTGCAACCATGAGCAATATTTGCAAATGGCCCACCATGAATTATAGCAGGATTATTTTCTAATGTTTGTGTTATGTTGGGCCTAATGGCATCTTTTAATAATACTGTCATTGGACCTTCTGCCTTTAAATCTTTTGCATAAATAGCTTTTTTGTCTCGTGTATAAGCAATAGTTATATTTCCAATTCTCTCTTCAAGATCTTTTAAATCTTTTGCTAAGCAGAAAATTGCCATTATCTCCGATGCAACAGTAATATCAAAACCATCTTGTCTAGGGTATCCATTTGCAACTCCTCCTAAATCAACAACAATAGATCTAAGTGATCTATCATTCATATCCATTACTCTCTTCCAAACAACCCTTCTAACATCAATATTTAATTTATTTCCCCAGTAGATATGATTATCAATTAATGCAGAAAGTAAATTATGAGCGGATGTAATCGCATGAAAATCTCCAGTAAAATGTAAATTAATTTGCTCCATTGGTACTACTTGAGCATAGCCTCCACCAGCTGCACCTCCTTTCATACCGAATGATGGACCAAGACTCGGCTCTCTTAAACAAACTATTGATTTCTTTCCTAGTTTATTAAGACCATCACTTAATCCAACAGAAGTTGTTGTTTTACCTTCTCCTGCTGGTGTTGGAGTTATTGCTGATACTAGAACAAGTTTACCATCTTTATTTTTATTAAGTGACTCTATGTACTCCAAGTTTATTTTTGCTATATGACGACCCATAGGACTGAAGGCTTCAGGTGTGTCTGGTACATCAAGCTCTTTTAGAATTTCACTAATAGGCTTCATTTTAGCTTTTCTTGCTATTTCAATATCTGACATGAGACTCCTTAATTATTAGATTCTTAATCTATAAATTAACTTAAATATCAAACAACTTTTGTTTCATTAAAAGATAAAAAAATTGTGAAGAAGCTAATTTAACTCGAATTTCTGTTTATTATTATAAGAAAAATCTGAGTTATTAAATTGATTTAACCACTCTGATGTTTTTTTCATACCTCCAAACGCATAGAAGTGTATTTTTTCAAGTTTAGAGTCTTTGTTTATTTCGCTATGTTCAGCAAGATCATAAATTAATTTGTCAGGAGTGCTTAATGTTGCAAGTTTAGTTAAGTTAAAAGCTTGTTTTGTAATAAATCTTAAAGAATTTCCAATACCGCAAGACCTTGCATAATTTATTAATGTTTTAATAGAGGCAGGACCTGGTATCCCAGCGTGGATTGGTAATTTATTTCCAATTTTTATTAAGTGTTTTTCCCAGTCGATTAAAGATTTAGCTTCAAAAAAAAATTGTGTTGCTAAATACATTTTAAAATCAACATTTTTTGCAAAATCATTCTTCTGTTTAATTGCTAAATCTAAATTTTCATTTGAAATATCTGGGCTTCCTTCAGGATGTCCCGCCACACCTACAAATTGATAATTATATTTTGAAAGAAAATCTGTTTTTAAAACATCAATTGAGGAAGAGATTTCG
>CACMYX010000011.1 GCA_902618015.1 uncultured Alphaproteobacteria bacterium | reverse complement strand
GATAGTTTTGATAAATTGTCTATTCTTATTACCTTTTTCTATATTAATACTGTTTAATAATCTAAAAAATATTTTTTTAAATTTTGAAAATTTTCAGAAAACTTTCCGAATAAGCATAAGAAATTATTTTATTATTTTGCTACCAATGATTACGAAAAATATAATTTTTGTTTTTGCATTTTCGACGGTTATTACTTTTGGTGATTTTACCATAATATCATTTTTTAAAGATCAAAACTTTGATACCTTACCATCTTACTTATATAAATTGATTAGTGTCTATAAATTTAACGAAGCATCTTTTGTTGCCGGTATAATTTTAATACTAAGTATGATTATTTTTTTATTAATTGATAATTTAAATTACCAAGGTAAGTCAGCCATTAAGACGTGAAGATAAATACTTGCTACATAACCGATAAATATAACTGGAGTCCATTTTAAATGTCCAAAAAAAGTGTAATATCCTCTCGCTTGTCCCATAAGTGCTACACCTGCAGCTGAACCAATTGACAATAAACTACCACCAACACCTGTTGTTAATGTAACTAGTAACCATTGATCAATTGACATTTCCGGTCTCATAGTAATTACAGCAAACATTACTGGTATATTGTCTACGATAGCTGACAGAACACCTACTATAGAATTAGCCATTGTTGGACCAAGACCAATATATAAGAATTCTGAAACAACAGTTAAGTAACCTATAAATCCTAAGCCACCTACACTTAGAATAACTCCAAAGAAGAATAACAAAGTGTCCCATTCAGCTCTAGAAACTTTTCTAAAGAAATCAAATTTTTCATCCTCAACAGATGGATCATGTGTAATCTGTAAGTAAAAAGAATATAACCCAAGAAGACCAAGACCAAACATCATGCCAAGCATTGGAGGCAAGTGAAGAATATTATGGAAGTTTACAGCACTAAAAATTGTAAGCAAACCTAAAAAGATAATTACTCGTCCACCTCTTTTCATATACTCTCTATCAGAGCTAATTTGTGGTTTTTCATTTGGAATAAAGAAATACATAACTGCTGCAGGTATTATGTAATTAACCACAGAAGGAAAAAATATTTTAAAAAAAGTAAAAAATTCAACTATACCTGCCTGCCATACCATTAAGGTTGTTATATCTCCAAATGGACTAAAAGCACCACCTGCATTTGCTGCAACAACTATATTAATACAACCAATCGATATAAATTTTGTGTTACCTTTACCGCAGGCCATGACTACAGAGCACATGACTAGTGCAGTTGTTAAATTATCAGCTAAAGGAGATAAGAAAAAAGTAATTATACCTGTAAATATAAATAATTGCCTAAAGCTAAATCCCCTAGATGTTAATTGGTATCTGACTACATCAAAAACTTTTCTTTCTTCTAAAGCATTGATGTAAGTCATAGCAACGAGAAGAAATAGGAAAAGTTCTGCAAATTCTAAAATATTATGCTCTAAAGCATATTCAATTTCTTTGGCATATTGCTTATCAGAAGAAAAATAGAAGGCTATAATTCCCCATATTACAGCAGCAGAAATAATAACTGGTTTAGATTTTCTTAAATGACTAAATTCTTCAGCCATTACAACAGCATATGCAAGAACAAATACAATAAGGCTTAAAATGCCTACATATGATGTTGTTAGATCTATTTCCATAGTTTTAAATTAAAGCCAATTACGTCTTTTTCAATCCCGAAATCATATAGATTATTGTGTATTGCTTCGTCAATAAAAACACTCTTTTTTATTACTTTTGCTTTATCATAAAGCTTAATACTGTGTTCATGAGGTACAATTTCATCCTTTTTTCCACTAATGATAAGTAATGGTGAAGTTATTTTATCAATTTTACTGAAGTTATCGAATTTATCTTTAACTAAATATTTTGTTGGAAATATTTTATATCTTTTTTTTGCAATATCATTGATAGATGTAAATGGCGCTTCTAAAACAATAGATAAAAATTCGTACTTTGTGCCCATTTCTACTGCAGCACCAGATCCTAGTGATTCTCCATAAATCACTAATTCTTTGAATTTAAATTCAGTATTATTTTTAATCCATTTTAATACTGCTTCTGCATCTTTATATAAATTTTTTTCTGTTGGATTTCCTTTGTTACCTCCAAAACCTCTCCAGGAAACTAAAAGTACGCTCCAATTTTTTTCGATATACCTCTGGATTCTGTAAGCTCTATCTCCGATATGAAAAGAATTACCATGAAAATAGACTATTAAAGGGAGTGAATTATTCCCTTTATGATACCATGATAACAGCTTTAAGTTATCCTCAGTATTAATATAAACTTCTTCTGTATTATCCAAGTTATAATCCTTTGGTGCGCCTGGATGCCCTGATTTATTAAAAACAATGCGTCTTTGAAAGATATACAAGAGAAAACCTAAAAAAAAATATAGAAAAATTGCAGAAAAAATGTAATTCATTACTTATTATAATATTATGAGAATAGAAAACAAAGTAATTGATCCTCTAAGTCCTTACAGCCGCGCACTGAAAAAAATAGAGGAAAGTGGTATAAGACCAACAAAACAAAGAAGAATTTTAGCTAAATTAATTTTTGAAAAAGGCGACCGGCATATTTCTGCTGAAAATCTTTTTGATGAAGTAAAAAAAGAAGACAGAAAAATTTCTATGGCTACAATTTATAATACCTTAAAACAATTTACCTCATTAGGATTAATAAGAGAAATAGTTGTCGATCAAAATAAATCACTCTATTGTAATAATAATAAATCTCATTATCATTTGTATATTGAAGATGAGGGTAAGATTCATGATATACCTACAAAAAATATTAATCTTGATATACCTTCTATTCCTGCATGTCTCTCATTACATAATATTGATGTTATTGTCAGAGTTAGATCTCTTAAAGAAGACCAAAAAAAGAATTAAATTGTTATGCACAACATAAAGTTGTGGTCTCCAAATAATAAAAAAACAAACCTCCACAAGTTTATTAATCAACTAGATAAGAGTTTAAATATAACAAATTATGCTGACTTGCATAATTGGAGCATAAAAAATAAAAATGAATTTTGGACTAATGTATGGGATTTCACAAATTTTGTTGGTGAAAAAAAAGGTAAAATTTTTAAATCAGCACCTGAATTTACTAATAATAAATTTTTTGATGAATGTAAGATAAATTATGCTGAAAATTGTTTAACAAGAGATGATGATGACGATGCAATAATATTTCACTCTGAAAAAAAAATTAAAAGAAATTACTCTTGGAGAGAGCTTAAAAGTGCAGTTTTGAAATTTGCAAATTATTTAAAAAATAATAACATTGAAAAAAATGATAGGATAGCTGCTATACTTCCTAATATACCTGAAACTGTAATTTCATTTTTATCTACAGCACAATTAGGTGCTATTTGGTCATCATGTTCATCAGATTTTGGTAAAAAAGCAATTATAGATAGATTTAAACAAATTGAACCAAAAGTATTATTATTTTCAGATTATTATTTTTACAACAATAAAAAAGTTGATACGACAAAAATTATAAAAGATGTTGTATATAATATCCCAAGTATAGAAAAAATTATTTTAATACCATATGAATTTAATGAAAAAGATTATCAATTAGATTTTGAATACGATAATTTGTGTAAGATTTTACAACAAGAAATTGCGTATAGTAAATTTGAAAAGTTTAATTTTAATCACCCACTGTATATTCTTTATTCTAGTGGAACTACTGGAGTACCAAAATGTATTGTTCACAGTTCTGGTGGAGCGCTAATACAACATAAAAAAGAACATGTACTACATTGTGATATTAATGAAAAAGATAGAGTTTTTTATTTCACTACTTGTGGGTGGATGATGTGGAATTGGTTAGTTTCTGCTTTGGCGTCAAAAGCAACAATAATTTTATATGATGGATCCCCTTTTATTCCCGATAATAAACATCTTTTTGAAATAGCAGAAAAAGAAGGCATTAATTTTTTTGGGACTGGTGCAAAATATTTAGATACTTTAAAAAATAATAAAATTAAAATTAAAGAAAGTTTTAAATTAAATAGTTTAAATACCCTAGCTTCAACAGGATCTCCTTTGGTTAATGAATCATTTGAATACGTTTATGAAAACATCAAATCAAATATTCATCTTGAATCTATAAGTGGTGGTACTGATTTAGTTTCGTGTTTTGTTACCGGTAATCCGTTAATGGATGTCTTTAGTGGTGAAATTCAATGTAAAGCTCTTGGAATGGATGTTGATGTATTTGATGAAAAAGGAAATTCAATTGAAAATCAAAAAGGAGAACTAGTATGTAAATCTTCTTTTCCATCAATGCCTTTATATTTTTGGAACGATCATGATAATAAAAAATATTTTAATTCTTATTTTAGTAAATATGAAAACATTTGGTATCATGGAGATTATATTGAAAAAACTATAAATGGCGGTTATGTAATTTATGGACGATCAGATGCAACTCTAAATTCAGGAGGAGTAAGAATAGGTACTGCAGAAATTTATAGAGTAATTGAAAATATTACAGAAGTTCAGGAAGCAGTTGCTGTGGAATATAAATTAAAAAATGATACACAAATTATATTATTTGTTGTCTTGAATAAAAATTTTGAATTTAATGAAAATTTAAGGTCTAAAATAATAGATGAAATAAAAATTAATCTTTCTTACAAGCATATTCCCTCACAAATATATGCTATAAGTGAAATACCAAGAACTAGAAGTGGTAAAATAGTTGAAATTTTAGTTAAAAAATTAATTAATGGTGAAAGTATTGAAAATGAAGAATCATTGGCTAATCCAGAATGTTTAAAAGAATTCGAATTAGTATATAAAAACTTAAAGAAAAATTATGCCAAATAGAGTTGTAGTCAGTAAACTAGGTGGTCCAGAAGTTTTAAAATATGAAAACTATGACTTACCTAAAAATGTTGAAGAAAATATGGTTAGAATTAACCAAACTTCAATTGGTATTAACTACATCGATACGTATCATAGAACAGGCATATACCCGCTACCTGTAGAAATCCCTTTTTGTTTAGGAGTAGAAGCAGCAGGAGATGTTATAGAAATTGGAGATAATGTATCAAACTTAAAAATTGGTGATAGAGTAGCTTACTCCTTTAGCCCTCCAATTGGCGCTTATTGCGAAGTTAGAGATTTTGATGCCCAAAGAGTTGTAAAATTACCAGATTATATTTCAAATGATGAAGCTGCTTCAATATTATTGCAGGGAATGACTGTAGAATACCTTTTTGAAAGATTGTACAAATTACAAAAAGATGAAGTTTTTTTATTTCATGCAGCTGCAGGAGGTGTTGGCTTAATTGCTAGTCAATGGGCCAAATCCATAGGAGCTAAAATGATTGGCACTGTTAGTACAGATGAAAAGGCATCTTTAGCAAAACAAAACGGATGCGAATTCACTGTTAATTATAAACAAAATGATGTTCATAGTAGTGTTTTACAATTGACAAACAATGAAGGAGTAAATGTTGTTTATGATGGAGTTGGTAAAGATACATTTGATATATCTTTAAAATGTCTAAAATTTAGAGGACTAATGGTATCTTTCGGACAATCATCTGGAATGGTAAATGATGTAAATCTTCACAGTACATTTAATCCTAAAAGTTTATATTATACTAGACCAACATTAATGCATTATATTCGTAATTCAGAAGAACTAGAAGAGTGTAGTAACAAATTGTTTTTAAAAATTAAAAATAAAGAAATTAAGCCTAATATATTCAAAAGATTTAAATTATCCGAAGCTAATGAGGCTCATGAGTTAATACAATCAAGGAATTCTGTAGGCTCAATAATTCTATGCCCCTAGATTAGTGGCATCCCCTAGGAGAGTCGAACTCCTCTTTTCAGGATGAAAACCTGATGTCCTAACCGATAGACGAAGGGGACACGTGGTTGGTATATAGTAGATATTTTGATTTTTTTCAAATTATTTAATTAATTACTTTTAAATCATGAATCAGTATTTGAGGCATATGACTACTTGAGAAGTTATCTTTTTTAAAAGAACACAAAATATGAAATTTAAATTTATTAAACTTAATAAGATAATCACCAATAAGGGTATTTACACTGTTGAATGATATACCTTTTAAATTTTCACCTAAATCATTTTTAAAAAAAATTAAAATATGTTTATTTTTTATATTTTTAACCTGATCGATTACTATATCTTTGATTAAAAATTGGGGTTCTTCATTACCTTTGCCGTGAGGTTCTAATAATTCTAAATTATCTAAAAAATCTTTGTTTATTTGATTTACAGAAATTTCACTGTCATAAAATATTTTTTTTTCAAAAAAATTATCATCATATGAATCAAATTTTTCAACTAAAAATTTATCTATTTTATCTAATTTTTTTTTATTTATTTTTAAACCTACTGCCATTTTATGACCTCCCCCATCTTCTATTAAATCATTAGCCTTAAGCTCAAGAACAATACTACCAATATCAATTTGATCTATAGATCTGCCTGACCCAGATCCAATATTATTAATAAAAGAAAATACAAATGTTGGCTTGTTATAAAGAGCTACTATTTTGCTTGCAACTATACCTAAAACACCTTGGTGCCAATTTTCCTTATAAACAATAATAAATTTTTTATTTTCTTGATCTTTTATTTGCTCAATTGCTTCATTGAAAATATTTTGTTCAATTAATTTTCTTTTTTCATTAATTAAAAATAATTTTCTAGAAATAGTTTCTATTTCAGAATCATCATTTGATATCAGAAGTTTGGAGGATAAAGAAGAATCATCAATTCTACTTGCAGCATTAATTTGTGGTCCTAAGACAAAACCAATATCTTTAGCTAAAGGTTCATGATTTATATTAGAGTTATCTAATATTTTTGTTATTGATTTATTTTTTCGACTCCTAATGAGATCTAAACCTTTACTTACAATAGATCTATTATAATTATTAATATTAACAATATCACAAATTGTTCCAACAGCAACTAAGTCTAAATATGACATCAAATTTGGTTCTTTTATATTTGGAAATAATTTTAATTCTCTAATTTGCTTTCTTAAACCCATTAAAAAAAGAAAAGTTACTGCTACTGCAGCAAAATCTTTATAATCATTTATTTCATCAAATCTATTTGGATTAATTAAAGAGTGAACTTTTGGAAGTTTAAATTCACTTAAATGATGATCTATAACTATAACATCAATACGATTGTAATTAGGCAAATCAATTGAGTTAAAAGCAGATGTACCGCAATCAAGTGTAAACAAGAGTGTAATTTTTTCATTAAGCATTTCATTCATAAGTCTAATATTTGGACCATAGCCCTCCGATAATCTATTAGGTATTTTGCAAATAAGATTATTGGTAAATTTATTTAAAAATTTATATAAAATTGAAGCAGAAGTAGATCCATCAACATCATAATCAGCGATTATTCCAATCTTTTCATTGCTTTTTAAAGCTTCTATACATCTTTCAATTCCTTTTTTCATATCTTTAAGTTCAAAAGGATCTGGAAGATTATTTAAAATATTAGGATTTATATAGTTATCATAATTTTCTTCGAAGACACCTCTTGAAATTAGAAGTTTAGAAAAAATTTCAGAAATTGATTTTTTTTGTGAAAGAGCTTGAATTTGCTTAGAGTCTATTTGCTTTTCTTCCCAAAATTTATCTGATAGTGATTTTTCAATATTCACAATAGTTAATTATCATGAATAGCAAGAACAGTAATATTTTCTTTTACAAATTCTAATCCCTCTATTTTATTAATTACATTACTTAATTTTTCTTTCTGAATATCATGAGTAGTGATTATAATAGGTATTGGCTTATCTGCTTCAGAACTCTCAGGAAGTTGAAGTATATTTTTTACAGATATATCAAAATCACTAAAGTAATTAGTAATTGAAGAAAGAACACCAGGCTTGTCTTCTGTCATTATTCTTAGGTAATAGCTATTAATTACATTTTCTATTGAATATTTTTCAAAGCTTTGTAATTTATCAATTTTAAAACCCAAATTATCAAATTTTTCATTCTGAGATATATCATATAAATCAGACAAGACAGAGCTGGCAGTTGGCTTCCCCCCTGCTCCTTCACCCTCTAAAAATAAATTTTGCAGATGTATAGTCTCAATATTAATCGCATTCAGAGCATTATCAACACTTGCTAAGGGATTATCCTTTGAAACTAATTTTGGTGAAGTAAAGTTTGAAATTTTTCCTTCAATTATGCGAGCTTCAGATATTAACTTTATCTTGTATCCTAATTTTTCAGCAAAATTTATATCTTCAATTTTAATATTTGATATTCCTTCAATATAATTATTATTAAAATTTAAATTTGATTTAAAACATAGAGTTGATAATATTGTTAACTTGTGGGCTGCATCATATCCGCCAATATCTAATTTTGATTCCTGATCAGAAGTAAATCCTTTATCTTTAGCAATTTTAAGTACTTCATCGAAGGATAAATTATCATGTTGCATTTTGGTTAAAATGTAATTTGTAGTTCCATTTAAAATTCCAGAAATTTTATTAATTCTATCTAAGTTAATAGAATTTTTTATTGTTTTTATGATTGGGATACCCCCTGCAACAGCAGCTTCATATGATAAAGCTAGTGAGTTTATATTAGCTAATTCAAATAATTCTTTTCCATGATTAGCTATTAAAGCTTTATTCCCTGTTACAACATGTTTTTTATTATTTAGTGCTGTTTCAATTATTTCATAGCTAATTCCTTTTTCTTCACCAATTAGTTCAATAATTACATTAAAATTATCATCTTTAGACATTTCTATTGGGTCGTCATACCAAGTGTAATTAGATATATTAAAATTTCTTTCTTTATTTTTTGATCTTGCAGATATTCCAACTATGTTCAATTCTACATTTGTTTTATCAAAGAAATAATTTTTATTTTCTTCAATTGTTTCAACTAGTGCTGACCCAACATTTCCTAATCCTGCTATTCCAATATTAATCTTATTCATAAAAATATTCAGCTTTTATAATCATTAATGCATTTATCTATATCTTTTTTATCAGTATTAGAAATACTACAATATTCTAATAATTCTTCATCAGTTAATTTAGTGTCATTAAAATCTGGGACATTATCAATATCTGGATATCCACAAGAAATGATAGAAAAAAATAAAAAGAAAATTATAAAATATTTACTCATACTAAAGATACTGTTTCTTCAATATTTTCTGATATATTAAAACATTGTACTGCTTGACCGGCAGCACCTTTTATTAAGTTATCTATAGCACTTACTATAATAATTTTATCATCACTATGATGATTAAAAATTTTTATTTTACAATAATTAGAGTTTTGAACAGAAAAAAAATCAAGAGTTTCATCATTATCGATATATTTTATAAAAGGATTTATTTTTAGTAAGTCGTGAAAAAGATTGATAATATCATTTTTTTTTATACTTTTATTAAGATCGCAATAAATAGTAGAAATCATACCTCTAAAATTAGGAAGAATGTGAGGATTAAATGAAAACTTTACTTCATTTTCTGAATTATGCTTATTTAGTTCTTGTTTAATTTCTGCAATATGTCTGTGATTATTTGTATTATAATTATAAAAATTATAATCATTTTTTGATTTCATTTTATTGAAATCAAATTTCTTTCCTGCTCCACTATAGCCTGATTTCGAGTCTATAATTATATTCCCAGTATTGATTAATTTATTTTTTATTAGAGGTATTAACGGTAATAATATAGAAGTTGGGTAGCAACCAGGAACTGCGATATTTTTTGAGTCTAATATTTTTTCTCTATTTATCTCAGCAAGACCATAAATAAATCTATTTAAATACTCTTTGCACTCATGTTCATTGCCATAATTTTTTTTATAAACATCAAAACTATCTAATCTAAAGTCAGCTGATAAATCTATAATATTAATTTTATCAAAATATTTTTTTACATATTTATTAGATACTGCATGTGGTAATGCTAAGAATACATAATCACTATCTTCAGCATTAAAACTATCATTTGGCTTTAATAAAGGAAGTTGATTAAATTCTATCGTATTATCAATATTATTTAGATAACTCCCATGAATAGTTTCTGATCCTAAAAAATTTATGTCTACGTAAGGATGTTTTGATAGAATTTTTACTAACTCCATTCCAACATAGCCTGTTGAGCCTAAAACGGCTACTTTAAGTTTATTTTTCATGTAAATTTATCTCTTAGAGAATTGGTAACTTCTTCTGGCTTTTGCTAATCCAGCTTTTTTTCTTTCTACAACTCTTGGATCTCGTGTAAGAAAACCAACCTTTTTAAGAGGAGGTCTATTTGACTGATCATATAAACTCAGTGCTTTGCTAATACCGTGTCTTATAGCACCAGCTTGACCAGAAAGGCCTCCACCTTTAACTGAAGCCATAATCTCATATGAATTGTCAGCTTTAACTACATCCAAGGGCTGGTTAACTATCATTTGTAATACGGGTCTTGAAAAGTATTTATCTAGAGGTTTACCATTGATTTTGATCTCACCACTACCTCTTTTTAACCACACTCTAGCAATAGAATTTTTTCTTTTCCCAGTAGCATACGCTCTTTCTTTATTATCTAAAATATTTTCAGTTTGATTTTCTTGATTTTCCATAGTTAAATTTTATTTTTAGCATTCATTGATGCTATATCAATAATTTGAGGGTTTTGAGCTTCATGCTTATGCTTTTCATCTCTATATATCTTACAATTAGATAATTGTTGTCTTCCTAACGGTCCTCTTGGGATCATTCTTTTGATTGCAAGTTTGATCATTTCATCAGATTTGTTTTTTTCCTTCATTTTATTAGGTGTTGTCTCTTTTATTCCTCCTGGATATCCAGTGTGCCTGTAATAAATTTTATTATCAGCTTTTTTGCCTTTTAGATGTATTTTATCAGAATTGATTATAATTAAATTATCACCACAGTCTAGGTTGGGGGTATATTCAGGCTTATTTTTGCCTCTAAGAATATTTGCGGAAATAACGGCAAGTCTTCCTAAAATTGCATCCTTAGCATCGATTAGGACCCACTTTTTCTTAATATCACCTTTTTTCAAAGAGAATGTTTTCATGGCGTGCTCAAATACATATATTGAAAAATTAAGTCAATAATTTAATAAAAAAAACCCTCTAATTAGAGGGTTTTTTTAAAGTTTTATAGTATTTAATTATGCTGTAGCTGAGTCTTTAGCAGCAGCATTCCAGATAATTAAACCGAATAAGATTTTATTGATAAAATCTGCAAGGTTGTAAATCCAGTTAAGAGTATCAGCATCAACTGAACCCATCATTAAACCGAATACATATCCTAGAGGATAAATTGCCCAACCAACTAATACAATTAATCTCATTGCATTAAATGCAGAAGTTACTGATTCTTTAGTCGTAGCAGCTTGACTTGCTTCACCTCGGAAAATTTCCCAAATGATTACAGCCCAACCGATCATACCAATGATGAAACCAAGTAATACTGAAATATGACCTGCTTCTCCAAGGTAACCACCAACTATCATAACAAGTGTACCAATGAGCAATCTGTAGAAAGCACCACTAGATACAGCTGCACCGGCAGCAACTAGAATTAAAAAGAATTCAACCATTTGAAGTGGAACAGTTAAGATCCAATCAATATATCTATATACTGTTGGTGACTCACCTGTAGCAACCCAAAAGTCTCTCATATACATGTAGTGTACAGCGGCTATAAAAGTAATTAACCCTGCAACAACCATTGAAGTTCTCCATTTAGAAGAAACTCTCATACCTTCATAAAAGAAGAAAATAGTAGATGCCCACATTCCGATTGAAACAATCCAAAATGTAATACCTACAAAATCACCTTCACCTAAGAAAGTATCGGCAGCAAATGCTGGAACAGCAATAAAAGCTATTGTTGCAGCAATGATACCTAATAGACTAGTCTTATTTAACATAAAAACTCCTTATAGTTTGTTTCCTTACTAATAAGATGAGGTTCATATATTTTAATTGACGCACAAATAAAACATTAAAAATAACTTTTTTTTTCATAATTAACGGATAAAATTATAATTTAAATTATTGAAAAATAAGTATTTTTTTTTTGCAATCTATTTTTTGCTATTGTTATTCAATAATAATCTCATTTTATTAAGAATCTGCTCAATATTTTCTACTTTATTTAATTGTTGGTTGTTTGAGCTTATTTGGTTTTTTTCAATTTGCATTTTGTTATTTGAAGACAAAATTTTTTCTGCCAATTTAATAGAGTAATTGTGATTATCACCATCATATAAGATGTTTTTAAGTTTCTCCAATTTTTTAATATTATCTTTGTTAAAGTATCTAGTTCCACCTTTACTTTTTGTTGAAATTCCATCTATTCTAGATTTATTAGTTTTGGGATCAATTGAGTCCCAATATCTAATTTTGTGCTCTTCAATCTGAAGAAGTTTGGATACTTCTGAAATATTAAGATACTTTTTACCTATCATTTACTTGTCAGTATCACTGTTTATGTATTTCAATAATATTTTACTAGCTTTAAAAGTTATCACATTCCTACTGGTGATTTCGTATTCTTCTTTCGTTTTAGGATTTCTACCAATTCTACTCTTTTTGTTATTAAGCTTAAAAGTTCCAAAATTATGAATTTTTACTTTTTTATCTGATTGTAGCCCCTCTATTATTACATCTATAATATCATTTACAATATCTAAACATAATTTTCTATTAAATCCAAACTCATTTTTCATAGCTTCAGCAATTTCATCTCTGGATATATTTTGCTTTTCCATTAAATATTTTCGATAGATTTTATGATCTGTTTATTAAGATTATTAGTAATAAAATTATGACATTGTTTCAATGCATAACTAAATGCAATGGGATTAGCATTGCCATGGCTTTTTATAGAAATTCCGTTCAAGCCTATTAAGATTGCTCCATTATAAATATCTGGATTCACTTGATTTTTTAAAATATTTAAATCCTTTTCAATTAATTTATAAGCTATCTTATTTTTAACTGACTTAACAAAAATTTCTTTTAAATTTGATGTAATAAAATTTGATATACCTTCGGCAGATTTAAGCATAATATTTCCTGTATAACCATCAGATATTATAATATCACAATTGCCCGATGTAATTTTGTTAGGTTCAACAAATCCAATAAAATAATCTTTTAAAAAACTTGAAAGAATTAGGTCAGCTGCATCTTGAAGAAATTCCAGACCTTTATTATTTTCTGTTCCAATGTTCAGTATGCCTATTTTAGGTTTTGTATTTTTATTAATAATGGAATAGTAACAATATCCCATTAGTGCAAATTGAAATAGATTGGATCCACTAACTATAACATTTGCTCCTAAATCTAACATTAATGAAAAATTTTTTTTATTTGGAACCAAAGAACAAATTGCAGGTCTATCTATTCCCTCAATCATACCCAAGTGTAACCTAGAAAGAACCATTATTGCTGCTGTACTTCCAGAAGAAACAAAACCGGAGTTAATATTTTTTTTGGAATATTCTAAACCTTTGAAGATACTACTATTTTTTTTTGATCTAAGAATAGTGTTTACATTATCTTCATCAGATATAAAATCTTCTGTGTTTACAACATCAAAATTAAATATATTTAATTTATTTTTCTTTATTGTATGTTTTATTAGTTGGTCATTGCCAAAAAAAACTACTTTGGTTTCTGGTTCTTTTTGAAGAAAAATTTCAGTACCTTTTAATACTTTAAAAGGGCTGTTTTCTCCACCCATAGCATCTATGGCAATAACAACTTGCCTTTGAGACATTGTTAATTATTTTCTTTAGTTTTCTTTGTTAGAATTTGTCGACCCTTGTACATACCTGTAGATATATCAATTTTATGGGATAGTCTTGGTTCTCCAGAGTCTTTGTCTAAAATAACATTAATTTTTTTAAGAGAATCATGAGATCTTCTCATATTTCTTTTTGAAACACTAGTTTTTCTTTTTGGTACAGCCATTTTTTTCCAAATATTAGTTTTTACAATTAATTCAAGATAAATTTTAACTAATTTAAGACAAAATTAAAATACTAAATAGTAGAACTTAAAAATTCTTTAAATTTATCATTAAATTTTCTAGAAACATTAACATAATCTTCATTTTTAATTAATTTTGTAATTTTTAAATATTCAATGAAAGATTGATTATTATAAAGATTATTGTCATTTGGAAATTTTCTTATACGAAAATAAAACTTTTTT
>CACMYX010000010.1 GCA_902618015.1 uncultured Alphaproteobacteria bacterium | reverse complement strand
TTATTATTTTTAAAGAGCTTGTAAAAATTGATATTTTAAATCAAAATACTCAAAAATATAACAATGTTAGCTTAAAACCTTTTATGGGTGTAACATTGTCAAAGGGAACAGTATGTAATTTAAATTTTCCAAAAAATTCACTAATTATGCAATTAGAATCTGATGATTTTGATTTTGATATTGAAAAAAAAACAGATGAAACAATATAAGAGATATGATCGTATTTAATCTTAATTGCTCTGATTGTGCCTTCTCCTTTGAAGGATGGTTCGAAAATACGAATGACTACAATAAGCAAATTAAAAAAGGTTTACTCACTTGCCCTTCCTGTAATAGTACTCAAATAAAAAAAGGTTTAATGGCTCCAAATGTATCAAAAAAATCAAATTCAAAAATTTCTAAAAGGAATAAATCAATTGCTTCAAACGTTAAGAAGCTAAAAAAGATTATAGAAAAAGAATTTGATTATGTTGGTGATAAATTTACCGATGAAGCAAAGAAAATTAAATATGGTGAAGCTAAAGATCGTGCAATATATGGCGAAGCTTCTGTTGAACAAACTAAAGAATTAATAGATGAAGATATCGATGTACTACCATTGCCTTTTTCAACAAAAAAAACTAATTAATAAAACTAGCACTACAAAAATAATTTATCATATAATTTTTTGATAATTTCCATTCCCTGTTTAATGGATTAAAAACAAGACCTTTAATATTATTGAAATTAAATTTTTCTTTTAATAAAATTTTTTTTAATTCTTCAGGTTTAATTAATTTATTATAGTCGTGGGTTCCTTTTGGTATCCAATGGAGGATATTTTCTGCTATATTAATTGCAAATAGTTTAGAGAGTAAGTTTCTATTAATAGTAGAAATAATTATTAAACCATTCTTATTTAAATTTTTTTTTATATTTTTTATTGTTTTTTTCCAATTATCTAAATGTTCTAAAACTTCAAACATTAGTATTATATCAAATTTTTCATCTAATTTTGATTTTTCAATATCTTTATTAATATAGTTAATTTTAAGTTTATTTTTTTTAGAATGTATCTTAGCAGCTATAATATTATTTGGAGCGAAATCAATTCCTGTAACCTTCGCACCGAGTCTTGCTAGTGGTTCACAAATTATTCCTCCACCACAGCCTACATCAAGTATTTTCAAATTTCTAATATTTCTATTATTTATTTGATCCAATATATAAGACATTCTATGGCTTTTAATTTGATGAAGAATCTTAAATTTACCATTTTCATTCCACCATTCATCTGAAAGTTGATTAAAGAAGTCAAATTCTTCATTTTTTGATTTTATATTCATCATATACCTTGTTTGTTAGAAACAATAATTATATTAGCTGAAATAATTTAAAAAAGATTTAAGTCAATGAAACTTGTAGTTATGAAATTTGGTGGTACTTCAGTTGGCAGTATCGATAAAATCAATAATGTTGCTAACATTGTTGAAAAGCAACTAAATGATAAAAAATTGATTGTTGTTTTGTCTGCAATGTCAGGTGTGACAAATAAAATGCAAGAATATATAGATGAAATTGAGTCAAATGAGATCATTGAAAACGATTTAATCTTAACGTCTGGTGAAGCTGTGTCTGTTGGGCTCCTATCAGCTATTTTAAAAAAAAGAAATATTAAATCTATCCCTATACTTGGTTGGCAAATACCAATTATTACAGATAGCAACCATCAAAAAGCTAAAATCTTAAATATTGATAAAAATAGAATTGATCAATTCCTAAAAGATTATGATGTAATAGTGGTTGCTGGATTTCAGGGTGTCAATATGGATGGAAACATTACATCATTAGGTAGAGGTGGTTCTGATACAACTGCTGTTGCTGTTGCTGCAGCTGTTGATGCAGATAGGTGTGATATTTATACTGACGTTGATGGAGTTTATACAACGGATCCCAATTTAGAACCTAAGGCTAAAAAAATAAATAAATTAGCTTTTGAAGAAATGTTGGAAATGTCTTCAACTGGAGCAAAAGTTCTTCATACTCGTTCTGTAGAATTAGCTATGAAAAACAATCTTACTTTGCAGGTGCTCTCTTCAATAACAAAAAAAACTGGTACTTTTGTTGTTGACGAAAATAAATTAATTGAAAAAGAAATAGTAAGTGGTGTAAGCTATAGTAATAATGAATCAAAATTAACCTTATCTGGCATTGCCGATAAACCCGGTATATCTGCAACAATCTTTGGATTGTTAGCTAATAATAATATTAATGTTGATATGATTGTTCAAAATACATCACAAGATGGTGTAACTGCAAATATCACATTTACTGTACCGAATAGCGAAATTCATAATACTAAAAAACTATTAGAAGATAACCAAAATTTAATTGATTTTAAATCTATTGAAACAGATACCAATATTTCTAAAATTTCAGTAATTGGTATGGGGATGATGTCTCAATCTGGAGTTGCTAAGAAAATGTTTTCAACTTTAGCAGAAAATTCAATCAATATATTAGCAATCTCAACATCTGAAATAAAGATAAGCGTTTTGATTGATAAAAAATTTACAAAAATTGCTGTAAAATCTTTGCATGAAGCATATAATCTGAGTAAATAAATGGAAACTGTCGGTCAAATTTTATCATCTGAAAGAAATTGCAAAAATCTCTCTATTAATGATATTGCAGCTGAGCTTAAAATATCTAAAAATATTATTATTGATCTTGAAAATGATAATATCAAAAACAATTCAGATATTATTTTTAATATTGGTCACTTAAGATCTTACTCAAATTTTCTTGAACTGGACACGGATACAATTATTGAAAGGTTTAAAAATGATATTTCATTTAATATTAAGGAAGAGAAAAAAAATATTACTCCAATAGTAGAAAATAATTTTTTTAAAATTGAAAAGTTTCTCTCTGCCTCTCTTATTTTAATTATATTTACTTCATTTTATTTTTTATTCATTGATGAAAATAACAATGAAATTAATTTCGCTTTAGTGCCAGATATAGAAGAAAGTTTGGAACCAATAATAGAAAAAGCTAATATTACTAATAATAATTTATCTCAAACTAGTAGTGATTTAAATAAAACTGATTTAATAAATAATTCAAGTGTAATAGCATCCGTAGAATTTGATGAAAATGTGACTACGGTTGTTACATTAAAAATGTTAAATCCAACTTGGATTCAATTAAGAGATAAAGAAAATAATATTGTTTTAAGCAAGTTAATGGATAAAGATGAAGAATTTTCATATGAATTAAAATTGAATTACAATATTACTGCAGGAAATGCAGGGAACATATTAGTTCTTATAGATGATGAAGTAAGAGGAAAGATAGGTAAATACGGTGATATTTTAGATTCTTTTATTTTATATAAAGATTTTACAAACTAGATAGATGCTAAGACCTTATCAACAAATTAATAGAAGAAAGTCGCGCGTAATAAAAGTTGGAAATGTTAGCATTGGAGGCAATAATCAAATTGCAGTTCAAACAATGACAAATACTCTGACTACTAATGCCAAAGATACTATTGCTCAAATAGAAAGATCTGCAAAACTTGGAGTTGATTTAGTTCGCGTTTCTGTTCCAGATAAAGAATCTTCACATTCTTTAAAAGAAATTGTGAAACATAGCCCTGTACCTATAATTGCTGATATACATTTTCATTACAAAAGAGGCATTGAAGCGGCAAACAATGGTGCTTCTTGTATTAGAATTAATCCTGGTAATATTGGGAGTATTGAAAGAATTAAAGAAGTTATCAAAGCTGCAAAAGATAATAATTGCTCAATTAGGGTAGGTGTTAATGCAGGAAGTTTAGAAAGACAAATTTTAGATAAATTTTCTGAACCTAATCCAGAAGCTTTAGTTGAAAGTGCTAAATTAAATATAAAGATACTTGAAGATAATGATTTTACCAATTTCAAAATCAGTGTGAAATCTTCAGATATATTTATGTCTATAAAAGCATATCAGCAATTAGCTGAATTATGTGATTATCCATTGCATTTAGGTATTACAGAGGCAGGAGGAAAAAGAACAGGTTCAATTAAATCTTCAATTGGAATTGGAAATTTACTTTTGAAAGGCATAGGAGATACAATTAGAATATCATTGTCAGATGAGCCAGAGGAAGAGGTAAGAGTTGGTTTTGAAATCTTAAAAAGCCTAGGATTAAGGAATAGAGGTGTGAAAATTATATCATGCCCTTCATGTGCTAGACAACAATTTGAAGTAATAAAAACTGTAAAAAATTTAGAAAAAAAATTAGATGATATTTCCACTCCTATAACAGTTTCAATAATTGGATGTGTTGTTAATGGTCCAGGTGAAGCAACTATGACAAATATTGGAATAACTGGTGGTGGAAATGATACACATATGATTTATCTTGATGGTAAAAAAAATAATGTTGTAAAAAATGTCAATTTAGAAAATTATCTTGAAGATCTAATTAGAAAAAAAACTAAAGAAATAGAACTTAGTAATTAATATGAAATTAAGATCAGTAAGAGGTACACATGATATATTTGGGGAAGAAATAGATAAATTTAACTTTATTTCTAATATTGTTTCTAAAAACGCTAATTTAAAGGAATTTAAAGAAATCCAGACACCAATTTTCGAATTTAGTGATTTATTTGCAAAACCTCTTGGTGAACATTCCGATGTTGTGTTGAAAGAAATGTATTCATTTGAAGACAGAAATAATGAATATTTAACACTACGCCCTGAATATACAACACCTATGATTAGAGCGGCCATTACTAATAATCTCTTAAACGATCTACCATTAAAAATTTTTGGAATTGGGCCAATGTTTAGAAGGGAAAGGCCACAAAAGGGTAGATATAGACAATTTAATCAAATTAATTTTGAAATACTAGGAACTAGAGATTTTCTTGCAGATGTTGAGTTAATTTTTCTGTCAAATAATATTTTAAACGAACTCTTACCTAAATCTAAAATAAAACTTTATATTAATTCTTTAGGAGATAAAAAAACGTTAATTGATTTTAAAAAAAGTCTTACAAAATATTTTAATATCCATAAAAAAAAACTATCAGAAGAAAGCATTAAAAAAATTGAAAATAATCCATTAAGAATATTAGATTCAAAAAATGAGGAAGATGTTGAAATTTCATTATCTTCTCCTAAAATATATGAATACTTAACCGATGAGGATAAAAAGCACTACGAAGATATTAAAAATTCATTAAAGATACTAGAAATTGATTTCGAAGAAAACGCTAATCTCGTTAGAGGTCTTGATTATTATTGTAATACAGTATTCGAATACAAATCAGATAATTTAGGAAGTCAAGATACATTACTAGGTGGTGGAAGATATGATGGCTTAACAAAAGTACTAGGTGGGCCTGATATACCGGGTATTGGATGGGCTGCAGGTATTGAAAGAATTGCATTATTAATGGAGTCCGAAAAAAAAATAAGCTCAACTATTCATATTGCAGTAACAAATGAAAAATTTACTGATTATTTCCTTTATCTACAAAAATATTTATCTGAAAATAAAATTTCATATTACTGGAATTATAAATACAATTTAAAAAAATCATTTACAAAAGCAAATACATCTTCAGCATCATATATAATTATTATTGGAGAAAATGAGTTTAATGGGGATTTTTTTACTATTAAAAATTTAACGACTGGTGAACAAAAAGAATTAAAGCTTAATCAAATATTAAATCATTTGAATGATAAATCTAAATAAACAATTTTCGATAATTTTGGAAAAATTTAAATTAATAGAAAATTCATTAAATAATATGAATCATATTGACTCAAATGAATTAATTAAATTAAATAGAGATTATTCAGAGCTCCGCCCAATTGTAGAAAAAATCCAAGAATACAACAATTTACAAAAAGATATATTAAATCTTGATGAGTTAGTAAAAGATAATGATTTAGAGATTAGTAAAATAGCGGAAATAGAACTCATTGAAAAAAAAATTCAAATTAAAGACCTTGAACAGGAATTATTAAAGTTACTAATTCCAAAAGATGAAAATGACTCTAAAAATTCAATTTTAGAAATCAGAGCCGGTACTGGAGGTGATGAAGCATCACTTTTTGCTTCTGATTTATTAAATATGTATCAGAGATATGCAGATTTAAATTCATGGAAATTTGATATTCTATCAATATCAGAAACAGGTTTAAAAGGAGTAAAGGAGGCTATTTGTAATATTTCAGGATTAAATGTATTTTCAAAACTGAAATTTGAGTCTGGTGTTCATAGAGTGCAAAGAGTTCCAACAACTGAAAGTAGTGGAAGAGTACATACCTCAGCTGCTACTGTAGCAGTTCTACCTGAAGCTGAAGAGGTTGATATTGAAGTTCTTGATAAAGATCTAAGAATTGATGTTTTTAGATCAAGTGGACCAGGAGGACAATCTGTAAATACAACTGATAGTGCCGTAAGAATCACACATATTCCAACAGGTATAGTAGTTTCTCAACAAGATGAAAAATCTCAACATAAAAATAAAGCAAAAGCTTTAAAGATTTTACGATCCAGATTGCTAGACAATCAAATACAAGAAAAAAATAAAGAAAGATCTGAGCAAAGAAAAAATCAAGTAGGTTCTGGAGATAGATCTGAAAGAATAAGAACCTATAATTTTCCTCAAGGAAGAGTTTCTGATCATAGAATAAATCTTACATTATATAATCTTTCAGAAATACTTGAGGGTAAAATAGATGAGTTGATAAATCCTTTAATTGCTGAAGAAGAGAGTACAAAGCTAGCAAACATGAAAAATGAATAATTTAATTAAAGAGAGTTTAATTAAATTAAAACAAAAAAATATAACTAGTCCAGAACTAGATCTGAGAATTTTACTTAAATATGCTTCAAAAAAAAATGATGAAATTATTTTAAGCAATCTTAATGTAGACAATATTGATATTGTTAAATTTAAATCTTATCTACAAAAAAGAATTAATAGACAACCAATAGCTAAAATTATTAAAAATAAGCCTTTTTGGAAAAATGATTTTTATGTAAATAATTTTGTTTTAGATCCACGTCCTGAAACAGAATTAATAATTGAGGAAGCATTAAATATTTATAGAAATAAAAACCTAAAATTAAAAATATTAGATATTGGTACTGGATCAGGATGCATCGCAGTATCACTAGCAAAGGAATTTAAAAATGCATCTATTACAGCTATAGATATATCTAAAGAAGCATTAGAAGTTGCTGAAAAAAACTTAAAAATACATAGTTGTTATAATCAAATCCAACTTAAGATGATAGATTATAAAAATATAAATTCCAAGTTTGATTTAATCGTATCTAATCCACCATACCTTTCAAACGAACAGTTTAATAATGCCGATCCAGAAGTTAGAAATTTTGAGCCGAAATTAGCCTTAGTTGGAGGACACGATGGTTTGAAATTTTACAGAGAATATTCAAAAAATATTAAAAATTTAATGAATAAAAGTGCTTATTTTATATGTGAAATTGGCATTAATCAGAGACAAGATTGTGAAGAAATTTTTGAAAATTCTGGATTAAATTTGAATAAAATAGTTAATGATCTTCAAGGAATCGAGAGAATTCTAAGTTTTTCCAAGATATAAGTTGAAATAAATCAAATGAACTGTATAGGTTATTGAAGTATTAATAATTTATTAAAAATTTTTAATTTCCAAACAGAATGTATAAAAAGAACGGTAGAACCGCTTATAAGAGTAATAGAAGAACTAGTTTTAAGAAACCCGGTGGATATAAAAATTTCAATAATAGAAATAGAGGAAATGTATCCCAGCAATATAATAAGTACTTAAAACTAGCTAAAGAAGCATCAAGATCAGGTGATAGAATTCAATCTGAATACTATTATCAATTTACTGATCACTATTACAGAATAATGGTTGAGTTAGGTATAAATGTTGAAGAAAACACAAATTTTGATGATCAAAAACAAAGTACTTCAAATGAACAAACTTCAGATACTGATAATGAAACTATTGAAGTAAATGATAGTAAAACAGAAGATGATTCTATTGAATCTATTCAATTTATAGCTGAGCCATCTAATGAAAAAAGAACAAGATCAACAAAGTAGTTATTCGTATAACATGCTTAAATGATCAGCATATATTATTTTATATTCCTCTTTAAATTTTTCTAGTTCCTTACCTTCAAGTATTTTTCCAGAAGGAAGTTTTAGTTTTAAGGGGTTTATATGTTTATTTTGATAAATAATTTCATAATGAAGATGAGGCCCTGTAGAATTTCCTGTACTACCTACATAGCCTATAACTTCACCTTGGTTTACTCTTACCCCTTTAGAAATACCTTTCTTATAATTTGACAGATGTGCATACGCCGTTTTATATCCATTATTATGCCTTATACGAATATATTTCCCATATCCTCCATTCCTTCCAACATATTCAACAATTCCATTTCCTCCGGCATAAATTGGTGTTCCTGTAGGTGCAGCAAAATCAACACCTTTATGCATTTTGTTGAAACCTGAGATAGGATGTTTACGCATACCAAAATTTGATGAAATTCTTGCGCCATCTAAAGGTGTTTTTAATATTGATTTTTTAACATTTTTTCCCTCTCTGTTAAAATAATCAACATAACCATCATCTGTAATAAACTTAAAATATTCTAACTGTTTACCATCAATTATTATCGAAGCATATTTAATATCGTTATATTCTAGTCTACCTGTTTCAACTATTTCATCAAATTCATAGGATATTGAAACAACTGTATCGACTCTAATATCTCTTTGAAAATCAAGATCAAAACTAAAAAGGCGTATAATTTTAACTAAAATATCTGATGATACGTCATTTTTAATACCGTCTGAAAATAATGATTCTGAAATTGTATACTCTTTAGATTCAATAAATGAATTCTTTGTTAATTCTATTATATTTAGATTTATTTCTTTATCTAAATTAACAGAGATAATAGTCTCATTGTTTTTAAAAAATTCAATTTTTTTTATTTCAGCAAAATTATTTTCAAATACACTTATAATTTCTCCAGTTTTAATTTTCTTTAAATCATAAGATTCTTCGATCTTACTAATGATTTCATAAATTTTTTTCTGCTTAAAGTTTAGATTTTCCAAAATAGAGACAAAAGTATCACCTTGTAAAATTTCAATTTTTTTCTCAACAAATTGTTCTTTTTCAATATTTTTTTTTATATTAGGTGTTGCAACTTTTTCTTCTTTTTTTTCTTGAATAATTTCTTTTTTCTCTTCTACTATTTCTTTTTTTATAATTTCTTCCTCAAAAATATATTTCTCTGATATGTTTAAGTATTCAGAAATAAACAAATAATATCCTGATGATATTAAGGAAATTAAAATTAGATATCTAAAAATTCTAAACACCTAAAAATATTTTGAATTAAAATATACAAGTGGTTTCAATTTATCGTTAGATTGTAATTCTAATATCTTGCATATAAATATTATGTGATCACCTTTTTTGATTTTTTCTATTAGCTCACATTCAAGATTTGCTATACAATTTGGTATAATTACTGTTTTATTTTTCCCTTCAATAAATTTTATATCTTCTAAATTAGGCTCAGTTAAAGCAAAATTGTCGGATAATTTTTTTTGTTTACTAGATAGAATATTTATTGATAAAAATTTAGTTTTTGAAAACTTCTTTATTGAGGACGAGTAATTACCTAAAGAAAACAAAACCATAGGAGGGTTAAGAGATAAAGAGTTAAATGAGTTAACAGTTTTCCCATAAATTGAATTATTATTTTTAACACATACAACAGTAATTCCTGTTGAAAACTTACTAAGTGTTTTTTTAAAATTATTGGTGTTTACTTTTTTCATAACCTTTTTTGCATATAAATAGAATCAACCCACTTATTTTTTTTAAAACCAGCTTTCTTTATAGTGCCAACATATTGAAATCCATTATTTTTATGTATTTTTATAGAAGCAAAATTATTTTTTCCACCAATCACTGCTATCAAATTTTTAATCTTTGAAATTTTTTTACATATTTTAACAAGTTCTTTTAGTATTTTATTACCATAACCATTATTAATTAAATCTGGATTAACATAGATTGAATGTTCATATGAAAATCTATACCCACTTTTTTCTCTAAATTTATTTACAAAGGCTAGTCCAATAACTTCATTTTCTTCAATTGCTAAAATAAATGGTAATTTATTTTTTTTAATTTTTTTTAATAATAAATTAAATTTTAATTTAGATAATTTTTTTTCTTCAAAATTAGAGAATGAATTTTCAATAAAATAATTATAAATTTTTAGAGCTTTAGAGATTTCATTTTCTGTAAAATTGTTTTTTTTTACCCTCATTTATCTCCTTTATTTGAATAATTCTAAACTCTGAATATTATTTAATAAAAAATTGATCAATATGTTTATAATTTATTTACTTAATTAATGATTAAAAAAGGTTAAATTAAGTATAATTTAAAAATCTAATACGAACTTTCAATTATTGCTTTACCTTTAAAAGTCATTATATTTTAAATACTATATTTTTATAAAATAAAACTTATTGGGTGTGTAGCTCAGCGGTAGAGCACTGCCTCGACACGGCAGGGGTCACAGGTTCAATCCCTGTCACACCCACCATAGAAATTTTAATAAATATTCTTGAAATTTAATAATATGATATATTTATATTATATGTTCAAATGTTTACTAGTAGCCACTCTAATCGCTTCATTGATTTTCTTAATAATAGACGTAATTTGGCTAAGCTTTGCTACAAAATCTTTTTACAGACCTTTAATAGGTAATTTGTTAGCTGATAAGCCTGTAATGTGGGCTGCTGCTCTTTTTTATATTTTATATGTTTTTGGTATGGCTTTGGTTGTAATTCAACCTTGTGTTGATTCTGGTAACTTAATGAAAACATTGTACACTGGCTTCATATTTGGTTTGGTTGCATATGGCACATATAACTTAACAAATATGGCAGTACTTAAAGGATGGTCACCAACTGTTACTTTCGTAGACATGTTCTGGGGTGGTTCATTAACAGCTGTATCAGCTACATCCGGATTATTTTTAGCAAAAAAAATAGTAAATTTTTAATTTAGTCGATCCATTCCAAATTCTAACATTTTTATTAGTATAGGGTTTTGGTTCATTTTATTTTTATATTTTTTTATAAAAGTATTAATTTTATTATTACATAAATCAGTAACTTGTTTTTTACCAATTAATTTTAGTAAGGTACTTTTGCCTTGCTCAAAATCTTTACCTGGTGTTTTTCCAATTTTCTTAAAAGTTCCAATTTCATCGATTAAGTCATCTATAATTTGAAATATTAAACCAAATAACATTCCATAATCTTTTGCAAATTGAATCTCTATTTTACTTTTATCTTTTAATATAAAAGGTGCAGAAAAAGAGAACTCAAATAACTTGCCAGTTTTTCTAGAATACATATCTAAAATTTTATTTTTAGATAACTTTTTATTTTCATATTCTAAATCTAAAGCTTGACCAAGAGCTAATCCTTTATGTCCAATACACAAAGAAAGATAATTTATTAAATTTAATCTATTAATAACATTTTTATTTTTAAAATTTCCTGAGATCAATTCAAATGCTAAATCATGTAAAGCATCTCCTGCTAAAATTGCAGTAGCTTCATTAAATTTTTTATGAGTACTTAATTTACCTCTTCTGTAATCATCATCATCCATCGATGGTAAATCATCGTGAATTAAGGAGTACGAGTGTATACATTCAATACATGAGGCTATGATAAAGGCATCATTTGATGAAATTTTTGCTATTTTTGCAGACTCCATTACTAAAAATGGCCTTATTCTTTTTCCTCCATTCATAGAGCCATAAAAGATTGCATTTGATAAACTTGATTTGTCTAGCTTATTTTTTAAAAGTTTTTTAAATTTAATATCAAACTTTCTTTTATTAGCATTTATTAACGTATTTAAGTTCATAGATAACAATTTATATTTGTTTTAATTTCTAAATTATTTAATACAAATATGCGAATGTATTTATGAGAATCGAAGAAGAAATTAAACTTGACTACTCAGATGTTCTTTTTAGACCAAAGAGAAGTACTTTAAAAAGTAGGAAAGATGTCGATTTAAACAGAAAATATACTTTTAAACACTCAAGATCATCATGGAAAGGAATTCCAATAATAGCCTCTAATATGGATGGTGTTGGTGAAATTGATGTTGCAAAAAAACTAAGTTCTCATAAGCTAATGACTGCTTTAACAAAACAGCATGACATTAATCAAATAAGAACTATTTATAAAAAAAATATTTTCTTTGATTCAATTGCTCTTAGTTGCGGTACAAGTAAAGACAGTTATAATAGGTTAAATGCAATTCTAAAAAAATATCCAAAATTTAAATTCATCTGCATTGATGTTGCAAATGGTTATTCAGAAAATTTTAGTAATTTTGTTTCAGAAGTAAGAAAAAAATATCCAAAAAAAACTATTATTGCAGGTAATGTTGTTACTGCAGATATGACTCAGGAATTAGTATTAAGTGGGGCGGATATTGTTAAAGTTGGTATCGGTCCTGGAAGTGTATGTACCACTAGAATACAAACAGGAGTAGGGTATCCACAACTTAGCGCTGTAATGGAATGTGCCGATGCAGCACATGGATTAGGAGCGCATATTATCGCTGATGGAGGATGTACTTGTCCTGGTGATGTTGCAAAAGGATTTGGTGCTGGTGCAGACTTTGTTATGCTTGGTGGAATGTTAGCAGGTCACAAGGAAGGTGGTGGTGATATAATTGAGGAAAATGGAAGTAAATTTATCGAGTTTTA
Source organism: uncultured Alphaproteobacteria bacterium (assembly GCA_902618015.1). Classification (GTDB taxonomy): domain Bacteria; phylum Pseudomonadota; class Alphaproteobacteria; order HIMB59; genus CACPNW01. The sequence goes on along the minus strand of CACMYX010000010.1, from coordinate 11,186 downwards.
TGGATCAAGTTCTGAAGAAGCAAATGAGAAACATTATGGTGGTCTTGCAAACTATAGATCATCTGAAGGTAAAAAAGTTAAAATACTAATGAAGAATTCGTTAGATAGTACAATTAGAGATATTCTTGGAGGTGTACGAAGTAGTTGTACATACGTTGGCGCTTCATCATTGAAGCAGCTTAGTAAATGTACTACATTTGTAAGAGTAAATAATCAGTATAATGAAACTTTTGGGAAAGTGTAGGTTAGTAACCTATTGCCATACCATCTTTTCGTGGATCTGACCCTCCAATAAGTACTCCATTTTTTCTATCTATTTTTATACATTGACCACCACCAATAGCATTTTTATTTATTTTAATTTTATGACCAATATTCTTTAATTTTTTAACAATTTTATCATCTAATGAATTCTCAACATTTAAGATACCATTTAGAGCAAATGCTCTAGGTAAATCCAAACCTTCTTGTACTGTCATGTTATAGTCGATTATATTTTGAATCAAATGAGACTGACCAATTGGTTGATATTGTCCTCCCATAACCCCATAAGAATACAGTGTCTCATCATTCTTATTAGTTATTATTCCAGGGATTATTGTATGAAGTGGTTTTTTATGACTATCAATTGAGTTGGGGTGATCATTTTCTAATCTGAAATTTACACCTCTATTTTGAAAAAGAATTCCTGTTTTATTACTTGTAATTCCACTTCCAAAACCATGACATATTGAATTAATAAATGATACTGAATTCAAATCTCTATCTACAACACTTAAATATATTGTTTCAGGGTGAGAAGTTACATAGCCTTTTTTTGAAGAATAAATTTTATTTTTATTTATTCTAGAACATAAAGAGCTTATATATTCATTACTTAAATAATCTTTTATATTTATATTATTAAAATTAGGATCACCAAATATAGCTTCTTTAACCTCAAAACATATTTTTGAAATTTCAGCTTGAAGATGATATCTTTCAAAACTTGAGGGATGGTATTTTTTAATATTTAATTTCTCAGTCATTGCCATCATCATCAAAACAACTAATCCAGGACTATTTAAGGGGCATTGATGTATTTTTAAATTTCTATAGGAATTTGTTATAGTTTTTGAAAATAACGTTTTTTGATTATAGAAATCTTCTTCTGTATGCAGTCCTCCAAGTTTATTTAGTGTATTAACCATGTCCTTAGTTATTTCACTTTGATAAAATCCTTTAATTTTATTTTTTGAGATGACTCTTAAAGTATTTGCTAAAGGAATATTCTTAAAAACTTCACCATAACCATAACTTAGATTTTTATTTAAAAATAATCTTTTAGAATTAGAATTTTTTTTAAGTTTTTTTTCATTCTCTTTCCATGCAATAGCTTCAACTTCATGAACAGGAAATCCTTTTCTAGCAAAATTTTCTGCATCATTTAAAACTTCATTAAAATCAATTCTTCCAAATTTTTCATGCATAGAACACCATGCATGAACTGCTCCAGGAATAGTAACTGAATGCGGACTTGTTAAACCAATATTTTTTATTTTATTATCTTTATAAAACTGTAAATTTGCTTTTTTAGGAGCAATTCCAGATCCGTTTACAGCAATTGGTTTTTTCCCATTTATCGAAATAATTGCAAAACAATCCCCACCGATTCCTGTTGCGCTTGGACATACTACAGCTTGAACAGCTGAAGCCGCGATTGCAGCATCTACAGCATTTCCACCTTTTTGAAGTACATTAATAGCCACCATGGAACTTAATGGATTTGATGTTGCTACCATACCATTTTGAGCTAAAACATTAGATCTTCCTGGGTAAGATAACTTTCTCATATTAATTTAGATAATATATGTTTGACAAAACAAATCCCAGAATTTAAAGCGCTTTTTATGAAAGTTAAATGTTCATTAAAGACTGCCAAAACTAGAGATAAGGATTGTAAAATTGTTCGTAGAAAAGGTAGGATTTATGTAATTAATAAGAAAAATCCCAGAATGAAAGCCAGACAGGGATAATTAATTTTCTGCTATATACTTTTCAGCCTCTAAAGCAGCCATACAGCCCATACCAGCAGCAGTTACAGCCTGCCTATAAATTTTATCTTTTACATCACCTGCTGCAAAGACTCCCTTAATGCTTGTTTCAGTACTATCAGGTTTAGTAATTATATAATTTTCCTGGTCCATTTTTAACTTATCTATAAAAAGTGAAGTAGCGGGATCATGTCCTATAGCTATAAAAGCACCATTTACATCAATAGTTGTTTTGGTCCCATCTAATGTGTTCTCTAAAATAATTTTTTTTAATGTATTTGGATTTTCTTCTCCAACGAACTCAGAAACCTTACTATTCCAAATTACTTCAATTTTTTTATTGTTAAATAGTCTTTCTTGTAAAATTTTTTCAGCTCGTAAACTATCTCTTCTATGTATTAACAAAACCTTTGAAGCAAATTTAGTCAAAAACATTGCTTCCTCTACTGCACTATTACCTCCACCAATCACTGCTACTTGCTGATCTTTAAAGAAAAACCCATCACAAGTTGCACAAGCAGAAATACCAAATCCTTTAAATTTTTTTTCACTTTCCAAATTCAGCCATCTAGCCTGAGCGCCTGTTGCAATAATTATCGATTTGGACACAAATTCTTTGCCTGACTCAGTTTTGGAAGTAAATGGATTTTTTTCAAAATCAACTGAAGTTACAATATCATTATGAAAGATGGTTCCAACTTTTACTGCTTGTTCTTTCATTTGTTCCATAAGCCAAGGACCCTGAATTACATTTTCAAATCCTGGATAGTTTTCTACATCCGTAGTGATGGTTAGCTGACCTCCTGGTTCTAAACCTGAAACTAAATGCGGTTTTAAATTTGCTCTTGCTGCATAGATTGCAGCAGTATAGCCTGCTGGCCCAGAGCCAATAATTAAGACATCATTTTCTATTTTTTCAGTCATATAATTAAATTAATAATTTAAGCACTTTTTTCAACTGGCCAATCTGTGTTAAAAGTAACATAATTTATTTGAATACATCTTCTTTCTTTTTGTATTTCTTTTAATTCAAGTCCATGCCAAGTATCATCCCCTGAAGAAAAAAAATAACCACTATTATGAACATATTTAATTGTTTTAACTAATTTAAAATTTTTATCATATAGATCTGTACCCAAATTTGACGCTTCATTATATGGGTTCGCCCAAACCATCATAGTCATTAATTTTTCTGCAATATCTTTGTGGGGTTTTAACCAAAATCCTTTTTTATCTCCAATTACTTCTAATCTGACGTATGAATTTGATAAATCTTTATCAATTATTTTCGATATTTTATTTACCATTTCTTTGTTTTGTAAAGACTGAATTAATTTTGTTAGATATGGAAAATTTTGACAATTATTTTTTGTTATAAAAAGTCTTAATTTGCCATCAACTCCCTGTCCTGTATGATCGGCAGCTCTTGTCCCATCGTACATTCTGTCTCCTGACGGAATATTACTATAGGAAATTTCATCTAACGCGCCTTCTTCTAAACAATTACTAAATACCCAGTGATTAAAGGGAAAATCTGCATGAGTTAAGTTCTCAAGATTCATTTTTCCTTTCTATAATTCTTTTTTTTATAATTCCAGCAATTCTTTTGCTTTCCTCTAGTTTTGTATATGTCCAATTTTCTAATTTATCTAAAGTATTAAAATCTCTTGTTATATTAATTTTTTTAAATTCTTCATGGAATCTTATAAATCTTTTACTTTTTCTCTTCATAGGTAATTGATAAACATAAATTGGCTTACCAGATATACTTGCTTCAGAAATCATAGAGCTTGAGTCAGAAGTAATAATAAAATAACTGGAATTATAAATAGCAAATTCGTATGGATTCTTTCCTTCTCCAAGCCATAATGTAGACATAGTGCTCAATTCTTTTTTCAAAATATTCTTAATTTCTTTATTAGTTCTTCTCGAGGTAAGAACTAAAATTTCATTATTATGAGACTTTAATTTTTTTATTCTTTTACAAAGATCTAAAGTGTTTTCTTTTGAGAAATTATAGTGATTATTTTCACCTCCAATAATACATGTGATCAAATTTTTTGTATTAATTTCATAATGATTTTTCAAATTATTAAATTGTTTGAAATGATGTATTGCACCCGAAGAATTAATTATATTGTCACCATATAAACCATCATGATTTGGAACTATAACATAAGAAAAGTTTTTTGAAGAAATTTTTGGGTTTTGAATATGAATATTAATAATATTTGGATATTTTTTTTTAAGATAGATTGATAGGTAAACACTTTTTCTTCCACAACTGATAACTAAATCAGGTATCTCATCTATTGGTAACTTATTTTTAAATATCCAATTAAATATAGGAAGTATCCCAGGCTGTAATTTATTCCAAGGAAAAATTATTTCAGTTTTAATTTCCTTTATATTTTCACTCAATTCATTTGCCAGACCTTTAGTTTGACTTATCATTCCTTGTGAACCATCAGTTAATGACCAAATTTTAGGATTGTCTATATTCAAATGTATTTTACTGATAATATTGTATAACTTTTTAAACCTTTTGGACTGTTGATTTCAACATTCTCTTCTTCTGTTTTACCAATCAAGCCTCTTGCTAAAGGACTAGTAATTGAAAGTTTTTTATTTTCAATATCTGATTCATATTCCCCAACAATTTGATATTTTTGTTTTTCTCCACTTTCATCATCTTCTATTTCAACTGTTGCACCAAATTTAATAGAGTTACCTTCAACAGATTTAACATCTATTACCTCTGCTTTACTAATAGCACTCTCTAAATCTATTATTCTGCCTTCAATTAAACTTTGTTGTTCTTTAGCATATTGATATTCTGCATTTTCAGATAAATCACCGTGGCTTCTAGCTTCGGCAATTGCCTCAATTATTTTTGGTCTATCCTCAGAGGTTAATTTTTTTAATTCATCTTGTAATTTTGCATAACCTTCAGCAGTCATAGGAATTTTATTCATAAACTCATGATGATTTATTTATTTTTTATAGTCAATAAAATTAATTTATAGTTTGAAGACTTTTTATTGTGAATTCTTGAGTTTTCATATGTTCAATCGCATCTACAGCAACTTTTGCTCCAGCTATTGTTGTATAATATGGAATATTATACATTAATGATGTCCTTCTAATACTATAGCTATCTCTAATAGATGATTGAGTTTTTGTTGTATTAATTACTAGCTGAATTTCATTATTAATTAATGAGTCAACTACATGAGGATTACCTTCTTTTACTTTATTCACAATTTTTGTCTTGATGTTATTAGTATTTAAGAATTCAGCAGTCCCTTTAGTTGCAAGTAGATTAAAATCTAATTCTTTTAACTTTTGCGCTATCTCAATTATGAACTTTTTATTATCATTATCTATTGAGATAAATACTGTCCCTTTAGATGGAAGAATATTACCACAGGCTATTTGGCTTTTTATATAGGAAGATAAAAAGGTTTCATCTATTCCCATAACTTCTCCTGTAGATTTCATTTCAGGACCTAATATTAGATCAACTCCATCAAATTTATTGAAAGGAAAAACAGATTCTTTTACATTAAAGTTTTGTAATTCATTAATTTTATAATCATTCAAAATTGAATTAAGATTTTCCCCAACCATTACTTTTGCTGCAATTTTTGCGATTGGAATACCTTTTGATTTGGCCACAAATGGTACAGTTCTGCTCGCTCTTGGATTTACCTCTAAAACATATATTTTTTTATCTTTAATTGCTAATTGAGTATTCATTAAACCAACAACATTAATTTCATTAGCAATTTTAGATACCCACTCAATTATTTTATTCTGAGTTTCTTTACTAACTGAATAGGGAGGTAAGGAACAAGCACTATCTCCAGAGTGAATTCCTGCCTCTTCGATGTGTTCCATAACCCCGGCTACAAATATTTCTCCTTTTTCATCTCTAATTATATCTACATCTATTTCTTTGGCATTCTCAAGATACTCATCAATTAAAATTACGTTATTTGAAGAAACTTCAAGAGCTTCATTTGAAAATGATTCTAAATTATCTTTATCGTATGCGATTTGCATAGCTCTTCCCCCAAGTACATATGAAGGTCTAACTAAAACAGGGTATCCAATTTCTTCAGCTTTTTCTAAAGTTTGAGCTACAGTATTTGCAAAAGCATTTTTTGGTTGAGCAATTTTTAGTTTCATTAATATTTCACTGAATCTATCTCTATCTTCAGCTAAATCTATTGCTTCAGTTGAGGTGCCTATAACTTTTATTCCAGAATCCTCTATTTCTTTAGCAATTTTTAGGGGAGTCTGACCTCCAAATTGAACTAATACACCAAGAACATTTCCTTTACTTTTTTCTTTATTATAAATTTCAATAACACTTTCTGCGGAAAGAGGTTCAAAATATAATCTATCAGCAGTATCGTAGTCAGTTGAAACTGTTTCTGGATTACAATTTATCATTATTGTTTCAATACCCTTTTCTTTTAATGCATAGACAGCATGTACACAGCAATAATCAAATTCAATTCCTTGACCAATTCTATTTGGACCACCGCCAAGAATTATTACTTTTTCTTTTGATGTAGGGTTTGCTTCGCAGAATTTAGTATTTTCAAAATCCCAGTCATAAGTAGAATAGAGATAGGGAGTTTTGGAGCTAAATTCACCCGCACAAGTATCCACAAGTCTGAAGACGGGATTAATCTCGTTATTATTTCTAAATTCTCTTAATTTTTTTTCATTAATATTTAATATTGATGAAATTTTACTGTCTGAGAAGCCTATTTTCTTAGCATATAAGATAATATCTTTGTTAAGACCTTTTTCTTTTAAGACTTTTTCAAAATCAATTATTCTTTTAATTTGATATAAAAACCATTTATCATATTTTGTAATTTTATTTATTTCATCAACTGTAAGTCCAATTCTAAGTGCCTCTCCTACAACTAACAAGCGTTGAGAAGATTGTATTTTAAGTTCATGCAAAATTGTATTTTTATCATTTGAGCTAAGTTTTGGTTTATCAAAACCAGTTAGACCGTATTCAAGAGAATTAAAACCCTTTTGGATTGATTCGTTAAAAGATCTACCTATGCTCATTGCTTCTCCAACTGATTTCATAGATGTCGTTAAGTCAGAATTAGCGCCTACAAATTTTTCAAAAGTAAATCTTGGTATTTTTGTTACTACATAATCAATAGTTGGTTCAAAACTCGCTGGTGTTGTCGTAGTAATATCATTTTCAAGTTCATCCAAAGTATAACCCACGGCTAATTTTGCAGCAATTTTTGCTATTGGAAAACCTGTAGCTTTTGATGCTAATGCAGAAGATCTACTAACTCTTGGATTCATTTCAATGACATTAATTTCCCCATCTTCAGGATTTATTGCAAATTGAACATTTGAGCCGCCAGTATCTACACCTATTTTTCTGAGAACCTTAATGCTAGCATTCCTTAAAATTTGATATTCTTTATCAGTTAATGTTAAGGACGGAGCTACTGTAATGCTATCTCCAGTATGAACACCCATTGGATCAACATTTTCAATTGAGCAAACAATAATACAATTATCTTTATTATCTCTAACAACTTCCATCTCAAATTCTTTCCAACCTGAAACAGACTTTTCAATAAGTATCTGATTTGTTGGGCTAGCATTTAAACCTCTATTACATAAATCAATAAAACCCTCATCATCATAGGCAACACCTCCTCCAGTACCTCCAAGTGTAAAACTTGGTCTTATGACAAGAGGTAAATTTAGTTCATTTTTTACTCTTTTTGATTCTTCAATAGTATTAACCACGTAACTTTTAGGACAGCTTAGACCAATTTCTTTCATGGCATCTTTAAATTTTTGCCTATCCTCAGCTAATTCTATTGCTGTTGGATTAGCTCCAATCATTTTTACTCCGTGTTTTTCAAGTATATTATTATTAAAAAGTTCCATTGAAACGTTTAAAGCAGTTTGCCCTCCCATAGTTGGAAGAAGAGCATCTGGTTTTTCGATTTCGATTATTTTTTCTACAAATTCTTTAGTTATAGGCTCAATATAAGTTTGATCAGCTAATTCTGGATCAGTCATTATTGTTGCAGGATTTGAATTAATTAATACAATTTTGTAACCTTCATCTTTGAGAGACTTACATGCCTGTGCACCTGAGTAATCAAATTCACAAGCTTGACCAATAACTATAGGACCTGCACCTACTATTAATATTTTTTTTATGTCAGTTCTTTTTGGCATTTTTCTCAATAAGTTTATAAAATTCTTCAAACAAATAATGACTATCATGTGGACCAGGCGACGCCTCTGGATGATATTGAACACTAAATACTGGTAAATGTTTATGTCTTAAACCTTCATTAGTTCCGTCAAATAGTGAAACATGAGTTTCAATTATATCCTTGCCAAAACTATCTCTATCAACTTCAAAGCCATGATTTTGTGAAGTAATTTCAACAATGCCTGTTGTAAGATTTTTGACGGGATGGTTTGAACCTCTGTGACCTTGAAACATTTTTTTAGTCTTTGCATTTAATGCCAATCCTAAAATTTGATGCCCTAAACATATTCCAAATATTGGAATATTATCATCAATTAATTTTTTAATCACATCAACTATTTTACTACCTGTGGCATAAGGATCACCAGGGCCGTTTGATAAAAAAATTCCTGAAGGATTAGTTTCTATTATTTCTTCGTAGCTAGAAAATAAGTTTAATACAGTTGGTTTAAGATTAAATTCATTTAGATTTCTTAAAATGTTATTTTTGATACCAAAGTCTAAACAAGTGACATTATATTCAGATCGGCTTTTATTTGATTTATCACTTTTCCATATTCCTTTTTTCCAATTATATTTTTGTTCTGTCGACACTATTCCAGCCAAATCTAAATTTTGAAGACCTTTCCACTCATTTATTTGATATTTAAGTTTTTCAATTTTATTTTCATCTTCTCCAAAGTGAATAATTGCGGCCTTCTTGGCTCCCTCAATAGATAATTTCTTAGTTAAGTATCTAGTATCAATTCCAAAAATACATGGAATTTTGTTTTTTAAAAAATATGAATTTAAGTCATTTTCTGCTCTCCAATTTGAATACTCAGATAATGGTTGATTTATTACACAACCATCAGCGTAGATTTTTTTGGACTCTCGATCTTCTTGATTTGTACCAACAATTCCAACATGTGGAAAAGTAAATGTAATGATTTGTTTTGTATATGAGGGATCGGATAACGCTTCTTGATAGCCTGTTTGAGAGGTATTAAAACAAAGCTCACCTACGGCAGCCTTTTTCTCTCCTAATCCATAACCCCATAAGATTTCACCATTTTCTAATACAAGAGCTGCAGTTTTATTGTGTATATGTGGTTCTTTTTTTAAAACTTCCATTATATTTAGATGAAGCAAAATGATAGTTAGTAGGCATTTATAACAATGTAGTCAAGGATTAGTTGAAATTAAAAAGAAGAATTATATTATTAAATTAAATTTATTAGAAAGTGAAAAAATATGAGCTTAAAGGATAAAATTGAAATCGATTATAACAATTCTATCAAAGAAAAAGACAGTAATTCCATAAATACTTTAAGATTAATAAAAAGCGCAATTAAAGATAAGGAAATTTCTCTTAGAGGTAAGCAAGACTCTTTGACCGATTCTGATATTCTAAGTTTACTTCAAAGTTTAGTAAAACAAAGAAAAGATTCAATAGAAGCTTTTGAAAAAGCGAATCGGAATGATCTTATTGAAAATGAACTAAATGAAATCAAAGTAATAGAAATGTTTTTACCAAAACAAATTGATGAAGATGAAACAACATTGATCATAAAGAATATAATTCAAGAGAATAATTATACATCACTAAAAGAAATGGGTACGCTTATGAAAATAATCAAGGAAAAATATACTGGTAAAATTGATATGGGTTTGGTAGGAAAAATAGCTAAATCTTTACTAGGCAATTGATGTCATTTTCAAAAAATGATCTTGAGTTAATAAAATCAAAAATAATTCTTTCAAATGAAATTGAAAAGAAAACAAAAGTTATAAAAAAAGGTAAAGATAGTTGGTGTTGTTGTCTTTTTCACGATGAAAAAACTCCATCTTGCAAAATAAATGATGATTTAGGTTCCTATTATTGTTTTGGTTGTGGGGCTAAAGGTGATATTTTTACCATATACACAGAGCTTTATAATTTTTCTTTCCCTGAGGCAGTAAAAGAATTAGCTCAAAGAGTTGGTATTAGAATAGCTGACAAATTTGATTTAAATACAAATAAAAAAAATGATAAGATTTACAAAATTTTAGAAATTTCGACGAAATGGTTTCAAGATAATCTGCAGACAAATAAAGATTGTCAAAGATATTTAAATAAAAGAAATTTATCAGACGAGACTATTAAATATTTTAAGTTAGGATTTTCTTCTAGTTCAAAGCAATCTCTATATCAATTTCTAAAAGAACAAGATTTCGAAGATAATGAATTGCTTGAAAGTAATATAGTAAAACTAGATAAAAATAATAAGATACGTGATTTTTTTTACAATAGACTTATTTTTCCCATTACAAATGAATACGGAAAAATTGTTGGATTTGGAGGAAGGGTTTTAGATAATTCAAATCCAAAATATATTAATTCACCTGAAAGTGATTTTTTTAAAAAAAGGAATATTTTATTTAATCTTTATAACGCTAAACAAAATATAAGATCAAAAAAAAATATGTTAATTTGTGAGGGATATATGGATGTAATAAGTCTGTATGATAAAAATATTAAAACAGCTGTAGCCCCACTTGGAACATCTTTAACTGAAAGCCATCTTTTATTATCTTGGAAATACGTAAATAAACCAACATTGATGTTTGATGGTGATACATCTGGAATAAAAGCATCTTTTAAAAGTGCTATTATGTCATTACCTTATTTAACCCCTTCAAAATTATTGCAGTTTATCATACTGCCAAATGAATATGATCCTGATACTTATATAAATGAATATTCTTTAAATCAATTTGCAAAATTTCTAAAAAATCCACTTTCAATTGTAGATTTTATTTTTCAGGAATCATCAAAATCTATTGATCTGCAAAAATCTGATAATAAAGTTATTTTCGATAACTATATTGATGAATTAGTCAGTAAT
>CACMYX010000009.1 GCA_902618015.1 uncultured Alphaproteobacteria bacterium | reverse complement strand
AACTGGGAAAAAATGCTTTTAACAGGTGATGAAGACTATCTTTACTCCCTTATTTATACTTTTTATTATTCGTTTTTCACTATAATTTTTGAGGTTGGATTAGGATTAATAATAGCATTTGCTTTGTATCAAAAATTAGCTGGTAAACAATTCTTTCAAATGATTTTACTATTTCCTTACATTACTCCAGCAGTAATGGGTGCTGCAGTATTTTTTTTAATATTTGGTAAAGCTGAAAATTCTTTTTTAAATCAACTAATAGGAATATTTGGTTTTGAGCCTCAAATGTGGTTATTTGATAAAAGACCTATTACTGAAGTTTTATTTGGTATCAAAATAGAAGGTCTACTAGCTGGACCAAGTTTAGCTCTAATGTCATCAATCATATATGGAATATGGTCTTATACTGGCTACTATGCAATAATTTTACTCGCGGGTTTATCAATTATACCCTCTGATTTATATGAGGCTGCGAAAGCAGAGGGAGCTAGTAGATGGCAAACATTTATTAAGATTACCATACCACTATTAATGCCTATTATATTTTTTCTAATGTTGACTGGTTTTATAAATACCTTTCAAGCTTTCAATAGTATTTTTGTTATGCAAACTTCTTCTGCTGGAGATACAATGGATGTTGTTACAATAGAAATTTTTGATCATTTTTGGGGTAGGGTAAAATATGGGTATGCTGCTGCTGAAGGAGTAATTTTATTTATACTGCTAAATATTTTAGCAATATCTCAATATGTAATTTTTAGAAAAAGGTTAAGTTATGACTAGAATTATTAATGCTGAAACAAGGATACCTTATTTAATTTTATTAATAGTTTTTATTATTTCAATTTACCCATTTTTTTACATGATATCAACATCATTAATGACAGCTGGAGAAGCATCAAATCAATATCTATTTCCAAAAAAATTGATGTTTGAAAATTATTATGAAGTTTGGACATCTAATAGATTTCAACGTTATACGTTTAATAGTTTAATAATAAGTTCAATAATTGTAATTGGTGTTTTACTAACTAGTATTCCAGCAGCATACTCTTTTGCTAAAATAGAATTCCCATTTAAAAATATCATATTCTACATGTTGTTAATTTCATTGATGATTCCAGAAATCATTACATTATTACCTCATTTATTAATTATTAGAGGGGAAATTATTCCATTGCCATTTGGACCTTCTTGGATGAATAGTCTTCAAGGTTTAACAGTTCCATTTATGGGAAATATTTTTGTAATTTTCTTATTAAGACAATATTTTAAAAAGATACCAAATGAATTATGGGATGCGGCAAGACTAGATGGATCTTCTCATTTAAATTTTTTACTCAAGGTAGTAATACCAATGAGTAAACCTATTATTGTGACAGTCTCTTTGTTTACTTTTATTATAGCGTGGAATAGTTTTGCTTGGCCTTTACTTATATTAACTAGAGATGATTGGTATCCTGTAACAGTTTCTATCTATAGCTTTGTTAGGGAAGTGGGACCTAATTTTAATTTATTGATGGCTGCTTGCTTAATTGCAATTTTCCCAATTTTAGTATTATACTTTTTTACTCAGAAGTTATTCATAGAAAGTATATCAAACTTTGGATTAAAAGAATAAATCAGTAAATTTTTTGTAACAAAACTTTAATTTTACCTCTATATTAATTAATATTTTTACGGGGTGATTATGAAATTTTATAAATATATTTTAAATTTCTTCTTAGCTTCTTTATTTTTTATCTCCTCGCAATCATTCGCAATTACTGCACAAGATATTGAAAATGCAGATCCTTCAGGTCAAACTGTTGAATTCTGGGTTCAATATTCAGATGAAAGATTAGATGCAATGATGGCAAGAGCTGAAAGATTTGAAGCTGAAACAGGAATAAAAGTTAATGTTGTTCACAAAGGACATTATGGGAAAGTTCAATCCGCTATGATGTCTGCCGCTGGAACAAAAGATATAGCAGATGTTGCAAGAGGTTATGGTAACGCTGCTGCAGATATGTACTTAATTGGCGCTTCAATTGATCAAAATATTTTAGCAAATAGTAAAAAATGGGGTGTTTCATCAGATGATATAGCAGATTGGGGTGCAAACTGGACTGTTGGCTTCTCACCATATTTTGATGGAAATCCAAAACTTTTACATGAAGTTGGAAAATCAATAGAGATCCTTTACTACAATGCAGATTGGTTAAAGGAACTAGGTTTAGACGCTCCTAAAACTCCTGCTGATTTTGCGGAAGCAGCATGTGCTGCGACCAATCAAGATTACAGTGGTAAGATGGGTGAAGACGTTCCAAGTTATGGATATGAAATAGATACTGATGCAAGTAACTTTGCAGCATGGGTATTTGCTCATGGAGGAGATGTATTTGACTATGATAATGGTCAGTATATTTACAATGGACCTAAAGCCATTGAAGCTATGGAATTCATTCAAGGAATGGCTAAGAAAGGATGCGCAATAGTTGCAAGAGGTAAATACACTGACCAGCAATACTTAGGACAAGGTTCTGTTTTATTTGCTGCAGGATCTACTTCTGGTATCACTTATTTCCAGAAAGCCATTGAAGAGGGTTACAATGGTAATTGGGATGTAGCTCCATTATCATACACCACTAGCGAACCAGTGCTTAACTTATATGGCGGTGGTTTAATTATGGGAAATTCAGGCGATGCTGATAGAATGGTAGCGGCATATCAGTGGATGAAATATATTTCTAATACTGAGAACTCAGCAGTTTGGTCAACTGAAAGTGGATATGGTTTTGTTAGAACTTCTTCTGCAGATCATCCATTAATTGCTGAAAAAAGAGCTGAATTACCTCAATATGATAAATCATTAACAATGGTTCAATACGGAAAAGGTGAGCCATCTGTGCCTGGCTATTATTCAGTTAGAGGTGAGGTTGAAAAAGCTTATGCAGCAATCATTAATGGTGATGATATCATTTCAACATTAAATCAATTAAATGAAGATGCTAATGCAATATTAGCTGATGCAACTGCAGAATAGTTTAATTATTTTACTTTTATTTAGGGTGGTTTATACCACCCTTTTTTTATGATAATTGTTTGTTCACTTAATGATTTACCTCATGTGTGTGAAAGCATACAGCCCAAATATCTTGTATCAGTAATTGATCCAGGATATGCACCAGAAACACCCAAGGGTGTAAAAAATCATTTAAAGCTAGGATTTGACGATATTATTGAAATTAGTAGCAATAATAAAATATTTCGATTGAATACTGATGAAATACCACAAATTCTACCTGCTGAAGAGCATGTAAATTCAATAGCTAATTTTACTTCTACTTATGCTTATGACGAAGATATTGTTATTCATTGTTGGTGTGGTGTCTCAAGATCAATGGCAACAGCTACTTATTTACTATGTAGAGAAAACAAAACTAATATCGAAAATACAATTAAATATATTCGTAATCTTGCACCACATGCAAACCCAAATAAATTATTGATAAATCACTTTGAAAAGAAACTAGATGTTAGCAATCAAATCTCAAAATCATTTTTAAAATTTCCTTATACTAAAACATACGATTGTTCTTCAAATTTTGCACCTGTTACTTTATTTGATATAAAAGACATTGAAAAAAACTAATGAAAGAATACGTTCGAACAATTGCTGATTATCCTGTTGAAGGAATTCAATTCAGAGATATTACAACATTGTTGCAAAATGCAGGACATTTTAAACAGGTCATTGATGACATGATAAAACCATGGCAAAATAAAAAAATAGATGCAGTTTTAAGCATAGAATCACGTGGATTTATTATGGCAGGTGCAATAGCTTATTTTTTAAATGCAGCATTTGTTCCTTTGAGAAAGCCTCATAAACTTCCATTTGATACTTTCAAAACCTCATACGACTTAGAATACGGATCAACTGAAATGCATATTCATACAGATGCCTTAGATGGTCATAAAGATTTACTAATTATTGATGATCTTTTAGCAACAGGTGGAACCGCACTTGCGGCGATAGAGTTAATTAAAAAGTTTGAAGACAAAAATATTGTTGGAGCAGGTTTTATAATAAATTTACCAGATTTAACTGGTGATAAAAAACTAATTGAAAAAGGAATTGAGATACATTCTTTAATGGAGTTTTAAATGAGAAATGCAGTTATTGTTGGTTACAAAAGATCACCCTTCACTTTTGCTCGTAAAGGTGAAATGGCTAATATAAGACCAGAAGACATTCTATCACAAACAATAAATCAATTACTTAATGAAATTCAAATTAATAAAAATGACATAGAGGACATTATTACTGGTTGTGCGTATCCAGAAGGAGCACAAGGGAATAATATTGCTAAAATTGTTTCTTTCATGACAGATATGCCAGAACATGTAGCAGGTATGACAGTCAACAGATGGTGTGGTTCTTCAATGCAAGCTATTCATGATGCAACTGGTGCGATTGCAATTAACTCTGGCGACGTTTTTTTATGTTGTGGTGTAGAAAGTATGACATTTATACCTATGAATGGATTAACATACGATCCTCATCCTCAATTAAGTAAAGATAATCCAAATGTATATATGTCTATGGGTATTACAGCTGAAAATGTTGCAAAAAAATTTGATATTTCTCGAAAAGAACAACAAGATTTTGCTATTAGTAGCCATTACAAAGCTAATTTAGCAAGAGTATCAAATATGTTCGACAATGAAATAGTTTCTATCACAAATAATGATAAGAAAATTAATAAAGATGGTGGAATTCGGCCTAACACCTCACATGAAATTTTAGATGGGTTAAAACTTGCTTTTGATGAAAATGGAACAGTTACAGCAGGTACAGCTTCACCATTAACAGATGGTGCATCAGCAGTAATTGTTTGTGAGGAAGAATATGCAAAAAAAAACAATCTAAATATTTTAGCGCGTATTAAAGCTACAGCTGTAGTTGGTTGTCCACCAGAAGTAATGGGTCTTGGCCCAATTAATGCATCTAAAAAAGCCTTAAAAAGAGCTAATTTATCTATTTCCGATATTGATATTGTGGAACTAAATGAGGCATTTGCTTCTCAATCTTTAGCATGTATTAAAGAATTAAAGATGGACATAAATAAAGTAAATATACATGGTGGAGCAATAGCATTAGGCCACCCTTTAGGTGCTACTGGAGCAAGGATTACAGGTAAAGTTGCAACTTTATTGCAAAATAATAATAAAAAGTATGGATTAGCGACACAATGTATAGGTTTAGGTCAAGGCATTGCAACTGTGTTAGAAAATATTAATTAAATATTATGCAAATTTATAAAACACCGCTTCGTGAGTTTAAATTTCTAATTGAAGATTTTTTAAATCTTAAGGAAAGTCAAACATTAAAAAAATTAGATTTAGAAACAAGCGATCTAATGCTTATTATTGAAGAAGCAGCAAAACTATGTGAAGAAACCTTACTCCCGCTTAATCAAAGTGGAGATAGTGAAGGATGTTCTTTTAATAATGGAGTTGTGACTGCACCAAAAGGATTTAAAGAAGCTTATAAAACTTTTTCTGAAAATGGCTGGCAGGGACTGAAAGTAAAAGAAGAATTTGGTGGTCAAAACCTACCTTATATTATGAATATGATTTTAGATGAAATGATAAGCTCTACTAATATGTCATTTGGTCTTTATCCAGGTCTTACAGCAAATGCAATCGATGCAATTGAAAAGAGTGCTAATGAAGATTTGAAAAATACTTATTTGCCAAATTTAACTAGTGGTAAGTGGACAGGAACAATGAATTTAACTGAACCTCAATGTGGAACAGATCTTGGATTAAGTAAAACAATGGCAACACCATTAGATGATGGAAGTTATAGCATTACTGGTACCAAAATTTTTATTACCTGTGGAGAGCATGATCTAAGTGATAACATTATTCATTTAGTACTAGCAAGAACACCAAATGCGCCCCCTGGTATAAAAGGTATAAGTTTATTCTTGGTTCCTAAATTTTTACCAAATGAAAGTGGTGATTTTGTTGATAGAAATAAAGTTGAATGTGGATCAATAGAAAAGAAGATGGGTATTCATGCTAGCCCTACATGTGTAATGCATTACAATGAAGCTAAGGGCTGGCTAGTAGGCGATATTAATAAAGGAATGAGAGCGATGTTTATAATGATGAATGGAGCTCGTTTGTTTGTAGGTATACAAGGCTTAGGTTTATCAGAAACTGCTTATCAATCAGCACTTTATTATTCGAAGGAGCGTTTACAAGGAAAATTATCTTCCAGCAATCAAGTAGCAGATCCTATAATTGTTCATCCTGAAATAAGAAAAAACTTATTGTATATAAAATCGATTAATGAAGCAGTTAGAGGTTTAACCTTATTGGCTGGAAATCACTTTGATAATATTGAAAATTCCTCAGATGATAAAGAAAAGAAATTATCTGAAAATTTTATAGCACTCATGACGCCAATTATTAAATCCTATGCTTCAGATAAATCTGTAGAAAATACAAATCGAGCTATGCAAATCTATGGTGGTCATGGTTTTATTACTGACCATGGAATGGAACAATTAGTAAGAGATGCTAGAATTACAACAATCTATGAAGGAACGAATGGAATTCAAGCTCTAGATTTGATAGGAAGAAAATTACAAACTGACAATGGTGCATTATTTAATGAATTTTTTACTATGATTGATAATTATCAAGTTAAAATTTCTAATAATGAAGATATGAAAAAATATGTTGATTTATTTATGCCTTCATATGATTCTTACAAAAGTATTTTTGAATATATTAAATCGTTAAATGATGAAAATGAGATTAATTCTCATGCAGTAGAATTTTTAAATTTATCATCTTTGATTTCCCTAGGTTATATTTGGTTGCACTATATAGAAATTGCATTAGCAAAATTAGAAAAGCATGATGAAAGTTTTTATAAATCTAAAATTGAAACTGGTAACTTCTTTTTAACTAAATTATTAAGTGAAACACAAGTTCTTTGTCAAAATATAAGATCTGGTGGAAAATACTATAATGATTATAATGATAAATATTTTGAAACAGCAATCTAATGACTATAAAAATTTATAAACCTTCAAAAACTTCCATGCAATCGGGTTTTAAAAAAACTAAATTATGGTTAGCGGAATATATTTCTGAAGTAGAAAAAGTAAAAGATTCTTTAATGGGTTGGAATAGTTCATTAGACACCAAATCTCAGATTAAACTTTTTTTTGACACGAAAGAACAAGCTATTGAATGGGCAAAAAAAAATAATTATCAATATTTCGTCGAAGAACCAAAGCAAAGAAAAATTAAACCAAAAAGTTATGCTTCAAATTTTGATACAAATAGAAAAGAGCCTTGGACACATTAAGTATAATTTCTTTCTTTATTTTTTAGACTATGATAAATGCAAGCTATGCGCCCGTAGCTCAGTGGATAGAGCAACCGCCTTCTAAGCGGTAGGTCAAATGTTCGAATCATTTCGGGCGCGCCAAAAATTAAAATTTTGCTGCCTCTTCATCTATAAACGCATTGAAAGAAACTGATCTTCTTTCCTCATCAGAAAAGAACGGATAGACTGTATGCATCATATAACTAGGAAATATAAATAAATCTCCAACTTCAGGTTTAACATCATACACGGAGGAAACTAAAAGCTGTGTTGATCCATGAATAAATGCAATTTTTCCATTCTTATTTTGTTTTTTGTATGATGAGCCTAAGTCCTTTGGCATTTTTGTGTACATTACTCCTGACAGATGGCCATCATGCCAATGAATTGGATTATAATCACTCTCAAATTGACAAACGGCCCAACTAGATTTTAAATCAAATTTCTTAATTTCTTTTTGTAATGTTGATTTAACAAAATTAAATACAAATTTATAAAGAACATCTTTTAAATTTTGATCAAGAAATTCTTTTGTTAATCTAATTTCATATTTAATTTCACCTGCTAATTGTTCGCCATGGTATAATTCATCAATCTTATTTTCATCTTTTAAAATTTCATCAATATGATTGTTGAGTGTAGTTATTGTATCATCTGATAATTTATATTTGCCTATAGCTGGAGAAAATGGTCGTATAATTTGACCTTGAATCATGGTTTCGTTCATATTTTATTAACTTTAATTATATTAAATATTATAATATAGTTAATTAAAATGAAATATAATTTAAACTGTCATTGTGGAGCTGTTCAATTAGAAGTTTTAACAGACTTAGAAGTTATTAAACAGTGTAACTGTTCTATTTGCATAAGAAAAAACGCTAAAATGTGTATGGTCTCTAAAGAATCAATAAATATTCTTAAAGGAAAAGAAAACTTAACTTCTTACAAATTTAATACAATGATTGCTGAACATTTTTTTTGTAAGATTTGTGGCATCTATACTCATCATCATAGGAGAAGTGATCCAAATGGGGCAGCAATTAATATTGGATGTATAGACTCAATAGATCCTTTTAAATATGATGCTGACTTTATTGATATGAAAAATAAATAATTTTATGTCGTTTGAATTTTTAATTTCAAAAATTCAAAAAAATAATTTTTTACTCATAGGTAGAGCTGGGATTGATATTTATCCTGATCCACCGGGAACTAAAACTGAAAACGCCAAATCCTTTGTTACTCATCTAGGAGGATCTTCCGCAAATATGGGTGTCCAATTAACTTTATTTGGAGGTAATTGTAATTTACTGACCAGAGTATCTGATGATGCTTTAGGTAAATTGGCTATTAATCAACTAAATCATTATGGCGTTAAAAACAAATTAGTAGAATTTGAAAAAAATGAATCAAGAATTTCTTTTGCTATTGTTGAAACGACAGTTAAAGATCATCAATCAATTATTTATAGACATAAAGCTTCTGATTTATTTTTAAATAAAGATGATGTTGAAAATGCTAATATACAAAATTTTGATTGTTTATTAATTACTGGAACTTCTTTAGCAGCTGAGCCTTCAAGAAGTGCTAGTTTATATGCTTTAGATATAGCAAATAAAAATAACATTCCTGTAATTATGGACATTGATTATAGACCATATACTTGGGAGTCATCAAGTAAAGCAAAAGAAGTTTATAATTTAGCAGCAAGTAAATGTAGTGGTATAATTGGAAATGATGATGAGTTTGGAGTATTAGCTGGTGATTACAACAATGGTTTGGATCATGCTAGACAATTAGCCAAAAATGTAAGCTTAATTATTTATAAAAAAGGTGAAAAAGGCTCTATTACTTTTGCAATGAACAAAGTAATTAAAAAGGGAATATTTCCCGTCAAGCCCTTGAAACCTACTGGAGCCGGTGATGCATTTATGGGGTCATTAATTGGATCAATTTTAAAGAATAATGATTTAGAAAAATCTTTAGAAATAGGTTCAGCAGCAGCAGCTATTGTAGTAACAAAAGTTGGTTGTGCTCCTGCAATGCCAAATTTAAATGAAATTTTAGAATTTATGAAATATAATAAAATTAATGAAGGATAATAATATGCATATTCCACCATTTGATAATAAAAACAAGCCAATTGTAGATATTGAGGACAGCAGAGTTCCTTTAAATTATTTTAACATAGTTAAATTAAATAAAGATCAATCTTTTGAGTATCAAACCCCTGGTTATGAAACATGTATAGTACCTGCTACTGGTACAATTAATGTAGAAATTGAAGGAATAAAAGTTGAGTCATTAGGTACTAGAACAGTTGATGTGTGGGATGGGGAGCCAGAAGGTGTTTATGTTCCTTCTAATACAAAAGCTCAATTTACATCTTTAGTAGATAATTCAGAAATTTTTATTGCTGGTGCAAAGTATGATAAAACTCTTGAACCATTTGCTGTTCGAGCAAATGAAATTGATTTAGTTCAGTACGGATCTGATGATACAAAAACTCATAGAAAAATTAAACATATTTTAGGCGCTAAGCATCATGATAAAGTTGGAAGATTGCTTTGTAATGAACTTTATACTGTAGGGCAGGGAGGTTGGTCGGGGTTTCCACCTCATAAGCATGATACTGATCGTCTACCTGATGAAACTAGACATGATGAAACATATAATTACAGATTTAAACCTAATAATGGATTTGGTTTTCAGATGTTTCAGCAAGTTGATGATAAAGTTGGTAAAGCTGAACATATAATTGATGGGTCGACCATTATGATTAGAACAGGCTATCATCCATGTGTCGTAGCACCTGGGTATGAGATGTATTATTTTACAATTCTTGGAGGATTGTCGCAAAGATCTCTTGTGCAATTTTTTCAACCTGAACATGCATATCAAGTTGAAACAATTCCTGGTATTAAAGATATGATTGCTAAATATAAATGACAGCAGTAAATTTAAAAACTTTACTAACTAAAGCTAATCGTAATAATTATTCTGTAGCTGGATTAGTTGTAATTAGTTGGGAAGATGCTATTGCTTACACAGAGGCAGCACATGAAACAAAAATTCCTATTATTTTACAAGCAGGACCTTCTTGTAGACAATATACTCCTGTTTCTATTTTGGGAAAAATGTTTAGACATCTTGCTGAACAAACCAAAACACCTATTTGTTGTCATTTAGATCATGGATTTTCATATGATGAATGTATCGAAGGAATAGAATCTGGTTTTACATCTGTAATGTTCGATGGATCAAAACTGCCATTAAATAAAAATATCAAAATTAGTTCAAAAATATCAAATATTGCTCATAAACATAATATTTCAGTTGAAGGTGAAGTAGGTATAGTAGGCTATCATAATGGCAATACATCTTTTGGAACAGATATTGAAGAAGCAAAAAAATATAGTTTAGAGAGTGGAGTAGATGCTATGGCAATATCAGTTGGTAACACACACTTGCAACAATCAAAGATAGCAAAAATAGATTATAATAAAATCTTAAAAATTGAAAAAATATCAAAACTACCTTTAGTTTTACATGGTAGTAGTGGTATAAATTCTAATATGAGAAAAAAAATTGCAAGAAATACGAAAGTAGCTAAATTTAACATCGG
Organism: uncultured Alphaproteobacteria bacterium; assembly: GCA_902618015.1. Lineage (GTDB taxonomy): Bacteria > Pseudomonadota > Alphaproteobacteria > HIMB59 > CACPNW01. The sequence continues at coordinate 22,120 of CACMYX010000009.1, read as the reverse complement.
TACTGAGTTAAGAATTACTGCATGTAAAAGTTTAAGAAAAAGTTATAATAAAAAAAAATCAAGTTTTGATAAAATAGAAATAATAAAACCCTCAATAATAGAATTAAAAAAACATACAAAAAAAGTAATAAAAAATATTGGACCAGTAAAATGAACATCTTAGGCTTTATTGGTGGAAGTGGAATTTATAAATTAGAATTTTTGACTGATATAAAAGAACATAAAATTAAATCTTCATTTGGTGATCCCTCAGGCCCAATTATTGAAGGTAAAATAGATAATAACACTGTATATTTTTTATCACGGCATGGAGAGGGTCATACTTTGTCACCATCTTCAATTAACTATTGTGCCAATATTGATTGTTTAAAAAAAGTTGGTGTAACCGATTTGATATCTCTTTCTGCAGTGGGTTCTTTAAAAGATAATTTAAAGCCAGGTACATTTGTTATTGTTGATCAATTTATAGACAGAACAATAAACAGAAAAAAAAGTTTTTTTGATAAAGGAATAGTAGCCCATGTTCCTATGGCTCATCCAACATGCGACGTTTTAATGAATTTATCAAAAGATACATGTGAAAATATTAAAATCAATTATTCATTTGGTGGTACATACCTTGCAATGGAAGGACCTCAGTTTTCAACTTATGCTGAGTCAAATCTTTATATTGATTGGGGTTGCGATGTTATAGGAATGACAAATATGCCAGAAGCAAAATTAGCAAGAGAAGCGGAAATTAGATATTGTTCTATTTCCATGGTTACAGATTATGATTGTTGGCATCCTGATCATGATAAAGTAGATTTAAGTATGATTATAAAAACCTTAAATGATAATGTTGATAATTCAAAAAATTTTATTAAAAATTTTAGCTCAAAATATTATGAAGGTACATCTTTTGAAAATGATAAAACATCAAATATTTTAGACACATCTATCATTACAAAGAAAGAATTTTGGGATAAAGATTTAGAAAATAAATTAACTAATATATTAAAAAGATTTAAGAAAAATTCAAATGCTAGTAAATGATAAACATATAACAACTATTTGGTATGATAATGCTAAAGATGTAGTAAAAATAATAGATCAAAGATTACTACCATTTGATTTAAAAATTGTAGAATTAAAAACACTAGAAGATTTTTGTTTTGCTATTAAAGAAATGCAAGTTAGAGGTGCTCCTCTAATCGGTGTTACTGCTGCTTATGGGATGTATGCAGCATCTAAAACTAGTAAAAATTTTTCAGAATTAAAAAAAGCAGGTAATAGTCTTAAGTCAACAAGACCTACAGCAGTTAATTTATCCTGGGCAGTAGATAAAATTATCACTGAGATTAAAGATATGGAAAAATCCAACTTTCAAGAAATAATTCTTTCAATAGCTAATGAGATCAGAGATCAAGATATAATTAATTGCAAAGCTATAGGTGAAAATGGGTCTAGACTTATTGAAAATATTTACAAAAAAACTCAAAAAAAAGTAAATATTTTAACTCACTGTAATGCTGGGTGGTTAGCTGCTGTTGATTGGGGAACTGCTTTAGCGCCAATTTTTATTGCAAATCAAAAAAAAATTCCAATACATGTCTGGATTGATGAAACTAGACCTAGAAATCAAGGTTTCAGTCTTACAGCTTGGGAATTAATGCATGAAAAAATAGAAAATTCACTAATTGTAGACAACGTTGGTGGCCATTTAATGCAAAATGGTATGATAGATGTTTGCATAACAGGAACAGATAGAACTTCTTTAAATGGTGATGTTTGTAATAAAATTGGGACATATTTAAAGGCTTTAGCTGCAAATGATAATGATATTCCTTTTTATGTTGCAGCTCCAATTTCTAGTATAGATTTTAATATTAAAAATGGAGTTAAAGAAATACCTATAGAAGAAAGAGACCCAACTGAAGTATCCATTGTTGAAGGTATCGACGAAAATAATGAAAGAAAAAAAATTAAAATTATCCCTGAAGGTTCAAGCTGTAAAAACTATGCTTTTGATATAACTCCAGCAAAATATATTACTAAATTGATTACAGAAAAAGGAGTTGTAGATAGCAATGAAGAATCTATTAGTGGATTAAAAAATTAATATGAAAAATGAATGGAAAGAAAGTTTAGCTAAAAAATATGTCAAAGAATATAAGTTAAAAAAAGTCAGCAAAGATTTAGCATTAAGAATATATACAACACATTTACTTGGTAATAATCCAGAACTTGTTTTACATGGCGGAGGTAATACATCTGTAAAATCAATTAAAAAAAATTTATTTGGAAAAGACAAGGATATACTTTTTGTTAAAGGAAGTGGATGGGATATGTCTAACCTTAATGAAAGAGGATTACCAGGTCTATATCTCGATCCATTACTTAAAACTCTATCATTAAAAAAAATGAGTGATGAAAAAATGGTTAATTATCTGAGATCAAACTTACTTGACTCAAGTTCTCCTAATCCATCTATTGAAACTCTTTTACATGCTTATTTACCATTTAAATATGTAGATCATACACATTCAAACGCTATTTTAAGTTTAGTCAATCTAGATAATTCACGAGAAATATTAAATAGAATTTATAAAGAAAAAATTGCAATAGTTCCCTACGTAATGCCAGGATTTGAACTTGCTAAATTATGTCATATGGTAATTTCAAAAAATCATAAAGTTGAAGGATTAATGCTTTTAAATCATGGTATTTTTACTTTCGGAAATTCAGCAAAACAAAGTTATGATAGAATGATTAATCTTGTAACATTAGCTGAAAATTTTTTAAACAAGCAAAAAAAATCAATAAAATACAACAATAATAATAAGCAAATAAATATAACTGATGTTCAATTATGTATTAGAAATTTATACCATTCCTTTACAGATAAAAGATGGATAATAAAATTTAACGATAAAATTGAAGATGTAAAATTTACCAATCGAAAAGATATATTTAATTTATTTAATAAAGGACCTGTTACACCTGATCATGTTATTAGAATAAAATCAGAACCATTAATTATACCTAATAAATATTTAACATCGAGCAAAATGATATCTAATAAAATTAATGCATATGTTAAGAAATATAAAAATTATTTTAAAAAATATAAAAAAAATATTACAAATTCGAAAATTGCTGATCCTTTGCCAAGAATTATTATTTTAGAAGGAATAGGTTTTCTATCAATAGGTCTTAATAAAAAAGAAATGCAAGTTTCTTACGATATTTTTGATGCAATGAAAAAAGTTATAATCAAAGCGAATTTAGTTTCAAAATTTAAATCAATTAACAACACAGATATTTTTAAAATGGAATACTGGCCATTAGAAAGAGCAAAATTGAATAATCAAAATACAAAAAAATTTAATGGGAATGTTGCAGTAATTACAGGTGGAGCTGGTAAAATCGGAAGTGCTATTGCAAATAAATTTATAAATGAAAATATTGAAGTTATACTTTTAGATAAAAACTTTAAAAATCTTGATAAAAATATCAAAAAAAAATGTCTATGTATTGAATGTGATTTAACTAATAATTCTCATATAAATAAAGCATTAAACAAGATATTAAAATTATTTGGTGGTATAGATATTCTAATAGCAAACTCTGGTGCAGCTTTTCAAGGTAGTATGCTAAATGTAAAAAAAGATATTTTAGAAAAAAGTTTAGAGGTTAATTTTTATAGTCATCATAATATTGTTCAAAAAATTGCAAATATTATGGTATCTCAAGGTTTTGGAGGTTCAATTTCTCTTAATTTGTCAAAACAATCTATAAATCCTGGTAAGGATTTCGGACCATATGGTATTGCAAAAGCTAGCTCGTTATTTTCTATGAAACAATATGCTTTAGAATTTGGAAAATATAACATTCGAGTTAATGGAATTAATGCTGATAGAATAAAAAGTGGTTTATTAACTGACCAGTTTATTAAAGAAAGAGCAAAAGCGAGAAATATGTCTTCAACTGAATATTTAAATAATAATTTACTTCAAAAACAAGTAACAGCAGAAGATGTTGCTGAAGCATTTTTTGCACAATTATCTTTTGAAAAAACAACCGGGAATATTATTACTGTTGATGGTGGTAATATTGAAGCTAGTTTAAGATAGGTGTTATTAAAATTTTTAGAAAAACTTGGAAGAAAGAAAATTGTTCTAGATAGAGGACCATCTCATCCAGAATTTCATAAAGCAAAACCATGGATGGAAAGATACTACTTATTATTTAGAAAAAGACCAAAATGGTTTCCATTTAATATTTTGATTCATAAAATGTTAGATGATGACCATGGTGAAGGGGTTCATAATCATCTTTGTCCTTATATAACAATTATTTTAAAGGGCGGTTATTGGGAAACAACAAAAAAAGGAAAATTTTGGAGACCACCTGGATACATTGGTTTTAGGTCTGCTGATCATCTACACAGAGTTGACTTAAAACCAGATACAAACACAATGACATTATTTATTCCTGGACCTTTTGGTTTTAGAAAAACTAAAAGAGCTGATTATAAAACAAAAATATAATTATTTAAATAAATTAAATTGTTCCATCGTATATCAATTTACATCCACTCAAAAAAAGTAAAACATAAACAATATTAAAAAATAATTTTTCTGGAATTCTTTTTTGCACAAAGTATCCAATTAAAACACTAATAAAAGCTAGTGGAAGTAAATAGAGAGAAATTATAAGATTTGAAGGCGCTAATAATCCCACAAAATAATATGGAACTAATTTAACAAGATTTATAACCATAAATGCTAAGGTCATTGTTCCAATAAATGAAATTTTATCTAGCTTTAAAGGCAGCATATAAAAGTTAATTGGTGGATTTCCTGCATGAATTAAAAAACTTGTATATCCAGCAACTGATGACCAAAAGTATCCTTTAAGTTTTGTTGGTTTTAGTAAATAATTGTTTTTCTGAATAAATGAAACTAGAACAAAAATAATTGATATAGCACCAACCATTATTCTTATCTGATCTTCGTTTGTAAACTCAAAAGTTAAAGTTCCAAATAAAATACCAATTATAGATGCTGGGATTATAATTTTTAAAATACTGTTTATCCATTTTTTCCAATACAAATAGATTGCAGAAAAATCCATTATTATTAAAAGTGGCAACAATATTCCTGCAGCTTGCAAAGGACTCATTGCAAACGACATAACCGGCACTGCTAGCATCGCGATAGGTCCTGGAACACCACCTTTAGATAAACCAAATACAAAAACTCCCAATGATGCAAAAATATAAAAATATAAATCCATTTAATTTAAAATTTTTAATGCATTTTTAATATCTTTTATTTGATCATCAATGTCTTCCAATCCACAATATAATCTAATTAAAGTTCCAGTATTTCTATTTTTAAACTCTCTTTTGTCTAATGGAGGAAAGGTAATGAGACTATCAAAACCACCCCAACTGTATCCCAATTTGAATATTTTAAGCTTATTAAAAAATTTTTCAATTTGATTGTTTGAATATTTTTTTTTCAGCATAAATGAAAATAAACCTGTGCTACCAGAGAAATCTCTTTTCCATATTTTATGATTTTTTGTATGCGGTAATGCTGGATGAAAAACATCAGATACAAGATCATGTTCTAATAAATATTTTGCCATTAACAATGCATTTTTTTCAATTTCTCTCATTCGAATTTCAAGTGTTGGCAATCCTCTAATTGCTAAATAAACTTCTTCTGAACCAGGACAAATGCCTAAAGTTTTTGACGATGCTCTTATTTTTTTGGAATATTTTTTATTAGACGAAACGAAACCAATTAATACATCGGAGTGGCCATTTATATATTTAGTTCCTGCATCTATAATAATATCAATACCTAATTTAACTGGATTACAAAATAAAGGTGAAGCCCAAGTATTATCCATAACTGTTGGTATTTTATTTTTTTTTGCAATTTTTGTAATGAAAGGTATATCAATAATATCAAAAGTTGCTGTTCCTGGTGATTCTAAATAAATTAACTTTGTTTTACTGTTAATTAATTTCTGAAAATTATTAATATTTTTTGTTGGATGAAAATATTTTATTTTAACATTATATTGTTTAAGGATGTTTTCACAAAAAGTTCTAGTAGGACTATAAACACTATCATTTATTAAAACTTCATCACCAGATTTTAAAAAGGTAAAAAAAGGAATTACTATAGAGGCCAATCCTGATGGCGATAGTACAGTGTCATTGCAGTTATATAAAAAAGAAATACTGTCTTCTAACTGCTTATGAAATGGATTTTTATTTATTCCATAAAATGTTGTTCTATCGTCAAAATTTTTAATATCGTTTAAGTAATCTTTAAATGTATTAAAGATCATTGTAGAGCCCTTATATGTACCAGGGTTGATAAACCCTTTCTGTTTAAGAGGATTTCTACCTATTTTTGTTAATTTTGTTTTTATTTTCATAAACAACTAAATATTGTATAAGCCAAAATCTTTATATACAAATTCTAGTAGGCAATTTTAAGCTTAACAAATCTATTATTGGGATTAACTTATTAATTTGTTATAGGGAAGCAATCTTTGAAAAAAGATATTTAAATAATTATTTAAACGGAGAAAATAATATGAAAAAACTATTATCTATCTTTGCAGTTGTAGCGTTTGCTTTTTCAGCACATGCTGGAACTCTTGATGATGTTAAAAATAGAGGTTTTCTAAAATGTGGAGTAACAACTGGTCTTGCTGGTTTTGCTGCTCCAGATGATAGCGGTGAATGGGCTGGTCTAGATGCAGATATGTGTCGTGCAGTTGCTGTAGCTGTTTTTGGAGACCGTTCAAAAGTAGAATTTATTACTACTACAGGTAAATCTCGTTTTCCAACATTAGCTTCAGGTGAAGTTGATATGTTAGCGAGAAATACAACTTGGACAATTAGCCGTGATGTTAATCTTGGTTTTGAGTTCGTAGGTGTAAACTTCTACGATGGACAAGGTTTCATGGTTCCATCTGCTCTTGGTGTATCAAGTGCAACTGAGCTTGATGGTGCTACTGTATGTATCCAAACTGGTACTACTACAGAGTTAAACCTTGCTGACTTCTTTAGATTAAATGGAATTAGCTACGAAGCACTTCCAATTGAAACTAATGATGAAGGTAAAGAAAACTTATTTGCTGGAAGATGTGACGTATACACAACTGACGCTTCAGGTCTTTCTTCAACAAGAGCTGCTGCTTCTAATCCAGATAAATGGGTTGTATTACCAGAAATTATTTCAAAAGAACCACTTGGTCCACTTGTAAGACATGGTGATCACCAGTGGGGTGACGTAGTTCGTTGGTCTTTAAATGCAATGATTATTGCTGAAGAACTAGGTATTACATCTGAAAACGTTGATGCTCAAACGAGCTCTAATGTTCCTGAAGTACTAAGACTTCTTGGTGTTGAAGGTAACTATGGAGAAATGCTTGAGCTAAGTAATGATTGGGCTTACCAAATTATCAAACAAATTGGTAACTACTCTGAATCATACGAAGCAAACGTAGGTCCAGACACACCTCTAGAAATTGCAAGAGGTTTAAATGCTCTATGGACTCAAGGTGGTATTTTATACGCACCTCCATTCAGATAAATCTTAATTAAATTTAAAACGGGGGGTTTTAAACCCCCCATTATTTTTGTATATACTAGTGATGCGATCTAACTTAGGTTTCTTTTCTGATGAAAAATTTAGATCCATTTTTTTTCAAACTTTAGTTGTAGGTTTATTTGCTCTAGGTTTATTTTTTGTAATAAGTACAACTTCTTACAACTTAGAAAAAAGAAATATCGCAACTGGATGGAGTTTTCTTCAAAATCCAGCTGGCTTTGATATAAGTTTTTCACCCTTCTTAGAATTTAAATCAACAGATACACACTTAAAAGTTTATTTTGTTGGAGTCTTAAATACTCTTTTGGTATCAATTACAGGTTGTATAGCTGCAACAATTTTAGGTTTTATATTGGGCATAGTAAGACTATCTTCAAATTGGTTATTAAGTCGACTAGTTTATATTTACGTTGAATTTTCAAGAAATGTACCCTTACTTCTTCAAATAATTTTATGGTATAGTATTTTAATTCAACTTCCTCGTGTTAAGCAATCATTACAAGTTCTTGATGTATTTTATATTTCAAATAGAGGATTGTATTCTCCAAGACCAATATTTGAAAGTGGATTTTCATATGTATTAATTGCAATTTTATTGGCTTTAATTTCAAGTTTCTTAATAAATAGATGGGCAAAAAAAAGACAAGATAAGACAGGTCAACAATTCCCAGTATTCTCAAGTTCAATCGGATTAATATTTATTGTTCCATTAATTTTATTTTTTATTCTTGGTTCACCTTTGTCTTTTGAGCATCCAGAATTAAAAGGTTTTAACTTTAAAGGTGGTCTAGTTATTAGACCTGAATTTATAGCAATGTTTTTAGCATTATCAATTTACACAGCAGCCTTCATTTCTGAAATTGTTAGAGCAGGTATAATGTCTGTCTCAAAAGGACAAAGAGAGGCATCTGCTGCTATAGGCTTAAAACAAACATGGATAATGAGACTAATCATTATACCCCAAGCTCTTAGAGTGATTGTCCCTCCACTAACAAGTCAGTATCTAAACTTAACTAAAAATTCTTCTTTAGGAATTGCTGTCGGATATGCTGACCTTGTTCACGGTTTTGGAGGTATAAGTTTAAATCAAACTGGTCAAGCTATTGAATGTATGGCAATTGTTATGGCAACTTATTTGTCAATTAGTCTGACAATATCTTTTTTTATGAACATTTATAACAGAAGTATACAATTTAAGGAAAAGTAATGAACGAAATGAATGAAGTTAGAAAACCACCAGTAGCAACAACAGGTATTATTGGCTGGTTACGAATAAATTTATTCTTCAATTGGACAAACTCATTAATTACTTTATTTGTTATTTATTGTTTGTATCAATTTATTCCTTGGATTTTAGATTGGACAATATTTTCAGCTGACTTCAAATATAATTATCTTGGTGAACAAATTACTAACCAAGAAATGTGTTCACGAAATTTAGATCCTGAAAATGGTGGAGCTTGTTGGGCAGTTATATATGTAAGGTTTTATCAATTTATATATGGATTTTATCCAAAGGTTGAAGTTTGGAGAGTAAATATAGCTTATGCAATGTTAGCATTAGCATTGCTACCTCTTTTGTATGCAAAACTTCCATATAGAAAGTACTTTTTATATTTTACATACATTTTTCCTGTTATTGCTTATTTTTTACTTAATGGCGGATTAGGCTTTACTGAAGTATCTACTAACAAATGGGGTGGTCTTCTAGTAACACTCGTCCTAGGCTGTACTGGAATAGCTTTAGCTTTTCCTATTGGGATTATGCTAGCATTAGGGAGAAGATCTAAATTACCAGTTATAAGCATGATGTGTACATTGTTTATTGAATTTATCAGAGGGGTTCCCCTAATTACTTTATTATTTTTTGGAATGGTAATGCTACCTTTATTTTTACCAGAAGGAATAGATATGGATGGTTTAGTAAGAGTTCTAGTAGCTGTTACATTATTCCAATCAGCTTATATGGCAGAAGTTATACGAGGAGGACTACAAGCAATACCTCCTGGTCAATATGAAGCTGCTAAATCACTAGGGATGTCTTATTGGAGAATGAATTTATTAATTATTCTTCCTCAAGCTATTAGAATTTCTATACCCCCAATTGTCAACACATCTATAGGTTTATTTAAGGACACAACTTTAGTTATAATTGTAGGAATATTAGATTTACTAGGTATTGGAAGAGGTACTTTAGCAGATACTAATTGGTTAGGTTTATCTTATGAAATTTACTTTTTTGTAAGTTTAGTATTTTTTATATTCACATTTGGAATGTCTAGATACAGTTTGTATTTGGAAAAGAAATTAAAAACAGGTATTAATATGGGAGCTGATTAAAATGAGTGAAGAATCAATAATTTCATTAAAAAATGTTAACAAGTGGTTTGGAGATTTTCATGTATTACAAGATGTAAATCTTGAAGTTAAGAAAAAAGAAAGAATTGTAGTTTGTGGCCCTTCTGGCTCTGGAAAATCTACAATGATTAGATGTATTAATAGATTGGAAGAACATCAAGAGGGCTCAATTGTTGTAGATGGAATTGAGTTAACTGGAAATTTAAAAAATATTGATAATGTTAGGAAAGAAGTTGGAATGGTATTCCAGCAATTTAATTTATTCCCTCATTTATCTGTAAAAGAAAATATAACACTAGCTCCAATTTGGGTAAAAAAAATGCCTAAAGCTGAAGCAGAAGAACTAGCCATGAGACAGTTAGAAATAGTAAAAATTCCTGAGCAAGCTAACAAGTATCCCGGTCAATTGTCTGGTGGTCAACAACAAAGAGTAGCAATTGCTAGATCTCTTGCAATGAATCCTAACATTATGCTTTTTGATGAACCAACTTCAGCTTTAGATCCTGAAATGATTAAAGAAGTTTTAGATGTTATGGTTGATTTAGCAAATGGTGGTATGACAATGATTGTTGTTACGCATGAAATGGGTTTTGCTAAAACAGTTGCTGATAGAATGGTGTTTATGGATGAAGGAAAAATTGTTGAGGAAGCTAGCCCAGATAAGTTTTTCAATAATCCAGAGAGTGATCGTACAAAGTTATTTTTAAGTCAAATTCTTCATCAGTAATTTAAGAAGATAACAATAAATTAACTCTTCTATTCATTTTACCTTTGTTTTCTATTTTGCCGATTTGAATTTTACCTATCTCATTAGTTGATTTTACATGTGTACCACCACAAGGTTGTAAATCAACATCACCAATTCTAATTAATCTTATTTTACCATCTACTTGCGGAGGTTTTACTGACATAGTTCTGACAAGTTCAGGTTTTTCTTCTAATATAATACTTTCAATTACTTCACTAGTAACGGTATGATTATCTTCAACTAACAAATTGATTTTTTCTTCCAATTCTTCTTTATTTATTAATTTATCTGGATCATTAAAATCTAATCGACTTTTTTCATAACCAATTTGACCACCGGTTACTCCTAGAGGGACTATAGAACACAACAAGTGCAGCGCAGTATGCATTCTCATATGCTTGTATCGTAAATCCCAATTTATTTTTCCAATTATGTCAACATTCTCTTCTAGATCCTTTAGATCATCTACAATATTTATGATTTTATTATTTTCTTTAATAGTATCTAAAACTTGTATTTTTATACTTTCAGCTTCTATTACACCTGTGTCCCCAGGTTGACCGCCACTTTTTCCATAAAATGCTGTCTTATCTAACTCAATACGATTTTCTTCTTTTACAATCCCTATAATTTTTGCTTTAAATTCTTTAAGGTATGCATCATCTTCGAATAATTTTGTCATAGCGTTTTTTAACAGTATTTTAAAAATATTATATTGACTTTTTTCTCATTCTGAATAGATTAGAACAAAAGTAGAACAAATAATTTTATAAATAATATAATTATTATTTATCAATTATTTAAATATTTTTTTTAATATTATGTCTAAAAAAATAGAAAACTCAATATTTAAAGTTGAATCCAAAGGAGATCAAATAACACCTTATTTTCTTGATACAGTATCTGCAGGTTTTCCATCTCCAGCTACTGATTATATGGAAAACAAACTTGATCTTAATGAATATTTGGTTCAACGTCCAACAGCAACCTATATCGTTAAAGCTAATGGCCCTTCTATGACAGATGCAGGCATATTATCAGGTGATTTACTTATTGTTGATAGAAGTATTACACCTCGTAACGACAATATTGTTATAGCCTCCATCTTTGGTGATCTAACAGTTAAAAAACTGAAAAAGAAAGATCAGTCACTATTTTTAATTTCTGCCAATAGTGAGTATCCTAGTATTCAAGTTAAAGAAGAAATGGAGTGTTTCATATGGGGGGTAGTGACATATGTCATACACAAAACTACTTAATAGAAATCATAACTCAGTAAATCAATCTATAGCACTAATAGATTGCAATAATTTTTATGCGTCATGTGAAAGAATATTTAACCCAAAACTTATAGGAAAACCAATTGTTGTACTTTCCAATAATGATGGTTGTATTATTGCGCGATCAAAAGAAGCAAAAAAATTGGGGATAAAAATGGGTGAACCTTATTTTAAAGCAAAAAATATTATTGAAAAAAATGATGTTAAAGTTTTTTCATCTAATTATTCTTTGTATGGTGATATTTCTCAGAGAGTAATGGAGACTTTATCAAGTTTCTCTTCAGAGGTAGAAATCTACTCTATAGATGAAGCATTTCTTGGTTTAAATGGTTTTGAGAACTATGAGCTAAACACTTATTGCAGACATATTAGACAAACAATTAAGAGGTGGGTTGGTATTCCAGTTAGTATTGGAGTGGGCCCAACAAAAACACTATCAAAAATAGCTAATCATTTAGCAAAAAAACAACCGGACTATAAAGGTGTGTGCATACTAAAAAATAAAATAGAAATAAAAAAAGCATTAGAATTAACATCTATTGAAGAAGTATGGGGCATTGGAAGAAGATTATCTCTTTTTCTGAAAAAATATAATATTCATAACGCTTATCAATTTTCACAAATGGACAGAGGATGGATAAGAAAAAATATGGGTGTAGTGGGAGAGAAGACATACCTAGAATTAAATAGTGTATCGTGTTTAGAACTTGATTTGGTTCCAAGTGATAAACAAAGTTGTTGTGTATCAAGATCATTTAGTCAGCCAATAGAAAAATTATTTGATTTGGAGGAATCAATATCAACTTATGGATCAAGAGTATCAGAGAAAATAAGGGAAGAGGGGTTGGTCGCTGAGTCGATGAGTATTTTTGTTTTGACAAATCATTTTAATAGAAGAGAGAAACAATATTCAAATTCAATAAAACTACATTTACCTTTTCCAACAAATAATAGCATAAAAATTGTTAAAAGAGCCCTTGAGGGAATTAGAAAAATATATCGACCAGGATTTCGTTATAAAAAAGCTGGAATTATATTATGTGGTCTTAGCAGGCACAATGTAACTAGAGGATTGCTTGATTATGACCGTGATACATCGGATAGAATAATGAATACTATTGATAATATTAATTCTAGATATGGAAGTTCAACGTTAAAGATAGCCTCTGAAGGTATAGAAAAAATATGGAAGATGAAAAGAGAAAACGTATCCCCATGTTACACAACACGTTTTGAAGAATTGGTAGAAGTTAAGGCTTAGATAAAATGGCTCCCCGGGCCGGGCTCGAACCAGCGACCGATCGGTTAACAGCCGATTGCTCTACCACTGAGCTACCGAGGAACACAATTTTGTTGATAATAAAAAAAAATTAAAAAACAAGAAAAATTTGGAGGCTCGGAGCGGAATCGAACCGCTGTGCAAGGCTTTGCAGGCCCCTACATCACCACTCTGCCACCGAGCCTAAAAAAAATGACAATTATCACTATATTATTTCTAGTCAATTATTGAAAAAAAATTCTAAAGATTAATAATATAATTTAAATAATTGATTATATAATAGGTTTATATAAAGCATCCTTTAAGAAATGAGTGAAACATTTGAAATTGCAAGAAAAAATATGGTTGTTAATCAGTTGAGACCAAACAAAATTAATGAAGAAAATATCTTACAAATATTTGAAAATACTCCTAAAGAAAATTATTTGGATGTCAGCTTAGTTAAGAATTGTTACCTAGATAATAATTTAGATATAACTGACAAAAGAGGATATCTTAAAAATTTACATCTAGCTCAAATTATAAAATATTCGAAAATTTTACATAATGATAAGGTATTGCATATAGGTGGCTTAACGGGCTACTTTTCTGCTTTAATTAGCTCACTATGTAATGAACTTCATGTTGTTGAAGAAAATAGAGAACTATTTAAATTATTAGAACATAATATTAACAATATTGATAATACTAATATTAGTTTATTTAATCATAATCTTTTAGATGGATTATCTGATAAAGCTCCATTTAGCTTAATTATTATTGATGGACCTATCTTTAAAATAACTGATAAGTTAAAGAATCAACTAGCAATGAATGGAGGAAGGTTAATATATATTAAAAAAATATATGATAATTTGGGTAAGGCTTATAAAATTATAAGAAATGAAGATTTGTATTCATCTGAGTATTTATTTGATGTAATGAGTAGTTATCAAATTCAAGAACAACAAGAGGATTTTAAATTTTAAATGAGATTATTTATTTTATTGTTATTACTTATTTATTCTAAATCTATATTTGCTCTATCGATTGATGACTCTGTAAAAAGTACGATAGCAAATAATTTAAAAGTAAAAATTGCTTTTGAAAAACTGAATGAAAGCAAAGAAACTATTGAGGTAGCTATAGGCAAAAAACTTCCGACAGTTACTGGCACAATTTCTGGCACATATAGTAATAGTGATACAACATCAGCAGCTGGTGTGTCAACAACACCAGAGACTTTTACAGATAAATATAAAATTAGTATTACTCAAAATTTGTATGATGGCGGTGAAAAAAGTTTGGAAATAGAAAGATCAAAAATTATTTATGAAAATGCAGTAATAAACTTTTATAAAACAGTTCAAGATCTATCATTAACAGCTGTAGATGGTTATTTAACCGTAATAAATTATGAAAAATCATTAGAGGCTTCCGAAAAGAATTTTGATTCTGTTTCAAGATTTTTGGAAGAAGTAAAATTAAAATATGAATTGGGATCAGCAACCATAACTGAATTGAAAAATGCTGAGAGTGCTTTTTCAATTGCTGAAACAAATCTTTTTTCAGCCAAACAAAATTACAAAGTTAGCTTAAAAACATTTAAATCAATTGTTGGTAAAGAAGCCATTAATTTAGAAGATTATGTAAATATAGAAGATAATTTGAATTTTGATAGTATACTTTCTGAAGTTTATAAGAATAATTTCAATATTTTAATTGCTCAAAATAATATTAAAATTAAAGAACTTGATCTCTCAAAAGAAAAAGGTTCTAACAGACCAACCTTAGATATAACTGCTTCAACAGAGTATTCTGAGAGTTCACGAATAGATCCTGGAAGTGAAAACACCAATGCAACAATAGGTTTAACTTTAACAATTCCTATATTTCAACAAAATATTGACAAATCAGATATTAGAAAAATAAATTCCCAAATTTTACAAACTGAAATTGAGTTAGAGGATCTTAAAGAAAGTTTAAATATTGAGGTATCAAACTATTATAAAAACTATTTAGTTAGTAAATCAAATTTAAATACATCTTTATTAGCTATAGAGTATGCAAATACTCTTCTAGAAAGTACTCAGGA
Source organism: uncultured Alphaproteobacteria bacterium (assembly GCA_902618015.1). Lineage (GTDB taxonomy): Bacteria > Pseudomonadota > Alphaproteobacteria > HIMB59 > CACPNW01. The sequence goes on along the minus strand of CACMYX010000009.1, from coordinate 6,756 downwards.
AGAATACAACCTTGGGACAAAATCTATCACCGATCTAATAGAAGCAGAAACTAATCTTTTAAATGTAAATGTCGAATATTTTAATGCAAATAAAAACTATTTGATTAATTATTTTAATTTACTAGCTTTAGATGGTTCGCTGATTAAATTATTTGAGGATTATCTTCCAAGCTATAATTAGAGTTTTATTAATTTAATTAAACATTTATAATACCTATATGAATACAAAAAATTCTATCAATGAATCTCTTGAAGTCATACGAAGAGCACTTGAAGATGAAAAAAATGGTTCAAATAAAGATACTTCATCTAATATTTTAATTCTTAATCAAAAGGTTAATAGTGATGGTACAATAAAATTGCTTCAAAAAGATGAAGAAATAAATAGTGAAATTAATGATATTATAGACCAAAAACTCTCCTATCTTGTAGAAAATAAAATTGAAAAAATACTTGATGAGAAAATCCCAAAATTACTAAAAAATTATTTCGATTCAAAATAGTTACCATGCAGCTTGATAAATTTTTTGATTTTTTAAAAGATGAAAAAAATCTTTATTCACAATGGGAGCAATCAAATTGTTTTAAACCACAAAAAGGAGGTGAGCCATATTCTATAATGATGCCACCACCTAATGTAACAGGCAGTTTACATATGGGTCATGCTTTAACATTTACAATTCAAGATATATTGATCAGATACCATAGAATGAAGGGTATGGAAGTATTGTGGCAAGCAGGTACAGATCACGCAGGGATAGCTACTCAGATGGTAGTAGAAAGAAAATTAAGTGAGTCAAATCTAGATCGACGATCTATAGGTAGAGAAAAGTTTATTGAAAAAGTATGGGAATGGAAAAAAGAGTCGGGTGGTAAGATAAGTAATCAATTAAGAAGACTTGGCGCCTCTGCAGATTGGTCAAGAGAAAGATTTACTATGGATGAAGGTCTTTCTAATGCAGTTAAGAAAGTTTTTGTTAATTTATTTAATGATGGAATTATTTATAAAGATAAGAGATTGGTGAATTGGGACCCAAAACTTTTAACAGCTATTTCTGATCTCGAAGTAGAGCAAAGAGACACTGAAGGGAGTTTATGGCACATTAAATATCCTATAGACAAAAATAATCATATCATAGTTGCAACAACAAGACCTGAGACAATGTTAGGTGATACTGCAGTTGCTGTTCATCCAGATGATGAAAAATATAAAAATCTAATTGGCAAATTTTGTAACTTACCAATTTCAAATAAGAAAATACCAATCATTGCTGATGAATATGCAGATCCTGAAAAAGGTTCTGGTGCTGTAAAAATTACACCCGCACATGACTTTAATGATTTTGAGGTAGGAAAGAGACATGATTTAGAATTTATTAATATTTTTGATGAAAATGCTAAACTGAACTCAAATGTGCCTAAAGAATTTCAAAATTTAGATCGATTTGAAGCAAGAAAACTAATTTTAAAAAAGTTAGATGAAATGAATTTATTAATAAAAGAAGAAAAACAGCAAATGGTCATACCATATGGTGATAGATCAGGTGTTGTTATTGAGCCATGGCTGACAGACCAATGGTTTTGTGATGCAAAAAAATTATCAGTTGATCCAATATCAGCTGTTAGAGATAATAGTTCTAAATTCATTCCCAAACAATGGGAAAATACATTTTATAATTGGATGGAAAATATTCAACCATGGTGTATTTCAAGACAGTTATGGTGGGGGCATCAAATTCCTGCATGGTATGGTCCTGATAATAAATATTTTGTTAGTGAAACTCTAGAAGGCGCACAAAATCGAGCAAAAGAATTTTATGGAAAGGATGTTGAGCTTAGACAAGATGAAGACGTTCTAGATACTTGGTTTTCTTCTGCTCTATGGACATTCTCTACTTTAGACTGGCCAAATAAAACTTATGAATTAAATAAGTTTTATCCTGGCAATGTTTTGGTTACTGGTTTTGATATCATATTTTTTTGGGTTGCGCGGATGATGATGATGGGTTCTTATTTTATGAAGGAAACTCCATTTAAAGATATATATATTCATCCTTTAATACGTGATGAAAAAGGACAAAAAATGTCTAAATCAAAAGGGAACATAATTGATCCTTTAGAGCTATTAGATAAATATGGTGCTGATACATTAAGATTTACATTAACAGCACTATTAAATCCTGGACGAGATGTAAAATTATCTGAATCTAGAGTTAAAGGATATAAATCTTTCACAAATAAAATTTGGAATGCTGGAAAATTTTTACAATTGAATAATTCAATTTTTATAGATGATATTTCAATAGATACAATTATTTTTGATGCAAACAAATGGATAATAAAAGAATTGAATGATTTGAACACCCAACTTGATCAATTAACTAAAAAGTATTTGTTTCATGAAATAGCCAATAAAATTTATCATTTCGTATGGCATACTTATTGTGATTGGTACATTGAAATTATTAAACAAAATTTTGAAAATGAAAAATTTGCTGATGAAATTAAAAAAGTTTCTGGATGGACATTTATTCAGGTTTTAAAGATCATACATCCCATTATGCCATTTATAAGTGAAAAATTATGGAGATCTTTAGTTGACGATAAGTCATATTTAATGAATCAAGTTTATCAAAGCTATTTAACAAATAATTCTTTTGATATTTCTAAAAAAAACTTCGAAATATTTATTGAATTTATAACATCTATAAGAAATTTGAGATCAGAACTAAATATACCCTATAAACAATTAATTAATATCTCCATAGAAACTAAAAATGAAGAACTTAATAATTTTCTAATCGCCTATAAAAATGAAATAAGTAATTTTTTAAAAACCAAAGATATTATTTTTGATAAAATTCAACCTAATAAGAATTCAGCTTTAATTGTATTATCATCATTGTCAGTTTTAATCCCTTTGGATGGTATTATTGACTCAGAAGTTGAACTAAAAAAATTAAATAAGAAAAAGCAAGTTGAGCAAGAAAAATTTAATAAAGTTAATGACAAATTAAACAATGATAACTTTATGAATAAAGCTTCAGAAGAAATTATTAATAAATTTAAAAATGAGGCAAATATTTATAAATCTTCTATTGAAAAAATTGATCAAATAATAAATACTATCAAATAGAATGGAAGATAAGGGTTCAAATAGAAAATCTAATCTACCTAGTAGATATGTTAGTGTAGGACCTAAAAGTGCGCCTCATAGATCTTATTATTATGCTATGGGCTTGAAAGAACATGAAATTTATCAACCATTTGTTGGAGTTGTTAGCACTTGGAATGAATCAGCTCCTTGCAACATTACACTTCAAGATCAAGCGCAACATGTGAAGACAGGTGTCAAAGATGCTGGAGGAACACCAAGAGAATTTACAACTATAACAGTAACAGATGGAATTGCCATGGGCCATGAAGCAATGAAATCCTCTCTTATTAGTAGAGAGGTTATTGCTGATTCCATTGAATTATCTGTGAGAGGCCACTGTTATGATGCAATAGTTGGACTTGCTGGCTGTGATAAATCTTTACCAGGTTTAATGATGGCTATGGTAAGATTAAATGTACCATCTGTATTCATTTATGGAGGCTCAATCTTACCAGGAAAATACAAGGGTAAAGATGTTACTGTTATTGATGTTTTTGAAGCAGTAGGAAAACATGCTGCTGGAACTATCTCAGATCAAGATTTAAAGGATATTGAACAAGTTGCTTGCCCATCTGCTGGATCGTGTGGTGGTCAGTTTACCGCAAATACTATGGCATGTATTTCTGAAGCAGTTGGTTTAGCTCTAACAAATTCGGCTATGCCACCAGCAGTAAATACTGAAGAAAGAAAAGCTTATGGTGAAAAGAGTGGTAAAGCTATAATGAATTTATTAGAAAAGAATATAAGACCAAGAGATATAGTAACTATTGATTCATTAGTAAACGCTGCAAGAGTAGTTGCAGCTACTGGAGGCTCAACTAATGCAGCACTCCATCTTCCTGCGATAGCTAATGAAGCAGGTTTAAAATTTACATTAAGAGATGTTGTAGAAATTTATAATTCGACTCCTTATATTGGAGATATGCAACCTGGCGGAAAGTACGTTGCTAAAGATTTATATGATGTAGGAGGTGTGCCAGTTGTTATTAAATCTTTATTAGATGGTGGTTATATTAATGGAGACTGCATAACTGTTACAGGAAAAACAATAGCTGAAAATCATAAAGAAGTAATATTCCCTACAAATCAAGATGTTGTTTATAAATGTGATAATCCAATTAGTGAAAATAGTTCAGTCGTAGGGTTGTGGGGTAATCTTGCCCCAGATGGATGTATATCAAAAATAGCAGGTTTGAAAAATTTAACTTTTAAAGGAAAAGCGAAATGTTTTGACTCAGAAGAAGATGCTTTAACTGCAGTTTTAAAAAATGAAATTAAAGCAGGAGATGCAGTAATAATTAGATATGAAGGCCCTAAGGGAGGACCTGGTATGCGTGAAATGCTTTCAACAACAGGCGCAATATATGGGCAAGGATTAGGTGAAACTGTTGCATTAATTACAGATGGAAGGTTTTCAGGCGGCACAAGAGGGTTTTGTATCGGTCATGTAGGACCAGAAGCAGCTGTAGGAGGCATGATAGGTTTACTTAAAGATGGGGATGAAATTATTATTGATGCTGTTAAAGGCGAAATCAACGTTACGCTTTCAGATCAAGAAATAGAAAAGAGAAAAAAAGATTGGAAGCCAAGAAAAACTAATCATAATTCTGGATCTATATGGAAATATTCCCAAACTGTTGGCCCAGCTTACGAGGGTGCTGTTACTCAACCAGGAGCAAAAGATGAAACGCATACATACGCTGACATTTAATATTAATTAACTAATTCAATCGTAACTGGTGTGTGATCAGAGGCCTTTTCCCATCCTCGTGGTTCACGATTAACGTTAACTGATTTAATCAAATCAGTTACTTCTGGTGAAGTAAGAAAATGATCAATTCTAAGACCATTGCCTTTTTGCCAATTTCCACCTCTATAACCCCAAAAAGTCCAGTTCGTATTTCCATCAACAAAGTATTTAACTGTATCTACAAAACCTAAATTTAAAAGATATCTAAATTTTTCTCTTGTTAATGGATGGGCACAAGCATCATTTTTAAAATTTTCTGGTGAATAAACATCTTCATCGCTTGGTATTACATTAAAATCTCCACCTATAATAATTGGTTGATTATTATCTATTAATTCCTTGATATATTTATTAAAATTTATCATCCAATCAATTTTGTAATCAAATTTTTCTGTTTCAATTGGATTTCCATTTGGAAGATAAATATTTATTAATTTAATTTTATTCTTTATTTTTTTTAAGGATATTTCTGTTTCAATAAATCTGGAATTTGCATCTTGGTAATCAGGGATATTTAAATTTGAAATTTCAATACTCTCTTTGCTGAGTATTGCTACTCCATTCCAAGCCTTTTGCCCATTTACATAACATTTATAATTAATATTTTCTAATTCCTCTTTAGGAAAGCTTTCATTTGTACATTTTAATTCTTGAATTAAATATAAATCTGATTGATCTTTTTTTATAAACTTTATTAAATGTTCTATTCTTGCATTAACTGAATTTACATTCCAGGTAGTAATTTTCATTTATATTGAAAAAGAAGTTCCACATCCACATGAAGAAGATGCTAGTGGATTAGAAATTTTAAATGAGGATCCAATCAATTCATTAACATAATCAATTTTTGATCCTTTTATTAATTCAATTGAAGTTTTGTCTATCAATACATCAGCATTTTTATAATTAAAGATTAAATCATCTTCATTTGGTTTATCAGAAAAATCAAATTTATATTGAAATCCAGCACAACCACCACCTAGTACGGTAATTCTGAAATAGTTAGATTTTTCAGAGAGAAGTATCTTGTTGATATGATTCTGAGCACTTTCCGTAACTTCAATTATATTGTTCATTTATCTAAATATTGTTATTAGTTAATTTTTTTACAATTATAATATAAATTTTCTTATGTTCAAACATTTAGCATCCAATCCCGAAAATTCAAATGGTAGATTATATAATGAGTTAGATGATGATTTGAGAAATCCATTTGAAAGAGACAGAGCTAGAGTTATTCACTCTAATTCATTCAGAAAATTAAAACACAAAACCCAAGTTTTTATTGAAAGTGAGAGTGATTATTTTAGGACAAGACTAACTCATTCTTTGGAAGTTGCCCAAATATCTAGATCAATTTGTAGATTACTTGATTTAGATGAAGATCTAGGTGAAACAGTTGCTCTCGCACATGATTTAGGCCATCCTCCTTTTGGTCATATTGGCGAAGATGCACTTGATAATTCAATGAAAAAGTTTGGAGGTTTTAATCATAATGATCAAACCTTGAGAGTTTTAACATTTATAGAAAAACGACACCCTGATTTTGATGGATTAAATTTAACATGGGAGAGCTTAGAGGGGATAATAAAACATAATGGAATTTTGACTGGTCATTTACCTTATCACTTAGACAATTATTCAAAATTACATAATCTAAATTTAACTGATCAACCTTATTTAGAATCACAGATAGCGAGCATATCTGATGATATTGCTTATAACAATCATGATGTAGAGGATGCTATTAGAGCAAATTTAATATCATTAGATGATATTGCGGAGTTAAGTTTTTTTGAAAAAATCATTATTAATTTAAAGGATCACTACAAAAATATTCCAAATAAAC
>CACMYX010000008.1 GCA_902618015.1 uncultured Alphaproteobacteria bacterium | reverse complement strand
AAAGCTGAGGTCTGTATTATGGATGTAATAATGATAACATTAAGTAATCTGATTGAGCCCTTTGTATTTAAGTAGATCATTAAAAGACCAATAAATAAAAGACCTGTTATAGCTCCACCAAGATTTCTTAGCCATGCTATATTGGTATTTTCAGCAACAGTTAAATTCACAAAACTGTATGGAAAAATTAAAAAATAAATTCCATAAAATAAAGAAAAAATTGATAAAAATAATATGCTTAATCTGATCATCTACTAAAAACTATTTATTAAGATATAATTAGTATTGCAAATTAATTATTACCAAATATAGAAAATATATGATCCGATTGTTAATAGTTTTAATTGTTATAGTAATTATACTATTTATTTTGAGATCAAGAGCCAAATCACAATATAATAATTACGGTAACTTTTATAGAAATTTAATTCTGATTGTCATAATTGGTGGTATAATCTTCTTCCTTGCAACAACTGGAAAATTCTTGATACCACAGTTATTAAACTTTATTAAAGTTGGTTTACCATTCTTGACAAAATTAATAGGAATATAATGAAATATTTCTCAACAAATGATCTACCCTTAAACGATGAAATGATTAAATTTTGGAATGATAATGGATATTTGGTTATAGAAAATTTTAACACAGATAAAGAATGTGATGAATTAATGGAACGATCATCATATCTTATCGAACATAATAATTTTAATAATCAAAAATCTATTTTTGATACAGTCAATCAAGCTCATAATGATGATAATTATTTTTTAGAATCAGGAGACAAAGTTCGTTTCTTCTTTGAAGAAAAAGCTAATTTAAATGATGATAACATAGAAGAAAATAAACATTTTATTGTAAATAAAATCGGTCATGCGTTGCACGACTTAGATAAAGTTTTTTATAAATTTTCTCATAAACAAAAACTTCAAGATATTGCTTTATCACTTGGTTTCTCAAAACCAAAATTACTTCAGTCTATGTATATTTTTAAACAACCTAAAATAGGTGGTGAAGTAGTTTGCCATCAAGATTCTACTTTTTTATATACTGAGCCAGAAAGTACTATCGGTTTCTGGTTTGCATTAGAAGATGCAAATAAAAAAAACGGATGTTTACAAGTTGCAAGCGGAGGTCATAAAGGCCCGTTAAGAAAACTTTTTAAAAAAGTAGACGGTAAAATGCAAATGATAGCTCTAAATGATGAGCCATTTCCTGAAACTGATACTTTTGTAGAAGTAAAAAAAGGATCACTTGTTTTATTACATGGTAGACTTCCTCATTATTCATGCGAGAACACAAGTTTAAAATCAAGACATGCTTACACAATTCATGTAATTGATAATAACAACGAATATCCTGAATGGAATTGGTTACAAAGATCTTCAATACCTCTTAAAAGTTTTATTAATGACTAAAAAAATAATCTTAGATTGTGATCCAGGTCATGATGATGCTGTAGCAATAATGTTAGCTGCTTCCTCTAAAGAGATTGACATACTGGGTATCACCTGTGTCGGTGGAAATAGTGGTTTAAATAATACAGTAAATAACGCTCTTAAAGTTTGTACGTTAATTGAAAGAACGGACATTAAAGTTTACTCTGGTGCAAATAAACCTATTCATTATGAATTATTTACAGCTGAATATGTTCACGGAAAAACCGGATTAGATAAAAAAGGTGATCCTATAATAATAGATACAAATTATAAACCTCAAGAAAAACATGCAGTTGATTTCATAGTAGAAACTTGTAAATCTTCAACAGAGCAAATTTATTTATGTCCAACAGGACCTCTTACAAATATTGCCTTAAGTTTAAAAAAAGATCCGTCTATTAAACAAAATATAAAAGAAATAGTTTTTATGGGTGGAGCTGCTATGTGCTTAGGAAATACTACACCATCAGCTGAATTTAATATTTATGTGGATCCACATGCGGCTAATATTGTTTTAGAATCAGGCATTCCTTTAACAATGATGGGTTTAGATGTTACTCATCAGGTAAATGTAAATTCAAAAATTATTAAATCAATGAATGAAAATAAAAATAAAAGTTCTAAATTTTTTGGAGAGCTAATGGAATTTTATACAATATTTCATAAAGAATTATACGAAACCGAGGAAACTCCTTTGCATGACCCATGTGTTATTGCATATTTATTAGATCCATCTATTTTTAGTGGAAAAGAAGTGAATGTCAAAGTTGAAGAAAATTCTGAATTAACAAGAGGGGAGACTGTTGTGGATTGGCTAGGTGTTACTAAAAGACCAGTAAATTGTTTTGTCATGAATGAAGCTAATGATGAAAAATTTTTTCAATTACTTAAAGCTAAATTATCGTTATTACCTTAACTATAAAAACTCTTTGCAATCTTTCCAGCTAAATTCGCATTATTAATTATTAAAGATACATTAGCATTTAGTGTTTCATTTTTTGATTGTTCGTTAACTTCTTTTATGAGAAACGGGGTTAATTCTTTTCCACTAATATTATTTCTATCAGCTTTTATTGTTGCATTATTTATCCATTTTTCTACTTCATTTTTATTAAGTGCTTTTTCTAATGGAACTTTATTAAATATGAGAATTGATTTTTTATTTCCCATATTTTCATTGAGTTTTAAAAAAGAAGAAATTTCATAAATTTCATCAAATTTATTATCGACTTTGTTTTCTGTTTCTTCATACCAAAAACCAGGCATATAATTTGTTTGATAACCAATTCTTGTAATTCCTAAAGTTTCAAGAAGTTCATTTGTTTTACTTAAATCTAATATAGATTTAGCACCACTACAGATTACAAAATTTGAATGCTCAGAAAGTGCATATAGATCTGCAGATACATCATTGGTATTTTCAGCATTTAGATGTACACCACCAATTCCTCCTGTTGCAAAAAATCTTATTTGAAATTTAGAAGCTATAGAAATCGTACTTGCTACTGTTGTAGCAGCATTTTCTTTATTAAATATTGATAAATTTATATTGTGGTTTGAAACTTTTTGTACATTTTTCTCTTTTGCTAATATTTGAATATCTTCTTCCGATAATCCTATTTTAACCTTACCTCTAATTATTCCTATTGTTGCAGCAATTGCACCGTTATCTTCAACAGCCTTTATAGACTCATTTGCGACTTTAATATTTTCTGGATATGGCAATCCATGACTAATCAATGTACTTTCTAAAGCTACTATTGGTTTTTTTCTTTTTATTGCTTCTTGAACTTTTTTACTTATATCAAATATTTCATGCATACTATTGTACAATCACTCTCTTAGAAAGATTTTTAATTTTTAAAAAATCACTCTTAGTTTTTAGACTTTTACCACTAGCATAATAAGACCCGCATGCTACAGAAGTTTTTAAAATATAATTCATTTTTTCATTTATACTGAACAAATACAGCATCATTGCTGCTAGTGCGTCTCCAGCTCCATTTTCGTTTACTACTTTGATTGATGGGGGTTTTATTTTTTTTATAAATTCATTACTTCCAAAGATTACATTATTTTTTGAATTAGTAGTAATTATTTTTATTTTTTTATTTTGTTTTAATATTTTTTTTACACCTACTATTATATTTGAAGAATTTGTAAGTTTAAGTAACTCTGCTTTATTTAAGAATATAAAATCAACTTTATTTATAATCCTTTTAATTTTAATAACTTTATGTACTGATGTTGCGCACACTATAATTTTATTTTTTTTTGATAGTTTATTTATTGATTTTTCCAAATAGGTTTTAGAAAAATTTAGATCAAATATTATATTTTTATTCTTGATTTTTGGTATTTTTAAAGATTTATTATTTTCATACTCATCTGTGTTAGCTAATCCTAATAAAAATTTATTATTTTTATCTGATAAAGCTAAATAGTATCTATCTGCATAATCTTTATTCACTTGATGAACATAGATTTTTTTTGAGATTTTTTTTCTAATCTCTTCATTGATAGCTAAACTATAAAAGTTTACATCAACAAAATTCGAAAGCAATTCTGCAATATTATATGCCACTCCACCAATTCTGCTTTTTTGTGTAATTTGATTAGATCTAAAATTAATAATATTTTTTTTAAGATTTAATAAATAATCGTGATGAATTGCCCCAATACAAACAAAAATGTTTTTAGATTTCAGCATTATGAATTATACACCTTTTATGTCAGTTTTTGATGTTGATCCACCTATTATTGATAATAAACATCTAATTAAATGGTTAAAGATTAATTTTTCTTTCTTAAGGAATAAATTACTTAAAATTAAACAACTTGATAGTGAAAGGGATATAAATTTTATTATATTCATAAATAATAAAAAAAAATATGTATTAAAAATTTCAAACCCATCGGAAAAAATAAATATATTAAAATACCAAGATAGATTAATTAATTATTTACGAAGTGATCTTAGTCTCAAATCTTTTATACCAAAAATACACCATACAAAGATTGTAAAATATTTAGATAAAAAAAATAGAGAATGCTTTGTTAGGATCTTATCTTATATTGAAGGGCGAATGTATGGAGATACAAAAAGTAATGATAAAATTGAAAATTCTTTAGGTAAGTTACTTGGAAAAGTATCAACTAAGTTGAAAGCATTTAACGATATAGATGCTCATAGAAATTTTATTTGGGATCCATCAAATATAAAATGGATTAAAAAAGAAATTGATATTTTTACAGGTTCAAAAAAATTAATTTTATTAAAATGTTTTTCAGAATATGAAAAATTTGTAAAAAATAATTTAAATAAATTAAGATATTCAATAACTCATTCAGATCCAAATAATTATAATATTGTTATTAAAGAAAACAATGTTTGTGGTTTACTAGATTATGGAGATTCTATTTATTCTCCAACAATAAATGATTTAGCTATATGCCTTTCATATGCATTAATGAACAATGATAATATTTATCTTACACTTAAAAATATAATAACAGAGTATAATAAACAATTTTCTATTAATGAGGATGAAATTAATTCATTAATATCATTATGTAAGTCAAGACTTATGATTACTGTTGTAATGGCAAAAAAACAAAGAATTAAATATCCATCAAATCAATATTTAAGCATTAGTGAGAAAGATGCATGGTCTTTATTAGAAAAATTAGACAAAATTCCTATTAATTTTTTAATATATATTGTTCGTGAAATATGTGGCTTTGATATTATTCACCATCATAATGAAATTATAAATTATATAAATAAATTCAACTTTGGTAATATTTTTAAATTTAATTTACTTGATAAAAATAAATCTATCTTAAAATTAAGTTCTGATTCACCTTTATTGAAAGGTAACCCAGATAATAGTTCGCTTAAAAAAAGAGTTAATAAAATATTTAAAGAAGATAATTCTTGTATAGGTATAGGTTTATACAATGAAAAAAGAAAAGTTTATAAGGGGCCTAACTTTATTTCTGAATTAAATACGAATGAAAGACGTAATATTCACTTAGGAATTGATATTTTTATTGATCAGGGAACAGATTTATTTGCTCCAATAGATGGTAAAATTATAATTTTAAAAAATAATAATTTTAAATATGACTATGGCCCCACTTTAGTTTTAGAACATAGTTTTAAAAAATATAAATTTTATACTCTATACGGTCATTTATCTAAAATAATGTTTCAAAAACTAAAAATTGGAAAAAAAATTAAGAAAGGTGAATGGATTGGTAAAATTGGTAATTCTAATGAAAATGGAAAATGGTTACCACATTTACATTTTCAAATTATTTTAGATTTATTAGGACATGATAAGAATTTTCCAGGAGTAGGTGAAGAATTTTTATTCAATATTTGGAATAAAATTTCACCTGATCCAAATTTAATTCTACGAATTCCAAAATCTTTTTATTCTAATAATAATAATTTTAAAGATACTTTAAAGAAAAGAAGAAAAAATATTTCTGATAATTTATCAATTTCTTACAAGAAACCTCTTCATATGCTTGAAGCTAAAGATCAGTATTTTTTTGATAGATATGGCAGGAGATACTTAGATTGTGTAAATAATATTTCCCATGTTGGACATTCAAATTCCTATGTCCATGAAGCTATGACTCAGCAAAATTTAAAACTTAATACTAATACGAGATATCTATATGATACAATTAACGATTATAGTGAATTACTTTTAAGTAAGTTTCCAAAGAAATTAAATAAGATATTTTTTGTATGTACAGGATCTGAAGCTAATGATCTAGCTTATAGAATAGCTCAAACTTATACTAGTGCAAAAGATGTCTTTGTGATGAACAATGCTTATCATGGACATACCAATGCTTTAATTGATCTAAGTCCATATAAATTTAATAGTAAGGGTGGTTTAGGTAAAAAAGATTATGTTCACGTATTAGACATGCCTGATCCTTTAAGAGGTAAGTGGAGATATCAAAATTCAAATTGGATTCAAAAATATATAGACGAAGCTAAAACAGTAATTAGAAATAAAATTAAAGAAACCAAAATTGCATGTTTTTTTACTGAAAGTATACTTGGTTGCGGTGGTCAAGTAATTCTTCCAAAAAATTATTTAAAAGAAATATTTGCAGAAATTAGAAAAAACAATGCATTATGTATTGTTGATGAGGTACAAACTGGTTTTGGACGCGTTGGAAGAAATTTTTGGTCATTTGAAGAACATGATGTCGTTCCTGACATAGTAACCTTGGGCAAACCTATGGGTAATGGTCACCCAATAGCTGCTGTTATAACTACAGAAAAAATTGCTTCAACTTTTAATAATGGGATGGAATATTTTAATTCATTCGGTGGTAATCCTGTTTCCTGTGCTATTGGTAAAGCAGTATTAGATACTATTGATAATAATAAATTGCAAAAAAATGCTCTGATAGTTGGTAATTATTTTTTAAAAGAATTAAAAAAAATCCAACTTAAATATAAAAAATATATTAGTGAAGTTAGAGGTAGGGGGCTTTTTTTAGGAATAGATATTATTCAAAATAGTAATGTTTCTAAACCAAATAAAAAATTAGCTAAACTGGTTATTAATCATATGAGAAATCAAGGTATTTTATTGAGCACTGATGGCCCTTATGACAATGTTATTAAAATAAAACCACCTCTTGTATTTACAAAATTAAATGTTGATCAGGTATGTAAAAACTTAGAAACTTTCTTTAAAAAATTATAAAATATATTCCATAACTAATCATTAGCAGACCAATGGTTAGATCAATCCAGAACCAAGTTTTATTTGAATAAATATATTTTGATAAAAACTTTGACATATATCCCAAAGAAAAGAAAAATAAAAAACTAGCTGAAATTGCTCCAACGCCAAATGAAAATTGATCATTAAAATTTATTGATAATGACCCCAGCAAAATAATTGTATCTAGATAAACATGAGGATTTGCGTATGTGATAATGAATAAGCTAATTAATACTTTTCCGTATTCCTTAATTATATTTAATTCTTTATTTATATCTTTAATTTTATTTAATTTTATAACTTTATTTAATCCATAAAATATCAGCCAAATTCCACCTAATACTTTTATTATTCCTATTATACTTGGATTAATTTGAATAACATAATTAGATAGATATATTCCGACTACAATTAGTAAACTGTCAGATAGACTGCAAAATAAAGTAACTGTAAAAACATAAGATTTTTTAAGACCTTGCTGAATTACAAATAAATTTTGAGGTCCTATGGCTACAATTAATGTTCCTCCAATAATTAATCCTTGGATAAAATCATAAATATACATATTGCCTTAAGTTATAATTACACTATTTTAAAATTATGCACAAAATTATATTGTTTAGTTTGTTTATTTTATTATCAAAAAATGTTTACGGAGAAATGATAAAACCAGACCCTTCAATTGGCCCTAAAGAAGTTATTTCAATTCAATTAAAAGCACTACAAAAAAATAATTTACCTTTTGACGATGCCGGTATTGAACAAACTTGGGAATTTGCACATCCAAATAATAGAATGTACACAGGTCCTCTAGACAATTTTATTAGGATGATTAAAAATCCATCCTATGCAATGATGATTGATCACTTAGAACACAATATAATTCCTGTTCAAGAAAAAGAAAAAAGTTCATATTACTTTGTTGAGCTTACTGATAGTAATGGAAAAAAATTTGGTTTCGAATGGACAGTAGAAAAAGTAGAGCAAAACGGTGAGTTTAAAGATTGTTGGATGACCGTAGGTGTTTCTAGACCAATGCCTTTATCGCAAGCATCATAGTGTGCGGAAGATTTACAAGTACTGAAGATAAAGAAAAAATTATAAAACTTTTTCCTAACTCTGAAGTTTTAAATTACTCACATAAGTCTTACAATATATCACCGTCTAATATTGTTAATATTATTTATGAAAACAATCATAAACTTTTAATAGATACTTTTATTTGGAGTTATAGTTTTTTTAGTAAACAAAATAATGTTACTCAATTTGTTATTAATGCAAGAATTGAAACGATTAATGATAAATATTTATTCAAAGAATCATTTACTAAAAGAAAATGTCTTATTATTGCAAATGGATACTATGAATGGAAAAATATAAATAATCAAAAACAACCATATTTAATATCAATTCCTAGAAATGAATTATTGTTTTTTGGTGGAATTTGGAGGGAAGAAATAAGAGATAATAAAAAAATGAATGTTGTCTGTATCATTACTAAGGAAGCAAATGAAAACCTTTCCCATATACATAATAGAATGCCTCTTATTATGTCTCATAATGAGGGTCTTGATTTTCTTAATGATAATGAAAATGAATTCCTACATAAAAACAAAAGTATTATCGAG
Organism: uncultured Alphaproteobacteria bacterium; assembly: GCA_902618015.1. GTDB lineage: Bacteria > Pseudomonadota > Alphaproteobacteria > HIMB59 > CACPNW01. The sequence continues at coordinate 33,638 of CACMYX010000008.1, read as the reverse complement.
GATGATTTAGACTTTTATCCAGTATCAAAAATTGTAAATAATCCAAAAAATAATGATGAAAATTGCCTTAAGGAAATATCTTTATAATATTTAAATTTTTTTATCGCTTTTATAATATTAATCAAATATATAATTTTTTTTTAAATGAGCCATTTATTTTATAAACCTGCTAAATCTAGATTACACAGAAGTGAATTGGCAGTTCCTGGCTCTAATCCAAATATGTTTGAAAAAGCATTAAAATCAAATGCCGATTATATTTTCTTAGACCTAGAAGATGCAGTATCTCCAAATGATAAAATTGATGCAAGAAGAAATGTTATTAATGCAATAAAAGAATATGATTGGAAAGAAGAAGGTAAAACAATCTCTATAAGAATTAACGGTTTGGATACACACTATATGTATCGTGATGTGATTGAAATTATAGAAGAGGTAGGTGATAGGGTTGATACATTATTAATTCCAAAAGTAGGCTCATCATCTGATGTATATATGGTCGATTGTTTGCTTAATCAAATTGAGCAAAATAAAAAATTTGAAAATAGAATAGGTTTAGAATGTTTAATTGAAACAGCACTAGGAATGTCTAATATTCAATCAATTGCAACATCAAGTTCAAGACTAGAAGCATTACATTTTGGAGTTGCAGATTATGCAGCAAGTATGCGCGCAAGAACCGTTGTTATAGGGGGGTTAAATCCTGATTACCCTGGAGATCAATGGCATCATGGCTTATCAACATTAGTAATGACTTGTAGATCATATGGCTTAAGAGCAATAGACGGACCTTTTGGTGATTTTAATGACAAAGAAGGATATCTTGATGCAGCAAAAAGAGCTGCAGCAATTGGTTTTGAGGGTAAATGGGCAATACATCCATCACAAATAGATCTTGCTAATGAAGTTTTTTCTCCACCTAAAGAAGAAATAGATAAAGCAAAAAAAATATTATTAGAATTAGAAAAAGCAGCTGCTGAAGGAAAGGGTGCTGCTCAGCTTGATGGAAGAATGATTGATGCTGCATCTGCAAGAATGGCTGAAAATATTGTAAATATAAATAAATTAATTGAGAATAAGTAATGGATATACACGAATATCAAGCAAAAAAAATATTGTCTGATTTTGGTGTTAAAATTCCAACTGGTGGTATTGTTTATAGTCCAGAAAATGCAGAAAACAAAGCTAGAGAAATTGGTGGCTCAAAATGGGTTGTAAAAGCGCAAGTTCATTCTGGTGCTAGAGGTAAAGCGGGAGGAATTATAATATGTAATTCTCCTTTAGAAGTTGCTGATGCAACTGATAAATTATTAGGTAAAAAATTAATTACAAACCAAACTGGTCCAGAGGGTAAGATAATAAATAGAATTTATATTGAAGAAGCAACTGATATCAAGCATGAATTATATTTAGGTTTAGTGTTTGATAGATCTTCAGAAAGCATAATGGTTGTAGCCTCAACGGAAGGTGGAATGAGTGTTGAAGAAATTTCAAAAGAAAAACCTGAAACAATTATACGATCTAAAATAGAAGTAGCAGTTGGTATTCAACAATTTCAAGCAAGAGAAATAGCTTTTGGTTTAGGAATTGAATCCAAATTGATATCAAGAGCTGCAAATACAATTATTGGTTGTTATAAAGCTTTTAGTGAGCTTGATGCAACAATGGTTGAAGTCAACCCATTAGTTGTATCACACCAAGATGAAATATTAGCATTAGATTGTAAAATGAGTTTTGATAATAATGCAATGTTTAGAAGAGACGAAATTGCAGAACTTAGAGATAAAACGCAAGAAAATTCAAATGAAGTATATGCTTCTGATAGAGGAATGAATTATGTAAGCTTAGATGGGAATATTGGTAATATTATTAATGGTGCAGGCTTAGCAATGGCTTCAATGGATATGATAAAACTTGCTGGTGGTGAACCTGCAAATTTTTTAGATGTTGGCGGAGGTGCAACACCTGAAAAAATAGTTAAAGCTTTTAAATTAATCTCTATGGATACAAAAGTTAAGGTAATATTAGTAAATATCTTTGCAGGGATTAACAGATGTGATTGGGTTGCAGAAGGAATTGTTCAAGCTTTATCAAAAATTGAAATTAAACATCCGTTAGTAATACGTTTAGCTGGAACTAACGTAGAAAAGGGAAATGAAATACTTAAAAAAAGCAATATTAATTACATTGAAGCATCAACTTTAGAAGATGCAGCAAATAAAGCAGTAAAGGCTCTTGGATAATCATGTCTATAATCATTCATAAAAATACAAAGATTTTAGTCCAAGGATTTACTGGAAAAATTGGAAGTTTTCATGCTGAAGAAATGATTAAGTATGGTTCTAACGTTGTTGGTGGGGTAACACCTGGCAAGGGTGGTATGACTCATTTAAATCTTCCTGTTTTTAATACTGTTAAAGAAGCTGTAGATCAAACTGGAGCATCAACATCAATTTTATTTGTCCCACCAGCCTTTGCAGCAGACTCAGCAATGGAAGCTGCTGATGCAGGTATTAAAACGTGTGTAGCTATTACAGACGGAATTCCTTCTCATGATATGGTTAAAATAAAAAGATATATGAGAAGATATCCAAAAGATAAAAAAATGGGATTAGTAGGTCCGAATTGTGCAGGAATAATTAGCCCTGGTAAATCTATGTTAGGTATTATGCCCGGTCACATTTACAAAGAAGGTAAAATAGGAATAGTTAGTAGATCTGGCACTTTGGGATATGAAGCTGCACAACAACTTAAAGATTTGGAAATTGGTGTTTCAACAAGTGTAGGCATAGGAGGCGATCCAATAAATGGAAGTTCTTTTAAAGATATAATTGAAAAGTTTGAAAATGATGATGAAACTATTGCAGTTTTAATAATAGGTGAAATAGGTGGTCCACAAGAAGTTGAAGCTGGACAATTTGCTAAAGAAAATATGAGTAAACCAGTAATTGCATATATAGCAGGACTAACTGCACCTAAAGGTCGTGTGATGGGGCATGCTGGCGCAATTGTTTCTGCCTATGGTGAAAGCGCAATAGAAAAAGTGGAACTTCTTAAAGAGTGTGGAGTTACAATTTCCAAAAACCCTTCTGTAATGGGTGAAACTGTAAAAAAAGTATTAGTAGAAAATAATTTGAATTAATATAATTAAAAAATAATGAAATTTTTATATAAAAATGAATTCTGGATGTTAATATTTTCTCTAGGTGTTCTTTATTGGTTATTTAATCCATCAGTCTTAACAACCTTAGTTATGATTGTGCCATTGTTATTAGCCGTTTCTTCCCGTAAATAAAGCTAAGTTTTATACTTACTGATGCATGAATGTTTATCGTATTTATAGTTAAAAAATGAAATTATATCTTATTAGACATGCAGAGTCAGAAGCTAATGCAGCATCAGATTTAGATAATCCAACTTATTATTATGATGCAAGAATTACTCAAAGAGGAGTTGAGCAAGCAAAAAAGTTAAATAATAGAATTAAAAATCTCAAATTTGATAATTATTTTTGTTCCCCCTTAACAAGAACATTGGAAACATTCTCTATTGTTTTTCCATCTAATAAACCTGTAATTGAACCTTTAATAAGAGAACATTTGTACCACTCATGTGATGTAGGAAGACAACCAAAAAAATTAAAAAAAGAATTTAATGATTTTGATTTTAATAATTTAAATGATTTCTGGTGGAATAATAACAAACCTATTAATGAAAAAAAAATTATACAAGAGTCTCACAATGATATTAAAATAAGATTAAGGTCTTTTCTGCTATCTATCAAAAGCCTTAATTCACAAAAAATTGTATTAGTCAGTCATGGTACATTCTTAAGTCAAATAACTGAATATATGCTGGATAACTGTGAGGTATATGATTGTGAGTACAATGAGGTATACGAAAAATTATTTTAATTTAATTCTTAATAAATACAAATCTAAAACATCTCATTTATTATTTTGTTTAATTTTTGTGTTACTCTATCAATTATTTTTTTTCCTATTTGTGCATTGGACTTTCTAGGATCTCCAATAATTCCACTTTTACTTAATTCTTTAGTTACCCAAGCTTTCTTAATATTTTTCTCATAAGAAATGGTTTTAGATGATAAATAATCGGGAGATAATGTATGTTTAGAAATTTTAGATTGCCTAACTAGGTTTGGAAATAAATATAACATAATAGATGTTTCAAATTCTCCACCGTGATAACCAAAGTCTTTTTCTTTACTTGATATAATTCCTTTAAATTGATCAAATAAAAAATATGTGCCTTTTACTATGTTTATCTTAAATTCTGATTTTAATTCTTTAGCAATAATATCTATATGACTAATTTGTCCACCATGACTATTTAAAAGTAATATATTTTTAAATTTCAATTTACATACATTTTCTAAAATTGATAAAGAGTGTGATATAAATTCCAATGAATCAATACTTAATGTTCCATCAAAATCTGTATGTTCAGCAGCTGAACCATAATATATTTCAGGCATAATTAAATATTTATTTGAATTATATTTTTTATTGAATTCTAATAATATTCCTTCAAGAATTTTTTTATCAGTATTTAATGGAAGATGCGGACCGTGTTGTTCAATTGATGAAAATGGGAAAATTAAAACTGTTTTTCTATTTATTTTTTTAATTTCATTTGTTGTTAATTCTTCCCAAAAGTTTGTTAGCATTTTTTTATTATACATTTATAAGTAAATTATGAAATCTTATTCTTTATGGATTGATAAAAAAAAACAAGCTAAAATTTATAAAAAAAAACTTTTTTACAATAAAAATAACAAAACAGTTTTAGTTAAAACTATTTACTCAGGTATCAGCAAGGGAACTGAAAAATTAGTTTCATCTAAAAGCGTAAGTAAGGATCAATTCGAATTAATGAAAGCTCCTTTTCAAGAGGGTTCTTTTAATTTACCTATAAAATACGGTTATATAAATGTTGGGAATATTATTGATGGTCCAAGGAAATATATAAATAAAAAAATATTTAGTCTTTATCCTCATCAAGATTTATATGAAATTTCTATTCAAAATTTAATATTTCTACCAAAAGGAAATTTGAGAAAATATATTCTAACTGCAAATATGGAAACAGCAATTAATATCTTTTGGGACGCTCAATCTAAAAGTAATAACAAAATTCTAATTGTAGGGCTTGGCTCTGTAGGATTATTAACTGCATTTTTTTTTAAAATTAATGGATATAAAAATGTTTATGTTTTTGATAATAATAAGAATAAAAGAAAAATTGCCAATTATTTAGGATTAAATTTTATTGATATAAGAAAGATTGAGAAAATAGATGTAGCAATAAACACTACAGCTAATTATAAAGTTTTGAATTCTTTAATGGAAAAATTATCTATCGAAGGAAAAATAGTAGAAGCTAGTTGGTATGGTAAAAATAAAGGAGAAGTTGCCTTAGGCGGTTATTTTCATTCTAAAAGATTAAAAATTATTAGCTCACAGGTATCTAAAATACCAAAACACATGAAAAATAAATATGATTTTGAGGGAAGATTAAAATTAGCAATTAAATCTTTAAAAAATTCAAAATTAGAAAAATTAATTACTAGTGAAAGTAATTTTTTTGATTTAGAAAAAGATTATTATAAAATTCTTCAAAATAAGGACACAATAATGCATCTAGTTAAATATTAATTATGTATTCGATAAAAGTAAGAGAAAATATTCTAATAGCACATTCTTTACCTGGAGAAGTATTTGGACCAGCCCAAAATATGCATGGAGCTACATATTTAGTAGATGCAGAATTTTTCACTGATAAACTTAATAAATACAATATAATTATGGATTTAGGAATAGTGTCCACAACTTTAAAAGATATTCTTAAAATATATAATTATCAAAACTTAGATGAAATAGATGAATTTAAGGGTAAAATTACCTCAACAGAGTTTTTAGCAGAGGATATTTGCAATAAGATCTTGAATAGATTAAGAAATGAATTCTCTGAAGACTATAAATCTTTAAAAAAAATTAAAATAACCTTGCAAGAATCAAATGTTGCATGGGCATCATATGAAAAAGAGGTTATCTAAAAATAAATCTGATATTTATTTTGTCTATCCAGGAAATATTAATGCAAAAACTGGAGGATATATTTATGAAAAAAATATCCTAGAATATGCAAAGATAAGAGATATAAATATTAGACCAATTGCCCTAAGTGAAAATTATCCTTTCCCTACAAATAACGATATAAAATATTTTCTTAAAATTTTAGATAAAATTGATCCTCACTCTAAAATTATTATAGATGGATTAGCTTTAGAAGGAATGTATTCAATTTTTAAAAAAATACTTACTTATAACGTTATCGCGCTAATACATCATCCTTTATATCTTGAATTTAAAGGTCAAAGGTCAAAAAAATTCTTACGATTAGAAAAAGAAAATTTCAAAAAAATAAATAAATTTATTGTGACTTCTAAAAATACAAAAAATTTATTAATAAATGTATTTAAGGTACTAAATAATAAAATTTATGTAGTTGAACCTGGTATTGAAAGACTTGCAAAATATAATTTTAAAAATAATGGTAAAATTCATTTCTTAACATGTGGTAGTATAATAAATAGAAAAAATTATTTTTTTTTATTAAGAGTTTTAAAGCCTTTAGATAATTTTATTTTAGAAATTGTTGGTGATACTACAAGAGATATTAGTTATTACAAAAAACTCAAAAAATATATTTCTAAAAATTCAATGAGCAGAAAAATCATATTCCATGGCACTATTTCAGATACAAAATTAGCTAAATTATATTCTAAAACAGATTGTTACATTTCGGTAAGTAAATATGAAGGTTTTGGTATGTCTTTAGCAAATGCATTAATAATTAAAAAGCCAATTATAACCTTTTTTACTAATACTATCTTAAATACACTAGGAAAAAAGGGTGTTATTTATTTCAAAAAATTTGAAGTAAATGATCTTAGAAATATAATTACTAAAAATATATTAAATAAAAAAAATTTTAAAAAACTAAATATTGATATTCATAAAAATAAAAGATATCTTCTTACTCCTCTAGAGTCAGCTAAGAAATTTGTTAAATTAATTTAATATGCATGAATTTCAAAATAAATGGTTAAATCTCAGAGAAACTGTCGATAGAAATTCAAGAAGCAAAAGAATACTATATTTAATTAATAAATTTTTTAAAAATAAAAAAAATATTAGAATAGTTGACTTAGGTTCAGGTGCTGGATCCAATTATAGATTTCTTAAGTCACGATTATTAAATAATCAATATTGGTCTTTTGTAGACCTATCTCATAAATCAACAAATTATTTTAAAAAAAATATAATATTATCATCTAAAATAAAAAAAACTAATTTTAAAATTGTTGATTTAATTAATAATCTAGAAATAATAAATTTTAATGATTATAATTTAGTTACAGGATCTGCTTTTTTAGATATTCTTCCAAAAACATGGTTTAAAAATTTTCATAAATTAAATATTGATACAGAAATTGTCTACTTTGCCTTAAATTATAATGGTAATTTTAAATTTTTTCCAAAACACAAAGATGATAAAAAAATTCTTAATATTTTTAATAAAGATCAAAAATCTGACAAAGGAATAGGGGAAGTGGCCGTTGGACCAGATTGCACAGAATTAATAAATAAGGTATTTAAAAGAACTCACAAAACATATGTTTTAGATTCTACATGGAGTGTTAGTAAAAATTATGAATTTCAAATTTATTTCTTAAATTTTTGTAGAGAGATTATTCAAAAAAATAGACTTAACTTTGATGATTGGTTAAAATTTCGTTTAAAATGTATTAAAGAAAAAAATTCTAGATTTATTTTAAATAATACAGATTTTTTAGCTATTAAGAAATAAATTAACAATAATTTCATTTTCTAATCCATTAAAATTATGTTTCGGTCTTATAGCTTTATTGAGATTTGAAATTTCTTTTAAATTTAATGAATTAATTCCGGAACCTATTAATATTGGGGCAATCATAAATTGAAGAATATCAATATATTTATTATTTATTAATTCTGAAATAGTCTTTGATCCTCCCTCTACTAAAATATTTTTATACCCAAGTTTTTTTATTTGTGTAATAAAGTTTTTAGTAAAATTTTTTTCTTTTAATCTTATTATTGTTGAATTATTCAATCTTATATTTTTATTACTTTTTGTAAAAATTATATTTTCATTGCCATCATTAAATATTTTATATTTGTTATTCAGCGAGAGACTTCCATCAATAATGATTCTTTTTGGATTTGTTCCCTTTATTTTTCTTGTTGTTAATAGGGGATCGTCTTTTTTAATCGTATTTGAGCCTACAATAATTGCATCACTGATACTTCGTAAACAATGTAGATAAATAATACTCTTGGGATTATTTATATAATGTGAATTGCCATTATTTAATGCAATTCTACCATCAATACTTTGTCCTATCTGAGCTATAACTAATTTTTTGTTTTTTATTAGTATCGGTACAAGGATATTTAAGATTGATTGATAAAATTTACTTACATTAATTTTAGATTCTAGATTATTATTTTTTATGTAAAAGTTACTTTTTCTTTTTGATGATAAGGAAATACTATTTTTTTTAACCAATAAATATAAATCACTATTCTTTTTAGAATTTTTTATAAAATCTAGTAAAATTCCTATATTTTTTGATGTAATCATTTGTTTTTATTTCAATTATATCTATATAAAGTTTTCATGAGTTTCAAATCTAATACAGGAACTATAATAGATAGGGCAATTAACGAACTCAGGACTGGAAGACCCTTAATAATTCAGAATAACAAGGAATACTGGATGTTCTTTAATATAGAGCATTCCCAAAGTAAAATTTTTAATCAATTCAATAAGCACTTAATTGATGAAAAATATCTACTTATTACTAAACAAAAAGCTCAATCAATTTTTAATAAGAATATTAAAAGTAATATTTATTTTGAGATAAATCCCAGAACAGATGTAAATCAAATAATAAATTTATTTGTCAATCCTCTTAGCAATAATAAAGTAATTAAATTTACCAATATTAAAAAATTCAAATCTAAAAATTTTCATAATGTTTGTATTGATCTTTCCAAAAATGCTAAAATGATACCATCGTTAGTTTTTAAAAAAATTAATAAAAAATATTACAAAAATATAAATGAATTTGGATTTAAGAATGGAATTTTAATATTTGATTACAAAGATTTATTGAATCAAAATGAATTAATTTGTGAAAGTATTAAATTAGTTTCTAGTGCAAAAGTTCCACTACCAAAAAACGAAAATTCTAATTTTAAAATATTCAAATCATATATTGGATCTGATAAACATGTAGCGATAATTGTTAATCCAAAAAAAATAAATAAAAAATCTGTTAATTTAAGAATACATTCAGCTTGTTTTACTGGTGATATTTTTCATTCTTTAAAATGTGATTGTGGTGAACAATTAAATCAATCAATTAATTACATGGTTAGAAATAATGGTGGAATTATATTATATCTAGAACAAGAAGGTAGGGGAATAGGATTAGCTAATAAAATGAGAGCTTATTCTCTTCAAGCAAGGGGTATGGATACAATAGACGCGGATCATAATATTGGTTTTTTAGATGATGAAAGAGATTTTAATATTGCAGCTAGAATACTAAAATTATTAAAAATAAATAAAGTTAATCTTATTACAAATAATAAAAATAAAATAAATTCTATTAAGAAAGCTGGAATTAAAGTCGAAAATCAAATAAACACAAAACCAACCTTGAATAAATTTAATAAAAATTATTTTAAAACAAGAGTTAAAAAAGCCGGGTACGGTCTTAAACTAGTAGTATAATTATGAAAAAAATTCCTAAGATAAAACTTCATTTAACAAACGACAAAGAGTTTGATTCATCTAAATTAAAGAATAAAACAGTTTTATTCTTTTACCCTAAGGCGTTAACTGGTGGATGCTCAGTAGAAGTTGCAGATTTTCAAAAATATTTAACAAAATTTAATAAAATTGGCTTTGATGTAATAGGAGCTTCTAAAGATCCCGTTGATCGGAACAAAAAATTTTCAGATAAGTATAAATTGAAATACCCACTTGGCTCTGATGAAGGAAAAAATTGTGATAAACTTGGTATTTGGATAGAAAAATCTATGTACGGCAGGAAATATTTTGGGATAGATAGATCTACATTTGTAATGGATAAAAATGGAAAAATTCTAAATTCTTGGAATAAAGTCAAAGTTAAAGGTCATGTTGAAGAAGTTTATAATTTTTGTAAGGATCAGTAAAATTTTATTTAATTTTACCTATTTCTTTTTCTCTTTTGATTACAAATAAACCACTTAATGTAATAATTATTGCACCTATAATCATGTTATAAGTTGGAGTTTCACCTAATATTAAGTATCCAAAAATCATACCAAATATAATTACACTATATCTTGCAGAGGCTGTTAATGAGAGTGGCGCATAAAAAACTGTTAATACTGAAAATAAATATCCGAATAAAACAAAAATACTAGAAACAAGAATATAATTAATATCTTCACTGCTTACTTGATAACCAAAAATTATTGAACCCAACCCTGCAAATCCAGTAATCAACAAAGCAGTCACAAATGTAATTTCAACACTATTTGATTTAGTTGCTAAACTTTTGGTAGCTATATCTCTAATAGTTAAAAAAATAGCCGCTAAAATAGGTAGCAATAAAAGATAATTAAATTGAAAATTTTGTGGATTTACAACTACAAGCACACCTATGAATCCAATAATAACTGCACACCATCTTCTTATTCCAACCTTTTCTCCCAAAAAAAGAAAAGCAAATATTGTGACAAAGAAAGGATTAGTCATTAAAAGTGTATAAACTTCAGATATTGGTAGTAATATTAATCCAACTAAAAAAAATAGTGCCGTTAAAACTTCATAAAATCCTCTTATATGAAAACTTTTGATTGAAAGTATTTTTAATAAATTCTTTTTTTCAAAAAATATTAAATATAATCCTAATAGGGTAGATGTAACTAAACCTCTTATAAAAATTACAGAATATAATGAATTGTCATCACCTATATTTTTTACAATGAGTTTAACATAACTATCATTTATTGAGAATGATAATTGGCCAGCCATCATGAAAAGTACACCTATCGTCCCAAGTGAAAATAAAATCTTGCTTTTCATAATAAAAAAAAATATTTAACTTATATGTTACAAAGAAATACTTCCAGCCACTTATATGGATTTACTGACTTGAAGTCATTAAATGAAAGAGGACCTTTAGTTATTTCTTATGGAAAAGGAATATATGTTTACGATACTAAAGGTAGTAAATATCTAGATGGGAATTCTGGCCTATGGAATCAGTGTGCTGGTTTTGACCATCCTGGATTAATTGAAGTTGCAAAAAAACAGTATGAAAAATTTGCAGGTTATCATTCTTTATTTGGAAGATTATCTGAAGAAACGTTGCAGTTATCTGAGAAAATTATTGAAGTATCACCTTTTGATCAAGGGCGTGTATTCTTTTGTAATTCAGGATCTGAAGCAAATGACACCATGGTCAAAATGTTATGGATGTTAAATGCAAGAATTGGAAAGCCTAATAGACGAAAAATTATAACAAGAATTAATGGATATCATGGCGTTACTTTAGGAGCTTCTTCAATGACAGCCAAACCATACAATAAAGAGTTTGGATTACCATCAAAAGAATTCATTCATATAGAATGCCCTCATTATTGGAAATATGGATTAGAGAATGAAACGGAAGAAGAATTTTCCCTTAGGATGGCTAAAAATTTAGAAGAAAAAATCATTAAAGAAGATCCAGAAACTATCGCAGGTTTTGTTGCTGAACCTGTTCAAGGTGCAGGCGGATGCATACCTCCTTCAAAATCGTATTTTGATTTAGTTCAGCCTATATTAAAAAAATATAATATTCCTTTTATCGCAGATGAAGTAATTTGCGGATTTGGTAGAACTGGAAATTTATGGGGCTGTGATACATACAATATCAAACCAGATATAATTATTTCATCTAAATGTTTGACAGCTGGGTATTTTCCTATGGGTGCAGTTATAGTTAATAAAGAATTTTCAGATAAATTTGTTGAAGTATCAGAAGAAGCAGAAGAATTTCCACATGGTTTTACAGCTGGCGGTCATCCTGTTGGATGTGCAATTGCTTTGAAAGCAATAGATGTAATTATGAATGAAGGTTTATTAGATAATGTAAAGTTAATGGAGCCCTATTTTTTTGAAAGATTAAATGAATTTAATGATTATGAACACATTGGAGAAACCAGAGGAATAGGTCTTATGGCTGCTTTAGAGATGGTAAAAAATAAATATACAAAAGAACCATTTGAAGGTCATCTTAACATGGGAGATAAAGTTGCTAATTTATCAATTGATAACGGATTAATTTGCAGACCTTTAGGTCCTTCAATTGTTTTGTGTCCTCAATTCATAATTACTAAAAATCAAATTGATGAAATATTTGATTCTCTTCATAAAACTGTAAAGCAAGTTTTTAATTAAGTTTCGTATTTAACTATAAAACCTGAATACTTAACATTACTAATAATACTATTTGGAATAACTCCCTCAACTAGAGCTAGTGACGGCCCATCTTTAGCTTTTTCAGTAATAGATAGTATACTTTGCATATCTCCTTGAATTATGGCTTCTACTTCATCTTTACTTTCTTTATTTTGAATATAACCATTTAATCCCAAAGATATTGCTAAATCACTAAACCAATGTCTAAAGCCCACTCCTTGAACTTTTCCCTTAATAATAAGTCGATAAGTTTTTATTTCATTTGTATTCATTAAAGTATCAATATAAGTACTTTTTTTTATCATACAATCCTTCAATTTATTATATGAAAAAAAGTATAATTTATTCTTCAATTCTTTTATTTTTTGCTGGAATTTTTTTTGTAACAAATGATGCAATAATAAACTATTTATCCCAAACAGATGTAAAATTTTATCATTTCATCTTTTATGGAATACCCATTTTTTTATGTTTCCCGATATATTTATTTTTTAATGGAACTTTAAAAAAAAATATAAAATGCACTAATTATTTTCCACCTATTTTCAGAGGTTTTTTAAATATCCCTTTGCCTTTTATTGCCTTTATAACACTTGAACAAATTAAACTTCCAGAATTCACAACATTAAATATGACTGCCCCATTGATGGGAACAATATTTGCTATTTTTTTACTAAATGAAAAATTAAATTTTTTAACATACATATCCTTGTTTATTGGTTTTTTAGGCGTGCTATTTGTAATACAGCCGGGATTTGAAAGCTTTAATATTTATTACCTCATTGTGCTTATTGGGGTATTATTAATTACAATTACAACATTTATTGTAAATAAATATAATCATGTAACTACAAATATTGGATACTTTCTTTATGGTGGTTTCTTCGTTCACTTTATTTCAATACCTTTATTTTTAATGAATCCATTACAAGTAACTCTTTTTGAATTTTTTTTAATATCAACTGCTGCATTATTTATTAATTCAGCAATGTTTTTTGCAACTACTGCTTTTAGGATTGCGCAAAAACATTATGCATCAGTATTTAGTTTAGTTTACCTTCAGGTTTTGTGGTCATCATTGGTTGGAATATTTATATTTAATGAATATATGAATTTATATGCTTATTTTGGAGCAATATTTATTGTATTAAGTGGAATTGTTTCATTACCTTCACAAATAAAACAATTAAAGGAAGCAAATTGATGTGTAAAATCTTTCTATATTTATTCCTTTTCTTTTTTAGCTATAAATCTTTTTCTGATGAAGTTAAGATCTTAAATGAAACCATTGGTAACGGTTCAGAAGTAAAAAATCATTCAAAATTATCTGTGCATTACATTGGTAGACTAGAAGACAATACTGTTTTTGATAGTTCATACGATAGGGGACAATTTTTTGATTTTCAAATAGGCGTAAGGAAAGTAATTCCAGGTTGGGAAACAGGGTTACTTGGAATGAGAGAGGGCGGAAAAAGAACAATATTTATTCCTTATCAATTAGCTTATGGAGAAAGTGGTGCAGGAAATTTAATTCCACCAAAATCAAATCTTATTTTTGACATCGAAGTAATAAAAGTAACTCCACCTGAGTATAAAGAAATAGATGGTTATCAATTAAAATTAGCTATGACAGATGAATTTAAAATTATAGATATTAGAAATGAAGATCAAATAACTAATAAAAATAAAATACCAGGAGCAATACAGATAACAGCATTTGATAAAAATGGTAATTTTTTTCCAGAATTTTTTGAAAAGTACAAAGAAAATGTTCAAATAGGCGAGAAAGTTATTTTTATAAGCCAAAAAGGAGACGTGTCTTCAATTTTAGCTAATGGATTTGTTGAGCAGCTTAATCAAATAAATATTTATCATTTAAAAGACGGTGTATCAGGTTTAGAAAAAATAAATTTTGATTTTGAGTAAATTAAAAATCTATTTTTTTATTCTTTTCAGCTGCATAATTAATAATAAATTGCCATGCTGATCTACCAGTTCTATTACCTCTTTGTAAACTCCATTTAATTGCTTCTTTTTCAGTCTTTTCATTAAAAGGAAGTTTAAATTTTTCACAATATTTAAAAATTATATTAACAAAATCATTTTGAGAAATATTATGAAAGCCAATCCATAAACCAAAACGATCACTTAAACTTATTTTTTCTTCAACACTTTCATCTGTATGAATAGCAGAGGATCTTTCATTTTCTATCATATCTCTTGGCATTAAATGTCTTCTATTAGAGGTTACATAAAGAACAATGTTTTTAGGTTGATTTTGTATACTTCCATCTAGTGTTGACTTAATTATTTTATAATCACTATCTATTTTTTCAAATGATAAATCATCAATAAAAATTATAAAATTATAATTCTTTAAATTTGCATATTTTTCATAAATAACTTCTATATCAAAAATATTATTTTTATTTAATTGTATTAATTTTAAATTTTTATTTTTTTTATTTATTTCATAAAAAACTGATTTAATTAGTGAACTTTTACCACTACCTCTAGATCCCCATAGTAAGGCATTATTTGTAAAATTACCTTCTGAAAAATTTACCGTATTATTTAATATAGTTTTTTTCTGTCTTTCTACTCCAACCAGAAGATCTAAATCCAAACATCTAAAATTCGATATTATTTTGAGATTTTTTATTTTACTATCCCAAATAAATGCACTTCCTCTTGAGACTGTAAGATTTGATAAAAAATTGCTTAAAAACATAATAAATACTTTATTTGATTTTTCTTATTACACAGTATAATAAATCACTCAAATTAAATCATCATAGGTACTATTATGGAAGCTTTTGGAACATTTTTACCACTTATTTTAATATTTGTAGTTTTTTATTTTTTACTAATTAGACCTCAACAAAGAAAAGTTAAACAGCATAAAGAGATGCTTTCTAATTTAAAAAGAGGGGACAAAATAGTAACCTCAGGTGGAATCATTGGTACAATTAATAAAGTTGCAGATAATAGAGAACTAACTTTAGAAGTGGCAGAAAATGTTGAAATTAAGATTGCATCAGGAATGGTTGCAGATTTATATGCAATGCCTGAAGTTCAAAAAAAAGAATCAACAAAGGAAGAGAGTAAAGGTAAATCTGGCTTCTCTTTATTTTCTAGAAAAAAATAAATTTTTTATTAATGAAAAATTATCCTATCTGGAAATCATTCACAGTTATATCATTAGTTTTATTAGGAATAATTTTTGCGATACCTTCAATTATATATGATGAAAATTCTGAAAATTGGTTTTTAAAAAATAAGATTAATTTAGGTTTAGATTTACAAGGTGGATCATATTTATTATTAGAAGTACAACTTAATATTTTATACAAAGAGGAATTAGATAATTTTGCTGATAGTGTTCGACTGATTTCAAGGGATCAGGCTGCAAAAATTGATCAAATTGTTATTAAAGAAAATGATGTTATCGTTACCTTTGCAGATATTACTAAAATCAAAGACATTAGAGACAGTTTTTTTCAAATGTATAGAGGTGTGTCATTGCAAATTAATAATAACAAATTGAATATTAAGTTAAATGATGAGTATAAAAAAATTATTCAAGACTCAGCAATTAAGCAATCACTTGAGATTGTCAGAAAAAGAATTGATGAATCTGGAACAAAAGAACCTTTAATACAAAGATCTGGTAAAAAAAGAATTCTATTACAATTACCAGGAGTAAAAGATCCTGAAAGAATAAAAGATTTATTAGGTAAAACTGCTAAACTTACATTTCATATAGTTGATGATGATAATACATCTGCACTAAATAATAATTTGGCACCTTTTGGCAAAATGATTGTATTAGATATATACGATGAAAATATTAAATATCTTTTAAATAAGAGGGCTGTAGTTGGTGGAGAAAATTTAGTAGATGCTAAAGGTTCATTTGATCAAACAGAAGGTCATGCAGTATCTTTTAGGTTTGATACTGAAGGCGCTCAAAAATTTGGAAAAGTTACTACAAACAATATTGGAAAAAGAATGGCGGTAGTATTAGATGGAGTTGTAATAACTGCACCTAGAATAAGTAGCGCAATTACTGGTGGCTCCGGAATTATAACAGGAAATTTCAATGCACAGGAGGCATCTGATTTAGCAGTTTTATTAAGAGCCGGTGCTTTACCGGCACCTTTAGAAATAGTTGAAGAGAGATCAGTAGGTGCTGGGTTAGGAGCAGACTCTATAGCTGCTGGTCAAATAGCTGCTATTATTGGTATGGTATTAGTATGTATCTTTATGATACTCATTTATGGAACTTTTGGAGCTCTTGCCAATGTTTCATTGATTGTAAATTTATTTATTATAATATCATTACTAGGAACAATTGGAGCAACATTAACATTGCCTGGTATAGCTGGAATTGTATTAACAATTGGTATGGCAGTGGACGCCAATGTTCTAATTTTTGAAAGAATTAAAGAAGAGAGTTTAAAAGAAACTAAAGTTTATCAGATTGTAAAAAATGGTTTCGATAGAGCTATGTCAACTATACTTGACGCCAATATTACTACTTTGATTGCCGCTGTTTTACTATTTGCATTTGGCTCTGGTCCAATAAGAGGTTTTTCCATTACATTGTCTTTGGGTGTGATAGCATCAATGTTCACCGCTTTAATGCTTACAAATTTTTTAGTTTATATGTACTTATCATTTGCAAATAAAAAGGAATTAAAACTATAATGTTTGGTTTAAATAAAATTATTCCCGTTGAGCCTAATATTAATTTTTTAGGTTTAAGAAGAAATTTTTTAATTTTTTCTATTTTAGCCATATTAATCTCAATAGGCTTATTAAGTATAAAGGGTTTAAATCTAGGAATTGATTTTAAAGGAGGTACTTTAATTGAAGTCAGTACAAAAAATACTTCAATTGGTGAGCTAAGAGAAATTTTATCTTCTTCTTATAGTGATGTATCTTTGCAGGAATTTGGCAATGAGAATGTTATTTTAATACGACTTCAAAATAAAAGTAATCAAGAGAGTATTGAAACAGTCAATTCTGTAAAAAATTTAATTCAAGACAAGGTTGTTGAGTTTAGAAGGTCTGAATTTGTAGGTCCCACAATAAGTTCTGAGCTATTATTTCGAGGTTTTCAAGCAGTCTCCTTTGCATTAATTGCTATTTTAATTTACATTTGGTTGCGTTTTGAATGGCAATTTGGTTTCGGGGCAGTTGTAGCATTAACTCACGATGTATTATTTACTCTTGGATTGCTCTCGATTTTAAATGTAGAATTTTCTTTAGCTACAATAGCAGCAATTCTAACTATTGCTGGTTATTCCATTAATGATACAGTTGTAATATTTGATAGGGTTCGAGAAAATTTAAGAAAATATAAAAAACTTGAGTTAGTAGATTTATTTAACTTATCAGTTAACAATACTTTATCCAGAACTATAATGACAAGTTTGACGACGCTTCTTGCTTTAGTATCTTTGTTTATATTTGGTGGAGAGGTTATTAGACCGTTCGCTTTAACAATGATTATAGGTGTTATTATTGGCACTTATTCATCTGTTTTTATTGCGGTCCCAACTTTATTAATTTTTAAGTTCAGACCGCAAGATGAAGATGATTAAGCGTTATTTAAGTTTTCTGCAACTTTTTCCCAATTAACTAAATTATCGATAAAAGCTTTTAAATAATCAGGTCTTCTATTTCTATAATCAACATAATATGAGTGTTCCCAAACATCACATCCAAGTAGAGGAGTTTGACCATGTACGATTGGGTTTTCTCCATTTGGTGTTTTAGTAATTTCTAATTTACCATTATTTAAAACTAACCAGCACCAACCTGATCCAAATTGACCAATGCCTGCATATATAAAATCTTCTTTCATTTTTTCAACTGAACCAATATCTGCAACTATCTTATTTTCGAGTTCAGAGGGAATTTTACCATCTGGATTATTTTTCATTACTTCCCAAAAATGAACATGATTTATATGTTGTGCTACATTATTGAATACTGGAGCATTTTTTTGATATGAGTTAATAACAATATCATTGACATTATCATCTGCTATATTTTGTTCTTTAATAAACTTATTTCCATTAGTAATGTAAGCCATGTGATGCTTATCATGATGCAACTCTAAAGTTTCAGCCGACATATACGGCATTAGAGCATCTTTACTATAGGGTAGATCTGGTAACTCTAGATTTATCATTTTATTTCCTTTGATTTATAAAATTTTCTTTAAGAATTCACCTGTATAGCTTTTTTTATTATTTGCAATATCTTCGGGTGTACCAGTTCCAACAATTTGTCCTCCATTTACACCTCCTAGTGGACCTAAATCAATTATATAATCTGCTGTTTTAATAACATCAAGATTGTGCTCAATAACAATAACAGTATTTCCTTCATCAACAAGTGTATGAAGAATTTTTAGTAATTTTTTCACATCATCAAAATGAAGACCTGTAGTTGGCTCATCAAGAATATAAAGTGTTTTTCCTGTTGATCTTTTGGATAATTCTTTTGATAATTTTATTCTCTGTGCTTCACCACCTGATAGTGTAGTTGCTGATTGACCTATTTTTATATAATCTAAGCCAACATCCATTAAAGTTTGCAATTTTTGTTTAATTGCTGGTATTTTATCAAAAAATTTATAACCTTCCTCAACGGTCATTTCTAAAACATCAGAAATAGATTTATCTTTATATTTAACTTCCAAAGTTTCTCTATTATATCTTTTACCTTTACAGATATCACATTCCACATAAACATCAGCTAAAAAATGCATTTCTATTTTTTTAACACCATCACCTTCGCATGATTCACATCTGCCACCTTTAACATTAAAAGAAAAACGACCTGGTTTATATCCTCTAGCACTCGATTCATTTAAGTTTGCAAACCAATCTCTGATAGGAGTAAAACAACCTGTGTATGTTGCTGGATTTGATCTTGGCGTTCTTCCAATTGGAGATTGATCAATATCAATTACTTTATCGATATGATTTATGCCTTTAAAGTTAAAACGACTCTCATCTTTATTTAAGGATTTATTAAAGTATTCGTCTAGTCTTTGATATAATGTATCAATTATTAATGAAGATTTACCACTTCCAGAGACACCTGTTACAGTAATAAAATTTCCTAGAGGCAAAGTAATATTAAGATTATCCAAGTTATTTGTTTTAATTTTATTAAGTTTGAAAACTTTGTTTTTATTAAATTTTCTTCTTTTCTTTGGAACCTCTATTTCTAAAGATTTATTTAAATATTTTGCTGTCAAACTTTTATTATTTTTTAATATTTTTTTAAGACCTCCCTCAGCAATTATATGGCCTCCATTAACACCAGCTTTAACACCTATATCAATTATATGATCAGATTGTCTAATTGCGTCTTCATCATGCTCAACCACAATTACTGTATTTCCCAAATCTCTTAATCTAAATAATGTTTCTATTAGTTGTTGATTATCTTTTTGATGTAATCCAATTGATGGCTCATCTAAAACATACAAAACTCCTGTCAAGCCAGAGCCAATTTGACTTGCTAATCTAATTCTTTGACTTTCACCTCCAGACAAAGTTTTGCTTGCTCTTGCTAAAGATAAATAATCTAAACCGACTCTATTTAAAAAAACTAATCTATCTTTAATTTCTTTAATTACCCCTTCAGCAATTTTTTTATTATTTTTATCTAGTTTACTTTCGAGTGATGAAAACCAGCTTAAACATTCACTAATTGATTTTTTAGTAATATTACCGATATGATTTTCATCAATTCTTACTGCTAGAGCTTTTTGATTAAGACGATAACCATTGCAAACTTCACAGTCTCTTTCAGATAAATATTTTTCTAGTTCATACTGAAGCCACCATCGCTCAGTTTCTTCATATTTTCTATCAATAAAGTTTATTATACCCTCAAAATCGTACAAAAAATTTAGTTCATTATTTTCATCTCCATAAAGAATAATATTTTTTATTTTTCTTGGGATCTCTCTCCATGGAACATTTTTTTTTATTTTATATTGTTTTAAGATTTTATCTATTGTTTCAACAAAATATTTTTTTTGGTAACCAAATACTTTTGTTTCCCAAGGTTTAATAGCTCCATCAGAAATTGATCTAGTTTCATCAGGTACAATCTTGTATTCATCAAAATATTTTTCAATACCTAGTCCATCACACTCAGAACAAGCACCTTGTGGAGCATTAAAACTAAATAATCTAGGTTCAATTTCTTCAATACTAAATCCAGATACTGGACATGCAAATTTAGATGAAAATACGGATATTTTATTTTTATCTAGATTTTCTAAATATAATAAACCATCAGATAGTGTTAACGCAACTTCTATACTTTCGCTCAATCTTTGTTGGATATTTTTTTTTACAACAAGTCGATCAATTACAACATCAATATTGTGTTTAAAATTTTTTTTAAGTGAAGGCACTTCATCAATATCATAGACCACATTATCCACTTTAAGACGTTGATAACCTCTTTTTTTTAAATCCTCGATTTCTTTTTTATATTCACCTTTTCTATCTCTTACTATTGGAGATAAAATATAAATTTTATTATCAATATTATTTTTAATTATAAGATCAGTCATTTCACTTACTGATTGAGATTTAATTGGTTTACCTGTTGTTGGAGAGTAGGGGACTCCAACTCTGGCATACAAAACTCTTAGGTAATCATAAATTTCCGTGACAGTACCTACAGTACTTCTAGGATTTTTTTGTGTTGTTTTTTGCTCTATAGAAATCGCTGGTGATAAACCATCGATACTATCTACATCAGGTTTATTCATCATTTGAAGGAATTGTCTTGCATATGCAGAAAGACTCTCAACATACTTTCTTTGTCCCTCAGAATAAATTGTATCAAATGCTAATGTTGATTTTCCTGAGCCACTTACACCAGTTATTACTACGAGTTTATTCTTTGGTATTTCTAAGTTTATATTTTTAAGATTGTGCTCTCTTGCACCTTTTATAACAATTTTATCTAAATTCATGAATATTAGTGTTATCTAATAACTTTAATATGTTATATGGATATATATAGAATTCTTATGGTTGGTAGTGTTAATAAAACAATTTTATTAGGAAACTTGGGAAGAGATCCTGAAATTAGATCTATGCAGTCTGGAGCAAAAATGGCTTCATTTTCAATTGCAACATCAAAAAGATGGAAAGATAGAAATACTCAAGAACAAAAAGAAAAAACATCTTGGCATAACATTGTTGTTTTTGGAGACGGCCTAGTTGATATAGTAGAAAAATATGTAAAAAAAGGATCTAAAATTTATGTTGAAGGAGAGCTTCAAACAAGGAAATGGCAAGATAAAGATGGAAATGATAGATACACTACAGAAGTGATTTTACAGGGATATAATTGTAATTTAACCCTTCTAGACAGCAGAAATAGTAACTCTCAGGTATCAGATAATTCACAAGAAATGGATCAATCTAAGCCAATTGAAGACAATTCTTTTGGAAATCAATCAGGTGATTCTGATGATTTAGATGAAGATATCCCTTTTTAAATATATTCAATAGATATTATTATTTAATTACTGAAAAATAATGTTTTTTTAATATAATTTAATCATTTATTTATATTGGTTTAAATTGTGCTTTTTGATATAAATATTCTTAATTTTTCTTAGAAAACTTGGATTTTTTAGTGCCTGACGATATAGATACATCAAATAACAATAATCAAGAACCTACTAATATACCTTCAGTAAGTTTAGAGCAAGAAATGCAAAAATCCTACCTGGATTATGCAATGTCTGTAATAGTTAGTAGGGCGCTTCCAGACTGTAGAGATGGCCTAAAGCCAGTTCACAGAAGAATATTGTACTCTATGAGTGAGTCTGGGTACAATTTCAATAAACCATACAAAAAATCTGCAAGAATAGTGGGTGATGTAATGGGTAAATATCATCCTCACGGAGACTCAGCTATTTACAATTCTATGGTTAGAATGGCTCAAGATTTTTCTATGCGATTAGAGTTAGTTGATGGTCAAGGAAATTTCGGATCTTTAGATGGAGATCCTCCTGCAGCAATGAGATATACTGAAGCACGACTTGCTAAAGTATCCGAGAAACTTGTTGAAGATATTGATAAAAACACCGTTTCGTTTCAACCTAATTATGATGACACAACAAAAGAGCCCTCAGTTTTGCCATCCCAATTTCCAAATCTTTTAGTTAACGGTGCATCGGGAATTGCAGTTGGAATGGCGACTAATATTGCACCACATAACTTAGGAGAAGTAATAGATGCATCTTTATATCTTATTAAAAACCCAGATTGCAATATCTCAGACCTTCAAAAATATATTTTTGGTCCTGATTTTCCAACAGGAGGTCAAATAATTGGTAAAAAAGGCATAACTGATGCTTTTGAAACTGGAAAAGGAGGCTGTGTAGTTAGATCGAAGACAAGTATTGAAAATTTTAAAAAGGATCGAGAGGCAATTATTCTCCACGAAATACCTTACCAGGTTAATAAATCAAAATTATTAGAAAGGATTGCAGAAATTGTGAAAAATGGAATTGTTGAAGGAATTTCAGATCTAAGAGATGAGTCAGACAGAAACGGTGTTAGGGT
Source organism: uncultured Alphaproteobacteria bacterium (assembly GCA_902618015.1). Lineage (GTDB taxonomy): Bacteria > Pseudomonadota > Alphaproteobacteria > HIMB59 > CACPNW01. The sequence continues at coordinate 10,416 of CACMYX010000008.1, read as the reverse complement.
TGTGATAGAATTAAAAAAAGATGTAGACTCAAATATTATTCTAAATCAATTATATAAACATACTTTAATTCAAACGACATTCAATTCTAATATGCTTGCTTTAAATAAAGGTAAGCCAGAACAAATGAATTTAAAAGAAATTTTATCTTCATTTTTAGATTTTAGAGAAGAAGTAATAATAAAAAGAACATTATTTGATCTTAATAAAGCTAGAGAAAAAGCTCATATCTTAGTTGGATTGGTTGTTACTAATGAGCATATTGATGAAATTATAGAATTAATAAAAAGTTCAAAAGATACAAAAGAAGCAAAAGAAAAATTAATTAAAAAGAAATGGAAAGTATCTAAACAAAATCTTAATTTTATTAAATTAGTTGAAGATGATACTGTAGAATTAAAAAGTAACACTTTTAATTTTTCTGACGCACAGGCTAAAGCTATTTTAGAATTAAGATTGCAAAAATTGACTGCTTTAGAAAGAGAAGATATTCAAAAGGATTTAGAAAGTTTAATTTTAGAAATTAAAAATTACCTATCTATACTTAATTCTAGGGACATTCTTTTAAAAGAAATAGAAAATGAATTAACTGAAATAAAAAAAGAATTTGCAACTGAAAGACGTAGTGAGATTATTGATCAAGAATATGAGCAAGTAGATGATTTAAGATATATTCAACAAGAAGATATAGTTTTAACTATTTCTAATAATGGATACATAAAAAGATCACTATTATCTAATTATCGTTCTCAAAATAGAGGAGGTAAAGGTAAAACTGGTATGTCAACAAGAGAAGAAGATTTTGTAAAAGAAATTCACTTTGCAGATACTCATACTAAACTTTTAGTTTTTTCTTCATTAGGAAAAGTTTATTCTCTAAAATCTCATGATGTTCCTGAAGCCAGCTTAAAGGCTAGGGGAAAGCCAATAGTAAATTTGCTGCCATTTAAATCTAATGAAAAAATATCTACTTTCCTTCCATTACCTCTGGATGAAAATCAATGGGATAAACTCTATGTTATATTTGCAACAAAAAATGGAATGGTAAGAAAAAATAAATTAATAGATGTTGCAAAGAGTGGAAAAAGAGAATTGAGGGACTCAGGAAAAGTATCTATTAAGCTTGATGAAAAAGATGAATTAATTGGTGTTAAGCTTTGTACTATAGATGATGATATTTTGCTTTCTTCATCAAATGGAAAATGTTTACGTTTTCCTGTTGAAAAATTAAGATTATTTTCTGGTTTAAATTCATCAGGTGTAAGGGGTATAAAATTAGATAAGGGCAATACAATTATATCCTTAGCAATTTTAAAACATTCAGTGATTGATATGAGCATTCGTCAAGAATACTTAAGAGCAGCATCTGAAAGTAGAAAAGAAACTTCATCACTTAAAAATGGATTTGAAGAATTAAATAATAATGAGGAATTTCTTTTAGCTATAACATCAAAGGGTTTTGGAAAAAGATCATCTGCTTATGAATATAGAATTTCAAATAGAGGAGGAAAGGGTATAACTGGAATAATGACATCTGAAAAAAATGGTGAAGTTGTTGATTGTTTTGTTGTCCAGGACAATGATGAAATTATTCTTGTTAGTGATAAGGGTCAAATAATTAGAGTTAATGTAAACCAAATTAGAATAGCTGGAAGATCCACAAAAGGTGTTAGTATTTTTAAGATTCCTGAAAGTGATAGAATTGTTTCTGTTTCTAGAATACAAGAATTTGAAAATGATGAATAAAATTGGAATATATCCAGGCACTTTTGACCCCATGACTGCAGGGCATATGGACATAATTAAAAGATCATTAAGAATAGTAGATAATCTAGTAATAGCAGTTGCTAACAATATTAATAAAGATTCATTGTTTAGTGTTCAAGAAAGAATTAGCATCATCAACAGTGATATTAGTAATCTAAATGAATTTAATTCAAAAATTAATGTTATGGAATTATCAGGATTGCTTACAACATTTGCTAAAGATCAAAATGCCACATGTATAATACGCGGTTTAAGAGCAGTATCAGATTTTGAGTACGAATTTCAAATGACAGGTATGAACTACCAACTTAATCCTGATATTGAGACAATATTTCTTATGACTTCTGAAAAAAACTCATTCATTTCATCAAATTTTGTTAAAGAAGTCCACAAACTAGGTGGGGATGTTTCAAAATTTGTTTCTAAAAATACTTTAGAACAACTTAATAAAAAAAACTCTTAGTTAATCACTTGCGCTTACAATATTTGAACTATATAAAATACACATTCGATGGGCCCTTAGCTCAGTTGGTAGAGCAATTCCCTTTTAAGGAATGGGTCGCAGGTTCGAATCCTGCAGGGCTCACCATCCAAAATGAAGAAAGCAAAAATAAAAAATATTTTATCTGGTATTGAGAAAAACTGCGATATTTTAAGAAAAAACGACAACATTCTTGAAGTAGTTCTTGAAGGAACAACAATAAAAATATTACTTAAGAAAAAGACTAATAAATATATTGGGTATTTTAAAGAAATGGAATTTGAGTCTGACGGTTAATTTTTATTCCTAATATTTAATTCGTTTTCATAATCAATTTGTACTTGCTTTAAAATTTCTTTCTTTGTTTTTACTTTACCTTTACCTACACCAGGGCAATTTTTAGCAATATCGTTATTCCAAGTTTTTGTATTCATATTTTCAGGCCAAAAAGGCCAAGTTCTACATTGTATGGGTCTTGACTTATAAACGGTGCATTTGTTATCTTTCAAAAATATGCAATTTCCATTATTTTTTTTTAGTTCCTTTAAGTGAATGAAACCATCAGTTTTTTGACAATAGTTTTTTACAAAGTTTTGTTCTGTTATTTTAAATCCATTTGACAATTTTTTAATATCTTTTTTACTTAAATAAACAAAACCATAGTTACCTCTTGAAACACAACAATTTCCAGAACCCTGGCATTCAAATCTAATACCTTTTTCTATATCCATAATTATTATCCAGCAGTTAGTGTTAAAATTGCTACATCTCTTTCTTGAAGATACAATAAGTTTCGAAGATTTTCTCCTTCTATGTTTTCTAATTTTGGATTTTTGGATAATATATCTTCTACCATAATTTTAGCATCTTCTAATAGATCGTAATCAAAACTAAGGTCAGCTACATAAAAAGATGGGCTACCAGATTGTTTTTTTCCTAAAATTTCTCCTGGACCTCTTATTTTTAGATCCTCTTCAGCGATTTTAAAACCATCATTTGTTTGCTTCATTATATCAATTCTTTGTTTTGAAATTTCCCCAATATTATCTTTATGTAAAAGTATGCAATATGATTGAATATCATTTCTTCCAACACGACCTCTCAACTGATGAAGTTGAGCTAAACCGAATCTTTCTGCATGTTCAATGACAATTGTGGTTGCAGAAGGAATATCTACACCAACTTCAATAACTGTTGTTGAAACTAAAATTTTATAATCCTCATTTTTAAACTTTATCATTATTTCTTCTTTTTCTATTTCGCTTAAACGTCCATGCATCAAAAGAACTTTATTTTTGAAATATTTTTTTAAAATTTTGTATCTTTCCTCTGCAGCTTTTAGATCCAATTCTTCAGATTCTTCTATTAAAGGGCATACCCAGTAAAATTTAGAAGACGAATTTTTAATTTTTTCGTTTATTCTATCAATAAGTTGATTTTCTTTTTTTAATGACAAAGAGCTAGTAATAATTGGTTTACGACCTAAAGGTTTTTCAATTAATTTACTCTCTTTCATATCTCCATATGCTGCTAAAGTTAATGTTCTTGGAATGGGAGTTGCACTCATTACTAAAATATTTGGTTTATGATTTTTATGATTAAATACCATTCTTTGATAAACTCCAAATCTATGTTGCTCATCAATAACTGCCAAACCTAAATTATTAAATTTTACAGTATTTTGTATTAAAGCATGTGTTCCAATTATAATATCTGCTTTTCCCTTTGCAATTTGATCTAATTTTTCTTTCCTTTCCTTACCCTTATCCTTTCCTGTAAGAACAAGCACATTTATCTTTGAATCTTTTAATAAATTTAAAATATTTTCGTAATGCTGAAATGCAAGAATTGTAGTAGGCACCATTAAAGCAGATTGAAAATTACTTTCAAATACTTTTATCATTGATATTAAAGCTACAATAGTTTTTCCAGAACCAACATCTCCTTGCAACAATCTGATCATTTGATTAGAACTCGCTAGGTCCTGAAGAATTTCTTTGATTACATTATTTTGTGAATTTGTTAGTTGAAAATCTAAATTACTATAAAATTTATTTAATGTTTTATTTTCACTAGCAATTTTAAGACCTTTTTTCTTTTGATTAAAATTTCTCATAATGCCTATAGCTAATTGATGTGATAATAATTCATCAAATGCTAGCCTTCTTCTAAGTAGATTTTTATTTTTTATATTATTATCACTTGGGTTATGAAGATTTTTAACTACTTCATTCCATCTTTTAAATTTATATTTATTTAATATTGAAGTTTCTATCCACTCATTAAAATTTGGTAAATTATTTAATATTTCAGCAGTTAATTTATTCATTATTTTTTGATTGAGGCCACTAGTTAAACTATAAACTGCCTCTTTACTTTTGATTATTTTATTATTGTTTAAAGCACTTACATGACTAGGGTGCGTAATTTGAAATGTGTTTCTAAAATATTCTAATTTTCCAGATATTAATCTATTTTCATTTGTTGGAAGCATTTGTCTCAACATAGGATGTCTTGCATTAAAATATACTAAATCAACATTTGTATCTCCACATATGCATTTAATTTTGTATGGTTGTCTTTTAAATCTTGATGGTTCATGTTTAATTATTTTTAGATTTAATGTTACTAAAGAATTAATTTCTGCATCATGAATATTTTCATAGAATTTTCTTTCCAGAATGTTATTTGGTATGTTCCAAATAAAATGAATATTTTTATAAATACCTAATTTATTAATAATTTGTTCTAATTTTGGACCAACTCCTTTGAGAGAAGATATTGAAGATAATATGTAATTTAATTTTTCTGGTCTCATAGATTTTTATAAAATTATAAACTATATTCTATATTCAATTTTTATGTCATTCAATTCACTTAAAAAAACCATAAAATATAGGGTTTCTTACTCTGGAACAAAAGAGACAGATATTTTATACAAAAGATATTTTATAAATCAGTTAGATAAATTTAGTGAAAAAGATCTTGAGGATATTAAATCGATATTTAATAAATTCTCCGATAATGAGATTTATGATTTTCTCACTTCTAAGGTAAATATTCCATTAGAATTTAAGTTAATATTTAATAAAATACTTAATGAAGAATAAAAATACTATCGGTCCATCAATTCATAATGTTGAACCCTTCTTCATTTCGCAGTTCTATCAAAATTCCAATAAATCAATTTTATACATTGGAAAAGATGAGAGGGAAATCTCATCTATGGAACATAAAATTAAATGGTTATTACCTGATGTTGAAATTTTATTATTTAAATCTTGGGATCAAATACCCTATGATAATGTCTCTCCTTCAAAAGAAGTTCAAATCGAAAGATTAAAAACACTTAAAATTTTATCTAATTCTAAAGCAAAAAGAATAATACTCACTACGATTAATTCAATAACACAAAAAATAATCCCTAGATCAATTACTAATTCACAATTTTTTAAAATTTCAAAAAAACAAAAATTTAAATTAGAAGATCTTATCAATAACCTTGTGCTTTTAGGCTTCCAAAGAACTTCTTTAGTACGTGATAAATCAGAATTTTCTGTTAGAGGTTCAATTTTAGATATTTTTCCAAATGATAGATCTCAACCAATAAGAATAGATTTTTTTGATGAAGAAATAGACTCAATTTTTGAATTTGATCCTATTACTCAAAAAAGATTAAAAGAAATAAATAGTGAATTGGAGTTTAGTATTGTTAATGAATTAATACTTAATGAAGATAATCTGAATCAATTTAGAAAAAATTTTAGGGAAATATTTCCAGAGTATAGGCAGAGTCAAGTCTATAATCTTTTTTCTGAAAAAATAATACCATCTGGTGGCGAGCAATTCTTACCTTTATTTTATGATAATCTAGAAACATTGTTTGATTATATTGAAGAATACACAATATTACTAAATGATGAATTTAAAAATATATTTGAAAATAGATTAGAAAATATAAATGATTTTTATTTAGCTAGAAAAAATAATAAAGAAAATTTTTTTCTTTCACCTAAATATTTTTACTTGAACAAAGAAATTTTAAAAAAATATTTAGATAGCAATGAACATTTTTACTTTAATACATTTGATAAAAATAATCATATTAATATTGATGTAAATATTGTTCATAATTTATCATCTATTAAAAAAGAAATAGATTTTAATTTTATAAATCAATTTTTCATTACTAACTCTAAAGAAAATATAATTTATATATGTTGCCGCAGTAAAGGAAGTTTAGAAAGAGTATCTAAAATATTACAAAATAATTTAAACTTAAATTTAAATGATGTAACAAACTTTAATCATTCACTTTCAGATAATGTTCTTTTAACTATTCTTGATATTGATGACTCATTAAAATTTAATAAATATATTTTTATTAATGAAAAATCCTTATTTGGTTATTTTTTTAATACGCAAATATCTAAATCACGCAAACAAACAATATTTTTTGAAGAATTAAATAAGTTATCAATTGATTCTATTCTGGTCCATTCTGAATACGGTCTCTGTAAATTTAATAATATAAGAAAGATTGAATTAAATGATTCAATTCATGAATGTTTAGAATTAGAATTTTTTGAAAATCAAAAACTTTTTTTACCAGTTGAAAATTTAAGCTATGTATCAAAATACAGTGATGATACTGATGGAAACATAATTCTAGATAAACTTGGTGCTTCACATTGGCAAAAAAGAAAAGCAGATGCAAAAAAGAAAATTAGAGATGCTGCAAAAAAACTTATTTCAATAGCTTCTAAGAGACTTCAATCTCAATCTTATGAAATAAATACGAATATTTCTGAATACGATAAATTTGTTAGCACTTTCCCATATGTTGAAACTGATGATCAATTAAATGCAATTCAAGATGTTATTAATGATTTTTCCAAGATGATACCATCTGATAGATTAATAGTAGGCGATGTTGCATTTGGTAAAACTGAAGTAATTTTGAGAGCTATTTTTTTAGTAGCAAAATCAAATTTACAATCTGTAGTTTTAGTTCCAACTACAATTTTATCTAGACAGCATTTTATTAATTTTAAAAAAAGATTATCTATATTTGGTATTAATATTGCGGAAATCTCTAGATTAGTATCAATAAAAGATAAAAAAGAAATATTTGAAAAATGCAATACTGGTAATATTGATGTATTAGTTGGTACTCATGCTCTATTAAATGATAAATTAATATTTAAAAGGCTTGGTCTAATAGTTTACGATGAAGAGCAAAAACTAGGCACAATTCAAAAAGAAAAATTTAAAGAAATTGCACCAAAAGCTCACTGTATCTCACTTAGTGCTACACCTATTCCAAGAACTTTAAGTATGTCACTTTCAGGAATAAGAGATCTAAGTCTAATTCTTACAGCACCGTATGAAAGAATGGCAGTTAGAACATATGTTTCACCCTTTGATTCTTTGACTATCACAGAAGCTATAAAAAGAGAGATATATGGAAGAAAAAATGGTGTTTACTTTGTTGTGCCAAGAAAAAAAGATTTACCTTTCGTCGAACAATTTTTAAATGATAATTTACCAGAAATAAAATATGTAATCACTCACGGTCAACTTAGTCCTAAATTATTAGAAAGTAGAATATCAAAATTCTATAATCAAGAAGTCCCTTTAATGTTAAGCACAAATATTATTGAAAATGGTTTGGATTTACCTCATGTAAATACAATTATAGTTTACCGATCCAACATTTTTTCTTTAGCAGCTCTATATCAATTGAAAGGGAGAGTAGGTAGATCTTCTAAACGTGGATATGCTTATATTACATACAAAGAAAATGAATTAAAAGATAATGGTAGAAAAAGATTATCTATAATTAATTCTTCCGACCATCTTGGAGCAGGTTTTAATATCGCATCTCAAGATTTAGATCTTCGAGGTGGCGGTTCTATTATTGGAGAAGAACAGAGTGGTTTCATAAAAGAAATTGGTACAGAACTTTATCATCAAATGCTTGAAGAAGAGATAAATATACAAAAAAGTAAAATTAATTCTGACTTTGTTAAAAAAGATAACTTTCAACCAATTATAAAGATCCCTGTTGAAATTTATATACCTGAAGATTTTATAAATGATGTTGATCTAAGATTGTCCATTTATAAAAGAATATCAAATATAAATAATAATAAAGAAATTGAAGATATAAAAGTAGAATTAATAGACAGATTTGGAAAATTGCCTATTCAATTAATTAATTTATTAAAATTAGTAGAAATTAAAATTATTTGTTTAAAAAATAATATTGAAAAATTTGAGTTTAGCAGAAAAGGTATATTAATCAGTTTTTTTCAAAATAAACCAAAAAATCCAGAAAAATTATTAGAACTTTCATTATCTAATGAAAATTCTCTAATATTAAGACCGGATCAAAAAATATTTTATGAATTTGGCGGTAATTTAATTGGTGATAGATTTGAATTATCAAAAAAAATTATTAATTCAATAATATGAGATTATTTGTATTTTCATCTATTTTAATTATTTTCTTAATATTAAATAAAAATGTTTTCTCTTTAAGTTATGATCATAAATTATCAATATTAAAAAAGGGTCTAGATCAACCTTGGAGTATTTCATTTATTAATAAAAATGAAATATTGATTAGTGAGAAAACAGGTAAAATAAAGTTATTTAATCAAACTAATGGAAGTATTTTTGAGATAAAACATAATTTAAGTTTTATTGAGGATATAAACTCCCAAGGTGGTTTGTTGGAAATTTTATATCATGATGATCACGTTTATATTAGCTACTCTGAGAAAAGAGGTGAATTTAAATTATATGGACCATCATCTACGTCAATTGCAAAAGCAAAATTCAATAGAGAAAAACTAAATTTTAATAATATATTTAGATCTGAGCCCCCAATAAGATCGCCTTATCATTTTGGTTCTAGAATAGTAATTAAAGATAATTATTTATTTGCTTCTTTAGGCGAGAGGGGTAAAGGAATGATTGCTCAAGAAGCAGATAAACATCCAGGGAGTATTATTAGAATTAATTTAGATGGTTCAGTACCAAAAGATAATCCACATTTTAAAGACCAACCTTTATGGCTTCCTGAAATTTTTCAAATTGGCGTCAGAAATCCTCAAGGAATGGCAATCTCTTCTTTTGATAATAAACTATACATCAGTAATCACGGCGCTAAAGGTGGTGATTGGATTGGTGAAGTAAAGAAAGGTGAAAACTATGGATGGAAAATACTTGGTTGGGGTGGAACAAATTATAATAATACAAAAATAGGACCTAAATGGTTACCAGGTTATACAAAAGCAATTCATTACTGGGTACCTTCAATTGCTGTTAGTGCAATCACAATATATGATGGAGAAGAATTTCCAGAATTTAAAGGACTAGCACTTGTAACATCATTAAAAGATCAATCTTTACGATCATTAGATTTTTCAAATTTAGATAATGTAGAAGAAAATATTATTTTTAAGAATGAAATAGGTAGAATAAGAGATATCAAAATTCATCCAAAAAGTGGTAAAATTTTCTTTTTAGCTCAAGATAAACTATGGAAATTTGAAAAAAAATAATATCTTCATATATTTGAGAAATATTTTTTTTGATTTATAGTAATTATATGTTTGAATTTTTAGCTTTTTTAGTTGGTGTTATGATAATGGGACCAATCGTATATATTTATTTTTTAGTTCAAGATTTAAAAAAAAGAGTTGATAAGCTAGAGGATAAAAACTAATTTTTATTAGTTTTAAGATTTTAAAGGAAATTTGGCGGAGAGAGTGAGATTCGAACTCACGAACGAGTTGCCCCGTTGCCGGTTTTCAAGACCGGTGCTTTCAACCGCTCAGCCATCTCTCCGTTTAAATGCTTACTATAGTTTCAACATAAAAAAGTCAAAATATTAAGTATATATCGTTTCCTAATTAACGATAGTTTTGGTAATTTTATATAATGATTTTTAGGTTTGTATTAATATTTTTATTTATATCATTTAATGCCTACTCAACTGATTGTGAAAAACCAAAAATGCCAACTGATGATGAGTGGAGCAGCTGGCTTTCTGCTATTAAAAAAGAAGCTTTAAATATAGGTATAAGTCAAAATACTATCTCAAAGCATTTAAATAATGTTGAGCCACAAAGTAAAATTATTATGCGTGATCGATGTCAGC
>CACMYX010000007.1 GCA_902618015.1 uncultured Alphaproteobacteria bacterium | reverse complement strand
ACTTGTATCCTCTGTTAGCCCAGCAGTTTTTGCAGGCTTAGGCTCTACACTTGATGTAGCAAGAACAAATGCGTTGAAACAATCATCTGATAGTTCATCTAAGACAATTATTAATATTTTATCTAATTAATGAAATGTTAATTTTAAAAAAAATTTTATTTTTTTTTGTTTTTTTTATTTCATTCAATCTCAGTGCCAATCAGTTTAGTTCAATAAGTCCTAGTTCTCTTAATGTTGCCAATACTGATGAAATCGTTAATTTTTTAAATAACAAAGTTATTGAAGGTATTTATTCAGATAATTCAAAGTTTATTGAAATTTTTCAAAGTAACGGTGCTTTTGAATTTGAGATGTTTTCAGGAGAATACAAAGGAGTATATAGAGGTCAGTGGAAAGTAGAGAATAATTTCATTTGCTTCCTTTATGATGGTGCTAGTCAATTTGATTGTGTCAAGCTCTACTATGCAAATGATAATAATGGAAATTTACAGGTATTCTTTGGAACTGATCAAGAGATTTTTTCTCAAATAACAGGTGTTAATGACATCAATTCTTCTAATTCTCTAGCTAATAATAGTAATCAAAGAACCCAACCTAATACTGCTGCTCCAGAAGGAGTAGAACATATTAGTGATATCGATGTTGTTACTGTAGGAGCAGATTACTTAAATTACCCAAGCGATGATGATTTATCTCAATTAAAATTTAACATGACTAGGGACCAGGTTGTTGAAATATTAAAAAATAATGGATGTAAAATTCTTGCTTCATGGAAAAGAAGAGTAATAACTCAAGGCCAAAAAGATTCTAGAGATTTAAAAAATAAGTGCTTCAAAAAAAAGATGATTATAGTAGGTTTTGAAGAAAGTGGTAATATGGAATTTATTGCTGACGTTCATTATATTGGCAATGAATTAAAGGTTCATTTTTTAGATGATTACGATAAAAATAGAGCTAGATTAAGAGTTGCAACTTTTCAGAGATTTTCACCAAACCTTATTTATAATATTGGTGCTAAATCAGCAATATGCTTAAATAAAGAATGTTTAGAAGTAGTTTGGAGAGATTCATCCAGAAAAGAATTAGCATTTCTATATTTAAATCCAAATAGTTCACCAGGTAAAGCATGGGCAGGAAAAACAATAGAAAGCTTTAAAATAGCTCTAGAAAGACCAGCAGTTGGTTGTGTTATTAAGCAAGATAACCCCTGTTTAATTTATAAAGCAGAATATAATGATCCTTCACTTATTTATCTTGATAGATTTATGAATGGCCCAAGAACACCTGAAAGGGAATCATTAAGACAGATGTATGTCAATTATTTACAAGCTCAAATTCTTGCAGCTGAAGCATTAGGTTTAATTGAAGTTGCTTCTGATTTGAAGCTTTTACTAGATTATATTGTTTCTGACCCATCTCAATTAGATATGGAAAGAGTTTCAACTAGTATTTCTAATGGCACAAATCAATTACTTAAAAATGCGAATAGTGGGACAGATAATGAAGAAGCTAAAAAGAAAATAGATGAGGCTCATATTTATGCTGCAAAAGCTGGAGGTGAGGGTAAATTATTTTTTAGCTCCATAACTGCAATTTTTTCATCAGGAACATTTGAAGATGCAGCAGGCGCTGCAGAGATTGCCTCAAGAACTAAGGGTAATCTTGCATATTTTTATAAGGCATTAAAAAAAATTAGAGAAGCTAAGAATATAAATTTAACACCAGAAACAGAAAAAGAATTTGGTGATGCAGAAGATATTATTGATATTTAATATGAAAGTCTTTTTCATATTATTTTTTGTATTTTTAATTTCATCTAAAGCTTCATTATCTAATACAATTGAATACATTGATGTTAAGGCAAAAGGTATTGGCTCAACCTATACCGAGGCACTGAATAATTCATTATCAAATGCAATAGCCAAGGTAAATGGAAGAAGTATTGAAACACAAACTTCATTAAAAAAAATTTCACAATCTATTAGTACCAATAAAGATAACTCTTATTACTCATCAAAGGAGTTTCAAAAAACTATTAAAGAGCAAACACAAGGATATGTTTCAAATTTTAAAATATTAAATGAAGAAAAGTCATCGAATGGTATTGTTAAAATCTCAATTTCTGCAAAAATTGGTAAATACAAATTAAAAAAATCTGCTCAACGAAAAAGAATAGCGGTCATGCCTTTTTATTATTTTGATACATCATTTCAATTAAAGGATAACGTTGTATCCAATAGTAAAATAGATGATTTATTAATACAAAATTTAGTTTCATATCTTGTTCAAACGAGAAAATTTACTGTCTTAGATAGAGAGTATATGCGTGATATGAATAGTGAATTAAACATTATTAAAACTAATCAAACAAATATTGAAGAAACAGTTAAGCTTGGTCAAAAATTATTTTCTGATTATATAATGGTTGGAACATTGCAAAAACTATACACCGAAGAAAAAACAGTTAAGATTAAAAATTCAAATAACTCGGTTACAACAGAAAAAGCATTTATTGAATTTAGTTTTAGAATAATAGATGTTCCAACTTCACAGATTATGTTTTCTGATGATTACACAGGTATTTTTGATATTGAAAAAAAAGATATTGTTTCCCTAGAAGGAGATATAATTAAAAAGGCAACACTTGAAATCGGTAGTATCATTTTAAATGCCATCTATCCATTAAGATTAGAAAAAATATCCGGTGATACAGCATTTATTGGTCAGGGAGGAATGGAATTAGAGTTGGGAGATGAATTTATCATTATTGAACTTGGAGAGAAAATTAAAGATAGTTATACAAATGAATATATAGGAAGAGAGCAAAAAGAAGTTGGTAAATTAGAAATAACACAAGTTACTTCGAAATCATCAAGTGGAAAAATACTTGAGCAAAACTATAATTTAGATGAGAATTTTGAGCCAAAAAAATATATCTTAAGAAAGATTATTACAAATGTTTCTAATATTGATATAGCAAAAGAAAAAATTAACGCAAAAAAGGAAGAGGGTGACACAGATGACGATTGGTAAAAACTTTATAATTATTCTAACTTTATATTTTTTATTTTTAATGACAAATATTTCTTATGCTGTTGAAACAAAAGAAGAGTTTGCAACAGAAAAACCCTCAATTAAATTACATAAAAAATCTGGTCAATCGAAAAGTTTAGCGGAAGATTTTGTAAGAAAAAATAAAAAATGGAAAATAGGTTTAAATTCTCGTGCAGAAGAGAAGGGTGGGGATTTTTTTGTCTCTGTTGGTACTAGTGGTATTGCTTTTGATAACAGCTTTGCTAATTTCGGTGATGCAAGACAAGATGCATTTGATATCGCCTTTTTACAGTCAAAAAAACAATTTATTAAATTTATGGGTCAGCGAATTTCAACAAATATTGTTAATGAGAGAAAGCAAGGATCATATGCGCAACCTCCTGAACCAGGAACATCTGAAATGGAAAAGCTAATGGATGAGATGAGTTCTTTTGAAGAAGGTAAAAAACTCAGAACACTAATTAACTTAAAATTAGATCAAGCCTTACGAGACGCAGGGTACGAGGATCCTTCAACTCCCGAGGCAGTTGAAGAAGCAGAGAAAATCATTAAAACAAAAGAATTTAGCAAATCTATTGAAGCAGCAGCAGAGCATAGAATTGCAGGATTTCAAACCTATAAAGTTTTTGAAATATCAGATGGTAATAAAGGTGATATTTCAGTCATTGGCTTATGGAGTAATAAATTAAATTTATTGGCTGATGCTCTCTCCACAGGGGGAGATATACCTTCAGGCACACCTAAAAAACCATTGATGGATCAAATTCCAACACAAAGTACTGATGAAGATATACTAAGATGGGCTTTTAGTTACGGTGCAAGAATGACAACAGATGAAAATGGCAATCCTTCCATTTTATCTTTTGGTCATGCTTCGCCAATTTTTGATGATGTAGATGAATGGACAGATGCATGTGACCAAGCTATTTTGCAGGCTGAGTCTTTTATTACTATTTTTGCAAATGAGATTTCATCCTATAAAGAAAATTTGAATAAAGCTCAAAATACAAAAATGTTTGAGGATAATGCCAATCTTAATAATTTAAAATCAGAAACCAAACAAATTAAAAATTATTATAAAAAATTAGAAACATCTGGATATATTGACACTGCGGGAATTGAATTTTTAGACTCCATTGAGATCCAACATCCTGCAAGTGAGCAGGCATTGGAATGTATTGCAGCTGTGGGGTGGAATACATCGCTTAGAACAGCTGGTGAGAATATTCAAAATACCAATGAAGCTGCAGAAAAAGTTACTTTAGATGACGGGCAGGAAATAGATGACACAATTGAAAAGGAAGAAGATGAAGACGGCACATCATATTCGGGTGAAAGTGATGAAGCTGATGATGATTTTTAGCTTTGTTTTTTTTAGTCAGCAATCTTTAAGTTTAGAAAAACAGTTAATAGATGAATATAAGAAAATTCGAGCTGAAATCGAAGATAGTAAGTTTGCTATTTCAGATAATTATTATTTCTTATTTGGAAGTGTTACCATAGAAGATTATGAAGATGATATAGAATTTTTTGCAGAAGCTAATGCATATGAAAATTTAGATGTATATGCTTTTAATCAAATTTGCTGGCCTGATTATTTAGATATAGAAACAAAAGTCAAAATTTTTTACAGATACTTAGAGGTAAACCCACTTTTTGATTTTAATAAAAATATCACAGTTTTAAAAAAAGAAAAAAAACCTAACGATGTTATTAATATCATTTATGTATTTGATAGAGATAACAATACCATTAATTTTCCAAGTACAAAGCACCTTGGATTTATAAATTCTTGTTAAATTTAATTAATAGTCTTAGTAATAATCCAAATATTGATGCGTTAAGTTACGAATAAAATTGAGGGCAAAATAATTATTACCCTCAATAAAATAAAATCTACTCAACTAAAAAAACTAATTCCTGGCTATCTAAATCAACACCAGCATCAGTTCTAAGTTTTGCTAGTTCTGGATCTTGCATAGCTTGTTGCATTTTTTCCATCGATTCAATCTCTAAAACTTGATAAATTTTAGTTTCATCATCTTTTGGATGGCCATATGCTAAAACTTTTATTCCATATTTTTCTCTATGAGTATCAACACTGAGAAAAAGATTTTTCCATTTTTCATAGCCTTCTTTTAATTTAACATTCATAATAATTTTCATAATTTAAACCTTTTTTTTGACGTAAAAATTTATAAACTAATTAAATATTATTAAACTTGAAAGGATTTTAAATGTCAATTTTTATATCACTGGGCATCTATTCACAAAAAGGTGCTGATGGTATTATTAATGGAGACTCGGACAGAAAAGCAGCTATGGAAAAAATGGTTAGCAGTGTTGGAGGTAAATTAATTGATTATCATATAACAAGAGGTCAGTATGATTTTGTCATGATTACTGAGGCTGAATCATTTGAAAGTATGGCTGCATGTGCTTTAAAAGCAAAAGCAGCAGGTACGCTTACCGAAGCAGTTACTTTAGAGTCTGTTGATTTAAACAAAGTAAGAGAAATGGGAAACAAAGTAGATTTTTCTCCTCCCACTTCATAATTCAATAAGCACTCTGACTAGAGTGCTTTTTATTTTTATTTAGGATATTTAAAATATTATGTTTCAATTTCTTGCAACTGTAATGCCATCAATTATTTTGGTCTATTTCTTTGTTACTCTAGATAGATTTCCTGAGCCTAAAAAAGCAATTATAATTACATTTATATTGGGAATTTTAATTACAATACCTGCTGGTTTTGGAAATATGTATTTGAAGGAAATTATTTACAATAATTTTTATTATAATGAATATTATGTTTTAATAGATACATTTTTTGTTGGCGCATTTGTTGAAGAAATACTTAAATTTTTAATTTTATTTTTTTATTGTACTAGACTTAAAGATTTTGATGAACCAATGGATGGCCTAGTTTACGGTGCAACTGCAGCACTTGGTTTTGCTATGGCTGAAAATTTCGATTATGTTGGTAATGCAGCAAATTTTGGAACCACATGGCAAGATGTTGCATGGACTAGAGCATTCTTAACTGCACCAATGCATGCCGCATGTGGTATTTTTATTGGATTTTCTTTTTCTTATTATTATTTTTATAACAGAAATATTTTATTTATATTTTTAGGATTAATAATCGCAATTCTTTTTCATTTTATTTATAATTACGGGTATTTTAATCTAGTTGTAATTATACAAATTATAATTTTATTCTTCTTATTTAGAAACTTAAGAAAGAAACAGGAAATTTTAAAAAAAGTTTGGGATGGTTAAAAATATATTTTTTAATAATAGTTTAATTATTATTTAAGCTGGATCACCTTTAGCAGTAATTTGTTGAATCGCTTTACCATCTCTAAACTTAACAAACCACATAACTATTCCTTTTCCAGTATCCCACTCCTGTAACACACTTATTACAAGTAAGTCATCTGATGAATGGTGAACTTCCGGTGTTAATTTTATTGACGTACCTATGTTACTTATTCTTTCTAGAATTTCTTGTTTAGATTCTATGGTTTTTTGCGGACCTTTTGTAAGAGATCGCAACTCAAATTTATCATCCATCAAACTTGGTAAAGTTTCACGATCTAAATTGCTCATATAATCAAACCACGCTTTTTTATATTTCTCTCCTAAATTCATTATTGTTCCTTTTCAATTTTTTATAATAATTGTTTTTAATTATATTTTAAATAGATTTATTGAATTATATAGGATGCTTCTTTTAGATAATTCTCTTCAGGTATCTTAGTTTTTTTCTCATTCTTTCTTAGTTCAATAAGACAGTGATCAATGAGATCAATTTTAGCATTTAATAATTTAATATTTTGCGGAATAGGAATGTGAATTGGGTATCCCTTGATAAACTCTACGTGTAAGTCATATCCACCCATATAAAATTCTTTTAAGATTTTACCTTTATTTAAGAGATAATTATTCGATGATTCACTAATAATGGCACTTGTTTTGGAATTATTTCTTTCCAAAGATTCAAATAAGGTATTATTTTTTATAATTTCCATTGTGTAGGGGTAGAGTTCTAATTTTTTCATATCACTAAAGGATAATTCTTTATCAAAAGGAGTTAATTGTAATGTTTCCAATCTTACATAATTAATAATTGCTGGTGCATTATCAAAAAGAGCTGCATAAAGGCTTACAACAATCCTAGTTCCTGTAAAATCAACTGTTGTTAGTTCATACCCACACAGACTTACGTCATCTTGTTCATTAAAAACAACCAAAGGATCAAAATAAAATGTTCTTTTAGGATATTCTTGAGCTTCCGTAATAATGAGTTTGTTATTTCCCTGATCAAGGGGGAGTTCTTTTTTAATAAATTCTTTGGAACTTAATAATTGATCACCTTTAGCAGCACCAGAGAGAAGGAGAACAATAATAAGGAGGGAGAATAGAAAAATTATAATTCTTTTGATAACTGGTGCCACTAAAACTTCTATAAAAATAAAATTTGATATAAATGAGAAATCAATAAGGTAATATTAAGAACAAATCTTAATCTAAACATAGTTAGAACCCGAATTTGCCTAAATTAATAAATAGAAATATTTCTGTGGCACTGAGTCAAAAAAATATTCATTATAAAATTATAAAATTAATCATTTTAAAACTCCTCTTAAGTGCCACATCTTTATTTGTTAAAAAAAATTTAATAAAGTGAATAAATTATTTTTTTAAATTCTTTAAAAGTAAGTTTTTAAATTCTTCAACAGCAACTGTAGCTGGTTTATGAATGGCAAAATCAAATTGATCTTGATTACTTGATGGTTCCAAGTTTAATTCAATTGTTGGTTTGCGCATATCATTAAACATCGAAACGAAACCAGCGGCAGGGTAGACTTGTCCTGAAGTGCCTATAGAAACAAATAGACTGGATTGCTCAGCTAAATCGTGAATTTCATCCATTTGCATTGGCATTTCGCCAAACCATACAATATGAGGTCTCATTTGAGAGCCGCATTTAGAGCATTTATGGGTCTCATTCAGGTCTTCTAGCCACTCAAATACATGATTACCATTAATTATACATCTCACTTTATTTAACTCTCCGTGCATATGAATTATTGATGATGAACCTCCAATCTCATGCAAATTATCGATATTCTGTGTAACTATATGAATTTTATATGTTTTTTCTAGTTCATGAAGCAAAATATGAGCCCTATTTGGCTTAATTCCTGAATTAAGTTCTTTTCGACGTTTATTGTAAAAATCATAGACAAGAGTAGGGTTTCTGTAGAATCCTTCAGGACTGGCAACATCTTCAATCCTGTGATTATTCCATAGTCCATCAGAGTCTCTAAATGTTTCAATTCCAGACTCTTTACTTATACCGGCACCAGTTAATACGAAGATACTTGATTTGGCGGGAATCTGCGGTAATTGTTCCATATTAATCACAATATATAGTATTTTTTTACACGTGAAAATCCTATATTTTGTATGCTAATATATTTAATATTAGAATTATTAAATATCTTACTGATTTATATATATTATAATTTTACTTGACTATTATTTACGATAACTGTAATTATCGTAATATATAATATGGTTAAAATATCACTAAATGAAAAAGTAAGTAAATTAAAAGAAAAATCCAAAGCTAAAAACACTCAGGATAAATATCAGGGAGATTGGTTAAAGTTTATAGATTATTGCAAAAATAAATACAATTGCAGTCCTTTAGATGTTGATGATCTAGATAGTGCTTACGCATTAACAGCTAATTATATGGATTGGCTTCACGAAGATCCGGAAGCAAAAATACTCAAAGGATCGAGCAACATACCGGGTAGAGAAAATGTAAATAATAACCCCTACTCCTCTACTGCCTATAAAGCTTCCACTATACAAAGAATCTTAGCATCTATTACATATAAATATAGAGTTAACGGATTTCAATTTGATAGAAAAAATCCAAATATTTCTGAAACAATTAGTGCAATTGTAAGAGATGAAAAAAATAATAAATCCGGTCAAGCAAGAGAGTTGTTAAAAGCAGATATTGAAAAAATTATTGATAAAATTCCAAATGATAACGAAGATTTTAGAAACATAAGAGATAGAGCTCTTATTTTAATTGGTTTTTATAGTTTTTGTAGAAGATCTGAGCTTTTAGGCATGAAATACGAACATCTAAATTTTGAAGAAGATGGTGTTCAAGTATTAATACCTTTTTCTAAGACTGATCAAAAAGGTGAAGGAAGAATGATCTATTTACCTAAAAATAATTCACCTTATTGTCCCGTATCTGCGTTAAAGAATTGGTTAGAGGTAGCATTAATTGATTCAGGTCCACTCTTTTATAAAATTAACAAAGCTAATAATATAGAAAAATATATTCTTAATAATAAGAATCAAAAATTAAGTTTGACTGACACAAGTTTTGTTTTAATTTTAAAGAAAAGAGCTGAGTACGCAGGTATAGAAAATTGTGATAAAATTTCTGGTCACAGCTTAAGAATAGGTTCGATTACTCAGGCTAGAATGAATGGAGTACCTATTCATGAAATTATGGCTCAAAGCGGTCATAAGACAACGCAAATGATAGATAGATATACAAAGCTAACAAATATAAAGGAAACTAGTGCAGCAAAAAAATTATAAATTAATAAAATGCAATTGCTGCTGCAATTAAAACTATTACTAACAGCCCTCTTGCGCTCATTGTAGCTATTTTCATTATAGATTTGTTAGGCGGTAAATTATTTTTAGAGCAATTAAAAACGTGAAAATTTACATAAGCAGATAGGCCTAAAAGAAAACCTGCAGCAATTAATTTGATTGTAAATGCACTATTAATAATAAAGCCTCCATATAAATTAATTGAAAGAATAATTCCTGATATCCATAAGACAATAATAGATATCAAACCTATGTAACCAAGTAATTTTAATATCTTTGCTGTATTTAAATCAGGAATTTGATTTGCCTTAGCATAAACAGACTGTATTACGCCTCCACCAACCAAAACACCGCCTGAAAAAACTATTGCAAGGTAATGAATGAATTTTAGTATAATTATTATTGTCATTAAAATTTAATATTAACTTATTATTTTTATAGTATTATGATTATGTATGAAAATAAAAAAAGGAGATAAATTAGAAGAAATTACCCTACCCCGACATGATGGTAATCAATTTAATTTATCAGATACTAAAGGAAAAAAAGTTTTATTGACTTTTTATAGAGTTGCTGGATGCACTTTTTGTAATTTAAGACTACTTGAGTTTAATAAAAGATTTAATGAATTTGGTCCAAATTTCACCCACGTAGGAATTTTTCATTCAAATGTTAATCTTTTGAAATTAAATATGAAGAAGCACGGCCCTATCCCTTTTACTGTCTTGGCAGACGAGGAGTTCAAGTATTTTCAAAAATATGAAATAGAACGTAGTTGGTTTAAGTTATTTTTAGCAGGAATTTATAAAACATTCGCTATCTTTCCAGCCTTAATAAGAGGATTCATGCCTATTCCTCTTGGAGGATATTTTAATACTGCAGTAACAGATATAATGATCAATGAAGAAGGTATCGTAGAAGAAGTTTTATATGCAAAAAAACATGCCGCGGATCACTTTGCATTTAATAAAGTAAAAGAATTTTCTTTAAATTGATAAAAGCTGGGAATTGAATCCCAGCTTTTAGTTACATATAAATTATATCGGACATATTATATATAAGATATATTGATACAAATAAAAATACATGCCCTATCACTTCATCAGCGATATCACTTTTCGCATCCGGGTCTATAAATTTTAATCTTTGGGCCCAACTTAAAATAACTTGAGCAAAAGAAAGTAAAAATCCGTTTACAAAAAATATCCAGCAAGATTGAGGTCCGTTTTCCCTAAATAATATCCAAATTCCAATTATTACTATTGGCACAATAAATGTTCCTATGATTCTTACAATTGGCAAAGCCTTTTCTCCTAAATCATATCTTGCAACAAGTGAATTTGGTGAAAATACAGTTAGGAAACCATAGTAAGATATGCCTAATAAATTAATTATAAATAAAATTAGATTTAAAGTACCTCCAAAATTTTCAACCATAATTACTCCTTTTAAAATTATTATAGATAAATTTTATCTGATAAACCATAAATTATAATTAAGTTTAGTACTAGAACTACTGCTGATACAATTGGCTGTTCTATTGTCGAATTAACCTTATCCCTTCCAAAAAGGAAAGCTATTTTAAAATGAAAACAAAAATTGTAGACAGTTGCCATTGCAAAGACAATAACATTAATTATAAAGAAAGGCCAAGTACCATCCGGTCCAGTAAATAAAATATAAAGACCAACAAAGAAAAAAGCAGTAACCCAAAAAATTCCAAAATTCGCTGCAGGTGCAGCACTTGAATCTGTATTATATTTTGCGAATTCTTTTTCCTTATTAAATAAAAATGTAAATGAATAATAACCAGCTAACGCAATGTTAATTATGTATAAAATCAAATAAAAAATACCATTAAAATTTTCAACCATAAATACTCCTAACTTTATATTATAATATTTTTTCTAGATTCTCTGACTCAAGTTGACACATTTTAGTAGAAATAATATCTAAAATTAGTTAAAAAATATATATGAATTCTGATAGAAAATTAGCAACTATTCTTGCAACTGATTGTGTAAATTTTAGTAAACATATGGAAGAAAGCGAAGAAAAAACTCTTCGAAATTTAAATGAATGTCGCAAAATAATAGATGCTAAAATCATAGAATTTGGAGGACGAATATTTAAAACTGAGGGTGATAGTGTTGTATGTGAGTTTGCATCACCTGTAAATTGTTTAAAAGCAGCAATAGAATTTCAAAATGAAATTTATAAAAGAAATGATCATTCTATTACAGAATTAAAATTAGAATGGCGAGTTGGAATACATGTAGATGATGTAATAGTTGAAGGTGATAATATAATGGGTTCAGGAGTTAATGTATCTGCAAGACTTGAGAGCGAATGTGAACCAGGTGGAATTTTAATTTCAACTATTGTTAAAGAACAAGTCAATAAAAGATTGGATGCTAAAATTGAAAATGATGGTACAAGAAATTTAAAAAATATAAGTGAAAATTTTGACGTTTATAAAATTTCTAATTTACTTATTCATGAAGATGATTTTTTAAAAGAAGAAGAAAAACCAACAAACAATAATATTAAAGAACCAATAGCTCAAACTAAAATCAATAAAGCAAAAAAAATTAAACTAGCTATTCTTCCTTTTGAAAATTTAAGTAAAGATGAAGATTCAGAATTTTTAGTTGAAGGAGTATTTAGAGATTTAATACAAGAATTTTCTCGAATGCAAGAATTTGAAATCCTTTCACATCAGACATCGATGGATTTTAAAAAAAGTGATGAAGACGCACTTGGATTTGCTAAGAAACACTTAGTTGATTATTTAATTGGTGGCAATATCAGATCTGCAGGTAAAAGAATAAGAGTTAGTGTAGACTTAACTGATGCTAGCGATGGTTCAAATTTATGGGGTGAAAAATACGATAGAGTAATAGAAGACATTTTTGATTTGCAAGATGAAATTGTAATGAAAATGTCTCGACAATTACTAGGTAATATTGAAATAAGTAGCTTACAAAGGATTAAAAGAAAACCATCAGAAAATTTAAATTCTTATGAATGGTTAATAAAAGGAACTTATCATCATGTTCGATCTGGAAAAGAAAATAATTTAAAAGCTATTGAAGCACTTGATAAAGCAATTGAAACCGATGAAACAAATGCAAGAGCTCATGCCTTAAAAGCGTGTACTATTGGTGGTGGATACGGCAAAGGTTATTATGAAGAACCAGATAAGATGATGAGTATGGGTCTTGAGCACGTCAAGAAAAGTCTTGAGGCTGATGAAAATGATTTTGAAGTATTAAGAATTTCATCTGCTATTGCACAAGGAAATAAAGATTTTAATAAATCAATTGAGCATGCCAAGAAAGGACATTCAATTAATCCTAATGATCCTAGAATTTTAGATAGGTATGGTACTTGCTTAGTAAAACTTGATAATGTTGATGAAGGTTTAAAGCATCTTCACAAAGCCTTAGAACTAGATCCAATTCCCCAGGGAGCAGCAACATCATGTTCTCGCTATGACGCATTAACAATTGGTTATTTTTGTAAAGAAGATTTTGAAAAATGTATTTCTTGGGGTGAAAAAATACAATACATGGGAGCTTCAACTTGGTTAACAATTTTATATGCTATTTCTAAAAATGATGACATTAGTAAAGTTAAAGAACATAATATTTACAAAAAACATGAAAATGATTTTAAAGAAACAAATTGGGAAAAAACAATACATAATATGCATTTTAGACCTGAAGATATAAAACATACTAATCTTTTAGAATTTTCTAATAAAATGTTTCCTAATATAAAAATTGTAGAAAAAACTGCTTAATCCTATTTTCTTTTTCTCTCGGTAAAAGCACTAGCCAATATACCTGCTGGTAAAGCAACCGCCCCTATTCCAAATAATGCAGTACATACTGCAGCAAATCTTCCTAAAAATGTAATTGGAGTATAATCACCATAACCAGTGGACAATAAAGCAGCAGCACTAACCCATAAAGCTCTTGGAATGGATCCAAAAGCTTCAGGTTGTAAATCCCCTTCTACAACATAAAGTAACGTTGCAGACAATAACATTAAACTTAAAGTAAGCAGCAGTGAGAATATTAATTCATGACGTCTATCATATATTGCATGAAGTATAAAATCTACTGACTCACTAAAGCGCCCAAAACGGAGAATACTAAATATCCTTATAGCTCTTAACAAACGTACTAAGAAACCTTCATTGATACCGATTAAAAATAATGGAATAAGTGCAATTGCATCAATTAGAGCAGGTACTGTAAAAATATATTTTATCTTACCTTTAAATCCTTTAAATTTATCAATTTGATCTACGGCAATTAACCTACAAATATACTCAATTAAAAATACTATACCAAAAAAAAGTTTTGCTGAGTCAAAGAGTTGATTATATTGATCATAAATCAATTTTTCTGACTCAATAACAACAAAAACACAGTTCAATATAATGAGAAAGAATATAATTTTTTCAATTAATGTAAAATCCTTCTCTTCAAGACCAAAATGTAAGTGTTCGAATAAATACTTTGAAAATGAATTCATTTTTATATAAATTCTTTATAGTAAAAATTACAAAATGAAAATTAACATTTTTTATCTACTTTCTAAGATTAGTATAATTTTAATATGCTTTTTATGTATCTTATCCATTCTATTATTTTATAATAATGCAGTTACTTTAAATTCTTTATATATACTCATTTCTCTACTCATTATTGGCTCTGTTATACGACTTAGTAAATTTAAGAAATTTACTCGAGTATTATTTACTATCATTATACTTCCCATTTTATCATATCTAATGGTAAATTTTTCTTATGATATAGTTATTCAAAAGGAATTTTTAATAATTAATCAATCTATCAGCAACCTTATAGATAAAATCTTACTGATAACTTTATATTTTATTCCATCAATATTCATAATGATGTTTTATAAATATGAAGTATTGTCATTAAACGACAAATCAGGAACAACAATACCTGAAATAATAACATTTCTTTTTCAGTTTTTATTATTTGCGATACCATCATTTTTAGTTTTATCGTTTGTTTTTAATTTAGAACTTACAAGTATACTTGCTGCTGGTGGAATAGTTTTTGCTGCCATTGCTCTTTCTCTGCAGTCAAGTTTATCAGATTTAATTAAAGGAATTTTTGTAAATATTGAGAGACCATTTGCTATTAATGATTGGATAACTGTTGATGATAAAACAGGTTATGTAGAAAATATTACCTGGAGAAGTACTAGAATAAGAACATTTCAGAATACTGAAGTAATCATTCCAAATGAAATCGTTGCAGATTCAATTTTAACTAATTGGAGCAAACAAGATAAAGAAAAAATGAGTGAAGGTTTCCATATTTTTAATAAATTATATTTTCACCCATCTCATGACCCAGAAAATATTTCAAAATTACTTTATAATGCTCTTAAAAAAGCAAAACCTGTTGATGGTAGAGAGCAATTAAATTTACAGTGGGTTCGTTTTATTGGAGCTAATGAATTTGGATTAGAATTTGTTGTTGCTTTTGATTGCACAAAGAGGATTTTAAAAAATTCGATGCAAGATAGTGTTATGATGGAAATACATAAAACTTTAAGACACGCAGGAGTTCAAATGTCTGCTGGAAAACTATATGGAAAACTTGAAGAAGATACAGGACTGCATGCTCTTGATACAAATAGAAATAGAGAAGATTTTGAAAAAAGGCAGGTTAGCGAATTTAATCCTTATAATGAGTCAGTAAAAAATAGAGTTCTCCTACAAAAAATTCCTATTTTTATGTCTTTAAATTCTGAAGATTTAGATGAAATTGCTGAAAATGCAGAAAGACTTCATTTTGAAAAAGACGATTATATTATTAAACAAAATGATTCTGGAGATTCTCTTTACGTTATAAATGACGGAGTAGTATCAGTTTACTTAGATAATGAAAGTAAAGATAAAGTATTTTTAGCCAAACTTGGTGTTGGAGATTTTGTTGGTGAAGGTAGTCTTCTAACTGGTGAACCAAGATCTGCTAATGTGATAGCCGAAACTCCTTGTATAGTAATAAAAGTAAGCAAAGATATTATAAAAGATATTTTTTCTAAAAATCCTAATGTGTATGATTATGTTGCAAATATTCTAGCTCAAAGAAAGTTTAAACTTGATAAGAAAAAAAATGAAAGTCAATTAACTAAAGATGAAAATAAAAATCTTGTTGATAATATTAAGAATGCAATAATAAATTTTTTAAAATAAAGTATACCCCCTACTCTTCCCCATTTTCTTTACTAAAATCTTCTTGAAGTTTTTTTAATTCTTTAATTGCAGCTTTCATGTCAGAACTATCAAATATTTGAATATCCACATGGTTTCCTTTTTTAGAATATGAATTTTTAGTTTTGCTATTTTTATTGTTTTTAAAATCAATTACCTTGTAAGTTTTAACAGGCCTAACAAAACCTTTGGGTGTTATTTCTTCATACTCTTTACAATTTATTTGATTTTTAACTAAATTATATGTTGTATAAGATATTATAATTTCATTTTCAGGGGCAATAGATTGTAATCTAGAGGCTAAATTTACAGAAGAGCCTATAGCTGTATAATCACTCATTACGCTAGATCCAAAATCTCCAACATTTGCAAAACCAGAAGAAATACCATATCTCACTCTCAATCCATCTTTGACGCCTTGTCTAATCCAAAATGATTGGAGCTCATCAACTCTTTCTTTCATTTCCAACGCCATCCTTATACAATTAATAGCATCATTTTCATCTCCTAATGTTTCAGGAGCACCATGAAAGGAAAGTATTGCATCGCCAATAAATTTATCAATCGTAGCATTTGAATTTATTGCAATTAAACTCATTTCACTAAGATAATTATTCAAGATTAAAGCAAGTTTTTCTGCTTCTAATGAATCAGATAGATCAGTAAAATTAACAATATCAGAAAAAAATATGGTTAAATTTTTCCTGACATAACTCTCCTTTGTTTTTTTTCCTGACTCTTCCTCATCAAAAATAGACTTATATACTTGTGGTGAAAGATATTTTGATAATCTATTTGCAATATTTTCTAATCTTTTAGTTTTTTCTTCAATTAATTCTCTATCTTTTAATTTTTGATCAAGTAATTCCTCTTTTTCCCTTCTTAGATTATACTCATCTGTTCTATCAACAAATTGTCCTTGAATACCATTTAAAAAAGGAAAATCTTTGTTTTCAGTATATGCAGATAGTAATGAATAAACCTTAATTTCATCATCAATTTTGATTTCTATTTTAGGAATAATAACAAAACCATTTTTTTCTAATTTTTGTTGAAAATTTTTAATATATTCATCTGCAACTCCAAGCTGCTCTAATATACTAGTAAAGGGAATATTGTTGACAGTTTTTAAAATAGGAAAAAATTTTTTAAAATTTTTATTTACTCTGAGAACTTCTAAGTTTCTATTGGCGTAATATGCAGCAGTAACAGCATTAGAGAAATTAAAAAAACTTAAATCTATGATAGTTTTTTCATCAAAAAACTTATCAAGTTTCATTTATAATATTATTATGGATGATGTTTGGTAATTCCGCTAATATAATCCATGATTGCTATAACTAACCCTGATAAAATAAATACAGCATGAATAAATATCATTAAGTATATTTCTTCTGATGTTTTCGAACCTACATCAATAAAAGCTTCTAGCAAGCCAATACTTGAAATAGCTACTATTGAGGCAATAAGCTTTAATTTTAAACCTGAAAAATCAAGCTTACCCATCCACTCTGGTTTATCTTCAGATTGATTTGCGATATCTATTTTAGATACGAAATTCTCGTATCCAGCAAAAATTACCATTAAAACTAAATTTCCAACAAGAGCTAAGTCAACAATATGCAACACAAATACAAGAAGTTCATTTAAGGTTAATTCACTTAAGTGTGTAATTTCATAAATGAATAACGCGATAACTTTGTATGTAATAACTAGTAGAGTAAGACATAGCGCAACGTAAACAGGAGCTAAAGCCCATCTGCTTGAAAACATTGCTCTTTCAAGAAGTCCCTCAAACAATCTACGCATTCGATATAAGTAATTTTTAAATAATATTTGTCAATTAAATTTTACTACTTGCCCCATTTATAAGTAAGTAAATCGTATCTTTTAGCAAAATTTAATAATAAATTTTTTGTATCTTGATCTAAAGGTTTAATTGGATTTCTGCAGAAATCTGATTTAATAACTCCACCCTCTTTCATTACCGTTTTTGTAGCTCTGAAACCACATTGTCTATTTTCAAAATTTATTAAAGGTAGAATCTTATTATAAATTTCTTCAGATTTATCTTTTTTATTATTCCAAAAATGATCAATTACTGGAGCTATTTTTTCTGGAAGCAAAGCTGAACTCATACTTCCAGAAATTCCAGCTTCTAAGTCCGCATATAAAGTAATACTTTCTTCACCATCAAATGGTGCATCTAATCTAGAACTGCAATTTTTAATAAGAGCTCTTATTTTTGATGCTGCGTTAGCACTTTCAATTTTAAAACATGTTAGCTGTTCAATTTCATTGATCATTTTTGTAAGAAGAGGTACTGAAAGTTCAATTCCAGATAATGGTGCATCTTGTATCATTATAGGTATCCCAACCTTAGAAATTTCATCAAATTGTTCAAAAATTTGATCTGCGTTGCCTTTAAGTAATGCACCGTGATAAGGCGGCATCATCATAATAATATCAGCTCCAAGTGATTTTGCTAACTCTGCTCTTGGACGCACAATATCAGTTGCAAAATGACTAACTGTAACAATAGTCTTAACTCTTCCGTCAATTTTTTTTATGCAAAGTTTTGTTAATTTTTCTCTTTCATCATCTGAAAGTAAAAATTGTTCAGAATAATTAGCTAGAATACATATGCCTTGAACTTTTTGATCAACCATGCAATCCAAAACTCTTTCCATACCTTCATAATCTACTTCGCCATTATTGTGAAAAGGCGTTGGGGCTACAGGCCACATTCCATAATATTTATATTTAGTAATCATATAATTTTCAATTAAATATTAATTTCCATTAATAACAATATTTTTAGTTTTTTTAAAATCTTTGCTTCTTTCATTATAAGTTATAAGCAATACTGATGAAAATACAACTATCCCCCCAATCCATGTCCATACATCTGGGGTTTCATTAAAGACAAAAAAACCAAAAGCAGAACCAAAAATTAATCCACTAAACCACACTGGTTGCGTTACTGATAATTCAGCATATTTATATGACAAAGCTAAAGATAGATGGAGAATTGTACCTGATATCGCACCTATAAAAACAAAAATTAAAGATTGTAATGAAGGCATTTGCCAAAAATATATAGCAAGAGGTAAAGCAAAAATTGTCATAAGAGTATATTGATATGTAACCATTGTTATAGGAGAATCATCTTTAGAGACAAATTTAGATACGATAATAATTAAAGACCAGAAAGTTAATGAAATTAGAATCATAATTGTTCCAATATTAAAATCTACAATTCCAGGTCTAACAATAATAAGCATTCCTATAAAACCAATTACTAGCGCTAAGATACGATATATAAAAATTTTCTCTCTAAAAATTATAAAACTAAGTAAAACAACAATTATTGGACTCAAGAAATGTAAAGCTTTAAATTGTTCAAAGGGAACATATAATAAGGCACCAAATCCAAGTATCATCATGGGAAGATTAAATATTCCACGAATAAAATAAAATTTTAAATTTTTTGTTTTATATGGAACAAATTTTTTTTTAATTAAGTAAGGAAAAATTACTAAAAGACCAAAAAAAAATCTTAAAAAGCCAATTGTATAAACATTTGAATCATATTGAGCACTTCGAATTAATGATTCCATTAAAACTGCAAAAAAAGATCCTGATACAGTTAATAAAATTGCTTTTATATTGTTATTCATAAACTTTTTCAGTTTAACTTAATCGATTAATGCAAAAGTTATAAACTGAACATTTTCTGTCACAACTTATTCAAACGGAATATCACAAATTTCTCCAACATATTTCTTTGAATTAATTAATATGTCAAATTTACCTTTATTAAAAAAATATGGTTTATTAATCATCGCTATACCAATTACTTTATTAAATCTTGGCGAAAAAACAGCAGATCTTATTTCACCAATAATTTTATCATTTTTAGTTAAACTAATAGCTGATCTTAAGTTTATTTTATCTAAATTAATTTTAACACCCATTAATTTTTTTTCTATTCCACTGTTTTGGATTTTTATTAAATTTTCTTTTCCAAGAAATTCAATATTTGTATCTAAATTTACAAATTTTTCTAAACCACACTCTAAAGGATTATCATTTATATCCATGTCATTCCCATAGGAGAGTAAAGCACCTTCAATTCTTTCAATTAAATGAGGGCATCCTGGTTTAACATTAAATTCCCTACCTTCTTCAAATAATAAATCGTATAATGCTAATCCAGATTTAGAGTCCTCTACATAAATTTCTACACCACCCTGTTTTGACCATCCAGATCTAGCGATTAAATGTTGAGTAGATTTAAAATTAAAATATTTAAAATTATAAAATTTTAAATCTAAAATTTCTTTACCAAATATTTTTTCCAACAAATTAAAAGCCTTAGGGCCTTGAACTGCCATAATATTTACATCTGGCTCAGAAATTGAAACTTCTAATTTTTTTCCTATAGCAAGACCTTTAGCAAATAATAAAACATCAGAGTCAGCAATTGAAATCCACCATTTTTCATTATTAAATTTTAGTATAACTGGATCATTAATCATGCCTCCGTTTTCATCAATAATTGGGCAGTAATAACATTTACCATCTTTAGCCTTACTTAAATCTCTGCAAGTCATTAATTGAACTAATTGATACGAATCCTTACCTTTAATTTCTATTTGTCTCTCTGCTGCAACATCCCAAATCTGAACATGATTTTTTAAATGCTCATATGTTTCTTCAAGGCCTTCTTGAAAACCAGCTGGAAGAAGCATATGATTATATACGGTATAAGAAGTAACTCCCTGATTTTCAATTCGTGAAGAATATATTGTACTTCTTAATCTTCTTGATTTGGCAATATATTGATTAGACATGAAGTCCTCGTATAGATATTTGTTAGAGTTTAGTCTACATTTAATTAGATTAAATCTCTTTAATGATTAAATAAAATAATGATAGGTAAAATAAAATGTCAAAACTACTAATATAATTGCTATCCAAATAGACAAGTTTGTAAAAAAATTTTTTAAATTACTATTAGAACTTAAAAAAGAAGGAAGCACTAACAAAAGGACACCAATCATGTATATAATTGGTATTAAAGTGTCCATTTAGTATTTATCTTTATCAATTAATTCACTAACAAGAAAGTTACCAAATCCTTTTTGTGAAGCTTCTTTATAAAATGATTTCGCCAGTTTAGAGAGTTTATTTGCATTTGGTAATTCAGAAACAAGATCATTTATATAATTTAAATCCTTATAAGTATTATCTACTGAAAATACATATCCTTTAAAGTTACCCTTAATAGCTTTATTAGCAATTCTATCCAAAGCTCCTGAATTTCCAGAGCCTAATCTAGCTACATCACACAAAAGTTTTATATTTATATCTAGTTTTTTAGCAGATTTAAAAAATTCAATAACTGAAGTAGTAGTCATTAATGACAAAAAGTTTGATAATAATTTTGCGGAAGATGCTTTTGATACATCACCAAAATTAAAAACTGATTTGCAAAAAGAATTAAGATATTTTTTGCATTTTAAAAAATCATTTTTCTTACCACCATAGATTCCACCTAATATACCTTGCTCACTTTGAACAGGACCACCCATTACTCCACAAAAATTGTAGCTAATTTTTTTTAACAAAAAAATTTTATTCATTTGAGAAGCTCCAGTTTTATTATGAGTAGTTAAATCAATAACTAATGTTTTGGTGTCTAAGTATTTCTTTATTTTATTAGCAACTTTTATAGCAATTGGTGTATTAGTTACACATATCATTAAACAATCTAATTTCATATTTTCTAACTCATTATATGATTTTAATTCTTTGGCTCCAATTTTTAATAATTTATTAATAGGTTTTCTATTCTTATGAGCAAAAATAAATAAGTTATGTTTGTTTAATAAATTTTTTGCCATCCCATAACCCATATAACCAACACCTATGAAACCTACATTACCCATAAAATAAGAATATAATGAAAAAAATATTATTTAAAAGATTTTTATGTAGTCTAGCTATTATTTGAAGCAAATATAGAAACCATGATAATAATAATTAATAATGGAATACAAATAAGGTTTATAACATTCCAACTTGAAAAATATAAAAGAAAACCAGCAGACAAAGATCCAATTCCTTGAGTAGAAAAAACAATAAAATCATTTAAACCTTGAGCAGTAAATTTGTCTTTTTCTTCATAAGAAACAACTAATAATGCTGATCCAGAAACAAACAAAAAATTCCATCCAATACCTAAGAGTAGCAAGCCAAGCATAAATGAATAATAGAAATCAAAAAAAGTATTTATAAAAATACTTAAGAATAAAATGATGACACCTGTGTAAATAATATTTGTATTTCCAAATTTTTTAATCAAATCACCGGAAAATAATGATGGAAGAAACATTCCAATTACATGTAATTGAATTACGATACTTGTCTCGAATAAAGTAAATTTATTAACTAAATGCATGTGTAATGGAGTTGCAGTCATAATGATTGCCATTATAAAATAACCAAGTCCTGCGCTAACTATTGATTGAATTATTTTAATATTTTTTAGTAGTTTAAATATAGTCTCAATATTAAATTTACTATTATCATTATTGGCTATTTTATCTTCGTAAAAAAGAATAATAAAGAAAGGGATAATGCCAGTAATTGATAAGAAGATATAACTTCCTAAAAATAAATGGTTTGCAAAATAATCTTTAAAGTATTCTGCAAAATTAGAGGATAGTAATGCAGAAACAACACCTAATAATAAAATTATAGATATAGACCTTGGAATAAATTCTTTTTTTACAGACTCAGAGGCAGCAAAACGATACTGGTGTATAAAAGCCTGCGAACTTCCAATTAAAAAATTGCCTAATGCAAAAATAAAAAAAATTTCTAAATAGATAGAAATTGAGCATAGTATTAAAGCAAAGAAGCTTAAAATTGATGAAAATAAAAAACCCCTCTTTCTCCCCCAAATGCTCATAAATCTAGAAGCAAAAGGTGCGCCTAACGCCATACCTACAATCATTAAAGTTATTGGAAGCGTGGCCAATGAATCTTTAAACATTATCTGAGATGTTATTATTCCTCCTAATAATACTACTGCCATTGGTGGAAAAGTAGCAATTGTAGAAGAAATACAAATTATGATAAAATTTTTATTGAGCATAAAAAAAGTTAATTATTAGTTGATTATATTAATCTATTTATATGTCACTCTCTGATTGTAAACAAAAGTTAAAAATAATTAATTGGACCAATATTTATTATTAAGATAAAGTTAATAATGGTTTCAAGTCATGATTTTATAAAAGACAAAAGAAATGAGAAAATAAAAATCTATATCAATGGAAAGTTATATAAAAGAAAAGATGCTAAAATATCAGTTTTTGACTCTTCTGTTCTTCTTGGTGATGGAGTTTGGGACTCATTAAGATATCATAAAAATAATTTCATTTTTCTTAGGGAGCATTTAGATCGATTATATAAAGATGCAAAACTAATTGATTTAAAAATACCTTTGTCACGTAAAAGTATGACTCAAGCACTTAATAAAACAATTAAAGTTAATAAAATGAAAACAGATGTTCATTTGAGAATAATTATTTCAAGGGGTATCAAATCAACTCCTTATCAATCACCTAAGGTTACCATATCAAAGCCAACTATTATAATTATACCTGAATATAAAAAACCGGATATTCAGGCCTATAAAAAAGGATTAAAATTAGTTACAGTTAATACAATAAGAGGTCCTATTAATGTTCAAAATCCTCAAATAAATTCACTTAGTAAACTTAATTGTATTCTCGCATGTATTGAGGCTAATAAAAAAAATGCTGATGAAGCTCTTATGTTTGATATTAACGGAAATGTAGCAACAAATAATAGTACACATTTCTTCTTTGTAAAAGATAACACGGTTTTTACCTCAACTGGTAAATATTGCGTAACAGGGATTACTAGAAAAAAAATTATAGAATTATGTAAAAAAAATAAAATTAAAGTAAAAGAAAAAAACTTTAAGTTAAAAGAAGTATTAAATGCTGATGAAGCATTTGTAACTGGTTCATTTGCAGGTATTGTACCCGTTAATGCAATAAATAAAAGAAAATTTTCGCTAAAAAAAAATCCAGTAACAATAAAATTATCAAATTTTTATAATAATTTATTTTAAATGATTAATATATTCATGTGGTCGGGTCCTAGAAATATCAGTACCGCATTGATGAGATCATTTGAAAATAGAACTGATACAAAAGTTTATGATGAACCATTTTATTCATATTACTTAAAGAATACAAATTTAGATCATCCAATGAAAGATAAAATTATCAATACTTATCCATTTGATGAAAAAGAAATCATAAATTTAATTACAAAAAATGATAATAATTATAAAATTTTTTATCAAAAACATATGACTCATCACATTTTAGATGAAACAAATTTAGATTGGATAAATAAAGGTTTAAATTGTTTTTTAATCCGGGATCCTGCAAAAGTAATTGTTTCATACATAAAAAAAAATACTTTAAAATCAATAAAAGATGTTGGATTTGAAAAACTTTATCAAATTTTTAAATTATTAAATTCAAAAAAACCAATTGTAATTAATTCAGATTATTTATTAGAAAATCCTGAAAAATATTTAAAAATTTTATGTAAAAAATTAAATTTAAATTTTGATGACAAAATGCTCAATTGGCCAAAAGGTTTTAGAGATACTGATGGAATTTGGTCTAAAGTTTGGTATCAGGATGTGATTTCAACAACAACATTTAATCCTAATAGTAAAAAAGAATACAATGTGCCTAAAGATTTTGAAAATATTTATAAAGAATGCCTAAAGATCTATGAAGAAATAAATGAATATTCAATTAAGATATGATCAAAGAAAATATTCAAGAAGCATCAAAAATTTTATTTGAACATAGATTAAATAAAACAGGATTAAGTTCGCTAAAACATTTAGAACCAAAAACAATTAATGATGCTTATTTAATACAAGAAAATCTAAAACTAAGATATTTAGAATTAAAAGATAATTTCTGTATTGGAAAAAAAGTTGGATGCACATCTCTAGCTGCTCAGAAACAGATGAATATAAAAGAACCTTTCTATGGAAATCTATTTAATCGATACAGTTCAAAAAATGTTCATTTATTAAATTCCAAAAATTTCTCTGAACCATATGTTGAGCCAGAAATTAGTTTTAGAATAAAAGATGATATAAATATTTCTAAAGCTCCTTTCGAATTCAAAGATTTAGATCACTTATTAGATGGTTTATTTTGTTCAGTTGAAATAGTTGATTTTAGATTTAGAAAACCATTATCAGAGATTGGCGCCTTAAACGTAATATCAACTAATGGAGCTTCAGAATTTTGGATAATTGATGAAAATTTAATTAAAATTAAAGATGTTGATCTTAATAATTTTGAAGTAAGTTTATTAATAAATGACACAATTGTAGATACTGGAAATACAAAAAATGTATTGGATAATCCGTTAAATGCAGTTCTTTGGCTGATAAACAATCTTGCAGAAAAAGGCGAGCCAATGCTTAAAGGTCAGTTTATTAGTTCTGGATCTTGCACTAAAGCATTTAGAATTTATCCTAAAAGTAAAATTAAAGCTGATTTTAATCAATTAGGTTCAATTGAATTTGAATATATTTAAGTTATTTAATTATTATGGACACAAAAGTTTTTTATAACAAATCATGCAGTATTTGTAGTTTTGAAATCAATCACTATAAAAAAACTAAGAATAATATTGAGTGGATAGACATAAATAACGTAAATGAATCAAAATTAGAAACAAATAAAAATGCAAAAGAACTTTTAAGACGTCTACATACAAAAAAAAATAATAAAGTTTTTTCAGGAGTTGATGCTTTTATTGAAATGTGGTTAGAGATACCAAAATACAGGTTTTTGGCAAAAATTATTAGAAAACCAATAATATATCAGATTTCTTGGGTTATTTATGAAGCTTTTGCATTAATTCTATTTTACAAAAACAAGAATCAACTAAATAAATTAGAAAGAATTTAAATGAATAGTTATTTTGAGTTATTAGAAAAAATTGTACTTTCAGTACTTATCGTTTGTACAATCATTGCTATTGGTATGGAAATACAAGGAATGATTGCAGTTTACAAAGTTACACTTGCGGACATTCTTTTGCTATTTATTTATATTGAAATTATTGGAATGATTAAAGAGTACTGGGTTTCGAAAATGATAAGAATGAGCTACCCTCTTTTCATTGCAATGACAGCTCTTGCCAGAATGATAATTATGCAAAGAAAAGATGTTGATCCATCTGCCTATGTGTATGAATCTGTAGCAATATTGATATTAGCTATCGCAATTGTTGTATTAAGAGTACGTCACATGGAAATACTTAATAGGCGCTCTAAAAAATTACCTGACGATTAATCAATACTAAAATGTTTAAATCAAATATCAGCTTTGCTGAAGAGCAATTCCTATCTTATTTGCCTAAAACTGGAAAATATTATGAAGCAAATAGAAATTACAGTGAGGACAGATCTAATAATAATACTACATCTCTATTATCTCCCTTCATAAGATATAGGCTAATTTCTGAAGAACAAGTTTTGGGGGAAGTCTTAAAAAAATATGATCTTAGAGAATGTGAGAAATTTATCCAAGAAATTTATTGGAGAACTTATTGGAAAGGATGGCTTGAACATAGACCTTTGGTTTATTCTGATTATTTAGAAGATAGAAATAAATTAATTGAAGAATTTGGTAATAAAAAATTTTATTTAAATGCAATTTCTGGAAATACAAATCTATCATTTTTTAATAATTGGGTAAATAATCTTAAAGAAAATGGATACTTACATAATCATGTAAGAATGTGGTTTGCCTCAATTTGGATTTTTACACTTAATTTACCTTGGCAACTTGGAGCGGATTTTTTTATGCAACATTTATTGGATGGCGATCCAGCATCTAATACTCTATCATGGAGATGGGTTGCTGGTATACAGACTAAGGGTAAAAATTATTTGGCAAGAAAAAGTAATATAGAAAAATATAGTAATATTGAAATATCAGATAATGAAATTTTAAATGAAAATGCAAATCCCTTAATTGAAGAAAAAATTTATAATGTAAATGAACTACATTTAAATTCTGATTATAATCTTGAAGAGATAAAATATATTTTAATACCAACTGATGAATTAAATATTCTAAAAGATTTAAATCATAAAAAAGTAAATGTTTTTACAGGTTTGCCACTAGAAGATTATAATGATCACAATTTCTCTGAAAAAATAATTAAACATATAAAAAGTATTTGTATTTCATGTTTCAGTGATGATGATTTTTATAAAAACATTAAAATTGATATTCAATTTGAAAGTTATTTTGAAAATTTAAATAAATGGATAGAAAAATTTCAAATTCAAGAAATTTATTTACCCTATGTAACTAAGGGAAATTGGAAAAAAATTTATAAAAAAATAATTACAAAATATCCATCAATTAATTTTATAATTTTTAATAGAAAATATGATGTTAATAGTTGGATTTTTTCAAAAAAAGGTTATTTCAAATTTAAACAAAATATTCCAAATCTAATTACAAAATTTTAAATTATGAAGAATATACTTGAGATAAATAATGTAACTAAATTTTATAAAAATTCAGTTAAAGCATTAGAAAATGTAAATCTTAATATTAAAGAAGGAGAAATATTTGCACTACTTGGACCAAATGGTGCAGGAAAATCAACACTGATAAACTCAATTTGTGGAATTGTAAATTTTAATACAGGAACAATAAAAATAAATAATATGGATATTATTAAAAATTATCGAACTACTAGAAAAATGACAGGTATTGTTCCTCAAGAATTAAATCTTGAATCTTTTGAAACTGTCTGGAACAATGTTAATTATTCTAGAGGTCTTTTTGGTAAGAAGCCTGATCATAATTATATAGAAAAGCTTTTAAAACAACTATCCTTATGGGACAAAAAAGATAATAAAATTAAAGAACTATCGGGTGGAATGAAAAGAAGGGTTCTGATAGCTAAAGCTTTATCTCACCAACCTAAATTATTATTTTTAGATGAACCAACAGCTAGTGTGGATGTTGAATTACGCAAAGACATGTGGAATGTTGTTAAAAAATTAAATGAAGATGGAGTAACAATTATTTTAACAACACATTATATTGAAGAAGCTGAAGAGTTAAGTGATAGAGTGGCAGTTATAAACGATGGTAAAATAATTTTAGTTGATGAAAAAGATAAATTAATTAAAAAACTTGGAGAAAAAACAATTAAAATTGAATTATTTGAACCTATAGAAAAAATAAATGGTAAATTATCAAAATATAATTTTACTTTAGATCAAACAAATAAAATTATCTCACATACCTATAATTTAAACTCAAACACAACTGACATTGCTGAATTATTAAATGATGTAAAAAAAGATGGTTATGAAATAAAAGATATTAATACTGAGCAAAGTTCACTTGAAGAGATTTTCATTAAATTAATAAAGGAAAATAATAATGAATTGGTACGGAATTAAAGCGATATATATTCATGAAATGGAAAGGTTTAGAAGAACCTTATTTCAAAGTCTTGCCTCACCAATAATCACAACTTCTCTTTACTTTGTAGTTTTTGGGTCCGCAATTGGTTCAAGAATTACAGAGATAGATGGAATAAATTATGGCTCTTATATCGTACCAGGAATGATTATGTTAACTATCTTAACGCAATCAATTTCAAATGCTTCTTTTGCTTTTTATTTTCCAAGATTTACAAATACTATCTATGAAATACTTGCTGCACCATTATCATCATTTGAGATAGTACTTGGTTTTGTAGGAGCCGCAGCATCCAAATCATTAATAATTGGATGTGTAATTATTCTAACAGCTAATTTTTTTGTAGATGTAAGAATAGATCACCCTCTTCTCATGATGTTTTTTTTAATTCTAACATCCATTACATTTGCTTTATTTGGCTTTATAATTGGAATGTATGCCGAGGGCTTTGAAGGATTGCAAATTATTCCAATTCTAATAATTACTCCATTAGTTTTCTTAGGAGGGAGTTTTTATTCTATTAATATGCTTCCAGAATTTTGGCAGAAAATATCCTTACTTAATCCTGTTTTATATTTAATAAGTGGTTTCAGATATAGTTTTTACGAGGTTTCTGATGTTTCACTATTTACAAGTACATTAACTATCCTGACAATTTTAATCGGATGCATAATATTTATTACATATACATTTTCAAAAGGATATAGAATTAAAGATTAAATGATTGATAAAAAAATAAGAAGTGAATTTCAAAATAATGGGGTTGTATTACTAAAAAAAATCATTGATCAAAAATGGATTGAAGAGTTAAGAAAAGGTATTGAGTACAATTTTCAAAAACCAAGTGAATATAAATGTGTTTACGAAAAATTAGATGATAAAGAAATTTTTTATGATGATTATTGTAATTGGCAAAGAATAAAAGAGTATAAAAATTTTATTTTTAATTCTAATATTGCCAAAATCGCTGGTTCATTAATGCAATCTAATAAAGTAAATTTATTCCACGAGCATGTTTTAATAAAAGAAAAAGGATCAAAAAAAAGAACACCGTGGCATCAAGATCAGGGATATTACTGTGTACAAGGGAGAGACAATGTAAGTATTTGGATACCACTTGATAAAATTGACATTAATTCATCAATGGAATTCATACTAGGATCACATAAATGGAATAAAATATTTTTACCTACAAAATTTAAAGGTCATGACTACGAACATAAAGATAAAGAATTTGAAAAAATTCCAGATATTGAAAATAATAGAAAAGACTATGAAATAATATCCTATGAATGTGAGCTAGGTGATGCCATTGCATTTAATTATGCAACAATTCATGCTGCATATGGAAATAATTCAAATAATAGAAGAAGAGCCTTTTCTGTAAGATTTACAGGTGATGACGCTAGATACATAAAAAGGAAAGGTGAAATGTCTCCACCTTTTCCAAATATTAATTTAAAAAATAATGAAATTTTAGATAGTGAAACTTTTCCAATCTTAATTTCTTCTTAAGAAATATATTAAAGGAAGAGCGGTTGCGTACATTATCAAGCTATAAATAGCTGCAGGTATTAAATAAACTGTACTTGCAAAAAAAGTATTAGCTACTACAATTGCTAAAGTTCCATTTTGAAGCCCCACTTCCATTAACCAACATCTGAAAGTTTCTTTAGATGCATTAAAAGATCTCGATAGAAAATAAACAATTATCATCATTATCACATTGAGAAATAACATAACCAAACCGGCTTGAGCAAAATAACTAACAACATTTTCTCTTTGAGAAACAATCGCACCGAGAAGTACTAATGCAAATAAAACAATAGAGATGTTTTTAGCAATTTTCTCAAAACTGGATAAGAAGCTACTTAATAAAACACCCAAAATTACAGGAATAGTTACAATTAAAAACATTTGAAAAGCGACGTTTAATAATGATTGACCTTCATTTAAGCCACCATAACCCAGAAGCGATAATGAAATTATTAGAATTAGTGGAACAGTAATAACACAAAGAATGCTATTTATTGCAGTTAATGAAATAGATAAAGCGATGTTTCCTCTTG
Source organism: uncultured Alphaproteobacteria bacterium (assembly GCA_902618015.1). Classification (GTDB taxonomy): domain Bacteria; phylum Pseudomonadota; class Alphaproteobacteria; order HIMB59; genus CACPNW01. The sequence goes on along the minus strand of CACMYX010000007.1, from coordinate 27,149 downwards.
CATAAGATGTTAGAACATTACTTGTAACTCCTCCAGGAGCAGCTGCTAGGATCATCACTCCAATTGCAAGCTCAGGTGTTAATGGCCAAAAGAATACGATAATAAGTGCAACTATGGGTAAAATAATTACCTGAAAAAATAAACCTATTAAAAAATCTCGCGGTTTAAAAAAAACTCTAGTAAAATCAGAAAGTGATAATCCCAAACCAAGAGAAAACATAATGAATGCTAAAGATAGAGGTAAAATTACGTCAGTTACAATTCCCATGAAGAAATAACTATCATTTGTTTACTGAAAAAAAAATATATTATTTTGAAAATTAAGTCGAAAATTTTTCTAGCATTTCATTGGGAATTTTTGCAATTTTACCATTAAAAAAAACTGGAGTAATTAATATTTCCGAATCAACCAATAATTCTTCGTTCTTTTTGATTTGCTGATGAAACAATATTTTTACTTTAGAAATATTTATAATTTTTGTCGTAATTTTTAAAATATCCTCAAAATATGCGGGCTTTTTATAGTCTATCTTGCAATTCTTTACTACAAAATAGAATTTATATTTTTCTAGTATGTTTTTGTGAGTGAAGCCTAAGTTATATAAGTAATCTGTTCTTCCTCTTTCAAGAAATTTTAGATAATTTACATAATAAACTCTTTCAGAAGCATCGGTATCTTCGTAATAAACTTTAATTTCTGTATTCATAAAATTGATCAATAAATTGATTTAAATTATCAGATATCTGAAAACCAATTCCATAATTTTCATTTAATTCTAGATAACCGTTGATAATTTGAAATGATGGATTTACTATTTTTGTTCTGAGATCATTTTCATTAATATCATATTCTAAATATCCATCAGGGTTTAAAGCTGACATAATATGAGCTGAAGAAATTAAACCAATAGCTCCTCCCAAATAATGTAACCATATTTTATTTTTTTTAATATTTTTACCTAAATCTAAGATGTCAGTGATACCTCCATAACGTGCTAAATCTGGTTGTAAAAACTGTATTTGAGTATCATTATCTAATTCATAAAATTTTTTTAAATAAATTAGATTTTCACCAAATGCTAAATTTTTGTATAATTTGTTTAGTTGAACTATTTCAGATATTGAATGGTTTGCAGATATAGGTTCTTCTAACCACAAATAATTGAAGTTTTTCAATTTACTAATATTTTCATGAACATTATCTAAACTCCAAGCCTGGTTTACATCTAGCATATATTTTTCATTAGATGCTATAGTTTCTTCAATAGAAGTTATCGCTTTAATGTCTTCTAAAATATTAAAACCAATTTTAATTTTAAATCTATCTATACCCAAAAGTCGAGCTTCTTGAATTCTTTCTAAGTGTTCATCTCTGTTTATCCCACTTGCATAAACTTTAATTTTATTTTTGGATTGATCATTAATTAATTTGTTTAAGGGTTGTTTTTTAATTTTAGAAAAAAGATCCCATGCAGCACAATCTATACCAGAAAAAATGTTTTCAAAAGCACCAAAGTCACCTGTTTGATTTTTAATTGAATTAAATTTTTGTATTAAAAATTTTTTAACACTTGGGGGATCTTCAAATTGAAAATTAATTAAAAAATCAATAAAATAGTCTTTTAAAATTTCAAATCTATATCTACCGCCGTGATTTGGAAAATTACACCATATTTCCCCTATTCCATAATTATTATTTTCATCATGAATTTCTATAACTAAAGAGGATCTAAATTTGATATTACCAAAAGATGAAAGTACGGGATTTTTGTTGTTATATTTTAATAAATAAATTTTGATATTTGTTATTTTGATCATTTATTTTTAATAAAATTAAACATTGATGTCCAATCTAGATCTCCAAATTCTTTTTTTGAAGCATCATCATAAATTTTCTCTGCTGCCTTACCCATATTTAGATCTAATTTTTGTTCAGATGCAAATTGAATAGCAAGACGTAAATCTTTTAATGCTAAATTATTTTTAAAACCTGGAGATACATCATCTTTAAAAACTTTAGCAGGATATGTCAAATTCATGTGTCCCTTCCCGGCTGCAGTTGTGAGCATTAATTCAATAGCCATTTTTTTGTTTATACCTGATTTATCAGCTAAATTTAAAGTTTCTGCTGTCAATATATTTAAGGCAATGGACATGTAGTTATTTATAATTTTCATTTTACTACCTGAGCCATTTTCACCACAATAAACTATATCGCTTCCCATAGTTTCTAATAAATTTTTTATATTCTTAAATTCATCTTTATTACCACCTACCATTATTAAAAGAGTACCATCAATTGCATTCTGTACTAATCTTGCAACAGGTGCATCAAACATTTTTATGTTATTTTTGTTTAGCTCCTCATTAATAAAAATAGAATCATTAGGATTAATTGTACTCATATCAATTAATACAAAATTTTTATTATCTTGATAAATCAAACCATTTTTACCAAAACATACTTCTTTCACATTGTCTCCATTTGGCAACATAGTAATGATTATTTCAACATTTTGAGATAATTCTGATAAACTTGATTTTTGAATACCTCCTAGTTTTTCTAAAGTATTAACTGACTCAGAATTAACAAAAGGATCAAAAAAGGATAAACTATAACCTTTGTTAATAATATTAGATGCCATCGGTAAACCCATTGTACCTATTCCAATAAATCCAATTTTTTTCATAACTATCTCCTTATTTATAAATCTAAAGTCGATTTAAGTTTTTCAACTCTCTCTAAACCTTGATTTTCTAACCATTTAATAAATTGAGTATTTGATTGATTGCAAAATATATCAATTGAGTCTTGCCATAAAGATCTTCCACATAAAAAACCAAGGCAATTAATGTTTAATTTCATTGAAATAGACATTGATTTATAAAAATTGCTAAATTTCATTCCAGCACTCAAAAATACAAACGGCTTCATTGTTTTACCAAATGTATTCAATAATATTTCTTCACAATAACTAATTGTATTAGCATTATTATAATCATCTAGAATGCTTTCATTAAAAGGAAATTCGATTTTAATAATGCTGACATTATAATCTGGTTTAGAAAATTCAGAGTAAAAATATGTTATATATTCATGCTTTTTCTTATTATATTCTTCATTAGATTTTTTGGTTAAAGGATCATTGTACAATAAGGGCTCAAATAAAAATGGTTTATTTAAATTTAAACACATTTTTCCTATTTTTTTTATTAAAATTTTTTTTTTATTGTTTATTTCTTGAGGAGAGTCTGGATTATAATACATAAAAAATTTAATTGCCTTAAAATCATCTATTGTTTTATCTATTGATTTATTAGTTGGTAGTTTAGTAATTCTTTCAACATTATCAATGTTATAAGCATCATCTTCATATGCAATAATTTTTGGTATATTTAAATTTTTAAACTTTTCATATTTTTCATATGTCTCAAAATCAAATAAAACAGCTGAAAGATTTAATCCTAATATTTCTATTATGTTTTTTTTAAAAAAAAAATAATCCTCATCTTTAAAATTATTTTTTTTTTGATTTATAATTTCTTTTAGACTCGTTCCCTGGTCTATTGCTAATGCAAAAAACTTTCTATTAATTAACACATCATTAATTAATTCTTTTTGATGCATCACAAGTGAAAATAAGGAACTGATGAAGGCTCCAGCCATAATTTTCTCATTTCTTCACTAGAATTTAGTAAAGATATAGAAAATCCTCCACTATCTTGAGTTGTGATGTATTCATTAATTAAGGGTTTAAATATTTGAATATTATATTTTGATAAATATTCTTCTAAATCATTAAATATTATTAATAATTCCATTAAAGTTGTAGATCCTGATCCATTAACAAATGGTATAACTATATCGCCCGATTTGTAATTAAAATCATCAAATATTTTATCTAACATAAATGAAATAATTTTTTTAGATGGTTGAATTTTTTGCCTACCATATCCAGACTCTCCATGAACCCCCATTCCTATAAAAATTTCATCTTCTTTAATTGTGAAAATTTTTTCTCCAGTAATTGGAGATGTGCCAGGGCTTATTGCAACTGATAATGTTCTTGTATTATCAACAATTTGTTTTCCTAGACTCAGTAATTGTTTAATATCAGCACCTTTTTCAGATAAGGCTCCAAGTATTTTATAAACAAATGTTGTACCTGCCCCTCCTCTTCTTTGAGATTCATTTCCTTGTGGTGCAGAAGCTATGTCATCATACATAATTAAACATTTAGCATTTATATTTTCATCTTCAGCCATTTCTATTGCCATTTCTCCATTCATTACATCACCAGAATGATTAGAAATTAATAATAAAATAGAAGAATGATCCTTAAAAATTTTAATTCCTTCAAATATTAAATCTCCTGAAGGAGCAGAAAAAATATCTCCAACAATATTAGCATCAAGCATACCCTCACCAATCCAACCTACGGCAATAGGCTCATGACCAGATCCGTTTCCTATCAAGATGGGAACTTTATTTAATTGTTTTTTATTTTTTCGACAAATAATTCTTTTATTTATTTCAGAAAATTTAACTCTGTCTGAATGTGATTTAACATAACCACTCAACATATCATCCACAATATTTATGTTATTATTAATTATTTTTTTCATTATTAATTTCCTTAAAGAATTCTTTTAATATTATAGACGTTGAATATGCGCCTGGATCTATAACACCAACACCTTTTGAATCTAAAAACTTTGCTCTGCCAACACGAGCTTCCAAAGATTTTGTGTATTCGAGAGATTCATCAATTTTTGTAATTATTTTATCAAAATCAATAAGATTATTTTGAATTAATTCTTGATGAATAGGTACATAAATATCTAAAAAACTTTTATCACCAAAATTTACTTTACCTCTTGTTTCTATTTTATTTATAGTATTTGAAAAAGTAATTAAGATTGTATTATAAAGATCATTAAAATTTAAATTACCTAATTCTTTAAAGAAGATTGTCATCAAAATTCCAGAAGCGCCACCCATAGAAATCCTCATCAATTTCGAAATTTCATTCATAAATGATATTGAATTATCAAATTCATTATTTGTTCTAAAATGAGATACAGCTTCCTCTAGGCCTCTTAATATTGTTGTACCGTGATCTCCATCACCAATCTCTTGATCAAGCATATTAATTTTTTGATAATTTTCTTTAATTATTAAGCAAGAGTTAGTTATCCATTTTTTATGAAATTCTATCATTTAATAAATTTCTTTAAATACTCATAAGACTTTTGAATTGCATCAAAAGGATTATTTTCAATATTTCTCCATGTAAATAAATCTTTACTTGTCTCTTGGTTTGATTGAATAAACATTTCTAAAGTAACATTACCAGAATAATTTATTTTATTTAAAGTTTCAAAAATTCTATTAAAATTTAATTCCCCTGAACCAGGTATACCTCTATCATTTTCTGCTACATGAAAATGAAAAATATTATGATTTGCTTTGAGAATTGACGCGCACATATCTTTTTCTTCTATATTCATATGATAAACATCTAACAATAAACCAACGTGAGAATGGTTGATCATCAAGCATAATTCTAAACCTTCATCAACAGTGTTAATAAAGTCAGTTTCATATCTATTTAGAGGCTCTATTCCTAATTTAATATCTTTATCTTCTAAAATGTCTGTTAATCCGATTAGAGTATTTGATGAATTTTTATATTTAAGAGATTTATCTTTTCCATAATTATCACTTATTCCCCATGCAGTGTGTATAACCCCAGATAAAATTTTAGACCCCATAAGAGAAGTCAAATTAATAGCCTCTATGAGTTTATCCTTACCTCTTTTTCTAATATTTTGATTATTACTTGTTATATCTTCATCCTTAGACAAACCTGTTGTACATGTAATATTAATATCTAGATCTTTACTTAATTTACCTATTTCTATGGCTGACTTTTCGTTTTGACCTAGTAATGATACTTCAACTGAAGAGTAACCAGCATCTCTACAAAGTTTAATATAAGGAGTAATATCCTCTGACCAATTTTTAACAAATGTTGCTGAATGAACTCCTAATTTCATTTAAGATTATTTAATTTTTTAAAAAAATCATTAAAAATTTCATCTCTATTAACACCAAAGGCTTCTCTAATAAGATTATTGCTATCATTTTTAATCCAGTACAATTCATTATCAAGAGATGAGGAATTGATAATTTTTGTAGGTACCCAATTTGGATTTATTAGCCAAGCAATATTAATAACATCCCATATTACCCATGTTCTCCAACTTTGATCTAAAACACCTCTTTGTTTATGCAAAGGGTTATTTGTGTATAGAAAATATAAGTAATCACCAATTTCCCCTCTTCCTTTTACAAATTCTTTCATATCGGGCAATGAAAGAGTTAACTGCGCCCCCACATTGAAACCTGGTAAATAAACATGTGCAACACCACATTCAAAAAGTAATTGAGATGCCAAAACATCTTGAACTAAATTCAATGAGTTTTTATTATTATTAAAACTGTATGTAGGAAAACCAGATGTCCAAACAACTACTAAATTTTTAATAATTTCTGGGTTTGTTAAAAGTGCCGAAGCGATATTTGTAAGACACCCTATTGCACAAACATAAATCTTTTCATTTGAATATTTTTTACACATATCTACTATGAATTTACTAGATTCAGTTACTATTGGTTCGTTATAATTTTCTAAATATTTAGGCGAACCTCTAAACACCATTCCTTCATGTTTAATATTCAGTTTTTTAAATATAGTAATTATTTCTTGATAGCTTTTTTCAACTCCTTCTTCTGGTGTATCAAAATAAATATCATTTGGATGAATATTTGCATCTATGAGTCCATTAACCCAAGATCTATAATCAGAAACTAAATTTTCTTTAGTATTATCAATAGTTTTATTATTAGATATTATATCGAATGCTTCTATTAATTCGTCTTTATGATGTCGGAAAGAATAAGGTTCAGCAGTAACTCCTAATAGGTCAATTTTATCTTTTGATAATAATGTCCATGCTAATGCAAATTGATCATCTATTTCATTAGCGGTATCTGTATCAAGTATCATTTTATTTTTTCCACTTGGTAAGGATAAATTGTTAAGCAAAATTTCTTTTGATAATTTTGGGAATTTATCTAAAATTTTTTTAGGGACTTGCATGAAATAAAATATTTACTTTAATTTTTTAAATTTATACATCTTTTAATTTTTTAACAGCATCAATTATTTTTTTTGTTGAAGGAATATAAAAATCTTCCATTGGTGGACTAAATGGTACAGGAGTATGTGGAGCGGTTATTTTAATTACTGCAGCTTTTAAATCTGAAAAACATTTTTCCGAAATTAAAGAAGATATTTCTGAAGCTAAAGAACATTTAGGGTTTGATTCATCAACAACTATAACCTTGCCAGTTTTTTTGACTGATTGAAAAATTAATTCTTCATCAAGTGGAGAATAAGTTCTTGGATCAACTATTTCACAGCTAATATTAATTTTTTCTAATTCATTAGCTGCTTCTTCAGCGAATAAGTTCATTCTTTGAATAGCAATTATAGTAACATCACTTCCTTCTCTTCTTATTCTACCTTTACCAAGTGGAATGGGTTTTAAATCATCAGGTACTTCACAACTTGTCATGTATAATCTTTTATGTTCCATAAAAATTACTGGATCATCATCTTTAATTGAGGATAGTAAAAGACCTTTGGCATCGTATGCATCATATGGCGCAACAACCTTTAGCCCTGGTATATGAGTATAAAGACTATAAAGAGTTTGTGAATGTTCGCTACCTGCGCGAAATCCTGCACCGACTACAGTTCTTACAACCATCGGTACTTTTTGCTTGCCGCCAAACATGTATCTCACTTTAGCAGCTTGATTCATCATTTGATCAAAACATACACCTGCAAAGTCAACATACATTAATTCCACAATAGGTCTTAAGCCTGTCATTGCAGCTCCAATAGCGGCACCGAAAAAACCTGCTTCTGCAATAGTAGTATCTCGAACTCTTTCACCACCAAATTTAGTATAAAGTCCCTGAGTAACACCAAAAGGTCCTCCCCATGCATCTTGTGTACCTTGATATTGTTCTCGACCTTTACCTCCTGCAATATCTTCACCCATCAAAATAACATTTTTATCTTCTTCAAATGATTGAACTAATGCATCATTAATTGCATCTTTAACTGTTTTTATTGTCATCTGTTAATTTCCACTGGATAGTTTACATATACATCTTCAAGTGCATCCTCTGGTTGAGGCCAAGGTTGAGTATCAGCAAAATCAAATGCCTTATCAACCTCTTCTTTAGCTTCATTAATAATTTTTTCTAAATCATTTTTGTTCAAACCATATTTTGATGAATTTTCTTTTGCTAACTTTATTGGATCATTTTGTTTTGCTTTATCAATTTCTTCTTGTGGTTGATAAAGTTGAGTATCGCCTTCGTACTGTCCAGAAAATCTGTAGTTTTTAAATTCTAAAAATATGGGAGTATTTTTTTGTTTAGCTTCATTAATAGCTTTTTTGGTAATGTCGTAAACTTCAAATACATTATTGCCATCACCAATGTACGAGAGCATGTCATAGGCTTTAGTTATATCTGATAACTCTTTTGTATTTAAATGCCAATCAGTTGCAGTAGCTTCCGCATAACCATTATTTTCACAAACAAAAATCATTGGTATATCCCATAGCTTTGCTAAACCTGCAGCCTCATGAAAAGCTCCATTATGAATTGCACCATCACCAAAAAAAGATACACATGTTTTATAACTCTTATTTATTTTTTCTTGTAAAGCTGCTCCTAAGACTACTGCTGGACCAGCTGCAACAATTCCAAATGAACCAAGCATACCTTTGCTAAAATCACTTATATGCATACTACCGCCACGCCCCTTGCAAATTCCAGTTTTTCTTCCATAAATTTCAGAAGTAATTTCGTTTAATTCACAACCTTTAGCTATAGCATGACCATGGTTTCTATATGTACTTGATATCCAATCATCTTGATTTAATGCTGCCATTACTCCTACACAAATAGCCTCAGAACCTATACAAGTGTGAAGATAGCCTGGTACTGTTTTCTCTTTAGCAATTTTTTTTATTCTTTCTTCAAAAAATCTAATCGTAAAGATTTTTTTATAGATCCAATTAATTTTTTGTTTCTCAATCATTTTTTATGAAAATAATAACGTTTAATATTAAAATATAGAAATAAGATTTAACTTAAGATTAAATAATTGACAATAGATACATTATATCATTTAGTATAATTTGGATATGAAGGAAGTATTGACAATTGGTTTTGTAGCTACAGCAATTAGTCCTTACTTTTCAGAGGAACAACAGGTAAGAATAAAATCCGAAAATCATTTAAAAAAAATCATTGCAGAATATGACGCTAAATTAATTTGTTTCCATAAAACTATATTTTCTAAAGAGGACTCAGTAGAAGCAGAAAAATTCTTTAAAAACAAAATTGATTTTTTAATATTACAAACAAGTTCATGCAGTTCAGGAGAGCAATTATACCCTCTTTGTAATATTACAAATAAAATGGGTTTATGGGCAGTTCCAGATCTTGAAAATGAAGGTGATGTAAAATTACACTCTTTAGTTTCAGTAAGTCATTATTTAGGAATAATTAAAAAAATACTTCATGAAAAAAAAATTAAAACTAAATGGTTTTATAATTATGGTGATACTGATGAATTTAAAAACAAGTTTTTGATTACTTTAAGATCATTGGTAGCAGATAAAAAAATTAAACAATCAAAAATAGGATTAGTTGGTGGTATATCTCCAGGTTTTGACAATATGATTGTCGATAATAAAAAAATAAAACAAAATATTGGATCAACAATTGAAGAAACAACAATTAAAGAATTAATTTCACTAGCAAAAAGTTTTGATCAATCATTAATTGATCAAGAAATAAAAAAAATAAAAAATGCTGCATCTTCAATCTCAGTATCAGATGAAGAATCATTTAATAAAGTAACAAGAGTATATTTTGCATTAAAAAAAATGAGGCATGAAAATAACTGGGACTCTATGGCAGTCCAATGTTGGTCTCAGTTTCAAGAATTATATGGAATTGCTCCTTGCATGGCTTATGGTTGGATAGGTAGCGAAGATGGTATTGCGGTATCTTGTGAAGGAGATGTTCAAGGTTCATTAAGCATGCTATTATTAAATTACATATCAAGCAGTGATAAATCATCTACACTTTTAGATCTTGCAACATTTGATACTAAAGCTGATGCCGTATTAATGTGGCACTGCGGAGTGTCGCCAAGACATTTTGCGAATGAAGATGGAATAAAATGGGTTGATCATAGTACCTTAGGAAGAAAAACAGATAAAAAATATGGCGTTGCTGGAGATCAAGTATTTAAAGCTCAAAAATCTACAACAACATACTTAGGAAATAATGCTGAAAGAATATTAATTATAAATTCAGAAATTTTTGAACATAATAATAAAGGTTTTGATGGAACTAGAGGATGGTTTAAAGAAACAAAATTAAACAGATCTCATATTTCGGCGGAAAACCTTATAAATACTCTAAATATTATTGGACATGAACATCATTATGCTGTCGGTCAAGGAGATTATAGTAAAGAATTATTAGAATTTGCAGCTTGGAATGATTTAAAGCTTGTAGACGAGATTCCTTTAGTAGATTATATCTCACCAAAGGATAATGGATCAAATTAAATTATTATTTTGATTCAATATATTAGGAGGAAAGATGAAAATTAAACTTAAATTTCTTACCTTAACATTTATAAGTTTATTTTTTTCAAAATTAGTATTTGCTGAAACTGCACCTGGATTTAATTCATGGGATGATGTTGTTAAAGCAGCTGATGGCGGACAGGTAAATGTGTACATGTGGGGTGGATCAGACGCTATCAATGGTTTTGTTGATGACTTTTATGGAGTTCCATTAAAAGAAAAATATAACATAACTTTGAACAGAGTTCCTTTAAAAGGAACAGTTGACGCTGTAAACCAGGTACTAAGTGAGAAAGAAGCTGGAGTAACTGGCGATAATGGAAATATTGATTTGATTTGGATTAATGGAGAAAATTTCTGGACATTAAAACAAGCTAATCTTCTTTATGGACCATTTGCTGCTGGTTTACCTAACAGTGAATTTGTTGCTTGGGACAATCCAGCAGTAAACTTAGACTTTGGAAGACCTGTTGAAGGTATGGAAAGTCCATGGTCTAGTGCTCAGTTCCACTTTATGTATGACTCAGCGAGAAATAATTATGATGATATGCCTCGTAGTTATGCTGAATTAAGTAATTGGATAGCAGAAAACCCTGGAAGATTTACTTACATAAGACCTGGTAAAGGTGGATTTGTTGGTACAAGATTTGTAAAACAAATTTTCTTTGAGCTAAGTGGTGGACATGCGCAGTGGGTAGGTCCATTCAATCAAGAATTATATGATAAGTGGGCTCCAGAAGTTTGGAAATTATTAAATTCTTGGGAAAAAGATCTTTGGAGAGGTGGAGAAACTTATCCAAAAGATAATGCAGAAATGCATAGTCTATTTGCTAATGGTGAAGTTGATTTAGACTTTACACAATCTCCAAGAGGTGCTGGACCTACAAATACTGCCGGAACAACACCTCCAACATCAAGAGCATTTGCTTTTTATGAAAATATGATCGGAGATTTCAATTATTGGGCTATTCCTTATAATGCTCCTAACAAAGCTGCTGCACTAGTATATGCAAACCTAGTATTAGAACCTGAACTACAAGCTGCGCAAGTACAACCAGCAAATGGTTTCTGCTGTGGTTGGGGTATTAGCACGGCTAAAGTTACAGATGCTGCTGGAAAAGCTGCAATAGCTGAAGCTCAAAATAATCTTGGAGATGCCGCTGAGGATCAAGACATCCTTGCGAAGGCTCTTGTTTCTGACATTGCTGCAGAATATCAAGATTTAATTGAAGCTGATTGGGAAGCAAACGTACTTTTAAAATAAAATAATATTTTATTAAGAAAATGGGCGGAGAAAGATTAAAAATTATCTTATCTTTAACTCCGCCCCTTTTAATTATTTTTACTCTTTTTTTTGGAGGAATTTTTTATGGATTTTTACAAAGCTTAGGGTACCAACCAGCAATCGGAAAATATGAAATAAATTTTTCAGCGTATTACAATGTTATGTTTTCCGAAAGATATGCAAAATTATTTTGGACTGGCTTAGGATTAAATTTATGGGTAAGTTTTGCTAGTACTTTTTTAGCAGCAGTTTTTGCTTTGTTTGGTGCTCTAGCAATAAGAAAAACATTTTTTGCAAAAACAATTTGTAATTTTATATATTCATTAAACTTGCCAATGCCTCATTTAGTTGTAGCAGTTGGGATTATATTCGTATTTTCTCAAAGTGGTTTATTAGCTCGTTTCGCATCTCAAATTGGATTAATTGGGAGTCCAGGAGATTTTCCCGTATTAGTTAAAGATAAATATGGGTTAGGTATTATTCTTGCTTATATTTGGAAAGAAGCAGCATTCTTTTTTATAATTTTAATGTCAGTATTACAATCTTTAGGAGAAAATTTTGAAGAACTTGCTCAAAGCTTAGGAGCAAATAGATGGCAAAGATTTCGATATGTTATTTTACCCTTAGTTATGCCAAATCTATTTTCTGCATCAATAATAGTATTTGCTTTTAGTTTTGGTGCATATGAAGTTCCAGCATTGCTAGGTGTAATTTATCCTCAAATGTTACCGGTTATGGCATTTGAATTTTTCTTGAACCCTGATCTTAATGCAAGAAGTGAAGGGATGGCATTAAGCATTATTATTGCAATAATAGTAATGATTTTAGTTGTATTTTATTTTTGGTTAACTCAGGCAAAAATTAGGAAGGATTAATGAATAATAATTTAAAAAAAATAAATATATATGCAATTTATTTAGGTGCAATTATTTTAATATTACCTCTTATAGCCTTCTTTATTAATGCATTTTCTTTTAGATGGTTTTATCCTCAAGTTATTCCAAAAGAGTTAAGTCTACAAGCTTGGGTAAGATTAAAATTAATACCTAAACCTGGTCAAAGAACTTTCGAAGGATTTATAGAACTTTGGGCTTCTAATCCTGCAGTTATCAAAGCATTATTAAATAGTTTAAGTATTGGTTTCTTAGTGACAATTGTTTCAATAATAATTGCATTACCTGCTGCAAGAGTTCTGGGTTTATTAAATTTTAGATTTAAAAAATTAATTATTTTTATAATGGTCTCACCCACTATACTTCCTCCAATAGCTTTTGTTTTAGGACTGAATATCAATTTTATATCATGGGGTTTTTCAGGTAATTATTTTGGAGTATGTTTAGTGCATTTAGTACCTATTATGCCATACGTAGTTCTTACTATGACTGGAATATTTGCAAACTATAACCCTGACTTTGAACATCAAGCAAGAACTTTAGGGGCAAATAAAACTAGAACATTTTTATTAATTACTTTACCTGCTATAGCTCCAGGTATGGTTGTTGCGGCATTATTTGCATTTTTAGTTTCATGGAGTCAGTATCTTTTAACATTTTTAATTGGTGCGGGAAAAGTTATGACACTACCACTCCTTGTGTTTTCTACTGCCTCATCAGGGAATCCAGCTTTAACAGCTGCAATATCAATTATATTTATTTTTCCTGCTATATTGATATTATTTTTTACATCCAAATTTGTTTCTGGTGAATCTGGAGCTACTAGTGGATTTGGGAAAATATAAAAATGAGTAAACTAAATATTAAAAATTTAATCAAAAGTTTTCCTAGCATGGATAGACCAGCAGTAAATAATGTAAATTTAGATATTGAAAGTGGAGAACTTGTTGCTTTTCTCGGACCTTCAGGTTGCGGTAAAACAACTATTTTGAAAATGATCACAGGATTGTTTCAACCTGATAGTGGAGATATTATTCTTGATGAGCAATCACTATTAAATATTCCAACTGAAAAAAGAGGGGTAGTTATGGTTTTCCAAAATTATCTTTTGTTTCCTTATATGAACGTAAATGAAAATGTTGGATTTGCATTAAAAATGAAAGGTGTAGATAAAAATATAATAGATCAAAAAGTAAAAGAAATGTTAGAACTGGTAAAATTACCAGATATTGGATTAAGAAAGCCAAAACAGCTTTCTGGAGGTCAACAACAAAGAGTTGCGCTAGCCAGAGCATTGATATCTAATCCTAGAATATTGCTTCTAGATGAACCGTTAAGTAATCTTGACGCGCATTTAAGAGATGAAATGAGAGATTTAATTGTGACTATTCAACAAAAATTAAAAGTAACAACAATATTTGTAACACATGATCAAGAAGAGGCGGTTCTTCTAGCAGATAAAATAGCTTTAATTTTTGATGGCGAGTTACAAAATTTTACTTCTCCAAAAAAATATTATGAAAAACCAAAAAATATAAAAGCTGCAAAATTTTTTGGTGGAGTTAATTTTATTAATGCAAAGAAATACAATGATAATCTATCTACTAATATTGGAACAGTTCATTACAAAGGTGAAAATTATACAGATTTAAATGAAGATAATATAATAACTATTAGACCCGAAAACATAAAGTTAAGTAAAAATAATGATTTCAATGATAATTCATTCAAAGGCTTAATTAAATCAGTTATATTTTCAGGAACTCATACTAGATACAAAATTATAGTAAACGATTTAGAATTAGAATGCTCATTACAATCTGTAGGATTACAAGACATAAAAAAAGATGATACAATTTATGTTCATTTACCCAGTGATAAAATATGGGCGATGAATGAATAAAAATATTGCAACAATTTCTTTTTCAAAAAATAATATACTATCAAAACTTTCAAAACATATGTTTGGAACTAATCTGGAACATATTGGAGATGCAATTTATAGAAATGGAATTTGGGCAGAAGTAGTAGAAAATAGAAAATTTTGTGGTCCTGATAAATTAGTTTGGAACAATGGTTTAGAAAATGATCATTTAGATTTTGGCATTGTACAGCCTTGGAAAGGTTATAACGCTTCTGCAAAACACGTTATGTACGCACATTCTAACTCAGAATATATTGTAAAAGGTGAAGAGATTATTAGTAGATACGGGAGTGGCAAACAATCTCAACAAATTACTATTCGAGAAAAATCAAAAATACAAAGAGGTATTAAGCAAAAGATTAATATTATTGACTCAAAAGATGAATACGAATTCAGTATTTATTTCAAAGGTGAAAATCAGAAAGTGTTTATAAATATTGGAGAAATAAATTTCACATTTAATGCAAATAAAAATTGGAAAAAAATTAAAAAAACATTTACTTTTAAAAAAAGTAATAGCCTAAAAACCCTATCTATCTCTATTAAGTCTGGAACAATTTTTATTGCAAACTGTTCATTAATGCCAAAAAATACAATTTTTGGATTTAGAAAAGATATCACAGAAATGATTAAAGAATGGAAGCCAAGTTATATTCGTTGGCCTGGAGGGAATTTTCTTTCAGGTTATAATTGGCAGAATGGAATTGGAAAAAAAGATTATCGCCTTCCCTACTACGATCATGCTTGGTATCAATGGGAGTATAACGATGTAGGTACAGATGAATTTATGAAATGGTGTGAATATATTGGGAGCGAACCAATGATTACAATTAATACTGGTGATGGTACTATCCAACAAGCAAAAAATTGGATCGAGTATATGATTGGTTCAATTAATACAAAATATGGAAAATTAAGATATAAAAACGGTAGAAAAAATCCTTATGAGTTGCAAACGATATTCATAGGAAATGAAATGTTTGGAGGATGGCAAATTGGTCATACAGATCCAATTACTTATGCAAATAAATATAATTCTTTTGTAAAAGAGTTAAAAAAATTAAATAAAAAATTACGATTTATTGCAGTTGGTGCCTGTTCAGATCATTTTGGTCATTGGAATGAGTATGTATTAAAAAATATTAAAGAAAAAATTGATGAATTGAGTGTCCATTATTATTCTATAAGAACCGAGAAAGATAAAAAACATCCAAATTATAAAACGCGTTATATTCCAACGGTTGCTGCAGCAACAGAAGTTAGATTAATGTTAGATAGAACAATAAGAGAAATAAAAAAATATTCTAATAAGAATATTAAAATAGCCTTTGATGAATGGAACACTTATGTAGAAGCAACTCAACCTTATTTTATTGAGAATTATAATATTGCTGATGCAATTTATGCTGCTTCACTTCTTAACGCCTGTATAAATAGAGGGGATATAATAACCAACACTGGTATTTATCATTTGATAAATGTAATGGGTAATTACCGAATAGAAAAAAAGAAAATTTGGAAAACTCCAACAACACTTGTTTTAGAACTTTATACAAAATTTCATAAAGGTAAAATTTTAAAATCAGTTGTTAATTCTTCAAATTTTGTTTCTTTTAAATTAGGTAAACAGCCTGAATATAAAAATAATAAACTAATTGACTCTGCAGTAACAATGAATGGAAAACATATGTGTATGTCTGTAGTTAATAAATCAAGTTCAGAGAAAATACTTTTAAAAGTTCCATATCTAGATATGATTGCTGAAAATTATTGTATTGAAGGATCTAATAAAGTTGACCTTAATACTTATGCAAACACTTCAAAGGTTAAGATCAAAAAAAATTCCTTAAAAACAAATAAAGGATTTTTAATACTACCACCGCACTCGATAAGTGTTGTACTTTTTAATATATAACCTACATTTTTATTAAATTTAAGAGCTTTAAAGAGAATTAAGGTGATTGAAATAAAGATTTTAATGACTACTTATTCACTTGATGGATAGTTATTTAGAATCAATAATTAAAAGAGATCCTGCAGCTAGAAGTAAATTAAGCATAATATTAACTTATCCTGGTGTAAAATCTGTATTTTTTCATAAAATAGCAAATCAATTATGGAATTTAAATTTGTACACTCTTGCAAGAATAATATCTCAATTTAGTCGTTTCTTAACTGGAATTGAAATTCACCCAGCTGCAAAGATAGGTAAAAATCTTTTTATAGATCATGGGATGGGAACTGTAATTGGTGAAACAAGTGAAATCGGTGATAATGTTACACTTTATCATGGTGTAACATTAGGAGGTATCAGTCCTGCTGAAAATTCGAAAGATCAAAGAGATACAAAAAGACATCCAACAATTGAGGATAATGTAATTATTGGTTGTGGTGCAAGTATTCTTGGTCCAATTAATATTGGAAGTTGCGCAAGAGTTGGAGCTAATACAGTGGTATTAAAAGATGTTCCTCCTTATGCAACAATGGTAGGTAATCCTGTTAAAAATATTAACATTAATAAAGATACATCATTCAACCCATATGGTGTAAGAGATATTGATGATAACAAATAATGTTACTGAGTTAATTGGTAACACTCCTTTAATAAAATTAAAATACCCATCAGAAATTTCAGGTTGTGAAATATATGGCAAGGCTGAATTTATGAATCCAGCTGGTTCAGTAAAAGATAGAACAGCACTTGGTATTATCGAGGATGCAGAAGAAAAAAAATTATTGGAACCAGGGGGAACTGTCGTTGAAGGCACTTTTGGGAACACAGGAATAGGTTTAGCATTAGTTTGTAATGCAAAAAATTATAATCTAGAAATTGTAATGCCTAACATAACCGTTCAATCTAAAAGAGATATACTTAAAAATATGGGGGCAAAACTTCATTTAGTTGATGCAAAACCATATTCCGATCCTGGAAATTATCAAAAAGTCTCAAAGCAATTAGCTAAAGATATTGAAAAACAAACAGGTAAGAAAACTTTTTGGGCTGGTCAATTTGAGAATTTAGCAAATTACAAGTTTCATGAGAAAACAACATCTGCAGAAATATTTAAACAAACAGATGGAAAAATAGATGGTTTCACATGTGCAATTGGAACTGGAGGAACATTAACTGGTGTTAGTGTTGGTCTAAAATCAAAAAATAAAACAATTATTATAGCTTGTACAGACTCACAAGGATCATCAATGTTTAATTATTTTACTAATGGTAAACCAGAAAAAAAAGGTGAAGAATCTATAACAGAAGGCATCGGACAGGCTAGAGTAACAAAAAATTTAGAAAATTGTAATGTAGATCAATCTTTTTTTGTTTCTGATCAAGAATGTATGGAAATGCTATTTAAAATTATGAAAACAGATGGATTATTTCTAGGATTAAGTTCTGGGGTCAATATATGTGGTGCAGTAAAACTGGCCCAATCAATGGGTACGGGTAAAAAAATTGTAACAATACTTTGTGATGATGCAAATAAATATTATGATAAAATGTTTAATAAAGAATACTTATTATCCAGAAATTTACCATATGCTGATTGGATGTAGTTATGAATACTAAAGATAAAAAATTTAATTCTAAAGTAATTCATTCAGGTCATGGCGCTGATGAAACTACGGGTGCAGTAATGCCCCCTATTCATCTTTCATCGACTTTTAAACAAAATTCTCCTGGTGACTTTACTTATGAATATGCAAGAACAGGAAATCCAACAAGAGATATATTAGAAAAGTTATTAGTTGAATTGGAGGATGGTAAATTTGCTTATGCTTTTAGCTCAGGTATGGCAGCAATTTCTGCATTATCAGATGCTTTAGGTAAAAATTATTCAATTATTTGTAGCGATGATGTTTATGGTGGAACAAGAAGAATTTTTGATAAAATTAAAACAGTGAATCAAGATGTGGAAGTAACATATACTGATCTTAGTAAAGAAAATAATTGGCAAGGTCATCTAAAAGAAAACACGAAAATGATTTGGGTTGAGACACCCTCTAACCCATTATTAAAAATTATAGATATAAAAAAAATTAGAGAAAGCCTAAAAGATGATAATATTATTGTTGTTTGTGATAATACTTTTGCATCACCCTACAATCAGCAACCATTAAATAATGGGGCTGATGTTGTTATACATTCGTCAACCAAGTATCTTGGAGGTCATTCAGATATAATTGGAGGTGCATTAGTTATAAATGATAATGAAATTTTAGCTGATAAAATTAAATATATTCAAAATGCAGTTGGTGCTGTTCCCAGCCCCTTTGATTGTTATTTACTTATACGATCAATTAAGACACTTGCTGTAAGAATGGAGAGGCACAATAACAACGCTTTAGAAATTGCTAATTATTTAGTAAAACATCCTAAAATTAAAAACGTTTTTTATCCTGGATTGGAAAATAACCCAACTTATGAAATTGCAAAAAAGCAAATGACTGGATTTGGAGGAATATTATCAATTGAATTAATGGGTGATATTAATTCAGCAAAAAAATTTCTTGAAACAATTCAAATATTTACACTAGCAGAAAGTTTGGGTGGAGTTGAAAGTTTAATTGAGCATCCAGCTATAATGACACATGCATCTATTGATAAAAAAATTAGAGATGAATTAGGAATTTCTGATACTCTCATCAGACTTTCAATTGGAATTGAAGATGTTTCAGACTTAAAGAAGTCTTTAGATGATGCTCTAAAAAATATTTAAATTATTTTTTTCAAATCTGGTGGTGAATAATTAGGTCCTTTCATCACTTTACCGAATTCATTATAAATTGGCTTACCTTCCTCTGAAAGTTTACTCATATTACTACGATGAACTTCGTTAAAACATTTATCTAGATCTATACCAAAAGCCGCACCTGCACCGTATGTTACAACTAAAATATCAGTTAAGGCATCAGCAACTTCAATGATATCATTATCATTAATTGCATCTTTTAATTCATTAAACTCTTCATCAATCAATTTTTTTCTTAATTCAACAATTTTATTTTCTGGAAATTCAGCACTAGTTTTTACTTCTTGACCAAAAGTTGTCATAAATTCTTTTACTTTTTCAAAATTTGTCATTTTATCTCCCAATAATATTTATTTATAAAAAATATCGTTGTAAGTCACAACTATAAAGAGAAAAGATATTATTGTTATCCCCACAGCCAAATAAACTCTTGTAATAAACTCAGGAAGGGAGTTTGAAAAAATTCTTCTAATAATAAAATACATTATATGACCACCATCTAAAAGAGGAATAGGAAGCAAATTAAATAATCCTACAAACAAAGAAATAATAATAAATAAAAACAGAACTCCCCTTACCTGATCTAGCATCATTTGATCTGCATTTTTAACGATCCCTATCGGCCCAGCTAACTGATCTCCTAATGTATTTTCTTTATAAGATTGTTGAAGAAATGCAAAAGAAGCAGCATAATATGTAGGTATGAATAAAGATGAGTTTTTAATTGAATCAATTAAATTATACTTATCAATAATAGGATTTTGAGGTGAAGAAATTCCAATAATGTACCTATTTAATTCTTCATTAAATTTTAGATCAAAATTTTTTTCAATTATCTGATTATTTCTTTCTATTAAAATATTTACACTTTGGTTATTTGCAATTGCTTTTGGAATATCAGAAAATTCTTCAATACTAATATTATTTATTTCAAGTATTCTATCTCCTTCTCTGAGATCATTTTCAAATGCAGATGAATTTTCGCTAACTGATCCAATAATCGGCATTAAACTAACAATTCCAAAAAAGAAAAATATGCAGAAAAGAGCAAACCACGCACTAAGAATATTAAAAATACTTCCTGCTAAAAGTACTAATATCTTTTGAAAAAGTGTAAGAGATTGAAAGGATCCTTGTTCATCGTTAGGATTTGGAGAAAATATATTATCAAGACCTTTGATTTTTACATATCCACCCAATGGAATTGGAGATAATTTCCATGTAGTGCCATTTCTATCTGTATATTTTAAAAGAGGCTTACCAAATCCAATTGAAAAATCAGTAACTTCAGCTTTAAAAAATCTCGCAACTATATAATGACCATACTCATGGATTGCGACTAGCACTAAAAAAACTAAAATAAGATTAATATAAATCATACTTATTATTAAATTAATATTTTAAATAATTGATAAATAGCAATTATCCTGTTTTAGCCTCTTCGTATTCATCAATTGGAGGACAAACACAAAATAAATTTCTATCACCGTATACATTATCAATTCTACTAACTGGACTCCAGTATTTATTATTTATCAAATAAGCATGGGGGTAGGCAGCATCTTTTCGGGAATATTTGTGATCCCAATTGTCAGAAGACACTTCTTCAATGGTATGAGGGGCATTTTTTATGGGATTATCTACTTTATCAAATTTACCATCCCTAATCATAGTAATTTCATTGTGAATAGAAATCATTGCCTCACAAAATCTATCTAGTTCCTCTTTTGATTCACTTTCAGTAGGCTCAATCATCAAAGTACCGGGAACGGGAAAGGACATTGTAGGTGCGTGAAATCCATAATCGATTAGTCTTTTAGCAATATCTTCGTCTGAAATATTTAATTCTTGTTTAAATGGCCTGATATCAATAATAAATTCGTGTGCCACCATATTATTCTTACCAGTATATAAAATAGGGTAATAATTTTTTAATCTTTCTTTAATATAATTAGCATTTAAAATTGCAACTTGAGTTGCTAATTTTAAACCATCGTCACCCATCATAGAAATATAGGAATATGAAATAGGTAAAATAGATGCGCTGCCCCAAGGAGCTGCAGAAACTGCCTCTTGAGTTGTTAAACCAATTTCATTTTTAAACATGGGATGTCCAGGAGCAAAATCTGCTAAATGTTTTTTTAATCCTATAGCTCCAACTCCAGGCCCACCTCCTCCATGAGGTATACAAAATGTCTTATGCAGATTCATATGACATACATCAGGTCCAAATTTACCTGGTTTAGCTACACCAACCATTGCATTATAATTAGCGCCATCAAGATACACTTGTCCTCCGGCATCATGAATTTTTTTACAAATCTCAACAATACTTTCCTCAAATACACCATGTGTTGATGGGTATGTAATCATTAAAGCAGATAATTTATCTCCTGCTTCTTCAATTTTTTTATCTAAGTGAGTTAAGTCAACGTTACCTTTATCATCACAGTTTACTATTAAAATATCCATACCACACATCTGTGCACTGGCCGGATTGGTTCCATGAGCACTTTTTGGAATTATACAAATGTTTCTTTTAGTTTCTGAATTTTTTTCATGATATTTTTGAATAGCTAATAAACCAGCAAACTCACCTTGTGCTCCTGCATTAGGTTGTAGTGAGACTGCATCAAAACCAGTAATATCTTTTAACATCGATATTAATTCACTCATCATTTCATTATATCCCTCACGTTGATGGGGTTCTAAGAATGGATGCGCATTTGAAAAACCTGGTAAAGTAATTGGAAGCATTTCAGATGCCGCATTTAATTTCATAGTACAAGATCCAAGAGGTATCATTGATCTATTTAAAGCAACGTCTTTGTTTTCTAGTTTTTTTAAATATCTCATCATTTCTGTTTCAGAATGATAGATATTAAATACCGGATGAGTTAAAATATTGTCTTTTCTTTCTAAATCACTTTTAAAAATTGAATTTTCAATTTTGCCCTCGATCTCTTCAGCATATATTTCAGTATTATTTTCATTAAAAAATTTAATTAAATTATCTACATCTTGCAGTGATGTAGTTTCATCTAAGGAAATTGAAAAGTGATCGTCATTTACAAATCTAAAATTTATACCATTGTCTATAGATTTATTTACCCAGTATTTTGATTTTGAATCTTTTACTAATAAGGTATCAAAATAATTTTTAGATTTTACTTCAAAATTTAATATCTCTAATGATTTTTTTAGATATCTAGACTTATAGTGAATATCATTAGCAATATTTTTTAATCTAGTTGGACCGTGATATATTGCATATGAAGCAGATATAATTGCTAATAAAGCCTGTGCAGTACATATATTACTTGTAGCTTTTTCCCTTCTAATATGTTGCTCACGCGTTTGAAGAGCCATTCTGTAAGATCTTTTATTAGTACGATCAACTGACACGCCAATTAGTCTTCCAGGTATCATTCTTTTGTATTCATCTAGTGTTGCAAAGTATGCTGCGTGAGGGCCTCCTAGACCCATTGGAACACCAAACCTTTGTGTACTCCCAACAACTATGTCAGCACCAAAATCTTTTGGTGATTTCATAACTACCAAACTCATTATATCAGCTGCAATGATTGATAACGCATCGTGAGATTTATTTATATTTATTAAATCGTTGAGATTTGCAATTTCCCCATATGTGTCTGGATTTTGAATTAAACAACCAAATGTATCATTATCTGGATTGTCAAATATAATTTTTATACCTAAAGGCTTAGCTCTTGTTTTTAAAACAGATAGTGTTTGTGGATGGCATTTATTTTGAACACAAAAAGTAAACTTTGCACTTTTTTTAATTTTAAAAGCCATCATCATAGCCTCAGCTGCCGCAGTACTTTCATCAAGTAAAGATGCATTTGCAATATCCATTCCGGTCAAATCAATTATCATTTGTTGAAAATTCATTAACATTTCCAACCTGCCCTGACTTACTTCTGGTTGGTAAGGTGTGTAAGCAGTGTACCATCCTGGATTTTCAAGAATATTTCTTAAAATAACGCTAGGAGTAATGGTATTATAATAACCCATTCCAATATAAGTTTTTTTGAAATTATTTTTTAAAGATAAAAGTTGAGTATTAATTTTATTAAACTCTTCAGACATCCCAGGTCTAAATTTAAGTTTATCTTTAAAAATGATATGATTAGGTACAGTTTTTTCAATTAATTCATCTAATGAAGAGCAATTTATTAATTTGAGCATTTCTCCAATATCTTCATTTCTAGGCCCTATATGTCTGCTAACAAATTTATCTATTTCAATCATCTATTGTTCCAAAAATTGTTTATACTCATCTTCTGACATAAGTTCAGAATATTGATTTGAATCAGAAATTTTCATTTTAAAAATCCATCCCTCGTTTTCTGCATCTTGATTAATAATAGCAGCGTCATTTTCTAGATTATTATTAACTTCAATTATTTCACCATCAATTGGAGCATAAATATCAGAAGCTGCTTTTACAGATTCAACGACGCATATTTCATCTTTTGCTTTAACCGAATTTCCAACTGATGGTAATTCAATAAATACAATATCGCCAAGAGATTCTTGGGCATGATTGCTAATACCAATTGTGGCAATTTCATTTTCAATTGAAACCCATTCATGATCTTTTGTGTATTTTTTTTCACTCATATACGCTCCCATTTTTTTTATAATTTTTTTTTACAAAAGGTAGATTATTAATTTTTACTAATTCTAATTTTTTTCTAATTTCACAAAAAATTGGATTATCAGTATTAAATTCAGATTTTATGTAACCGATAGCAATAGATTTGTTAAGATTAGGAGAAAAACATCCACTTGTAATTTTGCCAATTTCATTATTATTATTATCGAATAACGTCATCCCATCTCTTAGCATTGATTTATTGGTTGAAATTAAACCTATTTTTTTATTTGATAATTTATTTTTTAATTGATCAGATAAAATCTTATTTCCATTTAAATTTTTATCTTCTAATCTTTCTTTATCTAGAGCCCATGATAAACCAGCTTCAATTGGTGTAATATTTTCATTTAATTCATGACCATATAAACTTAATCCAGCTTCGAGTCTTAATGAATCTCTAGAACCTAAACCACAAAGCATTGTATTTTCATTTTTAAGTAAATCAGTAATTAAATTTTCTGCACTTTCATTTGGAATAGAAAGTTCAAAACCATCTTCACCAGTATAACCTGATCTACTTACTATTATTTCATTGTTTTCGTATTTACTTATTAAAATATCAAAAAAATTCATATTATTTGGAATATCAATAATATTTTTTAAAACATTAATAGAGTCAGGTCCTTGGATCGCGAATAAACAATTTTTTTTATAAATTTTTTTTGCATTAGGAGCACAAGAAATAAATATTTCTTCGTCTTCTTTTTTTCGAGATGCATTATAAACAATATACAAATATGGCTTATCTTTAATATCAATATTTGAAATAATTAGATCATCAATAACACCGCCATCTTTATTGAGCAAAAATGAATAATGCGATCTATTTTTAGTTAAATTTTTTAATTGTAATGGAATATATTTTTCTAATTTATGTAAATACGATTCATTATTTTCAATTAAAATTTGCCCCATATGACTAACATCAAAAATACCAGAGTGGTTTCTGACATTTTTGTGCTCATTAATTATTCCAGTTTTATAATTAATAGGCATATTAAAACCTGCAAATGGCAATATCTTTGCACCATTATTTTGATGAAAATTTTTCAGCGGAATGTCTAATGGTAACTGGTTCAAATAAATTCTCCAAGCTACCCCTCTGTCTTTTTACCTGAGAGCTTTTCACCTTCGGTAGAGCTAAATGCTCTTTTCCAGAGTTTTTTTTTAACGGTCCATTGTGCCTGAGAGTTTCCGGGTCGTTGCTCCTTCGGCTCTGAAATTTCAGTATCTCCCGTTAATTATTTGTATACTTATTTTTATAATTTAACAATTAATTTAGAGGAATTTTATTATCAATTTTTGATTTTTGATAAATTTCTGACATTTTTTGGTACTCTTCTTTAATCTGATAAACTTTATCTGATAATGAGTCCTCTATACCTAATCTTTTAATTTCCGATAAAATTGAGTAACTCTCCCAATAATCATTATTAATATTGTAATTACCATCTTTGATCTTAAAAACCTCCGTCAAAATTTTAAGATCGTGCGGAATATGAAAACCTTCTTTTGTGTCGGTATAGGAAAAAAAATAGTAAAAATTGTCAAATCCAGCCCAAGTTATAGCTGATAAACACATAGAACAAGGCTGATGTGTACTTATGAAGTAATAATCTTTTGTATTAAATAATTTTTTTTCAAATAAATTAAAAAGAGTTGAAATTTCTCCATGAAATAAAGGATTTTTGATTTCCTGGTTTGTACCTAGACAAACAAGACTTAAGTCAGATTTTTTAACAATAAATCCGCCAAATATTTTATTTCCTTCATTTATAGAAATTTTTGTTAATGGGATAAGATCATCTAAAATAATATCTAAGATTCTTTCATAATTTGTGATCATTATGAAATGCCTGATACTTTATTTATTAGATTTGTCCATAAAACAAAAAAAAGGACCCAGCAAGCTAGGTCCCTTTTGTGTATCGTGCATTTCCTCCCGATACAATTTAATAATCGTTTCCTTTTATCAAATTGATTATTACCTTTGCGTGTAATAATTAATAATAATTTATCTATTTGTTATTTATCAATCAATAAAAAAATGTATTTTTAAAAGTACATAATCTTTTTTTGTTGATATGTTTGTTAATAAAATGTGCAAAATTAAATTTGATTAAAAATGAGTAAAAATTCTAAACTTAATGTCTTAGGAGTTATGACAGGCACATCAATGGATGGTGTTGATATCAGTTTGATTAATACAAATGGGACTGACTTTGTAAAAATTATATGTGAGAAATCATATAAATTCGATAAAAATTATCAAAATATAATTAATAATCTAATAATAAATAAACCAAAAACTAATAATAAAATTAAAGAATATTTTTTAAAAAAAGATAATTTCGTTACAGATATTTTAAAAAAAAAAATAATTTTATTTCTTAAACAAAAAAAAATAAATAAAAAAAATATCGATTTAATATCAATAAGTGGCCAGACTGTTTACCACGACCCATCAAATAAAATATCTATTCAATTAGGAAATGGAAACAAAATTGCAAAAAATCTAAAAGTTAAAACTATAAGTAATTTGAGAGATAATGATATTAAAAATGGTGGTCAGGGAGCACCAATTGGATCATATTATCATAAGTTTTTAATACAAAAATTTAAGGAAAAAGCGATTATAGTAAATCTTGGAGGTATAGCAAATTTTTCAACTATAGTTTCAAGAATGTTATTATCATCAGATATAGGGCCTGCAAATTGCCTAAGTGATGATCTTTGTAATTATTTTTTTAAAAAAAAATTTGATAATGATGGTAATTTTGCAAGAAAAGGCAAGATTGATAATAAATTAATTAAAAAATTTAAAAAAGATAAATTCTTTAAGAAAAAGTTCCCA
>CACMYX010000006.1 GCA_902618015.1 uncultured Alphaproteobacteria bacterium | reverse complement strand
TAAAATAGAGAAAAATGATCTTAAAAAAAAATTTTTATAGTCCATATTTCCTTTTAATTAGAAAATATTTATTAATAATCGATTTGAATTCTGTCTCTGTAAACTCTGGCCATAACGTTTTAGTAAAAAAAAGTTCTGTATATGTTAAATTATACATAATAAAATTACTTAATCTTTGATATCCACCTGTTCTTATTAACAAATCAGGATCAGGGATTGATCCTATATAAAATAAATTATTTATTTCACTTTGATTATTTAGGTTAATATTAATATTTTCATTTTTTAATTTTATTAAAATATGTTTTATTTCATCTTTAAATCCATAATTAAATCCTATATTTAAATTAAGATTTTTGTTATTAGATGAATTATTTTCAATATTTTGAAATATATCTAAAACTTTTTTAGGGAGACTTTCCTTTGATCCAAAAATATTTATTTTTATACCCTTATCATTAACTAAATTTTCTAAAATTGTAGAAAAATTTTGATATATAATATCATATATTATGTCCACTGAAGATCTGTTGAAATTTTCGCTTGATAATGCAAAAATAGTAAGGTTTGACAAATTTATTGATAAAGACCAATTAACTATATTTCTAATATTCTCAAATCCCTTTTTATAACCATATTTATTGTTGACTTTATTTTTTTTTGCCCATCTTTTATTACCATCAAGAATTAGAGCTATATGATCTAAGTTATTTGTCAAACTTATACTTTCAAAATATCATTTTTTTTTATTTCAAATATTTTGTCAATCTTTTCTATATTTTTATCAGTAATTTTTTGAATTTCATTTAATTTTCTTTTTAAATCATCTTCAGAAAGGTTAGAATTTTTTTTTTCATTTTTTGAGATTTCAATAAAGTCTCTTCTTACATTTCTAACCGATACTTTACAATTTTCTGCAAATTCTGAGGCAATTTTAATTATTTCCATTCTTCTTTCTTCACTCAACTTTGGAATTGGTAATCTAAGAAGTTGTCCATCTGTCTGAGGATTAATTCCTAAATTTGAATCCGTTATAGCATTTTCTACTGATTTAATTAATGAAGTATCCCAAATTTGAATTGTAATTGTACTTGCATCTTGAACCGATATATTACCGAGTTGATTTAGTGGAGTTTTTGACCCATATGCATCTACAAATATACTATCTAACATTGAGGGATTTGCTCTTGATGTTCTCAGAGAATTTAACTCCTTTTCATAATGCAAAACAGCATTACTCATTTTACTTTCTAGATCATCCATATTTAACTTATCTTACTATATGATCCTTTTCTATTCAAAACATTAATTAGGGAGTTTTTCTTAAAAATATTTGTAATGTATATAGGTATTTTGGTATCTTTTGCTAAACTAATAGCAGTTAAATCCATAACTTTTAAATTTTTATTTATAACTTCATTATATGTAATTTGTTTTATTAGTTTTGCACTCTTAAATCTTAATGGATCTTTATTATAGATTCCATCTACTTTAGTTGCTTTTATTATAAGTGAACAATCTAATTCGGATGCTCTTAGAGTTGCAGCTGTATCAGTTGAAAAAAAAGGATTCCCTGTGCCAGCAGCAAATATTACAATTCTATTTCTTTCTAAATGTCTTATTGCTCTTCTTCTGATATATGGTTCAGCGATTTGTGACATTGTAATTGCAGATTGAACTCTTGTTGGAACATTTAATTTTTCTAGACTACTTTGTAAAGATAATGCATTCATGACTGTTGCCAACATTCCCATATAATCAGAAGTTGATCTATCTATTCCCTCAGAGGCTCCTTTTATTCCCCTAAAAATATTTCCTCCACCGATTATTAAACATATTTGATATTTTTTTTTAAAAACATTTTTAATTTCGTTTGATATTTGATTTATCGTTCCAACGTCTATACCATAATTAGAGGATCCCATTAGAGATTCACCTGAAATTTTTAATAAAATTCTTTTCTTCATCTATAAACTAATTAACTCAAAAGAAATTAGTTTAAAATCTGTTTCAGAATATTCATCTATTATAGTTCTGATAGTCTTGTCCTGATCTAATATATACGATTGATTTAGAAAAGTAACTTCACTATAAAATTTTTTCATTTTACCTTCTAAAATTTTATCAACTATATTTGAAGGTTTGCCAGAATTAAGAATCAATTCTCTCTGAATTTTTTCTTCTTTTGTAACTAATGCTTTATCTAAATCATTAATATCCATAGATTCAGGCTTCATAGCAGCAATATGCATACATAAATTTTTAGTCAAAGTTCTAATTTCATCATTATTACCACTTGAAGAGTATTCTAATAGTGAAATTATTTTCCCAATATTTTTTCTATAACTATTATGTATATAAAATGCATATTTTGAATTTTTATTTTCCTTAATGATCAAATCATTTAATATTAAATTTTCACCAATTTTAGCTATCATGGAATTAAAATAATCTTGCACATTACCATTTTCATATTTTAATTTAAGAAATTGATCTTTATTTAAATTAGAGTTATTTTTTAAAGCTAATTCTCCTAAAGTATCAAGAAAACTTAAAAAAGTATCACTTTTTGCAGCAAAATCAGTCTCACTGTTAACTTTTATTAAGAGTGTTATATCACTATTAGAATAAATACCAACTGCACCTTCATTAGCAACACGATCACTTTTTTTAGATGCCTTAGCTAAACCTTTTTTTCTTAGTGCTTCGATTGATTTTTCTATATTATTGTCGTTTTCTTCTAATGATTTTTTACAATCAAGAAAACCTGCTCCTGTCTTTTCTCTTAATTCTTTAATTAAATCTGTAATGCTTGACATTAATTTTTTACCTTTTTCGAATTACTTTCATCATTATTTACTTCTTTATCTATATTTTCATCTTTATCTATAGATTGGTTTTGATAATTTATTGCATCTTCTACAGTTTTAAAGAAATAATTTTTATATAAATTAATTGATCTTAAAGCATCATCATTACCAGGTATTATGTAGTCTATATTATCTGGATTTGCATTTGAATCAACTATTGCAACAATTGGAATATTAAGTTTATTTGCTTCTCTAACAGCAATTTTATCCTTTATTACATCAAATACTACCAATAAATCTGGTTTTCCATTGAGCGTTCTAATTCCACCTATATTTAAATCTAATTTCTCTTTTTCCCTTGAAATATCAAGTAATTCTTTTTTAGATAAATTTTTAGATAATTCATTATCTTTTAAAAAAAGTTCAATTTCTTCTAATCTTTTTATTGAATTCGAAATTGTTTTCCAATTTGTAAGTGTTCCACCCAACCATCTTTTATTAACATAATAATTATTATTCAAAGATGCTAATTCTCTTACTACTTCACTGCATTGTTTCTTTGTACCAACAAATAAGATTTTTCCTGATTTAGAAACAGTTTCATGAATTTTAGTTAAAGCATTATTTAATAATTCTAATGTTATTCTTAAGTCAAAAATGTGTATATTATTTCTAGTTCCATAGATATACTCTTTCATTTTTGGATTCCATCTTCTAACATTATGACCAAAATGAACGCCTGATTCTAAAAGATCTTCAATTTTTACCTCTGGTAAATTCATAATTTCTCCCGGTTTAACCTCCACAGAAATAAAAACACCGGTTTTTTCTGTGTGCTAGATTTATTATGGATAGTGTAATATTATAATGTTTTATTTTTTCAAGATATTTCTATTGAATAGTCCAAGATTTTTGATTTATTGAGTTCATCGAGTTTTTTGAACGATTTTATGGAATATTTATTGAAATCAAAATTAATTAATTTTTGATCTACTGTGATAAAAAGGTCAACATAATTATTGATATTTCTATTGTATTTTTTTTCAAAAATAGACTCTTTCAATTCAATTATATTTTTCATACTTGAATGAATATTAAATTTATAGCTATTTTTAACAAAAATAGAGTCAAGAGATGAAATATCTCTTATTATAAATCTAGTATCAGTATTGTTTTTTACTATATCTACCGTAAAAACCAATAAATTTCCCTCTTTTAAAATAGGTCGATACTTATATAAATTTTCACTAAATATTGTTAATTCAAACTGATAGCTAATTTCTGAAACAGTAACAAAAGCATATTTTTTTCCATCCTTATTAGATCTCTCCTTAATATCCAAAATTGCGCCACAAACCTTCATGGAATTAATATTATGATTTTCATAAAACTCTTTGAATTCATTAATATTTTCTAATTCGAAAAATTTTTTGGGATAATGATTGAGTGGATGATCAGAAAAATAAAATCCAATAACCTCTAATTCGTTAGATAAAATTTCTGCATTCTTCCATTCTTCATAATTTTGATTAAACAGGTTTTTATCTTCAAAAGAAATCTCATCTTCTTCAAAAAGCATGTCTTGATTGATATTTTTTTCTCCTCCAAATAGTTCAACAAATTTTGTTACATTATTAAATAATTTTGATCTGTTAGTTTCAATACTATCAAAAGCTCCTGCCTGAATAAGTTTTTCAAGCTGTCTTTTGTTTATTACCTCCTTGGAAACTCTATTCATAAAATCAATGATACTTTTAAATTTACCATTTTTATTTCTTTCATCAACAACACTGGAAATTGATTTTAAACCGACACCTTTAATTGCTGCTAATCCAAATCTTATTGATTTTAGAGTGTCATATATTTCAATTGAAAATAAAGAATCAGAAAAATTTATATCTGGCTTTAAAAACTTAATATTTAATCTTTCTATTTCTTGTTTAAGTAAAATAATTTTTTCTGTTCTGTCTATAGAATAATTTAAAGTTGCAGTAAGAAATTCATGAGGAAAATTTGCTTTTAAATAAGCAGTTTGATAAGATATTAGAGCATATGCTGCTGCATGACTTTTATTAAAACCATATCCTGCAAATTTATCAACTAAATCAAAAATTTTTGAAGCTTCTTTTTTATTAATATTATTTTGAACCGCACCTTCTATAAATCTTGATTTTTGCATATCCATTTCTTTTTGAATTTTTTTTCCCATTGCTCTTCTTAGTAAATCTGCTTCACCTAAAGAATAATTTGATAAAACTTGTGCAATCTGCATTACTTGTTCTTGGTATACAATAATTCCATAAGTTTCTTTTAAGACATCTTCCAACATAGAGTGAAGATATTTAATTTCTTCACGCCCATGTTTTCTGCTGCAAAAAGAAGGAATATTATCCATTGGCCCAGGCCTAAACAAAGCAACTACAGCAATTATTTCTTCAAATCTATCAGGTTGCAATTGGCGAAGGACACTACCCATACCATTACTCTCTAATTGGAATATTCCTACTGTATCGCCCTTACTTAATTGATCATAGGTTTTTGTATCATTAAGAGGTATATTATTTATTAAAAAATTTTTATCTTCTTTAACTATTAATTTTGAACAATCATCTATAATAGATAGTGTAGTTAAACCAAGAAAATCAAATTTTATTAAACCTGCCTCTTCAACGTACTTCATCGAAAATTGTGTAGCATTCGTATCAGTATTTTGATCTTTATATAAAGGAACTACTTTAGACAACTTTTCATGGCCAATAACAACTCCAGCAGCATGTGTTGAAGCATGTCTGTGAGTTCCTTCAATTTTCAGACTTACATCAATAATATTTGCAATTCTTTCATCACTACTTATCCTTTCCTGCAAACTTCTTTCAGATTTAATAGATTCACTTAAAGTAAGTGGGTTTGATGGATTAAAAGGTATTAGTTTGGCAAAAGAGTCAACTTCTCCATACGGAACTTCCAAAACTCTACCAATATCTCTTACCGCAGCTCTTGATGCTAGAGTACCAAATGTAATTATATGAGCAACACATTCACTTCCATATTTATTATTTACATATTCAATAACTTCATCTCTTCTAGTTTGACAAAAATCTATATCAAAATCTGGCATTGACACTCTTTCTGGATTTAAGAATCTTTCAAATAATAATTCATACTCTAATGGATCTAAATCCGTTATTCCTAAACACCAAGCCACTAAACTACCGGCACCTGATCCTCTTCCAGGACCAACAGGTATGAATTGATCTTTAGCCCAGTTAACAAAATCAGCTACTATTAAAAAGTATCCTGCGAAGCCCATTCTAATTATTATTTCATTTTCATATTTCAATCTATCAGTATAAATTTCTATATTCTTGATTTCCTTTTCTTTTATTTTTTTTTCAAGTCCTTGTTTAGAGGATTTTAATAAAAAATCTTCCGCTGATAAATTTAAATCATTTTTAAATTCAGGTAATTGTGGTTTTGTTGACTCAGGAAAATAATTACAAGATACGGAAATATTTAAATTATTTTGTATTATTTCAGGAATATCTTCAAAATTTGCATACATTTCTTTACTTGATTTAAAATAAATATTTTCATTTGAGGTATTTCTTTGAGAATTATTAATAGTAGATTTTTGGGCAATACATAGTAATGCATCATGAGCTGAATAATCATCTTTATTAGCGTACTTAATATTATTTGAGCCAATAAGAGGTATGTCAAATTCTTTTGATAAATTAATGAATTCTTTCTCAAAAATATCTATATTTTGGTCATTTATTCTTTGAATTTCAAATAGAAAGTTTTGTTTAAAAATTTTTTTAAAATTATCAATTAATTGAATGATATCTTTTTTTCTGTTTTCTTTGCTTAATAAAAGTAAGGGATTAAATTCACCACCTATAAAACAGAATAAACCTTCAGAAAATTTTTCTAATTGAGAAAAGTTTATACCAATATTCTTTCCTTCATTAAGATGAGAAAGTGAGCTTAATTCCAATAGATTTCTATACCCAATTTCATTTTTTACTAAAAATGTGACTTGGGAAATTTGATTATTTACAATAATATCTAGTAAATTTATTGAAGTTCCAATTATAGGTTGAATATTATTTTTTACACATTCTTTAGAAAATTCAAAAACTCCAAACATATTATTATTATCTGTAATAGCGATTGCAGGCATGTCATTTTTTTTAGCAAGTTGTACTAAATTAGTAATTTTTAGAGTACTTTCTGATAAAGAATATGAAGATAAAGATCGTAAGTGAATAAAAGGATTATTCATTTGTCAAATGTATTTTCTTATTTTTAAAATAATAAATTTCATCAGCTAATAAAGAATAAGTTTTGTTATGAGTAACATATACTAAAGTTTTTTTATTTTGTTCGATATAATTTATAAAAAATTTAAAAATATTGTTAGCAGTATCTTCATCAAGATTTCCAGTCATCTCATCAGCTAGAATTAAATCAGGGTTATTTACTAAAGATCTTGCAATAGCGACTCTTTGTTGCTCTCCTCCTGATAATTTTAGAGGTTTATAATTAATTCTTTCATCTAAACCAAATTCGAGAAGTAGTTTTTTAGCAATTTCATAACTTTTCTTTTCATTTTTATTTATTAATAATGGCAGCATAACATTCTCGATCACAGTGAGTTCAGGAATCAGATGAAAAAATTGATGAATAAAACCAATGGATAATCCTCTAATTCTATTCGTTTCATCTTTTGAACATGAAGAAATATCTTTATTCTTAAAATAAAAGTTTCCATCATATTCTGAATCAAGTAAACCAATGATATTCAGAAAAGTTGTTTTGCCTGAACCTGAGGGTCCAACAATTGAAACTTTAGTGTTTTGCTTTAATTTAAAATTTAAATTTTTAATTATCTCAATTTTTGAATTATTTTCATTTGTATAATTTTTACAAAGATTGGTTATCTCTAATAAAAATTTATTATTCACTTCTTAAACTTTTAACAGGGTCTATTCTAGCTGAACTTAAAGCTGGAAATATAGTCGATATAATTGATATGATTATTGCTACACAAAGTACGTAAACTACCTCATTTACACTAATTTTAGAAGGTAAAGATGATAAATAATAAACTTCTTCAGAAAACAGTTTTGTTCCAAGTAAATATTCTAAAAAACTTTGAATTGATTTAATATTTATTGTGAAAAGAATTCCAATTATTAATCCTATTAAAGATCCTATTAAACCAATTGAGATTCCAATAGTAAAAAATATTTTTATAATACTTTTATTACTCATTCCAATAGTTTTCAAAATTCCAATATCTTTGTTTTTTTCTTTTACAAATATAATTAATCCTGAAATTATATTTAATGATGCAACTAATATAATTAAAGAAAGAATAATAAACATAACATTCTTTTCAACCTTAAGTGCATTTATTAAAGTTTTGTTTTGATCTTTCCAAGATATTGAATAAAAATTTAATAACAGATTAGATGTTTCTAATTCTACTTTATTTTTAAATAATTCAATTTCATTAGGAGATGATGTAAAGAATTCAATTTTGTTATATATATCAACATCATATAAGAGTAATTTTCTAACAAGTTCTGAAGATAAAAAAATTAAATTTGAATCATATTCATATAAACCTAGATCAAATACACCTACTACCTCCAAAGTTTTAAATCTTGGAATATTTCCTAATATTGTTTTATCAGTCTTTGGAATTGCAATTTTAACCTTATCTCCCACACTTAAATTCATTTCATTAGCTAAGGAATCTCCAATTAATATTTCACTTTTTGGATTTTGAATTAATGCACCCTTATTAATTGAATTAAACAAATAATGATTTTTATCATATTCGTCGTAGCCTTTGATCATAACACCTTTTGAGTTATTTGATTTTATAATTAATCCATTTGTTTCAATAGATTTGTAGTGTTGGTAAAAAAAAGAATTATCAATATTTAATATGAGTTCATCAGCTTGCTTATTTGTTATCTCATTATCAAAACTATAAATATTAAGATGTGAATTAAGTCCTATTATTCTGTTTGTTAGATCAATTCTAAAACCATTCATAACAGACATTACTATAATAATTGCTGCTACTCCTAAACTAATACCTATTATTGAAAACCAAGCGAAAATAGACACATAGCCATCAGATTTCTTAGAGAATAAAAACCTAAAAATCAGTAATCGTTCTGATTTAGAAATCATCTATTTTTTTAACTTATTATTAATAAAATCAATTACACTACTTGATGAAATTTTTTCACTTTCATTATTCTGGCGATTTTTTATTTCTACTAAATTATCTTTTAAATCTCTTTTGCCAACAATAATTTGATATGGAGTCCCAATTAACTCATTATCAGATAATTTTTTTCCTATACTGCAGATTCTATCATCTAAAATGACTTCAATATTATTTTTCATAAAATATTCATAATATTCTGATGATTTTGTGGCACAATCTTGATCTTCTGGCATTAAATTAACTATGGAAACCTTAAATGGAGCAACATCTAAAGGCCACCTAATTCCTTTTTCATCATGATAAGCTTCGATAATTGCGCCCACAAGTCTTGAAACACCAATGCCATATGATCCCATATGCACTGGAACATTTTTCCCACTTTTATCTTGAACAAATGCATTTAATTTCTCAGAATATTTTGTTCCAAAATAAAATATATGACCCACTTCAATTCCCTTAGAAATTTTTAAATCTTCATTTGAAATTGGGCAATTTTTTTCATCATGTTGATCATCAACTGCAGCATAAAATGATTGCAACTCATTTGGATCTATAGTTTCAGGATTTAGTGTTTCTAATTTTTTATCGTAATAAAGTGTACTTTCACCAGTCTTGGCTAGTATTTGAAATTCATGACTTAAGTTACCTCCAATTGGTCCTGTTTCTGCTCTTAAAGAAATTGGTGTTAAACCCATTCTAATAAAAGTTTTTATATATGCTTTAAACATATTGTCATAAGATTTTTTTGCTTCGCTTTCATCAAGATCAAATGAATAATTATCCTTCATTAAGAATTCTCTACCTCGCATTACTCCAAACCTAGGCCTAACTTCATCTCGGAATTTCCATTGAATATGATAAAGATTTTTTGGAAGATCTTTGTAAGAATTTATATGTGATTGAAATATATCTGTAATTAATTCTTCATTTGTTGGGCCGTAGAGCATTTCCCTTCCACTTCTATCTGTAATCCTTAACATTTCTTTTCCATAATCATCGTATCTTCCTGATTTAATCCATAAATCAGAAGATTGAATCGTAGGCATAAGTAGTTCTACTGCTCCTGCATTATTTTGTTCCTCTCTAACAATCTGTTCAATTTTTTTTAATACAAGTAGACCTAGAGGTAACCACGAATAAATACCTGCACTAGATTGTTTAATCATGCCAGCTCTGATCATTAATTTATGTGAAATTATTTCAGCATCTGATGGCGCATCTTTAATAGTGGGAAGAAAAAAGTTAGAATATTTCATTTATTAAATATATTTGATAAATCAAATCCAAATAAAATCAAAAAAAATAGTATTAAAGCTGATATTAATGAAGTTGCTATAAATTTTATTAGAAGATATGGCTTACTTGGAGCGCTTTTTGCATGTCCAGATTCTACTTTTTGGGGTACCTTTATCTTAATCGGTAGTAGTATGAAAAATAAAATCCACCAAACAAGGATAAAAATTAGAACATGAGTAAATAGTGCCATTAAGATCGTATTAAATGAACTTCAATTTCTGGTTTTTTTTGAATTGAATTTTTTATAATCTTTCTAAAACTGCTTTTAACTAAGTCAGATACTATAAGATCTGATGATTTTTGATCGTTGTTAAGTTTTGTATAGTTTTCTATAAAAAGTATTTTAAAATCATTCTTAATATTTTCTTCATCTATTCCCGGCAATCCTTTTAAAGTAAGTAACATATTTTTATTAATTGAATAGTCATCATCATTGATAATTAAGGAAATTAAAACTAGTCCCTCAAATGAATATTTCCTTCTCTCTTTAATAAATGCAGATTCAGAATCGTAAAGATTTTTACCCTCGACAATTAACTTTCCAGTTTCAAATTTTTCTACAATTTTAGGTTCACCTGGTGCAATTTTGAGACATTTTCCATTTTCTAAAATTTTAGTAAACGGTACTTGAGATGAGTAAGCTAATTGTTTGTGCGCCTCTAGATGCATGGGTTCACCATGCACAGGAATAGATAAGTAAGGTTTTGTCCAATTATACATTTGTTTTATTTCATCTGCATAACCATGACCTGAAACATGTACTAAATCATCATCAGCAGTTACTATCTCAACTCTTTGTCTAATAAGTAAGTTCTTTAAATTATTGATTGATTTTTCATTACCAGGAATATCTCTAGAGCTAAAAATTACTACATCTTCAGGCTCTAAATGTAAATGCTGATGAGAATTATAAGCTATTCTGAAAAGTGCAGATCTTTTTTCACCCTGACTTCCAGTACAAATTATGACTAAATTTTCTCTTGGTATATAAGAGGCTTCATCTTCGCTGATAAAAATTTCATCATCTGCAACATAACCACATTTTCTTGCTACTTCGATATTTTTTTTCATACTCCTACCAACAAGAGCGACCTTTCTTTTATTTTTTTTTGCTGCTTGAATAATATTTTTCATTCGTGCAATATTTGAAGAAAAACAGGTAACAACAATTCTATTTGAAAATCTTGAAAATATACTTGTCAGTTCATCTCTAACATCACTTTCAGATTCTGATTTACCAGGCACATTTGCGTTAGTAGAATCACCTATTAAGGCAAGTAATCCATCATTTCCTAATTTTTCAAATTTTTCTTTTGAAAATGAGTCTCCTAAAGTAGGTGAATGATCTATTTTCCAATCAGCAGTATGAAGTAATGATCCATATGTTGTATTAATTACTATTGCAGTTGGTTCAGGTATTGAGTGTGTAGTTGGAATAAAACTTATATCAAAATTATTGAGTATTAATTTCTTGTCTAGATTTATCTCTTTTAAAGTAAATCCTTCTACTTTATTGAATTCTTTTAGTCTATTTTCGATAAGAAATTTTGCAAATTTACTAGCATATACAGGACATTTAATTTTATTTGCTAAGAACGCAACAGCTCCTGCATGATCTTCATGACCATGGCTGATAATAATAGCCTCAAGATTATCTTCTAAACTTTCAATATGATCTATTTTTGGTACCAATAAATCCACACCAGGAAACTTTTCATCTGCAAATGAAAGACCTAAATCTATCATTATCCATTTTCCATCACATCCGTAAAGATAACAATTTGCACCTATTTCTCCAATACCTCCAAGAGATAAAAAGTGTAGTCCTTCATTAAAATCATTTAGTTGAAAATTATTACTCATAAAAATATTTATTACCGATTTCTTTTATTCCTTCTAATGTCAAATGTTCCATATATATAGGTTTATAAATAATTTTATCCCTAAATATTTTACCTAGACCACCTGTAATATAGACTTTGGGCTTAAAGTTATTCTCCTTAATAATTTGCTTTAATATGCCATTAACTGCATGCAAATAACCAAAATAGAAACCTGATTGAATAGAAGCTGATGTATTATTATTAACAATTTTATTTGATTTTGAGATTTTTGAAGTTTTTATTAACTCAGCATTTTTTAAAAGTGTCTCCATTGAAAGATTTATACCTGGAAATATTAATCCACCTAAATATTGATTATTTTTAATGACATCAAAAGTAGTAGCTGTACCAAAGTCGAGAATTATACAGTCTTTGATTTTCTTATTATAAACATAGGCATAGTTTGCTATTCGATCACTTCCAATTTGATTTAAATTATAATTGATACTATTTCTAAATGATATTTTTTTAGGATTAATTAAATAAAATTTGAATTTATTCTTTTGAAAAATATTTTTAAAAATTAAATTTAAAGAAGGTACCACAGAGGACAAGATACAAAATCTATCTTTAAGATTATTAATCAACTTTTTGTTAGATTTAAAAAATTTATTTATTTCTTTTTTTGTAATATTGATTTTTTTTTCTGTTTTTAATCTAATAATTTTAATTAATTTATTTTTCGTATAAAAACCTATAACTATATTGGTATTACCTACATCTATAACAATCATTAGATTATTCTAGCATTATATATATTTTCAAAATTAATATTATTTTTTAAAGTGATTGAACCATCTGGGTTAAGATTATGAAATATTCCTTGTTTTACATTTTGTTCATCAATTTTTAAATTAATATTGCTTCCTAAATATAATAATCTACTTTTATATTCAGTCATAATTTTTTCATGATTATTTAGCAGTTGTTTAAAATTATTAAAATACTCTTCCATAATTTCATATACAAAATAAAAATTGTTAATTTCTTTATTGTATTTATTAATATTAGTTGTTGGATAATTTTCAATTTTTGGAGAAGATACTATATTAACTCCAAAACCAGTATTGATATATTTATCGCTTTTGATACTAAATATTTCAGAAATTATTCCAGAAATTTTTTCTTTATTAATTAAAATGTCATTTGGCCATTTAATTTGAGTTTTAACATTACAAATATTTTCAATCACAGAACAGATCATATTAGTAATAAAAGCATTATTTAAAAAATGATTTTCTATTGGCAGTATATTTTTAGATAAAATAGAAATATAGACATTATTTTTTGGACTTTCCCAAGTTGTTCCCCGTCTTCCAAATCCTTTTTTTTGTTCATTTGCCATTAAACATATATTTCTATTATAAATAAGTTTTTTAACCTCTGACATTGTAGAATCTACAGATTCAATAAAATGAAAATCAAAATTGTTTTTATCTAATAGATTTTTAATTTTATCTAATGACATTAATCAAATGGTCAAACTTGCTGATATATTAATCAATAAAGACGGATAAAATATAAAACAAATAATTAAAAATAAACTTAAGGATAAAATAATTTTTGATTGAAAAGAAATTTGAAAATTAATTATTCCTTCATTTTTACTTTCATCAAAATACATTAGCTTAATAATTCTTAAATAATAAAAAGCAGAAATTACACTAGCTAGGACACCAAGAACTGAAAGTACATACAATTCTTGTTCAATTGCGGCAATGAAAACATAAAACTTTCCAAAAAATCCTATAAATGGAGGGATGCCAGCCATAGATAGCATTATTATTGAAATAGAAAGACTAACGATTGGATTACTTTTGCTTAACCCTTTTAAATCACTTATATTAATTAAATATTCATTTTTAACTTTTAATGAAAGTAAAATAGCAAAAATAGCAACATTCATTATCATGTATGAAAACATATAAATTGATGCTGCTTTAATTCCATCATCATTTGCTGCAACTAAAGCAATTAAGATATAGCCTATATGTCCGATAGAACTATAAGCTAATAATCTTTTAATATTTGACTGTGCTATAGCCGCTATAGCTCCAAGAAACATTGAGGCTATTGATAAAAATAAAATTATTTGACTCCATTCTAAATAAAAATTTTCAAATGGAATTAAGCAAAAACGATAAATTAAAGCTACTGCAGCAATCTTAGGGACAATAGCAAAAAAACCTGTAATTGAGTTTGGAGCTCCTTCATAAACATCGGGAGTCCACATATGGAAAGGTACGGCTGAAACCTTAAAAGCCAAGCCTACCATCACAAATACAAGCCCAAATATTAGACCTAAATTTAAATTATCATATTTTGATAAATAGAAACTTATATCATCAAAATTCATGGAGCCAGTAAATCCATAAATTAAGGAGAAACCATACAAAAGTATACCTGAAGATAATGCTCCTAAAATAAAGTATTTTACTCCTGACTCAGCTGATGAGATTGAATCTCTTTTTATTGCTGCAGCAACATAAAGAGATAAACTTTGTAGTTCTATTGCTAGATACATGGACATAAGATTATTTGAAGCAATCATTAACATCATCCCAAGTGTTGAAAACAAAAATAAAATAGGAATTTCAAAATTTTTTAGCTTAATGCCTAAGAAATAATCTTTAGAAATGATTATACTAGCTATAGATCCTAATAGAGCTAAAATTTTAAAAAAATTTATAAAAGAAGAGTGGCTAAATAAACTTTTATAATTTGCAAAATTTGATTCACTATCATAGTAAACAAGCAAAATGGTTAATAATAAAACGAAAACTGCTAGATTGGAAGTTTGCCTAAATGCATTCTTTTTTAAAAAAAGGCCAAAAAGTAAGCAAACAAAAGAGGAGCTTGCTAAAAAAATTTCGGGTATAAAAAAAATATTGTAAATATTATTTAGCATTAGCTATTTCATAGTTTGTTATTATTAGTTCAAGTGATAATCTCATAGGATCTAAAAATAGATTCGGAAATATACCTAGTAATATTACTGAAATTGCTAAAGGAATTAATATGATTTTCTCTCTTGTGTTTATATCTAAAATATCTGCAAGTTTATTATTAGTTATGGTGCCAAAAATAATTCTTTTATAAAGGTATAGCATGTAAACAGCGGATAATATTATTCCAAAAGCCGCGCCAATAACAACGTAACTTGAAAATTTAAATGCGCCAACAATAACTAAAAATTCTCCAATAAAACCACTAGTCCCAGGTAATCCAACTGATCCCAACATAAAAATCATGAATACTGTTGCATAAAGTGGCATTCTTTGAACTAATCCTCCATAAAATTCAATTTCTCTAGTATGCATTCGATCATAAATAACACCAACACATAAAAATAAAGCTGCTGAAACTAG
Source organism: uncultured Alphaproteobacteria bacterium (assembly GCA_902618015.1). Lineage (GTDB taxonomy): Bacteria > Pseudomonadota > Alphaproteobacteria > HIMB59 > CACPNW01. The sequence continues at coordinate 46,859 of CACMYX010000006.1, read as the reverse complement.
TCCATGACTAATCATTTGCATCATTGCTCCTTCTAAACCTTGTTGATTAACTAAAAAAATTCCAATTGTTACAATTCCCATATGAGCAACGGATGAATATGCAATTAGTTTTTTTATATCAGTTTGTGCTAGTGCCACTAACGAAGTGTATACTATAGCAACTATACTTAATGTCATAATTAAAGGAATAAAAAATTCTGTTGCTTCTGGAAGCATACCTAGAGAGAAACGGATAAAACCATATCCGCCCATTTTTAAAAGTACTCCGGCTAAAATAACAGATCCGGCCGTTGGAGCTTCAACATGGGCATCGGGCAGCCATGTATGAAAAGGCCACATTGGAATTTTAACTGCGAAGGAAGCAAAGAAGGCAAGCCAAAGAAACAACTGAGTATTATAGGAAAAATAATTACCTTGTAAAAACTCAATACTCATTGAACTTGTATTTCTATACATCACAATAATAGCAATCAACATGAGTACTGAACCCAAAAGAGTGTAGAGAAAGAATTTAAAAGAAGCATAGATTCTTCTATTGCCTCCCCATATACCTATGATTAGATACATTGGTATTAATACTGCTTCAAAAAAAATATAAAATAAAAGTATGTCTATAGAAGCAAACATTCCAATCATTACAGTCTCTAAAAATAAAAAAGAGAGCATGTATTCCTTGACTCTTTTTTTAATATTATTCCAACTAGCTAAAATACAAAGTGGGGTTAAAAATGTACTTAATAAAATCATAAAAAGTGAGATACCGTCAACTCCAACATGGTAGAAGAAATTAAAATCATCAAACCATCTAAATTTTTCTTCATATTGATAAGACGGATTGGAATAATCAAATTGTAACCAGAGTATTAAACTCAAAATAAATGTTCCTAACGTTGTTAGTAAAGTAGCCCATTTAATATTAATTGATGTTAATTCATCTTCTTTAATAAAAAGAATAATTAAAGCACCAATAAAAGGTAAAAAAATTATTACTGATACTAGTGGCCAGTCAATCATTTAGTAATATAAAAACCATGTTAAAATTATTACTAAGCCGCCAAGCATAGCAAAAGCATAATGAAACAAATATCCTGATTGAAATAAACTTACATAAGATGAAGATTTTGAAATAATCCAGGAAACCCCGTTTGGTCCTAAACCATCAATAGTTTTTTCATCTCCTCTTTTCCAAAAAAAGTTTGCTAATTTAAAAAATGTTAAAACAAATACTTTATGATATAGCTCATCAACATACCATTTATTTTTAGAAAGAGAATATAAAGGATCCAAGTTATAGGAAAGATTATTTGCTCTATTTAAATTATTTGAATATATCAACACACAGATAAGAATTCCAACTGCAACAGCCGATTTTGATATTAATGATTGTGTAAGAGGAAGATATTTATGAGAACTTTCTGTTAATAATATTGCATTGTCCCAAAATTCTTTTTTGTAATATCCAATAAAATAATCAGCAAAGAATATTCCAGAAAAAATAGAACCAATTGCAAGAATAAATAATGGAGCTGTCATTACTAAAGGTGATTCATGGGCGTGATCATATATTTTATTATTTGATCTATTTTCACCATGAAATGTTAGGAATAGTAATCTCCATGAATAAAAAGCAGTAAGTAAAGCAGTTAAAATACCTACTAAATATGCAAAGTATGCTATTCCATTTGAAGCATAGAAAGCATTTTCTAAAATACTTTCTTTTGAATAGTAACCAGATAGATATGGGAAACCAATAATTGCAAGAGACCCAATCCACATCATTGAGGCAGTAAAAGGTATTTTTTTGAAAAGTCCCCCCATTTTTCTCATATCCTGTTCATGATGCATTGCATGAATTACAGAACCTGCAGAAAGAAATAGAAGAGCTTTAAAAAATGCATGAGTTGTTAAGTGAAATATTGATGCATTATAAGCTCCTACACCTGCTGCAAAAAACATATATCCTAATTGACTACATGTTGAATATGCAATGACTCGTTTAATATCATTTTGCGTTAAGGCTATAGAGGCAGCAAAAATAGCTGTGGCTGCACCAATAAAAGTAATGAATAAATTAGTAAATGTCGCAAACTCATAAAGAGGACTCATTCTTGCAACTAAAAATACACCAGCAGTTACCATTGTTGCAGCATGTATTAGTGCAGATACAGGAGTAGGTCCCTCCATGGCATCTGGCAACCATGTGTGCAAACCTAATTGGGCAGATTTACCCATTGCACCTATGAATAAAAGAAAGCATAAAAAATCTAAAGTTGGAAAACTGAATGAAAGGAATTGAATTTGATGCTCACTAAATTGATCCACTTGTGAAAATATACTGTCGAAACTTATCGTGCCAAAAATATAAAAAATTCCAGCAATTCCAATTGCGTATCCAAAATCTCCAACTCTGTTTACAACAAATGCTTTTATAGCAGCTTTATTTGCTGAGTCTTTATGGTGCCAAAAACCAATTAATAAATATGAGGCTAGCCCAACACCTTCCCAACCAAAGAACATTTGCAGCAAGTTATTACTTGATACAAGAACAAGCATAAAAAAAGTAAATAAGCTTAGATAACCCATAAATCTTATTTTTGATGGATCTTCTTCCATATAGCCTATTGAATATAAATGAACACAAGCAGAAACAGTTGTAACCACAATGAACATCACAGCAGTTAAAGTGTCTAATCTAATTGACCAATCAACAATAAAGTTTCCAGAAGTAATCCAGTTAAGAATAAAAATTATTTCAGTTTCCTTATTATTAACAAACTGAATGAATATTATCCAAGAAAATAAAGTACAAAGAAAAAGGATTGAAGTTGTTGATATTTGATAAACCTTATAGTTAAACTGTTTACCGAGTAAAAAACAAAAAAGAAATCCAAGTAGAGGTAAAAATATAATTGAGGTTGCCATCTACTATCCCTTAAGCTGATTAATTTTATTTACTTCTATTGATCCTAAATTTCTAAAAAATACTACAAGTATGGCTAGTCCAATTGCTGCTTCAGCGGCTGCAACAGTAAGTGTAAGCATTGCAAAGATTTGCCCTGAGATATCATTAATATACGCTGAGAAAGCAATAAAATTAATATTTACCGACAACAAGATGAGTTCTATAGACATTAAAATTATAATTAAATTTTTCTTATTTAAAAATATTCCTAAAACACCTAAGGTAAAAATAATTGCGCCGAGAAAAAGATAGTGTTCAAGAGTAATCATTAATTAAATTCCTTCGCCTATTTTTACTTTTTTCTTTTCTATAGCTGTTGATGCATCAACTGTATTTTGAGAATCTATATTTTGCCTTTTAACACCACCTTTATCTCTTAATGTAAGTGTAATAGAGCCAATCATTGCGACTAATAAAATTATCCCACATATTTGAAATAAATAAAAATATTCAGTATAGAGTATTTGCCCAATCATTTTTGTATTTTCCACTTCATAAACTATAGGTTGTAGTGGTGTTTGATTGTTATAAATATTAGACGATCTATCTGTTAAAAAAAGTATTCCAAGTTCAATTACTAGAACTATCCCTAATAATGCTCCGAAAGGTAAATATTGCAAAAAACCTTCTCTCAACTTTACAAAATTTATATCAAGCATCATTACAACAAATAGAAAAAGGACTGCAACAGCTCCAACATATACAACGACAAGGATCATTGCCAAAAATTCAGCACCTAATAAAACAAAGAGTCCTGATGCGTTAACAAAGCTTAAAATTAAGAACAAAACTGAATGAACTGGATTTTTTGCACTTATAACCATTAGAGCAGAAAGAACTGCAACAGATGAAAAAAGATAAAATGTTAATGAATAAAGAACCATTCTTATCTATATTTTCTATCGAGATGAATATTTTGAGCAATTTCTTGCTCCCATCTATCTCCATTTTCTAAAAGTTTATCTTTATTATAAATTAATTCTTCTCTTGTTTCAGTGGCAAATTCAAAATTTGGTCCTTCGACTATCGCATCAACTGGGCAAGATTCTTGACATAAACCACAATAAATACATTTAGTCATATCTATATCATATCTTGTTGTTCTTCTGCTTCCATCCTCTCTTGGCTCTGCTTCAATTGTAATTGCCTGAGCAGGACATACTGCTTCACAAAGTTTACATGCGATACATCTCTCTTCCCCACTTGGATATCTTCTCAAAGCATGCTCACCTCTAAAACGTGGACTTAATGGACCTTTTTCGTGAGGATAATTTATTGTAACTTTAGATTTAAATATGTATTTGAAAGTTAAAAATAGTCCTTGAAATAATTCAAATAAAGTAAAAGATTTAATTAATTTATACATATTAATTTGGTAGCATGTCAAAATATACTAAAAAACCAGAAGTTGCCACAACCCAAAACAAAGAAAACGGTAGAAAAACTTTCCATCCAAGTCTCATTAACTGATCATATCTATATCTTGGGAAAGTTCCTCTAACCCAAATAAATAAAAATAATATAAATATTACTTTCACAGTAAACCAGATTACTCCAGGAACAACATTTAATGGGTATACATCAAATGGAGGAAGCCATCCGCCTAAAAAAAGAATGACAGTCATAGAAGACATTAAAATCATACTCGCGTATTCACCTAAAAAAAATAATACAAATGAAGCAGATGAATATTCAGTAAAAAATCCTGCAACAAGTGTTGATTCATCTTCAGGAAGATCAAAAGGTAATCTATTTGTTTCAGCTAACGCAGAAATAAAAAAAATAATGAACATAGGCAATAATGGAATTGCAAACCATACAGTCTGCTGAGCTAAAACTATCTTTGATAAATTTAAAGAACCTACACATAATAATACTGTAATTATTACAAATCCAATAGATACTTCATATGAAACCATTTGAGCAGCTGATCTTAATGCTCCTAGAAAAGGATATTGAGAGTTACTAGCCCATCCAGCCATTATTATTCCGTATACTCCAAGAGATGATACTGCAAACAGATACATGATACCTACGTTAATATCAGAGACTACCCATCCTGGAGCAAAAGGTATCACTGCCCAACCTGCCAAGCTAAGTACCATTGTTATTATGGGTGCTAAAATAAAAACAATTTTATTTGATCCACTAGGTATAATATTTTCTTTAGTAATAAGTTTTAATGCATCAGCAAAGCTTTGTAATATACCAAAAGGCCCTACTATATTTGGACCTCTTCTTAATTGAATTAGAGCTAAAACTTTTCTTTCAGCATAAACTAAAAAAGCTACAGATATTAAAACTGGCACAACAACAGCAAGTATTTGAGCAACGATTATTAACCCTGTAATTAATATATCATAAGTCATCTAATTATTATGCTGCCTTATTTAAAATATCTTTAGTACATTTTGCCATTGTTTCAGAAGATCTAGAAATAGAGTCGGTCATATAAAAATTTTCAATGTTATATTTAACTTTAATATTCTCAATTTTATTATTTTTAGCAAAAGTTATTTCATTAATAGAATTAACTTCATTTAAGAGAGCAAATTGACCATAGGTACTTGTAAGCTCATTTCGAAGCTCCCCAAGATTATTAAAATTTAAATTCTTTTCAAATAAGTCACTTAAAACTCTAAAAATTTTCCACTCCTCTTTTGCTTCACCTATTGGATTATGACACTTAGTTGTTTGAATAACTCTACCTTCTATATTCATATAAGTAGAGCTTTTCTCAGTATATGCAGGGGTTGGTAAAATTATGTCAGCTATAGATGCTGAAACATCTCCATGATGACCAAGATAAACAACAAAAGCATTTTCAAATGTTGAAAAATTTATCTCATCTAACCCCATTAAAAAAACTACAGGCTTTGTTTTATCAATATGTTTTTTTAATTGTTTATTGTAATCATTATCAAATTTTTTATTATAAAATTTCAAATCTAATGCTCCTACTCTAGAAATATCTTGGTTAAGAATATTTAATGGATTTGTATTTTTATTTTTTTGAATTTTTTTCGCAATTAATCCTGCAGTTTCTAATATTTTTTTTCCATGATCATTATTTAATGCTGAAGTACCTAATATTATAAGTGGGTTTTTTGCAGATTTTAAAACTTTATTGAATTCAGATTTATTATTAGATAATTTATTTAGGTAATCTAAAGAATCAGATAAATGATGATAATCATAAGTAAGATCTAATTTAGGACCTATAAGACCAATTTTGCAGTTATTTTCAATATATGCCTTTCTAATTCTAGCGTTTAGTACCGCCGCTTCCCATCTAGGGTTGGATCCGATTAAAAGAATAGCATCAGCATTTTCAATTTCTTGAATTGTTGAATTAAATTTATAACTTGAAGATGAATTATCGATAATTTGTGTATTATCAAATCTGCAATCATAGTTTTTTGATTTTAGTGAATTGCTAAATTTTTTTGCGGAATATAAAGTTTCAATATCGGTGAACTTACCAGATAGGAATACAGTATTTTCTTTACCTCTTTTTGTAATTTCTTTTTTTATTAATTCAAATGCATTATCCCATGAAGATTTTTGGAGTTTTTTATTAGATTTAGAATACACATTATCCAATCTTTGACTTGAGAGTCCGTCAATTGCAAATCTAGATTTATCACTTATCCATTCTTCATTGGTTTCTTCATTTATTCTAGGAAGAGCTCTTAAAACTTTTTTTCCTCTTGTATCAATCCTTATACTTGAACCTATACCATCGAACACATCAAATGTTTCTGTCTTGGTTAGCTCCCATGGTCTAGATTTAAATGCATATGGTTTACTTGTTAATGCACCTACGGGGCATAAATCAATTACATTTCCAGATAATTCTGACTCAATAGTTTTTTCTAAGTACGTCGTGATCTCAGCATTTTCACCTCTGCCAAGTAATCCTATATCATCAACACCCGCAACTTCTGTAGAAAACCTTACACATCTTGTACAATGTATACATCTTGTCATAATTGTTTTGACAAGTGGTCCCATATTTTTATTTTGAACTGCTCTTTTATTTTCTTCATATCTAGTTTTATCAAAACCATAATACATCGCTTGATCTTGAAGATCACATTCTCCTCCTTGATCACAAATGGGGCAATCCAATGGATGATTAATGAGAAGAAACTCCATTACACCTTTTCGAGCTTTTTTAACTGTTTCTGTTTTTGTTTTAATAACCATTCCATCTGCAGCTGGCATGGCACATGATGCAATAGGTTTTGGAGCTTTTTCCATTTCTACTAAACACATTCTACAGTTTCCTGCTATTGAGAGTTTTTCATGATAACAAAATCTTGGAATTTCAGTTCCTGCTTGTTCACAAGCTTGCATTACGGTCATGCCGTTTTCAAATTCGTATTCTTTATTATCAATTGTTATCTTTGGCACTAGGCTACTCTTCTATTTCTTTCTTGAATTCTTTTTTCAATTTCAGGTCTAAAGTGTCTAAACAATCCTTGAATAGGCCAAGCAGCAGCATCACCTAAGGCACAAATAGTATGACCTTCAATTTGCTTAGTCACATCTAAAATTTTATCAATATCTTGGTGTTCAACATTTCCATGAACCATTTTTTCCATCATTCTGTACATCCATCCAGTACCTTCTCTGCAAGGTGTACATTGACCGCAGCTTTCATGTTTATAAAAATGTGATAATCTAGCTATTGCTTCAACAATATCTGTTGATTTATTCATTACAATAACAGCAGCAGTTCCTAATCCACTTTGAACTTCTTTTAGGCTATCAAAATCCATTTTAACTGTATCGCAAATAGACTTAGGTAATAAAGGCACACTTGCACCTCCAGGAATTACAGCTAATAAATTTTCCCAACCACCAATTACACCACCTGCATGTTTTTCAATCAGTTCTTTTAATGGTATCCCCATTTCTTCTTCTACATTGCATGGGTTATTAACGTGTCCTGAAATACTAAAAATTTTTGTACCTGTATTGTTGGCACTTCCTAAATCAGCAAACCATTTAGAACCACGTCTTAAAATAGTTGGTGAAACGGCAACTGTTTCAACATTTGTAACTGTTGTTGGACATCCATATAAACCTGCGCCAGCGGGAAACGGAGGTTTTAATCGAGGTTGGCCTTTTTTACCCTCTAAACTTTCAAGTAAAGCAGTTTCTTCGCCACAAATATATGCTCCTGCTCCTCTGTGAAGATAAATATCAAAATCCCATCCTGTACCACATGCATTTTTACCAATTAAATTATTTGCGTAGGCTTCATCTATTGCTTTTTGTAAATTAGAAGATTCAGAATAATATTCACCTCTTATATAAATATAACAAGTATGTGCATGCATAGCAAAGGCAGCAACTAAACAACCTTCTAAAAGAAGATGTGGGTCGTTTCTCATAATCTCTCGATCTTTACATGTGCCTGGCTCTGACTCATCTGCATTAACAACTAGGTAATGATCTTTTCCAGAGTCTTTTGGCATAAATGACCACTTAAGTCCCGCAGGGAAACCTGCTCCTCCCCTTCCTCTTAATTGACTATTTTTGATTTCCTCAACAATTTTTTCGCTACCCATTTTAATAAGTTCTTTAGTATTTGACCAAATACCTCTTTTTTTGGCACCTTCTAATTTCCAGTCTTCAAAACCGTATAAATTTTTAAAAATTTTATCTTTTTCCTTAAGCATCAAATTTTCTTTCAGGTTGTGATGATTTTCTACCAATTTGTGAACCCACTTTAATTGATTTATTATCTTTTAAATCTTGAAGTATTTTTTTAAAACTCTCTTCATCTAAATCTTCATAATAATCATCATTGATCTGGACCATAGGAGCATTGCAACATGCACCTAAGCATTCAACTTCAACAACTGTAAATATTTCATCATCACTTGTCTCGCCAATATTAGTTTCGCAAACTTCTTGCGCAACTTTAGACAGTTTATCACTCCCTCTTAACCAACAAGGTGTCGTTCTACAAATTTGGACAAAATTTTTACCAATAGGTTCTAAATTAAACATCGAATAAAAAGTGGCGACTTCCAACACTCTTATATAAGACATACTTAGAGTTTCAGCTACTTTTTCCATTGAATTTTTACTTAGCCATCCATTATTTTGTCTTTGTGCTAAATCAAGTAAAGGAATAACTGCGCTTTGAATACGGTTTGATGGATATTTTTTTATTATTTCAGAAATTTTTTTAAAATTTTCTGATGACCATTCAAAATTATTATTAATTTTTTTATATACTTTATTATTTGTACCAGGATGATGCATTATCTATCTATCTCTCCAAAAACAATATCTAAGCTACCTAGTATAGCGGCTATGTCAGCCATTAAGTGGCCTTTAGATAAATGATCCAATGTTTGAAGGTGTGCAAAACCTGGTGCTCTTATTTTACATCTATATGGTTTACTAGATCCATCAGAAACAAGGTAAACGCCAAATTCACCTTTTGGAGCTTCTACTGCACTATAAACTTGACCAGCGGGAACACGGTAACCTTCAGTGAAAAGTTTAAAATGATGAATTAAAGCTTCCATTGATTTTTTCATTTGATTTCTTTTAGGAGGTGTAATTTTATTATCCTCAATTGATATTGGACCTGGTTTGATTTTATTTAAACATTGGTTAATGATACTAATGCTTTGTCTCATTTCCTCTATGCGAACCAAGTATCGATCAAAACAATCACCCTTTTTTCCAACAGGAACTTCAAAATCAACTTGATCATAGGCATCATAAGGTTGAGATCTTCTTAAATCCCATGCTACACCTGCACTTCTCAATACAGGACCCGAACACCCCCATTCAATTGCTTCTGACTTTGAAATTATTCCTATATCTACTGATCTTTGTCTTAAAATTCTGTTATTAGTAAGCAAGCTTTCAAGATCATCAATAAATTTTGGAAGAGTTTTAAAATGATCAAATAATTTTTCTTCCATTCCTTCTGGCATATCCTGATGAACTCCGCCAGGTCTAAAATAGGCTGCATGAAATCTTGCCCCAGATACTGCTTCATGAAACTCCAAAAGCTTTTCCCTTTCTTCAAAACACCATAAAAAAGGTGTCACTGCACCAATGTCAGCAGCATAGGCAGGTATATTTAATAAATGATTTAGTATTCTAGTAATTTCAGCGAAAATAACTCGAATATATTTAGCTCTTTCAGGAACATTGATACCTAGGAGATTTTCAGTTGCCAATGCAAAAGCATGTTCTTGGCACATTGGTGAAACGTAATCAAGTCTATCAAAATAAGGGACAGCCTGAAGATAAGTTTTATATTCAATTAATTTTTCTGTCCCCCTATGTAACAATCCGATGTGCGGTTCTGCTCTTTGAACTACTTCACCTTCAAGCTCAACTACTAAACGTAAAACACCATGTGCAGCTGGATGTTGAGGGCCAAAGTTAATTGTAGTTGTATTAAGCTCTACTTCTTTCATTTAGTTTTCACCAGTAGATTTCTCATCACCAAAAAGTTTGTTTTCCATTCCTTCCCAAGGAGATTCACTATCGAAATTTCTAAATTCTTGGATTAACTTAACAGGCTCATATATTACTTTTTTTTCAAGGTCGTCGTAGCGAACCTCTGTATGTCCTGTTAAAGGAAAATCTTTACGTAACGGATAACCTTCAAAATTGTAATCCGTCATTATCCTTCTTAAATCAGGATGGTCAATAAATTCAATTCCAAATAAATCATAACATTCTCTTTCATACCAATCCGCAGATTTGTGAATATTTGTTATTGATTCTATGTTTTCATTTTCTTTAATAAAGGTTTTAAGAATAATTTTTTTATTTTTTGTTAAACTTTGCAAAATATAAATCAAATCAAATCTAAATTCTCTTGAAGGATAGTCTACAGCTGTAATATCTAATAATTGATTGAAATTAAGCTCAGTGTTATCTCTTAATTTGTTAAAAATTTTTATAATATTTTTTTTTTCAAATTCTATTTCTAACAAATTATTATTCTCTAAAACATTATTTATGCCATCTATTTTAGTAAGAAATTTAATCATATAAAATTATCTTTTAAATTTATTTTCTCTTCTAATTTTTTTCTGTAATTGCAATATACCGTAAACTAATGCTTCTGCTGTTGGGGGGCATCCTGGTACGTAAACATCAACGGGAACTATCCTATCACATCCTCTAACTACTGAATACGAGTAGTGATAATATCCACCACCATTTGCACATGAACCCATTGATATTACCCACCTTGGTTCAGGCATTTGATCATAAACTTTTCTTAAAGCCGGTGCCATTTTATTTGTTAGTGTTCCAGCAACAATCATCACATCAGATTGTCTAGGACTACCTCTTGGTATAACTCCATAACGATCTAGATCATATCTTGCCATATAAGAATGTATCATTTCTACTCCACAACATGCCAATCCGAATGTCATAGGCCATAGGGACCCAGTTCTAGCCCAGGTAAGAATTTTATCATAGCTAGCAATTAAGAAACCCTTAGAGGATAATTCTGTGTTTAGAGTATCATCAACAATTTTTTTTGCTTCATCTACTCCCATTCTAAAGCACCTTTTTTCCATTCATATATAAAACCAATAGTTAAGACAGTCAGGAAAATCATCATTGACCAAAAGCCAAACAATCCAATTTTACCAAGTGTTATTGCCCACGGAAACAAGAAGGCAACTTCTAAATCAAAGATAATAAATAAGATTGCTACTAAATAAAATCTTACATCAAATCTTCCACGAGCATCGTCAAAAGCCTCAAATCCACACTCATAAGCAGACAATTTTTCTTGATCTGGCTGAGAGTCTCCAACTACAAAAGATAATAAAGTCATTCCAACAGCCAATGCCAAAGCTATGAAAATAAAAATTAATATTGGTAAATATTCAAATAGAAACTCTGACACTATAATCTCACAATTAAATTAGTAATGTATTTAACGATTTATTCAACAATAACAACGTGTCTCGTTGCGACTTTAATACACAAAAAAACACTGAAAAAAGTGGCGCGAGAGACGGGATTCGAACCCGCGGCCTCTGCCGTGACAGGGCAGCGTTCTAACCAGCTGAACTACTCCCGCGCATGGTGGGTGTTGAGAGACTTGAACTCCCGACCCTCTCGGTGTAAACGAGATGCTCTACCAACTGAGCTAAACACCCAAATAAAAGCGGCTGTTAAATTTATTTAACAGCCGGTGCAAGAAAAAAAGATAATTAATTGTTTACTGAGTCTTTTAAAGCTTTTCCTACAGTAAATTTCGGTCTTTTAGATGCTGGTATTTGGATTGACTCTCCTGTTCTAGGGTTTCTTCCAGTTGTAGCTTTTCTGTGACTTACACTGAAATTGCCAAAACCCACTATACTAACCTTTTCATCTCTTTTTAAAGAGTTGGTAATTGCGTCTAGAAAACTTTCAATTGCTCTAGTTGCGTCAGATTTAGATAATCCTGCTGAAGATGCTACGGATGCAATAAGATCATTTTTATTCACTTTTAGTCTCCTTTAATAATTTTTATTGATATTTGTTTGTTTTCTCAACAAGTCAACATTATTATAAAAATTTTCCCAGAAAAAAGCGAATTTAACAATAAATTGGCTAATTATATGATTTTTTTTTAAATAAATATTAGTGAGTACTTGTAGTATTTTGATTATTTTTCAGTTGAGATTCGCTTAAATTTAAAGGAATTATTGATTTTGTCATTGTATGCTGAAGAATAGAGAAAGCTTCAGAAACTGGTATAATTTTGATACCCTTAATTACTTCCTTATCAAATTCAGAAATTTCTCTAAAATTTTCTTGAGGAATAAGAACTTTTTTAATACCTGCTCTACTTGCTGCATATATTTTTTCTTTTAATCCTCCAATTGGTAAAACACGTCCTCTTAAAGTGATTTCTCCAGTCATAGCAACATCTCTCTTTATTTTATTATTCGTAAGTGATGATACTAGAGAATTAAAAATAGCAATTCCTGCACTTGGCCCATCTTTAGGTGTGGCACCTTCAGGAACATGAATATGAATATCGTAGTTTTCAAAATCTTTAGGGTTAATGCCCAAGCTAATGGATTTAGATTTGACATAAGAAGTCGCTGCCTGAATAGATTCTTTCATAACCTCACCAAGCTTACCTGTAATAGTTAGCTTTCCTTTACCAATTGATAAGATCACCTCAATAGACAAAATTTCACCCCCAACTTCAGTCCAGGCTAATCCATTAGTAACACCAACCAAATTCTTTTTCTCTATCTCACTTGACCTAAATTTTGGTATGCCTAATAATTCTTGTAAAGATTTTTCATTTAATTTTATTTTTTTTAATCTAGAAGTTTCTAATTTCTTTACTGCTTTTCTACATACTTTAGAAATTTCTTTTTCAAGATTTCTAACTCCTGCCTCTTTGGTATAGTTTCTAACTATAGAATTTAAAACCTTTGAGCTGAAAGAAATTTCAGATTTCTTAATGCCATGATTTTTAATTTGCTTAGGTACAAGATATTTTTTTGCTATTTGATTTTTTTCTTTATCAGTATAACCGGGTATCCTAATAACCTCCATTCTATCAAGAAGTGCTGGAGGTATATTAAGTGTATTAGCTGTACAAACAAACATAACGTCTGATAAGTCATAATCAAGCTCTAAATAATGATCATTAAATTTACTATTTTGTTCAGGATCTAAAACTTCCAAAAGTGCCGAAGAAGGGTCTCCTCTCCAATCAGAACCAAGCTTGTCAATTTCATCTAATAAAATTAGGGGATTAGATGATTTAGACTTTTTCATTGCTTGAATAAATCTTCCTGGCATAGAACCAATATATGTTTTCCTGTGACCTCGAATTTCAGCTTCATCTCTAACCCCTCCGAGTGACATTCTAACAAAATTTCTTCCTGTAGAATTTGCAATAGATTTACCTAAAGATGTTTTTCCAACTCCTGGAGGTCCTACAAGACAAAGAATAGGGCCCTTAAGTTTATCTGTTCTTTTTTGAACAGCTAAGTATTCAAGAATTCTTTCTTTAACTTTTTCAAGTCCGTAATGATCATTTTCTAATATAGTAGAGGCTTTGTTAATATTTTTTGAAATTTGTTCAGGATTATTCCAAGGTATAGACATTACCCAATCTAAATAATTTCTTATTACAGTTGCTTCAGCTGACATGGGACTCATATTTTTTAATTTTTTTATTTCAGAGGTACATTTATCTTTTGCTTCTTTTGACAAGTTGTACTGGTTAACTTTATTCTCTAATTCTGTAATTTCATCTATGTCTTCATTTTCGCCTAATTCCTTTTGTATGGCCTTCATTTGCTCGTTCAAATAATATTCTTTCTGGGTTTTCTCCATCTGACGTTTTACACGACCCTTGATTTTTTTTTCTACCTGAAAAGAATCTATTTCAGAGACTAAATATCCATATATTTTATTTAACCTATCTTCAGTGTTTATCATCTCTAAAATTTCTTGTTTTTGTGATAAAGTAACGGAAATATTTGATACAATAATATCAACTATTTTATCGGGATCATTGATTGTTTTTACATTATTAACAACATCTAATGAAACTTTTTTATTAATTTTTTGAAATTCAATAAACTGCTCAATAATTAGTTTATGAAGTGCTTTTATATTTGAATTTTTTTTTGACTTCTGAGATATTTCAATAATTGAAGCAGAAATAAATTCTTTATTAAAGTTGATTTTTGTAACTTTTGCTCTTTGAACACCTTCTACTAAAACTTTGAGAGTTCCATCTGGTAATTTTAATAATTGAATTACCTTTGCAATAGTACCAAAAGAATAAAGATTTTCTTTATTAGGATTATCAATTTTTGAGTTTTTTTGAGATAATAAAAAAATTTTTTTATCACGCGACATTACATTATTAAGAGCATTTACTGATTGTTCTCTGCCAACAAATAAGGGGGCAACCATATTTGGGAAAACTACTATATCTCTAAGAGGAAGGACTGGGATGTTATTTTTTACCATAATTTATAAATGTCTATATAATAACTAAATTCAAGAGTTAGTGGACATTAATTTTTGATTATTTTCTTTGCTTGAATAAATTAATAGCGGATCAGATTTTTTAGTTATCACATCTTTATTAATTATCACTTTATATAAATCTTTTTGATCTGGAGCTTTATACATTAAATCCATTAACGAATCCTCTATAATTGACCTCAATCCTCTTGCGCCAGTATTTTGAGAAACTGCCAATTTAGCAATTTCTTTAAGAGCATCTTCTTTTATTTCTAATTTAACACCATCCATTTTCATTAACGATTCAAACTGCTTAACAATTGCATTTTTTGGTTGAGTCATAATTCTAATCAACATTTCTTCATCTAATTCTTTCAAAGTTGTTATTACAGGCAGTCTTCCAATAAACTCTGGTATCATTCCAAATTTCAGTAAATCTTGGTTTTCTAATTTTTTTAGGGAGTCACCGATTGTTTTTTTTGGTTCTATATTTAATTTTGAATTAAATCCTATAGCAGTGCCTTTTAATCTATAATTTATAATTTCTTCGAGGCCAGAAAATGCTCCACCGCAAATAAAAAGAATATTAGAAGTGTCTACTTGTAAAAATTCTTGCTGAGGGTGTTTTCTGCCTCCCTGAGGCGGAACACTAGCTATAGTCCCTTCCATGATTTTAAGAAGAGCTTGTTGAACACCTTCACCAGAAACATCTCTTGTTATAGAAGGATTATCACTTTTTCTTCCAATTTTATCAATCTCATCAATATACACGATACCCTTTTGTGCTCTTTCGACATTATAATCAGAAGCTTGTAATAATTTAAGAATAATGTTCTCTACATCTTCCCCGACGTAACCAGCCTCTGTTAAACTGGTAGCATCGGCAACAGTAAAAGGCACATCTAAAATTTTTGCTAATGTTTGTGCTAATAAAGTTTTACCTGTACCAGTTGGGCCTACTAGAAGAATATTTGATTTTGAAATTTCAATATTATCACTTTCTAAATTAGATGACAGTCTTTTGTAGTGATTATAAACAGCTACTGAGAGTATTTTTTTTGAGTCTTTCTGACCTATTACATATTCGTTTAAAAATTTATTTATTTCTGAAGGTTTAGGTATATCTTTTTTAATTTTAAATTTATTATTTTTGTTATCCTCTTTTATAATATCCATACATAGCTCAACACATTCATCACATACAAAAACAGTTGGGCCGGCTATTAACTTTTTGACCTCTTTTTGATTTTTACCGCAAAATGAACAAAATAGTGAATCTTTATCATTTTTTTTGTTCATTATTTTCTACCCTTCACAACTTTATCTATTAAGCCAAACTTAATAGCTTCATCAGCAGAGAAATACTTATCTCTTTCCATGATACTTGATATTTCTGTTATTTTTTTTCCTGTATGTTTTGAATAAATTTCATTTAATTTCAACTTTGCTCTCTTTATTTCATTAGTTTGAATTTCAATATCAGTTACCTGACCTTGATAACCTCCGCTTGGTTGATGAACCATAATTCTTGAATTAGGTAAAGAGAACCTCATGCCTTTTTCTCCAGCTGTTAAAAGGAGAGAGCCAGCAGAAGCTGCTTGACCAATACAAATAGTCATAATTTTTGAGGAAACGTATTGCATAGTATCGTAAATAGCCAATCCAGACCAAACGATGCCCCCAGGTGAATTAATATAGAAAGAAATTTCTTTTTTTGGATTTTCAGATTCTAGAAATAATATTTGGGCACATATTAAGCTTGCAACATTATCATCAATTGGCCCAGTAAGAAAAATTATTCTTTCTTTTAATAATCTAGAATAGATATCATAAGATCTCTCGCCTCTTGATGATTGCTCAACAACCATTGGGATAAGATTATTTGAAATGTTATCTATCGGATCTTTCATTTTTTTGTATCTTTAATATCAAATGTTTTAACTTCAAGTTTTTTATAATCATCTTCGCTCAATTTTATAACATTTGTTTTCGATTTGGAAATAATTGAATCAATTACTTTTTGCTCGATAAGAGGTGCTCGAATCGTATCCAGTGATGATGGATTTTTTTCAAAATATTCCATAATCTGCTTTTCTTGACCAGGATATTGCCTAGTATATTCTAATATCCCTTTGTTAATTTCTTCTTCAGATACAACAACCTTTTCTTCTGAAGCGATATGTTGCATTAATAATCCAAGCTTAACTCTTCTTTCTGAAATTTTTTTATATCTTTTTTTAAGATCATCATCTTTTAATAGCTTATCATCTTCATCTAAACTACCTTCTTTTTTAGCTTGCTCTAAACGATTCCATATTTGATTAAAATCATCTTCTAGAACACCATCAGGTAATTCAAAATTGTAACTATTATCTAATAAGTCCATCAATTCTTTTTTTTCTATTTGTTTTATACCTTGTTCATATTGAGTTTTCATATTACTCACTAAAAATTCTTTAAGATCTTTTTCCGTTTTGAAACCATTCTTCTCTAAAAACTCTTTTGTAAGTTCAAATTTAATTTTTTCTTCAATTGAAATTATTTCAAAATAAAAAGTCGTTTTTTTAAATTTATCATCTTTAAGAATTTTAGACAAATTTAACACTAGGTCAAATTTATCGCCTACTTTTACTTTTTTAGAAATTAATTCCTTGTTTAAGTTTGGAAGTATTCCATCATCAAAGCCCAAATCAATGGGAAAATTTTTTTGAGATTTTAAGTATTCTGGAAGTTCTTCTTGAGAGGATTCAAAATTAACAATAACTTTGTCAGATTTTTTGACTTGTCTCGAAGTTTCAATTTTTTTAAAATTTTTTTGTGAGTCAATAAAACTCTTAAATTGATTTTCTTCTACTTTTTTACCTAATTCAATTTCATATTTATTAATTTTAAGATCCTTGAAATCTTTAAGTTTGATTTCAGGCTTTAAATCAAATTTTAAATTTATAGTTATTGGCTTATTTTTTTCATAATTACTAAGCTCAACTTTTGGAGCTCTAAAAAGAGAAAAATTTTTTTCATCTATTAATTTTTTTGTATTTGTATCTATTACTTTTTGAATTACTTCATTTAAGACATTATCTTCATATTTTTTTTTTACAATATTTAGCGGAGCTTTACCTTTTCTAAAACCTGGAATATTTACAGTTGGCAGCATCTGATTTATTTTATTATCTATTTCAGTATCAATTTCTTCATAAGGAATTTCTAATGAGTATTCCTTATAAAGTTTAGTAGATTTTAATTCTTTTGTGTTCATAATTCTTCAAAACTAATGGTAGGCCGGAAAGGACTTGAACCTTCACACCTCGCGGCACTAGAACCTAAATCTAGCGTGTCTACCAATTCCACCACCGGCCCTATTCTTATTAGCCTTTTATGTACAATAAATTAAAAAACAATAGAGAATATAAACTAAATTGAAAATGGGGCGAACGATGGGATTCGAACCCACGGCATCAGGCACCACAAGCCTGCGCTCTAACCAACTGAGCTACGCTCGCCATTTAAAAGTTTAATTTTTATATTAAATCGCTATATCAAAAATATGGAAGTTTCAAAAAGAATATTTAATTTAGAAACAGAAACAGCATTCTCTATTCTGGCTAAAGCCAATGATCTAGCAGCGAAAGGTAAAGATATTATTAATTTGGGAATTGGACAACCTGATTTTCCTACACCAATCAATATTCAAGAAGCTGCTATTAAAGCAATAAAAGATGGTTATCATGGATACACTCCATCAAATGGTATACCTGAATTACGAGAAGCAATTTCTGAATTAGTACTAAACAAATATAAAACAAATATTAAACCAGAAAATGTTTTAATAACTCCAGGAGGTAAGCCAGTAATTTTCATTTCAGCATTATTGCTAGGAAGTAAAGATAGAGAAATAATTTATCCAGATCCGGGTTTTCCAATATATAGATCTATGATTAAATACAGTGGTGCAAAAGCTGTGCCATTGCAACTTTCGGAAAAAGATAATTTTGAAATTAACACTGAAGAATTAAAAGAATTAATTTCTGATAAAACAAGCTTAATAATAATAAATAATCCAAATAATCCAACAGGATCATATATGAATAAGAAAAAAACTACTGATCTTGTTAAATTATTAGAGCAGTACCCAAACGTATCCATTTTAAGTGATGAAATTTATAGTAATATTATTTTTAATAATGAACAAATGCCGTCATTATTAGAATACGAAAGCATAAGAGATAGATTAATAGTTCTTGAGGGATGGAGCAAAACATATTGTATGACTGGGTGGAGATTAGGTTGGAGTATATGGCCAGAAAATTTAATTGAACATGCTAATAAAATATGTGTTAACTATAATTCTTGCGCTACCTCAATTTCGCAATATGCAGGATTAGAAGCAATAAAAGGTTCTCAGAAAGAAATAACAAAAATTGTTAGTGAATTTCAAAAAAGAAAAGAGTACGTTTTTAACGAATTGAATAAATTAGAAAAAATTTCTTGTTTTGAGCCAGGTGGTGCTTTTTATGCATTTCCTAATATCTCAAAAACTGAATTGAGCGGAAATAGATTTTCAGAAATTGCACTTGAAGAGAAAGGTGTTGCCTTAGTTCCAGGCTCTAGCTTTGGAGATAATGCTAGTGAATTTGTTAGAATAAGTTTTGCTAATTCTCTTGAAAACATTAAAGAAGCTATTAATAGATTATCAACGATATGAAAAAAATAGAAGCGATAATTAAACCATTCAAACTCTCTCAAGTTAAAGAAGCTCTCCATGAACTTGGCATATCCGGTATGACATTAATTGATGTAAAAGGTTTTGGTAGACAAAGGGGGTCAACCGGTGGAATTGATCCTAATGATGGGTATGATGATGAATTTTTAGCAAAAATGAAACTTGAAGTGATAGTTGAAGATAATCAAGTAGACGAAGTTATTGAATCAATAAAATCTAGCGCTTATTCTGGAAAAATCGGTGATGGTAAGATTTTTGTATCTAATATTGAGCAGGTAATTAGAATAAGGACTGGTGAAAAAGACAGTGATGCTGTCTAATTTTTCTTTACTTTTATATAAAACCTAGTAATTAACAAATAATCGTTCAACTCTTTTAGAGTCGGAAGTAGGCATTGTGCCGAAGGAACGCATGCAAAAGTTATAAATCGTTCAACCTATTATTTTAGGTCGGAAGTAAGCTAAAAGCTGAAGGAACGCGCATCAAAAGCAGATTTCATAACTAGAGCATGATTTAACCGGGTAAGGCTGGATGGCATACCCTTTTGTTGAAGTAAGGAGATAGATATGAAATTAAAAAGCTCGACTCCAAAAGATTTAATGTCTGAAATTAAAGATATGGACATTAAAATGGTTGATATGCGCTTTACTGATATACCAGGAACAACTCAACATTTTACAATACCAATTAAATTTTTAGATGAAGATATATTTTCTGATGGACTTGGTTTTGATGGATCTTCTGTGAGAGGTTTCCAAGAAATTCAAGACAGTGATATGATTGTGTTGCCAGACGCAACGACTGCATACATTGACCCATTTTTTTCAGAAAAAACATTAGCATTGCATTGTAATATTAAAGATCCTGTAACTTTGGTTGATTATAGTCGTGACCCAAGAAATATTGCTAAAAAAGCTGAAGCATATTTGAAATCATCTGGTATTGGAGATACTGCATTTTTTGGACCAGAAGCAGAATTTTTTGTATTTAACAATGTACAATTTGATTCTGGATCAAACTTTGCATTTCATGAAGTTGATTCTGTTGAAGGTACATGGAATAGTGGTGCTGATGAGAATCCAAATTTAGGTCATAAACCTAGACATAAGGAAGGATATTTTCCTTTACCGCCCGTTGATACACTTCAAGATGTTAGAACTGAAATGGTAATGACAATGCAAGATATTGGTCTAACTGTTGAGGCGCATCACCACGAAGTTGCAACAGGCGGACAATGTGAAATTGATTTAGAATTTTCACCACTCTTGAAGATGGCTGATGATATGATGAAATATAAGTATGTAGTTAAAAATGTTGCGAGACAACATGGAATGACTGCTACATTTATGCCTAAACCTTTATTTGAAGATAATGGTTCAGGTATGCACGTTCATCAAAGTGTTTGGAAAGACGGTGACACATTAATGTATAAAGAAGGTAACTATGCTAACCTAAGTGATTTAGCTCTTAACTATATTGGTGGTATTCTTAAACATGCACCTGCCCTATTAGCTTTTTGTGCTCCAACTACTAACTCTTATAAAAGATTGGTACCAGGCTTTGAAGCTCCGGTAAACATTGTTTACTCTCAAAGAAATAGAACTGCATCAGTTAGAATTCCTGCTTATTCTCAAAGCCCTAAAGCAAAAAGAATGGAATTTAGATGCCCAGATCCAAGTGCAAACCCATACCTAGCATTTTCAGCTATGTTAATGGCAGGATTAGATGGAATTAAAAATAAAATTAATCCCGGTGATCCAACTGATATAAATCTTTATGCTGCGAGCGAAGAGGTTTTATCTAAAATTCAATCCACGCCTGGATCTTTAGCAGAATCTCTTGAGGCTCTTGAAAAAGATCATGCATTTTTATTAGAGGGCGATGTATTTACTAAAGATGTAATAGAAACATATATTAGCTATAAAAAAGAGAGTGAGGTTGACCCTATTAATATTAGACCTCATCCACACGAGTTTAAATTATACTACGACGTGTAGAATTATACTTGTCTCTATAAAGAAAACCGCCTTAGGGCGGTTTTTTTTATGTTTTTAGAACAACACTTTTGATAAGAAATATTTGTGGCTAAAAAATCTACTTATAATGCCAAAGATATTGAAGTACTTGAGGGTCTTGAGCCAGTTCGTAAAAGACCGGGTATGTATATTGGAAGCACAAATCAAGATGGCCTTCATCATTTAGTTAACGAAGTACTAGATAATAGTATAGATGAAGTTTTAGCTGGTCACGCAACTGATATAAGTTTTCAGTATAAAAAAGATGGTTCGATAAAAATAAAAGATAATGGAAGAGGTATTCCTATTGACTTTCATCCAAAATATAAAAATAAAAGAGCACTTGAAGTAGTTTTAACTACACTTCATGCAGGTGGTAAATTTAACAGTAATGCTTACAAAACTTCTGGTGGATTACACGGGGTTGGGATTTCTGTTGTAAATGCTTTGAGTTCTTTATTACAAGTTCAGGTATTCAAAGATGGAAAAGTGTATAGACAAGATTACTCAAAAGGAAAGGTTAAGACAAAAATAAAAATTGAAAAATGTAGCAAAAAATTAAAAGGTACAGAAATTTCTTTTATCCCAGATGAAAGCATATTTGAAGAAACACAATTTGTTCCAAAAAAATTATATAATTTTATAAATATGAAATCAGTATTAGTTGGAGGTACAACCATCAACTTTGAAATTGATAAAGAACTAATTAAAGATAAAACCCCTAACAAAAAAAGTTTTTTTTATAAAAAAGGAATTGAAGATTATTTTCAATTAGAATACGCAAACAACACTAAATTATTTGAAAAAAATTTTTTATTAAAATCAAAAATTAAAGATAATGAAAATTTTGAAACATTAATTTCATTTAATACAAATGAAAATTCAAGCTTAATGTCATATTGCAATACTATTGAAACACCAGATGGTGGCTCTCATGAAAATGGTATTCGTAATGGAATTTTAAAAGCTATAAAACTTTATGGCCAAAAAAATCAATTCTCAAAAATTAGTAATATCAATCATAGCGATATATTTGATTATTGTAATGTTATTATTTCTATCTTTATTAATGATCCAAGTTTTGAAGGACAAACTAAAAAAAGAATAATAATGCCAAATTTACAAAAAGAAATTGAAACAAAAACACAACAAGAATTTTTATTATGGTTGAATGCTAATAAGAAAAATTCAAAAATACTTTTAGATAATTTAATTGAAAGAGCTCTTCAAAGAACTGATTTATCAAAAATTAAAGAGTTAGATAGAAAAAGTATTAAAGAAAGAAATCGTCTTCCAGGTAAGTTAGTAGATTGTTCGAGTAAATCAATAAAAGATTCTGAAATATTTATTGTTGAAGGCGATAGTGCTGGAGGTTCTGCTAAGCAAGCAAGAAATAGAGAATTTCAAGCAATACTTCCTTTAAGGGGGAAAATATTAAATGTTTATAATGTTGGGCTATCTAAAATTGCTGATAACAATGAAATACAAAATCTTATTCAATCTTTAGGTTGTGGTATTGGAAAAAACTTTGAAATTTCAAAACTTCGATATGAGAAAATAATTTTAATGACTGATGCGGACGTAGATGGTTCACATATTGCAACTCTACTTATTACTTTTTTTTATAAATATATGAAAAGTTTAATTGATGAAAATAAACTATATCTAGCAATGCCTCCTTTATTTAAAATTTATAACAAAAATAAATCTTTTTACGCTTATGATGAAAAAGAGAAAGATAAATTAATTGAGAAAGAATTTAAGTCTGACAATTATAACATTACAAGATTTAAAGGTTTGGGTGAAATGCCAGCTGATCAATTGAAAGAGACTACAATGGATCAAAACAAAAGAAATCTAATATTGATTAACTCTGAAAAAGCTAAGAAAGATATGAAGAATACCGAAAGTTTATTCGAAACCCTAATGGGAAAACAAGCAGAGTTACGTTTTAAATTTATTCAAAATAATGCTAATTTCATTAAAAATTTAGACGTCTAATTTATGAAAAAATATTTTTTGGTAATAGATCAAGGAACAACAAGTTCAAGAATTGTACTGTATAATAAAAAATTTGAAATATTTGATATTGTCCAAAAAGAATTTAAACAATATTTTCCCAATGAAGGATGGGTAGAACATAATGCAACAGAAATTTGGGATGATATTAGAAATTTAATTTCAAAAATATTAAAAAAAAATAAGTTAAATTCAAAAAATATAATTTCAATTGGAATTACCAATCAAAGAGAAACAACAGTTTTGTGGAATAAGAAAACCGGGCAACCAATTTACAGAGCAATAGTCTGGCAAGATAGAAGAACAGCTAATCTTTGTGAAAATTTAAAAAGAAAAGGGATTGATAAAAAAATTCAAAAAATAACTGGTCTAGAGCTTGATCCATATTTTTCAGCTACTAAAATTAAATGGATTATTGATAATGTTAAGGAAGTAAATAAGAATTTAAAAAATAATAATTTACTTTTTGGTACTATAGATACCTGGTTATTATGGAAATTAACCAAGGGAAAATCTCACCTAACAGATATATCAAATGCCTCAAGAACCATGATTTTTGACTCTCAAAAAGAGCAGTGGTCTGACAAAATTTTAAAAATATTTAATATTCCAAAAAATATCTTACCAACTGTAGTTGAAAATGCATATGATTTTGGCTCTACTAAATTATTTGGTGATTCAATACCAATTGGAGGCATGGCTGGAGACCAACAGTCAGCAACAATTGGTCAAGCTTGTTTTAAAAAAGGGCAATCAAAAAGTACATATGGCACAGGCTGTTTTCTTCTTATGAATATTGGAGAAAAATTTAAATTATCTAAAAATAGATTACTAACAACTGTTGCTTTTAAAATAAATGGTAAAAAAATGTTTTGCTATGAAGGAAGTATTTTTGTAGCAGGCTCTGCCATACAATGGCTTCGGGATAATTTAAAATTTATAAAAGATTCTAGTGAAACTGATAAATTGTATAAAAAAGCTAATAAAGATGAAAGTTTATTTTTTGTCCCAGCCTTAACTGGACTTGGCGCCCCATATTGGAATCCTAATGCAAGAGGAACATTTTTTGGCATCACTAGAAATACCTCTAAAGAAGATATCATAAAAG
The DNA here is from genome assembly GCA_902618015.1 of uncultured Alphaproteobacteria bacterium. Taxonomy (GTDB): domain Bacteria; phylum Pseudomonadota; class Alphaproteobacteria; order HIMB59; genus CACPNW01. The sequence goes on along the minus strand of CACMYX010000006.1, from coordinate 22,029 downwards.
CAACTTTGGACAGCCTATCTTTTCAAACTTATGAATTAATTGAGTGTATGGAAAAAGATTCTAAGACAAAGATTAGTGAGATACGAGTTGATGGAGGTATGGTTAAAAATAATAGCTTTCTACAAAGTTTAGCAGATATTTCTCAAATTAGAATTATTAGACCAAGTAATGTTGAGACTACTTCACTTGGCGCAGCATATCTTGCAGCTATTCAATCTGGATATTTAAAAAATACAAGCCAAATCATTAAACTTTGGAAAAAAGATAAAATAGTAAAAACAAATATTAGTAAATCCATTTCAACATCTAGTATTAGTAAGTGGAAATCAATTATTAATGTAGTCAATAATTTTTATTAAGATTTAACCAATTTGAAATTTCTAAAGAATGGATGTCTTCATTAACTACATCATCGTATATTTGTAATTCTTTTTTTTCAAGATTATCAGAGTTTTTCAAAATCATTTTTTCGTTTTCAAATTCTGATAAATTTTTATATACTTTTTGTTCCAACAAAATATCTTTTCTCATTTCCATAAGTCCGGCCATCCATTTTGAATTAAATTCTGGATGGTATTGCACTGCCCAAACACTTGATTGATTTACTTCAAAGCTTATAGATTGGAATTGACTGATCTTATTTGAGGCTAGTACCTTAGTTTCTTTTGGAAGATTTTCTGCTTCATCATAATGCCAACATAGTGCATTAAATGATTTTTTTTTGTTTTTATACATGGGATGAATTTCACCATCTTGATTTAATGTAATTTTTTTAGCTAAAACTGCTTCAAGGCCATTTGGATTTTTTCTTACTTTACCTCCTGCGGCAGTTACTAAGACCTGAAGGCCCCAACAACTTCCAAATATTTTATTTTTTCTTTTAAATAATTCTTTAGCTAAATCTATTTGATTTGTTATGGATTTTGTCATGTTATATATATTAAGTAAGCTTCCTGTCCAAGCAACCGCTTCGAAATCGTCAAGACTTATGCCTAAAGGAAGATAATTATTATGAACAGCAGGATGAATTGTTGTAATGTTGATAGTTGAGCTAGAATATTTTTTTAAAATTTTTTCATATACTTGAAATTGAGTATCCATACCCAATTTTGTATATCGATCAGAAGCTTCTTTTTCATTTCCATCGACTAATAATATGTTCATATTTATCTTTATTTTTCATCTATCATGAAATATGTAAAACTTCATGAAAATTAAACTTGGTATCGCGCCTATTGCCTGGAGCAATGATGATATGCCAGAACTAGGAGGTGACACTCCTATTGAAAAATGTTTGGAGGATGCAAGCACATCTGGATTTTCAGGTATTGAATTAGGTGGAAAATTTCCGAGAAATCCTGGAATAACAAAATATCTTTTAGAAAAATTTAATTTAAAAATGCCAGGTGGTTGGTATGGCGCAATGCTTAGAGAAAGAAGTGTAAAAGAAGAATGGATAGCACTCCAAGATCATTTAAATTTATTAAAGTTAATTAATGCGGATGTTTTTGTTTTTGCTGATGTATCTGGATCAATCCAAGGCGATCAATCAAAAGCTCTTAGTAAAAGACCAATACTTGAAAGAGATGAATGGGATAGCTATTGCAAAAAAATCAGTGAATTATCTGATATGCTGATGGATGAAGGAATGCCAATTTCGTATCATGAGCATATGGGAACTATTATACAGTCCGAGGAAGATGTAGATCGATTTATGGATATGACAAATCAAAATACATTTTTGCTTTACGATACTGGACACTTAATGTTTGCTGAAGCAGATTATAAAAGAGTATTAAAAAATTATGTTTCTCGAATTAACCATGTTCATTGTAAAGATATTAGAAAAGATGTTTTTTTAAAATCTATTAAAGATGACTTAAGTTTTAGAGAGTCTTTTTTAGATGGTGTTTTCACTGTTCCAGGAGATGGATGCATTGATTATGGACCATTAATTAAAATATTATTTGAAGAAAAATATCAAAAATGGCTCATAATTGAAGCCGAGCAGGATCCTAAAAAAGCTAACCCACTTGAATATGCTAAAATTGGATATAATTACCTTTTATCTACATTAGAAAAAAATGGCTACACGCTCTAAAATTATACTCATAGTACTATCCTTGATTACACCTACTATTTTGATGGGTCATAAAGTAACTTTAGAAGATAAATCTCTTGAAGAGATTGTTAATAATAGAATGGCTTTAATGCAAAAAGTTAAAAGTACGTCATCTCAAATATTTAGATTATTAAAAACAAATGATTATGAAGCAATTCTTGAATTAAACGAAACTTTGTTACACGCAGCATCGGATTTTAAAGATCACTATCCTGAAGGCAGTCAGCACAAAGGAGCTAGTGAAGAAATATGGAATGATAGAGAAACTTTTAATGAATTAAACGATAAATTTGTAAGTGATATTGAAATGATTTCACTTAGTGCTGAATTAGAAGATAGTGAAATGCTAAATGATGCTTTTAAAGTAATGTCAGCAAATTGTGGGGCATGTCACAAAAAGTTTAGAAATTAATTATTTAATCTTAAGTGTGGATTATATTTCCATTCTAAATATTTAACAAATTGTACCATTAAAAAATTTAAAAATAGATAAAGTATACCTGCAGCAATAAAAGCTTCTACCGGTGCAAATGTTTTGGCCATTATCTTTCTCGCGATACCTGTCATTTCCATGTAGGTTGTAAGACTAACTAAAGAGGTTGCTTTAACCATTAGTATTAATTCATTACCATAAGACGGCAGAACTTTTCGTATAGCTATAGGTAGTATAATTTTTCTTAAAAGTAAAAATTTTCCAAATCCTAGTGATAAACCTGATTCAATCTGACTTTTCTCAATTGATTGAATGCCACCTCGAAAAATTTCTGCTCCATATGCAACAGTATTAATTGTAAGTGCTATTACCCCACACCAAAAAGGGTCTTTCAATGCGTACCATAAAAAACTTTCTCTAATAAATTTTACAGAACCTAAACCAAAATAAATCAAATATATTTGAACAAGTAAAGGCGTTCCTCTAATGACAAAAATATAACTAGCAATTGTTCTTGATAATAATGTAATTTTAGAAACTCTTCCTAGTGCAAATAATAATGCTAAAACAAAACCAAGTGGTAATGAAATTAATAATAATAAAATTGTATTATCTAAGCCAGATAAGACTAAAAAGAAATTTTTATAAATTAGAGAATTTTGAATACTATTTAAAAATTCAATCATGTCGAAAATCCTCTTGAGTAATTTACTTCTAATGTTTTAAAAACCCTGCCAGAGATTGTTGTTAAACATAAATACAATATTGCGGCTGTTATTAAGAAAGTTAAAGGTGAATGCTCAACGTTAGAAGATATTCTAGATTGACGCATAATTTCGACTAGACCAGTTACGGAAATGAGGGAAGTATCTTTTAGAGTGATTTGCCATACATTCCCTATTCCTGGTAAGGCATGTCTAATTACTTGAGGTGAAATAACTTTAAAAAAAATACTAAATTTATTCATACCAAGTGCCCTTGCGGCTTCTAACTGGCCTTTAGATATAGCCAAATAAGAAGCTCTTAAAACTTCGCTGGAATATGTTGCAGATATTATTGCAATGGCTATTGTCGCAATTGTAAGCGCATTAAGTTCAATATATTTATTATAACCAAATACTTTAGCGATACCCATAACAACGGCATTACCCCCAAAGAAAATTAAATAAATAACTAATAATTCAGGAACACCTCTTATTACTGTCGTATAGAAATTTGCTATAAATCTAGCTATTCTGTTTTGTATTATCTTTGCCCAAACTGTAATAATTGCCAAAAATAATCCTAAGCCCATAGATAAAATACTCACTAATAAAGTCATTAGTGTAGCAATTAAAAATTCATCACCCCATCCAGAATCACCAAACACAAGTTTTTCAAATTTAAACATTAAACCTAAGCGATTTCTTTATTTTACTTCCATTTTTAGTTTGAATATCAATTTTTAATTCTTTATCTGATCTTATTTCATCCATCCCTGCTAAATGTATAATTGCTAGGGGATGATAAGGAATATAAGGTTCTAAAAATTTTTTATTTATTTCATCATATACTGGTAGATGAAAATCACACATCCAATTACAATACGCAGGTAAAAATTGTGTTGGTGTTTTATCTTCATATATTGTTAAAGCAAGTGCAACTTGATCAGTTCCAAAAATTCGTCCTTTTTTTGCAGCCAATTTAATATTTTTTTGGAAACAATTCCAAATATCAAAATTTGAGTTTATTGCAAAAGCTCCAGCATTAAGTGTTGAGTAAAATGCATATTTTCTAGCAAGTTTTTTTGAGATTGATTTTCCAATATTTTTAAAATTAATTGTTTTAACTTTAATTGGAAAATTCATAAACCACTCAATATTAGCATTATTGAAATATGCTCTGTCTGATTGAGGTGTTATGGCTATACAGTTTTGCATAGCTCCCATTTCATATAATTTAAATGAATCAATATCATTAATCCACAAATCAGCATCTAACCAAATATAAATTTTATAATTTGAAAAATATTCGGGAATAAAAGCTCTAGCAACCTGTGTCTTTAAATGATCTCTTCCAAGAATTTTATATTTTGGGACATCTACATTCCATATAGCTTTTTCAATTTTAACTTTATTATCTCTAAAATATGAAATTTGTTTAATATTCATACCTGTATCCAATATGCCAAATTGATATTCATCTAAAAGTTTATGTTTTCTAAGTGATAGAAATAGCTCTTTTACAAGTTGAAAGTATTTGCTATCAGAGGAACTAACAATTATCTTGTCTTTATACATTTCATTTTATTATAGAAATTTGTGATTTAAAAACGCACCATTTTTTTATTTTATTTTTTGCAATAAATTCTTCATAAGCTTTTTTAACACTAAAAGAATTATCTTTTTCTCTCCAATAAAAATCATCACCAAATATTATTCCATTAGATTTTAGTTTTGGATACCAATAAGTAAGATCTTGATGAACTGCTTTATATGAGTGTTCACCATCAATATAAATATAGTCAAAATAATTATTTTCAAATTCAATTGATGCACTTTCAGAGTCTGTTTCTAAGATAGTTACCTCATCTCTTCCTTCAAATTTTTTGTATGTATCCTCTTTTGCTTTATCAAAATATTTCTGACTCAGTGGCTCTTTCCCTTCAACCTGAGGGGCACAACCTCGAATATTTTTGTCATACTTCCATGGGTCGACAAGAATTAGTTTTTTTGGTTTTGCAATTTTAAAAATTTCATTTGAAAAATCGCCTTTCCATACTCCAATTTCTGCAATTACAGAATTTTTATCTAGTTGTGCTAATATGTATCCCCTACTATCTTTTGTAAAATTCCAAATTTTTGAAATAAGGTAAAAATAATAATTTGTCAGAAGCATAAATATATTACCTCTGTTACGTCTTTGAAACTTATCAGCTAATCTGTATTTAATTGATTTTTTTTTGTAACTATTTTCCACTAATTACTTTTTAAGCTAAATATATATAATTCACCATATTTTTTAGAATAATTATGATATCTTCCTCCTGAAGAAATAACAGCTAAATATTGTTTGTTATCTGACATAAAAGTTATTGGAGCAGTACTGCCAGCTGCTTTCATAGTATATGACCAGAGCTCATCACCGTTTTTGCTATCAATAGCAACAACCTTTTTGTCATTTGTTCCTGTAGAAAAAATTAAATTTCCCGATGTAGCTATTAATCCACCAAAATTAGATGTTCCTATTTTTTTATTTTTTATATAACCACTTGGAATCTCCCAGTTTATATTTCCATTTATTATATTTAAAGATACTATTTTTCCCCAAGGAGGCTTTGTAACAGGTAAATCATCTGAATATAAAAATTGTGACCATTGAAAATTTTCATTATAATTTTTAGAATTTTTAATTTTATTATCCCAATTTACAAATAAGTTATGTATTTCTGATAAATCTTTATTATTAAATTTTAATTTATGTTTTTTGCTAACTTGTTTAGAGAAACTTTTAAAATTTTCAAATTTTTTATCATGTATTTTAATTAAGCTAGGAACATAATTTACAATTTTTTCGTCTATAGTTTTGTAATTACCTGATCTATTTTTTCTATGACACGAAGCACAATGTGTCTCATATAAATTATATGCTTCTTGCATTTCATTAGGGTAGCTTTCATCTGAACTAATGTATAGTTTTAACTGCCAAGGAATTTGATTAACTTGTAAATAAATATTCTGATTATATGGATCGAATACTGGACCTGGCCATTGAGCTCCACCATGAAGGCCATAAACAATTACATTTTTTTTAAATGAAGGTGGTACAAATGTACCAAAATTGTAGTCATCTATGTTATTTATTATTTTATTTTTTTCTCCAATTAACCTGTTATCAAAATCATCTTTGGATAAATTTAATTTCATAAATGGTTCTGGAATTAGATTTATTATTTGTTTAGGAGATGCTTTTTCATTTATAAAATCTGATTTTGGAGCATTAATATAATTAATATCATGTAATGATGTGCCTTTATGTCTATCAAAAATTAAAGTATTCCCAATTTTTGTAGTAATTATTACTACATCTATAAGATTATCATCTATCTTTATTGTAGTTAGAAGTGGGGGGGATGCTATGTCATAATCCCATAAATCATGAGCAACTTCCTGAAATGTCCATAATATTTTTTTTTGATTTAAATCAATAGATATTACGCTATTAGCATTTTTATTCTTTCCAGGTCTTGATGTGCCAATTAGAGCAGGTCTAGGATTTCCTGTAGTTAAGAAAAGCAGATTATTTTTTTTATCTAATGATATCCCGCCCCATGGACTTCCACCTTTAAATTTTCTATTTTTTGGATGTATGTTGATTATGTCAGTTACAGTGCCATCAAATAGAGAAATAATCTTTACTTTCTGATCATTAACAGTCGCTACTACTACATTATCTTTCCAAATTACAGGTGCTGCTCTGACAATTCCAGTTTTGATAAATCCATTATTACCTAATCTATTATTTAATTTACCTGTTTTATAATTAATACAAAAAATTCCATTTCTTATAGGAATAAATATACAAGAATCTTCTTTATTTTCTTTATTAATCCATAGAGTCATTCCTCTTGAGTCAATTTTTTTAAGAGATTTGAATGTCCATTTAATTTTTTTATTAGTAATATCTATAGCTAGTAATTCTTTAAACGGAGTTACAACATACAATAATCCATCATAAAAAATTGGATTTGTTTCAACATTGTTCATCCAATTTTTTTTAAAAATTTTGTTATTTAAATCAATTTTAAATTCTAATTTCAAATTGTTTATATTATTTTTATTTATTTGATTAAATACTGAAAATTTATTTGAGAAATTTCCACCATTAGATCTTATCCATTCATCTGTTTCATTTAATTGATCAGTACTAGGTTTATATTTTTTAATTTTTTTTGTAATAAATTTATTCCTAAAACCTTTTATTTCTTCAAACATAAAATTTGAGTCTTTAGAATTTTCAAATTCATGTATGTTATATTTTATTGAAACAAGATTTTGAGTGCTGTTTAACTCAAGTTTGTTTAAAAAGTAATCATAGGCAAAAGTAAAACCGGTATCAGCAATAATAAATTTTAGGAAAAAAAACGTGGATAAAACAAAAATAAATAATATTGACATTATTGAAAAACGTCTCATCAAACTATAAATTAACTTGAAATTAAAAATTAAGAAAGTAATAAATTATAAAAGTTGTACCCAAGGGCGGAATTGAACCGCCAACAACGATTTTCAGTCAATTAAGTTTGTAATTATATTAATAAATTAAGATTTCTTAAGTATTTTACTTAGTTTTAGGATTTCTAAATTTAAATTATTTATAACTAGAATTTTTTTCATTTTTAAATTAGCAAAGTTATTAAGTTAAATATTTTATTGTTAATTGCCAATACTAATATTTAATTTATTTATTAGTCCATTATAATTTTGTCCTATCATATCTGGTGTTAGATCATTTACTGATACAGGATCTGAAGGCTTTATAGATAGGACAATCTTATTACTTTTTTCAATAAAGTTTGATAAAGCTTCTATAAAATCTTTTGCTAAACCTTGATCAATTCCTAAGGTATTAGAGTATATATCCATTGATTGAATTACAAAATCTTTCAACTGTCGTGTTGTCATATTTTGTTCATTTGCAACATAATCTAAAAGTTTATCTTTTAGTGAGTTATCATTAAGTGATATCGTTAACTCTTTTAATTTAGGAGAAGTCATTAAATATGTTAATAATGGACCTCCTTGAATGTTGAGTATTTTTGTATCCAAATCAATGAAATTAGAAGATATAGTTAAGGAAGCGGCATCAGTTATACCCAAATCTAAATCAAATAAAATATTGTTTCTATTTGTATCCCATTCCCAACCTGATTTAAAATCAAATTTTATCTTTTCATAATCCAAATCATCTATCAAACCATCTAAGAATCCTAAACCTCCACTTACGTCGCGGAATTCTTCATAATTAAAATCAGCTCCATTAATTTCAAAATTAAAGCTGGTTGGAACTTTAATATCATTATTAGCTCCAAAATAATCAAATTTAATATCATTTATTTTTGCATTATCTAAAATAAATACATCTTGGTTATCAATATTTACTTTAAAGTTATTAATTTCTAAATTTTCCAATGAAATAAATGAATTAAATATTTCAGAATAATCTCCACTTAATAGTAATTGTTGTGTTTCTTCTGAACCAAGTAGATTAAGAATAGAATTATTATCTAAAGAGAAATTGCTAACAATAAATTTTTCTAAATTCAACTTATTAGTTTCAGCTTCTATCTTTAAATCCTGTAATTCAATTTTTTCAAATGAGAACTGATTCCAATCAGCAATTTCAAAATATTTTAGTGATACTGGATCATATTCGGATTGAGCGTAATTTTTTATATAAAATTTATCAAATTTAGAACTTAGAATGAGGCTTAATAAATCCTTATCACTTTCATTTATAAAACTTGAATTAATAGCAGTTTTAAGTTTATCAAAACTTGAAAAATCAAGACCATTGATACCTATTTCCTCAAATGTGGTATCACCACGTAATATGCTATAATCTGATAGTCCATAAAAGTTAATACTTTCAGCAATTTCACCTAAATATTCTATTTTTGGTAGTTCATTAAAATCTGATATGTCAATCAGATAATCATATTTTTCATTTATCTTAAACCAACTCTCTAAGTACTCTTTATTTAATTTAGTAATTCTTAATTCATCCAAATTAAAAGCATTAGAGTCATCTGTAATATTATAAATCTTAATAACATTATCCCTTTTGGAGAATTCTATTCTTTCGAAAGATATTTGTAAGAAATTTAGTAATTTTACAATTTGTTTTTGATAATCATTTTTTGCATTATGTTTTTCAAATATTTCTTCAAATTTTTTGTTTTGCTCTTCAACTAATTTTTTTCTTTCATTTTCAATTTCCTCAGCTTTCTTTTTTTCTTCTGGCTCAATAATTTTTTTATTAATAAATTCTTTAGTTTCTTCATTTATATTAATTATATTTTCAACATTTTCTGTAACAATAGAATCTTCTATTACTTTAATTTGTTCTAAAATTAATGGTGCTAAATCAGTAGTCAAATTTTCTTGTAAATAAATTTTCAACTCATCTTTAGTTTTATTTAAATCAACAATTGCTTTATCTGCTTGTACTTTAATCTTGATTAAATCATCAATATTGTTTTTCGAATTTATTAAATCTTCAATACTCTTTAATTCTTGAAGTGAATTTTCTGCCAACTTGACTCTATCAGTCCATTTTTGTAAATTGGCTGATTGCTGATTATTGACCATAATTAACTTTAACTCATTGATACTATTCTCTAAACCTAGTATTGCTTCATTAATTTTATTTAATTTTTCATTTTGTGTATTTTTAGAAATTTCATTAGAATAGTTGAGATACAACTCACTATTTTGATTCACATAATCCTTAAACTCATTTAGTTTAACCTCGTTAGTAGAATTCAAATCTCCATTAAGTATTGATCTAGTTGCAATAAAATATTCAGATATAATAATAATATCAAATTCAGCTGGGTATTCTTTAATAAAACTTTCAAGATTTAATAAAAAATTTTGAGCTTTTTCTAAATCTGTTTCTTCAGTTAAAAGTGCTAATTTTTGATTTAATTCCTCTTGAGCTTTTTTTTCTAACTCTTTCTTTTCTTTAAGTTTTTTTTCTTCTGCTAATCTTCTTTCTTCAGCTAGTTTTTCATCCTTTTGTTTTTTTTCATTAATAAGTCTCTCTTCTTCTTGTCTTTGATTTTCATTTTCCTCTATTATTTGAGTTAATTCTTTTTCTTTCTTTTCATATAAATCAATTTTATCCATTAATGATAAATTAATACCTGTAAGAGAGTCAATTTCTTTATTATTATCAACGATAGAGTTCAAAAGAGAATTTTCTGATTCTTTAAGTAATGATATTTCTTTTTCTAAATTAATATTTTCTTTATTTGATATTTCTAACTCTTTTGTAAAATTTTGAATTTGCTTAGTTAATTCGTTATACTTAATTTCAAATTCAGAATTATTTTTATTTTTTTCTAATTCAGAATTTAAGCCAGCAATTTTTTCTAAGTTAGTATTTTTTTCTTTTTTTAAAGTAACTATAAGATTATCTAAAGATTCAATTCTTTGAGTGTAGTCATTATTAAGATTTAGTAAATTATCATTTCTTTCTTTAATATTATCTATTTGTTTTCTAAGAGCTGACATTACTTTTGTGTAAGATCCAAGCTGTATTGCATCACTTGCCTCAACTTGATTAAGAAGTTTAATTACACATTCTCTTCTATGTTGACCGCTACTTTCATATCCTTCAATACCATTTTCTAAATGTTCTAAAATTGATTTGTTGCCTTTTGAAACGAATTGTAATTTCCATGGTTTGTTATTTTTATTATCAATCCATGAACCTTCGCCATTAATTACTAAAGATTTATTTGTTCTAGTTGCGTCAAAAGTGTGTTGACCAATTTCTCCAAACTTATCCCCTGATCCATTCCACCACCTACTCGCATGAAAACTATGCTCGGTTGCAAAGCCAAAAAAATTATCTCTCCAAGGTTTTTTTCCTTTTTTATCAGCACTGCACTCTATATTTAATGCTAAAAGCAAAGATTTTTCACTTGCACCATATGCAAAATTTCCAAAAAAAGTTATTGCGATAATTAAAATTAATACATTTTTTTTATTAATTATTTTCATCAGAAATTATCCATCTTAAATAATAATAAAAAATAATAAATAGATAAAAAATAAAAAAAAGTTTAATCAAATAAAAATAATCAAAAAATTAATATTTTTATCTATTTTATTGGGATAAACTCAATTTGAGGACCTCTTCCAACTAATTCAAGTACAACATTTCCAAATGGATTGTCCATTGATAAATCAATATTCCAATAAATTGATACATTTTCACTACTAAATTGTTTTAAAACTAGCCTAGATTTTCCCTTCAAAATATTTTGATTTATTAATTTAATTTTTATATCTTTAAATGATCTTATATTTTTCTTAGTAAAAAAATTATTAGACTTTTCTTCATATTTAATTTCTTTAACTTTATCTTCATCGATCAGGAAAGTTAATATTTCAATATTATTTATTTTTGCATCTAATTCTGTTGGAACGTTTGTATTGACTCTTACAATTTTTAATTTCAAATTTATTTCTTTATTATTATCGACAATATTTGAGTCTAAATTTTTTTCTATTTTATTAATTGTATTAGCTTCAACAAGAATAGTACCTTGTGGAAGGTCATTTCCGTAGTAAGAAATTGTCATCTTTCCATTGATTTTATCATCATCAATATTTCCTTCAAATCTGTATTTTAAAGGTGCTGCTGGATCTGAAGGATCAATTACATTAGATTTAATAATAAAGTTTTTCTCATCTATAATTAATTTAGTTTTTGAAAAATTTAATAATTCTTCATTATTTTGAGTTAGATAAATTTCTTTTAATTCATTGTTTTCAAATATAAATTTATTTTCAAATAATTCTCCATAAATAAAATCACCAACAATATATTGGCTTAGATTAGTTATTTCAGTTTTAAATATGTACTCTCCATTCATTACTGAAGTAACACTTTCTATTACATTATTGCTTTCATTTTTTTGGATTAAAGAGCTTTTGTTGATTAGAACATTTTCAATTACTTCTAAATAGTCTTCTAGTGATAAAGCATCATCAAAAAAAAGATCTCTAGATATTTCAAAAATATCAGAAGTTATATCAAACTCATTAATTTTTTCATTAAACTGATCAATAGTAATTTTATTATTTGTTAATTCTATTTTAAGTTCATTAAAGGTTTGCAAAGTCAAATCTTTAGCAATCAAATTAAAACTAAAGAATAATATAATAATAAAAGTTTTAAAGATTTTAAAATTCATTAATAATCATCAATTGTAAGACATATAAACTTAATTTTATTTATGAAACTATATTTTATACTTTTATTTTACCAGTAATAGTGTTTCCAGGTTCTGCTACTAGACCACTTTGATCAATCAGTACAGGGCCGGATGCTGGATCTGTAATACCTAAATCTTGACTAAACTCTATTAACATATTTCTAATTGTATCAAGAAAAGCAATCATGTGAGGTCTTGCATTTTGCAAAGCTTGCTCATTTACCCATTCAATTATACTGCAATAATAATATTCATCTATTTTAATTAATTTTCTATAAATTAAACCATCTGGTAAATTAAATTTTTGCATTGCTTCAATAAAGTTATTCTCTTTTTCTTTTTTCACTTTAAATTTAACTACACTTATGAATTTAGACATACAAACTTTTCCCTAATTTATAACATTATTTTTGTAATACTTTTTATAAACCCATTTTGGGTTTATAAATTAAATTATATTATGAGAATTGACTCAAACCAAGAATTTTCAAACGTAGGATACGCGTTTTTAATGTTTTTAACTGATTATTACAAAAGAGTAGGTAAATTAAAACTGACTTTTGATGAAATGATGGTTCTAAATACTGTGGCTGCGCAATTAGCCTATAACTTAAAATTTTCTGAGTCACTTTCAATAAAAGATTTATCAAATCTTAAAGATGAAAAAATTACAAAAATTTTTAAACGATCCAAATTATCAATTTTAAGTATCGCTAATATATTAGAACAACCAAAAGAAAGTGTGAGACGTAGAGTGAATAGATTAATTTCATTAAATCTACTAGTTAAAGATAATACTGGAGGAATAATGCTTACTGAAAAGTATTCAGAAATACTTAAAGGTTTTTCAGTAAATACGCTTAAACAACTATCTTTTTTAATTCAAGATATGGAGAGTATTGGCTTCTTACAAGATCTTTTAAAAGATATGAACAAACAAAGTTTAGATATTTTAGCTGCAGAAAATAAAAATTAAAAAAAGCTAATGAATAAATTATTATCATTTTCATTCTATGATGTTGGAAATTCCGTATTTCCAATGATTGTAATTGCAGCTCTCACATCAAGTTATTTTGTAAACAATGTAGTTGTTAATCCTCAATATGGTACTGCTCTATGGCAGTTCACAATTGGTGTCTCAGGAATTATGGTTGCTATAATTATGCCATACCTTGGAAAAATTGCAGACAGTAGGTTAAATGGAAAAATATTTTTTTTAAGATTATTTTCTATATTTTGTATTATTTCAATTGGTTGTTTTTTTCTAATTAAACCTTCTCCAAGTTATACATACTATGCCTTATTAGTTTTATTTATTAGTGGAATTACTTACGAAATTTCTAATAGTTTTTATAATGCTAATCTAAAAAACTGCTATCCTTCTAATATTACTTTAGGTTCAGGGATTGGTTTTGGCTCTGGATTTATTGGTGGTGTCATAATTTTTTTTTTACTTTTACAATTTTTTATTTTACCTGAAAAAAATTTATTCAATTTAAATAAAGAAAATTTTGATCATATTCGTTTTGTGCATATAGTATTAGCTTTATGGTTTTTACTTTTTTCTTTACCGCTATTGTTTTTGTCTAACATTAATCAAACTGCTGAAAAATACACCAACAAAACCTTTCTTGAAATTAAATCTCTAATTTGGAAAGATAAATTAACTAATACAGGGCGTTTTTTATTGGCAAGACTTTTTTATATTGATGGCTTAGTCATTATTACTACTACCATAGGTATTTTTGGAACTTCTGTAATGGGCTTATCATTACAACAAATATTAGTTCTTGGTCTACAAGCTAACATTAGTGGTGCGATAGGTTGTTACTTATTTGGATACTTTATTAAAAATGATAAATTAACAATAATTTTAACTTTAACTGTTATAATTTTTTTAATCTTATTAATTTCCATTAATACAAATCAATCAATGTTTATATTATATGTAATTATAGCTACTTTTTTTACAGGTCCACTTCAAAGTTCAAGCAGAGTTGTTATGGCTAACTTAACTGATGATAGCAGACAAGGTTTTGGTTTTGGAATATTTACACTATCTGGAAAAATTACAGCTTTTTTAGGTCCGATTTTAGCTTCTGCATTAACTTTTTTAATATCTCAACGAGTTGGTTTTGGTTTTTCAATAGTTTTACTAAGTTTAGGATTATTTCTAATGATTGGAGTTAGTTATAATAATGTAAAATCAAAAACTTAATTCTCTGATTAATACAGCATAAACATACTTATAAATTCGTTCTGCAAAACTAGTTGGATAAATAGCTATATTCACTGAACCTAACATTTTCTGATCTACTTTGGTAATATCATCCTCTACTAAGTTCATACTTACTAGGTAATAGGCCTGTTCAGATATAATATCTAAACTTGAATTTTCTCTTGCAGCAATTGGTCCACCATACAATGATGTTACAATTGGAAAGAGATTAAAATTATTTACTGGTGATTTACTTATGGATTTAATTGATAATGAAATTTTTGGACTATCTATATGTGAACTAATAAAAAATAAATCTTTTGTTCGATCTATTTTTGCAATATTTTTTTCAGAAATAAAAGCAAAAATTATTTGTGTATCTTTATCAACCAGAGACAGCAAAGGATCTTCTTGATTAACCCATTGGTCTTTCTTAAACTCTTCTAAAAAAGTAATTTCAGCATTAAAAGGCGCTCTAATATTTAAAGATGATCTGATTTTATTATGATTCAAAATTTCAGTTTCTAATTTATTTTTTTTACTTCTAAGTGATAATAATTGCTCTCTATTTGTTTTACTTTTTAATGCATTATTAATTTGTAAGTCAGCTAATTCAAGATTTCCAATTGTTTGATTAATTTTGTAATTTAGTGATGGTGAAATTAACTCAATTAGGAGTTGATCTTTTTGAACCTTGTCACCCTCTTTAATATGCACTCTTTTTATTTGTGCTTCTTCAGGAGCATATATTGATATAAAATTTTCTGATTGGAGAATAGCTGGAATTTTTTGATAATTTTTCCAAGGATAAAAGAATAGGAAAGATAAGACTGAAATAAATAATATAGTTCTAATAAAATTAAAAGAGAGGCCGATATCGCTGTGCATTTTCCACCATAAAGCCATTTCTCTGTAAATAGGTAGACAAATAAACCAGATTATTTCTACAACAAATAAAATAATTCCTAATACTTTAAATGTGTAATGGTAGACTAATATTGCGATCCCAATAAATAAAAAGAAACGATATATCCATGTTGACCAAGCATAAAAAATTAAAAAATTTATTTTATTAGCATTCATTTTCTCTGGTTGTTCGTGATTAAGACCAAAAATAATTTGTCTTAATTTCCATTTAGCAAGCGAGAAAGCACGTGGTTGTAAATTTTCTACTCTTAAAAAATCTGCCAAAACGTAATATCCATCAAACCTCATAAAAGGGCTTATGTTTATCAATAAAGAAGAAACCCAACTTGTAGTAGCAATAAAAAATGCTATACTTTTTAATGTGCCTGGCTCTAAAATAGACCAAAAAAAAGTTGCCAATAACGCAAGGTGTAATTCTGTTGAAATACCTGCAAAATTTATACGTAATCTGTTACTATAATCTCTCAGTCTCCAAGCATTAGTGTTATCCGTATATAAAAAAGGAAAAAACACAAGAAATGCAATTCCCATTGAATTGACATTGCATCCATAGTTCTTTGCAACATATGCATGACCAAATTCATGAATTGCTTTTACTAATACAAGTGAAAATGCATAGAATATAAATCCGTTCCAATTAAAAAAATAAAGAAAAGTATTTATAAATTGATCCCAATTTTGAATTACAAAATAAATACCAATTAAACCTAAAAGATAGATAATGTAACGAACTAATTTTGAACCAATTATTTTCGCAAACATTAAAGTGCTATCTAAAAAAGTATCTGGTTTTAATAGAGGGATTTTAAAAAATAAATAATTATGAATAAGTGATAAAATGAAATGTTTTTTTTGATTTTTATATTTTTCAATTAAGAATTTTGTATCTTCAGCATTATGATGGGAGACAAGATCATTAACTTTTAAAAAAGAAATAAAATCATTCAATTCTTCTTCTTTTAAATTAACACCTTTTTGCTCAACATCTTTTAAAAAAGTTTTAGTATCTACATCTGCATTCCAATAATTCAGTAATCGAAATGCATTTAATCCTATTGTAAAATATTTATTTGTTAAGGTATCAAATAGCAACCAAGTTGGAGAGCCATCTTCTAATGGTGTGCCCTCAAATAATTGTAAATCTTCTCTAATTGATGGTGTTAACATTTATAAACCAAATGTTTGTCGCAGGAAAATAATTGGTTTTCGAAAAAGATAAAAATAGAGTCTAACCTGATCACCATAAATTTTTGCCGAACCTCTTAATCCAATTCTTGGATAAATATTATTCTCATTAAGTTTAGCTGTAACACGGTAAGCTAATACATTCTGAGATGTCATTTCTGGCTCATAAGAAAATTTAATTACTTTTGCTTGTAAAACATTAAGTGGATCTGAATCTAGATAGACATTAACTTTTGCATCTCTTTTAATGGTAATTGAATCTTTTACAGGAACCATAATTTCTACTAAAATTTTATTTGGATCAGCTATCATCATAATTGTTTCTCCAATTTGAAAAGGTTTACCAATAATAAGAGATTTATCTTTTAAAATAGCTACACCATTAGTAGGTGAAACTACCAAAGTTTTATCAAGTAAAATTTTTTGGTAAATAGTTTTTTCTTTGGCTAGTTTTATCTCACCTTGAAGTCTTGCAAGCATAGCCTTATCTTCAGTACTATTAAATGAAGATTGTTGAGCTTGTAACAATTCAGTCTCAATTATTCTTAATTCTTGAATTGATAATTCATAATCATTTTGTAACTCTGTTTTTTCAAGTTGTATAATTGGTTGATTAATTTCAATAGCTTCATTATTTTCAATCAAAACTTTTTGGGCTACAGCGTTCAAAGGAGAGTTGATATAATTTGGTTCTTTAGGGATGATTTCCATTTTTCCAATTGTTGATAATTCAACAGGTACAAACATACTTGTAATTAGAGCAAAAAATATAACAGTTTGTAAAAATGAATTACGTAAAAATTTAAAGCTAATAAAACTATTATTTTTTGAGAAAGAACCAAAAGCATGTCCGATTGTTGAGCTTAAATGTTTTATAAATTCTATTTCTTCATGATTCCATTCGTTTTCACGACAAAGTAAAATTGCTGCTTCAGGTCCTTTTTGAACTGAGAAACATGGAATCCATAAAAAATTTGAAGGCAACGGTTTTTCTCCTTTTGCTGGTGATAGATTTTTTGAATAAGATGTAAAATTGTGCACTTCATAAGAAGCTTCATTGATTTTTTTTCTCATTAATTTCTGGATTAAAGAAACAGTTGGCGATGTTCTTTCTACAATGGTGACATCAGATACAGTTTCTATTTTGAATTTGTTTTTGCTTTTCCATTCTCCAAAAAAAGCAAATACATATGGGCTAATTGTTCTTAATTCATTAGTTATGATATAACGAAGCTCGACCATATTCTTAGCTTCACGTAATTTTTTTTCAAAAGAAAAAATCCTAGATAGACTGGTTAACTTGTCTTCGCTCAAAATAAGACTCGACCACTCATTCCAGCAAGAAGAGCAGGACTAGCATCGGTAATTGTGCCTTTTAATTGTATTGTTTGACTTACCGGATCAACATTTGCACCTATACCACTTACAGTAGCATTAAATTCTTTTTGAATTTCATCAATATAAACAACAATTGGATGTCCAATAGTGAGCCATGATATCCATTCACTCGATACAACCATTTCTAATTCTAAAACATCCGTTTGAATTATTTTCATTAACTCAACTTGAGGCTGAATTGTTTCAAATGTATTGACTAAAATTTCTTCAACTGCTCCATCGAATGGTGCTGAAATCTTACATCTTTTTAAATTTAGTTCGGCGATCAATAATTCTGCTTTAGCTTTTTCATATTCTGATTTGGAAAGCTCAAGGTCATATTTTCCTATTGTACGCATTTGTAACATTTGCTCATCACTTTCCATTTTAATTAAAGCACTATTCGCATTTGCACTGACAACATCTTTTTGTGCTTCATATAAACTACAATCAAATTGAATTAAGAGATCACCCTTTTTAAAACGTTGCATTTCTTTAACGGGAATATTGTCAATTTTTGCAGCTAATTCACTAGATAAAACAGCTTGTTGTGAAGCTACAACTAATGCTCGTGATTCTCTCTTTTCAGCAAAAGCATTACTAATAAATATAGAAGATATTAAAATAGAACTAGCTAGTAATTTTAACAATTTTATCTCCATAATTTTCATAATCATTGTATTTAACATGAATTTGGTCCTGTAGAGAAGCAAACTTTTCTAATTCCTTATCTATTACAGTTTTACTAGGTAATTTTGATTGATCATTCGATGATAAATCTAGATCTACTTCCAATGTTCTTAAAGTACCATCTTCATCTTCAGCAATAATTTGCAACTTAATATTATCCAAACCTTTTGGAGGTGTTGCTTCTATTTCACCAGTTTCAGCATTAATTTTTAACCAGTTTGGTATTTGATTACCTAATGTTAATCCTTGCTCAGGTATACTTAATGAATATTTTACAACTTGGTTTCTTTTATCATCGGCAATTTTAACTGTAATTTTATCTAAATTTTTATCAATGGATGCTAATTTTAAGGTAGATAAAGTAGAATTATTATCAGAATTATTCTCAATATCTACGATTTCACTATTATTAAGATTAGCTGTTCTATTTAAATCAATTTGATTTTTATTAAGCGCATTTAACTGCATCTTTCCATTATTATCAATAAATACTTCTGATTTTAAAGTTGCACTTCTATCAATAAAGTTTTCTAAACTTCTTTTTAGACTTTTATCTGGTTTTATTGATGATTGATCAAGAGTAACATCAATTTCTCTTGTTGTATTATCTTTATCAATTGCAATAATCTTAATATCAATTGAGTATATATTGTCAGGAAACTGAACTAGAGTTTGACCAGTTTTTGGATCTACTTTTACCCAATCAGGAACAGCTGAACCGTTTTCCATTGTTGCAGTATATTGTTTAACATTTATTCTATAATCATCTCCAATAGCAAAACCCAAAATAGTTCCTTCATTAAGAAAAGTTTTACTCATTGGTGTAGGATCATCAGTAGCAGTATTACTTAGATCTTCAACTGCTACATCAACTACACGCATTCCACCATTAAATGAATAATTCTTTGGAGCTTCAAGATTAGCAACTTCTACAACTGATCTTTCTTTAAATACGACAGTTTTATTTTTTACTTTTTTCTCAATATTTTTCTTATTAATTTTAAGTTTTTCCGGAACTGCATCAACGTCATTACTTTTAGCCACTTCTAGAGTGAATGTTTGTTGAGTAGATAGATTACCACCATCAGTAGCTGTAACAGTAAATGTATAAGTACCTTGAGTAACAATACCTGTAACTTTACCATTGGAGTTAATAGTTAATCCAGCTGGTAAACCACTCACTGAGTAAGTTAATTGACCATAAGAATTAGAGCTTGGATCTGGATCACTAAAAAAGGTTTTTGTCTGAATTGTTACTGATTGATTTTCTGTTGCGAATATAGTTGCGGGTGTAGAAGATGTTGGTGCATCATTAATACCTGTAACAGTTATTTGTAATTCAGCTGTATCGGTACTCGTTCCATCAGTAATAGTATAAGTAAAGTAATCGACTGCCGTTTCCGTTGGTGCAAGTGCCTCGGCGGCATTAGTATTAGCGGTATAATCATATGTACCATCTGAGTTAAGTGTAAGTGATCCATAAGTTCCATCAATTGCTGATCCAATTGTTCCATTAGTACCACTGGCATTTTCTCTACCTGTTCGAATTGCACTGACTGAAGCTTCCCCTACAGATAATGCAGCACTACCATTATCGGTATCATTCGATAAAACACCAGCACTTTGATTTCCAACACTTAATGTGCTGTCATCATCAACAGCTCCAGTATCATTCACAGCAGCAACTTCATTATCTGCCCCACTAACGGTAATTGTTATTGTAGCTGTATCTGTTGCTGATCCATCTGAAACAGTATAAGTGAAGACATCTGTTTCACTTGAACCATTGGCAATACTATCTGCAGCATCTTGATCCGCGGTATATGTATAAGAACCATCAGCACCTACTGTTAATGTTCCGTAAGTTCCAACAATTTGTGTGCCATTACTTGCATAAGTTGAGCTTGAAGTAACAGTTCCTGAATTCCCATTAGAATGAGATATATTTGTTATCGAAAGACTAGAGCTATCATCTGCATCCGTATCATCATTTAATAAATCATCTTGAGCACTTGTTTTAGTAACTGTTTCATCTTCATTAACACTGTCCGTATCATTTACCGCAACAGGATCATCATTTACACCAGTTACAGTAATTGTAATATTTGCTGTATCTGTAGCATCACCATCATCTATTGTGTAAACAAATACATCTGTAACAGTATCACCTGCATCTAAGGCATCCGTTGCAGACTGATCAGCTATATATTTATAAGAACCATCTGCTCCGATAGTCAATGTACCGTACGTTCCAGTGACTGATGTTCCACTACTATCATATGTACTTCCTGAGGAAACATTAGAATCTGATCCTCCATCTTTTCGAATTTTTGTAACTGTAAAAGAGTCATCATCGTCAGCATCAGTATCATCGTTGATTACATCATCTTGTGATCCTGTTTTTATAACTGTTGCATCCTCATTAACACTATCCGTATCATTTACTGCAACCGGATCATCGTTTATGCCTGTAACTGTTATTGTTAATGTTGCAGTATCTGTTGCAGAGCCATCGGAGAGAGTATAGGTAAAGACATCTGTTGCAGTATCACTTGCATCCAAATCGTCAGCTGCTGACTGATCAGCTATATAAGTGTACGAACCATCAGCACCAATTGTTAGAGTACCATATGTTCCAGTTACAGAAGTTCCATTGCTATAAGTGGTACCAGAAGAAACAGTTGAATTCGAACCCCCACTTGGTTGTATTGCTGAAACTGAAAGAGAGGCAGAATCATCTGGATCTGTATCATCATTCAATACATCATCTTGAGAACCTGTTTTGGTTACAATATCGTCTTCATTTACACTATCAGTGTCATTGGTTGCAGAAGGTGTATCATTTACTCCAGTAACAGTTATAGTTAAGTTGGCAGTGTCTGTTGCAGTGCCGTCACTAACTGTATATACAAAAACGTCAGTAACTGTATCGCTTGCATCCAAATCATCAGCTGCACTTTGATCTGCCACATACGTATACGAACCATCTGCGCCAATTGTTAATGTACCGTAGGTACCAGTAACTGAAGTGCCGCTACTATTGTAAGAACTACCTGCAGAAACTGATGATGCAGAGCCACCGCTTGGTT
>CACMYX010000005.1 GCA_902618015.1 uncultured Alphaproteobacteria bacterium | reverse complement strand
AACTCAAGAAGATTTAAAAGACATTAACTTTGTA
Organism: uncultured Alphaproteobacteria bacterium; assembly: GCA_902618015.1. Classification (GTDB taxonomy): domain Bacteria; phylum Pseudomonadota; class Alphaproteobacteria; order HIMB59; genus CACPNW01. The sequence goes on along the minus strand of CACMYX010000005.1, from coordinate 65,221 downwards.
AATAAAGAAAAATTATTGAGTAAGCTAGGGAATCCAAGCTATGTTGACCCAATAGAAAATAAATTATTCTACTTTTCTGAAAGAAGTGAAAAAAAATCTATCTTTAATAAAGATATAGAATACAGTTATGTTTTTGTGTTTAAACTAGACAAAAATGATAAAATAATTGATACAAAAGTATTTAATACCAAAGAAATTAAAAATATTCAAATCTCAGAAGATGAAACATCCAATCAAATAGTTAAAAGAGGTTTACTTGAAAAAATTTTTGGAGGAGTTGGAACTCAGCAAGAATTACCAACTTCTCCTTAATTTCTATAATGATATTGCTGCTAAAAGTAATAGTGCAACGATATTAGTAATTTTAATCATAGGATTGACGGCAGGACCTGCTGTATCTTTATAAGGATCTCCAACAGTATCTCCTGTCACTGCAGCCTTGTGTGCTTCACTACCCTTTCCACCGTGATTACCATCTTCAATATATTTTTTTGCATTATCCCATGCTCCACCTCCAGCAGTCATGCTTATGGCAACGAATAGGCCTGTGATTATTACTCCAAGTAATAGTGCTCCTAAACATGATAAAGCTGCGGATTGACCAGCAATAAAAAAAATTACAAAATAAACAACTATTGGAGATAATACTGGTAGCATTGAAGGTATTATCATTTCTTTAATTGCAGATTTTGTAAGAATATCGACACAAGTACCATACTCAGGTTTTCCTTTACCTTCCATTATGCCAGGGATTTCTTTAAACTGTCTTCTTACTTCCAAAACAACGGAGCCAGCTGCTCTACCAACCGCGGTCATGCTTAAAGCCCCAAATAAAAAAGGTAATAATCCTCCTAATAATAAACCAACAACTACATAAGGGTTAGATAAATCAAACGAAACTTCTATTCCATACAGGGGACTACCTGGATCTTTAGCAAAATGATCAAGATCTTCAGTATAGGCTGCAAATAGAACAAGCGCTCCTAGCCCTGCTGACCCAATGGCATAACCTTTGGTTACAGCTTTAGTTGTATTACCAACTGCATCAAGCGCATCAGTTGTCTTTCTAACATTTTCATCTAAATTTGACATTTCTGCAATACCTCCAGCATTATCTGTAACAGGTCCATATGCATCTAATGCTACTACCATCCCGGCTAAAGCTAACATAGTAGTAACTGCAATAGCGATTCCAAATAACCCAGCGAGAGAATAAGTTGAAATAATTCCTGCAACAATAATTAATGCAGGTAAAGCAGTTGCCTCTAAACTAATTGCAAGACCTTGTATAACATTGGTACCGTGACCAGTTGTTGATGATTGAGCAATACTTTGAACAGGTCTATAATTAGTACCTGTGTAATATTCAGTTACCCATATTATTAAGCCTGTAATTATTAATCCAAGTAAACCACAAATAAAAAGTGACATTCCTGTGAATTGTGTAGATGTTCCTTCAACTACTAAAACATTATTTAAACCAACTATATAATCAGTAACAAAATATAATAATACTGCAGATAAGATGGCTGATACTGCAAATCCTCTATATAGTGCAGCCATAATATTATTATTTTTACCCAGCCTTACAAAATAAGTTCCTATAATACTTGTAAGTGCACACACTCCAGCAATAGCTAATGGGAATATCATCATTGTATATGAATTTTCTACAAAAAATATAGAAGCTAAAACCATTGTAGCTACAACTGTTACAACATAAGTTTCAAAAAGATCTGCAGCCATACCCGCACAATCACCAACATTATCACCAACATTGTCTGCAATAACAGCTGGATTTCTTGGATCATCTTCAGGAATACCAGCTTCTACTTTACCGACCAAGTCTGCTCCTACATCAGCGCCCTTTGTAAAAATACCACCGCCTAATCTTGCAAAAATTGAAATTAACGAAGCTCCAAATCCTAATGATACTAAGGGTGCTACAATTTCCCTACCTGGAAATGAGCCAGAATTATGCAGAACAAAGTAGAAAATTGCTATTGAAAGTAATGCAAATCCCGCAACTAACATTCCAGTCACTGCGCCTGCCTTAAAAGATACAGATAAGCCCTCAGCAAGACTCTTACTTGCTGCATGAGTTGTTCGTACATTTGATCTAACAGATATATTCATGCCTACATAACCTGCTGCACCTGAAAAAAATGCACCAATTAAAAAACCAATTCCTGATGCTAGATCAAAGACTATCCAAATTAAAGCAAATATAACAACACCCACAATAGCGATTGTCATATACTGTCTATTTAAATAAGCTCTAGCGCCTTCTTGAATTGCACTAGCAATTTCTTTCATTTTATCATTTCCTGAACCGAGTGATAAAATTTGTCTAGATGTTACTAGACCATAAAGGACGGCTGCTAGACCGCATAAAACAATTAATATCTGCAGTGTTGTCATTGAAAACTCCTTAAAATTTTGGCTGATATGTCAGAAACTTTAGAAAAAATCAAGTTTTTAGGAGAAATGATCAAATTTCTTGATATTCTTAATGTCTAAATGTGAATCGAAATGAATTCCTTTTTCACTTATTATTTTTCCTATCAAAGTAACGTTAATATTATTTTTATTAGCAATATTAAAAATTTTATTTCTATTTTTTTGACTGGAGATGATTATCAGTTCATAATCATCTCCAGCATTTAAAAGATCTTCTAATCTAATATTATTTTTATTATTGAGAATTTTTTTTGTTTTAAAACTTAATGGAATTTTATTTACATTAATTAATGCACCATATTTATCATTTAACATATCAGTTAAATCTCCAATTAGACCATCAGAAACATCTTTCATTGAACTAACATGATTTGCAATCAATGGTCCAAGCTTACAAGGTATTGGATATAAATATTTTTTAGTAAAATATTGCTTCAAATTTATATTTGATGAAATTTTTTTTTTTAAAATTTCTAAACCAATCTTTGACTCGCCAATATTACCAGTTATTAAAATATCATCATATAAATTAAATTTATTTTGAAATATTTCTAATTTCTTTTTTATAGATCCAAAAAAAGTTGAAGAAACAATAAGTTTATTTGATTTTGATAAATCACCACCCAAAAGATAAAATCCATATTTATTTTGAATTTTCTTTAATTGATTTGAAAATGAGTTTAACCAATTTTCATTAATATGATTTGGTAAATGCAAATTCAAAAGATAAGAATGCGGCACAGCTCCCATAGCAAAAATGTCAGATAAATTAATAGTTGTAATTTTCTGGGCTATTGACTTAGGATCATCATTAGAGAAAAAATCTATATCTTCAGAAATACTATCAGTAGTGACAGTAAGTTTTAAATTTTTATTATTTAAATCTAAATAGGCTCCATCATTTTCAAAATCAAATGTTCCCTTATTTTTAAAATTTAATTTTTTTAAATATTTATTAATTATTAATTTTTCAGATAAATTATTTTTTATCAATTTCATTTTTATCTATATATTTTTGAATTATAGCATTAATTAATTTAGTTTCTTTTTGGGACACAAGACTTTTACTAATATTCAAATAGTCATTAAGAACAATTTTAAATTTATTTTTATCAGTAATTTTTAACTCAGTAATAATTGCAAATATTAATGATTTTAAAATGTTATCCCATTTTTCAAATCTACGATTAATATCAATATAATCATTTAAATCCTCAGTGATATTTTTTTTATCAATATTATTTTTAAGACTAGAAAAAAGTTTATTTAAAAAATTTTTATTAAATTTAAGCTTAAATTCTTTTTTTTCATCAATTATCGCAATATTAGTATCATAAAAATGCTTTTGAAAATCTTCAATACTCTCTAAAGAATCTGTACTTATGAATTCATTCTGAAAAATATATTGCACAAATGCAAGTCTTGTTTGTGACTTGATGTAATTTTGCATTTTTTATTTTAGTAACTCTATGCAAGCTAATGCAGCTTCTTGACCTTTATTTTTTTGATTAACATCACTTCTTATTATTGCTTGCTCTAAATCATAACATGTTAAGATACCAAAACCAATTGGAACATTAAACTCAACAGATAGATCCATAATTTTTCTAGAAGTTTCATTAGCAATAACTTCGAAATGATATGTGTCACCTTTAATGATACATCCTAAAGAAATAAATCCTTTAAAATTGTGTATATTTTTTTTAATTAAATAGGGAATTTCAAAACAACCTGGTGCATTAATAATTTTATACTCATAACCATTTTCTTTAAGTGTTTTGCTTGCACCCAATTCAAGGTTTTTTGATATTTCTTTATAATAATTTGCGGAAATTATTAGAATTTTATTATTCATATTTTTCTCTGATCAACTATTTCAATATTAAATCCATCCAAGGCAATAATTCTTTTCTTAGTATTTGTTAATAATATAATTTTATTTATTTGAAGTAATGATAAAATCTGAGCACCTACGCCATATTCTCTTAATTCTAATTTATTTTTTGATCTTTTTCTTTTATTAAAAGTTTTGAGTATATTTGGTGACATGTCACTATTTATTAAAACTATAGCTCCTGATCCATTCTTCTCTATAAGCTGAAAAGCAGACTTAATTTCACTTCCAAAAATATTTTTTTCTTCAAATATATCCTTCGTAACATTCAATCGGTGCATTCTAACAAAAACAGGCTGCTTTTCATCTTTAAGATTTTTTACTAAAGCATAATGCTTTTCACCAGAAATAGTATTTTGAAATACTTTAAGAGTAAATTGTGACCCCATCTCACTTTCAAATGGCCTTTCGGAGATCTGTTCGACAATTTTAGTTTTTTTAAGTCTAAACTTAATTAAATCACTAACCGTTCCTACTTTCAAATTATGTAATTTTGCAAACTTAATAATTTCTGGTAATCTTGCCATAGATCCATCTTCGCTCATAATTTCACAAATAACGCCAGAAGGATTTAAATCTGCAAGTTTTGAAATATCAACTGCTGCCTCTGTATGACCAGCACGTACTAAAACACCCCCATCCCAAGCCATAAGAGGAAAAACGTGTCCAGGATAAACAAGATCATTCTTGTTTCTATTATTATTTACAGCTACTGATATTGTATGAGCTCTATCAGCTGCAGATATTCCAGTTGTAACTCCTTCTTTTGCTTCAATCGAAACAGTAAAAGCAGTTAAATCATTTTTTATATTACTTGGGTTCATTAAGGGAAGTTCCAATTCTTCTATTCTATCCTTAGTTAATGCTAAACAAATTAATCCCCTGCCATGCTTTGCCATAAAATTAATAGTTTGAGGGCTAACATATTGAGCTGGAATGATTAAATCACCTTCATTTTCTCTATCAGGATCATCAACAAGAATATACATTTTACCATTTCTTACATCTTCTATGATTTCTTCAATAGAAGATAAACTTTCTTCAATGTTATCTTTATTCATTATTCAAGATGAAACGGGCAAGATAATCAAATTCAATATTTACTTGATCGCTTTTTTGTAAATATTTTAAATTAGTATGATTAAATGTATGGTCTATTACAGAAATCATAAAAGTATTATTTTCTACTTTTGCTACTGTTAAAGAAATACCATTTATTGAAATAGATCCTTTTTCAACAATAAATCTATTATTTTTATTAAATTTTTTTTCAAAATGATATTCCCAACTATTTTCAAGTTCTAAAATTTCACTAACGACAGTTGTGGTGTCAACATGTCCATAAACAAAGTGACCACTGATTTCATCACCTATCACAAGAGATTTTTCTAAATTAATTTTTTCATTTTTTAAAATAGAATTAGCTAGATTTGTTCTTTGCAAGGTTTCTTCTCCTATGTTCACATCAAAGCTAAATGAATTGTTGTTTGATGGAGTTATATTCTTTGCTGTAAGACACACTCCATTACAAGAAATTGAAGAACCTTCCTTACAATTACTCAAATCAAGATTAGTAGATATTTGGTAAAGTCCCACATCTTTGTTTTTTATTGTTCCTAAATCTTGAATAATACCTGTAAACATTAATTCACCTGATAGTTTGTATATATGTCGTTTTTGAATTTTTTTCTTTCGTTTAAAGATAAATTTAATTGACTAAGTTTTTTTCCAACAATTGCTGGCTTACCATGTTTTCCTATAATAATTTTGGATTTAAATAAATGAATTTCATCTACTAAATTTTTATTTAACAATTCTGTAAAAAAAATACCCCCTGCTTCAACTAATAAATCTGATATTTTTAATGAATATATTTTACTAAAAATATTTTTTAAATTTAGTTTTTTGTTTTTATTTAATTTACAAAATATAATTTCACATCCTAATTTAATTAAATTTTCAGATTTTTTATTTTTTTTTGAAGTAAAGATAATAATTCTTTTTTTAGATATATCTTTTAATATTTTTGATTTCATTGGTATTTTTAGATTATTATCAATTATTATAATTGGAATATGTTGCTCTAAAGTTTTTTTTAATCTTATAGTTAATCTTGGATCATCTTTTAATACAGTTTTTGAAGTAGTTAAAATAGCTTGACTCATTGATCTTAACTTATGCGCATACTCTCTGCTTGATTTATTAGATATCCATTTACTTTTATAATCATGCCATGCAATTTTTTCATCTGTAGAAGTTGCAATTTTGACTTTTGTAAATGGTTTTTTCTTTAAAACACTTTTAAAAAAAAATTTATTTAAATTATATGTTCTATTCTTTTCTAAACCTACATTTACAATTACATTATTTTTTTTTAGCTTTTTAATACTTTTATAATTAGTTCTAACATCTGGATCAGCCGCAGATATAAATATTTCTTTAATTCCTGATCTTAATATTTGATCTGTGCATGATCCATCTTTTGAACTATGAAAACATGGTTCTAAAGTAACATACATTGAAGCGCCTTTAGCTTTATGACCAGCTTTAGCTAGAGCTATTTCTTCGGCATGAGGCCTTCCAGATTTATTCGTTACAGCTTTAGAAATTATTTTTGAATTTTTTGCAATTACACAGCCCACTGTGGGATTAGGGAAAGTTTTTCCAAATTTTTTTTTAGCAATATCATGCGCTAAATTAATCATCTTTACATTTTGTTGAGACACTAAAAATTATTTATCTTCTAAATTACCTAAGAAATCTTCAAAATCTTTTGCTTCTCTAAAATTTTTGTAAACAGATGCAAATCTGACGTATGCTACCTGATCTAAATGCATTAAAGCTTCCATAATGTACTGACCGATAATATTGGATTTTATATCAGTTTCACCTGAGTTTTCTAATTTTCTTACAATAGCATTAACAATTTTTTCAATTTTTTCATTATCAACATTTCTTTTTCTTAAAGCTAAAGAGAGAGATCTATACATTTTATCTCTATCAAAATTTTCTTTTTGACCGTTACTTTTCATTACGACCAAATCTCTTAGCTGAATTCTCTCAAAAGTTGTAAATCTAGAGCCGCAAGCATCACAAACTCTTCTTCTTCTTATTGCTGTATTATCTTCTGTAGGTCTTGAGTCTTTTACTTGTGTATCTTCATTACTACAGAAGGGGCATCTCATTTAAAATGCCTCACTATAAATTGGATATTTTTTGCAAAGCTCAATTACATCTTTTCTTGTTTTATTAAAAACTAGATTTCTCTCATTTTCTTCAAGTAAAAGACTATCCAAAATATCAGCAATCATATTTCCAACTTGTTCAAAATCTTTCTGATTAAAACCTCTGGTCGTAGCAGCTGCTGTACCAAATCTAAGTCCACTAGTTATTTTTGGTGGATTGGGATCATATGGAATTGCATTTTTGTTACATGCCAATCCAACTTCTTCTAAAATTTTTTCAGCTTTGTCACCAGTTAAACCTTTTGGTGTCAAGTCTAACCAAACTATATGTGAATCTGTGCCCCCTGTAACAATTCTAAATCCTCTATCAACTAAAGTTTTTGCCATAACTTTAGCACTAGCAATTACATTTTTAATATATTCTTCGAATTCAGGTTTAAGTGCTTCACCAAAGCAAACAGCTCTAGCTGCAATTACATGCATTAGTGGACCACCTTGTAATCCTGGGAAAACAGCAGAATTAATTTTTTTATATAAATCTTCATGATTAGTTAAAATCATTGCACTTCTTGCCCCTCTTAAAGTTTTGTGAGTTGTTGAAGTTACTACATGGGCATGCTCAATCGGATTTGGATATTGTTTACCAGCAACCAAACCAGAATAGTGAGCCATATCAACTAAAAAATATGCTCCTACTTTATCAGCTATTTCTCTAAATTTTTTCCAATCTATTGTTCTAGGATAAGCGGAAGCTCCCGCTATTATCATTTTTGGTTTATGCTCTAAAGCTAAAGCTTCAACTTCATCATAATCAATTAAATCTTTATCATTGCCATCTTTTTTTACACCGTATTGAACAGCATTAAACCATTTACCAGATAGATTAGGTTTTGCTCCATGAGTTAAGTGACCGCCTGATGCAAGAGACATACCTAAAATAGTATCATGTGGTTGAAGTAACGCTAGAAAGACCGCTTGGTTTGCCTGAGCTCCACTATGCGGTTGTAGATTTGCAAATTTACAATTAAAAAGTTTTTTAACTCTTTCTAAAGCAATCTCCTCAGCTTGATCAACAAATTCACACCCACCATAATATCGTTTACCAGGATACCCTTCTGCATATTTATTTGTCATGACAGAGCCTTGAGCATTTAAAATTGATCTTGAAGCAATATTCTCAGATGCTATCAACTCTATTTGGTTTTGCTGTCTTTCTAGTTCACGACTTAAAGTCCCATAAACCTCTGGGTCTGCTTCTTTAATTCCTTTAGTAAACAAATCTGAAATCATAGTTTTTTAATCCTTCTTTTATGTCGTCCTGACTCAAACTTTGTAGAAAGAAAAGCCTGAACACTTTTTTTTGCCTCGCTAGTATTTATAAATCTACCTGGTAAAACTAGTACATTAGCATCATTGTGCTTTCTTATCAATCTTGCTATTTTTGAATTATTAGCAAGACCAGCCCTTATTCCTTTTTTTCTATTAGCTGCAATACTCATACCAACACCAGTTCCACAGATTAGAATACCAACGTTTTTCTTATTCTTAAGAACCTCTTTAGTTAATTTGTGTGCAAAATCAGGATAGTCAACACTCTCATCTGTCTTTGTCCCTAAATCATTAATTTTTGGAAAATTCTTTAACAATTTGGTTTTGAGATCAAATCCAGCATGGTCTGAGGCAATGTATATATTCTTATTTTGCATAATAATTTTTGTGGTTATTTACATTAAAATGATGATATTGGCTAATATTGTATGAAAGAAAATAATTGGTTTGATCCATTTTATATTCAAAGTCATTTAAGTGAAGAAGAAAGTAATATTCAGAAAAATGTTAGGGATTTTTGTAATAATGAACTCAAACCTAAAGTAGTTGAAAGTAATAGAAAAAATGAATTTGATCAAGACCTCTATCCAAAATTTGGATCACTTGGAGTTTTAGGGCAAACAGTTAAAACACACGGTGGTTCTGGTACATCAAATTTAGCATATGGAATTGTAGCATATGAATTTGAAAAAATAGATAGCAGCTACAGATCTTCAATTTCTGTTCAATCTTCCCTGGTGATACATCCAATTAATGAATTTGGATCTCAGGAACAAAAAGATAAATACCTGCCGCAATTAATTAAAGGAGAAAAAATTGGTTGCTTTGGTTTAACAGAAAGCGAAGCTGGTTCTGATCCTGCTTCAATGAAAACTTCATTTAAAAAAACTAAAGATGGATATATTTTAAATGGATCTAAAAACTGGATTACGAATGCACCAATTGCTGATATATTTATCATTTGGGCAATTGAAGAAAATAAAGATCACAAAAGTATCAAAGGTTTTATAATTGAAAAAAATACTGAAGGATTAAATACTTCAACAATAAAAAATAAAACGAGCTTAAAAATCAGTCCAACTGGGCAAATAATTTTAAATAATGTTTTTATTCCAAGTAATTTGTGTTTAGAAAATACTGAAGGATGGAAATCAGTTTTTAGTTGTCTTAATAAAGCAAGATTTGGAATTAGCTGGGGTGTTTTAGGTTCTGCATCTGAATGTTGGTTAATTGCAAAAGACTATGTAGAAAATAGAATTATGTTTAAAAAACCTTTAGCATCAAATCAATTAATTCAAAAAAAATTATCAGAGATGCAAATTGAGATAAATCTAGGATTGGCATCATGTCTTTTAAGCTCTAAAGCTTTAGATGACGGAAAAGATATCATTAATGCAATTAGTATTTTAAAAAAAAATAACTGTAAAAAATCTTTAGACATAATTAGAAATGCACGTGATATGCTTGGGGCAAATGGCTTGTTAGAAGAATATCATATCATGAGGCATTTGGTTAATTTAGAAACTGTTAAAACTTACGAAGGCGCAGAGGATATTCATTCACTTATTTTAGGAAAAAATCAGACTGGAATATCTAGTTTTTAGAATAATTAAGAATTTAAAAGGTTTGAATTACTAGATTTTGTTAATATTTAATATCATTAGAAATTGATACAAATAGAATTTTTGTATAAATCTCAGACATTAATTCATATTATCTCGGGAGGACATATGAAAAAAAATTTAAAAAGACGTGAGTTTCTAAAGAAAGCTGGTGTAGCAGGTGCTGCTGCAGTTGGTGCTTCTACTTTAGCTGCTCCAGCAATAGCTGGGGGTCATCAAGAGTGGATCATTTGTAGTGCTTTTGGTAAAGCTGGAGTTCTAGGGCAAGCAATTCAGGCTTTTGGAGACAATATTAATAGTTACTCTGAAAAACTTAAAGTTAAGGTTTATCATGCTGGTGAACTTGTTCCAGGACTTGAAGCATTAGATGCAGTCAGATCTGGCGCAGCTCAAGCAGCTTATGGAGCTCCTTACTATTGGCCAAACCTATCTGATGCAATTGAGTTCGTAGCAACTTGTCCATTTGGAATGAATGCAATGGAACAAAATGCTTGGTGTTATTATGGTGGTGGTATTGAAGAAGCTGATAAAATCTACAATGCTCTAGGAGTAAAGTTTTTACCAATGGGAAATACTGGTAACCAAATGGGTGGTTGGTTTAATAGAGAAATCAATACGCCTGATGATTACAAAGGTCTTAAAATGAGAATGCCTGGATTGGGTGGTAGAACAATTGAAAAATTAGGAGCTACCCCAGTATTACTTGCAGGAGGAGACATACTACCTGCATTAACTTCGGGCGCTGTAGATGCTGCAGAGTGGATTTGTCCTGCTGCAGACTTAGGAGCAGGTTTATATCAAGCAGCAAAATACTATTATGGACCTGGTTGGCATGAACCATCTACCCTTTTAGATTTATCAATCGACCTTAAAGCTTGGGAGTCATTAGATTCTGATACTCAAAGCTTGATTGATGATCTTGCTAAATCTTTTAATATGACTGTCTTTAGTCGTTTCCAAGCAATTAATGGTCCTGCATTACAAAGACTTGTAAATGAACATAATGTACAAATTAAAACTTTTCCTGATGAAGTATTAGTAGCTCTTGGTAATGCAGCAGGTGAAGTTGTTTTTGAAAGAGGTTCGATTAATGCTGAAACTAAATCTCTATCAAATCATTTGTTATCTTTTAGAAAGGTAATCAAAGAATGGTTTACAAAAGGTGAGCAAGAATTCTCACGTATCAGAGATTTACCATTCAAATTTCCTGATTCAGTATAAATCCTAAATTATATTATAAAGAGGTCTTCCTTAAGACCTCTTTTTTAATTTATAAGTCTAGGTAACCAAGTTGCAATTTCAGGAAAAGCAAAAACCAAAATAATTGCAAAAATTTGTATAAAAATAAAAGGAATTACACCACTATAAATATTTGATGTTTTTACATTTTCTGGAGCCACTCCTCTCAGAAAAAATAATGAAAATCCAAATGGTGGAGTTAAAAAACTAGTTTGCAAGTTAAGAGATATTAAAATTCCAAGCCATAATGGATCTGCGCCATTTGCAATTAGACCTGGTCCAACAAGAGGAATTATTACAAATATTATTTCAATATAATCTAAAAAAAAACCTAAGATAAAAATTGTTAGCATGACAATAATAAGAGCTCCATATTCACCGCCAGGTATATTGGTTAAAAAATTACTTATCATTTCATCACCTTGGAAACCCCTAAAGACAAGAGAGAACATTGAAGCGCCAATTAAAATAATAAATACAAACGAACTCATTTTTACGGTTGTAATTGCTGCGTCAGATATATTCTTTAAATTTAAATCTCTTCTTAATAAGGCAAGTATTGCAGCTCCAACTGCTCCAACTGAAGCTGATTCAGTAGGTGTGGCAATACCTAAAAAAATTGAACCAAGCACTGCTAAAATTAGAAATATAGGAGGAAGAACTTCAAAAAAAGCAGTTTTCCAAATTTCCAATCTTGGTTTGTCAATTTTCTTAAGAGGCAAATCTTGAGGTCTGATTCTTGCAATAAACAAAAGGTAGATAATAAAAAAACCAACAAGCATTAACCCAGGCAGTAGTGCGCCTGCAAATAAATCAATTGCTGTAACAGGCAAAGGTGCCAAATCACCTCTCAAAAGACCGGCCTCTTCGTTAGCACCTTGCAACATTTCAGCAAGTAGTATCAAAACAATTGATGGTGGAATAATTTGCCCAAGTGTTCCAGAAGCACAAATTGTTCCAGTAGCTATCTTTTCATCATAACCTGCTTTGAGCATCGTTGGTAATGCTAGCATACCCATTGTTACTACTGTTGCCCCTACTATACCTGTTGAGGCAGCTAATAACATTCCTACTAATACTACTCCAATTCCTAATCCACCTCTAACTGAACCAAACAAATCTCCAATTGATTCTAAAAGTTTAGCAGCAATTTTAGTTTTTTCTAGCATGACTCCCATAAAGATAAACAAAGGTACCGCAACTAGAGCCTCATTAATCATTACTCCATAGATTCTTTGAGGAAAGAAAAGCAGCATTTTAAAATTAAAAACTCCGAGTAAATCTCCTAAAAAGGCAAAAATTAAAGATGAACCTGCTAAAGTAAAAGCAACTGGAAAACCAAATAACAAAAACAACAATGTTGTTAAAAACATTACTATTGCTAAAATTTCAGGACTCATTGGAATTAAGATTTAAAAAATTATTTATAATTTTTGAAACAACTTGAATAAATAAAAGAAAAGCAAAAATCAATATTGCTAACTTCAGCAAATAGATCATTGTTAAACCTCCAGCTTCTCTAGATACCTCATTCATTTGCCAAGATTTAAATACAAAGGGAAAGCTGTAAGACCAAATAATATATAAAAAAGGTAATAATAAAAAAATGTTGCCAACTAAGTCTACTATTGCTTTATATAATTTAGATGAGTTTCTATAAATTATATCAATTCTGACATGATCGTCATTTAGATAAGTAAAACCGGCGCCAACCATAAAAATATAAGCATGCATCCATACATATGTTTCTTGCATCCATATAAAACTAATTCCGAATAAGTATCTTAGTATTACTACTAAAAAAACATTAACAACCATTAGAACAACTAGAAAAGCACACAAGTATCCTGCGTATCTATTTACAATATTTAAAAAGGCAGAAAGATTTTTCATATTTATGATTAAATTGTATTAGTAAACTTAAATATATTTAAATAAATAAAATTAACCATCAAATTTCTGATTTTTATTGAAAAACTTAGGAACTTTTTTACCGGCCTGAGCTCTCTTTCCAATCCAAAACTCAACATCATCCAATTTTCTATTTTTAGAACCAGTGCTCCATTCTAAACCATCTTTAATATTTAATTGAGTGACATCCGATAAAAAATCATCTTTTTTGATTTTAATTAATTGAACTCCCCCACCCTTTTGTAATTTTGGCAAAGCATCTATTTCAAAAATTAGCATTTTTTGCAACTTTGTAACACAAGCTATATTTTTTTTTGTAAGATTTAATACTTTAATTACGACATCATTATTTTTTAAATTAAATAATTGCTTACCTTTCTTTTGGTTAGTTACAAGAGATTCAGTATTACTAATAAATCCTTTAGCGTTTTTGGATACAATTAAGAACTCTTCATCGATTGATGAAAGTAACCCAGTTACTTTATCATTTGGCATACTGTCGACAAAGTAAATAAATGATTTAGGATTACTATTTCCACCTGGTAAATTATTTGGATCTATCGTGTAAACTTTACCAGAGGAAACAAACAAAAGTATTTTTTGATTTGAATTTAAATTAACTGAAAATAGATTTTCTTTTTTTATTTTTTCAATTTCCTTTTCATCGGTTATCTCTTTAATTCTCTTGAGCTGGAAATCTTTATTAATGATAATGGTAAATTTTTCAATTTCTTTAAATTCATCAATACTAATATCAATATCATTATTTTGTTCTGATGAAATTACAGATTTTCTATCCTTTATATCACTATCTAAATCATTTTTTATAAGATCTAATTCACTTACTATAAATTTATCTAATGTTTTTTTATCTTTTATTAATTTGTTAAGGTATTTTAATTCTTCATTTAATTTTTGGATTTCATCTTTAATATTTTTTTCATCAATCTTTCTAAGAGATCCTAAACGCATACTTAAAATTGAATCACATTGTAAATCAGATAATTTATATTTTTTTATTAATTCTTTTTTGGGATTATCCTTTGTTCTTATTATTTTTATTATAGAATTTAAATTTTTAAAAACAATTTGATAACCTTTAAGAATTTCTAATCTTTTTTTTATCTTTTCTATATTAAATTTTGATTTTCTTTTAATTGTAACTTTTCGATGATCTAAAAAATTTGAGAGTATTTCAATAATTCCAATTTGTTTCGGTTCTATACCATCAATTAATACATTAAAATTACAAGAGTACTTAATAGATAGATCAGTTAATTTAAAACATAAGCTTATTAATTTTTCTGCATCAATATTTCTGGTCTTTGGTTTTAAAACAATTCTAATATTTTCATCAGACTCATCGATTACATCGTCCAAAGGTAATTTTTTATTATTTATATTATTAGCAAGTTGTTCGATTATCTTAACTTTATTAACTTGATATGGAATTTCAGTAATAATTATTTGATACAAACCATTTTTTAATTCTTCTATTTGGTATTTAGCATTAATATTAAATGATCCCTTGCCATTCTTATAAATTTGCTTTTTTTCATTACTATCTAAAATTATTTCACCACCTGTGGGAAGATCTGGTCCATTAATAATTTTTAAAATTTCTGTTAGTGAAGCTTTATCTTTTTTTAATATTAATTTTAATGCATCAATTAATTCAACAATATTATGAGGAGGAATATTTGTGGCCATACCCACAGCTATACCCATTGCTCCATTAATTAAAATATTAGGAAGTTGAGATGGCAGAACTACTGGTTCTAAATTTTGACCATCGTAATTATCTTTAAAATCTACAGAGTTTTCTTCGATACCGTCAAAAAAATAATTTGTATAATCTTGTAATCTTGCCTCTGTGTACCGCATTGCTGCAGGATTATCACCATCAATATTTCCAAAATTACCCTGGCCATCTACTAATGTAATTCTTGTAGAAAAGTCCTGAGCCATCCTTACTAAACTATCATAAATAGCCTGATCCCCATGAGGATGAAATTTACCCATTACATCACCAACTATTCTGGCACATTTTTTATAACTTGAACTTTTGAAAAGTTTTAGTTGATACATTGAATAAATTATTCTGCGGTGAACAGGTTTTAATCCATCTCTCACATCAGGTAACGATCTTGAAACAATAGTTGATATTGCATAAGAAAGATATTTTTCACTAAGAATAGTATCTAAATTGGATTCAATTATTTTGTTCATTTTTTTCTAAAAAACTGATTATATTTTTCTTAAATAAAATATACTGATTTGGCAATTTATGATTTAAATTTGATAAATGATTTTTGATAAAAATAATTTCAAAAATTTTAAAAAAATTATTCAAAGAGTTATAATCAAATGTAACATTTGAATTATTCACAAAAAGATGATGAGGAAAATCAATAGTATAGTTTGAGTAATTTTCTTTAAATTCTAAAGTATCTGTATCAAAATATTTTAATCTATTATTGTTAACATAATCTAATTCGTATCCTATATATTTAAGTAAATCAAATAAGTAGATACAAAAGAAGTTTAACCATTTTTTTTTATTAATCATTATTTCTAAAAACTCTTTAGAAATTTTATATATTTGATTTATCTTCTGTCCTTCAATTACTGAGGCATTAATTAAAGACACAACAGAAAGTAAACAGCTTAGTTTATATTTATCATTAATAACGACAGATAAATAGGGTTTTGATAATTCTGCTTTTATTGATGGTGGGCGATTCCCAATGTATGTTACATCAAATTTTAAAAAAAAACCAAGTTGCATTATATTTTTCTTATTCTTTGAAAGTCCCCCGTATACAATTCCTGAAATTACCTCATCTGTATCTGACAAAAATTTAATTAATAGATCATTATCTTTGAAAACTTTAGAATGTATAAGAATACCGTTAAATTTTTTTTGCATCTGATGAAATAATATTAATATAAAGATGTGTTTTTACATCTAAAATCTTAGAAATTTCTTTTTGACTTTTTATTCTAATATCTTTTATTTTAGATCCATTTCTACCTAATAATATTTTTTTGTATCTGTCATTTTTAATAATAATATTTTGCTTTATTTTTAACTGTCCATTTTTCAAAAATTTAAAAGTTTTATTAATTACTTCTATATTATATGGAATTTCTTTATGAATTAATGATAGTATCTCATTTCTTGTACATTCATTAGTGATAAAAATATCATCTTTATCTGTGATTTCATCATCATTATATAGCCACTTTCCATATTTTGATTTTTGTAAAAGATAATCAATTAAATTTTCAAAACCTAATTTTTTTTTAGCTGATATATTAAAAAATTTTTCAATTTTATATTTTTCTGTAATTAATTTTATATACTTTAGTAAATTTTCTGCTTTTATCAAATCGGTTTTATTAAAAATAATTGAAATGTTCTTTTTTAATTCATAAAGTTTAGGAAAATCATTTTTTAAATCATTAAATTCAATTTTTTTTGAGTCAATTAAATATAAAATAATATCTGATTGATTTAAGCCTTCCCATAAATTTTTCTTCAATTTAGTTTTTTGAGATTTATTATCTTTAAGAAAGCTAATACCAGGTGTATCATATAGAACAAGTTGAATATTTTTAATATTAACAATACCAATTACAAAATCTTCAGTCGTATTAATTTTTTTATTTGTTATTGAAATTTTTTCTCCAACAAGATTATTTAATAAAGTTGACTTACCTGCATTAGTCTTACCTACAAGACTAATTTTTAATATTTTTCTTTTCATTAATTTTTTTTAATGCAATTTCTGCAGCATTTCTCTCTGCCTCTCTTATTGAGGAGCCTTTTGAATTGATCTTACTTAAATTTACTATTTTAACTGAAACAGTGAATGTAGGTGAATGAGGCGGTCCTTCTTTTTTTATTAATTTATATTCTGGAAGTTTTTTATAAAGTTGTTGCGATTTTTCTTGTAATAATGTTTTTGGATCTAAGGTTTTGGAAACTTCAATATCTAGATATTTTGTCCAAAATTTACTAATAAAATCAAATGATGGCTTATATCCCCCATCTATAAAAATAGCTCCAATTAACGATTCAACTGAATCTGAAAAAATTGAATTTAACATTTTATTATTTTTTTTCTTGAAGTTGTATTGAAGCACATCTTCTATTTGCAATTCTTTTGAAATTTTGAATAGAAATTTTTTTTGAACTAAATATGAATATTTTTTAGATAAATCACCTTCATTAAACTTTTTATATTTTGAGAATAATAGATTTGCTATTATTAATCCCAATACTCGGTCACCTAAAAATTCAAACCTTTCAAATTCATTGATTTGAATTTTTTTTTCATTTTCTAAATAAAAGCTGGGGTGAGTTAAAGATAGAATTAACAATTTACTATTTTTAAATCTATAATTTATTTTTTTTTCAAATAATTTAAGTTTTTTACTATCAATCATTGAATTTTTTGAAAAATTCTTTCATATCTAATTGAATTAGGCCATTTCCATATCTGGAGAAATCTTGAATTTTCTAAAGAAAAGAAAATAAACTGGGCTTTACCAACCAAATTTTCATAAGGAATGAAACCAACAGTACTTAAAAATCTACTATCTTGTGAATTATCTCTATTATCGCCCATAACAAAAAAATGTTTTTCTGGAACATTAAAGAGCTGGGTATTATCAGCTATACCATTGTCTGTTATATCAAGTATATTGATCTCTTTGTTAAAAAAATATTCATTATACATCCTAACTCTTTTATTGCTCGTTTTATTATCTGTATCTATAAAATCATTTAATTTTTTTCTTAAAATTTCTGATCCGTTAATAAAAATAATACCATTTTTTATTTCTATTTTATCACCTGGTAGACCTATTACTCTTTTAATATAATCAGTTCGATTATTTTCAGGAGTTTTAAAAACTACTACATCACCTCTCTCTGGACTATTTGAAAATATTTTCCTAGGTATTAAAGGTATTGAAAATGGAAGAGAATGTTTAGAGAAGCCATATGAATATTTTGAAACAAAAATAAAATCTCCTACAAGAAGATTTGGTTTCATTGATCCTGAAGGAATATTAAATGGCTCAAATATAAATGATCTAATTAATAAAGCGATAAAGATTGCTATAAGTATTGATTTCAAATTACCAAAAAAACTATTTTTTTTTGCTTTATTCATAAATTGTCACATTTGCTATTGCATATTTTTTTTCATCAGAAAGTGATAATTCTATTTGTAAATTTGAAGCTTTATTTATATTTTTAAAAATTGCTTTTGCTTTACCATGAAGTTTTATAAATGGCTTACCATATTGGTTATTTTCAACTTCAATATCTTTCCAAAATACACCTCTTGCTAAGCCTGTACCTAAAGCTTTAGCACAAGCTTCTTTGGCAGCATATCTTTTTGCATAAGATTCTATCGAATTTAATCTTTTCTCCGATCTTTCTATCTCAGAAATAGTAAAACATCTTTTTTTAAATCTATTCCCGTATTTTTTTATTACTCTTCTTATTCTATAAATATTAATAATATCTATTCCATTACCATGTATCATATTTAACCCTTTAATCTCTCCAAGGAAGATACTTCTTTTTCCATTCTTAGTGCAGCAATAATATTTTGCAAATGATTAGCATCTCTAACTTCAATATCTATAATAATTTCAAAAAAATCAGGTTTCCTAACCGAAAAAAGTATGTTTGAAATATTTCCATTATTTTTTGCAATTACTGTTGTAACCTTTCCAAGGCTTCCAGGTTTATTGAATAACACTACTACAATTCTTGAATTTGATACAGTTTCTAGATTACTTTGATTATCCCAAGAGATATTTAACCATCTATCTGGCGTATCTTGATATGATGCAAGAGTGTCGCAATCAAGTGTATGAACAGCAACTCCTATTCCAGCGGTTACAATACCTACTATACTATCTCCTTTTAATGGTGAACAGCATCCAGCTAAATGATAAGACATTCCAGCGGTCAGACCTTTTAACTTAATAGGATTTTGAGTTTTTTCATTAAATTTAGTAACTGGAATATAGTTATACTCAGGATAAATTTTTTTAATTACAGATAGTGCTGTAATTTCTCCTGAACCTATTAAAGCATATAATTCATCAATTGATCTATAATTAAAATCATCAAGTATTTTTTGTTCAATTTTTTTATTAAATTCATAATTTTCTTTTTGAAAATAGTTTAATAATATTTCTCTACCAAAAATAATGTGTTCTTCTTTCTTCTTAAATCTAAAAAACCTTCTTAATTGTGATTTAACTTTTGTAGTTACTGCAAATCTTTGCCATAAAGGTGAAGGCTGTGAAGTTTCTGATGTAATAATTTCTATCTGATCACCATTTTTTAAAATTGTTTTTAATGGTTGTAGTTTATCATTAATTTTAGCTGCTACACATTTATCACCTATTTGACTATGAATAGCATAAGCAAAATCTATAGGAGTAGCATTTTTTGGTAATTCAAAAAGATCTCCTTTTGGAGTAAAAACAAAAATATCATTCTGAAAAACTTTTAATTTTGAATTTTGAATTAATTCATCTTGAGAGACTGAAGAATTCATTGAGTCTACTAAATCATGGACCCACTTATATTCTTTTGCATCTTTTTCTTTGATTTTTTTTGGATCCTTATATTTCCAATGAGATGCAACACCAAAATCTGCAATTTGATCCATTATGTTCGAACGAAATTGAATTTCAATTTTTTTATTTTTTGGCCCCATAACTGATGTATGTAATGCTCTATAGCCATTTGACTTAGGAGCAGATATAAAATCTTTAAACCTTCCCTGAATATATGGATATTGTCTATGAATTATACCTAGACATCTATAACACTCTCTAGTTGAATTAGTAATCACTCTAAAAGCCATAACATCCGAAAGTTGCTCAAAAGAAATATTTTTATTTTTAATTTTATTCCATATTGAATATGGTGATTTTATTCTACCTTCTACTTTACAAAATAAATCCTCTTGAAAAAAAATATTTTTTAATTCATATCTAATTTCATCTATAATATTATCATCTTTTGATTTTAGGTATTCCAATCTTTCTATAATTGTATTTTTTGCATCAGGATTTATTACTTCAAAAGAAATATCTTCTAATTCATCTTGCCATTCTTTCATACCTAATCGTTGAGCTAAAGGAGCAAACACTTCTAATGTTTCTAAAGCTATTTTAGTTTTTTTATTTTCATCTTTAATAAATTCTATTGTTCTCATGTTATGTAATCTATCAGCTAATTTTACTAAAATAACTCTTAAATCTTTTGTTGTGGCTAAAATTAACTTTTTATAATTTTCCCCAAATTTTTGATTGTTAACCTTTAATGAATATTTGTTAATTTTTGTTAAACCGTCAACAAGCTCTACAATTTGATTACCAAAATTTTTATTTATTTCATTAATATTTAAATTCGTATCTTCCAAAGTATCATGAAGAAGACCAGCAACAATGGAGTCAGCATCTAATTTAATTGAAGTTAAAATTTTTGCAACTTCCAGTGGGTGAGTTATAAAAGGATCTCCTGATTTTCTAAGCTGATTACTATGTGCTTCCTCACTTAATTTAAGTGCTTGTCTAACTTTATCTTTTTCTTCAGTATTGAGATATGAAGTAATTAGATCTATTTCTTTATGAATTTCTTTTACCATAAATAATTTTTAGATTATTTACTTAAATTATAATTTAACTTTATTATTAACCTCAAAGTTTATCTTCATCTGAAGAATTTACTAAATTATCTTTTGAAACATCAGTAGATGATTCATTTATAGATTGATCTACATTTTCATCATGTTGATCTGTTTCGCTCTCTTCATTATTGTTAACTTCAGATTGATTTTTTTCACTATTATCTTCTATTTCATTTATATCTTCATCTTCGCTAAATGTATTAGTTTGGTATTCAGCAATTAAATTATTTTTTAATTCCTCTGTAGTTAAAGTTTCTTCTGCTATCTCTCTGAGCGCAATAACAGTATTTTTATCATTATCAACTTCAACTGTTGGATTTTCTCCTGAATATAGTTTTCTTGCTCTATTTGATGCAACCAGAACTAATTCAAACCTGCTTGGAAATTTATCAATACAATCTTCTACTGTAATCCTAGCCATATGAGGCTTATAGTGATCAATTGTTAAAAGTAAATAGTTAATTATTTTTAAGTAATCTTTGCTTTTTTATATTCCAATCCCTTTGTTTTATTGACTCTCTTTTATCTATTTTTTTCTTACCTTTTGCAATTCCACAAGATAACTTCGCAAAACCTTTGTCAGAGAAGTACAAAGAGAGTGGTATTATTGTAAAACCACCTTGTTTAATTGACCCTGATATTTTATCAAATTCTCTTTTTGTAACTAATAATTTTCTATTTCTACTTGGATCGTAATTGTTATTAGAAGAATTTTGATATTTTTTAATAAAAGAGTTTGAAAGCCATAACTCACCATTTTTTTCTATAATATATGATCCCCTAATAGAACCTGTATTAATACGTAAAGATTTGACTTCAGATCCAGTTAATACAATACCAGCTTCTATCTTATTAGAAATTGTAAAATTGTAATTAGCCCTATTGTTAGCGGCAATAATTTTCATTTATAAAAGTTGTAATTCTTGAAGGCAATCTTTTACTAGTTTTTTTGTGTCATCTTTAATGTCAGTTAAAGGCAATCTTGTATTTCTTTTACATAAACCCAACAATGAAGCAGCATACTTTACTGGTCCGGGACTAGATTCAATAAATAAAGCATTATGCAATGAAGATAATTTTAGATTAATTTCTTGAGCTTTAGAAATATTTGATTCTTGCCAAGCAGAATGCATTTCTGAACATAATTTTGGTGCTACATTAGCTGTAACTGAAATACAGCCATGTCCTCCTTGTGCTAAATATGCTAATGCTGTTCCGTCTTCTCCAGAAAGATAACAAAACTGATTTTGCATTTTTTTTCTAGTAATTAATGGCCTAAATAAATCATTAGTAGCATCTTTAACTCCAATGATGTTATTAATTTTTGATAATTCGATCATGGTATCAATTGTCATATCAACAACTGATCTACCAGGTATGTTATATATTATTATTGGTATATTAGTTTTTTCAGCAATTATTTTAAAATGCTCATATAGCCCAGATTGAGTTGGTTTATTATAATATGGTGTAACAATTAAAGCAGCATCTGCTCCTGAGTTTTCAGCATGAGTTGTATATTCTAAAGCTTCTAAAGTATTATTTGAACCAGTCCCTGCTATAACAGGAACTCTTTTATCAGCAACTCTAATTGTTTCCTCAATTATTTTTTTATGCTCATCATGCGATAATGTTGGTGACTCACCTGTCGTTCCACATGGAACAAGCCCATGAGATCCATTATCAATTAAGTAAGTTAAAACTTTAGTTAACGAATTGTAGTCAACTTTATCGCCATCAAATGGAGTAATAACTGCGGGTATACTTCCTTTAAACATTTTTATATGGCGGAGAGAGAGGGATTCGAACCCTCGGAAGGAATTACTTCCTTCGCAGGTTTAGCAAACCTGTGGTTTAAGCCACTCACCCATCTCTCCTGTTGTTGTTCTTTCAAAGTTGACCTTTCTAACTTAAAAAAAATCAAGTAAAAACTAGTTTTACCCGCTTCTATAAAATATTATTTAACATAAAACAAAGTAGGATTACACTAATTAATTGATCAAATTTTGATTCAAAGTGGTACGTAGGTGGTACGAAATTGATCAAATAAAATTAATTCTTTCAAAAAACCAATATAACCCAATACTAGAAATTAATATAGAAGATGGAACTTGAAATAAGATTCTGTAATTTTTATTTTTTGCAAAATTTAAAGCAATCAATAGATATAAAACCAATACTATAGATATTTGCGCTACTTCAATGCCAATATTAAAAGATACAAGATTTATAAATAAGTCTGTACTCCTATAACCTATATCACTCAAAACCAATGCAAATCCTAAACCATGAAGTAATCCAAAAAATAAAATTACAACATATCTCAAATATTCTTTTATATATTTTTTAAAAATATTTTCTATTCCTATATAAACTATAGAAAGTGCAATTATAGGCTCAACAATTTGAGGATTGATTCTCATTAAAGATAAAGAAACAAATATAAGGGTAATTGAATGAGCAATAGTAAAAATAGTTATTTGAGAAATTAATTTTTTTAAAGATGATGAAAATAAAAAAAGTCCAAATATAAATAAAATATGATCTAATCCTTTTGGAATTATATGTTGAATTCCTAATACAAAAAATTTTGTGAAGCTATTAAATGTTTTACTAAAATTATTTTCCTTAAACGAAAATTGACTTGATTCAATTCCTGATTGCAAATATTCTGTAACTAATTCATCTTCTAATTTGTTATTATTATTCTCTCTTAGAATAATTGGGCCGTAGTTTTTAACCCATCTAAATGTAAATTGTTCAGAATTTTCATCCAATAAAACTTTAAAATAAACATGCGTATCTCTACTTATTTCAAAATTTTTTATATCTTCAACTTCAGTTTTAATTAAATTT
This sequence comes from uncultured Alphaproteobacteria bacterium, assembly GCA_902618015.1. GTDB lineage: Bacteria > Pseudomonadota > Alphaproteobacteria > HIMB59 > CACPNW01. Next base: position 40,995 of record CACMYX010000005.1, on the reverse strand, counting down.
ATTTTCTTTGTTTCATTATTAATTTTAATATCAATATTAGAACTTATTTCACTCCAAGAATTTTGAAACATTTCTTCAAGGTCTTTTTTACTTAAAATTCTAAATTCATCATAAATTTCACTTAGTGATGAAGAGTCTGTATTAGAAACAGTAGATGCATCAATATTAGATAATATCAATTCAGCGTTTAATCTTATTTTAAAATTCAAATAACTTTCATTATAAGTAAAATCTGCAATAGATGGCTTGATTTCATGACTAATAGAAGATGTTGAAAATAAATTTAAAAAACATACTGGAATTAAAAATAGATATAACTTTATAATTTTTATATAAGAGAACATGATGAAATTTACTTTAAAAAGATTAATATTTATTATTATCTTAACTTCAATAACAAAAATCTCTTTATCTCATGAATTTTGGATTGATCCAAAAAATTATCACTTATCAAATAATGAAAAAGCTGTGGCAAATATTTTTGTAGGAGAAAATTTTGAAGGATCACCAATACCATTTACAAAAGAATATTTTAAAATTGCATTCCTGTATGCTGAAGATAATAAATTAAAAATTAAAGGTAGATTAGGTGATATTCCAGCTCTTAATATTAAAAAAACGTTCAAAGGATTAAATGTAATACAAATTGAATCAGTGACTAAATATGTTGAATATGAAAAATTAGTAAAATTTGAAATTTTCACAAGAGAGAAAGGATATCCAAATTTAGCTCAAAAACATAGAGAAAATAACTATCCAGAAAATTTTTTTGAAAGTTATAAAAGATATGCAAAGTCATTAATTAGTGTGGAAAATTTTGATGGTAAAGATATCGATACAAATATGAACTTTGAATTAATTTTTTTAGACAATCCTCTTAAAAATTTAAATGAAAGTAAAAGAATTCTCTTAGAATATAAAAATAAAATACTAGCTGATCATAAGGTTTCTATTATGAGTTTAAATAATGGTTATTTTAGAAAAGAATACGTTAGAACAAATAACGATGGATATTTTAATTATCTCTTTAAAAAAAATACAAAATATCTAATTGAAAGTGTTGTTATAATTGAAGGCAGTAATAAGAAAAAAGATTATTATGCTAAATGGCATTCTTTATGGACTTCTTATACATTAAAAACACCGAATAAATGATTTAAGAATGTTGAATTGCTATTAAAAATTTTATGAATAATTATAATATTAAAGATTAATAAAAATGACTAATACAAACATAATAAAAGATTTTTTTGAAGGAAAAATAAAACTCTGGAAATCCTATTGGTTAGTTGGTGAACTACTAAATGGTATTGTTTTGCTTATTATATTTAATCTTGAAATTTATTTTTTTAATACAGATAGCTCTGTTTCCCAAATACCATTTTTAGATTTTACTAATCTTGCGCTAATCTCAAAAATTTTTATTTTTATTTGGACAATATTTATTTCTATTGGAATTTGGAGAGCAGCAGAAAATTACAAAGGAAGTATAATTTGGATAGTTTTAACATTTATAATTGTTGCTTATAGATGCTATTCTTTACGTTTAATTTTTTTTATTTAATTTTTGTTTTAAAATATCATTTAACATTTTTGGATTAGCTTTTCCTTTAGTTAATTTCATAACTTGACCAACAAAGAAACCTAATAACTTATCTTTACCTGCTAGATACTGTTCGACCATTTTGGGATTTTCTGCAATGACTTCATCAATAACTTTTGTTATTTCACCCTGATCTGTAACTTGTTGCAAACCCTTTTCATCTACGATTTGTCTAGCTGTTTTTCCTGAAGAAAACATATCGCCCAATACATCTTTTGCAATTTTACCAGAAATTTCATTTGTAGAAATTAACTTTATAAGTTGCCCTAAGTTTTCAGGTGATACTGGAGAGTTATTTAAATCTTGATTATTTTTATTTAATAATGAAAACAATTCAGAAGTAATCCAATTTACAACTATTTTTGCATGATTTTTTAATTCCGAATCTGAATTAATTGTTTCATTAAAATAATCAGATGTTTGTTTCTCTGCAGTTAATACTGAAGCATCATAATTAGACAATTTATAAGTCTCAATAAATTTATTCTTAAGCTCATCTGGAAGCTCTGGTATTGATGATTTAATTTTTACTATTTCTTCTTTAGAAATTTCTAGTGGTAATAAATCTGGATCAGGAAAGTATCTATAGTCATGAGCTTCTTCTTTATTTCTCATGGGTCTAGTTTTGCCAGTAGATGTATTAAAGAGCATTGTGTTTTGCTCAATAGAACCGCCAGACTCCAATATTTCTATTTGTCTTTTTGCTTCATAATTAATAGCCTGTTTTATAAACTTTATAGAGTTTAAGTTTTTAATTTCACATCGAGTTCCATATTCATCCCCAGGTTTTCTTACTGAAATATTTACATCTGCTCTTAAAGAACCCTCTTGCATATTTCCATCACATGTATCTAAATACATTAAAATTGATCTGATTTTGGATATATACATTCCAGCTTCATCAGGCGTTCTAATGTCAGGCTCGCTTACAATTTCCATCAAAGCAACACCAGATCTATTAAGATCTACATATGTTTTTGAAGGATTTTGATCGTGTAAACTTTTACCAGCATCTTGTTCTAAATGCAATCTTACAATTCTAATATCTTTTGATGTTCCATCTTTGAAATCAATTGTAACCTTTCCTTCTCCAACAATTGGATATTTATACTGACTAATTTGATATCCTTGCGGAAGATCAGCATAAAAGTAATTTTTTCTATCAAAGACAGAATAATTATTAATTTTAGCATTTAAACCGACTCCAGTTTTTACTGCCTGTTCCACACAATACTTATTAATAACAGGCAACATTCCTGGCATAGCAGCATCGACTAAAGACACTTGACTATTTGGTGATGAACCAAATTTTGTTGATGATGATGAAAATAATTTAGAATTTGATTTTACTTGAGCATGTATTTCAAGACCGATTACCATCTCCCAATCATGTTTTTCACCTTTTATTAAATTATTCATATGATCTTTCTAGAGATACAGCGGCATTAAAAACTTGTTGTTCATCAAAGTGTTTTCCTAATATTTGAATACCTAGTGGTAAATTATTTTTATCTTTACCAAAGGGAATGGAAATACCTGGTAGGCCAGCTAAAGAAGCAGGAACCGTAAACACATCATTTAAATACATTTTGATAGGATCATTTTGTTTTTCATTTAAGGGAAATGCAGCACTTGGTGCAGTAGGAGTAACTATAAAATCACATTCTTTAAAAGCTTTATTAAAATCATCAGCAATTAATTTTCTTACTTTTTGTGCCTTAAGATAATATGCATCATAATAACCTGCAGATAATACGTATGTTCCTATTAAAATTCTTCTTTTTACTTCTCTCCCAAAACCTTGAGCTCTTGTATTTTCATACATTTCATCAAGAGAATCAATTTCATCAGATCTAAAACCATATTTTACTCCATCATAACGAGCTAAATTTGAGGAAGCTTCAGCAGGAGCAATAATATAATAAGTAGGAAGTGCATATTTAGTATGAGGAAGTGAAATATTTTTAATTTTAACACCTTTTTTTTCTAAAACCTTGATAGCATCTTCCCATATCTGACTTATTTCCATTGGTGTACCATCAATAGAATACTCTTTTGGTATACCAACAGTTTTCCCATTTAGATCATCATCTAAATTTTCAAAATAATTTGGAATATCTACTTTAGCACTTGTACTATCTCTTTGATCAAACCCAGCGATGGATTGTAATAATATTGATGCATCTTCAACATTATGAGAAAAAATTCCTGCTTGATCCAAACTAGATGCAAATGCAGCTATACCCCATCGGGAACATAAACCATATGTTGGTTTGATACCCACAACACCACAAAAGCTAGCTGGTTGTCTTATTGATCCACCTGTATCTGTTCCAGTTGCCCCTAAACATAAATCTGCTGCAACTGCGGCTGCGGAACCACCAGAAGATCCACCAGGAGCTAGAGGCTCATTTTCTTGTGATAGGGGATTAATTGTATTTCCAAAAAAACTTGTATTAGTAGCTGAGCCCATAGCAAACTCATCTAGATTTGTTTTACCAACAAAAATAGATCCTTCATCTAATAATTTTTGAGTAACAAATGATTCATAAGTTGGATTAAAATTTTCTAAAATCTTTGAAGCTGCAGTTGTAGGCATACTTTTAGTACAAAATAGATCCTTGATTGCAATCGGAATACCTTTTAATTTTTTTTCTGAATTATCTTTCTCTAAGTTATCTATCTGCTTTAAAACATTCTCTTCACTAAAATGAATAAAAATATTTAAGTTTTCATTTTCCTTAATTCTTTTTAAATAATCCTGATTTAATTCTCTTATTGATATTTTTTTTGTATCGAGATCTTTTAACGTTTGTTTCAAAGATGATTTAGACATTATTCTACCACCTTTGGTACTGCAAAAAAACCTTCGAGTTTATCAGGAGCATTTTCAAGAATTTCCTCACTAGAATTAGTATCATTAGATACATCTTCTCTTTTAGGTAAAATTGATGATGATATGTTACTTAACGGTTCTACATTTTCAGTATTTACTTCATTTAACTGCTCTACCCAGTCTAAAATGGAATTAAGATCCTTAATATAATCTTCAGATTCTTTATCATCTAACTTTATTCTAGATAGACGAGCAATTTTATTTATTGTATTTTTATCAATCTTCAATTTATGAGCTCCATTATATGAATGATCAAAATAATTTAATCGATGGCCTTAATACATCACAAATACTTGTAGGTCTAGACCTAGGAACTAAAACGATTGGTGTTGCAGTAAGCGATAGATCAAAAATAATCGCTACACCTCTTTCAATTATTCAAAGAAAAGGAACTAATAAAGATTTAATTATTATGAAAGATATTTTGAAAGAGTATGAAATTGGTGGATTTATTCTTGGTCTACCGATTAGCCTGGATAATAGTGAAAACAAACAAAGCCAATTAGTAAGAGATTTTAATATTAATCTTCAAACCTTTTTTAAGAAACCTACAGCTCTTTGGGATGAAAGATTTTCATCAGATGTAATCTTTAAAGAAATGAGAAAAGCCGATTTAAGTAAAACAAAGATAAAAAGTAAACTTGATCAACAATCGGCTGCTTATATCTTACAAGGATATTTAGATAGATATAGAAATAATTAATAAATTAGTTTACACATACTGACACATTATTGACACATATGAATTCAAAGCTACTTAAATCAGGACACATAAAATTATATAAAAGAGAAAATTCAAAATATTGGCAAATGAAAGTGAAAATGCCAAAATTAAAAGCAATCAGATCATCTACAGGTTCAAAAATTCTTAAAGATGCGGAAAAAATAGCTTTAAAATATTATTCATCAATTTCTTCAAAAACAAATATCCAATTAAAAAGAAGTAAAAATATTTTTAAAAAAATTCATTTAGTAGAAACAGCTGAATTAACTAAGAAAGAAATTGAGCACATCTTACATGAATCTAAAAAATATATAACTTTTAATAAAAGGAAAATTAAAAAAATTAATGTTCTAGAAGGAAGAACAATATTTAATCTTTTTTTTGAAGATTCAACAAGAACAAGAACAAGTTTTGAAGTTGCTGCTAAAAGGCTAGGAGCAGATCTCATTAATGTAGTGGTAAAAGATAGTTCTATTAACAAAGGTGAAACCTTACTCGATACTATGACTACTATTAATTCAATGAATCCTGATGTTTTAATCGTAAGACATCCAGAGGAAGGAATTAGTAAAAAAATTTCAGAAACAGTAGATGCATCTGTAATTAACGCTGGTGATGGTAGTCATGAACATCCCACACAAGCATTATTAGATGCACTTACTATAAAAAATAAATTTGAAAATTTTGCAAAATTAAAAATTGCTATATGTGGAGATATTCTACATAGCCGTGTTGCTCGATCAAACATAATCATACTATCAAAGTTAGGTGCAAAAATAAATGTTATTGGGCCTAAAGAATGGTTACCAAAAAGTTTAAATAAACTACCTGTGAACGTTTATACAGAAATGAAAAAGGGATTACAAAATTGTGATATTGTTATGATGCTACGTATTCAAAAAGAAAGAATAGTTGGGAAAATAATGCCAAATCAAAAGACTTATTTTAAAAAGTATGGTTTAGATTACAATAAACTTAAATATGCAAAAAAAAATGCTTTCGTTATGCATCCAGGTCCAATGAACCGTGGTGTAGAAATAGACTCCAAACTTGCCGATGACGTCACTAGAAGCTTAATACAAGAACAGGTAGCTATGGGGGTTGCAGTACGAATGGCATGCTTAGACTTAATTATTAAAAACAGAGATGACTTTAGTAAGTAGTTTATCATTAATCATATTGTTTTATGTAATAGGATCATTACCCTTTGCATTGATTTTTACAAAATTATTTGGCTTGGGAGATATTAGAAAGGTTGGCTCTGGAAATGTAGGCGCAACAAATGTTTTAAGAACAGGAAATAAATTTGTAGCATTCATTGTTCTTTGTTTTGATATTTTTAAAGGCTTTCTTCCGTTCCTAATTTTACAAATCTATTTTCAAGATATTTCTTTTTTGAATAAATTACTTCTCTGTCATTTTGCCATATTAGGTCATATCTATCCAGTTTGGTTAAAATTTAAAGGTGGAAAAGGAGTGGCAACGTATATTGGCTTTTTATTTGGTTTTAATCCTTATATTGGAATTTTATTTTTATTAGTATGGCTTGTTACTGCTTTTGTAAGTAAATACTCTTCTCTTGGATCTTTAATTGGAATTTTAGTAGCGCCATCTTATTATATTTTTATTAATTTTAATTTTTATATTCTAATTTTCTTTATTTATTTAACTTTAATTATTTATCTTAAACACACAGAAAACATTAAAAGACTCATAAACAAAACTGAAAGTAAAATTAAATTATCCAAGTAAAAATATACTTTTTTTTAAAATTTCTTGACGAATTATCTTTAAACTGAAATTTGGGGCCCAAATTTATGAATGTATTAATTGTTGAATCACCATCGAAGGCAAAGTCTATTAATAAATATTTAGGCTCTGACTTCAAAGTTCTCGCAAGTGTTGGGCATGTCCGAGATTTATCAGCAAAAAATGATGCGATAGATACTGAAAATGATTTCCAAATGAAATGGGAAACCAGTGATCGTGGAAAAAAAGTAATCAAAGAAATAACTGATGCTGCTAAAAAATCTGAAAATTTATATCTAGCGACTGACCCCGACCGTGAAGGTGAAGCCATAGCTTGGCATGTAGAAAAACTACTTAGAGATAATTCATCACTTTCAAAATTAAATATTCACCGAGTTACATTCAATGAAATTACAAAAAATGCAGTTCTTGATAGTCTTAAAGAGCCAAGAGAAATAGATGAAAATTTAGTTAATGCCTATCTTGCTAGAAGAGCTCTAGATTTTCTTGTCGGCTTTACACTTTCTCCAGTACTATGGAGAAAATTACCAGGATCAAAGTCAGCAGGTAGAGTTCAATCTGTTGCCTTAAGAATAATTAGTGAAAGAGAACTTGAAATAGAAAAATTTATTCCACAGGAATATTGGTCTTTACAAGGCGAGTTTAGAAATAAAGAAGATAAAATTATTAATTCCAGACTTACAGTTTATGATGGGAATAAAGTAGATAAACTTGATATTAAAAATGAGAATGAGGCGACTAAAATTTTTAATGATATTAAAAATTCTACTTTCACTGTTGGAAATATTACAAAAAAAGAAGCTAGAAGAAATCCCTATCCTGCTTTTACTACATCTACAATGCAAATTGAGTCTAGTCGTAAACTTGGTCTTAGCGCGAACCAAACAATGCGTACAGCTCAACGCCTTTATGAAGGAACGGACATTAAAGGAGAAACAACTGGTTTAATAACTTATATGCGAACAGACAGTGTCGTCATGTCAAAAGAAGCTATTAATCAAGTTCGAGGTTTTGTTACTGATAATTACGGTGCAAATTATTTACCAGAAGCGCCAAGAGTTTATAAATCTAAGGCTAAAAATGCCCAAGAAGCACATGAATGTATTAGGCCAACAAATATTTACCTAACACCAAAAGATATTAAGCAATACATTACTTTAGAAGAATACAAGCTATATGAAATTATTTGGCAAAGAGCGGTAAGTTCACAAATGGCGAGTGCTGTATTAGATCAAGTAGCTGTTGATATTACAAACGAAGATAAAAAAATTGTTTTACGAGCAAATGGATCAACAATTAAGTTTCCTGGAATGTACAAAGTTTATCAAGAGGCTAAAGATGATGATAAAGATGAAGAAAAAGAAACAATTCTTCCTGCCATGAGTGAAGGAGAGAGTTTAAATCTCAAAGAAGTTGAAAAGACACAACATTTTACCTCCCCTCCTCCTCGTTACACCGAAGCAAGCTTAGTTAAAAAACTTGAAGAACTTGGTATTGGCAGACCATCTACTTATGCTTCTATTATTAAAGTTCTACAAGATAGAGATTATGTAATTTTAGATAAAAAACGTTTTAATCCTCATGATAGAGGAAGAATAGTATCGATATTTTTAGAGAAATATTTCAATCAATATGTAGAATATGATTTTACTGCTGATCTTGAAAATCAACTTGATGAAATTTCTGATGGTAAGCTTGATTGGAAAGAAGTTCTGAGAAAATTTTGGGAAACATTTAAACAACTTTGCGATGAAACTGTAGGTAAATCAAACAGAGAAGTCATTGATGTGTTAGATGAAGCATTAGGTCCGCATTTCTTTCCACCAAACGGAGCAGATGAAAAAAGGAAATGTCCAACCTGTGATAATGGAAGATTAGGAATTAAAGTTGGAAAGTTTGGAGGATTTATTGGCTGCTCTAATTATCCTGATTGCAAATATACAGTTCAGTTTAATCAATTAAACGATAAAGATGGTGCTGCTCTTAGCGGACCAAAAGAAATTGGTATTTATCCTGAAACAGGAGAAATGATTACTCTTCGAAAAGGTCCTTATGGATTTTATATGCAAGTTGGTGAAGGGACAAAAGAAAAGAAACCAAAAAGAGTTTCTATTCCAAAAAATTTTGAACCAGATGAAATAGGATTAAACACAGCAATCCAACTACTTGGCTTACCACGTAAATTAGGATTTCATCCGGAAACAAATAAAACGGTTAGTGCCGGTATTGGAATGTATGGACCATATATTTTGCATGATAAAAAATATAAAGCTCTCGAAAAAACAGATAACATTCTTGATATTGAACTTGAAAGAGCCATTGAATTAATTGCTAAACCTACACAGAGAGGGAATGCGACGTTAAAAACATTTGGTGAGCATCCAACAGAAAAGAAAAATATTACTGCTCATGACGGTAAATTTGGACCATATGTAAAATGTGGAAAAATAAATGCATCAATTCTTGGTGATCAAACAATTGATAGCTTAAAACTAGAAGATGCTATTAGGTTAATTGATGAAAGAAAAGCTAAAATGGGTCTCAAAAAAAAGAAAAAAACAGTTAAGAATTGAATTAAGCTGAAATAGTTTTAAATAGAGAATATGGCAAAAAACATATCTCTATCAACGATAAAAACTTTCAAAAATAAATTTTTAAGAAATAATAAAAATACAGCTTCACGAAATGCATTAATTAAAAATGATTTAGCTAATGTTGCACTCAATTGGGAAAATTTTAGTCAAATTAATCATAATTTTTCTAATCTAATAAAAAAAGAACTACCTGCAACAAACCAGATGGCATCAGGTAGATGTTGGGGATTTGCAGGATTAAATCTCATGCGTTTACAAGTTGTTGATAGCCTTGAACTAAATACATTTGAGTTCTCACAAAATTATTTCATGTTTTGGGATAAGCTAGAAAAAGCAAATTATTTTTTAGAGAATATTATCAAATCAAGAGATGAATCATATGAGAGCAGATTAATTACTCATCTTTTAAAAGCACCTGTGCAAGATGGTGGACAGTGGGATATGTTTGTAAACTTAATTAACAAGTACGGTGCAGTTCCAAAAGATGTAATGCCTGAAACAAATCATAGCAGTAAATCTGGAGCCATGAATTATATTTTGACTCACAAATTAAGAGAGTTTGCTTCTATACTAAGAAAGAAACCAGCTAAAAATTCTGCAGCCCTAAAAAAAGACATGATGGAAACAATTTATAATTTACTAGCAATGTTTCTTGGTCAACCACCAGATGTTATCAATTGGTCTACTAGAAATAAAGATAATAGACATATTGTCATTTCAGACATGACACCAATTGATTTCTGCAAAAAATATGCTGATATCAATATTAAAGATAAAGTTTGCTTAATTCATGCTCCAATGAGCAATAAAAAATTTAATACAATGTACACAGTTGAATATCTTGGTAACGTTGTTGAAGGACAAATTATTAAATATTTAAATGTAGATATTAAAGAATTAAAAAAATCTGCAATGGACTCAATAAAAAACAACGAAGCTGTATGGTTTGGTTGTGATGTTGGGAAACGTTTTAGTCGTGATATGGGTGTACTTGATATGGGCATTTACGATTATGAAAATGTCTTCCAAACTTCATTTAAGATGAATAAACAAACTCGTTTAGAGTATGGTGATAGTGAAATGACTCATGCTATGCTTTTAACGGGAGTCGATATTAAAAAAAGAAATTCAACTAAATGGAAAATTGAAAATAGCTGGGGAACAAAAAGTGGTAACCAAGGATATATGATGATGACCGATGAATGGTTTGATGAATATACCTATGAAGTTGTCATTGATAAAAAATATCTAAACAAAAGACTTTTAAAATACTTAGATATGGAACCAGTAGCGCTAGCACCTTGGGATCCAATGGGTGCTCTAGCTAGATAAGTTGAATAAAGAAAACGCATCTAAAATTTGGAAATTAATTCAAGAAACTGGTGATTTTTTAAAAGGAAAATTACCTGATCACCCTAATCATCCAAAGGGTAGAAATCCTTATGCTCATGTTGCATTAGAGGTAAAAAATCATTTTGGTATGACCTATAAAGATATACCTGATGAAAAATTTAATGAAGTTATTAATTATCTTGAAGAAATAAAATCTAATCCTGAATAGCTGTTCTTTGATTACCTTGAATTGGTAAGAAAATAATAAAGATTGAAACTATAGCCATCATTATTGCATTAATTAAAAACAAATAAGTAAACTCTAAAGTTATGGAATATATTTCTGAAATTAAGAATACTGAAATTGGTCCTGATCCAAATGCAAGAATAAACTTAATTCCATATACAACACCATGATACTTTTGGGGTGTAAATTTCCCAAGTAGGAGATTTTCTGTAGGCAGAATACTTGCATTAAATACGGCAGCTAGAACACATAACACTACTAAAGAGTAACCAGATATGTAAGCTATTCCTAGGTAGCAAGGAAACTGAAGAAATATGCCAATTAAGTAAATAGTTTTTAAATTAAATCGATCAGCAAGTAGGCCTCCAACAAATGTTGTAGCACCAGAAATAAAATAGATAATTGCTATCATAAATCCAATTTGAATTGAGCTTGTATTACCAATTCGTATTTCAAATACCTTTGGTAAGGCTGTTTGTGTATTGTGAAAAGATAATCCAAGAGCAAACATTGATAATAGCATTATTAATGCAATTAAAATCATCTCATTACGCGAATGATCTTGATCATCATTTTTAATAAAATAATTTTTGTAAGATATTTTATCAATTAAGATTAAGTAAATAAGAATAAACCCAATAATAATTGATATTAAACCAGGTAATATAAAAGCTAGTTGCCAATTTAGTAATTCTGTCAGAGTACCAGCTACAAATGCTCCAGAGCCTATCCCTACCCCACCAAAAATACCATTTACACCAAGCGCTCTTCCCTGTTTGTTAGCTGCATGAATCACCCAAGGAATGCCTACAGGATGGTAAATTGAACAGAAAAGTCCAAGAAGTGATAAGGAAAAAAATAAAAAAGAAACTGATGTGCTTAAACCACATAAAATGGAGGCTAATCCCATTCCTATAAACATAATTGTCATTGTTCCTGAACGGGACCATTTATCACTTAACCACCCAAAAGGAATTGCCCCTAAACCAATTAGTAGAGCTCCAAGAGACCATAATCTAATTAATTGATCGTAAGAAATATTCCATTCTTTTTCTATAGTCAGAACGATTACAAAATAAAATGCTGCAAACATATGCATGAGAGCATGACCTATTGATGAAAATAGGAGTGTATAAAAAGTATTATTCAAACTCTTCGTAATTAATAGAAAGAGAATTCACACAGTATCTTTTGCCAGTAGGCTCTGGGCCATCATCAAAAACATGACCTAAATGCGCATCACATTTGGCACACATAATTTCAATACGCACCATTCCATGCGATCTATCAGTCTCTGTTTTAATTGCTTCAGGTGATATTTGTTCAAAAAAACTTGGCCACCCACAATAAGAATCATATTTTGTTGAACTATTAAATAATTCATTACCACAGCATTTACATTTAAAAATACCGCCATTAATAATTTCAAAATTTTTACCAGAGAAAGGAGGTTCTGTTCCCTTTTGTCTTGTTACGTAATATTCATCTTCTGTGAGAAGAGATTTCCATTCCTGATCAGTTTTGACTATTTTGTTCATTTTTAAATCTTATATTAGATAATATAATTCCTGTAATTATAAAAAAAACACCTACAATATGAAATATTGCAAAACTCTCATTTAAAAAAGTTATTGCCCAAATTGCAGCAAAGACAGGTATAAAGTGTAAAAATAAACCAGCTCTATTTGGGCCAATTAAATAGACACCCTTATTCCAAGCAAAATAAGCAGCAATACTTGCAAAGATAGCAACATAAATAATAATGAAAAAGTCATAAGAAGATGAAAGTAAAAAGGTACCATTAAAAGATTCAAAAAGATAAAATGGAATAATAAAAAATAAGCCAATAATAATCATTACTTCCAAGCTTGCTAGTTGAGGGATTGATGTATCCATCTTTTTTAACAGGACGGAATATAAGCACCAAGATATTACAGCAGCAAACATCCAAATATCTCCAATAGTAAAATTAAGGGTATATAGATTATTTAAATTTCCTTTTAAAATTATAGCTAAAGCACCTAATAAAGATAAAATTATACCAATTAGTTGAAGTTTAGAGATTTTAGTTCGAAACATTAGCCAAGAGAAACCAATCATAATTACAGGTGCGGTGGATGCCATTATTGTTGAATTTAAAACTAAAGTAGTCTGCAATGAAATATATGTAAATGAGTTAAATATTGTAACACTTAAAATACTTAATGTAGTCATTAGTAAAAAGTTCTCTTTGTAATACTTAAAATTTTCCAAAATGGTTTTAAAGGTGAAAGGTAGCAATAAAAGCAAAGCTAAAGACCATCTAAAAAAACTTAATTTAAATGGTGAAAGATCAGTGATATGAGCAACTTTTCCAAAAAAGAAATTTCCTGACCAAAATAAAGAAGAGGCTATTAACAATATAAATGCTAACATTAAGTTTCTTGACATTTATTTGTCTACAAGAGTCATTAATGACGATGTATCAAACCTATTCCCACCATTTTTTTGAACTTCTTCATAATATTTATCAACTATTTTTGTAACAGGAAGTATTGCGCCATTTTTGCTGGCCTCGTTAAAACATATTGATAAATCCTTACGCATCCAATCTACAGCAAAACCATAATCAAACTTTCCATCAAGCATAGTTCTATATCTATTTTCCATCTGCCATGATTGAGCTGCTCCCTTGGATATAACGCTGAGAACTTTTTCCATGTCTACATTGGATTTTTTTCCAAAAGCCATTGCCTCAGATAAGCCTTGGACTAGTCCAGCTATACAAATTTGATTTATCATTTTAGCAATTTGACCCGAACCAGAAGGCCCTATAAGTTCAACTGCTTTACCATAAGATGTGAGAACTGGCTGAACAGTATTATAATCTTTTTCATCACCACCAATCATAATGGAAAGAACACCATTTTCTGCTCCAGCTTGACCGCCAGATACAGGAGCGTCAAGAAAACTCAATTTTTTATTTTTAAGTTTTTGATAATAATTTCTTGCTATCTCTGCAGAGGCTGTTGTGTGATCAACAATAATTGATCCCTCAGATACATTTGAAAGAATGCCGCTTTCTCCTTCCATTACTTCAATAATATCTTCATCACGTCCAACACACATAAAAACAATTTCAGAATTTTGAGAAGCTTCACCAGGAGTTTTAGCCATGCTTCCTTTGTACTTTTCTACCCATTTTTCTGCTTTAATTGTTGTTCTATTATAAACAGTTACATTATAACCATTGTTTTGAAGATGACCTGCCATTGGGTAACCCATTACTCCTAAGCCAATAAAAGAAACATTTTTAATACTCATTAATATTCTCCTATTTTTTCTAAAATTTTAAAATTCAAATCTTCTGAATTACTAACAATTAAATTCTTATTCTTTTTTGTAAAGTCATATTTATTTTTATCAAAATCTATATCAGAACCTCCTGCTTCTCTGACAAAAAGAATACCTGGAATATGATCCCAGGGAGATAATTTTGATAAAATAGCAAAATTTCTAATGCCAATACCTATATCTATATATTCAAAACCAATACATCTATAAGAGTTAACTTCTTTAAATATGTTTTTAAATATTTTTAACTTATCTTTAAATCCTGGTTCCCAATACTTTGTACTTATCGATCCTATAGTTTCTTCAATTATATTTGCTTCTTTTGTAATAATTTTATTATTATTGATATAAGCACCTTCATTTACAATTGCTGAACACATAATTTTATCTAATGGTTTATATATCCAAGAACGTAAAATTTTTTCTTTAAATGTTAAGGCTATCATAATTGCAAATTTATCTCTACCATTAGCAAAATTTGTTGTTCCATCTATTGGGTCAACAGTCCAACAATATGCATCTTCATTATAAAAATTTAATATATTTTCATTTCTAGAATATTCCTCTTCACCTATAAAATTTGAAGTTGGTAAAATTTTTAACAAATTTTTTTTTAATTCTTTTTCTGCTTCTATATCAGCTGCTGTTACTAAATCAGATCCATTTTTATAATTAATGTCATCGTCTGATAAATTTTTAAATTTTGGTAAGATAATATTTTGACTTACGTTAAAACAAATGTCCTCTATGTCCTCTTGCTTTATATTATCCATTTATACATGCTTCAGTATACATTTCTGCTAGTTTCAATGTGATACTGCCAATTTTACCATTATTAATTTTTTTATTATCAATTTTTAAAATAGGAGTAATAAAACTTCCAGAGCTTGTTAAGAAAACTTCATCAGCATTAATTAATTGCTTTTGGGTAAATTGTTTTTCTATTAGTTTAAGTTTAGTTTTTTTTATAATTTTTAAAAGAGATGTTCTAGTTACTCCTTTTAAAATATCGGAATTAGCTGGATGAGTTATTAAATGATTTCTTTTTATAATCCAAATGTTAGAAGATGTGCCTTCAGTTACTTTTCCATTTTGTATTAAAATTGCCTCATAAGCATTTTTCTTTTTAGCCATATTTGCTGCTATAATATTTGGAAGTAAATTTACTGTTTTAATATCACGTCTTTTCCATCGAAGATCTTGATATGTAATTGTATTTACCCCTACAAATTTTTTTCCAGGTAAATTAAAACTTTTATTTCTTGTGTAAACAATCAAAGTTGGGGTTAAATTTTTTTGATATTTGTGTTCTCTAAATTGAATACCTCTTGTAATTTGTAAATAAATTATACCGTTCCTTGTTTTATTTTTCTTTATTAGATTTAGAAAAATATTATTTAGGTTTTTTTTATTGATTGTAAATTTAATTTCTAATTCACGAAGAGAATATTTTAATCTCTTAAGATGAAAATCTAAATCAATTAAATTATTATCCAAAACTGCAATAACTTCATAAACACTATCTGCAAATTGCAATCCTCTATCCTCTATATGAATTTTTGCAGAATTAAAATTTATAAATTTGTTATTTATAAAGGCAAAATTTGGCATCAAATTAAACTTTTGATAAAAGTTTTTCTAGTTTTTTTATACAATTTGTTTCAGCAAAAAAAACAACATCATCATTTTCTTTAAATACAGTTTGACTATTAGGAATTATAATTTTTTTATCTCTTACAATGGAGCCGATACGTATACCTTTTGGCAATTCTAATTCTTTAAGATTTTTATTACAAAGAAATGACTCTGATTGAATATCAGCCTCAATTACTTCCCCAAAACCTTCACCAATTGAATAATCGTTTCTTATTTTTACACCTCTTACCTTTTCCAAAATTTTAGAAATCGTAATTATTTTTGGATCTATGGTCATATCAACACCAATATTAGATAACAAAGATGAATAATTGCTATTATTTATCAAAGTTATTGATGTTTCAGCACCTGCTCTTTTAGCCAATAAGGAAGATAATATATTAACTTCATCATCTTCAGTAATAGATATACAATAACCAGCCTCTGATATATTTACCTCTTCAAGTATCTGATTATCTAATCCATCTCCACATGTAACTGTAATATTTTCTAAATTTGACGCAAGAAATTCAGCACGTTCTTTGTTAGCTTCAATTAATTCAGTTTTTATGTAAGTCTCAGAACTTTCAATTAATTGTGCCAACGAAAATCCAATGTTGCCCCCGCCAATAACAACCGCTTTTTTAGCTTGTAACTCTTGATGTCCAAACTCAGATAAAACATCACTCAAATTGTCAGTTTCAACAACTAAAAAAATTGTATCTTTTTTTTCAATTTTTGTAGATGAATTTACAGTAAATTTTTGATCACCTCTAAATATAAACATTATGTTAGCAAGGTAATCAGGAAATTTTTGAGATAAATCTCTAACAGTTAGACCTGAATGTAAAAAATTATCTTCACATTTTAATCCAATTAATTTCAATTTTTTATCAGATAATTCAACCATATCTATAGTTCCTGGAGAGATTAATCTTCTGAAAATACCTTTTGCAACCTCTGTTTCTGGAGAAATTATTGCATCTATTGGAAAATTTTCATCATTATATAAATTTTTCCAATCATTTTTTAAATAATCCTGTTGTCTGATTCTTGCTATTTTCTTTTTAATTTTAAATAAAGAATGGCCAATTTGGCAAGTAACCATATTAGTTTCATCACTCTTAGTAACTGCAATCAGTATTTCACAATCATTTGCACCAGCACTCTCTAAAACTGATGGCATACTAGGAATACCATTAATTGTTTTGACATCCAACGTTTCAGATACTTTATTTAACTTATTTTCATCTTCATCAATAACTGTAACTTCAAAATTTTCACGTGATAGTTTATCAGCTATGCTATATCCAACATCCCCAGCACCACAAATAATTGTTTTCATTGATTAGTTATTCTACTTTAATATCTAGTGACTTAAATTTTCTATAAAGAGCAGTTCTTTCCATTCCTGTAAACTCAGAAACTTTAGTTATATTACCATTAAATCTCTTAATTTGCGATATTAAATAATTTTTTTCAAACTCAAATCTGGCTTCTTTAAGAGACAAATCCAACGAATTATTTGAAGAATTTGACGCAGTTTCATCCCCCATTTGTAGTGCTAAATCATCAACTTCTAACTCTTTTATATTTTGATCCTGATTAAGTATTAGACTTTTCTCTACATAGTTAATTAGTTGAGATATATTTCCAGGCCAATCATACATTTGTAACTTAGTTAAGGCTTTAGAAGAAAATTTAAAATTTAAAATTCCTTCACTTTTTTCATTTAAATAAAAATCAAGAATAGGAAGAACATCATCTCTCCTGTTAGAGAGAGATTTAAATTTGATAAAGTCTGTTGAAATTCTATCATATAATCTTTTAATAAAATTACCTTTTTCAATTTCAATTTCTAAATTTTTCTCAGTAATTGTAATAATTTTATGATTTAATTTAATATCGAGATCTTCAAAAAATTTTTTGTTTTCTAGAAAATTTAAAAGTTTCTTTTGATAAATATTTGGCAATGTTTCAATATTGAGCAGTATTAATGTGTTATTATTTGATCGATAAAAAATATTTTCATTAATTGCGTCTTTATTTTCCGCAAACATATTATCCAATGCTTCATTTGTTAGTTTTTTGAAATCAATTGATATAGGAAGTTTATCTCTATATTGTGAATTTTGATGTATTAAATTTGTAAAGTGTTTTTTTCCTGTTCCAAATGGTCCTTCAATTAATAGTCTAGAGTTACTTGAACTCTGTTCATTTAAAAGTTTATTAATTTTTTTAATAAATTCTGAATTTCCTATCAAAGGTGTTGTTTGAATTAAAGTATCTTTTAAATTTTTATTTTCACTCAATAATGATGAACTTTCTATTGCTCTCTTGGTAAGAATAATTAATTTATCACTGTTGAATGGCTTTTCTAAAAAGTCATACGCTCCATTTTTTATAGATTTCACTGCAAGGTCAACAGTGCCATGACCGCTAATAATAATAATTGGAATATTGCTATTAATCGATTTGAATTCTTTTAAAATTTCGATACCGTCTAATTTACTGTTAGATAACCATACATCTAAAATAACTAAATCGGGTTTAATTTCATTAAATTTACTAATTGCTTCTTCGGAATTAAGAGCAATTGAAGTATTGTAGTTTTCATCTTTTAAAATTTCAGAAATAAGAAAACAAATATCCTTTTCATCATCTATGATTAAAACTTTATGCATTGTATTCAAAATTAATTAGTGATTTTGTTCCTGCCATATTTTTATTTTTCTCAATTTTTATTTTACCACCATGATCTTCAATAATTCTTTTTACAATAGATAAACCAAGTCCGGTTCCCTTTGTTTTAGTTGTAAAATAAGGCTCAAATATTTTACTCAACATTTTTTCATCAATACCTACACCATTATCCTTTATTTCAATTTTTATATTTTTAGCATCAGTAGACATTAATACTTCTACTGCAGGGTTAGGTATTTTTTCCACTGCTTCAATAGCATTTTTAATTAAGTTACTGAAACATCTTGAGATTTGAAGGGTGTCAAAATGAAAATAAATATCATTTTTGGGTTTAATTAAATTAAGCTTTATATCCTTCCTTGTATTGAAATATAAAAGGTATGCCTCTTCTAAACATTTTGATAGGTTATCAAGTTTAATTTCTGCTTCAGGCATTCTAGCAAAAGATGAAAATTCATCAACTAACTTTCCAATATCATCTACTTGCCTTGATATTGTTTTCGTTAGAAGTGAAATATCTTCCTTATCTGTTTTTGCATCTAAAAATTTCTTTTCTATTCTTTCAGCAGAAAGTTTAATGGGGGTTAGAGGATTTTTAACTTCATGGGCTATCTTTCTTGCAATATCAGACCAAGCAGCATGTTTTTCTGCTAAAATTAAAGATGTAGCATCATCTAGGGCAACAACATATCCCTCAATATTATTGTCATTAATCTCTTTAATGACTCTAATATTAAAATTCCTCTGATCATCATATAATGTAAAATCGTATTGAAAATTTAATAATACTTTATTTGAGGTTTCAAAGTTCTCGAATATTTTTTTCCATTCAGGGAAATAGGATAGAAAATTTTCATTTATTTTAAAACTTTTAGTGCTTCTAAATAGTTTTGTTAAAGTTTTATTGTATAACAAAATATTAAAATTTTTATCTAAAGAAATTACACCTATTGTTAAAAGACTTAAGATCGCCTCTATAAAAATTCTTTTTTCTTCATCTTCTTGACTTTTTGATATTAGCTCATTTTGTTTATTCTCAATTTCAGAAATCATTTTATTATAAGATGATAGTAATACTTTTATCTCTTGAAATTGATCTGCCTCACTAACTTTAGCATCAAAATTCCCTTCTGATATCTTATTTGCTGATTTAATTAAGTTTGTAATTGGTTTACTAAGATTGCTAGCTAGATTAAATCCAATCAAAATTGCCACTAATATAAAACAAATGGAGAAAAGAACAAATATCATTGAATAAGTTATTTGAATTCCTGAACTATCCTCTTCTTTCATAGTGTAAATTTCAAATGCCTCTTTTGTAGCGCTAATATGATCCCAGATATTGGTATTTAGATTTCTATTAACTTGCATGTAAACATCATTTAAAAAATTTATTTTTTTATACGCAGTAATAGAATTTTTATTTAATTGAAAAATATAAACACGATTTTGATTAACAATCTTAAATATTTCATTTGATGGCACTGAAAAATTTTTATTATCAGGATCTTTTAAACTTAAATAGATGTTGCCTTCCGTATTAAAAATATAAATACTTGAAATTGTTCTTAAGTTAATAAATTCACTTAAAGCTGTTCTAATTGATTGAATATTAACCTCATTATTTTGAGAAACTTTTAATATTTCTCTCATTATTAATTGAGTATCAGACACAATTTCTGCCTGTATTTCATTTTCATAATTTCTTGCTACAATATTAGAATTTACAACCGCATCCCTTACAGCATCACCATACCAAGTTCTTAATTCTAAATTAAAGAATAATGATGTTATAATAACTAAACCAATGGCTGGTCCTAAAGCCATTGCAGCAAATAAATTTACAAATTTTATATATAATCTAGATTCATCATAACTTTTTCTTCTTCTCACTAAGATCAATACAATTTGTCTAATAATTATGGATATCAATAAAATGACAAAAATTACATCCGCCAATAAAAAAAATTGTAGTCTTCTTGGATCTTTTACTAGATCGTTATTTGGAAGCATTAAGTAGAATGTGATCGAAAAACTCAATATGATTAAAAAGATTAAAAAATAAAAAGATAATCTTGAAAGATGAATAGATTTAAGTAATTTTGATAGGTTAAACACTGTATACTTTAGTTAGTTTTTAAATAATGATAGTAAAACAGTATAGTATATAAATTAAAATGATGAAAAATGCACTTGTAATTCTAGCTGGTGGAAAAGGAAAGAGATTTGGTCAAAAAATTCCAAAACAATTCTTAAAAATTGGGAATACAAATTTTTTAAATTATTTTATTTCAAATTTAGATTTATCAAACTTCGATATTATTAATATTTCAATAGATAAAAAATATCAAAACACTTACTTTAATCATAAGGCTGTTTCTGAGAAAATAAAAATTACCTATTCAAAACCTGGGCTAACAAGACAAATTTCATCTTTTAATGCTTTAAAAAATTTAAAAAAATTTAAAATTAAAAATGTATTAATACATGATGCTGCGCGTCCTTTATGTAGTAATAAATTAATTAAAAGAATTATATCCAAATTAGGCAAAAATACTAATGCAATTCCATATGTTGAATATAATGACAGACAACTAATAAAGAAAAGTAAATTGGAAACAAAAGCAATTAACGTACAAACACCCCAGGGTTTTAATTATAATTTAATATTAAAAGAACATATCAAATATAAAAATTTTGAATTTAATGATGATGCAGGGCTATTACAAAAATCAAAAATAAAAATAAATTTGATCAAAGGTGAAAAAAATAATATTAAAATTACTTACCCAGAAGATATTCAGTTATTTAATTTATACAGAAAGCCCATAACAAAATACGGTATTGGTTATGATATTCATCAAATTGATAAAAAAACTAAAAATGGATTAAAATTAGGGGGTGTGAAAATTCCTTTCTCTAAGTTAATTGGTCATTCTGATGCCGACGTTGTACTGCATGCAATTTGTGATAGTATTTTTGGAGCGCTCTCTATGAGAGACATAGGTTATCACTTTCCAAACACAGATAAAAAATGGAAAAATGCAGATTCATCTAAGTTCATTATTTATTGCAGAAATAAACTTAAAGAAAAAGGTTATTCTGTAATCAATCTAGATATAAATATAATAGCTGAAAAACCTAAAATTAATAAATATGTTTCAAAAATGATTGAGAACATTTCAACATTACTTCAAATTAAAAATACCTCTGTATCTATTAAAGCAACTACAAATGAAAAAATTGGTTTTATTGGCAATGGCGAAGGAATTGCAGCCGAGTCAATAGTTCATATAACAGATGATAAAATTAGCTAATTTTTTTGTATCTTTATCTTTTGCTGGATATATTAAATTAATACCATCAGGAACCTTTGCATCTTTTTTATCAATAGTTATTTTATTTCCTATTGTTGAATACAAAATTATTTCTTTAGAAATATTTGTAGTAATTTTTTTTGTAATCTTTTTACTATCTTTATTTTTTATTAATAAATTCTCATCACACAACCAATCACATGACTCAAAAATAATAGTTATTGATGAATTCTTAGGAGTATACTTAATTTTGATATTTTATGATCAAATTAAAATAATAAATCCTTATGTAACAATAACGCTAATTTTTATTTTATTTCGTTTTTTTGATATATTGAAAATTTATCCAGCCAACATAGTAGATAGGAAACTTAAATCAGCTTTTGGTGTAATTCTTGATGATTTAATAGCAGGAATATATACAATAATAATTCTTTATATTGTAAATGCCTATTATTAAAAAAGTTATAGATAAATTAATAAAAAAAAATATCTCAATTTCAGTTGCTGAGTCATGCACAGGTGGGTTAATAGCAAACACTATCACAAAATATAGTGGAGTTTCAAAAATTTTCTCTTACGGGATTATTAGTTATTCAAATAAAGCTAAATCTAAATATTTATCTGTTTCAAAAGGTAATCTCTCTAAATTTGGAGCTGTAAGTAAAGAAGTAGCTGAGGAAATGATAAATGGTCTGTATAAAAATGAAAAAACAAAAATCTGCATTTCTACAACTGGTATAGCAGGTCCGAATGGTGGGACAAAGTTAAAGCCAGTAGGATTAGTGTATATCGGAATTAAAGTTAATAAAAGTAATTATATTTTCAAGAAAATATACAAAGGAAAACGATTAGACATACAGAGAAAAACTAGAAATTTTGTATTTAGCAAAATTAATCAATTAATCTAAAATTTCATCAGCACGAACTTTAAATGACTCAATCATTTTGTTTTCAATTAAAGGAAAAAAAGCTTCAGCAATTTTTTGGTGAAAAAATCGTTTAAATTCAAATTCAACATTAAAATGAATTCTTGTTTGATTTTTTTTTAATGATTCAAAAATCCAACTAGTTTTAAGATCTTTTAAAGGTCCTTCAATATAAGTTGTGCTTATTGAAAGTTTTTTTTTATCAAAAGTGACGTGAGAACCAAAAGTTTGGGGCATAAAATATTTATACCATACGACCATATCAGCATATATTTCATTTTTATTTTTAGAATGAATTCTCATTGCTGAACACCAAGGAATAAAATATGGGTAACTTTCAATATCTAAAACAATATCGAAAAGTCCTTTTGCGTCGTGATCGACTATTTCCTCTCTATTTGAAGATTTCATTGAATTGAATAAAGTTTATTTTTCCTATTTTCTTGCATAATTTTAAAATCATCAGAAGCATGATAACTTGAACGAGTTAGCGGTGATGATGCCACCATTAAAAATCCTTTTGCGTATGCCATTTTTTTATATTCATCAAATTCTTTAGGGGTAATAAATTTTTCTAGCTTAGCGTGTTTCGGTGTTGGAGGTAAGTATTGCCCTATTGTAATAAAATCAACATTAGCTGCTCTTAAATCATCCATTACCTGATATACTTCTTCTTTAGTTTCACCTAAACCAACCATTAGACCTGATTTTGTAAATATACTTGGATTTTTTTCTTTAATTTGACTAAGTAAATTCAAACTTACAAAGTAACGTGAACCCGGACGAATTGATGGATATAATCTTGGGACTGTTTCTAAGTTATGATTGAAAACATCAGGTAAATTTTTTGATAAAATATCTATAGCTTCAGGTTTATTTTTAAAGTCAGGAGTTAAAATTTCAATTGTGCAACTTGGATTTAAAGATTTAATTGAATCTATTACGTTAATAAAATGTAGTGCTCCACCATCTATTAGGTCGTCTCTATCAACACTTGTTATTACAACATGTTCTAAATTCAGTTGCTTAACTGACTCAGCAATTCTTATAGCTTCACCGTGATCAATATAATGAGGTTTACCAGTTTTAATATTACAAAATGCACAAGCTCTAGTACATATATCTCCAAGTATCATAAATGTTGCATGTTTTTTTTGCCAACATTCAGCTATATTTGGGCATGCAGCTTCTTCGCATACAGTTACAATTTTTTTATCTTTTAGAAGTTTATTTGTTTCTTTGAAAAATTTTGAAGTTGGTGCTTTTACTCTAATCCAACTTGGCTTTTTAGGAATTGGATTGGATTTATTTTTTACTTTTTCAGGATGACGTGGTCCGCTCATAAATGTTAAATAACTTCCATATCCAAGCTATTCAACCATATTTGGAAGGGATCTTCCAAAATATCGCTAAAATCTTTGAGTAATTTTGCCGCAACGGCACCATCTAATGATCTATGATCTGCTGAAATAGTAGATTTCATTGTATGCCCTATTTCAATACTGCCAGAGTTCACAACAGGTTTTTCAATTATAGATCCAATTGCAATAATACTTGATTGTGGCGGATTAATAATTGCTTGAAATTCTGTGATTCCAAACATGCCTAGGTTTGAGATAGTTATTGATCCTCCACTATATTCTTCTGGTAATAATTTATTTTGATTAGCTTTTTTTACTAATGATTTAATTTCTGTTGAGATTTCAACTAATCCTTTTGTATCAGCTTCTTTAACAATAGGTGTAATCAATCCTTCTTTTAACGCTACCGCTATAGCAATATCGATATTTTTATATTGATGAATTTTACCATTCACCCAAGAAATATTTGTTTCTGGATTTTTCGCTATAGCCATTGCACATGCTTTAACAATAAGGTCATTAAACGAGATTTTGATATTACTATTTGAATTTATTTTTTTTCTTAAATTTATTAGCTTATCCATTCTTGTTTCAATAGTAAGATAAAAATGTGGAACCTCATTTTTTGTTTGTGTTGTTCTTTCAGCAATTATTTTTCTAATACTAGACGGTTCAATTACAGAAATGTTTTCATCATTGATATGAAGTTCAAAATTTTGAATATCTTTTTTTATTATCCTACCATCAGGCCCAGACCCTTTAATAAGAGTTAGATCAATATTGTTATCTTTCGAAAATTTTTTAACAAATGGTGAGGCAAAATTAGTATTTTGTTTAGTGTTTGAATCTTTACTTCTTTCTATTATTTGAATGTTATCTACTTCCGTATTTACTTTAGGTGTTTCTGAAACTTTATTTTTTTCTTCACTGCTTACAGCTTGATCTTTATCATTATAATCTTCTAATCTTTCATCTTTGCTACCATTGATTAGAGCAATGACAGAATTAACAGCAATTTGTTTATCTGGTGTTGTATCAATTAAATGTGTAATTTCTCCCTCATCAACTGCTTCAACTTCCATTGTTGCTTTATCTGTTTCAATTTCAGCTAATATATCTCCAGCTGAAACAGTATCACCAACATTAACTAACCACTTATTAATTACACCCTCTGACATTGTGGGTGATAATGCAGGCATTAAAACTTTAATAGCCATTTATTTTAAATAACTTACTTTTTTTGCAGCATTTATAATATCATCAACTTGAGGAAGGTATAATTTTTCTAAGCTTAATGCGTATGGCATTGGAACATCAGCACTATTAACTTTTATCACTGGTGAATCTAGATAATCAAATGCATCCCTTTGAACAATATTTGCAATTTCAGAACCAACACTACCAAATGGCCAAGACTCTTCCACAGTGATAAGCCTATTAGTTTTTTTAACTGAATTTAATATTGTTTCCGTATCCAAAGGTCTTAAAGTTTGTAAATCAATAATTTCTGCATCTAAATTGTATTCTTCTTTTAATCTTAATGCCGCTTCTTTCGATTTCTGCAACATTATTGAATACGTTACAATCGTTAAATCTTTTCCTTCTTTTTCTATATTTGCTTTTCCGATTGGTATTGAGAAGTTAATGTCATTATTAACAGGACCTTTTAATCCATAAAGAATTTCATTTTCTAGAAAAATTACAGGATTTGGATCTGATATTGCAGATCTTAACAAACCTTTTGCGTTATAAGGAGTAGATGGCGCAATAACTTTTAAACCTGGCACTTGAGAATACCAGGAAGAAAAATCCTGACTATGTTGTGCAGCAACTTGGGCCGCAGCACCATTAGGTCCTCTGAAAACAATAGGGCAATTAATTTGCCCCCCAGACATGTAAAGTGTTTTTGCAGCTGAATTTATAATTTGATCAATTGCTTGCATAGAAAAATTAAAAGTCATGAATTCTAAGATTGGTCTCAATCCCTTAAATGCTGCTCCAACTGCTAATCCAGTAAATCCATGTTCAGAAATAGGAGTATCTAATACTCTTTCTTTGCCAAATTCTTCTAGAAGACCTTGTGTTACTTTATACGCACCTTGATACTCGGCAACTTCCTCTCCAAGTATGAAAACTTTATTATCCTTTCTCATTTCTTCGGCCATTGTGTCTCTTAGTGCTTGGCGCATAGTAATTTCTTCTGAACTTAAATTTCTATCTTCTTCTATTTTAGGTGATGGTTTATCGATTATATCAGCTTTCTTATTCTCAATTTTTGTCTCAATATTTTTTTCAATTTTCTTTTCTTCAATCACTTTTTCAATGGGAGCTTCTTTTTTTACTTCAACTTTTTCATTTGGATCTCCAATAATCGCTATAGCTTTATTTACTGGAATATTGGCTTCTCCTTCTTTAAATAAAAGATCAAGAACAACACCTTCGTCTACCGCCTCTACTTCCATTGTTGCTTTATCAGTTTCAATTTCAGCAATCAAATCACCAGCTTTAATAGTATCCCCTTTTTTAATTAACCACTTAGACAGATTTCCTTCTGTCATTGTTGGAGATAATGCGGGCATTAAAATTTCTGTGCTCATAATTTATAGGTAAACATCAGTATAAAGTTCGCTGTCCTTTGGAAAAGGACTATTGGTTGCAAATTCAGCTGCATTTTTAATTTCTTCTAAAGTATCTTTATTAATTTTTTCAATTTCATCATTAGTTGCAATTTTTTTCTTTAAAATTTCAGCTTTGACTATTTCAATAGGATCGGTTTGCTTATAATTATCTAATTCTTCTTTTGTTCTATATTTTGCAGGATCTGACATTGAATGTCCTCTATATCGATATGTTTGTACTTCAATAATATAAGGCCCATTCCCTTCTCTGACATACTTACCTGCTTTATCTGCTGCTTCTATAACAGAGAACACATTCATCCCATCTACCTTCTCACCAGGAATACCAAATGCCTCTCCTCTCTTATATAAGTCTAATCCAGCCGCAGCTCTATCTACAGATGTGCCCATTCCATATTTGTTGTTTTCAATAATGTACAAAACAGGAAGCTTCCATAAAGCAGCTAGATTAAAAGCTTCAAAAACTTGTCCATTGTTCATCGCTCCATCACCAATATATGTTCTGCATATATTTTTTTCTCCATTATATTTATGCGTGAATGCTATACCCGTTCCAATTGGTACTTGAGCTCCTACAATACCATGCCCACCGTAAAAATTATTTTCTTTTGAAAACATATGCATTGAACCGCCCTTACCAGCAGAATAGCCATCTTCTCTACCAGTCAACTCTGCCATAATACGTTTTGGATCTAGTCCTCTAGCGATCATATGGCCATGATCTCTGTAAGTTGTTACAACTGAGTCATTCTTATCTATTGTCATTAATATACCAACAACAACTGCTTCTTGGCCAATATACAAATGGCAAAAACCACCTATCTTACCCATTCCGTAAAGTTGAGCTGCTCTTTCCTCAAATCTTCTTATTTTGAGCATAAATGAATACATTTTAATGTAATCTGCTTTTTGAAGTTTCTTCATATGATAATCTTTAATTATAATTAGGGTGATTTTTTGTCAAATAAATCAGTTTATTCTATAATTATAACTGTTTCGTTTTCTGTAGTAAATCCTGTAACTTTCCTAAATGTCTCATCTAAATAGTCCAAATCTATAGTATTTGGTTGTAATCTTTTAATTCTATCTAGGTAAAATTCATTTTCCTTTTTTAAAGACATATATTGCTCATTGTATTGAGAATTAAGATTTTTAAGGCTGAAATATTTCAGTAATCCCCTTTCACCATTTACAAGAAAATAAAGAAGATAGACAAATAGAAAAAAAGTAAACAAAAATGACAAATAAAAATAAAATTTATTTTTTAGAACTAATGATTTGTTCATATTTTATATAAATAGCATATTTAAGATCGAGACTGTCAATTATTATTTAAGATAGAAGATCCAGCAAACTTTGCTTTACCTTGTAATGCTTCTTCAATTCTTAATAATTGATTATATTTTGCAGTTCTATCTGTTCTAGACAATGATCCTGTTTTAATTTGACCTGCTGAAACACCAACTGATAAATCAGCAATCGTCGTATCTTCAGTCTCGCCAGAACGATGTGAAATTATAGTAGTAAAATTATTTTCTTTAGCTAATTTAATCGACTCTAAAGTTTCTTTTAGAGTACCTATTTGATTTACTTTAACTAAAATAGAATTCCCTGCACTCTCTGAAATACCTTTCTGTAATCTTTTTTTATTTGTAACAAATAAATCATCACCAACTAACTGAACTTTTTTTCCTATTGTTGATGTTAAATTTGACCAACCATCCCAATCATCTTCTGACATTCCATCTTCAATAGAATAAATTGGATAAGCATTTACTAATTTCTCTAGATATTTAATCATCTCATCTGAAGACAATACAATTTTTTCTCCTTGTAAATCATATTTATTATTTTTATAAAATTCAGTTGATGCAACATCAAGTGAAAGATAAATATCTTTTCCTGGTTTAAAACCAGCATCCTCTACAGATTTTAAAACAGTTTCTATGACTTCACTAGAACTATTTATGTTAGGCGCAAATCCACCTTCATCACCAACATTTGTATTTAAACCTTTTGATTTTAAAAGTGACTTTAATGAATGAAATATTTCGCAACCATATTGAAGTGCTTCTGAAAAACTATTTGCACCAATAGGAGCAACCATAAATTCTTGAATATCAACATCGTTATCTGCATGTGAGCCTCCATTAATAATGTTCATCATTGGAACTGGTAGACTCATTGTATGTTCCTTACCAAGAAAAGAATATAATTCATGACCTTCAGAAGAAGCTAAACATTTTGCAAAAGCTAAACTTGCGGCAAGGGTTGCATTAGCTCCTAAGTTAGATTTATTTTCTGTACCATCGAGTTGTAATAAAAAATCGTCAAAAGAAGAAATATCTTCAAATGATTTTCCGACTAGTTCAGTAGAAATAGTATCATTGATATTGCCTACTGCTTTTAAAACTCCCTTGCCTTTATATTTGGATTTATCATTATCTCTCAATTCTAAAGCCTCATGAACTCCAGTAGATGCTCCACTTGGAACCGCAGCTCTTCCATAGGTAGAATTTTCAAACTCTATATCACATTCAACAGTTGGATTTCCCCTACTATCTATTATTTGTCTTGCTTTTAAATTTGTTATTTTAGGCATTTTTTTTTGCTATATCATCAAATTGTTTAAGTTGAATTAATAATTTTTTTAACTCTTTAATATTAATCATGTTTGGTCCATCACTAGGGGCATTATCGGGATCATTATGTGTTTCTAAAAATAAACCAGCTATACCGATAGAAGTAGCAGCTTTACATAATGAAGGAATATGCTCTCTTTGACCACCACTTTTATCACCCAATCCTCCAGGTTGCTGTACAGAATGAGTTGCGTCAAAAATTACTGGATACTTATATTTTTTCATAATATCTATACCTTTAAAATCATTTACAAGAGTATTGTAACCAAAAGTTGTTCCTCTTTCAGTTATCATTATGTTTTTATTATTTGTAGTTTCTATCTTTGTGAAAATATTTTTTACATCAGTTGGTGATAAAAATTGACCTTTTTTAACATTAATAATTTTGTTTGTACTACCTGCAGCTAATAATAAATCTGTTTGACGGCATAGAAAAGCAGGAATTTGTATAATATCGATAATAGTATCTTGATTTAATTGATTGCATTGGTCCTCATTATGGACATCGGTAAGTATTGGTAAATTAAAATTAGTTTTAATTTTTTCAAAGATTTTTAATGCATCATCGAGCTTAATACCCCTATCACTATTAATACTTGATCTATTTGCCTTATCAAAACTAGATTTAAAAATTAAATTAATACCAACATCATCACATAATTTATTTAGCTCTTCTGCAATCATCAATGAGTGGTCTTCATTCTCTATTACACACGGTCCGGCAATTAAAACAAATGGAGAATTATTTGATATAGAAAAATTTTTTAGATTGATATTAATCATTAATTGCAGCCTTTATAAATGATACAAAAAGAGGATGAGGATCTAATGGTCTTGATTTTAACTCTGGATGAAATTGAACTCCGATAAACCATTTATGTTTTTTACTCTCAAGCACTTCAGGTAATAAACCATCTGGTGACATACCACTAAAATTATAACCTTTGTTTTCAAATTTTGATAGAAATTTCTGATTTACTTCATATCTGTGTCTGTGTCTCTCACTAATTATTTTTTTTTTATATATAGAAAAGATTTTTGAATTTTTTTTCAAAATAGCTCTGTATGCTCCTAAACGCATTGTTCCACCTTTGTCACTATTTTTATCTCTTTTTTCGATCTTATTTTTATTTACCCATTCTGTCATTAATCCTACTACTGATTTAGTAGTTTTCTTAAATTCTGA
Source organism: uncultured Alphaproteobacteria bacterium (assembly GCA_902618015.1). GTDB lineage: Bacteria > Pseudomonadota > Alphaproteobacteria > HIMB59 > CACPNW01. The sequence continues at coordinate 10,084 of CACMYX010000005.1, read as the reverse complement.
AGAATGAGCGTTTTTAATTTTTAATACATTTTGTGCTATTTCAATAACGGCTAACTGCATTCCAAGACATATTCCAAAAAAAGGAATATTGTTTTCTCTCGCATATTTGATAGCGTTAATTTTTCCGTTAATACCACGAATACCAAAACCACCTGGAATAAGAATTCCATTACAACCTTTTAATTTTTTTATTAAACTAGCGTTGTTTTCTTTTTCAGAATTTATCCATTGAATATCTACATCAGCAGAATTTTCTATTCCTCCATGTATCAATGCTTCATTTAGTGATTTATAACTATCTTTAAGATTTGTGTATTTTCCTACTACTGCAATTTTTACTTTATGTTTTATTTTTTTAATTTTTTTTTGAAGATTGATCCAAGGATTTAAATTTAGTTTGTGATTTTTAGGCTTATAACCTAATTGTTTAAGGAGAACTTCATCCAAACCGTATTTGGAATATAATGAAGGAACTTCATAAATTGATTTAGCATTTAATGCAGGAATTACAGACTCTTTTTTTACATTACAAAATAAAGATATTTTAGAAATTGAATCTTTATCTATAGGTTGCTCAGATCTACACATAATGATGTCTGGTTGAATACCAGCATTAAGGAGTTCTTTCACTGAATGTTGAGTAGGTTTCGTTTTTAACTCACCTGCTGAGCTTAAATATGGAATATAAGTCATATGAATTAATGCTGACGAGATTTTTTTATCATTTCTAATTTGTCTTATTGCTTCTAAAAAAGGAAGAGATTCAATATCTCCAACTGTTCCCCCAATTTCATAAATAGCAATATCTTCATTTTTTAAATCACTATTAATAAATGATTTTATTTCATTGGTAACATGAGGTATTACCTGAATTGTAGAACCAAGGTAATCTCCTTTTCTTTCTTTTAAAAGAACATTAGAATAAATCTTCCCTGAAGATACGCTATCTGATTGTTTAGCAGACTGATTTGTGAATCTTTCGTAATGACCAAGATCTAAGTCGGTTTCTGCGCCATCATCTGTTACATAAACTTCTCCATGCTGATAAGGACTCATTGTTCCTGGATCTACATTTAAATAAGGATCTAACTTTCTTATCCTTACTTTGAATTTTCTACTTTTTAATAACGTTGCCAGGGATGCCGAAGCTATACCTTTTCCTAGAGATGATGCTACTCCACCCGTAATAAAAACAAAATGCATTACGGAATACCGTGATACATAATAGATCTTGTTATAGCAAGATATTATTAATTATTTTCTGGTATCGTTGGTTCTTCCGATGTTTCTTCAGTATTAATTGAAGGAAGTGACTCTAAAACATTACGATCTGAACCAATTGAGGCAGTAATTGTAAGAACAATACTCATTACCATGAATAAACCCGCAGTTATTGCAGTTAATCTAGAAAGTAGGTTTGCAGTACCACGAGCTGACATCAATCCAGTTGAGGTTCCACCGCCAAGACCCAAGCTATCATTATCAGATCCTTGTAGTAAAACTAATACAACCAAAGCAATTGCAAGTATCAGCTGAATTATTACTAATGTTGTCATTATTTCGCTTTATATTAAATTGATTTTATTAATCAAGAAATAATTGTATTGAATTCATCAACTTTTAATGAAGCGCCACCAATTAAGCAACCATCTACATGACTTAAATCATTAATTTCTTTTGAATTTGAAGATTTAACAGAACCTCCATATAACACTTTAAAGTTAATAAATTTTTGATCATAATTTTTGATAAATTCGTGAACCTCATTTATTTCATCTAAGGTTGGCGTTAGACCAGTTCCTATAGCCCAAACAGGCTCATACGCAATTAATGCATTTTTATGATTTGCTAAATTTGGAACACTATTCTTAATTTGTGTAGATAAAATTTCTTCCGTTAAGCTTTTTTCTTTTTCCTCTAAGGTTTCACCTATACAGATTATTGGAATAATATTTTCTTCAATAAGATTTGAACTTTTAGTTTTTACATTACCATTCGTTTCAGCAAAGTATTGTCTGCGCTCAGAATGTCCGACCAAGCAAAAATCTATATTATTATCCTTTAGCATTGAGGCAGATAATTCGCCAGTATACGCACCTTCTTTAAAAGAGGAGACATCTTGTGCGCCACTAAATAAGTTATTATTATTTACTTTTAGTGATTTTAAGTAAATTGATGGTGAGCAAATAACTGTACAATTATTAGAATTAACTTTTAATTTTTCATAATAATGTTTTAAAAATGAGGAATTCCCATTTAATTTCCAATTTGCTATAAAAATTGAAGAATATTTATCAAGATTTACCATAATTACTTTTATTTATAGAAACTAATATTATAGAAGCAATAGAAATTTTATGAGAGCTATTAGAAATTCTTGGATCGGTATAGGGTTGGCAATACTTTTTGCTGCAAGCTTATTCTTTTTTAGGGGTTCGCAAAGATATTCAAACCTATTTAATTCCGATAACTTTGTTGCTAATATTTCCGGTACCCCAATTTCAACAACAAAATTTCTTAGATCGATGGATATGAATATTAATCAATTTTCTCAAATGATTGGGAACCCATTAACAGGCGATCAAATTAGAAGTTTTCAAGTTCACCAAATAGCCCTTCAAAATTTAGTTAATAATGCAATTTTTGAAAATGAGTTTGATAAAATAAATTTTATTTTAGATGATACTACAATTGCAAAAGAAACAAAAAGAAATTTTCCGAATTTATATATTAATAACAAATTAGATGATGATAGATTAAATTCATTTTTAAGAATGCAAGGTTTAAAAATTGAAGACTTAGTAGATTTAATAAACTATGAAACAAGAGCAATTATTTTTGATCAACTTTTTTTTCAAAAAAATTATCCATCACAATTAGAAATCAATTTTAATCAGTATGATAACCAGAGCAGAGAAATAGAGTTGCTCAAAATTTTGTACGACGAAATTAAACTTGATAAATTCGATAAGGATGAAATTACAAAAGATAATATAGAACTACTAGATTATTTTAATAATAACTCTGCTGAATATATGACAAATGAAGAGAGAGACATTTCATACATATTAATTAATAAAAGTGATTTTAGAAATAATTTTTCACCTTCAGAAAATAAACTTAAGGAATATTATAATAATAATAAAAACTTATTTATTAATCCAGAAGAAAGAAGCTTTAAACAATTTAATTTTAAATCAAAAGATGAAGCAGATGAATTTAAATTAGATATTTCTGGAAAATCTAATCAAGAAATCATTAAATTTGCAGAAGAAAAAAATATAATTTTCAATGAATTTAAAAATGTTGATAGAAATAAAGTTCTAGAACAACTTGCTAACGTAATATTTGAATTAGACAAAGGAAGTATATCTGATGTTATACAAACTACCTTGGCATATCATATAATCATTTTAGATGAAATATTCCCAGAAAAAGAATTAACATTTAATGAAGTGAAGAATGAAATAAATAATACATTAACCAATTTTGAAGTAGATAATTACTTTAATGAATTAAAATTAAGCCTCGATCAACAAATACTTGATGGATTTTCAATTACTGAAATAGCAGATCAAAATAATCTTAAATTAATCAATAAGAAAAAAATTTTAAACAATATTAACGAAGATGACCCTAGTTTAAGTAACGTAATTTCATTTTCTTTTACACAAAATAAAGATTTTGTTAGTGATTTAGTTGACATTGATAATGATACTTCTTTTATTGTAAACATTGATAACATATATCCATCAAAAATAGAGAGTATCGATAATATCTTTGACAGTGTTTTAAATGATTTTATATTTACAAAAAAAACTGAACAAGCAGAAAATATTTTTGAAAATAATAAAGAGTTCTTCACAAATATAAGTAAATTTTATGCAACTAATCCGGAAAATTTAACTTTATCTTTAAAGACTAATGATGAATTACCAATATCTTTTAAACAAAAGATTTTTGAAATTGATATTGATAAAGTAGCTTTTGGATCAGATGAAAATGCTATTTATTTTGCTAATATTAAAAGTATAAAGATGCCTGAAGAAGGTGAAAATACTTCAAATATTAATTTGATAGGTGATTTGAAAACAGCATTTGGTAGTGAGATTATTAAGACAAAAGAAATTTCGTTCAATGATGAACTGATAAATGGTCTTTTATCTCAGTATAAATGAGTCTAGAAAAAAAAATTTTTATAAGTCAATATAACAAAGGCTTACCTCAGATATTAAAAAAAAATCTTATTGCTGATATTGAAACACCATTTTCATCATTATTAAAAATTAGTAAATCGGAAAAATATTCCTTTCTATTAGAGTCAGTAGAGGGTGGAAGTAAAAGAGGACGTTACTCATTACTTGGTTGTGATCCAGATTTAATTTGGACAGTTGAAAAAGGTAAGGCAAAAATTAAGTATTTGGATCATAATTTTGATTACAAACTAGATCAAAAGCCAATTCATAGTCTTAAAGAACTTGTAAAAATTTCAAAATTTAAAAATAATGAAATTGACGTTCCTTTCCCAACACTAGTTGGATATCTAGGATATCCAATGATTAAATATATTGAAAAAATTAAACTAAGTAATAAGGACAATATAAAAATACCTGATGCAATTTTAATCAGACCAAAAATTGTCGCAGTTTTTGATAATATTAAAGATATTATTTCCCTTATGACAGTTACGTATCCAAGTAAAAAAATCTCAGCAGAAAAAGCCTATAGAAAAAATAAATTACTTATTGATAAAACAATTAAAAAGTTAGAAAAAAGTATTTTAAAACCTGCGCAAAAGAAAAATAAAAAATCTAAATTAAAATTTAAATCAAATTTCAAGAAAGAACAATTTTATAAAATTGTAAATAAAGCAAAAGAATATATTAAAAATGGAGATATCTTCCAAGTTGTGCCTTCACAGAGATTTGAAACAAAATATAATTTAAAGGCAGTCAATCTTTATAGATCGTTAAGACGACTTAATCCATCTCCTTATCTTGTAAATCTTAACTTCGATAAAATAGGCCTTGTTGCATCTAGTCCAGAATTAATGGTTCAATTAAGAAATAAAAAAGTTACGATAAGACCAATTGCGGGAACAAGAAAAAGAGGAAAAAATGCCTCTGAAGACCTTTATTTATCTAATGACTTACTTAATGATAAGAAAGAACTCGCAGAACACTTAATGCTTTTAGATTTAGGAAGGAACGATGTTGGTCGTGTTGCAAAAAAAGGAACAGTGAATGTTACTGAAAAGATGATTATCGAATACTACTCTCATGTAATGCATATTGTTTCAAACGTTGAGGGAAAAATAGATAATAATTTAGATGCTCTAGATGCTTTAATGGCTGGATTTCCAGCAGGTACAGTTTCTGGTGCACCAAAAATAAGAGCGATGGAAATCATAGAGGAACTTGAAAATTTAAATAGAAGTTTTTATGCTGGTTGTATGGGTTATTTTGATTCTAATGGAGACATGGATACTTGTATTAGTTTGAGGACTGGGCTTGTAAAAGATAATAAATTATACATTCAGGCTGGTGCTGGAATAGTTTATGACTCTGTCCCAAAAAATGAACATCAAGAAATTTTGAATAAAGCTGGCGCTTTAATGGCAGCTGCAGAGGATTCATACAAATTCGATATATGATATTACTGATAGATAATTATGACAGTTTTACTTACAATGTAAAACACTACTTATTAGATTTAAATCAGAAGGTTGTCGTTTATAGAAATGATAAAATTTCGATAAATAAAATTCGTAAATTAAAACCTAAATCAATAGTTATTTCACCAGGTCCGTGCACACCAAATGAAGCTGGAATAAGTCTTAATATCGTTGCAGAATTATCAAAACAATTTCCTATACTTGGCATTTGTTTAGGACATCAAACTATTGGTCAAGCTTTTGGAGGTAAAATCATTAAATGCAAAGAAATCATGCACGGAAAAGTTGATACAATTAATCACTTTGGACACTCTATATTTAAAAATGTAGAAAGAAAATTTAAAGCAACTAGATATCACTCTCTTATAATTGATAAGAGAACTATGCCTAAAGATTTTTTAATTACTGCTGAAACAAATAATAAAATTATAATGGGTATTGCACATAAAAAATTACCAATATTTGGATTACAATTTCATCCAGAAAGTATAGGTACTGATATGGGTAAAATTATTTTAAAAAACTTTTTAAACTTAGCAAAATAATGGATCAAACTTTAATATTAAATAAAATTCTTGAACAACAAAATCTGAATATTGAAGAGAGCATGTATATATTCAATAAAATTATGAGTGGAGAATTAGATGATATTAAAATTACATCAATACTAATTGGTTTAAAGTTAAAAGGTGAAACAAAAGAAGAAATTATCGGTGCAGCTAAAGTAATGAGAGATAAATCTTTAAAAATTAACTCTCCACAAAATACAATTGATACTTGTGGTACGGGTGGAGATATGAAAGACACATTAAATATATCAACAAGTGCAGCAATAGTTGCTGCAAGTGCTGGCGTTACTATAGCAAAGCATGGCAATCGTTCCGTTAGTTCAAAATCAGGCTCTGCAGATATGCTAGAAAAAATAGGTTATAAAATTACAAATAATGTAGAAGATTTAGAGAATTCATTATCCAATAAAAATTTTTGCTTTTTATTTGCTCAAAATCATCATTCTGCCATGAAAAATGTAATTAACGTTCGTAAGAATTTGGCTACTCGCACAATTTTTAATTTATTAGGTCCGCTTACTAATCCTGCTAAAGCAGGTAAGCAGCTTTTAGGAGTCTATTCAAAAAATTTAGTTTCTATGCATTGCAATTGTTTAAAAGAATTAGGCTCTGAAAAAGCGATGGTTGTTCACGGATTGGATGGTTTAGATGAAATAAGTTTATCAGACAATACTCTAATTAATGAATTGAAAGAAAATAAAGTTCTGGAATATAGTTTTGATCCAAGAGATTATGGTTATGATTTAATTAAATTAGAAGATATAAAAGGTGGAGATCCAGAATATAATGCAAATTGCTTTAATAAAATGATTAACGGCGATTACAGAGAATTTCAAATGATTGTAGAAATAAATGCAGGAGCGGCAATATATTTATCTAATTTAAGAAATAATCTAAAAGATAGTATTGAATTAGCAAAAAAAACAATTGATGAAGGAATTACAAAAAATTTTGTAAACTCACTAATTAATGAGTAATATACTTCAAAAAATTTGTGAAGATAAATTTAAAGAATTAGAAGAAACAAAAAAAAGATGTTCTTTTAAAACATTAGAAAAATTAATTTCCTCAAAATTAGAGAAACGTGAATTTAAAGATGAATTAATTTCAGCTCAAAAAAATAAAAAAAATTTAATAATTGGTGAAGTAAAAAAACAAAGTCCAAGTGCGGGTGAAATAATTTCAGATTATAAACCAGAAGACATTGCTATTTTATATGAAAGATCTGGTATTGGAGCGTTATCGATTTTAACTGAAAGTAAATATTTTTTAGGAAATATTGATCATTTATCTCTGGTAAAAAAGAAAACAAATTTACCTATTTTAAGAAAAGATTTTATTATTGATAAATATCAAATTTTAGAAAGTAAGATATATCAAGCTGATTGTATATTATTAATTTTATCAATACTATCAGACGCTCAAGCAATAGAATTTATAAATTATGCAAATGAATTAAAATTAGATTGTATTATAGAGGTTCATGATGAAGACGAACTGAAAAGAGCAATCAAATTAGACTACCCTGTGATTGGAATTAATAATAGAAACCTTAAAAGTCTTGAAATCAATTTAAATAACTCAATAAATTTGAATAAAAATTTAACTAATGATTATATTTTAATTGCAGAGAGTGGAATTAAAACTTCTGATGATATAAAAAAATTTAATTCTACAGGGATATATAATTTTTTAATTGGAGAAAGTTTGTTAAAATCTAAAAATAAAGAAAAGAAAATTGGAGAATTGCTTTTAAATGAGTCATATTAATAAAAAAGGAAATCCTTATATAATTGACATATCAAATAAAGATGTCACAGAAAGAGTAGCAGTTGCCTCTGGTGAAATTAAATTTGATAAAGAAACATATAAAAAAATAAAATCATTTGAAACAAAAAAAGGAAACCTAGAAAAAACTGCAATAATTGGTGGTATTATGGGGTCAAAAGAAACTTCTAAATTGATACCGCTTTGTCATAATATTCCAATCAATCATATAAATATTGAGGTTATAAAAAATGATAAAAAATTTACTTTTATTGTCAAAAGTACAGTTAAAACAAATGCAAATACTGGTGTGGAAATGGAGGCATTAACTGCCGTTACAATTGCATGTCTGACAATTTATGACATGTGTAAGTACTTAAATAAAAAAATTATAATTCAAAATATACACCTTGTTTCGAAAACAGGTGGTAAATCTAATATTTAAATAACTGAAAAATATAGATATTTTTATTTGTTCTTGTTTTGATCTTAAAGAACATATATAGAACAACAAATGCTTACAAAAAAACAAAAAGAGCTATACGATTATTTAAAAAATTATATTTCAAGTAATGAAATCTCTCCATCCTTTGAGGAAATGAAAAGTGCAGTTAATCTAAAATCAAAGTCAGGTATTCATAGATTAATTACTAGTCTAGAAGAAAGAGGTTTTATTAAAAGATTAAAGCACAAAGCAAGAGCAATGGAAATTATTAATAAAGATAATATTGTTGATGAAAGTTCTTTGTCAAATAGCATTAATATCCCACTAATTGGTGCAATAGCTGCAGGTGAAGCAATAGAAGCAATTGAGAATGCTGATGAATTTGTTTCTGTACCCTCTTCGATGACATCACCAAATGCTAAATATTTTGGATTAAAAGTAAAAGGTCTATCTATGATAGATAAAGGAATATTTGACGGTGATATTGCTGTGATAAAAAAGACAAATAATGTTGAAAATGGAAAGATTGCAGCTGTTATTACACAAGATAACGAAGTTACTCTAAAAACTATTAAATTTGATCGAGACAAGGTCTTGTTAATTCCTGCTAATCAAAGTTTTCAGACAAAGGAATATGAAGCAGGTGAAATCCAAGTCCAAGGGACTTTATCTGGTATTATAAGAAAATATAATTAATAGTTTATCTTAATTTTAAGATGACTATGTTAAAAACACGATTTGCACCCTCTCCTACTGGTAATCTTCATCTTGGAGGTGCTAGAACAGCTCTAATTAATTATATTATTAGTAAGAAATCAGTATCATCTAAATTTTACTTGAGAATTGAAGATACAGATCATGAAAGATCAAAACAAGAATACACAGATAACATAACTAATTCTTTGAAATGGCTTGGACTTGATTGGGATGAAGACATTCAAGTTCAGTCTAAAAGATTATCAAGACATCAGGAAGTTGCCAAAGAGTTACTTCAAAAAAAGAGAGCATTTAAATGTGTATGTTCTGAAGAAAAAATTGCTCATCAGAGAAAATTAATTAGAGAAAATAAAAACTATTCTAAAAAAATATGTACAGAATGTAAAAATGATAATGATATTCAAAGTAAAGCTGAGGATTTTGTAGTTAGATTAGATGTCCCAAATGAAGGAAATTTAAAAATTAATGATACAATTCAAGGAGACGTTTCAGTAGCAAATTTAGAGTTAGATGATTTCATTTTACTAAGAAAAGATCAATCACCCACCTATATGTTATCTGTAGTAGTTGATGATCATGATTTAGGTATCAATTACATTATTAGAGGTGATGATCATTTTATTAATACTTTTAGACAATACTACATTTATAAATTTATGAATTGGGATGTACCTCAATATGCCCATATTCCTCTTATTCACGGAGAAGATGGAACAAAATTATCAAAAAGACATGGAGCCATAAATATTTTAGATTTAAAAAAAGATGGATATTTAAAAGAAGCAATTATTAACAATCTTATACTTTTAGGTTGGTCAAACAATAATGAGAAGTCAGAAACTATTGAATTAGACGAAATAATTGAAAATTTTAAAATATCTAATTTATCTAAATCATCTAGTATATTTAGTT
>CACMYX010000004.1 GCA_902618015.1 uncultured Alphaproteobacteria bacterium | reverse complement strand
TTACTAAACTTAAAGATTTTTGCAAATTTAATAAAATAAAAGGTACAATATTGATTGCTGATGAAGGTATTAATGGAGCAATAGCTGGCTTAGAAAAAAACATAAATTCTTTCATTCTATATCTTGAAAATTTTAGTTTTGAGAAACTTAATCTTAAACGATCAAAATATAAATATATGCCATTTCAAAAACTTAAAATTAGAAATAAAAATGAAATAGTCACACTCAGAACCAAATTTGCTGATCCTACAAAAATATCTGGAAAAAAAGTTAAATACAATGAATGGAATCAACTGATTAAAGACAAAGACACTATTGTGATTGATGTAAGAAATGAATTTGAGGTTAAAATAGGATCTTTTGAAGGGGCAATTAATCCAAAAACTAAAAGTTTCACTGACTTTAAATCTTTTGTTCAAAAAAAACTAAATAAGTCAAAAGACAAAAAAATTGCAATGTTTTGCACTGGAGGTATCAGGTGTGAAAAGGCTTCATCATATATGATGATGAAGGGTTTTAAAAATGTAGCTCAGTTAGACGGAGGTATACTAAAGTATTTAGAAAAAACTCCAAAAAAAGATTCAATGTGGAATGGTGAATGTTTCGTATTTGATGGAAGAGTATCTTTGAAAAATGAATTAAAAGATGGAACTTACAAACTTTGTTATGCTTGTCGTTTACCCATTAGTAATAAAGATACTTATAATAAGTATTATAAACCAGGTGTATCTTGTCATAATTGTTTTGATAAAACATCTGAAGTAAAGAAAAAAAACTTACTTGAGAGAAATAAACAAATTAAACTTGATAAAAAAAGAGGAAATTTTAACCGTTTTATTAAGCAGTCAATTTCTGATTATGAATAAATAATACTTTATTTCATATAATTATTCTGTATAGACACTTCATGGCAAAAAAAACTTCATTCGCTCTTAAACAACTAGTACCTGAAGAAAATCCAAAAACAGGAACTAAGTATATTGTAAGAAAACCGACAAAAGGATTGAAAGTTGCTGAAAAGCTTCGAATGAAAAAATATGATCCTGTGTTAAAAAAACACGTTTGGTTCGTAGAGAAAAAAATGCCTCCTCATAGTAAATAATAGATTTACCTCTTTAATTTATTCTAAATTAACATAATTTAAACTCATGGTAGCCACTTATGGAATTCATTGGTTTAGACAAGATTTGCGATTACAAGAAAATCCATCTTTATTGTCTCTTTCAAAAAAAGTTGATCATATAATTCCAATTTATATTTTTGATTTAAATCAAAGAATTGGATCAACATCCAAATGGTGGTTAGAAAAATCCTTAATTAGTTTATATGAATCAATACAAAAACATAATGGCAAACTAAATATATTTGCTGGTGATCCAGAGAAAATTATATCTTCAATACTAAAGAATTCAAATATTAAATTTGTATCCTGGAATAGACTATATGATCCATATTCAATTAAAAGAGATACTAATATTAAATCTATAGTTACTTCATCTAAAATAGAATGCGACTCACACAATGGATATCTTTTAAATGAACCTTGGAATATTAAAAATAAAAGTGGAACCTTTTTTAAAGTATTTACTCCTTACTGGCGACATTGTGATGAACTACTAAAACTAAAAGATATTAAATTTAAAAATACAAAAATAAGCTACGCCAATTCAAAATTTAAAAATGAAATAACTATACAAGATTTAAATCTAACAAACAAAAAAGAGCAATGGATCAAAAAGATTGAAAAATATTGGATACCTGGTGAAAGTAATGCAAAATTACAATTAAAAAAATATATTTCGCAAAAAGCAAATAACTATTCAGTTGGAAGAGATAGACCCGATAAAGATTTAACTTCAAAATTATCACCTTATCTTCATTTTGGAGAAATTTCTGCTTTAGAAGTTTATGATACCGTAAATATTGAAAAAAAAATTGATCCTGAAAATAAAAAAAAATTTCTTGCTGAACTTGGCTGGAGAGATTTTTCTTATAATCTATTATTTCATTATCCAGATATGACTCATAAACCTATACAAAGTAAATTTAATAAATTTCCATGGATTAAAAATGCTAAAAATTTATCATTATGGCATAATGGTAAAACTGGTATTCCAATTGTTGATGCTGGAATGAGACAACTATATAAAACAGGCTGGATGCACAATAGAGTAAGAATGATTGTAGGCTCGTTTTTAACAAAAAATTTATTGTTACACTGGAAAAATGGAGAAGAGTGGTTTTTTGATACTTTAGTTGATGCTGACGTTGGGTCTAATTCTGCAGGTTGGCAATGGATCTCTGGTTGTGGTGCTGATGCAAGTCCATATTTTAGAATTTTTAATCCAATATTGCAGGGTCAAAAATTTGATCCAGATGGTGATTATGTAAAAGAATTTGTTCCTGAGTTGAATAATATTCCAAAAAAATATATTCATAATCCTTGGGAGATGTCTATGGAGGATCAAAAGAAATATAATTTTGAGATTGGTACTTCATATCCAACACCAATTGTAGATTTAAAAGAAACAAGAAATAGAGCACTATCAGCGTTTAAAACTATTAGTTGATGTGAGAGAAAAAATAGCAATTATTGGTTCTGGTATCTCAGGAATAAGTGCAGCTTACCTTTTGTCTTCTAAATATGATGTTTATTTATTTGAAAAAAATAATAGATTGGGGGGACATACAAGAACTATCTATGTTGAAGAATCAACAAAGACAATCCCAGTTGATACAGGGTTTATTGTTTTCAATGAAAATAATTATCCAGATTTAACAAATTTTTTTAAATTACTTGATGTGAAATGCAATAATTCAGATATGTCCTTTGCCGTCTCAAATCAAGATCCTCAAATTGAATATAGTGGCAAAAATATATTTTATCTTTTTGCTAATTTTAGAAATATGTTTTCTTTTAATTTTTATAAAATGTTATTTGAAATAAGAAAACTTTATTTATTATGTAATAGCTTGAATGTTAGTGATTTAGAGCAAACTAAAACCTTAAATGATTTTTTAAAAACTAATAATTTTTCAACATACCTAATAAATTATCATATTTTACCTATGATATCATCTATATGGTCAAGCAATATAAGTGATGTAAAAAATTTTCCTCTCATAACATTCATTAATTTTTTTAAAAATCATGCTTTATTTAATTTAAAAAAAAGACCTCAATGGAAATATGTAGAAGGTGGTAGTAATGAATATATAAAAAAAATTATTAATAAAAATGTTTTTGAGTATGAAACAAATTTCAAAATTAAAAATATTATTAGAGAAAATAATAAAATTAAAATAAAAGATGAGAAAAATAATATATTAGAATTTCATAAGGTAATATTCGCAACCCATGCAAATCAAGTATTGGATATTTTGGAAAGACCAACAGAAGAAGAAGTAAAAATATTTTCACAATTTAAATATTCAACTAATTCAGCAATACTTCACTCCGATCACACTTTAATGCCTAAATCAAAAATTGCTTGGTCAAGTTGGAATTTTTTAAATAAGTCATCATCTTCTAAATTTACTTTAACTTATTGGATGAATTTATTGCAAAAATTACCAACTAAACAAAATTATTTTGTAACTGTTAATCCATATAAAAAGCCTAAAAACATAATTAACGAAACATCATTTAATCATCCAATTTATACTACCGATACTATTTTAGCTCAAAAAAATGTTATGGAAATTCAAGGAAAAAATAATACTTTTTTTTGTGGAGCTTACCTTGGATATGGTTTTCATGAAGACGGCATTCAATCATCCTCTTATATTTGTAAATTGTTAAATTGTGATTTACCTTGGAAGAGAGAGAAAAATTTTTATAATAGATTGCAAATTAATTTTAAATGATTTCTCAAATACTATTATCTAACATTATTCATAAAAGATTTATTCCATTTAAACACACATTGAAATATGAGGTACCAAGTCTTTTTATTAATTTGGATAATCTTGATAAATTAAGTAAAAATTATAAACTTTTTTCATTAAACTCTTTTAATCTTTTTTCTATTTATGAAAAAGATCATGGATATAGAGACAAAAGGTCAATAAAGACATTCGTTAAAGATTCCCTCTCTAAATTTAATATTAAATATAAACATCTTAATATAATGATATTATGTTTTCCAAGAATTTTGGGATATGTATTTGATCCCTTATCAATTATATATTGTTATGATGATAAAAAACTAATATCTATTTTCTATGAAGTCAAAAATACGACTAATGAACAACATACCTATATTTTTAAAGGAAATGTAAATTTTGAAGATTTTAAATTATCTCATGAATGTGCAAAGCAGTTTTATGTATCTCCATTCATAGAAATGGAGGCAAATTATAAATTTTTTAATCGAATGCAAAAAGATAAAATAAATATTAACATTGATCTTTATGATAAAAATAATAAAAAAGTTCTAACAGCTACTCAGCATGGCAAATTTATAGATTTTAACTCAAAAAATATGTTTAAATTTTTATATTATAATCCACTTTTTGGCTTCAAAGTAATGGCTGGAATTCTTTATGAGGCTTTAAAAATAATTTACAAAGGTGGTAAATATTATGGACGAAAAAAGAAGCTAAATGATACAGTGAGTTTTGAAGGTAATTTTTAAATGAATTTTTTTAAAACAAATTTTGATAAAACTGTCAAAAAATTATTAGTAAACTTTTTATCTAAAATTCGATATGGAAAATTAACAGTTCAATTTCCAACTGGCGAGGAGAGAGTTTTTGTCGGAAAAGAGGAGGATATATCTGCAAATATAAAAATTCATAATTATAATTTTTTAAATTTAATTTTTAAAAAAGGTTCTGTAGGTTTTGCAGAAGCCTATATGAATGGTTACTTTTCAAGCACCGATTTAACTAATTTATTACTACTTTCTCACAAAAATGAGAGTTATTTTTTACAAAGTATAAATACTAATCTTTTTTTTACTACTTTTGCCAAATTAAAGCATTTTTTAAATAACAATTCAAAATCACAGAGTAAAAAAAACATTAAATATCATTATGATTTAGGAAATAATTTTTACGAAAAGTGGTTAGATAAAACCATGACCTATTCTTCTGCTCTTTTTGATAATAAGAATACTAATTTATCGGATGCACAATTTAACAAATATAGAAAGATTGCCGAAACTTTATCATTAGACTCAAATTCTAAAACTTTAGAAATTGGATGTGGATGGGGAGGTTTTTCATCATTTGTAGCAAAAAATTACAATTGTTCAGTTGATGCTATAACTATTTCTAAGGAACAATACGAATATGCTTCTGAAAAAATTCAAAATGAAGGTTTGTCTGAAAAAGTATCAGTTATATTCAGAGATTATAGGGATATCAAAAAAAAATATTCAAATATTGTTTCAATTGAAATGTTTGAAGCAGTTGGGAAGAAATACTGGCATAATTACTTTGATACAATTCGTAATTCTCTCAACGATGGTGGTGTGGCTGCACTACAAGTCATAACGATTGATGAAAAAAAGGCTAAAGATTATCAAAACAGACCAGATTTTATTCAACAATATATTTTTCCAGGTGGAATGCTTCCAACTAAAAAACAATTTGAATATTCGGCAAAACACGTTGGATTAAAATGTATTGAAAATCTAAGTTTCGGTGGTTCTTATGCAAAAACGCTTAAAATGTGGAATAAACAATTTCAAAAATCTTGGAATGATTTATCTCAGTTTGGTTTTGATATTAAATTTAAAAGAATGTGGGAATTTTATCTATCTTATTGCGAAACAGGTTTTGCAAATAGTTCAACCGATGTTTCTCATTTCTTAATTCAAAAATAGAAATGCAAAAATTAAAAGTATTTTTAGTCTTAACTGGCTACCAACTAACTTGGTTAGCCTGTGTATTTGGTGAAACAAAATTTTCTAATCCTATGTTGGGCATCTGGGTTGGAATTATTTTCTTACTAACTTATTTTTATTTTAATCATAATAAACAAAAATTTATTAAGATTTCACTTTTGATTTCAGTTCCAGGATATTTTTTTGATACTTTATTAGTTTATTTCCAAATTTATGATTTTGAAACTATTGCTAAACTTGGCACTCTGCCATTATGGATGATTGTTTTATGGTTTAGTTTTAGTACTCTTTTTGATGAAATTCTTACTTTTTTTAAAAGTTATAAAATTTTAGGAATTATTTTAAGTGGAGTTTTAGGACCTTTAACTTATTATCTTGGTGAGCCTATTGGAGTTATAAAAATATATAACTTTCAGATTTTTATTATTTCAATGGTATTATTTTGGATGATCTTGATGTTCTATTATCTAAATTACGTTATAAAAAATAATTAATTTTCTTGATCTACTTTTTTTGTTCTAGTTCTATTTAAAGTTCTTTCGAGATCCTTATAAGTACATAAACCAACATCCATTGGACTCTTTGCCTCAAGAACTGCTTCTCTGTATGTACCATTTCTTATAGCCTCTACTGTATTTTTTGTAGAGCCGGTAAGTTTTGCAATTTGAGAACTACTTAATTCAGTCGGATATCTTTTTATAAGCCACAAAATAGCATATGGCTTTTCTTGTCTTAAAGAAAGTGGGGTATATTTAGAATCTTTTTTTCTTGGTGGTAAATCTTCAATTACATCAGATTTAATAAGACTCAAACGAGCTGCATTATCTTTTTCACATCTTTCAATTTCTTCTTTTGTTAATTGATTATTATCAATTGGATCGTAACCTCTCATACCGACAGCAACTTCTCCATCAGCAATTCCTTGAACCTCTAATTCATGTAATCCACAGAATTCAGCTATCTGATCAAACGTTAAAGCCGTATTTTCTACTAACCATATCGCTGTTGCTTTTGGCATTAAAGGATATTTCATAATTGGCTCATATAATATAATCAAAAAATAATATATAACAAAATATGACTATGACAGATTTTTTTGAAGTAGATGAAAAACAAAAGACGGTTAAAATATTAAATTTAGATGATTTCAGTGTTGAAGATTTACAAAACTATATTTCTGAACTTCAAGCTGAAATACTAAGAGTTCAAGATGAGATAAAAAAGAAGAAAGATTTAAAACTTAATGCTGAAAAATTTTTTAAATAATTATTTATTAATTTTTAGACCTTTAAATCTTTTTTGGAATCTAGCTACTTGTCCTTCAGATTCATTAAGACCAGCTTTACCACCTGTCCATGCAGGGTGAGATTTAGAATCAATTTCTAATTTAAGAGTATCACCTTCTTTACCCCAAGTAGATCTAGTTTTAAAAGTGGATCCATCAGTCATAACAACGTTTATTTCATGATAATTAGGATGTATGTCTTTTTTCATGACTGTCTTATATTTATATAGATTTCAAAGTAAAGTAAGTTTTTTAACTAATTCATTATGAATTTTATTATTTGAAGCAACTAAATCACGAGAATTTATCTCCCATGCATTTCCATCTATTTTAGAAATTTTTCCTCCAGCTTCTTTAACTAAAAGAATGCCCGTTGAAACATCCCATAAATTTAGATCTTTTTCCCAAAAACCATCTAATTTACCAGAGGCAACATAAGCAAGATCAAGGCCTGCTGAACCGAGTCTTCTTATTCCTGCAGATGATTTTAGGATTTCATCAATCTCACTTAAATAGTTTTTATAAATTCTTTCTCCAAAGGGAAGACCAGTGCCTATCAAGCAATCTGAAAAAATTTGCCTGTTTGACACTCTAAGTCTACTATTATTACACCACGAACCTTTACCCTTAGAACTCCAAAAAAATTCATTTAAAATTGGATTATAAATCACTCCGTCTGTGATTTCATTATTTGACATTTTAGCAACGATAATTCCAACATGTGGTATTCCATGTATAAAATTTGAGGTTCCATCAATTGGGTCAATAATAATTGTATTTTCATCACCTTTTATTTCACCAGTTTCTTCAGTTATATAAGTATAATTTGGATAATAATATTTTAGAGTTTCTAAAATTGTTTTTTCTACTTTAATATCTGCATTTGTTACAAAATCTCCAACTGATTTAGATTGTATTTGTAAATTTTCTAATTCTCCAAAATCTCTTAATAATATTTTACCAGCTTTTTTTACTGCCTTTTCAAAGATATTAATTACAGCAGGCTGCATTAATTTTTTGATTTTTCGATATAACTACCGTCGATTGTACTTATTACTATTTTATCATTAATTGTAATAAATTGAGGTACAGATGTTTTGATATTCTTTTCTAAAGTAGCAGGTTTATATGACGAAGCAGCTGTTTGACCTTTTACAACACCTTCAGTTTCTACAACAGTTAATTCTACAGTATCAGGCAATTCAATTCCGACTGGTTTTTCATTATAGAAATTAATAATAACATTACTATTCTCAACTAAAAATTTTGATTGGTCCTCAGTTAATATGTCTGAGCCAAGTTCTATTTGTTCATAAGTTTGTTTATCCATGAATATAAAATTATTATTATCATCATAAAGATATTGAAATTCTTTTTCATCAAGGATAGCTCTTTCTACTGTTTCTGATGATCTAAACCTAGTATTCATTTTAGTACCTTCTCTTATTTCTTTAAGTTCAGCCTGTAAGTAGGCACCACCCTTTCCTGGTTGAGTATGCTGAGTTTTCAAAACTTTCCAAAGTTTGTTATTAATCTCTAAAATATTTCCAACTTTAATTTCATTCCCATCTATTTTCATAGTTTTATCTTAAGTGTTTTTTGTATATTTTTAATTTTCGTAAGATCTACTACATCAAAAGTTGGATTTAATAAAACCTTATTTTTTTTAGCAATTTGATTAATTTTATTTAAGATGATTTTATTATTTTTTAATTTTAAATAATCAATATTTTCGTGAGTTAATAATATACTAAGACCTTGATCATATCCCGAGTCGATAAAAAACTTAATATTGTGTGTCTTATATTTATTTTTAATATGGTTTATTAACGTTCTAAGCCACTCTATCCCAAAACCATTAATTAAAAAGTATTTTATAAATATAGTCGTAGTTTTGAACTTTGATTTTCGAAATTTTATTAAATTTTCAATTTGTGTTAGCGTAGATACTGCAAAACAAATTTTTTTAGGCACTAAATAAATTTTTTAAGATTAACCATAGTGTCTACCATTCTATTTGAAAATCCCCATTCATTATCATACCAAGATAAAACTCTACAGAATTTATCTTTGACAACTTGTGTTTGACTCATATCAAACACAGAACTGCTTGAATTATGATTAAAATCGATTGAAACTAAAGGCAATGAGTTTGTTGTTAGAATGCCATTTAATTTTTTAGTTTTTGAAGCTTGGAGAACTATAGAATTAATTTTTTCTGGGCTAGTTTTTTTCTTACTTACAAATGTAAGATCTATAAGTGAGACATTTGGAGTAGGCACTCTAATAGCTGTCCCATCTAGTTTACCTTTTAATTTTGGTAACACTAGACTCAAAGCCTTTGCCGCTCCTGTAGATGTCGGTATCATTGACTCAGCTGCAGCCCTTGCTCTTCTAAAGTCAGAATGGGTTTGATCTACAGTTCTTTGATCACCTGTGTAACTATGAATTGTTGTCATGAAACCACTTTCAATTCCTAATTTTTCATCAAGAACCATAGCTAAAGGAGCAAGACAGTTAGTAGTACAAGATCCGTTTGAAATTACGTTATGATTTTTTTTAATGGTATCGTTATTTACACCTTGAACTATTGTGGCATCTACATTTGAAGCTGGTGCTGAAATAATAACTTTTTTTGCCCCTGCATTTAAATGAGAAATCGCTTTTTCTTTTGAAGTAAAAACACCACTACATTCAAGAACAACATCTACCTTGAGTGATTTCCAAGGAAGGTTATTTGGATCTCTTTCGGAATAAAAATTAATTTTATGTTTACCAATTTTTAATCCATTTTTGATTGAACTAATCTCATCTTTAAGAATACCGTGTACACTGTCATATTTTAGTAAGTGAGCACTGCTTTCAACACTTCCTAGTTCATTAATAGCTACAATATTTATATCTTTAGGATTTTTTTCTAATAAAGCTCTAAAAACCAGTTTTCCAATTCTCCCAAATCCATTTATTGCAACTTTCATATTTCTCCTTTTTATAAAATTTTAATTATTTTTTCAATTAAGTAGTCATCTGTTATCTTAAAGTGCTTATATAAATCTTTGTATGGACCACTTTCACCAAAAGTTGACATACCAACAAAATTTTCATTTTTAATATATTTTTCCCAACCATTTATTACTCCAGCCTCAATAGCAAAAATAGGTTTATTTCCTAAAATTTCATTTTTATAACCATCATCATTTTTCTCAAACAATTCAAATGAAGACATGCTCACAACTCTTATCTTTAAATTACTATTTTCAAAAAGTTTATTTGATGCAGAGCAAGCAATCTCAACCTCAGAACCAGAAGATAAAATTGTTGCATCATATTCTTTAAAATCTATTATTTTATAAGCACCTTTATTTACAAGATTTTCTTTTCGATTGTCTTTTTGTAACATTGGTAGATTTTGTCTTGTTAAAACTAAGATTGTTGGTCCAGTATTGTTGATTGCACATTCCCATGCTTCTATAGTTTCAATAATATCACAAGGCCTAATGACTGTTAAATTTGGTATAGATCTTAAAGATGCAAGATGTTCAACAGGTTGATGGGTTGGTCCATCTTCTCCTAGTCCTATTGAGTCATGCGTCATTACATAAATAACTGGTATATTCATAATAGCTGATAATCTAATTGAAGGTCTGCAATAATCAGTAAATACCAAAAACGTTCCTCCGTATGGAATTAAACCTTTATGCAAAGCAATGCCATTCATTACTCCAGCCATTCCATGTTCTCTGATGCCGTAATGAATATAATTTCCATTAAAATTATTAGATGTAATTACATTCATATCTTTTGCCTTAGTGTTATTTGATCCAGTGAGATCAGCAGATCCACCAATAAGATTTTTTTGATAGTTTGAAATTAAATTTAGTGTTAGCTCACTCGATTTTCTTGAAGCACAATTTGTTTTATCATTAAAATGCTCAGATTTTAATTCACTAAGTTTTTCTGGAATTTGATGATCAATTTTTTGATAAAAACTATCCTTAAAATTTTTACTTTCAATTAATTCTTTGTTTTTTGATAACCATGATTTTCTTGATTCTTCATTTCTTTTATAGAAACTTCTCCACTCATGTAATAAATCATCTGGAATTTCAAACGGCGAATAATTCCATTCTAATTTTTTTCTTGTCAAACTAACTTCATCTTCACCAAGAGGTGAACCATGTGATGAAGCTGAACCCTCTTTGTTAGGAGAGCCGAAACCAATTTTAGTTTTACAAGATATAATTGTAGGAGCATCATTTTTTTTTGCTTTAATTATAGCTTGATCAATTTCCTCATATTTATGACCATCAATTTCAATTATATTCCAATTATAAGCTTCAAATCTTTTTTTCACATTGTCTGAAACTGAAAGATCTGTTGATCCATCTATGGAAATAGAATTATTATCAAAAAACATAATAAGCTTATTTAATTTCAAATGTCCTGCGAGACTACACGCTTCATGACTTAAACCTTCCATTAAGCATCCATCTCCAGCAAAAACATAAGTGTAATGATCAAATAATTCTTTTCCATAATTATTTGATAATTTTTTTTCTGCTAGCGCCATTCCAACTGCATTTGCTAAACCTTGAGACAAAGGTCCAGTAGTTGTTTCTATCCCTTCCGCACTTCCGTATTCTGGGTGACCTGCAGTTTTATTATGTAATTGTCTAAAATTTTTAATTTGATTTATGTCAATGTCTTTATATCCTGTTAGATACAAACAAGAGTATAAAAGCATTGAGCCATGCCCATTTGAAATAATTAATCTATCTCTATCAATCCACTCCGGATCATTCGGATCAAACTTTAAATGATCTTTATAAAGAATTGTTGCGATGTCTGCCATACCCATAGGCATACCAGGATGACCAGATTTTGCTTTTTCCACTGCATCAATTGATAAAAATCTAATACAATTTGATAATTGTCTTAGATTGTTGATATTATTTAAATTATTCAAATACTTACCTTTATGGTTGACATAAAATTATTTAATATGGGTTCATTACAGTGACAATTATAAAATTACAAACTATAAAATCATAATGGAAATACAAAAAAAATTTACGGTTCTAAGCGAAAACTTAATTAATCTAAGATCAGCTTTAGAAGATTTTAAGGATCATCATATTTCTAAGAAAGAAAAAATTAAAAATCTTGAAAATGAAATTAAAATTTTACGAAAACAAATGTCCGAGTATATTGATGAATTGGAACTTCTAATTAAGAAATAACATGCCTTTTTATAAGACAAAAATTTTAAATAGAGAAATATCATTAGAATATGAAAAAAAAGATGAAAAAAAAATAATAGATTCAATAAATTTAATTAATGAAAAAATTGATAATAAATTACAAAATCCAAAATATTCTAATGGAAAAATAAGTGATACTATATTGTTATCACTTCTCTCTATTGAGCTTCAAGCAGAGCTTTCAGATAAATTAAATATAGAAAGAAGTTCAGAAGTAAACGATACCAAGAAACAAGAATATCTAAAGAACAATTTAGAACTTAAAGACAAAATACTAAAACTACAAAATGAAAAAAAAATTTTAGAAGATGAAAAATTGAAATTAGATCAAGAATTTGATGAAATAAATAAAGAGGTAGAGGGTTTAATTGATATAATTAAGAATTCTTATTATGAATAATATTAAAGATGAAAAATCAATTATCAGGAAAAAACAAAAAATTATAAGAGATAAGATTTTTAATAATAAACCATCTCATTTTGCTTTATCTTTGTTTAATGAGCTTTTTGAAAAAATTAACTTTAAAGAAATTAATATAGTTTCTAGTTTTATTTCTATAAATTCTGAGATAAATACAACAGAGCTTAACAATCTTATCTTTATTAAAAATAAAATTTTATGTCTCCCTGTAATTGAAAAAAAAAATAGTCATTTAATCTTTAAGCAATTTAAGAGTGAAGAGAATTTTGTAAAAGGACATATGAATATATCAGAGCCTCAAAATAAAAATAAAATTTTAAATCCTGAATTAATTTTTGTACCTTGTTTAGCTTTTGATAAGAAGGGAAATAGATTAGGTTATGGTGGAGGTTATTATGACAGGACATTTGCTTATTTAAATAAAATTAATCATAGATTCATCTCTGTAGTCTATGCATATGAAGAACAAAAGTTAGATTACATACCCATAGACAAATTTGATTTTAAAGTGGATTATGTTATTACTGAAAAAAATTTATATAGTTTTCAATGAAAATTCTTTTTATAGGAGATATCGTCGGAAAGGCGTCACGAAAAAAAATTAAAGAAATTATACCAACACTCAAATCTAAATACTGTACAGACATGATTATTGCGAACGGTGAGAATGCTACTTCTGGTTATGGACTTTCAAAAAAAGATGCAGAAGAATTATTTTCTAGCGGATTGGATCTACTTACACTTGGGAATCATGCATGGGATCAAAGAGATATGCTATCATATATTGAAGAAAATCCAAAAATTATAAGAGCTTTGAATTACCCTGATGGTGTTCCTGGAAAAGGGTATTATAAGCTTGAACTTTTAAATGGAAAAAAAATTATTGTAGTTCAAGTAATGCTTAGATTATTTATGAATTTATCATTAGATGACCCTTTTAAAAGTATAATTGAATTTCTTAAAAAAGAAAAATTAGGTAGTACATGCGATGCAATAATTATTGATATGCATGGTGAAGCAACTTCTGAAAAAAAAGCATTCGGATACTATGTTGATGGCAAAGTCTCGGCAGTTTTAGGTACACATACTCATGTTCCAACAGCAGACAGTGTAATTTTACCTAAAGGCACAGCTTATCAAACAGATGTTGGGATGTCAGGTGATTATAATTCAATAATTGGTTTCGATATAAATAATCCAATCCATGGATTTGTTAAGGGTTACAGAGCAGAAGGTAGATTCACACCTGCTACTGAAAACATAACTATATGTGGAGCTTTATTAGACATCGATATTAATACTGGTTTAGCTAAAAATATCACCCCAATTCAAGAGACATAATTTACATATATTAGACACATTTATCTAATATTTTATATCTTTACTAACATCGGATAAAATATTTATAAATCTACTCGTAATGGCAGGGCACTCGAAATTTAAAAATATTATGCATCGAAAAGGTGCTCAAGATAAAAAAAGAGCAAAAGTCTTCTCAAGACTTGGAAGAGAAATCTCTGTTGCTGTTAAAGTTGGGGGTGAAGATATTGAGAGCAATATAAGATTAAGATCTGCAATTTCGTCAGCCAAATCTCTAAATATGCCAAAAGATAATATTGAAAGAGCAATTAAAAAAGGTCAAGGAAACGATCCTGATAGTAATTATGAAGAAGTAAGATATGAAGGTTATGGACCTGAAGGTGTTGCAATAATAGTTGAAGCACTTACAAATAATAAAAATAGAACAGCTGCTGAGATTAGGTCCTCTTTTAGTAAACATGGAGGTAATTTGGGTGAAACAGGAAGTGTTAGTTTTGGTTTCGATAGATTTGGAAATATAACTCTTGCTAAAAGTTTAGTAAAAGAAGACCAGCTTTTAGAATTTCTAATTGAAAATAACACTGAAGATTATGAAATTAACGATACAGAATATTCAATATACTGTGATCAAAACGATTTGCACCAACTTAATGACAAAATTATTAAAAAGTATGGTCAAACTAGCTCAGCAAATTTAATTTGGAAAAGTAAAAATAATATAAATATTGGAAAAGATTCAGCAGACAAACTATTTAAATTACTTGAAGTTTTAGAAGACAATGACGACGTTCAAGTTGTATCATCAAATTTTGAAGTTGAAGATAATGTTCTATCTTCACTCACAGCTTAATGAAAGGAACATAAATGCCCGATAAAGCCTGGAAAAAAAGAGAAAGAGATGTTGCAAGTTATTTCAATGGGAAAAGGACACCTTTGAGTGGAGGAAATGGTAAGGTAACAAGAGCTGATGTAATTCATGAAGACTTATTTATAGAATGTAAATTAAGAGCAAAGCATACAGCAATTAGTTTATGGGACGATACCGCAAAGCTTGCCAAAGAGGAGGGTAAGACACCAGTTATAGCATTATGTGAAAAAAATAGACCAGGTTTTTGGGTTATGGTTCATAGCAGTGATCTTGAAAAAATTAAAAAATAATCAATATGGCAGATATAAATAGTGCAAATTTATCAACAGAAGCTCCAGATTTTTCAATGCTTGCTTTATTCATGCAAGCTGACCTTGTAGTAAAATCTGTAATTATAATTTTAATCTTAGCATCACTATATTCCTGGAATGTAATTATTTCAAAAATTTTAAGAATTAGACAATTAAAAAAACTTGAAAAAGAATTTGAAGATATTTTTTGGTCAGGAAATTCATTTGAAGATTTATATGAAACTTTAAATTTTAATCAGACAGATCCAAAGTCAAAGTTATTTTGTGCTGCAATTTTAGAGTGGAAAAAAAGTAAATCTCAATATGAAAATGATACTTCAGATATAAATTCTTTAAAGGATAGAATGATGAGATCAATGACAGTTGTTTTTAATAAGGAAAGTGAAAACGTTGAGAGAAATTTAACTTTTCTCGCAACTGCTGGATCAACTGCACCGTTTATAGGATTATTCGGAACAGTTTGGGGCATAATGAATAGTTTTAAATCTATAGCAATTGCTCAAAATACCAATTTAGCAGTAGTTGCCCCTGGAATTGCAGAGGCGCTATTTGCAACGGCATTAGGCCTTTTTGTAGCTATACCTGCAGTAGTTGCGTACAATAAAATTTCAAACGATTTATCAAAATACTTTATATCCCTGGAAACATTCATGGATGAATTCTCAACAATTTTTTTTAGACAATTAGAGAAAAAATAAATTGATTACCTCAAACAATTTAAACAAACGTAAGAAGCAAAGATACACTCAAATGAGTGAAATTAACGTTACACCTTTTGTGGATGTTATGCTTGTTTTACTAATTGTCTTTATGGTTACCGCACCTCTTCTAACGGTTGGAATAAAAGTTGATTTACCAAAGGTTAAAGCTACTGCGTTAACTGATATTAAAGATCCAATTGAAATAACTGTTAATTTAGATGGAGAAATTTATATTGGGGAATCAAAGGTTGAAGTACAAAATTTGATTCCTCGACTAAATGCTATTACTGAGCAAAATACTGATGCGAGGATATACATAAGAGGTGATAGAGTAGTAGCTTATGGAAGGATTATGGAAATTATGTCCATAATAAATTCAGCAGGATATATAAAAGTTGCATTAATTACTCGAAATCTTGAGCAATAAATGGATCGTGTAAGTTACAATAGTTTAAAAATTTTAAATTTTTTTGATAACTTAAATCCTAAAATATCAGGAGTTATTTTTTCAACAATAATACATTTAATTATTCTTTTATTTATGGTCGGTTTACCAAATTTTTTTTCTCCAAAAGAGATATTCGTTCCAAATATAATCCCTATTGAAATACTAAATATTGATGAAAAAACAAATTTAAAAAAAACAGATATAAAAAAGCCAGAAAATAAAAATAAAGAAACAATTACAAAGCAAAAAAAATTTAATTCATCAGATCAATTAGAAGTAAAAAAGAACATAGAAATAAACAGAAATGAAATAGAAGAAAAAACAAATCCCAATCAACCAGTTTTGGAAATGAAACAAACTACAAATTTAGAAGTTAAAGAAACAAAAAAAGTGGCTATCAAGGAAAAAAAAATCATAGAAGTTAAGAAAAAAGTAGAAACAATTAAAACTGATATAATTAAACCAAAGCTCAAACCAAAGCCAAAAATAGTAAATAATGAAAATATAAAATCAGATTTAGATGTTGAAACAAATATAAAGGATAAACCAAAGTTGGAAAATGATAAGGCCTTATCTCAACCTAAGCCAAAACCTAAAAAAGATTTTAGTATTGCTTCAATGCTTAAAGATCTAAGAAATGAGCAATCAAATATGGTGCAAAATGAGGCTAAAGAAGAGGTAGCAGAAGTTGATAATAAAAGTTCAGATGAAATTGATGAAAATATTGTGTTATCGATATCTGAAATAGATATGTTGAGACAGCAGTTATCTTCTTGCTGGAACGCCCCTGCGGGTGCTGTCATAGAACCAGGTATGGTTGTTAGTATTTCAGCCAAAGTACTTCAAAATATGAAGGTTTCATCAAATAGTGTTCGTATTGTTGACACAAATATAGCTAAAACTAACCCATTTTATGGTCCAATTACTGATAGCGCAATGAGAACTCTCTTAAATCCAGAGTGCACGCCCTTAAAGCTTCCAAAAGATAAATATAATCTATGGAAAAATCTTACAATCACATTTGATTATAGTATTATGAAAGGATATTGATGAAGATTGTTTTTTTAATAACCTTTTTTTTATTCTTTGCTTTTAAAATCCATTCATTAGAAGTGACTCTTACACAAGGTAATGTTAAACCAACTCCAATTGCTGTTACTGAATTATATTCAAAAAACTCTCAATCAACAAAGGTAGGTAAAAATATATCAACTGTTATTTCTGATAACTTAGAAAGATCAGGGCTTTTTTTACCAATTGATAAAAGATCATTTATTCAAGATAATGAATCATTGTCCAATAAACCTAGATTTGAGGATTGGAAATTAATAAAAGCCCAACATTTAGTCTCTGGAAAAATTTCAACAAACAATGGAAAAATATCTGTCGAATTTAGGTTATTTGATGTTTTTCAACAAAAGCAAATAGTAGGAAAAAAATATGAGACTAATGAAAAAAATTGGAGAAGAGTTGCTCATATTATCTCAGACTCCATTTTTAAAAATATAACTGGTGAAGGTGGATACTTTGATACAAGAATAGTTTATGTTGCTGAGACAGGTCCGAAAGAAAATAAACAAAAAAGATTAGCAATAATGGATCAGGATCAATCAAATCATCGATTTTTGACAGATGGATCATATTTAGTATTAACTCCAAGATTTTCACCTAATTCACAAAAAATTACCTACATGTCTTACGTAAATAGAAATAATCCAAGGGTTTACATTTTTGATATTGAGACGGGAAAACAAGAAATTGTAGGAGAGTTTCCTGGGATGACATTTGCTCCTCGTTTTTCACCTGATGGCAATCAAATCGTTATGTCTTATACTGATCCAGAAATTGGTAATTCTGAGATATACATACTTGATCTAAAAACAAGAATTTCAAAAAGAGTCACTAACAATTCCTCAATAGATGTTTCTGCAAGTTTTTCTCCTGATGGAAAAAAAATAGTTTTTAATTCAGACAGGAGTGGAAGAAGACATTTGTATGTGAGTGATAATAATGGGAAAAATATTAAAAGAATTAGTAGAGAGGCTGGAAGTTACTACACACCAGTTTGGTCACCAAGAGGTGATATGATAGCGTTTACTAAGCAAGAGGGAGGGCAATTCTACATAGGTGTCATGGAAATTGATGGTTCAAATGAAAGAATGATTGCAAAATCATTCCATGTTGAAGGTCCGACATGGGCTCCAAATGGCAGATTTTTAATGTACTTTAAAGAAGAAAGAACTGCTGAAGATGGATCAGGTGGAGAATCTAGTCTTTATTCTATTGATTTAACTGGTTTTAATGAACGAAAAGTAATAACTCCCTTAGGTGGCTCTGATCCAGCATGGTCTCCTCTAATGCATTAATTTGATATAATACAAAAAAATATACGAAATTTAAAAAAAAATGTTAAGAAACTTGATATAATTTAGTATATCTACTCAAAGTATTAAGGGAGCACTTATTTATGTTTTACAAGTTTTTTATCTCTATATTTATGGTTTTATTTGTTGCAGCTTGTGCAACAACACCAAAAGACTCAGCTGACTCTTCAGGCTCAGGATCAAGTAGTTCTGGAAGTGATGTTTCCTCAGAAGGAACAATTACTGAAACTGCTGGAAGCGGGATAGTTTCAGGATCACAAGAAGATTTAATTGTTAATGTTGGTGACAGAGTATTTTTTGGATATGATAGTTCAGATTTAGATTCTGATGCTCTAGAATTACTTCAGGATCAAGTTGCATGGCTTAAGCAAAATAGTGATGTTTCTGTAACAATTGAAGGACACTGTGATGAAAGAGGAACTAGGGAGTACAACCTAGCTCTTGGTGAAAAAAGAGCTCAGGCTGTAAAAAATTATCTCATAGGATTAGGAATAAATCCTGACAGGGTTTCAACTATTAGTTATGGTAAAGAAAGACCTGCTGTTGTCGGATCAAATGATGGAGCATGGGCTCAAAACAGAAGATCAGTAACTTTAGTTAACTAATATACTTTCCTTAATACTTTGGCGCTATAGAAATATAGCGCCACATTTTTATCTCAATTAGAAATTAAAATCCTTTAATGTTTAAATACATACTCACTGTTTTAATCTCATTTTTTTCAAGTTATGCTTATTCTAATGAAAATGAACTTACAATTAATCAGCAATTAGAGAGGTTGCAAAGAGAAGTCTCCGATCTTTCTAAAGAAGTATTTTCAAATTCATCAAGTCAATCTAGTGGAGTAAATAATGATTTTGTAAAGAATCTTTCTGCTATTGACTTACGAATATATGATATTGAAAATGATATAAAAAATTTAACTTCTAACTTAGAGGAATTGTATTTTCAATTAGATGATATTTTTAATAAGCTAGAAAACTTAGAATTAGTTATTAATAATTTACAATCAGTTCCTTCAAATAATGTAAATGTAAATACAGACGAAGTTTTACAAGATAGTTCTGAAGTTAAAAGCAATAATTTGAGTGATACTGAAACTGAAAATACACTTGGAACATTAAATATTTCAAAAAACACAAATGATACAAATGAAGAGGTTATATCTAATGATCAAGAATTAAATTCTAATGAAAAAGAAGTGGTCTTATCACCTGAAGATCAATTCCAAGAAGCATTTGATAATATTAGAGATAAAAAATGGCAGGATGCCAAAACTTCATTCGAACAGTTTATTTCAGACAATCCTGATAATCAACTATCAGGTTCAGCACATTATTGGCTTGGAGAATTATATATTTTAGAAAAAAATTATAGAGAAGCAGCGCTTATATTTGCAGAAGGTTTCCAAAAATTTCCAGAAAGTATTAAAGCTGCAGAAATGCTTTTCAAACTTTCTCAGTCATTATACCAAGTTGAAAAAACTACTGAGGCTTGTAAAACTATGGAAAAATTAATTATTGATTTTCCAAAAAATAAAATAATTCCTCAAACCAAAAAACAAATTGTTGAGTATAATTGCTTAGAAAATAATGAATGAAGCTCACAAATAAAGAATTCATTAAAAACATAGAAAAAAAATATACTTTTGAAAAAAACCCGTCTGTCGCAGTAGCAGTTTCAGGTGGTCCGGATAGTATGTCATTATTATTCCTTGTAAATGCATTTATAAAATACAAAAAAGGGAACCTTATTGCTCTAATTGTAGATCATGGTATTAGAAAAAATTCTAATCAGGAAGCAAACTATATTTCTACCTACTTGAATAAAAAGAATATTACCTCTCAAATTCTGACTGTAAACCAAGTTAATGTGAGTAAGAAAAGTATGAATGAGGCTAGAAATAATCGTTATAATTTACTTACAGATTTTTGTATTAAAAATAATTTTTTGCATTTATTTGTTGCTCATCACAAAGATGATAATTTAGAAACTTTTTTGAATAGAAAGATAGCTGGAAGTGACTTTTATGGCTTAAAATCAATGTCTGAATTCTCACTTTATAATAAAGTTGGCATAATTAGACCACTTTTAAATTTTTCTAAAGATGCATTATTGAACTATAATAAAAAAAATAAAATAGAATATATTAATGATCCATCAAATTTTAATTTAGATTATACTCGTCCTACAATAAGAAAATTTCTTAAAAAATCTGACCAAAAAACAATCAAAGAAATAAATAAAGATTTTGAGAGCATACTTTTTTATTCACCATATTTTATTCAAATGATATTTGAGATACTTCTCCAAAATATTATTAAGATTGATAGTAAACAAATTATTGTTGGTTTTGATAATATGAAAAATTTGAATGAAATTAATTCTGAAAATATTATACGAAAAATATATCAATTTTTATTTTATGGATCTAATGCTCCACGATCAAAAAAAATTAGAATCTTAATTAATGAAATAAAGAAATTAAATTTTAAATATTTTAACATCAGAGGCATGATTGTTAAAAAAAATGATGATTTTCTTATATTTTCAAGATAATTTGTTTAATTTTCTACAAAACTATTGTGTTTTTATAATAAATTCCTATGTAATACTTAGATGAAAAATATAAGCAAAAACGTTGTACTATGGATTATAATTGGATTGCTCTTAATCGTTCTTTTCAATCTTTTCCAAGGAACTTCTAATAACAGGAATACTTCAAAAATATCCTTTTCTGACTTCATTGCAGCAACAGAAAGTGGAAACGTTTCTGAAGTTAATATTAATGGAAGCAACGTTACAGGATTTCTAAATGACGGTCGATCATTTAGCACATATGTTCCTAATTATCCCAATTTGGTAGATAAATTAAATGAAAGTGGGGTAAAAATTACTGCTGAACCTTCTGAAAGATCAATGCATCCACTTTTAAGTGTATTACTCTCATGGTTTCCTATGCTTCTTTTAATTGGAGTTTGGATCTTCTTCATGCGCCAAATGCAAGGCGGTGGTGGAAAAGCAATGGGCTTTGGTAAATCTAAAGCTAAATTATTAAATGAGGCTGTAGGTAAAATTACATTTGACGACGTAGCAGGTATCGATGAAGCTAAACAAGAATTAGAAGAAGTTGTTGAATTTTTAAAAGATCCTTCAAAGTTTTCTAGATTAGGGGGTAAGATTCCAAGAGGCGCACTATTAGTAGGACCCCCAGGTACTGGAAAAACTTTACTTGCAAGAGCAATTGCAGGTGAAGCAAATGTTCCTTTCTTTTCCATTTCAGGATCAGATTTTGTTGAAATGTTTGTAGGAGTTGGAGCTAGTAGAGTTAGAGATATGTTTGACCAAGGTAAAAAAAATGCACCTTGTATAGTTTTTATTGATGAAATTGATGCTGTTGGAAGACACCGTGGTGCCGGTCTTGGTGGTGGGAATGATGAAAGAGAACAAACTCTTAATCAACTTCTTGTTGAAATGGATGGGTTTGAAGCAAATGCAGGTGTAATTATAATTGCTGCAACAAACAGACCTGATGTTCTTGACCCAGCTTTGCTTCGACCAGGAAGATTTGACCGCCAAATAACAGTTAATAATCCTGATGTAATGGGAAGAGACAAAATACTTAAAGTTCATATTAAAAAAATTAAAGTTTCACCAAAATTTGACTCAAAAATTATTGCAAGGGGAACGCCAGGTTTCTCTGGAGCTGATTTAGCAAATTTAGTCAATGAAGCAGCATTACTAGCTGCTAGAAAAAATAAAAGAATGGTTACACTTGAGGATTTTGAAAGTGCCAAAGATAAAGTGATGATGGGTGCTGAAAAAAGATCTATGGTCATGTCAGAAGATGAAAAGAAACTTACAGCTTATCATGAAGCTGGTCATGCAGTAGCTACTCTTCACTCACCAGCTTCTGATCCGATACATAAAGCGACCATAATACCAAGAGGTAGAGCCTTAGGTATGGTTATGAGACTTCCTGAAAAAGATCAGCTTTCTATGCGAAAAGATCAAATGAAAGCTCATTTATTAATAGCTACTGGCGGCAGAATTGCAGAAGAAATGATTTTTGGTAAAGATAAAATTACAAATGGTGCGGCAAGCGATATACAAATGGTTACAAATCTATCAAAAAAAATGATTACTGAATGGGGTATGAGTGAAAAATTAGGCCGTCTTAGATATAACAGTGATAGTGAGGAAGTTTTCCTTGGACATTCTGTTGCACAATCCAAAAATTTATCTGACTCCACAGCAAAATTAATCGATGAAGAGGTTAGGTCTCTTGCAGAAGAAGCTGAAAATAATTGTAGAAAAATTCTTCAAGATAATATTGAAGAATTGCATATAGTTGCTAAGGGGCTTTTAGAGTATGAAACATTATCAGGTGATGAAATTAAAGATTTAATCAAAGGTATAAAGCCAACTCGAGATGATTTTGATAATGATATAAACACACCAAAAAAACCAGCCACATCTGTACCAAAAACAGGCGGTTCAGCTACGGCACCGGCAAACTAATTTAATTACTTCACTTTATTTATATTTTTGAATAAAAGACACAAATGTCAAAAATATTTGGTACCGATGGTATACGGTGCTTAGTTAATGAGGAGCCCCTTTCTGCAGAAACCTGTCTAAAAATATCAAAGACAGTAGCATTTCTTCTCAAAAAGAAAAATTCTAAAAATAGTAGGGTTGTAATCTGTAAAGATACAAGATTATCTGGTTATTTATACGAGCCTCTTGTTACAGCTGGATTTATTTCTATGGGCATGGATGTAATTTTAGTTGGTCCACTTCCTACACCTGCTGTACCATTGATGATTAAAACTTTAAGAGCTGATATTGGTGTAATGATTACAGCTTCTCATAATACATATGAGTATAATGGACTTAAATTTTTTGACAGTACTGGAACAAAATTAAATTCATCAATAGAGCAAAAAGTTGAAAATATAGTCTTAAATAATAAAAAATATTCTAAAATAACCAATAATACATTTGTATCTGGAAATGCAAAAAGACTAGAAGATGCTTCAGGTAGGTACTCAGAATTTTTAAAGAGCACTTTAAATAAAACGTCATCCAAGAAAAAATTAAAAATTGTTTTAGATTGTGCGAATGGAGCTACATACAATATAGCCCCAAATTTATTTTGGGAGTTAGGTCACAATGTAATAGCCATAAATAATAATCCCGATGGTTTGAATATTAATAAAAATTGTGGGGCAGTTGACGTTAAGTCACTTTCACAAAATGTCATAAAAGAAAAGGCAAATATTGGATTTGCATTTGATGGTGATGGAGATAGGTTAATAGTTGTAGATGAAGAGGGAAAAGAAGTTGATGGCGATAAGATTATAGGATTGCTATGTAAAAGTTTTGTAAAACCTAAGAAAAAATCTAATCAACATGATGTTATTATAACAGTCATGTCTAACATGGGATTAGAAAATTATCTTACAAATAAATTAAAATTAAATATTAAACGAACAGCTGTTGGAGACATAAACGTTATAAATCAAATGAAAAAATCTAAATCTATTATTGGTGGTGAACAATCAGGACATATAATCTTGTCAGAACACTCTAATACTGGCGATGGAATTTTAGCAGCTCTAAAAATTACTGAAATTTTGATATCAAATAAAAATAAGGCAAGTAAACTTTTTGATTTGTACAATGATTTTCCTCAAGATAAAATTAACTTAAGATATAAAACAAAGAATACCAAACTGTTAAAAATTCTTGGTAAGTTAAAAAATGATAAAGTATATAATAATAAAAAAATAAGATCTCTTGTTAGGTTATCTGGAACTGAACCATTAGTAAGAATACTTGTTGAAGGGCAAGAGATTACCGAGGTTAAAAAGAAGTCTTTAGAAATAAAAAGATTAGTAAGGCCCTATCTTGGTTAATAAATTTTTAGTACCTGCAGGTTTTAAAGATAGTCTAAATTTCGATGCATCTATTGAGCATAAATACAAAAATAGTATAATAAATTATTTTAGAGATAATGGTTTTACTTTAATTAAGACTCCACTAATTGAATTTAGCAAAAATTTAGACAACAATACTTTAAGTTTAAAAACTAACAAAAAAAAAGATCAATTAAGTATTCGAAACGATATAACTCCACAAATAATTAGAATTGCTTCATCTAGATTAGCTAATAAAATACGACCTCTAAAATTATGTTACTATGGTGAAGTTGTTAGAAAAGTGGGAACTATTTTAAGACCGGAAAGGCAATTTCAGCAAGTTGGTGCTGAGATTATTGGATCTGAAAGCTATAAGGCAGATGTAGAAATTATTAATCTTGCTTACGAAACTTTAAAAAAAATTGGAGTTAAAAATATTGTTATCGAAATTACAGCGCCATTTTTTCTTGATAGTTTGTTGAGAAAAATAATTGATAAAGATTTAAAAAATCAATTAAAAAAATTTATTAAGCTTAAAGATATTAAAAATTGTTTAAAATTATTAAAAAAAAATGAATTATATAATTCTTTTAAAACTTTACATTTATGTTCTGGAGCAATTCAAAATAAAAAAAAATATATTTCAAAGTTAAATAAAATAATAGGCTATAACAATGAAGTAGAAAGACTAATAAAAATATCTAATCTAATTAAAACTTCAAAGAATGATTCTTTAAATATAGATTTTTTTGACTTACAAAAAAACAAAAATTATTACAGGGGTATAAAATTCACATTTTTTGCTAAAGATGTAAGGGGTGAAATTGCTGGAGGAGGTCGATATAATTTAAAATATGGTTCTAATTCTGAGACTGCAATAGGCTATACGTGTTACATGGATACAATTTTAAGATCTTCATCGTTGATTAACCAAAATAAAAGAATTTTAATTGCATTTAATACGAGTGATAAAATTAAACAAAAATTAATAAATAAAGGTTATAGTTTATTTAAAACTTTTGAAGAAAATAGTGATATAAAAAAAGAGGCAAAAAAATTTGGAATCAAGTATTATTTGATGAATAAGATAGTTAAGCAGATCTAATGTTTTATACAATAGTTGGAACCCAGTGGGGGGATGAAGGAAAAGGTAAAATTGTTGATTGGATTTCTTCTAAAGCTGACTTAATAGTCAGATACCAAGGTGGAAATAATGCAGGCCATACAATTAAAGTAGATAATAATGTTTATAAACTTAATCTATTACCTTCAGGAATAATTAATAATAAAAAATGTGCTATTGGAAATGGTGTTGTTTTAGATCCGTGGGCACTAATTAACGAAATTAATAATCTTAAAGAACAAGGAATAGAAGTAAACGAAGACAATTTATATATTGCTGATAATATTTGTTTAATCTTACCTATTCATAAACTTCTTGATGAAATAAATGAAACCACTAGAGGAAAAAAAGAACTAGGAACAACTAAGAAAGGCATTGGTCCAGCATATGAGGATAAAGTAGGTAGAAGAGCAATAAGAATTTGTGATTTAAAAGATCCAATATTTTTAAAACAAAAAATTGATAACCTTTATGAATTTCATAAAGATAAAATTTCAAAACATATTCATAAAATTACACATAATTATTATGAAGAACTTTTGTCCATGTCTAATTATCTTAACTCTTTTAGTGTTCCATTATGGAAAATAATAAATGAATTAGGTCAACAAAATAAAAACATTGTTTTTGAAGGGGCGCAAGGTTCAATGTTAGACATTGATTTTGGTACATATCCTTATGTTACATCATCAAATACAATATCAGGTCAGATATTCTCTGGCACAGGTTTTAGTTATAGAAAAAACCACAAAATTTTAGGAATCACAAAGGCGTATACTACTAGAGTTGGATCAGGACCATTTCCAACAGAGTTAATGGACGACATTGGAGCACATCTTGGTGAAAAAGGTCAAGAATTTGGGACAGTCACAAAAAGAAAAAGAAGGTGTGGTTGGTTTGATAGTGTACTTTTGAAACAATCAATTAAACTTAATGGTATTACTGACATTGTACTTACTAAACTTGACGTCTTAGATGAATTAAAAGAAATTAATGTATGTACTGGATACTTAATTGATAACAAACACTACGATTATTTACCTAGTGAAGAATTTTTATTTGATAAAATAAAACCTGTTTATAAAAAAGTTGCTGGCTGGGAAAAATCAACAGCAGGGATTAACAAATTTGATGATCTTCCTGAAAATGCTAAAAAATATATTAAAATACTCGAAGATCTTATGGAAACTAACATTTCAATTGTTTCAACAGGGCCAGACAGAAAGGAGACAATTGATATAAACGGAACTTTATCCAATATTTGAGATTTCTTTTTGAAGTTTTTCTAATGCTTTCTCTTCAATTTGTCTTACTCTTTCTCTGCTTATTTTGTATTTTTTACTCAAATCTTCTAACTTTAATGGATTTTCACTTAGTTTTCGAAGTTTAATAATTTCTTTTTCTCTTTCGTTCAAAACTTCAAAAGCTTTTGAAAATAAACTTCTTCGATAATTAAGTTCATCTTTATTTTCAATTATTCTGTCCTGAGTTTCTTGTTTATCTTCTATTAAATCCTGCCATTCAGTGTCATGTTCTTCACCAAGTTTAACATTCAAAGATTGATCTGATGTAAAAAGTCTATTTTCCATATCGATTACTTCACCTTCTTTTACATCTAGTCTAGTTGCAATCTCTCTGACATTTTCTGGTGACAAATTACCTGAATCAATTGAGGTAAGTTGATTTTTAATTTTACGTAAATTAAAAAAAAGTTTTTTCTGAGCTGCTGTAGTTCCAATTTTTACTAAAGACCAACTATGTAAAACATATTCTTGTATTTGAGCTCTTATCCACCACATTGCATATGTTGCTAATCTAAAACCTTTTTCTGGATCAAATCTTTTAACTGCTTGCATGATTCCAACATTACCCTCTGAAATTAAGTCAGTAACAGGTAAGCCATATCCTCTATACCCCATTGCTATTTTGGCAACTAATCGAAGGTGACTTGTAACTAGTTTATGCGCAGCATCTGAATCTCCATGTTCCTTATAACGTTTAGCTAACATGTACTCCTCTTCAGCAGTGAGCATCGGAAATTTTTTAATTTCCTGCAAGTATACTGCTAAATTTCCTTCACTTGATAGTACTGGTAAATTCATAATACTCCTATATCACAAATAAAATATAATTTAATATTTAAGCAATAATTCAATTAAATTCTTAAAATCTTCAGGAATTTCAATATCAAAATCCATCCTTTTTTTTGATGTAGGATGATCAAAACCAAGATGATAAGCATGCAATGCTTGTCTTTCAAAATTTTTTAAAATCATGAATTTATTAAATGTATTTTTATCTTTTCCAAATTGATTAATTTTACTTTTTCCATAAATCTTATCACCAATTATAGGAGAATTTTTAGAAGTTAAATGAAGTCTAATTTGATGTGTTCTTCCAGTATGTAAATGGCAGTCAACTAAACTAGCAATACCAAAAGTTTTTTCTAATTTAATATCAGTTTTAGAATATTTTCCAAAACCCTTATTATTTAAACTCATTTTTTTTCTATTTTTTCTATTTCTCTCTATGTACCCTTCAATTGATTGATTATCAGGAGTTCCCCAAACTATGGCTTTATATCTTCGAGATATCGTATGTTCTTTAAATTGTTCGGCTAAATTAATATGAACATTATTATTTTTTGCAACAACAAGAATTCCACTCGTATCCTTATCTAGACGATGGACTATTCCTGGTCTAGCATTATCATCTAAATTACTTAGTTGATTATTAGTGTAATGCATAAGAGCATTCACAAGAGTGCCGCTTTCATTTCCAGGAGCTGGATGCATTACTAAATTTGGAGGTTTATTTATAACGATTAAATCTTCATCTTCATAAATAATGTTTAAGTCTATATTTTCAGCTGAATGTTTTGTTTCTTGCTTCAAGATAATATTTATAAAGTAATTTTCATTTTCTTTAGTTATGTAAGACGGATCTTTTATTTCCTTTTCATCAAGATTTACATTGCCATTTAATATTAAAGTTTTTATTTGTGTTCTTGAATACCCTTCCAATTTAGAAACGAGCACTTTATCTAATCTTTGTGAACTTAATTGTTTATTTATAGTTAATTTAAGATTATAGAATTCGTTCATGTCTCAAAAAATTCTTAAATTTATTGTAATATTTTTAGGTATATTAATTGTTATTTGTTTTTTAGCTCTAGTTTATGGTTTGTATATAAAAACAACAAAAAAACAAAGTAATTTAGAAACAAATTTAATTGAATATAATTTAAATTTAGAAAAAGGGCACAAAATTACAGATATAGATATGATTGATAATAATCGGATTTTGTTTACAATAAAAAGTAATGATAAAGTTTATGCTTTAATATATGATATAGAAACATCAAATATTACAAAAATAGATACATCTAATGAATAAAGATAATAATTTTGAAAATAATTTAAAAAAACTTGAATCTATTGTAGAGAAATTAGAAAATGGCGAAGTTGATTTAGAAGAATCTGTAAAACTTTACGAAGAAGGAATGAATTTGAAAAAAGCATGTGAGGAAAAATTAAAAAGCATTGAAAGCCAAATTAAAAAAATTAAGCAAGAAAACAATAAAGTTACAAAAGAAGATTTTAAGTAATTTTCAAATTTGAGTAAAAATCTAAAAATAAGACTTGATCAGCTTTTAATGGATAGAAACTTGGCTGATACTAAATCAAAAGCCCAATCTATGATTATGGCTGGACAAGTTTATGTAAACGATAAAATTATTACCAAAAGTGGTAACAGTTTTAATGAAAACTCAAAAATAAAAATTAAACAACTTCATCCTCCATGGGTTTCAAGAGGTGCATTCAAATTATTGAAAGCCATTGATGATTTTAAGATTGATGTTGAAAATAAAATTTGTCTAGATATCGGTTCATCAACTGGTGGATTTACAGAAGTTCTTTTAAAAAAAAATGCTAAAAAAATATATTCTATTGATGTTGGTACAAATCAACTTCACGAAAAATTAAAAAAAGAAGAAAAAATTATCAGTATAGAAAATTTTAATGCTAAATATTTAGATAACTCAATAATTCATGAAAAAATTAATATAGTAGTCTGTGATGTTAGTTTCATTAGTCTAACAAAGGTTATAGAACCTAGCTTGAAGCTTTTATCAAGTAAAGCTGAGATTATTTCACTAATTAAACCACAATTTGAAACTAATAAAATAAATTTGAAAAAAGGTATTGTGAAAGATTCATTGATTCATGAACAAGTATGTAATGATATATCGAATTGGTTTAAAAAAACAATTAAGGCTGAAGTTGTAGGTTTAGTCGAAAGTCCAATAACTGGACCAAAAGGAAATAAAGAATTTTTGATTTATAGTATTTTAAAGAAATCTTAAACAATGATCAGCTATAGTTGTGGCAACCATTGCTTCACCAACCGGAACAGCTCTTATACCAACACATGGATCATGACGACCTTTAGTAGATATTGTTGTTTCTTTTAATTTTGTATTAATTGTTTTTTTTGGCGATAATATTGAGCTTGTCGGCTTTACTACAAATCTAGTAATTAATTCTTGGCCTGTTGTAATACCCCCAAGAACTCCACCATTATTATTTGAAAGAAATAAAGGTTTTTTATTTTTTATTCTCATTTCATCAACATTAGAAATTCCAGTTTCATAAACACTGCTAAATCCATTTCCCATTTCTACTCCCTTAACAGCATTAATAGACATTAATGCCTTAGCAATATCAGAGTCTATTTTTTCATAGATAGGTTCTCCTAATCCAGCGGGCAAACCTTTCACTCTAATTTCAATTATGGCACCTAAAGAGGAACCAGATTTTCTTGCAGTTTGTATTTCGTTTTCCCATATTTTAATAATTTTTTTATCAGGACTCCAAAAATTATTTTTTGGAATAAAATTATTATTCCAATTATCATAATTAATTTTATGATTACCTATTTGAATTAATGCACCTGTTATTACAACTTGATTTTTAATTTTATTTTTTATGATTTTTCTTGCTATTGCCCCTGCAGCTACTCTCATCGCAGTTTCTCTAGCACTAGATCTACCACCGCCCCTATAATCTCTTATGCCATATTTTTTCCAATACGTGTAATCTGCATGACCTGGTCTAAATTTACTTTTGATATCACCATAATCTTTTGATCTCTGATCTTGATTATAAATAATTAGAGAAATAGGATGACCAGTTGTTTTTCCTTCAAAAGTTCCAGATAGTATTTCAACTTTATCCTCTTCTTTTCTTTGAGTTGTAAATTTCGACTGACCAGGTTTTCTTTTATCTAAATAGGGTTGAATATCTTTTTCAGTTAAATTTATGTTTGATGGTACTCCATCGACTACACAACCAATAGCTTTGCCGTGGCTCTCTCCCCATGTAGTAAAATTAAAGATTTTTCCTATTGAATTAGAAGTCATTTTTTAGAATTTGTAAATTCACCTAATAATTCTGATACACTTTCACTCTCATCAACTGCAACCATTCCTACTGTATGATAGCCACAATCGACGTGTTGTATCTCACCAGTAACAGCACTACCAAGATTACTTAAGAGATATAAAGCAGAATTTCCAACATCTTGCTGATTTACATTTCTTTTGAGCGGAGCATTAAGCTCGTTCCATTTTAGAATAAATCTAAAATCACCTATTCCTGATGCTGCCAAAGTTTTAATTGGCCCAGCACTAATGGCATTAACCCTTATATTTTTTTCTCCTAAATCAACTGCTAAATATCTAACACTTGCCTCTAAAGCTGCTTTTGCAACTCCCATAACATTATAATGAGGCATAACTTGTTCAGCTCCATAATATGTTAAAGTTAAAATTGATCCACCATTATTCATTAAAGGTTCTGCTAGCCTACAAGCCTCTGTAAAAGAATAACATGATATATGCATAGTTTGTTTAAAATTATCAGAAGATGTATTGTAATATTTACCTCTTAATTCATCTTTGTTGGAAAAACCTATTCCATGAACAAGAAAATCTAATTCACCCCATTTATTTTTAAGTGTTTCAAAAACATTATTCATACTTTGTGAGTCTGAAACATCACAAGGAATAATAGTGTTAGAACCTATTTCTTCTGCAAGTGGCTGAACTCTTTTCTTAAGAGCTTCTCCTTGATAAGTAAGTGCAATTTCTGCTCCCTGTTCTGCTAATTTTTTTGCAATACCCCAGGCAATAGATCTGTCATTTGCAACTCCCATAATCAGACCTTTTTTATTTTGCATCAACATATTGTAAATCAGTGTTTTTTTATAAATATAGATATATATACTTATAAAATAATATTGATATCTATAATATGCAATCAAATCAAAAATTAATAAATTCTGATAAAAAACCAATTGAACTTTTTCAAGAATGGTTTGAAGAGGCAAAGAAAAGTGAAATCAATGATCCAAATGCTATGAACCTTGCTACTGTATCTTCTGATGGCAAACCCAGCTCACGAATTGTTTTGCTTAAATCATATGATGATAAAGGGTTTGTTTTTTACACAAATTCAAATAGTAAAAAAGGTAGAGCAATTAAAAACAACGATAGTGTAGCTTTAAATTTTCACTGGAAAACACTTCAAAAACAAATAAGAATAGAAGGTAATGTTTCACAAATTTCAAACGCTGAAGCTGATGAATATTATAATTCAAGGCCACTAGGAAGTAGAATAGGAGCTTGGGCTTCATTACAGTCAGAAGAACTAGATGATAGATCGACATTAACTAAAAGAGTAAAAGAGTTTGAAAAAAAATTTTCAGATAATGATGTACCAAGACCTTCATATTGGAATGGTTACTTAGTAGCGCCTATATTAATTGAATTTTGGCAAGATATGCCATTCAGATTGCATGACAGACTTGAATTCCGTATGGAAAATGATGGTTGGGTTACAAGAAAGTTATATCCTTAATTATCTTCTTTCCATTTTTGTAAAATCCATGAACTAGAATTTGATTTATTGTCACCACCTATACCCCAAAGTAACTGAATATTATTTTTTTTACAGAATATTGATTCTGGTGTTGTACTATTATTTCTATCACCTCCATTTGCAAATTTAATAATTGATTTTGGATATTTGTTTTTTACTTTTTTAAGACCATCGATGCACGTATTATCTCCGTCATCAAATTCTATAACATCAATAACATTTTTTAACTCATTCATAATTATAGTTCTTTCAACAAAAGGAAGAAATTCCTTACCCTTCTTTTTTTGAAGCCATAAATCAGAATTTAGCAAAACTACAACTTCACCATATTTAGCAGCTTCTTTAATTAATTTTATATGACCACTGTGAATAGGATCAAAACCTCCACTGACAACAACTATTTCACGCATACTTGCTTCTCCATTTTTCTGGGTCTTCTAAAAATTCTTTTAAGTTTGAAACCTCGTCCTCAGAATATATTTTTTCACTTTCAATATAATTTATTATATCTTTCCATGTACACAGTGAGTGCATATTTACATTTAATTTAAATAATTCTGATTCTTTGAAATTAAAAATATCATAATAAAATATTACAAATATATCTTTAACTTTTAATCCTGCTTCGCGCATTGCGTTAATAAAAATTATTTTACTACCTCCATCAGTAGCTAGATCTTCTACTAAAAGAGCTTTTTG
Organism: uncultured Alphaproteobacteria bacterium; assembly: GCA_902618015.1. Taxonomy (GTDB): domain Bacteria; phylum Pseudomonadota; class Alphaproteobacteria; order HIMB59; genus CACPNW01. The sequence goes on along the minus strand of CACMYX010000004.1, from coordinate 160,834 downwards.
ATTATTTTCAAATTCACCTTCAATTTGTTTGTTTTTTCCAAAACCTTTTGTTTTTTTTCTAATATAAATCATTTGTTTATCTAATTTTTGAGAAATAAACGCAGCATAGGGAATTCCAGCGGTTTCTCCACCAGCAATAATTTCTGACTCAATATTATTTTTAGTTAAATAATCTACAGCTTTATCAATTATAAAATTTCTTTCTTTTGTAAAAGAAATAATTTTTCTACAATCAACATAAACAGGACTAGCTAAGCCTGATGTAAGAGTAAAATATTTATCAAATGAAAAATTAATAGACTTTATATCTACTAAAATTTTAGCTATCTCTTTTGACATTTTTTTAAGTTATTTGTGCAATATGTTCAAATGATAAATTTCCAGGCACAATCATTATTGGTATTCTAAGGTTTGTTATTTCATTACTCACCAAAGAAGTTATTATTGGACCGGGATTTTTACTATTTGGATCAGTATTGGCAGCTAAAACAAGAACATTAATATTTTTTTCCTCATCTAATAATTGTTTTAATTCAGTTATAGTATCCCCCTCTCTTAAAGAGAGAGCAGGATAGTCGCCTGTTCTTTCTTGGACAAATGAGGCAGCTTTTTTAAGAATTGTTTCTGCTTCTTCTCTAGCTTCCTCTTTCATAATGTCTGTAACACCTTTGGTTGTCAGAACATCCAAAGGCTCTATGAATGTTGCAATTATAATTTTTCTTCCCGTTTTTTTTGATCTTGCGCAAGCATATTCAAGAGCTGTATTCATTTCTTCTGAATTATCTGCAACAACTAGAATATATCTATCATCACTCATTTACTTCTCCTAAATAAAGCAGCAGCAATAAAACCTGAAACTATTGAAAAGATAATGACAAAAACTCCGTATGTAGCTGCATTTTCATTAGCAAAGTCAAATATTTGACTTCCTATACCCATTTTTTTTATAACTATATTTTTTTGGTCAGTACTCATAATTGTATTATTTCTTATATAGTAAATATCAACATTATAAATCCCTGGTATTGTATTTGTTGGAAAAAAAACGCTAGTTTGAAATAATTTATCTTTGACCTTTTTCATTTCAAAACTTTTATAAAATGATTGTTTTTTTTTTATTCTAACAAAATTTTCATTCCAATTTTCTTGGTCATTTTTGAAAATAAAATTTTGATTAAAAGTTTTATTATTTAAAATTTTTTCAAAACTTAGATCCTCATTAATTAATATTGATTCAGGCAAGATTTCGTTAATTTTTTTTGATGAGGATAAAAAGAATAAAGACGGAATATTACTATAGGTAACGTATTGATTATTTATCCATATTCCAAAATACCTCTCTTTTTTTTGTATTCTCATTTTTGACGGCGGCCCTTTTATTGTCAAGAGTGTCTCATGATCATTTTTTAGTAATCCAAAAATAATAATTTCTTTTCCATTAAAATCTGTTTTTAATTCAATACTGTCCTCAGATAAGTCAAAGTAAATTTCTTCAGCATGAAGAAAGTTATAAAAAAAAATTATAGTGAATAAAATTGTTAGATTAAAAGCAAACTTTATATATAAATTTTTAATCATCTATTTTTGCCACTTTTAAAATATAAAATTCTAAATAAAATCCTATTAATGCAAAAATTGATACTAATAAAAAAGATACTTTCTCAATCAATATATCAACCACTAATATATCTTTTTGCATAAGCATATAAATTGGAATTACAGAGGATAAAATAATAATACATAGTTTTGCAAATGAATCATTAAATAAAATGTCTGTAAATATTTTATTAAGATCTTTTTTAATAAATACTCTGAAAATTGACCAAATATATATTTTGTTAAATAAATTTATTACAATTATTAGAATTAAAAAATATTCAATATTCTTTAGATTAAAATCAATAGTTGTAAAAATAAAATATATGAAGAGACAAACTACGATCAATAAATTAATTGTAAAATTAAATATTGAAATCATATCATTACCAATGAAAATAAATCATTTGGTCTTAAAACTAAATCTGTAAAAATTTTACCACAGACACCCAGTACTAATATAGCCAAAATACCTCTTAAATATTCTGCTTTTAATTTAGATCCAAAAATTACACCAATTTGTGCACCAATTACTCCTCCAAATATCATTAGTGCAGACAGCACAATATCTACATTATAATTTATGTAGGATTGAAAGAATGTTGCATTAGCGGTAACAAAAATGATCTGAAATAAAGATGTCCCAACTACTATACTTGTTGGCATTCCAAGTATGTATACCATTGCAGGTATCATTATAAATCCTCCTCCAACTCCCATCATTGCCGACATTACTCCAACTGCGAACCCAATCAGTACAGGTGGTATCGCACTTATATAAAGTTTTGATCTATGAAACCGAACTTTGAATGGAAGTCCGTGAAACCAAGAATGTTGATGCAGTTTTGTTCTTTTAGTATTTCTTGCTCTATACTGTTTTATCGTTGTTCTTGCGCTTTCAAAAGCCATACTAAAACCAATAAAACCTAAAAAGAAAAGAAATAATAACTGAATAACTAAATCTATTTGCCCAAAGTTTTTTAGATAACTGAAAATATTTACACCGACTGTGGAACCAATTAAACCTCCTATTAGAAGAAATATACCCATCTTTATATCAACATTTCTTTTTCTCCAGTGAGCAATAAAACCTGAAACTGAAGTTGCTAAAACGTGCGGAGCTTCAGAACCAACAGCTACAACCGGAGGTATGCCTAAAAAAATTAATAGTGGTGTCATTAAAAATCCACCACCAACTCCAAAAATACCTGAAAGTATTCCTATACTCATACCAATAAAGATAATAAGAAAAATATTGACGTTCATTTCAGCTATTGGAAGGTAAATTGACATGTTTTTTTATAAATTTTATATAATTATTACTTAATAAGTACAAATTATATTTATTTTAGAAAATTATATAAAATTATTTAGTACTATGATTCCAATATAACTAACAATTCCAACACAACAAGCTGCAGAAAAACCAACATAAAATGGTCTTATGCCTAAGCTTTTTAAAGAAACTAAATTTGTACTTATGCCAACAGCTGCCATTGCTATTGCTAAAGAATACTCAGCGATAGATTTAATAATATTGATGATTAATTGCCAGTTATTATTCGTTAATATTTCAAAAGCTAAATTACTATTTTGAATTCCATAATCTCCAATTGATCTTATAAGACCCATAAGAATAAAACCAATTATGAAAATTGGAAACATAGATATTATTGATGGTTTGCTATTATTTTCACCAATATTATTTCTTAGATACGTATAGCTTATTGCAGGAATGACGATTATCATACTGACATTTCTTACTAATTTTGTAATCGTTGCTATATCCATAGTTTTTGGTGAATTGAATTGCTCCGCATATATCAATCCAGCACCAGCAACTTGAGCTGTTTCATGTATTGAAGTTCCAAGAAATAATCCTGATGCTAACTCATCTCCATTAAAAAGATAATAGGCCATAAATGGATAGAGGAACATTGCAATTATTCCAAATATTGTAATATTAGCTATGGCATAAGCAACTTCCTCTTTATCAGCATTAATTGCAGGACTAGTTGCTACAATTGCGGATGCTCCGCAAATACTTGTTCCAACTGCAATTAATGATCCCATTTTTGAAGAAACATTTAATAACTTGCACAAATAATTTACAACCAAGATTGATATAATAATACAAGCGACAATTAGAGGTATTCCAACTATTCCAACTTTAAAAATATCTAAAAGTCCAAGTCTAATACCAAGACATATTATTCCTAACCTTAGAATAAATTTTAAAGAAAACTTAATTCCTTCTAATAAAAAATTATTAATATGAAATATATTTCCTATCAAAAGACCAAATATTATTGATAGCATTATTGGTGATATTGGACTTTTTTTTAAATTTAAAATTTCTTTTCCGATAAAATCACTTAGGTATATGCCTAAATAAGCAATTAAAAAACAAAAGATAATTCCTGGGAATACTTTATATATTGAGCTTATCATTTAGAATATTGTTTATACAAAAAAAATATTTTTTACATATTTATATTAAAGTTAGATATTTTTTGCAGTATTCCATTCTTCCTGAGTATTAACATTGAAAAAATTCTTTTCCTGGCTTTTGTCGAATTCAACAAATTTATATTTGTGTTTTTTAACCCAAAACATAATTTTACTATTTTTTAATTTTAACTCATTTTCTAAACTAGTTATTAACGATATATGCCACATTGCTATTACAGGATGATGTCTACTATTTGATCTTGCAATCAATATTTTTATATTTTCATCATATGCATCTAAAAACTTATCTAAAAGATTATTAGGTAAAAATGGGGTATCACTTGGAACAGTAAAAACCCATTCTTTGTTTGTGTAATTTTCTTTAGTCCATAATATAGATGTGTGTATCCCTGCTAAAGGTCCTACAAAACCTTTGAACTTATCTTCAATTATTGGGTAATCAATTTTCTTAAACTTTTTTAAGTCATTAGCATTTATTATTATTTCATTATTATATTTTTTAAGCTTGTTTATTATTTTGTCTAAGATTGTAATTCCATTTATTTTAGCAAAAGTTTTAAATCCACCTCCAAATCTTTTTGACTGACCTCCAGCAAGTATGGCAAACAAAATTTTTTTCTTATTTATGTTCAATTCTATGTTCCCCAGAAAGTGCTAAATATTTTTTTCCTTTTGCTCGTCCAATAAGTGTTAAATTCGAGCCTCTCGCCAGCTCTACACCCCATGCTGTGAATCCTGATCTAGAAACTAATATTGGAATACCCATTTTTATAGTTTTAATAACCATTTCACTAGTTAGTCTTCCTGTGGTGTAAAAAATTTTATTTGAAGAGCTAATTTTTTTTAAAAACATAAAACCAGCAATTTTATCTACAGCATTATGTCTCCCAACGTCTTCCATATAAATCAATGGTTTATTATTATTAATAATGGCACAACCATGTATTGCTCCTGTTTCTAAATATAAGCTCGGTGTTAATGTAATTTTTTTTGATATTTCATAAATCCATTTATGTTTAATTTTCTTTTTGGATTTCAATTTTGATTTTTTTATTTCAGCATAGATATCCCCAAATACCGTACCTATTGCACAACCACTAGTAGTTATTTTCTTTCTTAATTTGTTTTCATAATTTGTTTTACGTTTTGTTCGTACAACAACCACACCTAAATCTTTATCAATTTCAACTTTTGTAATTATATCATTTTTCTTAAGCATATTTTGATTCAATAAATACCCAACTGCAAGATATTTTGGGTGATCACAAATAGACATTAGCGTTACTATCTCTTGATTATTAAGAAAAATTGTAAGAGCTTTTTCATTAATAACTTTAGAAATTATTTTATTCCCTTTCTCATCAAAACCATTTAGTTTTGTAATTAAGGACTTATTATTAATATCAGGTGAGACTAAATATTTCTCTTTTTTTGCCATATGTTGTAATTAAACTAATAATATAAATGAACATATTAGAAATTTTCACAAATTCCATACTATTAATTATTACCTTAGATAATGAACTATGGGACATTATACTTTTATCATTATTTGTAAGTTTTACTGCCCTAATTATTGCATCATTATTAGGATTTATAGTAGGGTATTATTTTGCAATTTATAATTTTTATTTCAAAAAAATTATTTTAATAATTATAAACTCATTGATGGGAATTCCTCCAGTTGTAGTTGGTTTAATTGTTTATTTTATTTTTGCATCAGGTGGACCCTTAGGTGTCTTACAACTTCTCTACACACCTTCTGCGATGATAATTGCTCAAACTATAATAATTTTTCCAATAATTGCTTCATTATCTCATGAGATATTTTCTAAAAATTGGTTTGAATTTAAAGATCAGATAAGATCCTTAAATATCCCTTTTTGGGGTTCTGTAAAACTTTTATTTAACCATAGTTATTTTTTATTAATAACAACATTATTATCTGCTTTTGGAAGGGCAATTTCAGAAGTTGGTGCAGTTATGATTGTGGGTGGTAATATTGATCATTATACACGAGTAATGACAACTGCTATATCGTTAGAAACTAGAATGGGAAATTTAGAATACGCTATGGCATTAGGTTTAGTTTTAATATCAATAACAATAATTATTTACTCGCTTGTATATTTATTAAATAATAGATCTATTAAATGAAAATAGTAGGAATTGTTGGCTGGAAGGACTCAGGGAAAACAACTATTGCAACTAAAATTATAAATAAACTTACCTCTAAAAATTTTCGTGTTGCTTCAATTAAACATGCACATCACGAATTTGATATAGATCATGAGAATACAGATAGCTTTAAGCATAGATTAGCGGGATCTTCTCAAGTAATAGTTAGTTCATCGAAGCGATGGGTTAAAATATCAGAGCTAAACAATTCAAAAGAAAAAAAATTAGATGAATTAATTAATCAACTTTCAGAAATTGATATTGTAATAGTGGAAGGGTTTAAAAATGAAAATCACCCAAAAATTGAAATAATTAAAAATGATAATGATAATTACTTATTTACCAAAATTAAAAATATAAAAGCTATTATTTCAAATAATAAACTTGAAACTGACTTGAGAATTTTTAAGAATGACGAAATTGATAATATAGTCGATTTTATTTTGAGAGAATTTTAATGAATAAATCACCTTTAACCAAAAAACAAATTGTTAATTTATTTAAAAAACAAAATATTGTAATTTTTAGTTCTGAAAAAGTTAATTTAGAAAATTCAAAGGATAGATTTCTTTATGAAAATATAAAAAGTAAAATTAATTTACCTCCTTTTAATAATTCAGCTGTAGACGGTTATGCTATTTTAAAAACAGATTTAAAAACAAAAAAAGTTTTTTTTTGTAATAGACGAATAGCAGCTGGAGATAACAAAAATATAAAAGTAAAACCTGGTGAAGCAGTTAGAATTTTTACTGGTGCAAAAATGCCTTCGAATTCATCAACTGTAGTTATGCAGGAAAATACATACAAGAAAGGAAATAAAATTCATTTAATTAAAATTCCAAAATTTGGAGATAACTATAGATTAAAGGGTGAAGATATAAAAAAATACCAAAACATATTGGAAAAGGGATCTAAATTAAATCAACAAAATATAAATTTAATTGCTGCTACTGGTATTAGTAAAATAAAAGTATTTAAAAAAATTAAAATTGGTTTCTTTACAAGTGGTAATGAATTACGAAAACCAACTAAAAATTTAAAAAATTCTGAAATTAATAATTCAAATTATTATAGTTTAAATAATTTACTTGATAAGAATTTTATAGAAAAAAAATATTGTGGAAATCTCAAAGATAATTTTAAATCTATTAAAAACAAAATTTTTTATAGTTCAAAAAAATTTAATGTAATAATAACTGCTGGTGGCGCATCTGTCGGTGATGAAGATCATCTAATTAAAGTTTTATCTGAATTAGGTAAGATATATTTTTGGAGAGCAGCAATAAAACCAGGGAGACCAATTGCAGTTGGAAAAATAAATAAGTGCTACATAATTTGCTTACCAGGCAATCCAGTTTCTGTTCAATTATTATATGCAATGTTAATAAAACCATTAATAGAAAAACTATCTGGTGGAAATTTTAAGCTCCCATCTTCAAGTAAAATTACAGCTAATTTTTCTATGAAGAAAAAAACAAAAAGAATGGAGTGGTTACGCGTAAATAAAGAAAATATAAAAAATAAAAATATTGCAAACAAATTTCTTAAACAAGGTTCTGGCATGATTAGTTCTATATCCTATTCAGATGGTATAATAGAAATTGATGAAAATGTTTCTAAAGTAAACAAGGGAGATATATTTGATTTTTATAGTTATGAAAGTTTATTTTAATTTTTTATTTTAAATCTATAACGAATTACAATTTTATCTTTAATTTTTTCACAACTTAAATATTCATAGTTGGACTGATCACAATAATGTTCAAAGTCTGCTTCAGCCAAAGGGTCAGTTGCAATAATTTTAATAACTGTATCTTTATTTAATTCTGAAGCAAGTTTCCTAGCCTTAAGTACTGGTATAGGACATTCTGTACCACTAGTATCAAGAACTAATTCATCATTTTCAACTGAATCTTTCATAGTTTTCTGATACTTAATATATAGTATAATATTAATTGGAATGGATAAATTTGTTTCTCAAACAGAAACTTCTTTAAAAAAGAAGAAAAGACGTTGGACTCCAAAAGGAAGACAAGTCGAAGATAAATATTTAGATGAAGTTTCTAAATTGTTTTCAGGATTAATATTTAAGCGAGATGAATTAATCGAATATTTGCATATATTACAGGATAAATTTGGTGTTTTGTATGATAAGCATCTGGTAGCTTTATCAACTATTATTAATTTACCACTTTCTGAAATTTATGAAGTTGCAACTTTTTATGCTCACTTTAATATTATCAAAAATAGTAAAGATTATAACCCAGTGAATGTTATAAGGGTATGTGAAAGTTTAACTTGTGAATTATTTGGTGCACACAAATTACTTCAAGATATAAAGAAATTAGAAAATAAAAATATAAAAGTCGTACCTGGGCCATGTATGGGAAGATGCAATGTTGCGCCTACTGTCTGCGTAGGAAAAAATTATGTTGATGAGGCTAACTTTGATAAAGTTAAAAAAACAATCGATGAAAAAACTTTTGACCCCTTCATTCCAGATTATATTAATTTATCTTCTTATAAAAAAAATGGTGGTTATGAAATTGCAGACAAAATAAAAAATGGTGTGATCTCAAAAAAACAAGTTTTGGATTCATTAAATGAAAGCGGATTGAAAGGTAAGGGTGGTGCTGGATTTCCTACAGGAAAAAAATGGGAAATTGTCTCAAATTACAATGGCAAAAAATATGTTGCTGTTAATGGTGATGAAGGTGAACCAGGAACATTTAAAGATAGGTCATATTTAGAGAGTGATCCACATAGATTTTTAGAAGGAGCTTTAATTGCCTCCTATTTTATAAATGCTCAAAAAGTTTATATTTATATGAGAGATGAATATCCAGCAGTTATAAAAATTTTACTTGATGAAATAAATAAAATGGAAGACGAAGAAATAATTCCAAAAGACTTTTTCATAGTAAGAAGAGGGGCAGGAGCCTATATTTGCGGAGAAGAGTCAGCAATGATAGAAAGTATTGAAGGCAAGAGAGGATTGCCAAGACATAGACCGCCTTATGTGGCTGAAATTGGTTTATTTGGATGTCCAACTTTAACAAATAATTTAGAAACTCTTTTTTGGGTAAGAGATATAATTGAAAAAGGAGCAAAGTGGTTTGCTGAAAAGGGGTCCAATGGAAATAAGGGTTTTCATAGTTTTTCAGTATCTGGAAGAGTAAAGAACCCAGGAGTAAAAGTTGCCCCAGCTGGTATAACAATTCAACAATTAATTGATGTGTATTGTGATGGTATGGCAGATGGACATACTTTTAAAGGATATCTTCCGGGAGGTGCATCTGGTGGTATTCTACCTGCTACTATGAATGATATTCCACTTGATTATGGATCAAAAGAATTAATGGATGCCGGTTGTTTTTTAGGCTCAGCGGCAGTAGTTGTATTATCGGATCATGATAATATGAAAGATGTTGCACTTAATTTACTAAAATTTTTTGAAGAGGAAAGTTGTGGTCAATGTACACCATGCCGTTCCGGCACTGAGAAAACTGTAAAATTAATGCAAGAAAAAAATTGGAACAAGGAAAAATTAAAAGATTTAAGTGAAGTTATGGCTCAAGCATCGATATGTGGTTTAGGACAAGCTGCAACAAACCCATTAAATTCTGTTTTAAAATATTTTAGCAATGAAATAACTTATGACTAAAGAGAAAACAAAATTTTATTTAAACGAAAAGTTAGTTGAAGCAAATGCTGATGAAACTATTTGGCAAGTTGCAAATAGACTTGGAACAGAAATCCCACACTTATGTTATTCCGATAAACCTGGCTATAGAGCAGATGGAAATTGTAGAGCATGTATGGTTGAAATTGAAGGAGAACGAGTGTTGGCAGCATCTTGTATTAGAAAGCCGACTGATAGTATGAAAGTAAAAACTTCTTCAGAAAAAGCTAAAAAATCTAGAGAGTTAGTTTTTGAATTACTTCTAGCAGACCAGCCAAAAAAAGAAATTGCTCATGATAATAATTCTGACTTTTGGAAATGGATAGACAAAGTTGAAGTTAAAGAAAGTAGATTTCCAAAAAAAACTTCATGTCAAGCAGATGTTTCTCATCCTAGTATGGCTGTAAATCTAGATGCATGCATCCAATGTAATCTTTGTGTAAGAGCATGTAGAGAAGTTCAGGTCAACGATGTCATCGGAATGGCATATCGAGGAGAAAATTCTAAAATTGTATTCGATTTTGATGATCCAATGGGTGATAGCACATGTGTGGCATGTGGTGAATGTGTACAAGCTTGTCCAACTGGAGCATTAATGCCAGCATCCATTGTAGATAAAGACGGTGTTGGTCATAGTGAGGTAGATAAAAAAATTGATAGCGTTTGTCCTTATTGTGGTGTGGGTTGTCAGATAGAATACAATGTAAAAGATAACAAAATTAAATATGTTAATGGTGTTGATGGTCCTGCAAACAAGAATAGATTATGTGTAAAAGGAAGGTTTGGTTTTGATTATGTAAATAATCCAGAAAGACTTACAAAGCCATTGATTAGAATTCAAGATAAACCAAAAGACTTACACCCAAGTATTAATTTTTCGAATATTCATGAATTTTTCAGAGAAGCATCTTGGGATGAAGCTCTAGATTATGCTGCACAGGGGTTTTTAAAACTTAATAAACAAAGAAATGGAAAGAGTAATCTAGCAGGTTTTGGATCAGCTAAATGTTCAAATGAAGAAGCTTATTTATTTCAAAAATTAATCAGAACTGGTTTTAATACAAATAATGTTGATCATTGTACAAGACTTTGTCATGCGTCCTCTGTAGCTGCGCTATTGGAAACTATTGGTTCAGGAGCTGTTACTGCTCCATTTTATGAAGTTGAACATTCTGATGTGATAATAGTCATTGGAGCAAATCCTACTGAAAACCATCCTGTTGCAGCAACTTTTTTTAAGAATGCTGCTAAAAAGGGCTCTAAATTAATTGTGATGGATCCCAGAGGTCATTCTTTAAAAAAACATGCAACTCATATGTTGCAATTTAAACCAGGATCTGACGTTGCTCTCTTAAACTCAATAATGAATGTTATTGTCGAAGAAAATTTATTTAATTCCGAATATATTAAAAAACAAACTGAAGGATTTGATAAATTAAGAAAACATTTAATGAATTATTCACCTGATATAATGGAAAATGAAACAGGTATCGATCCAGAACTTATAAGAGAAGTAGCGCGCTTATATGCCAATACAAATAAAGGAATAATTTTTTGGGGGATGGGGATTTCTCAACACACACATGGTACGGACAATGCTAGATGTTTAATTTCTTTAGCTTTAATGACAGGTAATATTGGAAAAAGAGGATCTGGTTTACATCCTTTAAGAGGACAAAATAATGTTCAAGGAGCGTCGGATGCCGGCCTTATACCAATGATGTACCCTGATTACCAATTAGTTGATAAAGATAATAATAAAGATTTTTTTGAAAAACTTTGGAAGACGCCTTTAGATGATAAAAAAGGTCTAACTGTTGTTGAAATTATGGATGCTATTCACGAGAATACAATTAAGGGTATGTATATACTTGGCGAAAATCCAGCAATGTCTGATCCTGATCTAAATCATGCAAGAGAAGCGTTACAAATGTTAGAGCATTTAGTTGTTCAAGATATTTTTTTAACTGAAACAGCAACATATGCAGATGTTATTTTCCCCGCTTCAGCATGGCCTGAAAAAAATGGAACAGTTACTAATACTAACAGACAAGTACAGATGGGAAGAAAAGCTTTAGAGTCTCCAGGTCAGGCCAAAGAAGATTGGTGGATAACAAACGAACTTGGAAAAAGAATGGGTTTAAATTGGAATTATAATCATCCCAAGGAAATTTATGAAGAAATGTCATTAACAATGCCTTCATTAAACAATATTTCTTGGGAAAGATTAGAAAATGAAAACTCTGTAACTTATCCAAGTAAATCTCCAACTACACCAGGAGATGAAATTGTTTTTGGTGATAAATTTCCAAACGAAAATGGTAAAGGTAAATTTGTTCCAGCTAGTGTTACTTCACCAGATGAAGTACCTGATAAAGAATTTGCGATGATACTAACCACAGGAAGACAATTAGAGCATTGGCATACTGGAGCTATGACTAGAAAGGCATCAAATTTAGATGCCATCGAACCGGAACCTTCAGTATCAATATCACCTAAAGATATAATTAAAAATAATATGAAAGCTGGTGATAAAATAAAAGTCACAACTAGAAGAGGCTCAATAGATATTAGAGTAAGGCAAGACAGGGCGATTCCTGATGGAGTTATATTTATTCCATTTTGTTATAATGAGTCTGCTGCTAATCTTTTAACTAACCCAGCTTTAGATCCATATGGAAAAATTCCTGAATTTAAATATTGTGCAGCAAAAATTGAGAAGTTATAAATATTTTATGATTAAAAAAACATTAATAATTTTATTTCTTGTATTTAGTCCAATCACAGCATGCTCTACATTAAGTGAATTAAACGAAAGGGTAAAGGGTGATGGAGTTCCTTATATTCCTGGAATTTAATTTATAAAATTCTTGTCGAATTTATAATTTAATATAAATGCAAAATTAAAGCCGCGTTAGCTCATTTGGTAGAGCAGTTGATTTGTAATCATCAGGTAGTCAGTTCGATTCCGACACGCGGCACCACCTTACAAACATTTAAATTGAGTAAAAGTGATATAATGCAATCGATGTTGCGTTAGAAACATTCAAACTATCAATTTCAAATTTTAAATTATTTTTAATGTTTATCTGTATTATTTCATCGCATTCTTTTTTTACCAACTCTCTAATACCTTTTCCTTCAGAACCAAAAACTAATACTGATTTTTGTGAAAAATTTAATTTTGAATTTTTATTTTTCGAACTGTCAAAGCCATAAATCCAATAATTATTTTTTTTAAGAAAAGAAATAGCTCTTCTAATATTTGTCACTCTAATATAATTTACAATTTCTGCAGCACCGGATGCTGATTTATAAAGTGATGAAGTCAGTTCTGGTGAATTATCTTTGCCAACTATAATTCCTGCACAATCAAATAATGCACATGACCTCATTATTGAGCCAATATTTTGAGGGTCAGTAACTTGATCTAAAATTAATATTACCGATTTTGATTTCTTACTTTCTACTTTTACAAATTCTTCTAAACCTGGCCAAGTAAGATCCTTTGTTTTTAGAACTACTCCCTGCGTTGTGTTTTCATTCCCAAATCTTTTTGTGAATTCATTTTGAGGAAGAATGGTAATTTTTTGTATATTAGATTCATATTTTTTGGCAAAATTAGTCTGATTTTTACTAATTATAAGCTCAATATTCTTTCTTTTATCATTTTGGAGTGCTGCCTTAACAGAATGTTGACCAAAAATTGTATGAATTCCCTGGTTTTTATTAGATTTATTATTTCTAAACTTACTCATGGTTTAATATCACAGATTTGTCCAATTAATACAATCTAGATATGTACAAAATGGCATTTTTTGTCTAAAAGGCCGTTGCTTTTACGAGTATACGTATTTTGCAAAGGTGAAGCTGCTGTTTTAGATTGACATTTATACTAATTTATTAGTATTGGCCAATTTCTTCAAACGGAGGGGTGGTCGAGTGGTTAAAGGCAGCGGACTGTAAATCCGCCCGCGTGAGCGTACGTAGGTTCGAATCCTACCCCCTCCACCATTATGGAGGTAATGGGATGAAAGCATTAAAGTGAGTGTGTGAAGCAGTCAGTTTAGTTGCGGGTGTAGCTTAGTGGTAAAGCTCCAGCCTTCCAAGCTGGCTACGAGGGTTCGATTCCCTTCACCCGCTCCATAACAAAATATTATTGGGGTAAAAAAAATGGCTAAAGCAAAATTCGAAAGAAACAAACCGCATTGTAACATAGGTACTGTTGGTCACGTTGACCATGGTAAAACAACATTAACAGCTGCTATAACAAAAATATTAGCTGAGACAGGTGGAGCAGAATTTACAGATTATGCAAACATTGATAAAGCGCCTGAAGAAAGAGAACGTGGTATTACTATATCTACAGCACACGTTGAGTATGAAACTGAAGCAAGACATTATGCTCACGTAGATTGTCCCGGACACGCAGATTATGTTAAGAACATGATAACTGGTGCAGCTCAAATGGATGGTGGTATCTTAGTTGTTAATGCTGCTGACGGACCAATGCCTCAAACAAGAGAACACATACTTTTAGCTAGACAAGTAGGTGTGCCAGCTCTTGTTGTATACATGAACAAAGTTGATCAAGTAGATGACAAAGAACTAATTGATCTAGTTGAAATGGAAATTAGAGAACTTCTTACTTCATATGAATTCCCAGGTGATACTATCCCAATCATTAAGGGTTCAGCTTTAGCAGCGCTTGAAGGTAGAGATGATGAAATTGGAAAAAATTCAATTATGGAATTAATGAAAGCAGTTGATGAACATATACCACAACCTAGCCGACCTGTAGATCAGCCTTTCTTAATGCCAGTTGAGGATGTATTTTCAATTTCTGGTAGAGGTACGGTTGTAACTGGAAGAATTGAACAAGGTCAAGTTAAAGTTGGAGAGGAAATCGAGATCCTAGGAATAAGAGAACCTCAAAAAACTACTTGTACTGGAGTTGAAATGTTTAGAAAACTTTTAGATTCTGGTGAAGCCGGAGACAACGTTGGTGTTCTTCTTCGTGGTACAAAAAGAGAAGAAGTTGAGCGTGGTCAAGTGTTAGCTAAACCTGGTTCAATAAAACCCCATACAAAATTTAAAGCAGAAGCATATGTCTTAAAAAAAGAAGAGGGCGGAAGACACACTCCATTCTTTTCAAACTACAGACCTCAATTCTACTTTAGAACAACTGATGTAACTGGAACAATTAAATTGCCAGAAGGAACTGAAATGGTAATGCCTGGTGATAATATTGCTATGGAAGTTACTCTTTTGTCTCCAATTGCAATGGATAAGGGTTTAAAATTTGCAATTAGAGAAGGTGGAAGAACAGTTGGCGCTGGAGTTGTTGCTGAAATTATTGAATAGTTTTAGAGACCGCTCTATCAGTTAGCCAATACTTATTAGGAGTGTAGCTCAACTGGTAGAGCACCGGTCTCCAAAACCGGGGGCTGCGGGTTCAAGTCCTGCCACTCCTGCCAAGAGAAATGAAAATATGAATATTGAAAAAAAGAAAACATCACCAGCACTTTTCGTAAGACAAGTTAGACAAGAATTACAAAAAGTAACCTGGCCTCAAAGAAGAGATACCTTTATTTCCTCCGCAATAGTAATACTATTAATAATTTTATTTTCTTTATTTTTTCTTTTAACTGATCAAATTTGGTCTTTTTCTATAAGAAAAATCATTGAAATAGGATCAGGTTTTTAATGAATAAAGCAAGATGGTACGTTCTTCATGCTTACTCAGGGTATGAAAAAAAAGTTGCAGATAGTATAATGGATCAAGCAACAAAATTAGGTATTAAAGAACACATTGAGGAAATATCAGTACCTGTTCAAAATGTTGTTGAAGTTAAAAGGGGAGTTAGAGTTAACACAGAAAGAAAAATTTATCCTGGTTATATTCTTATTAAAATGAATCTTAATGATGATACTTGGCACATAATCAAAACCACACCTAAGCTCAGTGGTTTTTTAGGTAATAAAGGCCAACCAATTCCAATAAGCAATGCTGAAGCAAAAAGAATATCTGAACAAGTAATTGATGGTATGGAAAAATCTAGACCAGCAATAATGTATGATATAGGTGAACAAGTAAAAGTAATTGATGGTCCGTTTGCTTCATTTAATGGAGAGGTTGAACAAATAGATGAAGATAAAGCAAGACTCAGAGTTGCTGTATCAATTTTTGGAAGATCAACGCCTGTTGACCTGGAATATTCGCAGGTAGAAAAGGTATAAAATATGGCTAAAGAAATTTTAGGTTTAATTAAATTACAAATACCAGCTGGAGGAGCTAATCCATCACCTCCTGTAGGGCCTGCACTTGGACAAAGAGGCTTGAACATAATGGATTTTTGTAAAGCATTTAATGATAAAACAAAAGATTTAGAAAAAGGTGCACCAATTCCAGTTATTATAACAGCATATAAAGATAGAAGTTTCGACTTTACTACAAAATTACCACCAGTAAGTTATTATCTTAAAAAAGCTGCTAAAATAAAAAAAGGAAATTCAACTCCTGGAAGATCATTAGTGGGCAAAGTCTCAATTCAGGATATTGAAAAAATTGCGAAAGAAAAAATGCAAGATTTAAATGCTATTGATCTAAATGGAGCAATGAATATGGTTAAAGGATCTGCTGTTTCAATGGGTATGGAGGTAGTAGGTTAATGAAAATAACAAAAAATAGAAAACGATTGTTAAATAATTTTGACACTACAAAGATTTACGAGCCGCTTGAAGCAATCAAAATTTTAAAAGAAAAATCTTATGTAAAATTTAAAGAAACAATTGATATTTCAATTAATCTCGGAATTGACAGCAACAAAACTGATCAAAATATTAAAGGAGTTGTAAATCTTCCTTACGGAACAGGTAAAACTGTAAAGGTGGCAGTAATTGCAAATGAGGACAAACAAAATGATGCAAAAAGTAATGGTGCAGACATAGTAGGAAGCGATGATTTGATTGAAACTATTTCCAAATCAAAAATAGAATTTGATGTTCTAATTGCGACTCCAGATATGATGCCTAAATTAGGTAAAGTAGCAAAAATACTAGGTCCAAAAGGATTAATGCCAAATCCTAAACTTGGAACTGTAACTAATGAAATTTCTAAATCAGTAAAAGACGCTAAATCAGGTCAAGTTAAATTCAAAAATGATAAATCTGGTATCGTTCATGCTGGTGTTGGCAAACTGGATTTTAGTGAAGAAGACTTGTTAGAAAACATCAAAACATTTTATTCTTCAGTTAGTAAAAGTAAGCCCGATACCGTTAAGGGTTCTTTTATAAAAAAGGTTACCATAGCTTCAACTATGGGAGTTGGATTAAATATTAACCAAGCTAGCTTGCGTTAATTAATCCAAAAGATGATCTTTGATCATCACCTGTCAAAGACTGCAGGGGCCTTGAGCTTAATATCCTGCATAGACTGAAGCGAGTCATTGATTTGCTTCTTGACAGGCTTTAAATTAGTTTGGTGGGCAAACTAATTTTAGCTAATATTGAATCTTTTAGATTCAATTAAAACCGAGGTTGACGTGAAACGTTCTGAAAAAAAAGATTTTGTAAATAATCTCAAAGAAGATTTCTCAAATTCTACTTCTGTAATTGTTGCTGAATATTCTGGACTAACAGTTAGTGAAACAGAGCAACTCAGAAAAGAAATGAGAGATAATGGTGCAAAATTTAAAGTAACAAAGAACAGACTCACTAAACTTGCTATATCTGAAACTCAATTTAAAGATATTTCTGAGCTTTTTAAAGGTCCAACAGCAATTGCTTATTCTGATGATGCAGTAGCACCAGCGAAAGTAGCAGTTAGTTTTGAGAAAAAATTTGAAAAGTTTAAAATTGTTGGCGGAGGTTATAATGGTGAGAAAATTGATAGAGAAAAAATTGATTTTCTTGCAAAATTACCTTCTTTAGATGAGTTAAGAGGAAAAATAATAGGATTAATATCTGCACCTGCTCAAAAGATAGCTTCAATTACAATTGAGCCTGGGGCACAAATTGCAAGATTAATTAGTTCTAACAGTAGCAATAAACAAGAGTCGAACTAGGTAATAAGGAGAAATAAATGGCTGATTTAAATAAAATTGTGGAAGATCTCTCTTCTTTGACTGTACTTGAGGCAGCTGAATTGAGTAAACTACTTGAAGAAAAATGGGGCGTATCTGCTGCTGCTCCAGTAGCAGTAGCAGCTGCTCCAGCTGCAGGTGGTGGAGATGCAGCTGCAGAAGAGAAGACAGAATTTGATATTGAATTATCTGAATCTGGATCTAACAAAATAGCAGTTATAAAAGAGGTTAGAACCATCACTGGTCTTGGCTTAAAGGAAGCTAAAGATTTAGTAGAAGGTGCACCAAAACCTCTAAAGCAAGGTGTAAAAAAAGAAGAAGCTGAAGAAATGAAAAAAGCATTAGAGGCAGCTGGCGCAAAAGTTACATTAAAATAATTTGTAGGCCTTTTAATAAGGCCTACTCTTAGTAATTATCGTAAAGGAGAAAAATGAGTTTAGACCATGTTAATTTAAAAAAAATTAGAAAATCTTTTGGAAAAATTCCTCTCGTAACTTCGTTACCAAATTTAGTAGAAGTACAAAAAAGATCATTCGATAATTTTTTACAATTACAAACTGATCCTGATAAAAGAGAGGACACTGGTCTACATTCTATCTTCAAATCTGTCTTTCCTATTCAAGACTACGCTGAGCGAGCTTCCGTAGATTATGTAAGTTATAATCTTGGTGTACCAAAATATGACGTAGAAGAATGTTCGCAGAGAGGTATGACTTATGGAACTCCTCTTCTTGTAAATTTTCGTCTGATCATATGGGACATTGACGAAATTGCTGGAACCAAATCTGTTAGAGATATTAAAGAGCAAGAAGTATATATGGGTGATATTCCCCTAATGACTAAAAATGCTACGTTTGTTGTGAATGGTACTGAAAGGGTTGTAGTTAGTCAGATGCATAGATCGCCCGGTGTATTTTTTGATCATGACTTTGGAAAAACACATACTAGTGGGAAGTTTCTTTTTAATGCCAGAATAATTCCTTACAGAGGGTCTTGGTTAGATTTTGAACACGATGCTAAGAATATTATTCACGCAAGAATTGACAGAAAAAGAAAATTCCCTGTAACAACTTTATTTAAGTGCTTACTTAGCGAAGCATCAGAAAAATATATTAAAGAATGTGAAGATAATAAAATAGAGCCTGACTCAAAACGTATACTCGGTATGACAGGTGAAGAAATATTATCATTATTTTATGATAATATTGTTTATAAAAAAAATAATTTTGGATGGTCATTTAAGCAAGATATAAGTTTTTTTAAGGCAAAAATTCTTAACTTTGATCTTTTAGATTCTAAAAATGGAAAGGTTATTGTTTCTAAAGGAACAAAAGTTAATCAAAAAATTATTAATGATCTCAATAAGAAAAATATTTCAAATTTATCTATTAGCGAGGAGTCATTAATAGGGTTCTTTATATCTTCAGATATTATTGACGAAAAAACTGGTAAAATTTTTTATGAAGCTGGATATGAGATTGATGAAAGTTTTATACAGTTTCTTAATGAAAATAAAATAAATAAAATTGATATATTAAAAGCAGATAATATTGAAATAGGTTCATATATCAGAAACACTATTCAATCTGATAAAGCTAGATCTAGAGAAGAAGCTTTATTTGAGATATTTAAAATATTAAGACCAGGCGAACCGCCTACAATTGAGACGGCCGAAAATCTTTTTAATAATCTTTTTTTTAACTCAGATAGATATGATTTATCTTCGGTTGGCAGGTTAAAAATAAATGCTAAATTCAAAAAAAATACTTCTATAGAACAAAGAGTTTTAGATAAGAGTGACATTTTAGATGTTGTGAAGCATATGCATAACTTAATTGATGGTAAGGGTGAAATAGATGATATTGATCACTTAGCTAATAGAAGAGTAAGATCTGTTGGTGAACTTCTTGAAAATCAATACCGAATAGGATTATTAAAAATGGACAGAGCAATAAAAGAGAGACTTAGCTCGCTTGAAGTAGATAATATCATGCCGCAAGATATTGTAAATGCAAAACCTGTTGTTGCTTCAATAAAAGAATTCTTTGGACTCAGTCAACTTAGTCAATTTATGGATCAAACAAATCCTTTAAGTGAAATAACACATAAAAGAAGGGTTTCTGCGTTAGGTCCAGGTGGGCTCAATAGAGAAAGAGCTGGTTTTGAAGTTAGAGATGTGCATCAAACACATTATGGTAGAATTTGTCCCATCGAAACTCCTGAGGGAGCAAATATTGGTTTAATTAATAGTTTAGCCTCTTACTCCAGGATTAACAAATATGGTTTTATCGAGACTCCTTATAGAATAGTAAACTCAGGCAAAGTATCAGATAAAGTAATTTATTTAAGTGCGATTGATGAAGAAGATTTTGTAATTGCTCAAGCAAATGCTGAAATAGACTCTAAGGGTAAATTTGCAAATCAAGTTGTAAGTTGTAGAAAAAATGGTGAGTTTATTAATGCAGATATTGATGCAATAGATTTAATGGATGTTTCTCCTCAACAATTAGTATCTGTTGCCTCCTCTCTAATACCTTTTTTAGAAAATGATGATGCCAATAGAGCTTTAATGGGTTCAAACATGATGAGACAAGCAGTTCCATTAATTAAACCAAAGGCTCCACTAGTTGGAACTGGAATGGAATATACGGTTGCTAATGATAGTGGTTCAACAGTTGTAGCAAAAAGAGAAGGCGTAGTAGATCAACTTGATGCTAATAGAATTGTAATTAGAATAACTGATAAAAGTGATAAAACACTTAATAAAATTGATATTTATAATCTTGCAAAATTTCAGAGATCTAATCAGAATACATGTATAACACAACGGCCACTTGTTAATGTTGGTGATAAAGTCGAAAAAAACCAAGTTATAGCTGATGGTCCTGCAACTGATTTAGGCGAACTTGCACTAGGTAGAAATGTATTAGCTGCATTCATGCCATGGAATGGATACAATTTTGAAGATTCAATTTTAATTTCAGAAAAAGTTGTTCAAGATGATGTTTTTACATCAATCCATGTAGAAGAGTTTGAAGTAATGTCTAGGGATACAAAATTAGGTCCAGAAGAAATAACCAGAGATATACCAAACGCAAGTGAGGAAATGCTAGTTAACCTTGATGAAACAGGCATAGTTTATGTAGGTGCAGAGGTTAATTCAGGTGATATTTTAGTTGGTAAGGTTACTCCAAAAGGCGAATCTCCTATGACTCCAGAAGAAAAACTATTAAGGGCAATATTTGGAGAAAAAGCAGCTGACGTAAAGGATACAAGTTTGAGAGTTCCTCCTGGTGTTAAAGGTACAGTTGTTGAGATAAGAGTTTTTTCAAGAAGAGGAATAGAGAAAGATGAAAGAGCAATAAGTATAGAAAATAATCAAATAGAGGTAATTGCCCGAGACAGAGATGATGAATTAAAAATATTAGAGAAAAGTTTTGGGAATCATCTTAGAGAGTTACTTAATAATCAAACGTTCATTTCTGGAAATAATAATTTTACAAAAAATACACAATTAAAATTTGAACAAATTGAAGATCTTACTTTAAGTGATTTACTAAAAATAAATATTTCAGATGAGAAAAAAAGTAATCAAATAGAGTTATTGGTAAAAAATTATGAAAACCAACTAGGAAATATTAATCAAAAGTTTGAAAATAAAATTGACAAAATTCAAAGTGGTGATGAACTTTTACCTGGTGTGTTAAAATTAATAAAAGTATTTATATCTGTTAAACGTAAACTTCAACCAGGTGACAAGATGGCTGGAAGACATGGAAATAAAGGTGTAATATCTAAAATATGTCCAGTTGAAGATATGCCATATCTAGAAGATGGAACTCCAGTTGATATTGTTTTAAATCCACTTGGTGTACCAAGCAGAATGAATATAGGTCAGATTTTAGAAACTCACTTAGGATGGGCTTCTGCCTCATTAGGAAAACAAGTAAATCAAATGATAAAAAAGATTCAATCTGAGGGACAAACTAATGATCTTAGAAAAAAATTACTGGAAATTTACGACTTAGATTATCATCAAAAATCTATCAAAAATATGAATGACGATGAAATACTAGAATTAGGTAATAATCTTAAAGATGGAATTCCTTTTGCAACTCCTGTTTTCGATGGTGCAAAAGAAAAAGATATCACAAATTTATTATCTGTTTCGGGTGTGTCTAGTACAGGTCAAGAAATTTTGTATGATGGTATAACAGGTCAAAAATTTGAAAGACCAGTAACTGTAGGCTATATGTATATGCTTAAACTTCACCATCTTGTCGACGAAAAAATTCATGCTAGGTCAATAGGTCCATACAGTCTTGTCACCCAACAACCTCTAGGTGGAAAAGCTCAATTTGGTGGTCAAAGATTTGGAGAAATGGAAGTTTGGGCCCTAGAAGCTTATGGAGCTGCATACACCCTGCAGGAAATTCTTACCATAAAATCGGACGATGTAGCAGGTAGAACGAAAGTTTATGAATCAATAGTCAAAGGTGATAACAATTTTGAGTCTGGAACTCCTGAGTCATTTAATGTAATGGTAAAGGAACTAAGATCTCTTGGCTTGAATCTAGATTTTAAGGAAAATTTAAAAGAAAATAACATTACTAACCTAATAGGAACAAATGAATAAAGAGCTTACAAATATTTTTAATCAGAACCAGGGTGTTCAAAATTTTAACAGTCTTAAAATATCTATTGCCAGTCCTGATGATATAAGATCCTGGTCTTTCGGTGAAATTAAAAAACCTGAGACTATCAATTATAGAACATTTAAACCTGAAAAAGATGGTTTATTTTGTTCAAGAATTTTTGGACCTGTGAAAGATTATGAATGTCTTTGCGGTAAGTATAAAAGGATGAAATTTAGAGGAATAATTTGTGAAAAATGTGGTGTAGAGGTTACTTTATCTAAAGTTAGAAGAGATAGAATGGGTCATATTGAGTTAGCTGCACCTGTATCTCACATATGGTTTATGAAATCTTTACCAAGCAGAATTGCGACTCTTTTAGATATGACTATAAAAAATCTTGAGAAGGTTCTTTATTTTGAGCAGTTCATTGTTGTTGAGCCAGGTTTAACAGACTTAAAAAAAGGCGAAATTATTTCTGAAGAGCAGTATATTGATTATCAAGACGAATATGGAGAAGACTCATTTAGTGCAGCAATTGGAGCTGAGGCTATTGAACAAATGCTTTTAAGCATTGATTTGGAAACAGATTATAATCAATTAAAAATTGATCTTACAGAAACTAAATCTGAACTTAAAAAAACTAAAATTACTAAAAGACTCAAACTCATTGAATCTTTCATTTTATCAAAAAATAAACCAGAATGGATGATAATGAGAGTACTGCCTGTAATTCCTCCAGAATTAAGACCCTTAGTACCTTTGGATGGAGGAAGATTTGCAACTAGTGATTTAAATGATCTGTATAGAAGAGTTATAAATAGAAATAATAGATTAAAAAGACTTATTGATTTAAGGGCCCCAGACATAATCATCAGAAATGAAAAAAGAATGCTTCAAGAATCTGTTGATGCCTTATTTGATAATGGAAGAAGAGGCAGAGTAATTACCTCCACTAACAAAAGACCACTTAAATCTTTATCTGACATGTTAAAAGGTAAACAAGGACGATTTAGACAAAATCTATTAGGTAAACGTGTAGATTATTCAGGTAGATCAGTAATTGTTGTTGGGCCAAATCTTAAACTTCATCAGTGTGGTATTCCAAAGAAAATGGCTCTTGAACTTTTCAAGCCATTTATATTTCATAAACTTGATATCTATGGATGGGCTAATACAATAAAGGCTGCAAAAAAACTTGTTGAAAAAGAGGATCCAAGAGTATGGGATATTCTTGAAGAAGTTATAAGAGAACATCCAGTACTACTTAACAGAGCACCAACATTGCATAGGTTAGGAATACAAGCTTTTGAACCTATATTGATTGAGGGTAAATCTATACAACTTCACCCGTTGGTGTGCACTGCTTTTAATGCAGATTTTGATGGAGATCAAATGGCAGTCCATGTACCTTTAAGCCTTGAAGCACAACTTGAAGCTAGGGTATTAATGATGAGCACAAATAATATTTTATCTCCTTCAAGCGGTAAACCTATAATTGTTCCATCACAAGATATTGTATTAGGTATTTATTATTTATCTATAATGAGAGATAAGCAAATTGGAGAGGGAAGAAGTTTTGTTGACCTAAATGAAATCTTAAAAGCTCTTGAAAACCAAGATTTAAGTTTGCATTCAAAAATAAAAGCAAGAATAAAAACTAATAGTGGAGAGTTTGTGAAAGTTGAGACTACTCCAGGAAGAATGATACTTGGCAATATTTTACCAAATAATAAAAATATTAGTTTTGACATGATAAATAAAGTTCTTACAAAAAAAGAAGTTAGTAATATTATCGATGCCGTTTATAGATTTTGTGGGCAAAAAGAGACTGTGTTGTTCGCAGATCACATAATGCAAATTGGCTTCAAGTATGCCGCTATAGCCGGTATTTCTTTTGGAAAAGATGACCTGATTATCCCTACCGATAAAGATGAGCTATTAAACGCTACTCAATCAAAAGTCCAAGAATACGAAAATCAATATCAAGATGGATTAATTACTCAAGGAGAAAAATATAATAAAGTAGTTGATGCTTGGTCAGAATGCACAAACAGAGTTGCTGATAAAATGTTAGACGTGATTTCAAGTCCGTCTGAGGATCAGCCAATCAATTCAGTTTACATGATGGCACATTCTGGTGCCAGGGGATCAGCAGCCCAATTAAAACAATTATCTGGTATGAGAGGTTTAATGGCTAAACCTTCTGGGGAAATAATTGAAAACCCAATTAAATCTAATTTTAAAGAAGGTTTGTCTGTTTTAGAATATTTTACTTCCACTCATGGAGCTCGAAAAGGACTTGCCGATACTGCTTTAAAAACTGCAAGTAGTGGATACTTGACCAGAAGATTGGTAGATGTTGCTCAAGATGCTGTTATTCGAGAGGTAGATTGTAATACTAAAAACGGAGTTTTGGTCGAAGAAATAGTTGAGTCCGGCAATATAACATCTCCTTTAACTGAGAGAATACTTGGAAGAACTCCAGTTGAAGAAATTATTGATGAAAACAGTCAAACAATTGTTAAAGCTGGAGAAATAATTTCTGAAAAACATCTTGATTCTATTGCAAGATTAGGAATCAGATCTCTAAAAATAAGGTCAGTATTAACATGTGAAACAGAAGATGGGATTTGCTCAGTTTGTTATGGTAGAGACCTTGCAAGAGGAACTTCAGTTAACGTTGGAGAAGCAGTAGGAATAATTGCAGCACAATCTATTGGTGAACCTGGTACTCAATTAACAATGAGAACATTTCATATTGGAGGTGCTGCGAGTTCATCAGTAGAACAATCTAATGCATCAGCTGCAGTTTCTGGTACCATTAAACTGGATAATATTAAAATTATCGAAGATAAATTTAAAAATAAAATAGTATTAAGTAGAAATGGTAAAATAAGAATTCTCGATGAAAGTTTGGAAAAATATTCATCCAATATACCATTTGGTTCTAAATTATTTGTAAATGACGGAGATAAAGTTAACAGCAATGATATTTTAGCTGAGTGGGATCCTTATACACTTCCCATAATTGCAGAAAAAAATGGATATGTTAAATATATAGACTTAAAGCAGGGTGTATCATTTAGAGAATCCATTGACGATACAACAGGCATTTCAAGTAAGATAGTTATTGACTGGAGTCAAAATCAAAAAAGTAAAAATTTCAAACCTGCTATAAACATCGTTGATGAACTATCAGATCAGATAAGTGATGAAACAAACTTTTCAAATTACCCTATGTCAATTGACTCAATATTGAGCGTAGAGGATGGGCAAGAAGTTTCTGCTGGTCAAGTAATAGCTAGAATACCAAAAGAATCCTCAAAGACTAAAGATATTACAGGAGGACTTCCAAGAGTAGCAGAATTATTTGAAGCTAGAAAACCAAAAGATCCTGCAATAATGTGTGAGATTGATGGAAAAATTTCATTTGGTAAAGATTACAAAAATAAAAGAAGAGTTATTATTACTTCATTAGACGATAAAGATAATTTTGAAACATTAATTCCTAGATCAAAGTATCTAAACGTTCAAGAAGGCGATTTTGTAAAAAAAGGTGATATTCTCGTTGAAGGAACTCCTGTACCACATGATATTCTTAGAATCTTAGGTGTCGAGGAACTAGCAAAATATCTTGTTAGAGAAGTTCAATCAGTTTATAAACTCCAAGGCGTATATATAAATGATAAACACATAGAAACAATTGCAAGACAAATGTTACAAAAAGTTCTTGTGAAGGATCCAGGAGAGTCAAATTTAATTTCAGGAGAGCAAATACAAAAAAGAGATGTTTTAAAAATTAATAAAATCTTATCAAATAATGGAAAAAAAGAAGTTGTTTATGAGCCAGTATTGCTTGGAATAACAAAAGCCAGCTTACAAACAAATTCATTTATTTCAGCAGCATCTTTTCAGGAAACAACTAAAGTTTTGACTGATGCTGCTACTCTAGGAAAAGTTGATACTTTAAAAGGCCTAAAAGAAAATGTTATAGTAGGTAGGCTTATTCCAGCTGGAACCGGAAAAATGACTTCAGACTATGAAAATATTGCTTTTGAAAGAGATAAAGAAATAATTGATAAAAATCAGACTGAAAATATAGAAAATTAGGAATTTTTTAGCATATCTGCTTGACTTTATCATTATCAATTAATAAAGACCCCTACGATTTGTTAAAGGTCGTGGAGTAAAATCCAAACACTTAACTAAAGGATAAAATGCCAACAATAAATCAACTTGTAAGAAAAGGTAGATCTACTGTAAAGAAAAGGAATAAAGTTCCAGCATTAGATAAAAGTCCTCAAAAAAGAGGTGTTTGCACAAGAGTTTATACTACAACTCCAAAAAAACCAAATTCAGCACTTCGTAAAGTTGCGAGAGTAAAATTGACTAATGGGCAGGAAGTATCAGCTTATATCCCAGGTGAAGGCCATAATTTACAAGAACACTCAGTTGTTTTAATTAGAGGAGGTCGTGTTAAGGATCTTCCAGGTGTAAGATATCATATTCTTAGAGGAACACTTGATACGCAAGGAGTCTCATCAAGAAAACAAAGAAGATCTCTATATGGAGCTAAACGCCCTAAATAATTATGTCAAGAAGAAGAGCAGCTGAAAAAAGAAATATACTTCCTGATCATAAGTATAAAGATTTAGTTTTAGCCAAATTTATGAATAGGATTATGCTTGATGGTAAAAAATCTACATCAGAAAAAATTGTTTATGGTGCTTTTGACTTAGTTTCTAAAAAAACAGATAAAACGCCTATTGAGTTTTTTCATGAAGCATTAAATAATGTGAAGCCATCATTAGAAGTTAGATCAAGAAGGGTTGGTGGAGCAACTTATCAAGTTCCTATGGAAGTAAGACCAAAAAGAGCCCAAACTCTAGCAATGAAATGGATAGTTGACTCAGCTATAAAAAGAAATGAAAAAACTATGAGAGAAAGAGTTGCTAACGAGATTATTGATGCCTTTAACAATAAAGGTAATGCTGTAAAAAAAAGAGAAGAAACTCATAAGATGGCTGATGCAAACAGAGCCTTTTCACATTTTAGATGGTAAACAAGTATGACTAGATCTCATCCACTATCAAAATATAGAAACATTGGAATAATGGCTCATATTGATGCTGGTAAGACGACAACTACTGAAAGAATACTCTATTACACAGGTAAATCTCATAAGATTGGTGAAGTTCATGATGGTGCAGCGACTATGGATTGGATGGAACAAGAGCAGGAAAGAGGAATCACTATTACATCAGCTGCTACAACTTGTTTTTGGAATGATCATCGAATAAACATAATCGACACTCCAGGTCATGTTGATTTTACAATTGAAGTCGAAAGATCTTTAAAGGTATTAGATGGAGCAGTAGCTGTTTTTGATGGTGTTGCTGGAGTTGAGCCTCAATCAGAAACAGTGTGGAGGCAAGCTGATAAATATAAAGTTCCTCGTATGTGTTTTGTTAATAAATTAGATAGAACAGGTGCTAATTTCTTTATGTGTGTTGATATGATTTCAGAAAGATTAGGATCTTATCCTTTAGTTACTCAACTACCTATAGGAATTGAAAGTAACTTAAAAGGTGTCGTAGATTTAGTTTCTAATAAAGCTATCATATGGCAAGACGAAAGCCTTGGAGCGAAGTTCGATGTTGTTGAGATTCCAGAGGATCTAAAAGATCAATCTCAAGAGTATAGGTTAAAATTAATCGAAAAAGTAGTTGAAGAAGATGACTCAATAATGGAAAGTTACCTAGATGGTAACGAACCATCAACAGAAGAATTAAAATCATGTATCAGAAAAGGTACATTAAGAGGCTCATTTGTTCCTGTTTTAACAGGATCTGCATTTAAAAATAAAGGAGTTCAACCGCTCTTAGATGCAGTTATTGATTATATGCCTTCTCCAAAAGATGTTGGTAATGTTAAAGGTGTTGACATTAATGATAACGCAAAAGAATTAACTAGAAATTGTGATGATAATGAACCTTTCAGCGCTCTAGCTTTTAAAATAATGACGGATCCATTTGTAGGTAGCCTGACTTTTGCAAGAATTTATTCAGGAACAATAAACACTAAAGATTCCGTTTTAAATTCAAATTCTGGCAAAAAAGAAAATATAGGAAGAATGTTGTTGATGCATGCTAACAATAGAGAAGAGATAAAAACTGCTAATGCAGGAGATATTGTTGCTCTTGTTGGATTAAAGGATGTAACAACTGGAGAGACATTATGTGCATCAGATAAACCTATAGTACTTGAAAGAATGGATTTTCCAGATCCAGTTATAGAAGTTGCTGTAGAACCCAAAACTAAGGTTGACCATGAAAAAATGGGTCAAGCATTGGGTAGACTAGCTCAGGAAGATCCAAGCTTTAGAGTTACAACAGATCATGAAAGTGGCCAAACTATTATTAAAGGTATGGGGGAACTTCATCTAGAAATTCTTGTTGATAGAATGAAAAGAGAATTCAAAGTTGAGGCAAATGTTGGAGCTCCTCAAGTTGCATATAGGGAAACTATATCAAATTCATTTGATGTTGATTATACTCATAAGAAACAATCTGGAGGTGCCGGTCAATTTGCAAGAGTTAAAATAAAATTTGAACCAGGTGAACCTGGTAGCGGTTATCAATTTATAAATCAAATAAAGGGTGGAAATATTCCAACCGAACATATTCCTGGAGTTGAAAAAGGTTTGGTTGCACAACAACAAACAGGAGTTATAGCAGGTTTTCCATGTATAGATTTTAAAGCAACTTTATATGATGGAGCTTATCATGATGTAGACTCAAGTGTATTAGCATTCGAAATTGCTGCAAGAGCTGCTTTTAGAGAAGGTATCTCCAAAGCCAGTCCAGTTTTACTTGAACCTATGATGAAAGTTGAAGTTGTCACTCCTGAAGAATATATGGGTGATGTAATCGGTGACCTTAATAGTAGAAGAGGTCAAGTTCAAGAAATGTCTACAAGAGGTAATGCTAATGTTGTTGACGCAATGGTACCACTCGCAAATATGTTTGGTTATGTAAATAACCTTAGATCTTTATCCCAAGGTAGAGCAAATTATACTATGCAGTTTGATCACTACGAAGAAGTACCTTCAAATGTTGCAGAAGAAGTAAAGGCTAAGTTAGCATAATGGATAACCAGAATATTAGAATAAGACTTAGAGGTTATGATAATTCTTTGTTAGATACAAGTACTCAAGATATAATTAATACTGCTAAAAGAACTGGTGCTAAAGTAAAAGGACCAATACCACTTCCAACAAGATTTGAAAGATTTACAGTTAATAAATCACCACACATAGATAAAAAAAGTAGAGATCAACTTGAAATTCGAACACACAACCGGCTTCTTGATATTATTGATCCGACACCACAAACAGTTGATGCACTAATGAAACTTGACTTATCTGCAGGTGTAGAAGTGGATATTAAAATTTAATATGACTAGAGCGGGTTTAATTGCTACTAAAGTAGGTAATAGTTCCTTTTATGATGATAAAGGAACTAGTTCACATATAACTTTACTGAGAGTTGATGAATGTGTTGTGGCGAATATTAAAACTCTTGAAAAAGATGGTTATAATGCTGTCCAATTAACTTCTATTGACACAGGTAAAGATATTTCGTCAATAAGAAAACCACAAAGAAAAATATTTTCATCTATTAAAATAAATCCAAAAAAAATTATTAAGGAATTTAAAGTTGATAAAGATAACTTGTTAGATGTTGGTACTAAACTAAATGTAGACCATTTTAAAGTTGATCAGTTTATTGATGCCACTAGTTTTTCTATTGGTAAAGGTTTTGCGGGTGTAATGAAAAGACATAATTTTGGAGGTCTTAGAGCATCTCACGGAGTATCAATTTCTCATAGATCACATGGTTCTACTGGACAAAACCAAGATCCAGGCAGAGTATTTAAAGGTAAAAAAATGGCTGGTAGAATGGGAAACAAAAGGGTAACAAAACAAAACCTAAGAATCATAGAAATAGATATTGATAATAAACTTTTAGTTGTTAAGGGATCAGTTCCAGGTAAGCGAAATTCAATAATTTATCTGAAAGATTCAGTTAAAAAATCATAAATGAAGATGTTAGTTTTAAATTTAAAGAATAAAAAAGTTGGTGATATTGATTTAGATACTAATATTTTTGGTATCAAAGAACTTCCAGATTTAATTCATCAATATATTAGATATCAAAATGCAAAATCGAGACAAGGATCTCATAAAACTAAATCTAGATCCGAAGTAAGTGGTCGTAGTAAAAAACCATTTTCTCAAAAAGGAACTGGTAATGCAAGACAAGGTAGTAACAAACCACCTAATTTTAGAGGTGGTGCAGTTTCTATGGGCCCTATAAATAGAGACTATTCATTTAGTTTAAATAAAAAAGAGAAAAAGTTAGCGCTTAAATCAGCTCTCTCAGCTAAAGTAACAGAAGAAAAAGTTGTTATCATTGATTCTTTTGAAATTAAAAGTTTTAAAACTAAAGATTTATTTTCTGACTTAAAACAATTTGGATACAAATCAGCACTTTTTATTTATTCTGAAAATGGCATTGACAAAAACTTTAAATTAGCCTCATCAAATATTCCAAAAATATCAATTCTAAATCAAAAAGGTATAAATGTTAAAGATCTAATATCATTTGATAAGATTTTTATAGAACAAAAATCAATTGATGAAATTACCAAGAGGCTCTCATGAAAACTAAAACAAAAATTATTTCTCTTGAAAGAGCTTTTAATATAATCAAAAAACCAATTACAACTGAGAAATCAACTAATCTTCAGCAGTTTAACCAATATTCCTTTGTTGTATCTAAAGATTCTAACTGTGCTGAAATTAAAAATGCTATTGAAACGATCTTTAAAGTTAAAGTTAACAAAGTTAATACTGCTATTTTAAGAGGTAAGGGCAAAACATTTAAAGGTCAGTTTGGTTTTAGAAAAGATACTAAAAAAGCTATTGTTACATTAGTTGAGGGTAACACCATCGATTCATCATTGGAGATAAAATAATGTTGTTAAAATTTAAACCTACAACACCAGGATTGAGAGGAACAGTATTAGTTTCAAAAAAAAATTTGTCAGATGAAAAATCTTATAAACCTCTTACCAAAAAGTACAAATCTACTGGAGGTAGAAATAATCAGGGAAGAATTACTTCTAGAAGAATGGGTGGCGGAGTAAAAAGAAAATATAGAATTATAGATTTTAAAAGATCTAAAACAGATATAATGGCTGAAGTTATAAGAAACGAATATGATCCTAATAGATCAGCCTTTATTTCTCTTATTAGATATGAAGATGGTGAGCATCAGTATATAATATCGCCAAAAAATATTAAAATTGGGGAAAAAGTAGTTTCTGGTGATAACGTAGCTATTAAAAATGGCAATTGCTTACCCTTAATAAATATTCCAGTTGGTACAAATATTCATAATATTGAACTTAAGCCTGGTGCTGGTGCTCAATTGATCAGATCAGCAGGAAGTTCAGCGCAGATAGTATCTAAAGAACAACCTTACGTTCAAATAAAGTTAATCTCCGGCGAAATTAGGCATATCAATAAAAATTGTCGAGCTACAATTGGTGAAGTGTCAAATGCTGATCAAAAAAACATTAAATTAGGTAAAGCTGGCAGAAAAAGATACTTAGGCTTCAGACCAAAGGTTAGAGGTGTTGTAATGAACCCTGTTGATCATCCTCATGGCGGTGGAGAAGGTCGAACATCTGGCGGTAGAAATCCCGTTTCTCCCTGGGGAGTTTCAACTAAAGGAAAGAAGACTAGAAATAACAAAAAAACAGACGTATTCATAATTAAAAGGAAGAAAAAATAATGACTAGATCAGTTTGGAAAGGCCCATTTGTCGATAGTGTTCTAATAAAAAAAGCTGAAAAACTATCACAGTCTGGCAGAAAAGAGGTTTTAAAAACTTGGTCAAGAAGATCAACTATTCTGCCTCAATTTGTTGGTTTAACTTTTGGCGTATATAATGGACAAAAATTTGTCCCAGTAACAGTAAATGAACAAATGGTTGGTCATAAATTAGGTGAATTTTCTCCAACAAGATCATTTAAAGGTCACACTGCTGCTGACAAAAAAGCGGAGCAAAAATGAATCAAAACCTTACAGCTATAGCAAAAGATAATATGGTTAGAATAAGTCCAAACAAATTATCTATTATTGTAAAAAGTATTGTTAATATGAATGTAAACTCTGCTATCAACCAGTTACAATTTTCATCTAAGAGAATCTCCAGAACAATTTTAAAAGTTTTAAATGCTGCTGTTGCAAATGCTGAGAACAATAAACAATTAGATATAGATAATCTATTTGTAAAGGAAGCTTTTGTTGGAAAGAGTCTAAGAATGAAAAGATGGAGACCTCGAGCAAAGGGAAGAGCTGCATCTATTATCAAACCATTCAGCAAAGTTACAATAGTCTTAGAAGAAAGATCTGAAATTAAAAAGGAAAAATTATAATGGGACAGAAAGTTAATCCATACGGTATTAGATTAGGTATCAATAAGACTTGGTCATCAAGGTGGTTTTCTAAAAATGAATATACAAAATTGTTGCATCAAGATTTAAAAATTAAAAGTTATGTTGAAAAGAAATTAAAAAATGCAAGTATTTCTAAAATAAATATAGAGAGAGCTGCAAAAAAATTAAGGCTATCTATATACAGTTCTAGGCCTGGTATAATTATTGGTAAAAAGGGAGCAGATATTGAAACTCTAAAAAACGATCTTTCAAAAATGTCAAATCTTGAAGTTTTTTTAGATATAAAAGAAGTTAGAAAACCAGAAGTTGAAGCTAAATTAGTAGCGGAAAATATTGCTTCGCAACTTGAAAAAAGGATATCATTTAGAAGAGCGATGAAGAAGGCTGTTCAATCAGCAATGAGGTTAGGAGCAAAAGGTGTTAAAGTTGTATGTAGCGGTAGATTAGGTGGAGCCGAAATTGCGAGAACTGAAAAGTATCATGAAGGAAGTGTGCCTTTACACACATTGAGAGGTGATATTGATTATTCTACTGCAGAAGCTGAAACAACTTATGGAATATGTGGGATCAAAGTTTGGATAAATAAAGGTGAAATATTAATGAAAGATCCCTATGCTAGTGAGAAAAAACAAATTGATCAAGGGAGTGTTAGATAATGAATATGTTATCTCCTAAAAAAACTAAATTTAGAAAGCAATTCAAAGGCAGAATACATGGAAAATCTAAAGGAAATTATGCTCTTAACTATGGTAGTTTTGGTTTAAAAGCTCTAGAGCCAGAAAGAGTAACTTCTAGACAAATTGAAGCTGCTAGAAAAGCAATTACCAGATATCTTAAGAGAGCAGGCAGAATGTGGATTAGAATATTTCCAGATGTACCAGTATCCAAAAAACCTGCAGAGGTTAGAATGGGTAAAGGAAAAGGTTCAATTGAGTACTGGGCTTGTAGGGTTAAACCAGGCAGAATTATGTTTGAAGTCGATGGTGTTAATGTAAATGATGCTCGTAAAGCAATGACTTTAGCTGCTGCAAAGCTTCCAATTAAATGTAAGTTTGTTGAGAGAAATATATAATGAAGAAAAAAGTAAATATAGATAGCACAAAACTTCAAGATGAGATTTTGACACTTAAAAAAAATTTAATGAATTTAAATTTTCAGAAATCTTCTGGACAACTAGAAAAAACATCAAAAATAAAAGAAGCAAAAAGAAAAATAGCCAGAATAAAAACACAATTATCAAATATCAATGGAGAAAAGAATGCCTAAAAGAATTTTGACAGGTGTCGTTGTATCTTCTTCCTCAGACAAAACAATTACAGTAGATGTAACAAGAAGAATTAAACACAAACTATATAAAAAAATTATCCGACAGACAAAAAAATATCACGCTCATGATGAAAAAAATGAATGTAATGTAGGTGATAATGTTTCGATAATTGAATCAAAACCAATTTCTAAATTGAAAAAATGGACAGTTATTTCGAATAGTGGGGATAATTCATGATACAAATGCAATCTAAACTTTTTGTTGCTGATAACTCTGGAGCAAGAAAAATTCAATGTATAAAAGTTTTAGGAGGTTCAAAAAGAAGATCTGCATCTATTGGTGATATTATTGTTGTTTCAATTAAAGATGCATTACCTAGAGCTAAGGTTAAAAAAGGCGACGTATATAAAGCAGTTGTAGTTAGAACTTCTAAAGATTTTAAAAGATCTGATGGGACTGCAATTAGGTTTGATAAAAATGCAGCTGTGTTACTAGATAAACAAGAAGAGCCAATAGCTACAAGAATTTTTGGCCCAGTTACAAGAGAACTTAGAAATAAAAAATTTATGAAAATAATAAGTTTAGCACCAGAGGTAATTTAATGAATAATAAACTTAAATTAAAAAAAGGTGACGAAGTAATAGTTCTTACTGGTAAAGATAAAGGTAAAACAGGAAAGATAATAAAGATGCTTCCTAAACAAATGAAGGCCATTGTTTCAGAAATTAATCGAGTTAAAAAAAATCAAAAACCAGATAATAATCAGCCTGGAGGAATAATTGATAAAGAAATGCCAATACACATTTCTAACCTATCATTTTATGATGCTGAATTAAAAAAAGGA
The DNA here is from genome assembly GCA_902618015.1 of uncultured Alphaproteobacteria bacterium. Taxonomy (GTDB): domain Bacteria; phylum Pseudomonadota; class Alphaproteobacteria; order HIMB59; genus CACPNW01. Next base: position 125,547 of record CACMYX010000004.1, on the reverse strand, counting down.
ATAAGAATTGGTTATAAAATAAAAGATAATAAAAAAACTAGAATTAATAAATTATCAGGTAAGGAGATTTAATGAGTAGACTGCTTGATCATTTTAATAATCAAATAAAACAAGAATTAAAGTCCAAACTTGGCCTTAAAAATATATTTGAGGTTCCAAAATTAAAAAAAATTATTCTTAATATGGGTGTAGGTGAGGGTAAAGATGACACAAAACTTATTGATAAAGCTGTCGATGACTTAACGCTAATTTCAGGTCAGAAAGCCGTTAAGACAACCTCTAAAAAAGCAATATCTGGATTTAAAATTAGAGCTGGTATGCCCCTAGGTGCAAAGGTAACTCTTAGAAACAAAATGATGTATGAGTTTCTTGATAGATTGGTAAATATAGCAATACCTAGAATAAGAGATTTTAGAGGGTTAAATGTTAAAAGTTTTGATGGTAAAGGAAACTTTTCAATGGGTATAAAAGAACATGTAATCTTTCCTGAAATCAATTTTGACAAAGTAGAAAAGGTAAGAGGTTTAGATATTATAATTTGTACTTCAGCAAAAAATAACAATGAGGCTATAGAGCTATTAAAAAGTTTTAATATGCCTTTCAAAGATAATCAGGTTAATTAAGGAGTAAAATGGCAAAATTAAGCTCAATTCAAAAAAATCTATTTAGACAAAAATTAATAAAAAAATTTAAATCTAAAAGAGAGGCGTTAAAATCAAAAATTAAAAATAAGGCTATTTCATTAGAAGAAAGAATTGCTTATCAAAATAAATTAAATGATTTACCTAGAAATGGATCATCAATTAGACACAGAAATAGATGTGAAATTACTGGTAGACCAAGAGGAAATTATAGAAAATTTGGTTTGTCTAGAATAAAACTTAGGGAACTTTCAATGTCTGGTGATCTGCCAGGTGTTGTTAAGTCAAGTTGGTAGGAGGTTATAATGTCTTTTAATGATTCACTCTCAGATATGCTTGCAAGAATAAAAAATGCTCACCAAGCAAAAAAAGTTTCAACCTTGTGCCTTAAATCTAAATTAAATATTAATGTATTAAGTGTTCTCAAAGATGAGGGCTACATAAGAGATTTTAAAAATATAGAACAAAGAAAGGGTGTGGTTTCTATACAAATTGATTTAAAATATTACAATGGTAACCCAGTAATAAAGAAAATAAAAAGAATTTCCAAACCAGGAATTAGAAAATATTCTAAAATTAATGAACTTAATAAACCATATGGCGGTTTAGGAATTTCAATTCTCTCAACGCCTAAAGGAGTGATGTCAGATCATCAAGCAAAAAAAAATAATGTAGGTGGCGAAATTTTATGTGAGGTATTTTAATGTCGAGAATTGCAAAAAACCCAATTAAAAAAACAAAAGAAATTGAATGTAGTTTTAACGAAGGCATATTTTCAGCTAAAGGTAAATTAGGTGAGATGAAAATTACAGTCAATCCGAACTACAACATTAATATTAGTGAAGATGAAGTTAAAGTTTTACCTTTAAATGATAATAATAATGATCCAAATTGGGGAACTACCAGAGCTATTATTGCTAATATAATAAATGGAGTCACAAATGGTTTTACAAAAACATTAGAACTAAATGGCACGGGTTATAGAGCAAGTGTTTCAGGTTCAAAATTAAAATTAGAGCTCGGCTATAGTCATGATATCAATTTTGATATCCCTACAGATGTTAAAATTGAGTGCCCTAAACAAAATGTTATTAAACTAACCAGTATCAATAAAGAGAAATTGGGAGCAGCTGCAGCTAAAATAAGATCTTTTAGAAAACCTGAGCCATTTAAGGGAAAAGGTATCAAATATATCGATGAATATATTTTTAGAAAAGAAGGAAAAAAGAAATAGTTTATGAAAGATAGAAAACAAAGAGTAAGATATAAAAATAAAAAAGTTTCTAACAGAAATAGATTAACAGTTTTTAGGTCTAATAATCACTTATATGCTCAATTGATTGATGATAAAAAGGGTATTACTTTAGCAAGTTCCTCATCTATTGAAAAATCTATAAAAGATAAAAATCTACAAAGAAAGGAAATAGCTGAACTTATTGGTAAAGAAATAGCCAAAAAAATTATTTCAAAAGGGATTGAAAAAGTTGCATTTGACAGAGGTAAATATAAATACCATGGCTTAATAAAAATACTTGCCGATGCAGCAAGATCAGAAGGTTTAAATTTTTAGAGGGATAGATATGTTTGAGAACGATAAAAGTGAATTAACTGAGCATTTAATAACAATTAATAGAGTGGCAAAAGTTGTTAAAGGAGGAAGAAGATTTGGTTTCGCAGCAATTATGATAGTTGGAGATAATAAGGGTAGAGTTGGAATAGGTACTGGTAAGGCTAAAGAGGTCCCTGAGGCTGTAAGAAAAGCAACTGAAAATGCTAAAACTAAAATGATTAGAGTTCATTTAAAAGAAAATAGAACATTACACCACGATGTTATTGGGAGGTTTGGAGCTGGAAAAGTAATTCTGAGAGCAGCAGCTCCTGGAACAGGTATTATTGCTGGTGGACCAATGAGAGCACTTTTTGAATCTTTAGGTATTAAAGATGTCGTTGCTAAATCTACAGGTACTTCTAACCCACACAATATGTTAAAAGCTACACTCAATGCTTTCAAAATGTCTGAGTCTCCTAAGTCTGTAGCTGCTAAAAGATCGAAAAAAATAAATGAGATTACTAACAGTAGGAAAAGTTAGATATGAAAATTAATGAATTAAAATCAACATTAACTTCAAATAAAAAAAACAAAAGAAAGGGAAGAGGATCAGGTTCTGGTCTAGGAAAAACTGCAGGAAGAGGAGTAAAAGGTCAGAAATCAAGGTCTGGTGTTTCAATAAATGGATTTGAGGGCGGTCAAATGCCACTTTATCGTAGATTGCCAAAAAGAGGTTTTAAAAACCCTTTTAAAACTAAAATTCAGAAAATTAACTTTACTACAATTAATAATTTTATAAAAAAATATAAACTTGACCCTAATAACATTAAAGAGAATGAGCTTTTTAATAAAAAAATACTAAAAAAATCTAATGGATTTATAAAACTGCTTAATGTTGGTAAACTAGATACACCAACAAATTTAGAGATTTCTTACGCTTCTAAAAAAGCAATTGAAGTTATAGAAAAATTAGGTGGTAAAATTAAACTAACCAAGTAATAAATGGCAACTGCTGCAGATAGACTAGCGAACAATTTAAATTTTGGAGCCTTAGGAAAAGCTACAGAATTGCGACAGAGACTTTTATTTACCTTGGGTGCATTAATTGTTTTTCGTTTGGGAACATTTTTACCAATACCTGGAATAAATCCATTAGCGTTACAACAATTTTTTGAACAACAATCCTCTGGAATTTTAGGAATTTTTGATACTTTTTCTGGTGGAGCTTTAGGCAGGATGGGAATTTTTGCTTTAGGAGTGATGCCTTATATATCTTCATCAATCATTATGACTTTAATGCAGTCAGCAATTCCATACCTAAAATCATTGAAAGAACAAGGATCAAAAGGAAGAAGACAATTACTCCAAATTACAAGATACGTAACTGTAATTATAGCGGCAGTTCAAGGCTATGGAGTCTCAATAGGCTTAGAATCAATGCAGACAACTTATGGAAATATTGTTTTTGAGCCAGGTTTATTTTTTAGATTAACAACAGTAATTACCCTTGTTGGAGGTACAATCTTTTTAATGTGGTTAGGTGAGCAAATAACCTCTAGAGGAGTTGGAAATGGAATCTCATTAATTATCACAGCAGGAATTATTGCGAACTTACCTAGCGCATTTGTTAGTACTTTACAATTAGGTAGAACTGGCGAATTAAGTATTGCTTTTATCCTTGGAATTTTAATCCTTATACTTTTATTAATAATTTTTATTGTTTTTGTTGAAAAAGCTCAAAGACGTTTGCCAGTACAGTATCCAAAAAGACAAGTTGGAAATAAAATCTATGGTGGTCAAAATTCACACTTACCTCTAAAAATTAATACAGCAGGTGTTATTCCAGTAATTTTCGCATCTTCAATTTTACTTTTACCAAACACAATGTCAGGATTTGGTGCTGGATCCTCTAGCGATATTTTTATTCTAATTTCTAGTTATTTGGGAAGAGGTCAGCCACTTTATTTAGCATTTTATGCAGCTATGATAATATTTTTTGGTTTCTTTTACACATCCATAGTCTTTAATCCTGATGAGCAAGCTGAGAACTTAAGAAAATATGGAGGCTTTATTCCTGGGATAAGGCCTGGAGAAAATACAGCAAAATATATTGAGTTTGTATTAGTAAGATTAACAACAATTGGAACTATATATTTAACTTTTGTTGCTTTGCTTCCAGAATTTTTATTATCTAGGACATCAATACCTTTTTACTTAGGAGGTACAGCTTTATTGATCGTAGTCGTTGTAATGATTGACTTCATTACCCAAGTACAGTCTCACCTTTTCCAACATCAATACGAAGGTTTGCTTAAAAAAACTAAATTAAAAGGCAGAAGATAAATTGACTAATATTATTTTTTTTGGTCCTCCCGGAGCAGGAAAAGGTACTCAAGCTAAAATAATATCCGAATACTTAAAAGTTCCTCATCTTTCAACAGGAGATATTTTAAGAAAAAAATTATTAGATAAAGATAATCTTGCTAATGAGTTAAAAAAAATTATGTCTTCTGGAAATTTAGTTTCTGATGATATATTAAATTCTATCGTATCCTCAAGATTAAAAAAAGATGCATCAACAGGTTTTATTCTAGACGGATATCCGAGAACTTTAAAACAATCAGAATTTCTTAATAATTTTCTTAATGAAATATCAATTTCAATAAATTATATTTTTAATATTAAAATTAATTTTACTATTCTAAAAGATAGAATAATAAAAAGATCTTCTGAAGAAAGTAGAGAAGATGATAATATTAATGTCATAGAGACTAGATACAATGAATATCTAAATTCTACTGAAAAAGTATCAAATTTTTACAGAGATAATTATTCCAATACTTATTATGAAATAGATGGATCTCTGCAAATTGATGAAATAACCGACAAAATCAAAAAAATTTTAAAAAAATCATGAAAAACAGCCAAAATTTTGGATATCTTTTCTTGACTAATTATATAATTATCATGTATTCACGCTCATTCATTTTTTAGGATCTCTGTATGGCTAGAATTTCAGGTGTTAACATTCCAACTAATAAAAAAGTAAATATAGCCTTGACATATATCTTTGGTATTGGAAATAAAATAGCGCTAGATATTTGTAATGATGCTTCAATAGATATAACAAAACGTGTAAGCGAGTTAAGTGAAGATGAAGTAAATAAAATAAGAGATCTAATCGACAAAAATTATTCTGTAGAAGGAGATTTAAGACGTAAAATATCATTAGATATTAAGAGGCTTAATGATCTGGGCTGCTACAGAGGACTTCGCCATCGAAAAAAATTACCAGTTAGGGGTCAAAGAACTCACACTAATGCAAGAACAAGAAAAGGTAAAGCTGTCGCAATAGCTGGGAAGAAAAAAGTTACTAAAGGTTAAAATATTCATTATGTCTGATAAAAAAAAATCAAAAATCAAAAAAAAATTATCTTCAGGTGTAGCGCACATTTTATCTTCGTTTAACAATACAATCATTACAATTTCTGATGAAAAAGGTAACGCCTTAGCATGGTCTTCCTCTGGACATAAGGGTTTTAAAGGTTCAAGAAAATCAACACCTTATGCTGCTCAGATAGCTGCGGAAGATGTGGGTAATAAAGCAAAAGAATACGGCTTAAAGAATCTTAAAGTTGAGGTTTCTGGCCCAGGCTCTGGAAGAGAGTCTGCTCTAAGATCACTGCAATCAATTGGCTACGTAATTACATCAATTAAAGATGTAACGCCAATTCCTCATAATGGGTGCAGACCAAGAAAAAGAAGAAGAGTTTAAAAAAGGAGCATTTAAGTGTTACAAAAAAACTGGAGTGAATTAATCAAACCTACAAAAATGGAAGTTAATGTAGATGAAAATAATGGAAGAATTGGTAAATTAACTGCTGAGCCACTCGAAAGAGGATTTGGTTTAACTTTAGGCAATTCAATTAGAAGAATTTTACTTTCTTCTTTACAGGGAGCTGCAATTACTTCAGTCAAAATTAAGGGAGTGGTTCATGAGTTTTCTACTATTCCAGGCGTTAAGGAAGATTTAACTGATATACTTTTGAACTTAAAATCAATTGCTGTCAAAGTTCACTCACCTGGTCTGAAAAAAATGTATTTAAAATCTTCAAGTTCAGGAGAGTTAAGAGCAGGTAATTTTGAAACTGATTCGGAAACAGAAATCATGAATCCAGATCAATTGATTATGACACTAGATTCTAATGCTGACGTTGAAATTGAAGCAAATGTTGAAACAGGAAAAGGTTACGTTTCTGCAGATGTTGCTGAAGATGAAAATAAGATTATTGGAGAAATAAAGTTAGACGCTATGTTTAGTCCAGTAATTAAGGCTTCATATAAAATTGAAAACAGTAGAGTTGGACAAGTAACTGATTTTGATAAATTAGTGTTCGAGGTTGAGACTAATGGAGCAATAACGCCTGACGATGCTATAGCACTTGCAGCAAGAATATTACAAGATCAACTTCAACCATTTATTAATTTTGATGAACCTGAAGTTATTCCAGATCAATCAAATGTTGAAGCACTATCCTTTAACTCAAACCTACTAAAGAAAGTAGAAGAGTTAGAACTTTCTGTTAGATCTGCTAATTGCTTAAAAAATGATAACATCATATACATTGGCGATTTAGTTCAAAAATCAGAGTCTGAAATGCTTAGAACACCAAATTTTGGAAGAAAATCTTTGAATGAAATTAAAGAAGTTCTTACACAAATGGAGCTTAATTTAGGAATGTCTGTCCCTGATTGGCCTCCAGAAAATATTGATGAATTAGCAAAAAAATATGAGGATCCTTTCAATAAGTAAAGTAAATGAAACACAATATTAAAAATAAAAAACTTAACAAAACATCTTCACATAGAAAAGCTATGTTTATGAATATGTCCAATGCTCTTATCAAGCATGAACAGATAACTACCACACTAGCAAAAGCTAAAGAACTAAGAAGATTTGTTGAGAAAATTGTTACTTTAGGAAAAAAGGGTGATTTAATTTCTAGAAGAAAAACTATTTCAACACTTCAAGACAGTAAAATGACACAAAAAGTTTTTGATATATTAGCTAACAGATATAAAAATAGATCTGGGGGATATACTCGTATCATTAAGTTAGGAAATAGATTTGGTGATAACGCTCCAACTGCAGTTATTGAATTTGTAGATCGAGATGAAAATGCTAAAGGTCTTGATAGTGGACCTATCTTAGAAAAAAAATCTACTGAAGAAGTAGAGGAACAACCTCAAGCTTAAATATATTGTTTAACTTAATGTTAGTCGCCACTGGTGGTGCATTAGGCGCAATACTCAGATATATTTTAACAAATATTAGCAAATCAATGTTTGCATCTAGTATTTATGGTACAATATCTGTGAATATTTTAGGCTCCTTTTTAATAGGATATTTTATAACGTCAAATGCAGGAAACAATTTATCTGAAAATTTTGTTAAATTTTTTTTAATTATCGGCCTTTTAGGATCTTTTACAACTTTTTCTGCATTTTCTTATGAAGTTGTAGAACTAATAAATTCAAAAAAATATATTTTATCATTTACTTATATTTTTATTTCGATTTTTATTTGTATATTGTCAGCATATTTAGGAACCTTGTTAAGTAAGTTTTGATTTGATTAAAAACATTAAAATTTTGAATAATTTGAATCAAAGACTAGATAAATATCTTAAACACAAATACACGTCTTTGACACAAGGATTCATTGAGAAAAATATAAGAAAAAAAAATATTTTAATTAATAATTCGATAACTAAAGCAAACTATTTAGTTAAACTTAATGATGAACTTAAAATATTAAATTTTCATGAGGCACTATATAAAAATAAAATAATTTTTAAAAAAAATATTAAAATACCCAAAGAAATTTTAAATCAATTCAAAAGATCAATAAAATTTGAAAACAACGATTTTATTGTTTTAGATAAATGGCCACAAATAGCTACTCAAGGAGGAAGTAAAATAAATATTTCAATAGATCATATAATCAAAAATATTAATTCACAATATAGGTTAGTACATAGACTAGATAAAGAAACATCAGGACTTCTTTTAATTGCCAAAAATCTTAATTATGCCAAAAAACTATCTTATCTTTTCAAACAAAAAGAAATTACTAAATATTATATTGCTTTATGTGAAGGAAATCCAAAAAATAATTATTCTCAAGTCAAATTAGAAATTAAAAATAAAAAACTTAAAATTGAAAATACTCTAACAAATTATAAATTGTTAAATAAAAATAAAGGTATATCTTCAATTTTATTTAATCCTCAAACTGGAAAAACTCATCAACTTAGAATAGTATCTAAAAATCTTGGATGTCCAATAGTTGGGGATCAAAAATATAATATTCATTCTAAGTATTCAAAAGAAAAGTTGATGTTACATGCAATTGCACTAAAATTTGAAGTGAATACAAAGAAGTTTGAATTTATTTCAAAATTACCGAATCATTTTCTAAGCTTTGTAAAAAAAAATAACTTAAAAATTAGTAAAGATTTAAAAGAATATTTAAATAGTTTTTAATTTTTCTAAAAAAATTTTTTTAAATTTATTATCAAATTCAGATTGTTCTAATTTAATACCTAATTCTTCCATTGATGTATTTTTATACTCTTTTAAGCCACAAGAATGAATATAATTATAATATTTAAGATCAGGATTAATATTAAAACTTAACCCATGGTATGTAATCCATTTTTTAATTCGTAATCCAATTGCACCAATTTTTTTTTCTTTATCAAATGAAATATTATTACTTTTAGTTACCCAAACACCTACCCTGTCTTTGAAGGTTTGAGCTTCAATATTATAGTTTGCTAAAAAGGAAATAAGTGAACTTTCAATTATTGCAATAAATTTTCTAATATCTTTTTTTTTGTTATTTAAATTTAACATAAAATAAACAATTCTTTGACCAGGACCGTGATAGGTTGTTTTGCCTCCGCGATTAGATTTAATTACATCAATAAGATCCGAATTTAATATTTCTTCTTTTGAAGCACTTGTTCCTTGAGTAAAAATATGATTATGATTTAGAAACCATATTAATTCTTTGGATTTATTATTAATTATACCATCAACTCTAGACTCCATATACATTACAGCTTCTTCATAATTTACTTCACTATTTGATATTTTAATTTCAAACTGTTTCATCTGTATTTAACTTTATTGATAGTTAATATCCTATCTGATATTTAATTCTACTATATATGCGGCTGTGGCGGAATTGGTATACGCGCAGCGTTGAGGTCGCTGTGGGATTTATCCTGTGGAAGTTCAAGTCTTCTCAGCCGCACCAATTTGTATGGAAGAAATTATTATAAAAAAAGATCAGGATTCTTCATCTAAATCTGTTGAACTAGTATCTGATTATTTAGAAAATTATAAATATGATAAAGTTTTATCTTATTTAAAAGATATTCATAATGCTGATATTGCAGATATTCTTCAAAATTTAGATCCAGTTTTACGACTAAGTCTTTTGAATATAATTGATAGAGATTTTGATCCTGAAATATTAACTTATTTAAATGATAGTGTTAGAGAAGAAATAATAGAAACTTTGGATATAAAACAATTAGCTAATAATGCTAAAAGTTTAGATACTGATGATGCTGTCGACTTAGCAGAAGATTTAGAAGAAAAAGATCAGACTATATTCTTAGAAAATTTAGATAAAGAAGAACGCACATTAGTTGAAGAAGGATTAAAGTATCCTGAAGATTCTGCCGGAAGATTAATGCAAAGACAATTTGTTGCTGTTAACCAATCATGGAATGTTGGTCAAGCAATTGATTATTTGAGAAACAATAAAGATAAACTACCTGAAGATTTCTATGATATTTATTTAATTAATAATAAACAAGAAGCAAAAGGTGTTGTTCCATTAGGAAGGTTAATGGGTTCAAAAAGAGTAGTAGAATTAAATTCGATAACAAATAAAGAATTAAGATTAATTGATTTAAATACAGATCAGGAAGATGTAGCTTTATTATTTAATAAATACGGATTGGTCAGTGCGCCTGTTATCAATAATCGAAAAAAAATTATTGGATCTATTACAGTTGATGATGTTGTTGAGGTTATAGAAGAAGAAAGAGAGGAAGACATTTTAAAGCTTGGAGGTGTTGATCATACAGATTTATATGAGTCAGTTATTTCTACAACAAAATCAAGAATTTCGTGGTTAATTGTAAATCTAATGACAGCGGTGGTAGCTTCAATAGTTATTGGTTTTTTTGAAGCTGCTATAGAAAAAGTAGTAGCTTTAGCCATTTTAATGCCAATAGTATCCTCTATGGGCGCTAATGCTGGAACTCAAACTTTAACAGTTGCAGTAAGAGCCATTGCTGTGAAAGAATTAACAACTAGTAATGCGATAAAAATAATAATCAAAGAAACTCTCATTGGCGGCATAAATGGTATCATATTCGCTGTTATAATATCTTTAATTTCTATTTATTGGTTCGATAATTTGCTGTTGGGTTTAATAATAGGTCTTGCTATGATATTAAACTTACTAATTGCTGGTTTTTCAGGAATTGTAATACCACTAGTTTTAGATAAACTTAAAATTGATCCTGCTTTAGCATCTGCAGTAATTTTGACTACAATAACAGATGTATTTGGCTTTCTTTCTTTTCTTGGATTAGCAACTTTATTTTTAATTTGATCTGAGCTATTTAAGTTAAATAAATGCTTAAAAAAAATGATCTGATAGATTACTTTTATAAAGGAATCAAAAATAAGAATGATTTACGAATAGGAGTAGAACACGAGAAATTTGTTCTAAAAAAAGACAGTTTACATCAATTGTCTTATGAAGAACCCAATGGCATAAAAGATATTCTTTTAAAATTTGTAAATAAGGGATGGAAACCAAAGTATGATGATAAAAATACTACAATAATTGCGCTAGAAAGATTTGGTGAAAGTATAACTTTAGAACCAGGTGGTCAGATCGAATTATCTGGAGCACAATTAAAAAATATCCATCAAACCTGTACTGAAACTAATAGACATTTAAAAGAATTAAAAGATATTGGTGAAGAATTTGGCTTTATATTATTAGGATTAGGCGTTGAGCCAAGTTTATCTCTTGATGAATTTCCTTGGATGCCAAAACAAAGATATTCAATAATGAAAAAATATATGCCTAAAGTTGGTACTCTGGGACATCACATGATGAAACGCACATGTACAAACCAAGTAAATTTGGATTATCATTCCGAAGAAGATATGATTACTAAGTATCGATTAATGTTAAATCTTGAAGGTATAGCAACTGCAATATTTGCTAACTCGCCTTTTGATCAAAAACAAGTTTCTAAATATAAGAGTTTAAGATCTCATTTTTGGCATCACACAGACAAAGATAGAACAGGTTTATTGCCATTTGTTTTTGATAAAGATTTTAATTTTGAAAAATATGCGGAGTATGCTCTAGATGTACCAATGTATTTTGTAATTAAAAATCATAAATATATAAATATGACCAATTATACTTTTAGAGATTTTATGCAAAATAATATTACTAAAGATTTAAACATTGAACCTACTATAGAAGATTGGGTAAACCATTTATCAACTCTATTTCCTCAAGTTAGATTAAAGCAATTTCTAGAAATTCGTTCTATGGACGCATGTTCATGGGATTTAATATGTTCTCAGCCTGCTTTTTGGATCGGTATTTTATACAATGATGATGCTATTGATAAAACAAATGAAATTGTTGAAGGTTGGACTCAGAATGATAGAAATTTAATAAATAATTTAGCCCCACTAGAAGGTTTACAGACAAAATTCAAAAATAGTGATCTTTTAGATATTGCTCAAAAATTGTTTGAAATTTCAAAATCAGGTTTAGATAAAAGAAATATTCTAGTAAAAAATGAAAAATATAACGAAACATTTTATCTAAAAGATTTAGAACAAAATCTATCAAATGGTCAATCACCAGCTGATTTATTAATCAATAAATATAATGGTAAATGGAAAAAAAATATTAAAAAAATATATGAGGAAGAAATTTTCTAATGAAAAAAAGTATAGCAATCCAAATGGATAATATTGAAACGATTGATTATGAATTCGATACATCTTTTTTAATAGGTTATGAGGCACAAGAAAGAGGTTATGATATTTTTTATTACAATCCAAAAGATTTATTCATAAAAGAAAATACTATTCAAGCATCTGGATATTATTTAGAACTACAGCTAGACGAAAAAAATTATTTTAATTTTAAATCTAATAAAATAATTGCCAAATTAGAGGATTTCCAATTTGTCTTTTTAAGACAGGACCCTCCTTTTGATATGAATTATATTACATCGACTTATATTTTGGACTTACTTCCATCTTCAACAGTTGTTGTAAATGATCCAACAGCAGTTAGAAATTCTACTGAAAAATTATTTACATTTAATTTTAAAGAATTTATGCCACCCACTTTGGTAACAAAAGATTTAAAAATTATTGAAGAATTTTTAGATAAAGAAGAAGATATTATAACCAAACCACTTTATGGTAATGGAGGAGAGGGTATACATAGATTTGATAAAACTAATTTCAATTCTAAAATATTAGAGGAATATTTACATTTGCCTATAATGGTACAAAAATTTATCAATGAGATAGTGCATGGTGACAGGAGAATTATTTTTTTTGATGGTGAATATTTTGGTTCAGTTGCCAGAATACCTCAAGAAGGTAATTTAAAGGCAAATTTTCATGCTGGCGGTAAGGCAAGTAAAACTGACCTAGTTTATAGGGACCAAGAAATTATCAAAAATTTGGGACCAAAACTAAAAGAATATAATCTCTTTTTTGTGGGAATTGATATAATTGGAAATTATCTAACAGAAATAAACGTAACTTCACCTACAGGATTGAAGCAAATTAATGCATTAAACAATGTAAAATTAGAGAAAGATTTTTGGGATAAGCTTGAAGCAAAATATAAATTAGTTTAATTATAATTTTTAAAGGAAAACATATGCACGAAAATAGAATTTTAATACACAAACTAAAAAATTTTGAAAATATAAATTCAAATTTTCTTATAATAACATTGATGTTATTTGGTTCAATTTTATTAGCGATTTCCGCTAAAGTCCAAGTACCATTTTGGCCAGTGCCAATGACAATGCAGACGTTTGTCATATTCTTAATAGGAATGACATATAGTGTAAGATTATCTTTTGCTACAGTTGCTTTTTACCTTTTTCAAGGAGCTATAGGACTTCCTGTTTTTGCAGCCGGTGGCGGAGTTGCTTATTTAGTTGGACCAACAGCAGGATATCTTTATGGTATGTTATTTGCATCTATCGTTATAAGTTATTTAGCAAATTTAGGTTTCAGCAAAACATATTTTAAAGCTACAGTATCTCTACTAATTGGTTCTGCTATTATATTTTCATTTGGCATCATCTATCTTGGTTATATTATTGGTTTTGAAAAAGCAGTAGCTGCTGGTCTTTTACCATTTATTCCAAGTGAATTGTTTAAAATTGCATTGGCAGTTGCTTTGATCCCAACTTTACACAAAATTATTTCAAAATAATTATTAATGAAAATAGGTATTGATGTAGGCGGTACCAAAACTGAGGGCATTCTATTAGATCCAAATGGAACTGAAATAGATAGAAAAAGAATTAATACTGAAAAAAATTATGATGGAACAATTAATGGAATAGTCTCCATTATAAATCATTTTGAAGGTAAGCATGGCAAAGCAGAATCTGTTGGTATGGGAATGCCAGGGGCCATATCAAATGATACAGCTTTAATTAAAAATGCTAATTCTATATGGTTAAATGGCAAACCATTTAAGCAAGATTTGGATAAAATCCTTAATAGAAATATTAATATAGAAAATGATGCTAATTGTTTCACACTGTCTGAAGCAGTAGATGGAGCAGGTAAAGGTTATCAAGTTGTTTTTGGAGTAATTATCGGAACAGGTGTTGGTGGCGGTATTAGCATTGATCAAAAAGTTATAAGAGGGCGAAATAGTATAAGCGGGGAATGGGGTCATATAGTACTGCCAGGTAGAACTGAAGAAGAAAAAAAATATGTAAAAAAATGTTATTGTGGGAAAAATGGTTGTTTAGAAACTTACATATCTGGCCCAGGATTTTCATCGGCTTATAACTTGCGTTTCAATAAAAATTATAATTCACATCAGATATTAGAGGGTTTTATTAATAATGAAGAAAATAGTATTTTTGCACTAAATCAATACATTGATCATTTAGCTAGAGGTTTATCTGTTGTATGTAATATCCTTGATCCAGATGTAATAGTTTTGGGTGGTGGTATGTCCAATATAGACTTTATTTATGAAAATATAAATGATACTTTAAAAAAATATGTTTTTACTGATACGCTAGAAACTAAAGTTGTTAAAAATGTTTATGGCGATTCAAGTGGTGTAAGAGGAGCTGCTTGGCTCTCTTAAATACCACCCATTGAAATATATTTTATAGTTAAATAATCATCAAGGCCATATCGAGAACCTTCTCTTCCCATTCCTGATTCTTTTACACCCCCAAAAGGAACTTCTGCAATTGTTGGTAGTCCATTATTAATAGATACAATGCCATATTCAAGTGCTTCGGCAACTCTCCAAATTCTTCCTATGTCTCTTGCATAGAAATATGAAGCTAATCCATAAGGAGTATCATTAGCCATTTTAATCACTTCATCATCACTGGAAAATTTATAAAGAGGAGCAACAGGTCCAAATGTTTCTTCAAAAGTTATTTTTGCCTTTGTAGATACATTAGAGAGAACAGTTGGTTGATAGAAATTCCCACCAAGCGAATGCACATCTCCACCAATTGCTATTTTAGCTCCTGTATTAACTGCGTCTTGAACATGATCAACTACTTTTTCTAAAGAGGATTGATCAATTAAAGGACCAGATGTAATTCCATCTTCAAGTCCATTGCCCACTGTTATTTTACTGACTTCATTTGTAAATTTTTCCAGGAATTCATCATAAATATTTTCATGCACAAATATTCTATTTGAACAAATACATGTTTGACCACTATTTCTAAATTTACTTTGAAGAGCTCCTGCAACAGCTTCATCCATATCTGCATCATCAAAAACAATAAATGGTGCGTGACCACCAAGTTCCATAGAAACTTTTTTTACTGTTGAGGCACTTTGCTCCAAAAGTATTTTTCCAACCTCTGTAGATCCAGTAAAAGAAATTTTTCTAACAATAGGATTGCTTGTTAGTTCTTTACCAATTTCACTTGCCGATCCAGTTATTACATTAAATACACCATCTGGAAAACCAGCTTCCTTAGCAAGTACTGCTACAGCTAATGCTGAATAGGGTGTTTGGCTTGCTGGTTTAACAACAGTAGTACAACCAACTGCTAGAGCGGCTGCACATTTTCTTGTTATCATTGAATTTGGAAAATTCCATGGAGTTATTGCTCCAACAACACCAACAGGTTGTTTAATTATTACAATTCTTTTTCCAGGTCTTGGATCAGGAACTATATCACCATAAACTCTTTTTGCTTCTTCAGCATAGAATTCAATATATGAAGCACCCATTAGTATTTCACCCTTTGCTTCAGCTAGAGGTTTACCTTGTTCAATAGTCATGATTTTAGCTAAATCATCTGCATTTTCTGTAATTAGCTCTCCCCATTTTTTAAGAATAACTGATCTTTCTTTCGCAGTAGTTTCTTTCCAAGTTTGGAAAGCAGTATTAGCACCATCTACAGCTTTTTTAGTTTCTGAAACTGAGCATTTTGGAACATTGCCAATAATTTCAAGAGAGGCTGGATTATTTACCTCAAGAGTTTCACCCGAAGAACTGTCAACCCATTCCCCATTTATAAAACATTTTTGTTTAAAGAGTGATTTGTTATTTAATTCCATATGTTTTAATTATAATGCATAGTTTTAAATTAAGGAAAATATAATGACAATAGTTAATTCTTGGAATGAATGGGATCCATTAAAACATGTTATAGTTGGAGCAGTCGAAAATGCCAACATACCTCCAATGGAACCAGCGCTTGTACCAAAAATTAGTAAAGATAGTGGTATGGCAGGATCACATGGACCACGTTCAAAGGAGTCAATTGATAAAGCAAACATACAATTAGAAAACTTTGTTAAAATTTTAAATTCCCTAAATATAAAAGTTGATAGACCAACACCTATTGACTTCTCTCAGAGTATCGAGACACCCGATTGGTCTAATGATGGTATGTTTGGTTGTATGCCTCCTAGAGATGTTATTCTTACTGTAGGAAATGAAATGCTAGAGGCGCCTATGTCTTACAGATGTAGATGGTTTGAATACCTTGCTTATAGACCACTGCTTGAAAAATATTATTCAGAAGATAAAAATATGAGATGGGAGTCGGCACCTAAACCAAGATTAACAAAACAATCTTATAAGTCTAATTATCTTCCTGAAGGCATAACGGAAGAAGAACGATATAAAAAAATCGAAAATAGAGACATGATATTGACGGAAAAAGAACCACTTTTTGATGCAGCAGAAATTTTACGCTTTGGAAAAGATCTTTTTTATCATAACAATTTTACATCAAATTTAAGCGGTTTAGATTGGTTAAGAAGACATTATCCAAATCATCGCGTTCATCAAATTAATTTACCAGGTGATTTAATTCCAACTCACATAGATGCATGTTTTACTCCTATTAAACCAGGAGTTATAATCATTAATCCGAATAGAAAAATATCATCAGAGCAAAGAAAAATTTTTGATGATAATAAATGGGAAATTCATGAGGCGGCACCCTCTATTCATAATAGCCCACCACCTATGTGTTATTCATCCATCTGGTTATCAATGAACGTTTTGATAATTGATCCTAAAACTATATGCGTTGAGGCAACGGAAGAAAAAATGATTAAACAAATGGAAAGTTTTGGATTGGATGTTATTCCAGTTCCTTTTAGAGACGTTTATGCATTTGGGGGTAGTCTACATTGTGCCACTACTGATGTTCATAGAGAGGGTGAGTGTGAGGATTATTTTCCAAATCAATAATGGATAGTTTTAATCAAAATAATTTTAAAGCCAATTTATATGATACAAACTTTTCTAGAATTGGTGTAATTACACTATCAACAGATTTTACAATTGAGCAAGATTTTAGAAAAATTTGCCATAATTTACCAGTTGATCTTTTTTTTAATAGGATACCTTTTTTAAATCCTCTAACTCATGAAAATTATATAAAGATGGCTGATCATCTTACAGAAACAACAAACCAAATACTACCTAATGAAAAAATACAAGTTGTAGCGTATGGATGTACTTCAGGTACTATTGAAATTGGTGAAAAAAGAATAAGATCTGAAATTTTCAAGGCTAAACCTGATGCTTTAATTACCACACCTATTACATCAGCTGTCAAAGCACTTAAATTGTTAAATCATAAAAAAATTGCTGTTCTTACCCCTTATCCAAAAGATGTGAATATTAAAGTTTACAAATATTTAATTGATAGTGGATTTGAAATTAAATCATTTAGTTCGTTTAATTTAAATTATGACTCCGAAATTGCCAAAGTTACCCATGATAGTTTAATACAAACAATTTCCTCAATTGATTTAACAGATGTTGATAGTATTTTTGTTTCTTGTACTGCATTAAAAGTAATTGATATTATCGAAACATTAGAGTCAAAATTAAGGACAGATATCATTTCAAGTAATCAAGCTATTATTTGGGATTCATTAAGATTATCTAATATTAATCAAAAAATTGATGGTTTTGGTAACCTATTTAAATTACATTAAATAGGGTTTAAATTGATTACACTTCAACAAATACAAGATGCACATAAGAAAATTTTACCTTATGTTAATTATACACCATTAATTAATTCTAATTTCTTATCAAAAAATACTACAGTAAAACTAAAGTTAGAAAATTTTCAAATCACTGGTTCATTTAAGTTAAGAGGTGCCGTTAATAAACTTCTTTCTTTAAGTGAAGATGACAAAAGCAAAGGAGTCATCGCAGTCTCTACAGGCAATCATGGCAAAGGCGTTGCTTATGCTTCAAAAGTATTGGGCATTCAATCAACAATATACATGTCTTCAATGGTTCCAGAATATAGAAAAGAGGCTATTGAAAAATTGGGAGCAAAAGTAGAAATTATTGGAAAGAATAGTGATGAAGCTGATTTGTATGCTAAACAAATTGCGAAAGAAAAAAATATCCCATTAATTCACCCCTTTGATGATGAAGACATTATTATAGGCCAAGGTACAGTTGGTCTTGAAATGCTTGCTGAATTTCCTGAAGTTGATACAGTAATTATACCAACATCTGGCGGTGGTCTTATATCTGGAATAGCACAATCTATTAAACTTCAAAAACCTGACACAAAAATTATTGCCGTATCTATGGAAAGAGGCCCTTCAATGTATGAAAGTCTAAAAGAAGGTAGACCTGTTGATGTAGAAGAAACTGAAACTTTAGCTGATTGTTTAGGGGGTAGTATTGGTTTAGATAATAAATTTACATTTAATATTGTACAACAATACGTTGATGACTTTGTTTTAGTAAGTGAAGAAAAAATAGCTGAGGGAATTAGAATAAATTTTTTAGAACATAAAATTGTATCTGAAGGTGCTGCAGCAACAAGTGTAATGGTTGTTAAAGAAAAACTAACATCGCACTTAGGAAAAAATATAATTTGTTTAATTTGTGGTGGAAATATTGACTCAGAACTATTTAACAAAGTTTTAAGCCATGCTCATCCTTAATAAAAATGATATTATTCAACATGTAGATTTGAATAAAAATCTCATACCAATAATAGAGGAAGCATTTAAAAGTCTATCAAAGGGTTTGGTAATAATGCCACCTATAATGAGAATTGATATTGAAAAATATCATGGTGAATCAGATGTTAAAGCTGCATACGTTGAGGGTCTTGATAGTTTTGCAATAAAAATCGCTTCAGGTTTTTTTGATAATCCAAAACTTGGTTTACCATCTAGTAATGGACTGATGGTTTTATTAGATTCAAAGACTGGAGTTGTAAAATCTGTTTTATTGGATGAAGGTTATCTTACAGATACTAGAACAGCTATAGCAGGAGCAATAGCTACAAAATATTTATCAAATCAAAATGCTAATTCTGTGGGTATTATTGGAGCTGGAATTCAAGCCAGATTACAACTTAAAGCAATAATGTTAGTTAGAAAAATTAATAAAATAATAGTCTGGTCAAGAGATCAGATAAAAGCAAATAAATTTATAGAAAGTTTTAAAGATTTAGATTTAGATTTGCATGTATCTTCTTCTTGCAAGGAATTGGCAAGTTTATCAGAAATAATCGTTACAACGACTCCTAGTAAAAAACCGCTTTTAGAATTTGATTGGATAAATAAAGGAACCCACATAACAGCAATGGGATCAGATGCAGAACAAAAAAACGAATTAGATCCTCAGATGTTAAAACATTGCGATCAATATGTACCTGACAATCAATTACAAACAAGTGTTTTGGGTGAATTACATCATGCTTTAAAACAAAATATAATTTCTTCTAAAGAAAAATTTAATGAACTTGGCGATATTATTAACAATCCAAGCTTAGGAAGAAAAAATAAAAAAGATATAACAATATGTGATTTGACAGGAACTGGAGTACAAGATACTGCAATAGCAAGATTTGCTTATAATCTTTGTAAAACAAATAATTTAGGCATCAATATTTAATTTATGAGTCAAGCAATAATAAAAAAAACGTCTGATTACTTCAAATCAAAAGGAGTTGTCTTGCCAAGTATAAGTGAACTTCAAGACCCTCAAATTATTAATGATGATATTAAAAATTCTCTAAAAAAAATAAATAATAATGATATCAATCCTCTTAACCTCTTTAGAGTTCATTGGTTTAATAAAAGAGATCAATCAGATTTTGGAAATGAGCCTGAATATATTGTGCTTCCAACAGAATTCACAGGTGTTAAGGCAAAGATAATTGTAAATATGGGACGATATTTTCCTTTAATAACAGCTCATAAAGTTTTGGCAGCTTATGGTTGTTTGCTTCCAAGAATATTAAATGGCACTTTTGATTATGAAAAACATAAAGCAGTTTGGCCTTCTACAGGAAATTATTGTAGGGGCGGAGTAGCAATATCTCGGATAATGGGTCTTAATAGTATTGCAATACTTCCTGAAGGAATGAGTAATGAGAGATTTGAATGGTTGAATAATTGGGTTGAAGATAAAAAAAATATCATAAAGACAAAAGGCACAGAAAGTAATGTTAAAGAAATTTACGATGCTTGTAATGAATTAAAAAAAGATAATCAAAATGATATCATAAATCAATTTGATGAGTATTATAATTACAGTATTCATCGTTCTATAACGGGTCCATCTTTTGAAAAATCATTTCTTAAAGTTAAAGGTAACAGTAATTTAACTCCTAGGTTTTACGTAAGTGCTTCAGGATCAAGTGGTACTCTAGCAGCAGGAGATTATCTTAAAGATAAATTACAGACGAAGATTGCAGTTGTTGAAGCTTTGGAGTGCCCAACTTTGCTTCATGGAGGTTATGGTGAACATAATATACAAGGAATTGGTGACAAACATGTTCCCCTTATTCATAATGTAATGAATACAGATTTTGTCGTAGATGTTTCTGATCAAGCTACCAATAATCTAAATATGATTTTTAATACTGAAATAGGAAAAAAGTTTTTAATTGAGAAAAAAAATTTTGAGCCTGATTTTGTTTCACGACTTCCTGAATTTGGCTTTTCAGCAATTGCAAATATATTGGCATCAATAAAACTAGCTAAATATATGGATTTAAATAGCGATGACGCAATTATAACGGTTGCTACAGATGGTGCAGATTTATACATGTCAGAGTTGAATAAGACCATTGCTGATTTTAAGAATAATTATGATGAAATAGTTTGTGCTGAACTATTTGGAAAACACTTATCAGGAATATCTACTGATAATATGCTAGAACTTTCTTACATGGATAAGAAAAGAATATTTAATTTAGGGTACTTTACTTGGGTAGAGCAACAAGGTGTAAGTCTTGAAGAATTTGAAAAAAGAAAAGATCAAAAATTTTGGAATTCACATTATGAATATATGCTTTCTCTAGACAATAAGATTAAAGAATTTAATAATATGTAGGTTATGAAAACTGAGTCATTACATAACCAATTAGTAGAATGGCGTCATGATCTTCATATGCACCCACAATTAAGTTTTGAAGAGGAGTATGCTGCAGCAAAAGTGTCAACACTTCTAAAAGAGTTTGGAATAGAAGTTCATTCTGGTATTGCCAGAACTGGAGTAGTTGGAATTTTAAAAAAAGGAAATAGTTCAAAATCAATAGGTATAAGAGCTGACATGGATGCTCTTCCTATACATGAAACTAATAAGTTTAGTTATAAGTCCAAGTTTGATAACAGAATGCATGCATGTGGACATGACGGTCACACAACAATGTTATTAGGTGCAGCAAAATATTTATCAGAAAAAGGTAACTTTAACGGTACGGCATATTTTATTTTTCAACCTGATGAAGAGAATACATTCGGTGCAAGAACAATGATAGATGAAGGATTGTTTGATAAATTTAACATTGATGAAGTTTACGCTATGCACAATATTCCTAACATGGAAATTGGAACATTTGGTACAAGAAATGGAGCTATTACAGCCAGCGAAAATTTATTTGAAATTGAAATAAAAACTAAAGGTGGGCACGCTGCATTACCTCATATGGGGGTAGATGCAATAACTGTTGGTTCTCAAATAGCTGTAGCACTTCAATCGATTGTGTCTAGGAAATTAAATCCAGCAGACAATGGTATAGTGTCTATTACCGAATTTATAACCGATGGTAAAAAAAATGTTCTGCCAGGTATGGTAAAAATGACTGGTGACGCTAGAGCTTTATCAAAAGAAACAAATGAAAAGATTGCTTCAAAAATGTTACAAATTGTCGAAGGGATTTGCAATGCACATGGTGTTAATGGTAGTGTTAAATATGAAACAGCCTGTCCTGTAACTTTTAATTCAAAAAATCAAACTGAGTCTGCAACAAAAGCTGCAGTTTCTTTACTTGGTAGTGATAAATGTAATGGTAATATAGAACCACGTTTATTCTCAGAAGATTTTTCTGTTATGGCAAATGAAAAACCTGGCTGCTTTGTATTAATGGGTAACGGCACATCAGAGCAGCATTCTAGACCTTTACATGCTGACAATTATGATTTTAATGACGAATTATTAGTCATAGGTTCTTCATATTGGGCTGAATTGGTAGAACAACAATTAAAATAAATGTTTTCTGAAAATCTAAATAAATTAAAGAAAAAAATGTCTGAGAATAATATTGATCTCTCAATTATAACAGATGATGACTCGATATATTATTTCACAGGATACCATGACTTTCTTCATATGGATTTTTATCGACCAACATTATTAGTTGTTTCAAATGATCATAAAACTTATTTAATAACACCTCTTCTTGATGTTTTATTAGTACCAGAATCTTGTCCTGTAGATATGGTCGAAACATGGAATGATGGTATTGGAAATGAATGGAGAGAATTATTACCTCAAATCATCAATCAGCATAAAAATATTTTTATTGAAAAATTTAAAATTAACCCAATGGTTAAGAGTTATTTAGACGAATTACTTCAAGACCAACCTGGGGATTTAAGCAAATTAATAGATAATATAAGAATGATTAAATCTAATCATGAATTGAATATAGCTCGTCATGCCGGCGAAGTTGGTATGGCTATGATGGAGGCAGCAAAAAAAACAATTGGCCATAATGTTCCTGAGTATGAGGTTGCACTTGCACAATCACAAGCTGGAACAAGAAAAGCTGCAGATCTTTTAAAAGAATTTTATCCTGATAATATCAATATGTCCCCAAATATTCACTTTTTACCTGTTATGACATCGGGTCATGATTTGCCTAAAACTCACCATCGTGCTTCAACCAAAATTATAAAAAAAGGTGATCCCGTATTCGTATGTTATTGTGGTTCTACAAATTTCCATAGGTTTAAATTAGGTTTTGACAGAATATTTTGGGTAGAAGAAATTCAATCCGATGAACAAATAAAAGCTTTTGAGACTGCAGTTAAATCTCAAAAAGCTGCTCTTGAAATTCTTGGTCCTGGAGTAACAGCTGAAGAAGTTCATGCTGCTTATGCAGATACTATACAGTCTGAGGGATACCCTTATCCTACATTTCGATGTGGAAGAGGTACAGGCTTTAGCTTTTTAGAGGAACCACAATTAGTAGTTGGTAATAAAACAGTACTGGAACCTGGAATGGTATTTGCTGTTGATGGTGGAGCAAGTGCAAATAATTTTAGATCACAAGTTGGTGATAGTTTTATTATAACAAAAGATGGATACGAACAAATTACACATCATTCTAAAAATATTGATGACCTAATAATTCCACATGGATGAAATCATAGTATTTAACACACATTGCTGTGGTGAAATTGGGGATGTCGTAACTGGAATTAAAGGCTTGAAGTTTAATTCACCTGAGGAAGCTTCTAAAAAACTTTTTTTAGATAAAAAATGGAGAAATTTTTTTTTAAATGAACCTCGGGGAGGGGTCTTTAAACATTGTAATATTATTTTAGAACCTTCAAATAAAAATGCAGATGCTGGATTTGTAATCATGGAACCAGAAGATAATCCTCCAATGAGTGGATCAAATGCAATTTGTGTAACGACAGTGTTATTAGAAAAAAATATTGTTCGAATGAAATATCCTAAAACAATGCTTACACTTGAAGCTCCCGGTGGTTTAATAAAAGTTGTTGCTGATTGTGAAAATAAGAAAGTTAAAAGTGTTACTCTAACTAATCTTGCCTGCTTTGCAGATAAAATAGATGTAGATTTAAAGACTAAAAATTATGGTACAATTAAAGTAAGTACTGCTTTTGGAGGTGACAGTTTTTTAATTTGTAATGCTAGTGATTTTAATCTTAAAATTGAACCAAAGAATGCAAATAAATTTGTAAATGTTGCCAAAGAATTATTGAAAGAAGCAAACGCATCTATTGGGTTTGAGCATCCTACTATTAAAGGATTAGATTATCTTTCCTTTTGCCAATTTATTGAACCCTTAAAAAAAAATAATCAATCATTACTTACAGGATTAAATACAGTTGTTATACGACCTGGGAAACTTGATCGCTCACCTTGTGGTACAGGTACTTCAGCAAGATTAGCAGTAATGAAAGAAAAAAATGAAATACAAATAAATGAAGAATTTATATCAAAGTCTATTATAGGATCTTCATTTAGAGCAAGTATTGAAAAAGAAATTAAAATTAATAACAAAAATTGTATTATTCCAAAAATAACAGGTAGTGCATTTATTACTGGAAAACAAAGTTTATATATCGATAAGGATGATCCTTTTCCAGAAGGTTATAGATTAAATGACACATGGCCAGATTCATTAAGTTAACTGTGATTAAATAACACTAGCATGGCAAGTTAATTCATTTTACTTTCATCAACTATTCTAATAATTAATAAAACAAATGACAAAATTTAATGCCTGGAATGTAATTAAAAACGGTTTAAATGGTCAGTCTTATTGGACTAGACAATGGCGTGATCCAGAACCAAAAAGTATTTATGATGTTGTAATAATTGGGGGAGGTTTACACGGTCTTGCCACAGCATATTATTTAGCAAAGAATCATAATATAAAAAATGTAGCTATCTTAGAAAAAGGCTGGATTGGTGGAGGAAACGCTGGACGTAATACAACTATTGTAAGATCAAATTATATGATGCCAGGCAACCACGAATTTTATGAACATTCTTTAAAGTTATGGGAAAATTTAAGTCACGAATTAAATTATAATGTAATGTTTAGCCAACGAGCTCACGTCTCGTTATTTCATAGCCCTGGTGCTAAAGATTCAGTTTCACGGATTTATAATATTATGCGACTCCACGGAACTGATGCAGAACTTTGGGATTTAAAAACTTTAAAGAAAAAAATACCGCATTTAAATTATCATAATTCTAGATTTCCAATACTTGGAGCTGCAGTTCAAAAAAGAGCAGGCAATGCAAGACACGATGCAGTTGCATGGGGTTATGCAAGGGCTGCAGATACATTAGGTGTAGACATTCTTCAAAATTGTGAAGTTACAGGTTTTACAAGAAAGAATGGAAATATTGAAAGTATTCAAACTTCAAGAGGAATTATAAAAGGAAAGAAAATAGGATTTGCTGTTGCAGGCAATACTTCAATGTTATGGCAAATGGCAGAATTAGGTAATTTGCCAATTGAGTCTCATAAATTACAAGCATTTGTATCTGAGGCAGTTAAACCACTTCTAGATCAGGTTGTTGTTTACGGTGTAGGTGGAGCACATTTCTATATATCGCAGTCTGATAAAGGAAGCATGGTATTTGGTGGTGATCTTGACTGGTATAAATCATATGCGCAAAGAGGAAATCTTCCTATGGTTCAAGATGTTGCCGAAGCGGCTATGGCAATATTTCCTTCACTTGGAAGAATAAGATTACTTCGTCATTGGGCAGGTGTTATGGATATGACAATGGACGGATCATTTTTTATTTGTAAAACGCCAATATCTAATCTCTATTTAAATGCTGGTTGGAACTATGGAGGTTTTAAAGCTAGTCCAGCATCCGGTTGGTATTTTGCTGACTTAATTGCAAATGAAAGCCCGCATAACTACGTTCAAAATCATAATTTAGAAAGATTTGAAAAAGGTATCAATATTGATGAACGTGGCGCAGGACCTGACCCGAAATTGCACGGTTAAATGATTAGAATCAATTGTCCTTATTGTGGTGAAAGAGATCATAGTGAATTTAGTTATGGAGGAGATGCAACAATCAATTATCCTTCGTTAGATGCATCTGAGAAAGAATGGACTGAAGCTATATTTTTTAGAAAAAACATAAAAGGGTTTCAATTTGAAACATGGCATCATTCGAATGGATGTAGAATGTGGTTAGTGGTTGAACGTTCTACAGTCACTCATGAAATAAAAAGTGTCAAACCATGCCATCCAAATTTACAGAAGGTTGTAGAAAATAATAAATGAAAACACGAAGATTAGATAACTATGGAAAAATTAATAGAGATAAAATTTTATCCTTTAGTTGGGATAAAAAAAATTACAAAGGTTTTGAAGGAGATACACTAGCATCGGCATTACTAGCAAATAATATCGGCATAGTTGGAAGAAGTTTTAAATATCATAGACCAAGGGGAATATTTTCTAGTGGAGTCGAGGAATCCGGCGCTTTAGTTACAATTGGTTCAAAAGATAGAAGAGATCCAAATGTAAGAGCAACAACACAAGAATTATATAATGGTTTGGAAGCAAGTGGTCAAAATGCATTTCCAAATGTAAATTTTGATCTAGCTGGAATAAATAATTACTTAGGTAGGTTTTTTGCAGCTGGTTTTTATTATAAAACTTTTATGGGAATACCTCCACTTGAATGGGGTAAAGGAACAGCCATATGGATGTTTTTTGAAAAGTTTATTAGAAAAGCTGCGGGAATGGGAAGTGCTTCTAGGTTACCTGATCCAGATACTTATGAGCATGCTCATGATTTTTGTGATTTAATTGTTGTAGGATCAGGACCTGCTGGTGTTGCAGCTGCAATAGAGGCAGCAGAAAAAAAATTAGATGTTATTTTAGTTGAGCAAGATAGTCTTGTTGGAGGAGATCAACTTGCAGAAAATAATTTTGATAACTCACAGATTAAAAATCAACTTGAAAATCTAGGCATAAAAATAATGACTAGAACTACTGCGTTCGGACTATATGATAATTGTGTTGTTGGTTTATTAGAGAGAGTAACAGATCATATATCAGCACCAAATGTAAACATTCCACGTCAAAGATTTTGGACTATTAGAGCAAAGCATATAATTGTTGGCGCTGGAGCAATTGAAAGACATATTGCATTTAATAATAATGATATTCCTGGTGTAATGACTGTAAATGCATCAAAGCATTATTTGAATAGATATGGTGTACTCACCGGAAAAAGAATTGCGATAGCTACAAATAATGATTCTGTTTATGAAACAGCACAACAATTATCGGAAGCTGGAGCCAATGTAACTGTTCTTGACTCACGAACTAATTTTGAAATTGAAACAAATAAAAGTTTTGAAATTAGAAAAGGGTATGTGCCTTATAATATTAATGGTTCAAAAAAAATTCATAGTTTAGATGTATCAAAAAGTGAAGATATAAATAAATCTGAAACTATAAATTGTGATCAGGTTCTATTATCAGGCGGTTGGTCGCCTGCTGTACATTTGTTATCTCACAGGGGTGTAAGGCCTAAATGGGATTATAGCAATGCTTGTTTTTTACCGAGTGACTCAAAAGAAAATATTACAATGGTAGGTTCTTCTAGAGGTTTATGGAATAAAAATGATTGTATTGCTTCTGGGATAGCAGGAACTACAGATGCCTTGAACCGTTTAGGTATTTCTAAAACAAATTATTTTTTCCCAAAACCTGGTGGATGGAAAAATCCCATACAACCACTTTATGAAGTAAAATATAAAAAATCTAGATCAAAAAGTTTTGTAGATTATCAACATGATGTAACGACAGATGACGTAAGACTCGCACATCGTGAAGGTTTCATTTCGGTAGAGCATCTTAAAAGATACACAACTTTAGGTATGGCAAACGATCAAGGAAAAATGGGAAATATCATTGGATTATCTTTAATGGCTGAACTTTTAAATAAAGAAATTCCAGAAGTTGGAACTACTGTTTTCAGACCTCCTTATACTCCTGTATCTATAGGTGCCTTAAGCGGAAGAAATGTTGGAAAACATTTTAGGCCGTTAAGAGTAACACCAATGCACCAATGGAATATTGATCATGGTGCAAAAATGATTGAAGTTGGATTGTATCAAAGACCTTGGTATTATCCCAAAGAAAATGAAACTTTAAGTGACTCTTATATAAGAGAAGCATCAACAGTAAGAAAAACAGTTGGAATTTGTGATATAACATCATTAGGCAAAATTGCTATTCAAGGACCAGACTCTTCCGAATTTTTAAATAGAATTTATTCGAATGGTTTTTCAAAACTACAAGTTGGAAAAGCTAGATACGGTATTATGTTGCGTGATGACGGTATTGTAATGGATGATGGCACATCTTGGAGATTAGCAGAAAATGAATATTTTATGACGACGTCTACAGGTGAAGCTGCAAAAGTGATGTCATGGTTAGAAGAATTACTTCAAACTAGATGGACAAATCTTAATGTTAATGTGACTAGTGTTTCTGAACAATGGGCTGGCGTATCAATTGCAGGACCTAAATCTAGAGAAGTTCTCAATAATTGTGTCGATGATTCTTTGGTTGTAACTAATAATAACTTACCTTTTATGGGTGTTACTTCAACATTTCTTAAAGGTAATATTCCTTGTAGAATTGCAAGAATTAGTTTTTCTGGTGAATTAGCTTTTGAAGTTTATGTCAAATCAGATTTTGCCAATACAATGATGGACCTACTTTGGGAAAATGCAAAAAAATATGATGGATGTTTATATGGATTAGAAGCTTTAGGTGCACTTAGAGTTGAAAAAGGTCATGTAACAGCCGCTGAGCTTGATGGAAGAGTAACAATTGATGATGCAGGTTTAAGCAAAATGGCTTCTACAAAAAAATCATATATTGGAAGCGCAATGAGAAAACGAGGAGTATTAAAAAATAATGATCGAGAAATTCTAGTAGGTTTCTTTCCTACAAACTTAAAGGAAACTTTTAATGCTGGAACTATTGTCTGTGAAAAAAATAATATTAAAGGACAGGGTATCGGAAGAATTACCTCAGTTACTTATTCTCCTGAACTTGGACATTGGATTGGGTTAGGTTTTGTTAAAGGGGGTTTAGATAAATGGAAAGATACCAATTTAGTTGGGGCAGATCCTGTAAGAAATAAACAAATGAATTTAAAAGTTGTTTCACCACATATGATTGATCCTAATGGAGAACGAATGTATGCATAGACATTCTGCACTAGAAACAATTTATAAGGTTGGAAAATATTCATCAAGTGAGAAACAATCTCTAACATTTAAAGAATTAAAAAGTTTAGAAATTTTGCAAATTGCTTGTTGGCCTGACAAAATTGATGAAATGAATAATTTACTATCAAAAGAACTAAAAATTAAAAATATTCCTAGTTTTAATAAAGGGATAATTTTTGAAAATAAATCATTATGGAGAATGGAACCTTTGAAATGGTGGTTATTTAATAAAGAAATTGAAATAAGTGAGCAAATCGCAACAATTTTAGACCTGTCTCATGCTTTCACAGGTATTGAAATTACAGGAGATAATTCATCATTATTTTTAAATAGACATCTTCCAATTGATTTAAGAGCTAGAAAATTTCCAGATCTATCTTCTGCTAGCACAGCCATTCATCATGTCAGTGTTAAGTTATTTAAAATATCCTCTAATAATTACTGTCTATATATGCCAAGAGGTTTTGCCTTATCAATTTGGGAGATCCTTCTTGAAACAGCAGATCAGTTTGGATATGAAGTATTAGAGAGATAAAGAGATTATCTAAAAAATTATGATTTTTTCACAAGAAGAATTTAATTCAAGAATTGCAAAAGTAAAACAGTCTATGAATAAAAGAGGTGTTGATATTCTATTAACTACTGATCCCTCTAATATGAATTATCTAACTGGCTATGATGGATGGTCATTTTATGTTCCACAAGGAGTAATAATTTCTATAGATGAAGATCAACCATTTTGGTTTGGAAGGAAGCAAGATTCGAATGGTGCAAGGATTACAACTTTTTTAAATGAAGAAAATATATTTGGTTATCCTGAGCGACTTATTCAATCACCACCATTACATCCATATGATTACGTAGTTAAATTATTTAAAGACAAAAATTGGTCAAGTAAAAATATTGGCGTCGAAATGGATAGCTATTATTATACTGCAGAAAATCATAGGAGATTAAAAGATAATTTAACGAATGCTAAATTTATTAATGCACATCTTCTAATTAATTGGGTAAGATATGTAAAATCTGAAAATGAAATAAAATTTATGAAAGATGCTGGCACACTTGTGAAAGCAGGAATGACAACAGCATTTGATTCAATAAAAGAAGGTGTAAAACAAAGTACAGTTGCAGGAAAAATTCAAAATACTCTTATTGCTGGAAATGATACAACACAAATTGGAGGAGAATATTCAGGTTTAGGTATAATACTTGCAAGTGGGAGATCAGCATCAGCATCACACTTAACTCCTAGTGATAAAAAATTTGGAAATAATGAAGGAACAATTATTGAATTAGGTGGTGTGAAACATCGTTATCACTGTGCCTTATCCAGAACTGTGTATGTTGGTAAACCTGATCCAAAAATATCGGATACATTAAAAATAACAAATGAAGGTATTGAGAAAGCTTTAGAACAAACGAACCCAGGAAATAGTTGTCATAATGTTGCAGTTGCTTTTTGGTCAGTATTAGAAAAATATGGATTAGAAAAAGAATCAAGAGCTGGCTACTCAATTGGTATTGGTTATCCTCCTGATTGGGGGGAACACACACTTAGTATCCGGAAAAATGAAAAGACACTTTTAGAACCTAATGTTACTTTTCATCTTATGTGTGGAATGTGGATGGATACGTGGGGATTAGAACTAAGTGAGTCAGTTAGAGTAACAGAGAGAGGTTACGAGTTACTTACTCAAGTCCCAAGAGATTTGCATTTAGTAAATTAATCATTTGCATCACCACCTCCAGCACCTTTGGCTCTAGATTCCTCTGACTCAGGTACAAAAGTTCTAAAAGCGATCTTAGATATTTGATCCCAAGATTCTTTATCAGGATTTATGCCTTCAGATAGCAAATTATTTATATTTGATGATGGAATATTAATATCTAACTTTTGTTCATTTAAAATATTTTTTGTAAGTAAAAGATCAAAATTTCTTTGATAATTTGTAGAGGTAATATCTCTATTAATACTAATATTTTTATTTGTTATTTGTGCATCAACTTTTTTATCTATCAAAAACTGTGAATTGATATTTTTTTTTGCATACTTATAAAGCAAAGGTATAAGGAATATGGGATCATTGCAATTTTTTATAGTTAATTTTAAATTTTCTTTTTTATCTACTTTTGATATCAAATAATCAATTAATCCTGGCCCTATCATCAATGAAGACTTATTTTTACAATCAAACTCATCATTTATATTTGATGGATCTATGCTAGCATTAAAAGTGTTATCTAATTCTTTAATTTTTAATGTTAATAATTTGATTCCGTCTAAACCAAGTATTTCAAGCCAAGTTGTAATAAATGCAGCGTCTTCATCTGATCCATAAGTGAACCCTAATCCTGAAAAAGCTCGCTGTGAATTAGTGTAGACTTCATAATAAGAGTAACTCACAGATATTAATATGAATTCATTGTTGCAAAACCCCATTCATCAACATTTTTATTATTTAGGTCTGATAAATAAGGAGCTCCAGAAAAAAAACTTACTCTTAACCATCTGTCTGACTTAGGATCGTAACGATTGGCACCAAAAAAGGATAATTTAAATCTTAACATATCAATTGGTATTGTTTTTCTATCAAGAACATTATCTTGAACTTCCGAGTAAGGGTAATTTTTTAAAGATTGAATTCTTTTAACAATTCCTCTGTATTTAGGGTGCACTAATAAAAATTCACAAATTAATTGATTTTCATCTACATTTTTTATTTGCTTAAATAAGTCACTGACCATTTTTGCAATTCCTAAATTTTGCTCCAATTCACTTCCTTGCTCATTATATCTTTCACCCAGCCTAGGTTCTAACTTTGCTGCTGAAACATACCAAAATAAATAATTGCTATCTCTGTTCTTAAAATCAATATCTTTTATCCAAGAATATTTATCATTGATTATTTTTTTTAAATCTCCGATAGATTGATTCCCATCAATTTCCATTATCTCCTCATCTGCCATATCTTCTGCTAACTCCTCTGATATTTGAGGGTACAATTCAATTAGTTGTACTCTTGCAATTTCTTGAGTATCATTATTAAAATTTGAATCACAATAATCTAGAATATCTAACCATTTAAATTTTTGAGAAAGATCTAAGTCATTAATATAGAAAATATATTTTTTTAAATCTTCAGTAGTTAATTTATTTTTATTAATTTGGAATTCATCACTTGTGTTTACTTCCTCAAGATAATTAAGAGCTTTATTCAACAGTTTTTTATATTTTTCGAAAATTATACTATCTAACTCAATTTGAGAAATTTCTTCTAATGTCTTTGTGTACTGTTTCATCCACTTATTAATCAACTTTGGATGTTTAATGATAAAAGGTGCCATACCTAAACCTGTTGAATTACCAATACCTAAATGTTGTTTAATTTTTCTATCTAACTTTACTGCTTTTTTTGGATTAATTTGCCTTGCAACATGCTCAACTAATTCAATACTAAATTCTCTAATTAAATAAACTGATAACATTTCTGCTCTAAAGGGTTGATTGAAAACAGTTGTATTTTTTGTGTTAGTAAAATCTGATAATCCAAATTTACCACTACCATAAACAGCAGTAGTTCTCAGTAAATACCCAACTTTATTTATTTCATAAATATCTGGCTGATTACCATTTGAAAGACAATCGACAACATACTGAAACAATCTTACACTTTTATTTGCTCTGCTAAGAATTAACTCATCTGGAGAATTGCGACCTGATTCTTGAAGAGGAATTGTTTTTTTTAATCTATTTAGATCTTGATCAGATAATTTACCTACATGTAATGTATATGCTGTATCCCATTTACTGGCGATAACTCTATCACTTCTATCCTTATCATCTAGAAAAGTAGAGAAACATACAAGTGAATAAGTTTGCTTATTAATAATTATTTCATAAACCACAGTGCCGAAACCATATTTATCTAAATCAAATTTTGACTTATGTATTTTCCAGTTGTCGTTAATCAATCTTCTTAACATACTTCTAGAAAAACTAAGGCGAGAAGGATAGCGTGAACCCATTCTTGATAGTTTCATGTAGTTATCGTTTTCTCTTACTTTTTGTAACATTAATTAAATATCTGTAGTTAATTTTGGTTTTTTCATTAATAGAAGTATTAATCTATGTCAAAAATAAGTGAAGATATACTTCTAATTGATGGATTGGAATATTGTAACTGGAATAGGGAATTATTTGAAAATGCCCACCAAGCTGGATTAACTGCAATTCATGCGACATTAGTGTATTGGGAAAATACTGAAGAGTCTTTTGAAAAAATAAATTATTGGCACCATCTTTTTAAAGAGCATCATGATATTATTGCTCACGCAAAAACTACCGTAGATATTTTGGATGCTAAAAAAAATAATAAAGTTGCAATTATTTTTGGTTTTCAAAATTCAGCTCCTATTGCGAATGATATATTTTTAATTGAAAAATTTTATGAAGCAGGTGTGAGATTTATGCAACTCACCTATAATAATCAAACCCCACTTGCTGGAGGATGTTTTGAACCTAAAGACTCAGGTGTTTCACGATTTGGAAAAGCTGTAATTGAAGAAATGAATAGACTTGGCATGATTGTAGATTTAAGTCATGCAGGAAAGCAAACTTGTCTTGATGCTATTGAATTCTCAAATAAACCTGTGGCAATTTCTCATGCTAACCCAAATTTCTTTCATAAATCTAAAAGAAACATTGATACTGATATTTTACAAAAACTTGTTAAAAAAAATGGCTTTATTGGGTTAAGTTTATATCCTTACCATCTTAAAAATTTAGGTGATTGTACTATAGAAGATTTTTGTGAAATGATTAAGGAGCTAGTAAACCTAATTGGTGAAGACAATATTGGAATAGGTTCTGATCTTTGTTTAAATTGGCCTGATGATGTAGTTATGTGGATGAGGAATGGAAAGTGGACCAAAAATATCGACTACGGAGAATCTAAAGATAAAAATCCAAAATGGCCTAAGTTACCAAGTTGGTATAAGCAACCAAGTGACTTAAATAATTTATTTTATTTAATGTGTGAAAATAATATTCCAGAAAAAGTTTCTACAAAAATAATAGGTCAGAATTGGTTTAACTTCATGAAAAATCAATTTTAGTTTCTATGACTAATAAAAGAAGCTGATAGCAAACTTATTATTACAATCGAAGCACCAATGATTTGATAAGTTTCTAAATTTTCTTTTAATAAAAAAACAGCTCCAAGAACACCTATCACTGGTTCTAAATACAAAAATAAAGCAGTATATGATTGTCCAATCTTTGGGATAGCAATTAATTGTGATAAAAGTGCAAAGCTATAACATACCGAAGGAATTAAAATTAAAAGATAAATATTGATATCAAAATTAAAATTTAAAGAAAAAAATATTTTTAATATTACAAAGAAGAAAAAAGTATTAAAAACATTTATAAAGATATTAATTGGTATTGGTGAAATACCTTTAATAGACATTTTTTGATTTACTATAATCATACTAGTTGATCCCAGTGATGCAAGAAAAGCTAAAAGAATGCCTACTATATTTATGACTTTAAAAGATGGTCCTATAACTAAAATAATTCCTAAAAATGTAACAAAAAAGAGAAACTTTACAGTTAATGAAATTTTTTCTTTATCGACGATAATAGAAAATAAAAGAACATATATTGGATAGAGGCAAAAAATAAGAATTGTTAAACTAACTTCAATAAATATCACTGAAGTCAATAATCCAAGTGTTAATAATATAGAACCCGCTGATATAGATAAAAAGTATATTAGGTTCTTATTAAAAATTTCTAATAAATTTTTTTGATAAGGGATAAAAGGTAATATAATAATTGAGGCAACTGCATATCGTAAAAAAATGGTTAATGCTACAGATGCGCCAGAATTATATGCTATTTTTGTAGTAGGGCCAATTAAGCCAAACAAAATCCCAGCAACTAAAGCAAAAATAACTCCAAATATGAACATTTTTTAAATTAACTTTTGACTATTTGTTTTCATGCAGTTATTCAAGCTTCATTACAAAATATATTATGAATGACACATCTCAAAGTTTCGTTAAATTTGAAAAGATTGATAAAAGTTATGATGGAGAAGTACTAGTAGTAAAAAACTTGAACTTGGACATTGCTAAGGGTGAATTTGTAACAATGTTAGGTCCATCAGGGTCAGGTAAAACAACAACTTTGATGATGTTAGCTGGTTTTGAAACTCCTACAAATGGTGAAATATTTTTAGATACTAAACCAATAAGTAAAATACCGCCCTATGAAAGAGAAATTGGAATGGTATTTCAAAACTATGCTTTGTTTCCTCACATGACTGTTGCCGAAAATTTATCATTCCCTTTAGAAGTGAGAAAAATTTCAAAACCAGACATTAAGGAAAAAGTACAGAAAGCACTTGATATGGTTGAGTTAGGTAATTTTGGTACAAGATTCCCAGCTCAATTATCCGGTGGGCAACAACAAAGAGTAGCTTTGGCTAGAGCACTGGTATTTGAACCACGCCTAGTATTAATGGATGAGCCTTTAGGTGCACTCGATAAGAATTTACGTGAACAGATGCAATACGAAATAAAACATATTCATGATAGGATTGGTATAACAGTTGTCTATGTTACTCATGATCAAAGTGAAGCATTAACCATGTCCAATAGAATTGCAGTATTCAATGATGGAGTTGTGCAACAATTATCTACACCTGATATCTTGTATGAAAAACCTGAAAATTCTTTTGTTGCAAAATTTATAGGTGAAAATAATACACTTAATGGTGTTGTTAGGGAAGTGAATGGATCATCATGTACTGTTGAATTAGATGGTGGTTTTGGAATGGTGAAAGCATTAAAAATTAATGTGAATGAAGTTGGAGAAAAAACTCAACTATCTATAAGACCAGAACGTGTCTCAATAGACAACTCAATATCTGACTCCAACAATTTTTCAGGAAAGATAGAAGAATTGATTTACCTAGGCGACCACATCAGAGCTAGGCTTGATGTTTGTGGTAATAATGAGTTCATAGTCAAGGTTCCAAATGAAGGAAGTTTTAATCATAAAGAGGGTGATGAACTTAAATTAAGCTGGAATTCTGAAGATGTTAGAGCATTAGATCTGTAATTCTACTTTTTTCTATATATTTAGCCAAAATTTTTTACTTTTACCCCTTTTTTTTCATTTAACGACATGTTATTACATCATCATTACGGACATAATCTTAAGATTAAATAATTAAAAATAGGAGGATATATATGTCTAAATTTTTAAAAGCCTTCTTATTTGTGTCACTTGTTTTTGCTCCTTTTGCAGCCAGCGCTGTAACGGTTGCATCATGGGGTGGTGCTTATACAGAAAGTCAACAAAAAGCTTATGCTGATACTTATTCTGATCCTGGCTCAATAGTTTTTGAAAACTACAATGGAGGATTAGGTGAAGTTAGAGCACAAGTTGAAAGTGGAAACGTAACTTGGGATTTAGTTGATGTACTTCCATCTGATGCTATTACTGGTTGTGATGAGGGATTATTTGAAGATATTTCAAGTGAGATCGCATCAATGGGTGTACCAGGACCTGACGGAGAATCAATTGCTGAAGATATGGAAGCTAATGGATTAAATTATCATTCTGGTTGGGACTGTTGTGTTCCACAAATTTTCTGGACTTACGTAGTATTCTATGACCCAGATGCTTTCCCAGGAGAAAAACCTGATAGTATGGCTGACTTCTTTGACGTGGAAAAATTTCCTGGAAAAAGAGGTATCCACACTTGGGCTGATGGAATTATTCAGAAAGCTTTAGTTGCAGATGGAGTTGCACCAAATGCAGTACCAACGGTTTTTGCAAATCAAACTGGTGCAATTGATAGAGCTTTTGAAGTAATGGATAAAATTAAAGATCATGTAGTATTTTGGTCTGCAGGCTCACAACCACTTGAATTAGTAAAAAGTGGTGAAGTTGTAATGGCTGTTGCTTACAATGGTCGTGTTGGTGCAGCTAATCTTGCTGAAGGAGAAAACTTTGAATATATTTGGGAAGGACAAGTTCTAGATCAAGAATATTTATGTTTAACAACTGGATCTCCTAATAGAGAAGCAGCTCTTGATTTTATGATGCATGCTTCAAGCCCTGAGTCACAAGCTGAACAGGCAAAATATATTACTTACGGACCAATGAGAGCTTCTGGTATTCCTATCATTGAAGCAAATGAGCCTTGGGGTCCTGGAGGAGTAGATATCATGCCTCATATGCCTAACACTCCTGAGCGTTTAAAAGTTTCAATCGTTAATGATCCACAATGGTGGTCAGATAATGGTGCAGAAATTAGTGAACGTTACTCAGCGTGGATGGGTAACTAAGGTTGATAATTTAAATTTACTATTTTAGAGTAAAGGCGAGATTTTTCTCGCCTTTAGTTATTTTTGGAGGATTGTATTTCTACTTCTGCATTACTTACAACGGACGGGGTTCCTTTAAAGCAAAGTTTAAAAAAAGCTGAGCGAAAAAATAAATTAAGAGCTTTCTTATTAGTTTTTCCACTATTACTTTTTATAATTGTTACGTTTGTTATGCCAATTGGCGATATGCTTTTTAGAAGTGTTGATGATAGTCAAATCAATGGAGTATTTCCAAATACTTTCAATGAATATAAAAAATGGGATAAAGAAAAAGACGTACTCCCACCAGAAGAAGTTTATAAAGCTCTTTTTGAAGAACTTGCTTATGGGGAGAAAATACAAATTGGAAGAGCTTTAACTAGAATGAATTATTCAAAATCAGGTTGGAAAAGTCTGATTAAGACAACTTCTAGACAAATCAAAAAAGCTGTAAAAAAAGATGAACTTCCAAATAATTATAAAGAATTTTTAATTAGTGCTAATGAAAAATGGGCCGACCCAACTTTTTGGTATGCGATGGGGCAAATGGTGAACAATACTACACCCATTTATTATTGGAATGCTCTTGATAGAACTTATGATCAAGATCAAAATGTTGTCATGCAAGATGAAAAAAGACGAATTTATATAAAAACTTGGATTAAGACCTTAAAAATAAGCGTTTATGTTACAATTTTTTGTTTAATTCTTGGTTTTCCCGTAGCTCACCTTCTTGCAAATTTACCATTAAGATACAGTAATCTTCTTATGATTTTTGTTTTACTACCATTTTGGACATCACTTTTAGTACGAACTACTGCTTGGATTGTAATGCTTCAACAAAATGGAGTAATAAATGGAATATTGGTATGGTTAGGTATTTTGAGTGATGATGGTCGATTACAATTGGTTTATAATGAAACAGGAACTTTAATTGCTATGACCCAAATATTATTACCATTTATGATACTTCCTTTGTATAGTGTGATGAGAGTTATTCCCAAAAGTCATATGAGAGCAGCACAAAACTTAGGCGCTAAACCTGCCACTGCTTTTTGGAGAGTGTATTTACCGCAAACTATACCTGGCATGAGTGCAGGCGGACTATTAGTTTTTGTTTTAGCAATTGGATATTTTATTACTCCTGAATTAGTAGGAGGTAAAGATGGAAAATTGATTGGTCATTGGATTGCTTATCATCTTAAAACAACATTAAACTGGGGCTTATGCGCTGCTTTAGGTGCAATTCTTCTTGGTGTAATGCTAATATTTTATTGGCTATATAATAAAATAGTTGGCATAGACAATATTAAGTTAGGATAATTTATGGCACTACCAAGTTACGCAACTCCAGTACAAAGAACTTACTACTACGCCTATTTATTTTTTTGTGCAGTAGTGTTCTTTTTTTTAATTGCACCTTTATTTGCTATTATTCCAATATCTTTTAGCGTTTCACCTTTTATGGTTTTTACAGAAGGAATGCTTGCTTGGCCTCCAGATCCAGAAGCATGGTCTTTAAGATGGTATAAAAACATGATCGGTGATTGCAGTGCAGATGTTGTTTCTTCTACTGTTCCTTGTTCAACAAAATGGATGAAAGGTACAGTAAATAGTTTTTACATTGGTATCATAGCAACTGTTATTGCCACAGCGTTAGGTACATTAGCTGCTTTAGGTTTGAGTAGGCCTCATATGCCATACAAAGGATTGATAATGGCAATCTTAATTTCACCAATGATAGTTCCTTTAATTATCACAGCTGCAGGCATGTTTTTCTTTTATGCTAGAATAAACCTGGTTTATACATTTACAGGTGTAATTCTTGCACATGTTGCTCTTGCTACACCTTTTGTAGTAATCACTGTAACGGCAACATTAGTTGGTTTCGATATGAATATGGTAAAAGCAGCACAAAGTCTTGGTGCAAAACCAATTAGAACTTTTTTTAAAGTCATTATGCCATTAATTTTACCAGGTATTATATCAGGAGCTTTATTTGCTTTTATTACATCTTTTGATGAAGTTGTTATAGTTATGTTTATGGCAAGTATTGATCAGTTAACTATTCCAAAACAAATGTGGGCTGGAATACGTCAAGAAATAAGTCCCGTTATATTATGTATGGCAACATGCTTAGTTTTACTCTCAATCTTTTTGTTAACCACAGTTGAGCTACTTAGAAGAAGGTCTGAAAGACTCAGAGGTATTAAATCTCGATAGATCAGTGAAGAACATTGCTGTTATTGGTGCTGGCATAGTAGGTATATGTAGCGCATATTTTTTAAAAAAATCTGGTTTCAATGTAACTTTAATTGACAGGGAGCAACCTGGCTCAATGACAAGTTTTGGGCATGCTTGTACTTTTGCAGACTATGCAAATGTTCCTGTAAATTATCCTGGATTGGTTTGGGATATACCATCAATGCTCTTAAGAAAAGATGGACCTTTGGCAGTTGATTTTTTTTATATTTTAAAAAACTTGCCTTGGGCAATAAGTTTTTTAAAAAACTGTAAAAAAGAAAAAGTTAATGAAATAGCAAACTCTCTCACCAACCTATTAAAACATTCACAAATATCTTACGATGAAATTTTTCAAGATGTAAATGTAGAAGAATATATTAGCTATGAAGAAAATCTTTATCTTTTTGATTCAAAAAAATCTTATGAAAATTATGAATACGCAAACATTATTAGAAAAAATAATAATGTTAAAGTTAGAAATTTAAATAAAGATGAAGTTAAAGAATTAGAACCAAATTTAGCTGATGTTTATTATTCTGGGCAAGTCTTTACTGGATCGAGACATACAACAAATCCATTAGCAATAAGTACTAAAATTTTTGAAAAGTTTTTAGAACTCGGTGGTATTTATATAAATCAAAATATAATAAATTTAAGACAGAGAGAAAAAAATATTGAATTATTTTTAGAAAATAAAAAACTTAATTTTGATAAAATAATTGTATGTGCTGGTGCTTGGTCCAATCAAATTGCAAATAAGCTTGGAGATAAATTTCCTCTTGATACCGAAAGAGGGTATCACCTTTTATTTGAAACTGAAGAGAAATTAATAAATCGTCCCGTTGCTTGGTCTGAATCTGGATTTTACCTAATACAAATTCATGATGGTATAAGAGCTGCTGGTACAGTTGAAATAGCAGGTTTAAATAAACCTGCTAATAAAAAACGTCTTGAAATGATAGAAAGACAATCAAGAAAGGTTTTGCCTCAATTGAAAGAAGTAAGATCAACATGGATGGGCAGAAGGCCTACCTTACCAGACTCATTACCTGTTATTGGAAAGTCTCACAAAAATAATAATGTCATTTATGCGTTTGGACATCAACATATTGGTTGGACTTTAGGAGCTGTTACAGGAAAAATTATTGATAGTCTATCAAAGGATCAATTACCAAATATAGATATTAGTGCTTATTCTCCTAGCCGATTTTAACCTAAACTAATTCCAACATTTTTGACTTGAAGATACGATTTAAGTCCATCAACCCCTTTTTCACGGCTATATCCCGATTGTTTATAACCTCCAAAAGGAGTTGCATGATTTCCGGTGAACCATTTATTTACATATACTTGACCAGCTTCTAATTTGCTTGCAGTCCAAGATGCTTTTTTAAGATCTTTTGTAAACACCCCAGCACCTAAACCATACTCAGTATCATTAGCAATATCAATTGCTTCTTCTTGATCTTCATATTCAAGAACTGAGAGTACAGGACCAAAAATTTCTTCTCTGGCTACAGTCATACTTTGTTTAACATTGTTTAGAACTGTTGGTTCCATAAAATATCCATCACGTTCTAATCTTTTTCCTCCATATGCCGCTTCTGCTCCTTCTTGGATTCCTGATCTTGCATAACCTTCAACTTTTTGAAGCTGATTTTCTGATATAACTGGAGTTAGGTCTGTATCTTTTTCTATACCAGGTCCAATTTTTAACGATTTACTCATATCAACAAGCTTATCTACTAATTCATCTTTGATTGATTTATGAACTACCAATCTAGACATCGCTGTACAAATTTGTCCTGCAACACTAAATATTCCTGAACGTGCACTCTCTAAAACTTCATTTAGATCTGCGTCAGGGTATACTATACCAGCTGACTTACCACCTAATTCAACTACAGCAGGTATAGCTTTATCAGCACAAGCATGAAGTATCTTTTTTCCAGTTGCAACTGAGCCTGTAAATACTACGTGATTTACATCTTCATGAGATACAAGATAAGATCCTGCTTCATTCCCATATCCACAAATTATGTTTATTAATCCTTCAGGTACTCCAGCATTTTGTATTGCTTTAGCAAAAACTGTTGCTGACAAGGGGGTTAATTCTGCAGTTTTTATTATTGTTGAATTTCCTGTAGCAAAAGAACATGACAGTGATCTTCCAATCATTGATAATGGAAAATTCCATGGCACAACATGTGCTGATACACCAAATGGTTCTAAAACTGTGTAATCAAAAACATTTTTTGCAACAGGTATTGTTTTACCCTCAAGTTTATCTGTTAAGCCTGCATAATAATCAAACATATCTGCTACATCATTGAATTCTTTAATTGCTGAAGCGATATTTTTTCCATTTTCATAACAAAGAAGCTCACCACCTTCTTTTGAAACCTTTCTTGTCTCTTCTGCAATTTTTCTCATTAGTTTCGCTCTTGAAAGTAAAGGCATATCTACAAGTACTCTGCTGTTATAAGAATTTTTAGCTGCTTCAACCGCAAGATCAACTTCATTTTTTTTTGCACATGAAATTTCACCAATGATTTTACCATTTGAAGGATCATCAACCTTTATTGTTTCTTTGGACTCACTTTCAATCCATTTATTATTTATAAAATTCTTATATTTTTCCATTTTCTGCGTTTTTTAATCAATTATTTTTGTTTCATTCTTTATCATTTAGGATATGAAAATGATACAAATTTAATTTTAAGAAACATGAGTATTACATTTAATCAGTTAAAAAAACTAATAACAAAAAAAGAAATAGATACAGTTTTAGTTTGCGTATCAGATATGCAAGGTAGACTAAATGGTAAAAGAGTTACCGGAAAAGCTTTTATTGATTATGTTTATAAAGAAACGCATATGTGCGATTATCTCTATACCGTTGATATGGATATGTTTACTGTACCCGGATATAAATCTTCTTCATGGGAAACGGGTTATGGAGATATGACTGTAATTCCAGATCTCAAAACGATAAAGATAGCAAATTGGTTAAATAAAACAGCTATAGTAATATGTGATTGTTTAGACCATTCAGGAAAAAAACCACTTATTCATTCAACAAGACAGATATTAAAAGATGTTTTAGCTAAGGCCGACAAAATGGGATTTCAATCTATGGTTGGTTCAGAATTAGAATTTTTTCTTTTTAATCAAACTTATGAAGAAATTCATAATAATAATTATACAAAACTTAAAGAGTCTTCTTGGTATATTGAAGACTATATGATTTTCCAAACTACGAAAGAAGAGGATGTGATGCAGGAGTTAAGGAATTCTCTTCTAGATAGTGGAATTTATGTAGAATGTTCAAAGGGTGAAGCAGCTCCAGGACAAGAAGAAATCAATGTTGTTTTTTCCGATGCATTAAACATGGCTGACAATCATATTTTAATTAAAAATGCGACAAAAGAAATTGCTTATAAACATAACAAAGCAGTAACCTTTATGGCTAAATATAACAAAGAAGTTTGTGGAAGTTCATGTCATATTCATAACTCTTTATTCGATAAGAAAACAAAGAAAAATATTTTTTATAACCCTAAGGATAAATATGGAATGTCTGATATTTTTAAAAGTTATCTTGCGGGACAAATTAAATTATTACCAGATATTTCAATTTTTTTAGCGCCAAATATTAATTCTTATAAAAGATTTCAAGATGGATCATTTGCTCCTACAAAATCTGTTTGGGGCATTGATAATCGTACTGCTGGGTTTAGACTAGCTGGTCATGGATCATCCATAAGAATTGAATGTCGAGTCCCAGGAGCGGATGTGAATCCTTATCTTTCTTTTGCAGCTTTAGTTGGTGCTGGTTTATACGGTATTAAAAATAAACTTAAATTAGATAAACCTTATTCAGGGAATATTTATGAGAAAAAAGTAAATGAAGTTCCTAAAAC
Organism: uncultured Alphaproteobacteria bacterium; assembly: GCA_902618015.1. Taxonomy (GTDB): domain Bacteria; phylum Pseudomonadota; class Alphaproteobacteria; order HIMB59; genus CACPNW01. The sequence continues at coordinate 81,650 of CACMYX010000004.1, read as the reverse complement.
ACTTAACGAAGCAATCCAACTTGCTAAAAAATCTAAATTTTTAAAAGAGATATTTCCACAAGATGTACTTGATCATTATATCCATGCTGCCGAATGGGAGCAAAAAGATTATGATGGTTCAGTTAATGATTGGCAATTACGAAGATATTTCGAACGAGGCTAATTTTACTAAATGTTTGAGACTATTACTCCAATAGACAACTCCGTCTTAGTTAAAAGAGAATATGCAACAGATGAAGATATTGAAAAAAGTCTCAGTAATTCCTATGCTGTAAGAGAGCATTGGAAGAATATATCTCTAGAAGAAAGAAAAAAGTCAGTTTTAAATTTTGTAGAAATATTTTTAAAAAATAAGGATGTTTCTAGTAATTTATGTAAGCAAATAGGAAGACCTATAGCACAGTGCCCAGGAGAGATGCGAGGTTTTGAAGAAAGAGCTCGTTATATGATTGAAAATGCTGATAGAGCACTATCAAGAGTTGTATCAATTAAAAATGATGAATTTGATAATTATATAAATAAAGAACCACTAGGGACTATATTTGTAATTGCACCATGGAATTACCCTTTCAACACTTCTGTTAATTCAATTGTACCAAGTTTACTTGCAGGTAATGCAGTTATATTAAAACATTCTTCTCAAACTCCACTCTGTGCTGAAGAATTATATGAGGCAGCTAAACAATCTTCATTACCAAAAAATATTTTTCAGTATTTACATTTAGATCATAATCAAACATCAAGAATAATTTCAGATTCAAGAATTAATCATGTTTTATTTACAGGTTCTGTAAGTGGCGGAAAACAAATAAAAAAATCTATAGGCACTAGATTTATTGGAGCCGGTCTAGAGTTAGGTGGAAAAGATCCTGCTTATGTTAGAGCTGATTGTGACTTAGATCATGCTGTTGAAAATTTAGTTGATGGATCATACTTCAATTCTGGTCAATCTTGTTGTGGTATTGAAAGAATTTATGTTGATAAAAAAATATACAATACATTTGTAGAAAAATTTAAAGATGTAACTGAGAAATATATTTTAGGAAATCCACTAGAGATGGAGACAAATTTAGGTCCAGTAGTGAAGCAATCTGCTGCAAATTATATTAGATCTGAAGTTAACAACGCAATTAGTCAAGGTGGAAAAAATATTATAGATAACAAAAAATTTAATTTAGATGATGGTAATAATTGTTATGTAAGCCCAAGTGCACTCATTAATGTCGATCATTCGATGAAATATATGATGGAAGAAATATTTGGTCCTTCAGTTGGAATAATGAAAGTAGAAAATGAAAATGAAGCTTTATCTCTAATAAATGATAGTTCTTATGGGTTAACAGCAAGTATTTGGACAAATGATAAGTCTTTTGCAGAAAATTTTGGAAAAAATGTTGAGACAGGAACTTTTTTTATGAATAGATGTGATTACTTAGATCCCGGCTTAGCATGGACCGGTGTAAAAGATACTGGAATTGGCGTTACTTTATCTGTTCTAGGATTTGATCATTTAACAAGAGCAAAAAGCTATCATATAAGAAATATTTAAGATTATGGAAAATATTAATTGGAATTATCCTACTACAATCTGGTTTGGTGTTGATAGAATAAAAGAAATACAAAAAGCCTGTGAAGAATTAAATATTCAAAAACCATTAATTGTTACTGATAATGGAATTTTAAAAACAAATATTATTAATAAGTTAAATGATTGTTTAGATAAACAGGCAATTGTTTATAGTGATGTTAAATCAAATCCTACAGGTAAGAATGTTGAAGATGGTGTTAAAGCATTTAATGAAAATAAACATGATGGAGTAATAGCTGTTGGTGGAGGCTCGGGTATGGATACAGGAAAGGCAATTGCATTCATGGCCAAGCAAGAAAGACCAATCTGGGATTTTGAAGATATTGGTGACTGGTGGACTAGAGCTAATGCAGATTCAATTTTTCCAATAATTGCTTTACCAACTACAGCTGGTACTGGCTCTGAAACTGGGAGAGCATCAGTCTTTACTAATGAAAAAACACAAGAAAAAAAAATAATTTTCCATCCAAAAATGCTTCCATCAATTGTTATCCTTGATCCAAATTTGACAATTCCACTTCCTGCAAATTTAACAGCCTTTACAGGAATGGATGCACTAGCTCATTGCTTAGAAGCATATTTGTCTAATATTTTCCATCCTTATTCTCAAGGTATTGCATTAGAGGGTATTAGATTAGTAAAAAATAATCTTGTTCATGCTTTTAATAATGGATCAAACTTAGAAGCTAGATCGCATATGCTAGCATCTTCATCTATGGGCTCAATAGCTTTCCAAAAAGGTTTAGGTGCTATCCATTCTTTAAGTCATCCTGTTGGTGCAATTTATAATACACATCATGGATTAACCAATGCAGTATTTATGCCATATGTTTTACAATATAATAAAAAAGGTATTGAAGAAAAAATTATAGATATTTCAAGATATATAAATTTAAAATCAGCAACATTTAACAATTTTATGGATTGGATTTTAGAGCTTAGATCTAATTTAAATATTCCTCATACTTTAAGTGAAATAATTGATGATGACAAAAATTTAGAAAAAATGAGTTTAATGGCTTTTAATGATCCTTCCACAAGTACAAATCCTATACCAGTTAATGCAGAAGATTTTTTAAAAATGTATATTAACGCCTTTAAAGGTGATTTATAAATTTATAGCGTTGCTCCAATTATCCAAGGATTAAATTCATCATCACCATAATCATTTATTTCGCTCTTTGATTTTTCACCAGATGCAACTGAAATTATTTTATCAAATATTTCTTTCCCAACTTCATTAACGCTTGCAACGTTATCCATAATAGTACCTGCATTGATGTCCATATCTTCACTAAGTTTATTATACATATTTGTATTTGTTGCTATTTTAATACTTGGAGTGGGTTTAAATCCAAAGCACGAACCTCGACCAGTAGTAAAACAAATAACATTAGCGCCAGAAGCAACTTGACCAGTTACAGAAACAGGATCATAACCTGGAGAATTCATAAAGTTAAAACCTTTGGTTTTAACCTGTTCAGCATAATCGAGAACATCAACCATCTTTCTATTTCCAGCTTTGGATACTGCGCCTAATGATTTTTCCAGAATTGTAGTTAAACCTCCTTTTTTATTACCAGGACTTGGATTATTATCTAATGTGCTATCGTTGCTAGCAACATATTTTTTCCACCATTCAATTTGTTTATTAAGTTTTTCTATATTTTTTTCGTTTGATGATTTTTCAAATAATAAATGTTCTGCTCCATATATTTCTGGAGTCTCTGATAGTAATGTTGTTCCACCATGATCAATAATCATATCTGAAGCAAAGCCTAGCGCAGGATTTGCAGTTATCCCAGAATACGAATCTGAACCACCACATTGCAAAGCAACTGTTAGTTCTGAAATGGGTATATTTGTTCTAGAAATACTATTAATTTCATTTAGTTGATTAATAATTTTTGAAGTTACTTTCGTTATTATTTCATTTGTTCCACCTTCATCTTGAATATTCAAATATTCAATATTTCTTTTTTCCTGATCATTGTTGTACAAACTTATTTGGGCACATTCGCATCCAAGTCCAATAACAAAAACTTTTCCAAAATTAGGATGAATTTTAAAACCTTCAATAGTTCTGTTAAATACATTCATGGCATATCCAGAAGTATTCATCCCACAACCTGATGAATGTTTTAAACAAACTGCCCCATCAATGTTATTAAAATTATTATTTTTTAAATAATTATTTATTTTATCAGATATTTTTTTAACAACTGTTGCTGAACAATTAACTGTACTAATTAAACCTATATAATTCCTAGTACCTGATGATCCATTATTCCTTTTAAAGCCTTTAAAGTATTCTGTTTTTTCACTTTTATTAATATCATTTCTAATATCTTTACGGATATATTCTCTTTTGAATTCACTATATCCCATATTATGGGAATGTACATGTTCACCAGGTTCTATATTTTTATTAGAGATTCCTATTATCTGACCATACTTAAAAATAAAATCACCACTTTTAATTTTTTTTAAAGAAATTTTATGGCCATAAGGAATATTATTTATAGATTTAATTCCATAATTTATATTAATATTCTGAGGAATATCCATTGGAGCAATTCCAATATTATCTTTTTCATTTAATTTGATTATGTTAAACATAACTTAGATTAATATATCATAAATAATCATGAACGAAATCGCAACTTATCCATCACTAAAAGATAGAGTAGTGCTTATTACAGGGGGTGCCTCAGGAATTGGGGAAAGTATTGTCGAACAATTTGCTTCTCAAAAATCAAAAGTTGCATTTTTAGATATAAATGATGAGTTAGGTAACGAGTTATCAAAAAAAATTAAAAACAAATATGATATTGATAGTCTATTTGTAAAATGTGATTTAAAAAATATAGAACAACTTAAAAGTTCATTAGAACAAGTAAAAAAAGAAATTGGGCCAATTTCAATTCTGGTAAATAATGCAGCAAATGATGAGAGACATGATCTAGATAGTGTCACCCCTGAATATTGGGATGATAGAATGAATATTAATTTAAGACATTATTTTTTTGCAACTCAAGCTGTCTATAAAGACATGAAGGATTTAGGCAAAGGTTCTGTTGTAAATATAGGTAGTTTTTCATGGATGATTTCTCAAGGCGGTATGCCTGGATATACCACTGCAAAATCTGCGATTATGGGTTTAACAAGAACTTTAGCAAGAGATTTAGGTGTCTATAACATCAGAGTAAATTGTATTGTTCCTGGCTGGATCATTACGGAGAGGCAAAAAAAATTATGGCTTACTCCAGAAATTGAAAAAACCCAACTTGAGAGACAATGTATTAAGAGAATGCTTATGCCTGAAGATATATCAAAACCAGTTTTGTTTTTTGCATCTGATCAAAGCTCTGGTTGTACTGCACAGAATTATGTAATTGATGGTGGCATAGTTAATTAATGAAAAAAAAATCCAAAATTGCTTTTGGTAGATTAGACTTACTCAGAAATGATACTTTAAATAATAAAAGCAAAATCCGAATTGGTTTTATTGGTGGAGGTCCTAATTCATTTATTGGATACACACATAGGTTATCAGCAAGATTTGATAATAAATTTGAATTTGTTGCTGGAATATTTTCAAAAGATAAAAAAAAATCTAAATCTTTTGGTTCATCATTAGGATTAATTGATGATCGTTGTTACAACGATTATAAGTCTATGGCTGCAGCTGAAGCAAAAAGAAATGATGGTATTCAAGCTCTTGGAATTATGACCCCATCGGGTGATCATTATAAGATAGCAAAAGAATTTATTGAAAAAGGTATACATATTATTTGTGACAAGCCTTTAGCTGCAACAGTTGAAGATGCTGTTAAATTAAAAAAAGTTATTTTAAAAAATAAAATTGTATTTGCATTAACACACAATTACTCAAGCTATCCAATGCTACGAGAGGCAAAAAATATAATTTCAAACCATAAATTAGGAAAAATCAATTTAATAAATGTTGAGTACCCCCAAGGTTATACAGTCGGAGTAAAAAAGAAAGATGAAAAAAGAACATTAAAATGGAGACTAGATAAAAAACAATCTGGGCCCTCAATGATATTATCTGAAATTGGAACTCACGCGTATCATTTGTTGAGATATGTGACTGGATTAGAAGCAAACGAAATATCAGCAGAAGTAAATTCATTATCTTCAGAAATTTCAGTAGATGATAATGCTTTTGTATTATTAAGAATGCGAAATAAGGCAAGAGGTATAATCTGGGTATCATCTGCTGCAACTGGTGGAGAAAATGGTCTAAAAATTAGAGTGTATGGAACAAAAGGTTCAATAGAGTGGTTACAGGACGATCCAAATAATCTAAAGTTTACAGAACTAGATAAACCAATGAAAGTTATAACAAGAGCAAGTAAATTAGTATCTAAATTTTCACTTTCCTCTTCAAGAATTGCTGCTGGTCACCCAGAAGGTTTTTTTGAAGCTTTTGCAAATATTTATTCAGAATTTGCTGATCAGATTCACAATAAAAATAAAAAATATTCATTTCCAACAATTGACGATGGTGTTGCTGGTATTAAATTTATTTATGCTGCAAAAAAATCTTCTAATTTGAATTCTCGGTGGGTAAAACTCTAAAATGATTAACTTTGCCTTATTAGGAACAGGAAGAATTGGGAAATTACATGCGTCAATCATAAATGATCATCCAGAAGCGAGCCTTAAATATGTTTATGACATTGATACAAGCTCTTCTAAAAAAATTGCAAAAAAATATAGTTGTGAAGTTGCAAAGACTGCAAAGGAAGCAATTTCTTCAGATCAAATCAATGCAATTTTAATTGCATCTGCCACCCCGACTCATACAGATTATATTTCTCTAGGAGCAGAATGTAATAAAGCTATATTATGTGAAAAGCCAATTGATTTAGATATAAATAAAGTAAATAAATGTTGGCAAAAAATTAAAAAATATAAACCAACTATTCAAATTGGTTTTAATCGTAGATTTGATCCTAATCATAATAAAGTACAAAGTGAGGTTCTATCAGGAAAGATTGGAAAAATTGAAATGATTGTAATCACAAGTAGGGACCCAGCCCCACCTGGCATTGATTATTTAAGACAATCTGGAGGAATTTTTAGAGATTGTTCAATTCATGATTTTGATTTGGCACGATTTATTCTTAATAATGATCCAATTGTAGAAGTTTTTGCACAAGGTTCTGTAAATGTATCAAATGATTTTAAGATTACGAAAGATTATGACACAACTATGTGTTTTATGAAATCAAAAAAAGGGGTTTTAGTTCATATAAATAATTCTAGAAGAGCTGTGTATGGGTATGATCAAAGACTCGAAGTTTTTGGAAGTAACGGTATGTTAATTTCTGATAATGTTCCAAATAATGATATTAATTATTATAATCAAAATTTATCATTTGCAAAAAAACCTATTAAAAACTTTTTTATTGAAAGATACGAGAATGCTTATCAAATACAATTAGATCAATTCATTAAATCAATAAAAAATAAAAAAAATACATCAGTCACATTTGAGGATGGAAAGAATGCTTTAATTCTTGCGAATTCAGCTACTAAATCAGTCAAATTAAATAAAGTTGTAAAACCAAAATTTTAGTTATAGATAAATTTTATGAATGAGCAATTTAAAGATAAGGTCATTATAGTTACAGGTAGTACACAAGGTAGTGGCGCAGAAACAGCAAGATTATTAGCTAGCAGAGGTGCGAAAGCAATTACAATTTGTGGGAGGCAAGAAAATAAAGGTCTTGAAGTTAAAAATCAAATTGAAAAATTAGGCACTGAGTGTTTATATATAAATGCAGACCTCAAAAATGTTGATGACTGCAAAAAAATTGTTTTAGAGACTGATAAAAAATTTGGAACAATAAATTCTTTAATTAATGTTGCAGGATATACAGAAAGAGGAACAATTCTAAGTGCTACTCTAGAAAATTATGAAAATAATTATAATATTAATACCCGTGCACCTTTCATATTAATGCAAGAGACAATTAAAATAATGATTAGAGATAAGAACAAAGGAACAATTGCAAATGTATTATCTATGGCAATGTATAGTGGTATGCCATTTATTGTTGCTTATAGTGGTTCAAAAGCTGCTCTAGCTACAATGACAAAAAATATTGCAAATTCTGTCGCTAGTTATCAAATAAGAGTAAATGCCTTAAATATTGGGTGGACAGATACTCCTGCTGAACATGATATTCAAACAAGAGTTCATAAAAAAAATTCTAATTGGTTGCAAGATGAAGAAAAAAAAGTTCCTTTTAACAGATTAATTAAGCCTATTGATGTAGCAAAAGGATTAGCATTTATGTGCTCAGAAGAATCTGGATTAATGACAGGTAGTGTAATTGATTATGATCAAACAGTACATGGCTGGCATTCTTATTCAGCATATGAAACTAGAGTTTTGGATAATTCTCTACTAGGAGAATAATTAATCATTTTTTTCTCAACCATTTTTTAATTTTTAACTATAATTTATAATTTACACAAATTTAAATATTAATTAATAAACTAAAAATGGGAAAAAAAATAATTTCTATTAATGAAGGAAAATTATCAGAGTTTAAACTTCATAGTATTTGGCTTCGCGAAAGATTAAAAGGGAGTGAATTCGTAGACCAAAATAATCTACAACGTTTATATGAACCAAGCCTCTTAGATGATAATCTATTTATAAATTCTCATAATGTTAACGAAAATATATTAAATGTAGAATTTAGTGATGGAGCAAAAGGATCTTTTAATATCGATGATCTTTATAATGAAATCAATAATATTGATGTCATACCTGAAAAAAAAATATGGAATGTCAGTGAACAAAATTTAGAAATTTTTGATAATAATAAAATCTTTGAGAATAAAAAAGAACTTATCAATATGCTTAAAGTATTTTATCAATATGGTTATGTAATAATCGAAAATACAAAAGCAGAAGAAAATGAAGTTATAAATTTTGCTGAAAAATTAGGCCCAGTCCGAGCAACAAATTTTGGAAAATTATTTAACGTTGTCTCAAAACCAAATCCAAATGATCTTGCTTATACTGCATTAGAGTTAACATCGCATTCAGATAACCCATATAGAAAGCCTGTTCCTGGAATTCAATTACTTCATTGTATTGCTAATGAATCTACAGGAGGAGATTCAAGTTTAGTTGATGGTTTTAGTGTTGCAAATTTTTTAAAACATAACCAACCTGAATTTTACAAAGTATTAACTGAAACTAATGTTACTTTTAAATTTACAGATATTGATACTATTTTAGTTGATGAAGCAAAATTAATTGAACTAGACCATAAAAATAACTTTAGACAAATACGATTTAGTGGAAGACTTGATTATGTTCCATTATTAGAGGAATATGATCTTGATCTCTTTTATAAGGCTAGAAAATATATGTTCAAACTTTGTAACTCTGATGATTTCAAAATTAAATTTAGATTATCTAAAGGAATGATTGCAATGTTTGATAACCTGAGATTATTACATGGAAGAACTAAATTTGATCCAAATACTGGTTTTAGACATCTACAAGGATGTTATATTGATCATGATGTCACTGAGGGTAAACTTAGAAGGTTATTAAAACCCTAATTGACTTCGAAGATCTTTTCAGCAGGATAAAAATTTAATATTTTACTATACCAATTACTAAAATTATTTCTTTCAATTAATGAAACTGTAAAACCACCAAATCCACCACCAGTCAATCTGGCGCCTAAAGCACCACATTCAAATGATTTCTGAACAATTAAATCAACATCTAAAGTAGATGCTTCAAAATCTTTAGAATATGATAAGTGACTTTCATTCATTAATTTTCCAAACTCCTGAATATTATTTTCTATTAAATTATTTTTCGCATTAATCACTCTATCATTTTCAAAAACTACATGCTTTGCTCTTTTAGCTATAGTATTATTGTCAAATTTATTTGTTTGAAAATTTTCTTTTTTAACTCCACCCAAATATTCTACACCAAGTTTTTTTTCAGCCTCTTGGAGTTCAGCAAATCTTTCATTATAAGAGCTATCTCTTAAATTTCGTTGTACTTCAGAGTCAATCAAACAAAATTTCCAATTTTCTGGAAAATTAATAAGTTCGTATTCTAAATTCTTACAATTCATAAAGAATGCTTTGCCATGAATACCAATAGAAGAAACCATTTGATCCATTATTCCACCAGAAACACCTATATAATTAAATTCTACTTTCTTTGCTAATTTTGCAATTTCTGAGTCTTTGATTTTTGTTTCAAAAAAAGTATTAAGTGCTTTTAGTGTAGCAACACACAATGCGGAAGATGATGAAATACCTCTTTCTAAAGGTATATCAGATGAAATATAAATGTTTAAATATCTGGATGAAATCTTATTTTTTTCAAAAAAAGTATGTAAACAACCTTTTATATAATCAACCCACTCATTTTTGGTTGATTTCTTGAAATCATTGAATGCTTTTTTTTCTTTAAAATGTTCAGAATAAACTATGAATTCATTAGTGTTGTTTTCATTTATCTCAATTGTATTTTTAAAAGACAAAAGCGTAGGCATTACATATCCACCAGTATAATCGGTATGTTCACCAATTAAATTTACTCTTGCATGAGCACTTTCCTTTACTTCTCCGTCTATATTAAATATATCTTTAAAACTCATATAATGGTTCGTTATGATTCATCAAATTAATATATCTTTTACAAAAGAAAATAAATTAAAAATTATTCTTGATGATAAATTAGTAGATTCAAATTTAAAATTGTGTTTCTCATTAGTTTATTCAATAAAATCTATATCAGGAGGTGAAATAATTAAGCAAATTGGACGTTATTACGAGTTATCTATAAAAAAAAATACAATTTTATTAGATTTACAAATTCCTAAAATTGGTAACTTCAACCTTTCGTGTGGTCCGGAAGGTATTTTCATTATTGATACATTAAACAATAGTAAATTAAATATAAATGTTTCAGATTTGATATTTGAAAAACCAATTAAAAAGAAAACTTATGAAGATTTAAAAACAAAAAATTTTATACCTATTATTCCTGAGCCAGAAAAAATTTATTTACAAAATGAATTTTTAAATATTAAAAATAAAACATTTAATCTAAATACGGAAATTGAAATTATTTCTAATTTGCAAAATATTATTTCCAAATTGGATATTAATTTTACTTCTGAAAAAGGATTTCCAATTTTCTTTAAAAAAGATGATCAGTTATTAAATGATCAATATTTTATCCAGATAACAAAAGATAATATTGATATTAAATACAATACTTATGGTGGAAAGCTATATGGTCTTATATCTTTAGTTCATTTAATTGATTTCTATCAAACAAAGCTTCCAATTTGTACAATACACGATAATCCAAAATATCAATGGAGAGGAATGCATCTCGATTGTGCAAGACAATTCTATACTATTGATGAAATCAAACGTCTATTTAATTACATGGCATTATTTAAGCTTAATAGATTTCACTGGCATTTAACAGACAACGAAGCGTGGAGAATTGAAATTAAAAAATATCCAGATCTAGCATTAAATGGAGGATACAGAGGATATAATTTTAAAATACCACCATTGTACGGAAGTGGTTATGATAAATACGGCGGATATTACTCACAGGAAGATATCAAAGATTTAATTATATATGCAAAAAAATTAAATATTGAGATTATGCCTGAAATTGATTTGCCAGCACATTCTTGGGCATTACTAGAAATCATGCCAGAACTTAGAGAACAGTCTTCAAATATAGTTAGTGAAGATGTTGGTTCGTATAAGAATAATACCATAAATCCTTCCTTAGAAAAAACTGTAACTTTTTTAAAAGATATGTTGAATGAAGTAAGTGATATTTTCTCATATGATGTAATTCATGTTGGCGTTGATGAAAGACCAAGTAATGCGTGGGAAGGTTCTCCAGCAATTATCGAGTTTATGAAAAAAAATAATATTAAATCACAAGAGGAATATCAAGATTACTATATGAATTTTTTAATAGATTTTCTTAAATCAAAAAATAAAAGAACAGCTGCTTGGAATGAGGCGGCAGTGCCTCCTCATATCAATCATGGCGTAGGTGGAAGTGCTGGAAAAATTGATAAATCATGTTTGATCTTTTCATGGGAGCATTCAGATGTTGCAAAAGAAACTACAAATAAGGGATTTGAAACAATACTTTGTCCTGGTCAAAAAACATATTTTGATATGGCTTATAATAATTCAACTGAAGAAAGAGGAATATGTTGGGCTGCAACTATAGAAGTAAAAGATATTTTTGAATGGAACCCAACAAAAGATATAAATAAGTCAGAATTGATAAAAGGGTTACAAGGCCAATTGTGGTCAGAGACAATTACAGATAAAAAATTTTTTGATCAAATGATTAATCCACGATTAGGAACTTTATCAGAAGTTGCATGGAAAGGAAAAATTTCTAGAACTTGGACTGAATTTCGTTCAGCTTTATTAAATTCTATGAATTTCTTAAAAAAATTAGGCTGGCGATATCATAATTTTTAATGTTAAACTAAAAATAAATATGAAAATAGGTGCAGTTGGTTTTGGGAATAGAACGGTAAGTGTTTATAATGAATTTTCAAAAATTAATCCTAATTTTGAAATGGTTGCTTATGTAGATCCTCAACCAATAGGTAAAGAATTTGCTGAGAAACATAATTTTTTGCCAAAAAAAACTTATTCAAATTTAAATAAAATGTTAGATCAAGAGAAACTAGATATGTTAATGATTGGGTCTCCTAACCATTTACATTTAGATCATATTAAGTGTGGATTAAGAGCTGGACTAAAAATATTTGCTGAAAAACCTATAGTAATAAATGAACAGCAAACTTTCGAATTAGCAAAACTAATTAAAGAATATGGTAAGGATAGAATAATAGTTGGTTTAGTTTTAAGATATTCGCAACAAGCTAGATCTGTAAGAAAATTATTAGATCAAAATGCTATTGGAAATATAATATCGATTGAAGCTTCAGAACACATTGAGCCATCCCATGGTGCTTTTTTCATGAGAAATTGGAGAAGAAAACAAAAATATTCAGGAGGTTTTATGCTTGAAAAATGTTGTCATGATATTGATTTCTATTCGATGATAACGGCAAGCAGGCCTATGAAAGTTGCTAGTTTTGGATCAAGAAGATCTTTTATACCAAATAATCTTCCAGAAGGTTCTCATGAACAATATACAAAAGACAGACTAATAGGTTGGGAGTCAAAATCAAATGTTTTTGATAGTGATGCTGATATTATTGATCATCAAGTAGCAATAATTGAATATGAAAATAATGCAGTGCTATCCTTTCATACTAATATGAAGGTCCCAGATGAATATAGAAGATTTGCAGTTATTGGATCATCAGGAATGATTGAGGGAGATTTTGTTAGAGGCTATATGAAAGCTCATGATGAGAATAATAATGTTTTAATCGATGAGAATTATGGAGCTGCATTTGGGAAAGAGGTTAAAGGTCATTATGGCGCAGATAGTTTGATGGCAAAAGAAATAAATAATTATTTACTTGATAATAATAACAAGTTACCTGTAGGAATAGTTGAATGTATGGAAGCTGGCATTATCGCAATGAAAATTGACGAAGCAAGAATTAATAAAAAAGTTATTGATCTCAGTGAAACTTGGGAAAGATTAGATAGTATAATTAATTAAATGAAAAAAAATAAATTAAATTCATATAACTCACAATATTTTTTAGCTTACATTCTAATAGCTCCAGCAGTTATATACCTTTTGTGTATAGTGGGATGGCCTTTAATAGAAACATTTAGATTATCATTTACTAATTCTAGTATAGCCGGTGAAGACTACGTTGGTTTTGAAAATTATGAAAAACTTCTATCTAGTTCTAAATTTAGTAAAATAGCTATACGAACATTTGTATGGACCTTTTTCTCAGTTTTACTAAAGTTAATAATAGGAATGATAGGGGCCGTTTTGCTCAACGCAAGTTTGAGAGGTAGATCATTCTTTAGAATTTTAGTTTTACCTCCTTGGGTTGTGCCGATTGCAATTGGTGCACTTGGTTGGATGTGGGTTTACAATGGTCATTTTGGAATACTATCTGGTATTGGAATTCGATTAGGAATTCTAGATGGACCATTTAGTTTTTTGGCTTATAAAAATAGCGCTTTTATTGCAACAATGGTAACCGACATCTGGGTTGGCGTACCATTTGTTACACTTTTTTTCTTGGCTGGTATGCAAGCAATTCCAAGAGATTTATATGAAGCTGCTTATTGTGATGGAGCTGGTAGATTTAGTAGATGGTATCACATAACACTACCTCAATTAACACCGGTAATTATAACTATGTCTCTAATTTCCGCTGTATCTACTTTTGTCTCTTTTGATATAATTTATATTTTAACAGAAGGCGGACCAAGAGGAGCAACAACAACTTTGATTATAGATACTTACAAAATGGCACTGGGTAATTATAAGTTTGGTAAGGGATCTGCTAGAGCAGTAATGATCGTAATTATGATATCAACGTTTGCAATTGCATATTTTTATTTACTTTCAAGAATAAACAAAAAGGTATCTCATGGATAAATATAGCTTACCTTTAAAAATATTTTTATATCTAAGCATAACTGTTTTTTTTATATTTATCTTATTACCCTTTGTTGAAATGTTTTACGCGTCTTTACGACCTTTAAAGCACATATTTAGATCTCCTTATCAATTTTATTCTGATGACCTATCTTTTTGGGCATATAGAGAAATGTGGAACACAGTTCCTCTTTTAGGAAGATATATTTTTAATAGTTTTTTTATGGCTATTACAGTAACTTTTTTTACACTTTTATTTGTAATTCCTGCTGCGTACTCATACGCAAGATTTAATTTCCCATTCAAACAAGGTAGTTTATGGGTTCTTTTGGCAGTAAATATGTTTTCTGGTGCGGTATTATTAATACCTCTATTTAAACTATTAAGATATTTTGACCTTTTAAATACATATTTTGCAATGATTGTACCAGGAATAGCATTTTGTATTCCAACTTCAATATGGCTATTGAAAGCATATTTTGAAAAAATTCCAGTTGAGCTAGAGGAGGCAGCATATTGTGATGGAGCTTCGAGAATGGATATTCTTTTCAGAATTATTGCACCATTGAGCACTCCAGGCATTGCTGTAACTGCTATATATGCTTTTATTCAAGCTTACGCTCAACAATTCCTCTTTGCTATAACATTTAATTCAATTAGAGAATATATGCCAATAGTATCTGGTTTAACTGAATTCATTGGCTACCAATCTGTGAAATGGAATGAAATGATGGCAGCTTCTATTGTTGGAGTATTCCCAGTTTTAATAGTCTTTATATTTTTACAAAAGTATATTGTAGAAGGTTTAACAGCTGGGGCTGTAAAAAACTAATATATTAAATAAATTCGCTTGATTGTATTCATATTATAGTGGTACGGTAGTAAATAATTTGGAGGAAACATGAAATTTTTAAAAACTACTTCAATCGCTTCTTTCATATTTTTTTTGTTTTTTGGTTTCAATGCAAATTCACAGGAATTACATGGAATTCTATGTGGCGGTGAAATTAGACAAGCGGATATGGATGTTGCAGCAGAATTCGAAAGTGCCAATCCTGGAGTTACTATTAAATGGGAAGCTGTTCCCTGGGGAACTTGTCAGGACAAAGTAATAAACTTGGCTATTGCGGGAGATCCTGTAGATTTAGCCTATGTTGGTTCTAGAACATTAAAAGGACTTGCTGAAAATGGTCATATCATTAATGTTGACATACCTCAGTCACAAATTGGCATGTATCAACCTGGTATTTTAAATACTGTATCTCACATGGGTAAGGTTTGGGGATATCCAAGAGCTTTTTCTACAAAAGCTTTATTTATGAATTGTGATTTACTAGAGCAAGCGGGTGTTGCATGTGAAGGCCCTAAAACATGGGATGAATTATATACAATGGCTGAAGCTGTTACAAATAATGTACCAGGTGTTGCTGGAATTGGATTAACTGGTAAGGATTTTGATAATACCATGCATCAGTTCCTGAATTATTTATACAGTAATGGAGGTCAAGTTATTGATCCTGATACCAATACAATTACTTTAAATAGTTCAAACGCAGTTGAAGCTCTTGCTTTTTATGGAAAATTAGCAAACGTAGCTCAAGAGGGTCCTTTAGCATATGAAAGATCTCAATTAAGAGATCTTCTTAATGATAAAAAAATTGCAATGTACATAGACGGCCCATGGGGACGAGGTACTCACAATGAAGATCTAAATATGAAAACTGTTAGAATTCCTGCTGGACCACAAGGTGAGCAAGGAACATTATTAATTACTGACAGTATTGCTGTTTTTAATAATACTGGAAATGAAGAGCTTGCTAATAAATTTGCAGCAATGGTTACTTCTCCAAAGTGGCAATATAAATTAGATACTGAGTGGGGATTAACTCCAATTATGCAATACGATTCAATAGGTAGTGAAGCACCTTACAATGATGACTATTGGATGATGTTTATTGATGCAATTGGAGATGGTGGACCAGAACCTCTATTTGTTGATTATAAAGCTTTTCAATCAGTTATGAATAATATGATCCAAGGAGCAATTCTTGGTGAAGGTGATCCAGCTGATTTAGTAGCTGAAGCTGCTGAAGAGTTAGAAGAATATAAATAATCATTTTAATATATTGCTAGGGCAAAACTTGCCCTAGCATCTAATGTAAAAATCAAATGAGTAAATTAACAAGGTCTTATTCCTCAAAAATTAATTCAATATTAAAGAAGATATTAAAAGAAGAAGAAAAAAAATTCTTACAGTGTGCTAAATTAATTAGCAAATCATATAAAAAAGGTGGGCAGTTATATATTTTTGGAACTGGACATTCTAGATTACTAGGAGAAGAATCATTTCACAGAGCAGGAGGTTTTGCCGCTGCTTGTCCAATAAGAGATGATGATCTAAGTTTTAAAAAAGGAGCAAGAAAAGCAACTGCTCTAGAAAGAACTCCAAATATTGCTAAAAAAGCTCTCGCTAAATATAAAATTACCAGCAAAGATGTTTTAATGATTGTATCTAATTCTGGCGTTAATCACGCGCCAGTTGAAGCGGCTTTAATTGCAAAGAAAAAAAAGATAAAAACTATTTCACTTACATCTGTTAAATTTTCTAAACAAGCTCCTCTATCTAAATTAAATAAAAGATTATTTGAAATAACAGATATATTCATTGATAATAAGATTCCACCTGGCGATGCGATTATAAATGTAAAAGATAATATGGTTGGGCCAGCTTCAACAATTACTGGATCTTTTATTTTAAATTCAATTTTAATTGAAGTTGCAAATATCTTAAAAAATGAAAAATTATTCCCATTCTACATCAGTGTAAATATGCCAAATGCGAAAAAAAATAATGATATATTAGAGAAAAAATTTAGTAAGATTAATCCTCATTTATAAGTTATTTAAATTTTTTTAAAAATCAAGAAATTGCTATATAAGATATTAAAGTTAGATGACTGATCAAAATAAAGTTAGTGGGAAAATTATAAATCATAACTCTTCCTATGTTGGAGATGTATATTTCAACGAAAAAATTATCGACTTGAAAATAAAAGACACTGAAGATTATGATAATATTATAATTCCTGGTTTTGTTGATCTCCATTGTCATGGTGGTAATGGTTTTGATGTAATGGAGGGTACACAATCAATTATTGAAATGTCAAAATATCATTTACGGCATGGAACAACTTCAATAATGCCAACTACTTGGACAAATACCTTAGAAAATACTATTTCAGCTTTAGAAGGATTTAAGGAAATAAAGAGAGATAATGGTAATAATATCCTTGGAGTACATTTAGAGGGACCTTTTATTAATCCTAATAAACTTGGTGCTCAACCAAATTTAACTGAGAAACCATCTTTAGATTTTATAAAAAAAATTCTTGAAATTTCTGATGTAAAAATCATTACTTTAGCTCCAGAAATTGATGGAATGCAAAAATTTATAAATGATTTAGTGGAGCTAAATATTAAGATTCAATTTGGTCACACTTTGGCAGACTTTAATTGCTGTGAAAAAATTATGAAAGATCATGAAATTGGTTTTACACATTTGTATAATGCTATGTCTGGTAATGATCATAGATCCCCAGGAGTTTTATCAGCTGCTCTTTTAAAAGGAAAATATGCTGAAATAATTTGTGATAATATTCATGTAAGTAAAGAAGCAATAAAAATTGCAAAAAAATGTATTCCTGGTTTGTATACAATAACAGATTCTATTAACGCAAGTGGATTGAATGATGGAGAATATATTTTTGCAAAAAATAATATAAAAAAAGAAAATCATTCAGTAAAAATTAAGTCTGATGGTACTTTAGCAGGAAGTATTGTTACTATGGATCAAACTTTTAAAAATTTAATATCAATGGATTTCTCATTAGAAGAAGCAGTTGCTTTAACGAGTTATAATGCTTCAAAATATTTGAATCTAGATAATGTCGGTATAATTCAAAAAAATTTTTTAAGTAATTTTCTTATTTTAGATAAAGAATTTAACCTAAAAGAAGTTTATTTAAGAGGAAAAAAAATTAATGTCTAGTTCTCAAGTTTTATCTGAAGCACTCTCAATTCCAAGTAAAATTAATCATTTTTGCTTGAATGATAAAAATAATTACCAGGAAATATCAAATTTAATATCAGAAAAAAAAATTGATTATGTTGTTACTGTGGCAAGAGGTACTTCAGATTGTGCAGCTCTTTATTTGTCTTATATGTTTGCAAAATATCTTGGTTTACCAACATATAGCATGCCTCCATCTATAATAACTTTAGAGGAATCAAAATTTGATTTTTCGAGAGCATTAGTTTTCATTATTTCCCAATCTGGAAAAAGTGAAGATTTAGTCGAATGTCATAAAATGGTACAAAAAATGGGAGCAATGACCATATTAATAAGTAATAATTTAAATAGCCCCATTATAAAAACATCCAATTATTTTTTTGATATAAATGCAGGAGAGGAAAAAAGTGTTGCAGCAACAAAAACTTTTGTTTTGTCTTTATTGATAATTTTAAAGCTTGTTTTTAATACTCTTAATAAAAAAGATATTAACAAGCAAATTGAAAAGCTAAGCGATCATTTAATTTTAGATAATCAAAATCAATGGAGTCCAAATATATTAGATAAAACGATAAGTAACGGATATATAATTAGTAGGGGTATTGGATACGCAATTTCTAATGAAATATCTTTAAAGTTTAAAGAGTTATGTCAAGAAATGATAGAACCTTTTAGTAGCGCTGAAGTAATGCATGGTCCAAAAAGCTTGATAGAAAACTCATTCAAGTTATTTACTATATCGCTTAGAGATAAAAGTGGGATGATAGTAGCAAAAGATTCTAGTCAAATTATTTCACTAACTAATCTTCACTATGAAATTACCTATGATGAAAACTCAAATACAAAATTAAGATATAACACTAGTGAAATGATAGAATTAGATCCAATAATAGTACTATCAAAATTTTACCCATGGATTGTTAATTACTCTTTTGAAAAGGGATTAGATCCAGACAATCCTAGATATTTAACTAAAGTAACACAAACATTCTAATTTGAATAATATTGATATAGCAATTATTGGTGCAGGCTCTGCTGGAAGCATAATAGC
This sequence comes from uncultured Alphaproteobacteria bacterium, assembly GCA_902618015.1. Taxonomy (GTDB): domain Bacteria; phylum Pseudomonadota; class Alphaproteobacteria; order HIMB59; genus CACPNW01. The sequence goes on along the minus strand of CACMYX010000004.1, from coordinate 62,317 downwards.
AAATAAACTTCTTAATGAAACTAATTTTAATATAGTTCTTATTGAGGCTGGGCCAAAAGATAACAATCCTATTATTGACGTTCCTCTTGGTTATGGAATGACATTTTATAACAAAAAAATTAATTGGAACTTCTATTCAGAAAAACAATATAATTTATTCAATAGGCAAATATATTATCCGAGAGGTAAAGTTTTAGGCGGCTCTGGCTCAATAAATGCAATGGTCTATGCAAGAGGATTGGAAACAGATTATGAAAATTGGGGTAGCAACAAGGAATGGAGTTTTGAAAATATAAAAAAAGTATACAGTTCTATGGAGCAACAAATAAATGATGATAAAGAATTTCTTACAAAAGAAAAGATTCCAGTAAATAATGTAAGTAAGCATCATCATCCAATTTTAGAATATTTTTTTGATGCTAGTAATGAAATTGGTATTAAAAAAAATACAAATTTAACTACATCAATCGAAAATCAAGTTGGTCATTATAATATTAACACTTACAACGGTACTAGACATTCATCATCAAAAGTTTTTTTAAAGCCTGTATTAAAAAATCCTAGATTAACTATATTAGACAACACTCAAGTAAAAAATTTAATAATTAAAGATAAAAAAATTACTGGTATTAAAATTCAAAATAAATCAACAGAACAAATAATAAACGTATTTCAAGGAGCAATTTTATGTTCTGGCTCTATAATGACGCCTTATTTGTTAATGCATTCAGGTATTGGTGACAAAGAGCATTTAAAAAAATTTGATAAAGAAATAATAATAGATAATTCTAATGTTGGAAGAAATCTTCAGGATCATCTTGGTTTAGATTATTTATTTAAAACTCATCATCATTCATTAAATAAATCTTTAGGAACTTGGCCAGGCAGAATTTCTTCTGTGTTAAGATATATTTATAATAGGAAAGGACCATTATCATTAAGTATTAATCAGTCTGGGGGGTATGTAAATTGGAATTCAAAACATCATTATCCCAACTTACAGATATATTTTAATCCGTTAACTTATTCTATCACTCATAAAAATAAAAGACCTCTTCTAAAAACTGACAAATTTAATGGTTTTATTATTGGTTATAATTCTTGTCGACCAAAAAGTTTGGGTAGAGTTGCATTGAAATCTCCTTATTTTGATGATGCTCCAGTAATTGATCCAAATTTTCTATCGCATGAAGAAGATATATATGATGTTAAATGTGCCATTAATTTTTCTAAAGTTTTGGCGAATACAAATAGTATAAAAAAAATAAGAAATGAAAGTGTTACACACGATCTTTTAAATGCTACAGAAGAAGAAATGATTGACCACTTTAAATCTAATGCAGTTTCTATATATCACCCTTGTGGTACTTGTAAAATGGATGAAGATCCTAAAAAGGGAGTTGTTTCTGAAAGATTAAAAGTTCATGGAATGGAGAATCTTTGGATTGCTGATGCATCTGTTTTTCCAAATATTACTTCTGGCAATATAAACGCGCCAGTAATGATGCTTGCCAATCTTGGAAGTAAATTTATTATTGAGGATTTAAATAAGATTTAATTTATGAAAATAGTTAAACTCGAAACATTCACAAAACCATATGTAAGTTTTGTAAAAATAACAGTTGAGGATGGTTCAATTGGTTATGGTCAAATGTCAACTTATCATGCAGATATCACGGCTCAAATCTTTCATAAACAAGTAGCACCCTGGGTTTTAGGAAAAGAATATTTTGATTTTGATGATTTACAGGATTTTATCTTTGAAAGAGAACATAAATTTCCAGGATCTTATCTTTTACGTGCAATTGCTGGTTTAGATACAGCATTATGGGATTTGAAAGGTAAAATTGAAGGTAAGCCAGTAGTTTCATTGATAGGAGGATCACCAGGAAATTTAAGAATTTATGGATCATCAATGAAAAGAGATATTACACCAGATGATGAAGCAAATAGATTTAAAAAACTCTTTGATGAAAAAGGTGTTAATGCATTTAAATTTAGAGTTGGTTCTGAATGTGGAAGAGGAGTTGATGAATGGGAAGGAAGAACACCTAGTATAGTCAAAACAATAAATTCAACTTTAGATAAAAGTGTAATTAAAATGGTCGATGCAAATAGTTGTTATAGTTCTATCCAAGCAATAGAAATTGGTAAACTTTTAGAAGATAATAATGTTACTCATTTTGAGGAACCTTGTCCTTACTGGAAGCCAGAAGAAACTAAAAAAGTTACTGATAGTTTAAAGATAGATGTTACTGGGGGTGAGCAGGATTGTGACCTTAGAATTTGGAGAGATATGGTTAACAGAAAAATTGTAAATATTTTTCAGCCTGATGTTATGTATATGGGAGGGTTGACCAAAGCTTTAAAAGTAGCTAAAATTATTGAAAAAGGTGGTTTTATCTGTACCCCACATACTGCTAATTTATCTTTAGTTACAATTTGTACAATGCATTTTTTAAAAGCAATAAATAACTCAGGGCCCTATCTTGAATTTTCGATTGAGGGTAAAGATTATTATCCTTGGCAACAGAATTTATTTTTAGGTGATCCTTTTAAAATATCTAACGGAATGGTTAAAATCGAAGATACTCCTGGCTGGGGAATTGAGATTAATCCTGACTGGTTAGAGAAATCAGAATATAAAAAGACAGAAATATAAAAAATGATTAAAAATATAATTTTTGATTTTGATGGTGTAATAGTTGATAGTGAAGTTTTGGTCTCTAAAGCATTTTCAAAATATTTTAAAAAATTTGGTCATTCTTTTAAAGAGGAACAATTTTATAAATATGCTGGAAATAAAACCGTTGAAGTAATAAATTTATTATCTGCAAAATATAATATTGAAAATAAAAAAAAATTTACAAATGAAATATATGAGATTGTTTCAGAGGTCTATGCAAAGGATTTAAAATTAGTTGAAGGAGCAAAAGATTATATTAGTAAATCAGATAGAAATCACTACATTGGATCCAATAGTAATAAAGACAGAATTCTGGATGGTTTGAAAATTGTTGGTTTAGATAAAACGTTTTTAAGTGATCAAGTTTACTCATTTGATATGGTTAAAAGACCAAAACCTGATCCAGATATATACTTAAAGGTTTTAAATGATAATTCACTTGATAGAGAAGAAACAGTCATTATTGAAGATAGTGGAGTAGGTGTTAAAGCAGCTACTGCAGCAAAAGTAAGAGTATTTGGTCTTACTGCAGGAAAACATTGGCATTCAAATAGAGAGAAAAATGAATTATTTGACAATGGTGCTATGAATGTATTTAGTGATTATGAAAGTCTAGGTAAGGCAATAGAGGAACTTTAAATGGGACCAGATGTAAAAGGAAATCCACTGTATATTTCAGTTTATCTTTTGATAGCCTCCTACATTTTAGGGGAATTTATTTTCCCTAAATATCCACTGTTGTATATCCTTAATCTTTTAGGAATATTAATTATAATATTAATGCCAATTGTATTTTTTTCTTCACGAAATGCATTTAATGCTCATGAAGAGAAATTACTTCCACAAACTGAAACAAATAAAATTATAAAAACGGGAATTTTTGCTTATTCTCGAAACCCAATTTATCTATGTTTTGTTTTATTTCATTTTGGAATGTTTCTTACTTTTGAAAATATTATGTATTTTCTTTGCTCTATAGGATTATTTTTTTGGTTAAATAACTTTGTAATATATGAAGAAGAAAAGTATTTAAAAGAAAAATTTGGGGATGAATTTGAAAGATATTGTGATTCTGTAAAAAGATGGATTTTCTTCTAGTTAAAATTTATTGAGGAAATTTTATGATTTCTTTCAAATTTAATAACAATTTGAGCTTTTTTATTTAGATCCTTCATCATCCATTTAGTTATCTTTTCATAATGTTGAATAAAAAATTTAATTTCATTTGGTGTCATTCTTTTTGATTTTTCATTTTTTGATTGATTAGTTTTTTCCTGTTTTAACCGCCATTTAAAAACATTACCAAATGAGGATGTTTTCAAAAAAATAAGTTCATCAAAAAGGTTAAATAATTTTTTATATTCTAATTTTAATTTATTATTATAAAAATTTCTCCATTTATATTTAGGATCTTTAATTTTTTCTAAATTATTTATATTTTTATGTAGAATTTTTTTTGGAATTTCGAAACTACCACAACACCAACCTTCTAAGAAAAGAATATCGCATTTAGTTTTAGTCATTTTTTTTGATTTAGAGGTGTCATCAATCAATTTATCAAATAGGGGGGTTGTTATGGGGTATTTACCTTTATTGAATTGTTTTATATGTTTAACCAATTTATCAATATCATGTGTTCCTGGAACACCTCTAGTTATTAACAATTGATGTATTTGTTTTGATAATAGTAATCGTTGTTTTTTAGATAAATAATAATTATCTAAACTAAGCAAAAGTATTTTCTTATTATAAAATTTTTCAATAGTTTTAGAGATGATATTAATAAATGATGATTTTCCAATACCTTGAGAGCCTCCAAATAGGAATTTTTTTGATTTACTAGAGCAAATATAATTTATGATTGGAATTAATTTATCTTCTATGTACTTTTTGGAATATTTTTTATTATATGTTTTGTGTATTTCTATTTGAATATAGTCTATTAATGCATTCATTTAATATTTATTTATAAACAAAATACTAATACATGAAATTTCTTTTTGATTTAGGTGGTGTTTTTTTTGATTGGGATCCCAATTATTTCTTTAAAAATGTGTTTGATGATGAAGAAGAAAGAAAATATTTTTTAACTGAGGTGTGTAATGATCAATGGAACTTCAAACAAGATGCAGGTAGATCTGTTGCAGAAGCAGAGTTAGAGCTTATTCCTAAATTTCCGCATTATGAAAATGAAATTAAAATGTATTACAAAAACCATCGAAAAATGATTAGAGGTATTTTTGAGGAATCAATAGAAGTATTAAGACAACTTAAAGATAAAAACAATAAATGCTATGTTTTATCTAATTGGTCAGCAGAAACCTTTAAAGGAATACCAATAGATTATCCTTTTATGCAGTTATTTGACGGGCTTCTCATATCTGGTGAGGATAAACTTATAAAGCCTGATCAAGCCATTTATCAATTAGCCATAAAACGTTTCAATTTAGATCCAGAAGAAACTGTATTTATTGATGATAAGTTAGAAAATATCGAGGCTGCTCAAAAACTGAATTTTAAGACTATACATTTAATTAATCCAAAAAATATTGAAATGGAAATTAAAAAATTTCTAGTTTAATACTTCAAAGGTTTTTTAAAATATGAAAAATATGTTTGATATTTTTATTATTGGCGGAGGTATTAATGGAGCTGGAATTGCACGAGATGCAAGTGGCAGAGGTCTAAAAGTTTATTTAGCAGAAAAGGGTAGGGTAGGATCTGCCACGTCTTCTTGGTCTTCAAAATTAATTCATGGTGGATTAAGATATTTAGAAAATTATGAATTCAAACTTGTAGCTGAATCTCTAAGAGAAAGAGAAGTGATTACACAAATTGCACCAGAAATTACAAAGCCTTTACCATTTGTTATTCCACATACTAAAAAATTAAGATCTAAACTGTTAATTAGACTTGGATTATTTTTATATGATAACCTTGGAGGTAAAACAAAAATTCCTAAATCATCCAAAGTCATTTTTGCAAAGCAATATCAAAGTATTTTACAATCTAAGTTTACAGAGGGTTTTAGATATTATGATGTTCAAGTAGATGATAAAAAATTAGTAGAAATGAATATTGATAATGCAAAAAAAATGGGTGCCATTATTGCAGAAGATACAAAAGTAATAAATGCGAACAGAATAGATAATTATTGGGAGATAACACTCAATAATAATGAAAAAATTAAATCAAAAATATTAATTAATGCTGCAGGACCTTGGATAAATGAAATTGTAAATAATGTTATCAAAATTAATGCAAAAAAATCTATCAGATTAGTCAGAGGTAGTCATATCATTACTAAAAAATTATATGAGGAGGAAGTTGCGTTTACTTTACAAAATGAGGATAATAGAATTGTTTTTGTAATTCCTTATAAAGGCGAGTATTCTCTTATCGGTACAACTGAAGTTGATGTTGATACACCAGATAACCCCTCTATATCAAATGAAGAAAAAATTTATTTAGTTAATACTATTAATAATCATTTTATTAAGCAAATCTCTCAAGAAGATATAGTCGAGACTTACTCTGGAATACGTCCTTTAATTGAAGATTTTAAAGATGCTACAAAAGTTACGAGAGATTATATATTTGACTTAAATGAGGATGACTCTCAAGCCCCGCTACTAAATATTTATGGTGGAAAGCTCACGACATATAGAAAATTAGCTGAAAATGTTCTACTTGCACTTAATAAATATATTCCTGTAAATAAAAAAAATTCCTGGACTGCTAAACAAAAACTATAATTGGTATCCCTCTTAAATAACTTTTCAAATTTGGTGGGCAGAAAAGTTTTATAAGAGGAATACTTCTTATAGGAGGAAATAATATGAACCCTCTGCCCATTATTATAATAATTTAAAATTATGATATTTATTGAAAATTTTTAAAAAAGGGATGTATTGCCCCTTATATTAGGGGCAATAATTAATACGATTCTATTATTTAAATGCTTGTCCTGAACTATCAAATAATTGGCATCTTCCAGCAGGAAATCCTACTTTTACAGTATCACCAACTTTGATTTCAGAATGTCCTTCAGTTTCAGCAACTAATGGCTCTCCATCTTTTTCAAGGTATAGATAAGAAACGTCACCAAGCTTTTCGACAACAAATACTTTACTTTCCCAAGATCCATCCGCATCACCATTTACTACTAAGTGCTCAGGTCTAATGCCTAAAGTTACTGAATCACCCTCTGAGGATGACGCTGACATTTTAGAGACTGATATTTTTGACATTCCCATAATATCAACTTCTGTAGCATCGGAACTTTTGCTTAATATCTTACTTGAAATAAAGTTCATTTTTGGCGATCCAATAAATCCACCTACAAACATATTATTTGGTTTATCATAAAGTTCTAGTGGTGAGCCTTTTTGTGAAACGATACCTGTATCAAGCACAACAATATCATCAGCTAAGGTCATAGCTTCTGTCTGATCGTGTGTAACGTAGATCATTGTTGCTTCTAGTTCATTATGCAGTTTTGCTAATTCAACTCTCATTTGAACCCTTAATGCAGCATCAAGGTTTGAAAGTGGTTCATCAAATAAGAAAACTTTTGGTTTTCTAGTAATTGCTCTTCCAATAGCAACACGCTGCCTTTGACCACCTGAAAGTTGTTTTGGTTTTCTTAGAAGATAATCTTCTATTTGAAGAATTCTTGCTGCCTCATTAACTCTTTCATTAATTTCGTCTTTTGATCTTTTTTCTAACTTCAAACCAAAAGCCATATTATCAAATACAGTCATGTGAGGGTATAATGCATACGATTGAAACACCATTGCAATATTTCTTTGCTTTGGTGGCAAATCATTTACTACTTGGCCATCAATTGAAATTGTACCTGAATTTATGTCTTCTAGTCCCGCTATCATTCTTAACATAGTTGATTTACCACAACCACTTGGACCAACTAGAACTGTGAATGATTGACTTTTTATATCAAGAGAAATATCCTTAATTACATGGACGTCTCCAAAATATTTATTAACAGTATTTATATTTATATCTGCCACTTCATCCTCCTTTGAGCGATCTTTCAAGTGTATGAATACATCATCATACAAATATATTTACATTTAAAGGTATATTTATTGAAAAATCAATACTTTTTAGTATTTACCCTTTAACTGATCCAGCGACTAAACCTCGTATAAAATATCTCTGTAAGGCAAAAAAGATAAATAAAGGTACAGTCATTGATACAAAAGCACCAGTAGTTAAAATTTCCCAATTTTCACCTCTAGATCCAAGTAATTCTTTTAATTTTGCAGTTAATATTATTTCACTTGGAACTTGATCTAAAAATACTAAACCAACTAAGAGATCATTCCAACACCATAAAAATTGTAAAATAAATATTGAAGCAAAAGCTGGTATCGAAAGAGGAATAATTATGCGTAAAAAAATATCATAATGAGAAGCACCATCAACTTTAGCAGCTTCCATCATTTCATTAGGTAAGCTTTTTAGAAAATTTCTTAATAGAAAAGTAGTTGAGGCTAATCCAAAACCAGTATGTGCCATCCAAACACCGGGATAGGACTTAGCCGCTACTCCAAATAATGCTCCAAAATCATTATAGATTGTTAGTATTGGTATAAGAGACATTTGAAGAGGAACAACAAGAGACGCAATTATTATTGCTAATAAAGTGTCTCTTCCGTAAAACTTCATCCAAGTTAAGGAATATGCAAAGAAAGAGCATATTATTAATGGAATTAGTGTTGAAGGCAATGCTACTGCCATTGTATTAATAAAAGCTCTGCCAATTCCTTCTTTAAATAAAACTTCTCTGTAATTTTCAAAAGTAAATGCAGGAGGGCTTAATGATGTAGTAAATAATCTCTTACCTTTTTTCTTTTTAAATTCTGTTCTTGATCTCCATTCATAATTTCCATCTTCATCGAGAAGCACTTCACTTTCATCTTTAAAAGTTGCGATATCGCCAATATTAAATTCATTAATTTTTTTTGAAGTAATTCCAAAACTTTCTATTTTTTTCCCTGAATTATCTTCAAATAACTTTCCTTTGATTTTGAAATAACCATCTTCTTCAATTTGGCTTTCCATTCCTGACATTCTATAAATTTCATTTACCTCTGTAGTAGTTAAGGAAGTCCACCATCCACTTATAGCTAATAAATCTTTATCTCTTAAAGAGCTAATAAACAGACCAAAGGTGGGAATAATCCATATAATAACAAAGAAGAGGAGTAATAGTTGAGATAATAAAGATGATATTGAAAATTTCTTCATTATATTTTTTGTTCCTGTCTATGTTTGTATAAATTCCATGCTAAGATTGGTATGACACCAATCATAATAACAATTGCTAAAACACTTCCTCTTCCCGAGTCACCACCACCTCTAAACATCCAGTCGTACATTAAGTTCGCTAAGACTCCGGTTTGCCATTCACCATTAGTCATAGCAAAAATAATATCAAATATTCTTAAAACAATTATTGTAATTAAGGTCCAAATCACAAGTATCGTTTGTTCTAAATAAGGAATTACGATTGAAAAAAATATTTTTAACTCACTAGCTCCGTCAATTCTTGCCGCTTCAAGCATCTCCTTAGGTATGCTTCTTAATGCAGCACTAAAAATAACTAAAGCTAATCCAGTTTGTATCCAAATCATAATAGCCATCAAAAAGAAATTATTCCACATAGGTATTGTTAACCATGCTTGTGGCTCATAACCAAGAGAAACAATTATTGCATTAAGTAATCCAATTTGTGTATTCTCAGGCCCTCTATATTCATAAATAAATTTCCAAATTACACCAGCTCCTACAAATGATATTGCCATAGGCATAAATATTATAGATTTTGCAATTGAACCCCACCAAATTCTATCAGCTAAGTTTGCAATTACTAATCCAAAAAAAGTGCTTAATGTTGGGACTACAAGTAACCACACTAAATTATTTAATATACTTCTTCTAAACTCAGGATCATTAATTGCCCATTTGTAATTGTATAGTCCGACAAATTCTCTTCCAAATTTATCATAAAAGCTAAGCCTAATAGTTTCAAACACTGGATATAAAATAAAAATAAATAAAACAATAAATGCGGGTGTTATAAAAACTATGACCCTTATAGAATTTTCAAAATTATATCTTTTTAGTGTTTTGTTACCATAATTATCTAAAATATAATTTGAGATATGAAAGTAGGCTATGAAAAATAATATTCCTAAAAAAACAATAAATACTAAATTCAGGATGGTCATTAGTGATTAAATATATAAAAAAAACAGGCGAACAAGTTAATTGTTCGCCTGTTTATAATTGAAAAGTTACTTAATTGCGTCCCAACTATCTTGGATCGCATCTGCTACATCTTGGGCAGACTTTCCATTAGTATAGTCAACCATACCAGTCCAGAAAGTTCCAGCACCAATAGCACCAGGCATTAAGTCTGACGCATCAAATCTAAACGTTGTTGCGCCTGTTAAAATTTCACCTAGTTTTCTAAAAGTTTCACTAGCATATTTACTTCCATCAACGCCTTTGTGAGGTGTTAGGAAGCCACCTTTGCCCATCCAAAGTTCATGTGGCTCAGGGTGCATTAAGAATTTAATGAACTCTATTGTTGCTTGGTTATCATTGGTAGCAGCTACTAATGTACCAGCTCCAAGTACAGGAGTTCCCAAATCTTTAGTTGCATACGCAGGAAAATAAAAGAAATCATAATCAACACCAGCTTCTACACCTTCAGGAAAAAATGCAGGGATAAAACTAGCTTGTCTATGCATCATACACTCTGCAGGTGAAGTGAAAAGTCCATTTGGAGCATCTCTAAAATCAGTAGTAGCTACTGCTTTAGATCCACCATTTACAAACTTATCATTTAACGCAAAAGTTCCAAAGAAATTCATTGCTTCAATAACTCTTGGGTCATTAAAAGGCATTTCGTTGGATACCCACATGTCATAAACATCAGGCGTATGTGTTCTTAACATGATATCTTCCATCCAGTCAGTTGCAGGCCAACCAGTTGCTGCACCTGAACCCAGACCAATACACCAAGGAGTATTTCCATCTGATGCCATTTGTCTTGTTAGTGCAATTAACTCTTCCATAGTTCCTGGAACTTCATAACCATTATCTTCAAAGTTATCCGGTGAATACCAAACCAAACTTTTTACATTTGTTCTAAAGAAAATTGCATTAAACTGATCATTACCATTTTCATCGGCATAAGTTGAAAGATCAACCCATGATTGACCAGCAGCATAGTTATCTAAAACCATTTGTTTAATATCATCTCCAAGAGGAACTAATCCTCCCATAGCAGCTGCATTTGCAGCAAGACCAGGTTGTGGAAACACAACTAGATCAGCAGCACTTCCAGCTTTTAGATCGATCATAACTTGTTGTTCAAAACTATCTGAACCACCATACTCAAAAGTTGCTCCAGTAGCTTTTTCAAATATAGCACCTACTTCTCTCATATTATCATCTTCTGGTGACAACCAAGGACCAAACATAACTACCTTTTGTCCAGTTAAATCTGGACCAGAATATTTGTGACCTCCAGCATAAGCTGTGAAACTTAGAAATAATGAGGAGAGTATAATTAGTAAATTTTTAATTTTCATAATTCCTCCATAAATATAATTAATAATTATCCAAAACGTTTTGGTTGTCAATTTATATTATCTGGTTTATGAAAAAAAACATGAATATTAAAGAATTGGCAAAAAAGCTTAATCTATCAATAACGACAGTTTCAAGGGGTTTAGCTGACTATTCAGATGTTAGTGAAAAAACAAAGATAAGAATTAAGAAATTTGCTGAAAAATATAATTATAATCCTAATCCTTATGCTGCAAATTTGGCATCACGAAGCTCCAAGAACCTTGGCTTCATTCTGCCATTATATGGGTTAAATTCATCTCCTCTAAATCAAATTTCATTTATTCAATTTTTATCAGGAATGTATTCTAATCTTTCAAAAAATAATATTCAGTTGTCAATGCTCATGGCAAGAAGTCAAAATGAAGAAAAATCTTTATATGAAAAACTTATTGTAGAGCAAAAGGTAAGGAATATCATTATAAATAATTTAAGAATTAATGATAGCAGGATACCACTTTTAAAAAAAAATAAAGTTAATTTTGTAGCTTGGGGAAGAACACAAAATTTAAAAAATTATTCATGGGTAGATCTAGATAATCATAAAAGTATGCAAATTATTTTTGATCACTTAATAAAAAAAAATCATGAAAAAATTGCATTCATAAATATTAATAAAAAATTTAATTTTGCTTATCAAAGAATGAAAACTTATTTTAGTGAAATAAAAAAATATAAAATTAGTTTTGATAAAAACGTATATATTGAAATACCCAAAAATGATTCATTGTTAAGCGAGGAAGTTACAAGAAAATTGTTAAAAAATAAAAAAGTTACTGCTATTATATGTTGTACTGAATATATTGCGGCAGGCGCAATACGTGCGTGTAATGATCTTAAAATAAAAATTGGTCATGACATTTCTCTTATTACGTATGATAGTTTAATAGTAAGTAATTTAATTACACCAAAAATAACTTCAATTTCTCATCCTACAGAAGACTTAGGTTACAATGCAGTAAAGTTATTAATGAGTAAGAATGGTAATGATACTAAAAATAATTTTTATATAGCTAAGCCTACGATTATTGATAGAGATTCAGTAAAAAAATTGTAACTATACTTATATTAGGAAGCAATTTCTTTTTGAATAAAATAACTGTTATCTTTATGTTGTTTTATTATTGCTGGAATTATTTCCTTATAGGCATCATACAAACTAGAATTAGCTTTTGGTAATTGATCTTTAATTAAATTACTCAACTTAGGTAAGTTGTATGACGGAACGGAAGGAAACATATGATGCTCTACGTGATATTCCATGTGCCAATATAAAAAACTAAATATAGGATTAAAACGTACAGATCTAGTTGTGAACCTATGATCTTTTATATCTTCTGGCAGCCCTATGTGTTGAGTCATATTAAATATGTTAACAATGTTGCCCCAGTACCTAGGAAAAAATATTAATAATGCAGGAAGAGGGTTCATTAAATAAAATGATAGAGCAAAAGAGGCGATCCATAAAGAAACATGTATTCTTGAAATAAGACGACATTTCCAAATCTCATCTTGAGGAATACATTCCTTCATAACAGGTGTTGTCATTCCTAACGCATGCTTGATGGTTTCAAATTTAAAGGAGTCCTTGAACTTAATAAGTTCATAAAATGGAGCAAAACTAAATAGGAAACTTTTTAGACTTGGATATTCATGGAACAATGCTGCTTCAAAATCATGAGGGTCAGCAACAGAAGAGGTATTGCTATGGTGTCTAAAATGACTCCAAGTCCATCTAGTTGGTTCAAAGTCAGTCATAAAAGAACCAATTTGATAAAAAAATTCATTTAAAAATTTTGATTTAAATGCAGTTCTATGTCCACATTCATGCCAGATTGGGTTACTTGAATAAAATAGAACACCGTAAAGCCATAACCATAAAACTGTCCACCATGTTCCCCAGGTAGCTACGGACATATATCCAAAAATAAATAAAAGAATAAAATATATAGTTACATGCTGTAATCCTTTTAAATCACTTTTTTTTGATAACTCTTTAAGATCTTTTTTACTTATTTCGGCTCTAAACCATTTGTCATCAACATTATCTAATTTTTCTGACATGTAATTTCCTTTATAAAACTATTATGAGATTTAAAAGAAAAATATTAACTATTTTGTCTCACTAAACGTCAACCCATCTTCCAATTTCATTACTTTCTATACATTTATCAATTATATTTTGAATTTTTGCACCTTGATAAAAATCGGGCTGCATATTCAAGTTTGTTTTTATTGACTCTATAAAGTTTTGATAATTACTTGGAGTTTTTGGACATTCAATTGTATCCCAAGCCATTTTATTGATATTTTCGTCAATACAAATATGCAATGTAGACCACTTAGTCCTTTCCTCATCTAGTTCAACTTTTAAAGCACCTTTTGTACAAAATACTTCTAGAATTAAAGAGTTTGCATGTCCAGTTGCATATCTTGTATTAGTTATTGTACCGATAGCTCCATTTTCAAATCTAACCAATGAATTGAAACCATCATTAGCATCTAAAGTATATTCTTTTATTTTATTTCCTTTATCGAAGTAAGTTTTTAAATCAGTACATATTTCTTTTATGTCACCTACAGCATTAACAGCAAAATCAAAAATATGAACACCTGTATCTCCTAAAGCACCGTTACTTCCATGTTTCGTTGATAGTCTCCACAGCCATTTGTCTTCCTCTCTCCAATCACCCCATTTATTACTTGTAAGCCAAGATTGGTAATAACAAGCACTAACATGTCTAGGATTTCCTATTTCTCCAGATTTTAATATTTCAACTAATCTTTGATATGCACTTGATTCCCTATAAGTAAAATTAACCATATTAATTTTTTTAGATTGAACTGCTGCATTTAACATATCTTTTGCATCACTATAATTTTCAGCAAGTGGTTTTTCACAAAAAACATTATAACCTCTTTTTAAAATTTGCAGTGTAGTCTCTTTATGAAACTTATCAGGCGTTGTGTTGCTAATACCATCAAAAGTTTTTTCTTTTTCAAGCATTTCTTCTAAACTCAAATAACCTCTGATATCTGAACCTTTGTTATTTGATAAAAATATTTCTAAATTTTTTTGATTTGTATCACAAACAGCTTCAACATTGACATTTGGCATATTGTTAAATTCATCAAGATGCCTTGAAGAGATATTTCCTGTTCCAACAATGCCAATTTTCATTTTATTTTTCTTCTGTTGGATGTCCTACACTAAAACCTTTCTTACTAATCTTTTCAATAGGTTTTGGTCTATTACTTTTTGGAGTAGGAGAATGTATATCTTCCCACAAAACTTTATTTTTCTGTTTTACAAAATGTATTGCATTTTTAATTACAATTTGCACATTAATATTATGATAAGTTGGATATGCTTCATGACCTGGTCGAAAATAAAATATTTGACCATTTCCTCTTCTATATAATAATCCTGATCTAAAAGTTTCTCCTCCTTCAAACCAACTAGTAAAAAGTGTTTCATCTGGAGATGGAACCTGAAAAGGCTCACCATACATTTCTTCCATTTCTAGTTCAAAATGTGGCTCTAAACCATCACAGATAGGATGACCAGGATTGCATACCCATAATCTTTCTTTTTCACCGTATTCTCTCCAGGTTAAATTGCAATTAGTACCCATTAATCTTTTAAATATCTTAGAATGATGTCCGGAATGTAATACTATCAAGCCCATTCCTTCAAGAACTCGTCGTTGTACTAAATCAACTGAACTATCTAATACTTCGTCATGGGCTTTGTGCCCCCACCAAATAACAACATCACAATTTTTTAACAATTCCTCACTTAATCCATTTTGATCTTCTTTAAGCGTAGCGGTTTTAATTTTTAAACTATTATCAGTTGATAAAAAATCTTTTATGCAGCCATGAATACCTTTGGGATAAATTTTTTTAACTTCTTCATTTTCTACTTCATGAATATTTTCATTCCAAATTATAATATTAGTCATCAAGTACTATCTAACTCTTTCTCCGTGTAACCGATGTCCTAGTAATGCTAGTAATATGATTAATCCGTTAAAGAATTGTCTCCACTCACCACTCCAGCCAATGGCAATAATTCCTATTTCCATATAGGCAATTATACCAACGCCAAAAACTGCTCCAATAATAGTTCCTAACCCTCCCCAGTAAGGAGTGCCGCCAACAAAAACAGCTGCTAGAGCAAGCAATAAATAACCAAATCCTTGAGTAGGGAAAAATGTATAAGTAATCATTGTTGTAAAAATTCCACCAATAGCAGAGCCAATACCTACAAACATGAATGCTTTAATCTTAACGGCATTTACATTAATACCCATCTGTTCTGCGCTAACAGAATTATCTCCTACATGCTGAATATGAATACCAAAAACATGTTTGTTAAAAAAATAATAGCAAAAAATTACAAATATTGCTGCCCAAAAAATTTGCATTGGGAAGCCATAAAAATTTCCAACTAAAAGAGGGTAGATCCAGTGACTATCTATTTCCATAATCGTAATTGATCTGCTGTTAGATAATAAGAGAATTACACCTCTCAGTAAAAATAATACTCCAAGAGACGCAACAAGAGAGGAAAGTCTAAATACAACAATTAATGTTCCAACGAGAGCACCAATAGCTGCTCCAGTAAAAATACCAAGTACTAAACAAATAGCTGGATCAACTCCATTTTTAACAAGTAAAGCAAATACGTAAGCTGCTACAGCGTAAGTAGAAGCAAAGGAAAGATCTATTTCACCAGATGCAACTAGAAAAACTAATGGTATAGTTAAAAATATCAAAGTTGGCATCATTACAAATACTGATTGATGAAGGTTAGGCCTTATCCAAGCTTCTGGTGCACCTACTAAAAAAATTACCATTAAAAGTACAAAATATCCAATGCTTCCTAAAGCTCTTCCATTTCTGTGAAAGTAATTACTTAAATATGAATTATTATTGCTCATTAGTGTGCTCCTATAGTATCTCTCATTATTTTCATGAGTTCTTCTGGAGTAGATATGTCATTCTTATTGAGTTGATGAACGACTTCTCCTCTATCTAAAATTACAAATCTATCTGATATGTCGTATACATGATAAATATTATGACCAATAAATAGAACAGATCTATTTGATTTTTTTACATTTAAGACAAAATCAAAAACTTTCTGTGTTTCATTAAGAGATAAGTTATTTGTTGGCTCATCAAGAACAATTAATTCTGCTTTATTATAAATTGCTCTTGCAATTGCTACGCCTTGTCTTTCACCTCCAGATAAATTTCCAACTGGAGATTCAGCATTAATTAATTTTGATGTAAAACCTATTTCTCTAATTAATCTATTTGCTTCAAAAATTTGTTCTTTTTCTTTTATAAAACCAAATGGATATCGAAGTTCCTTACCCATAAAAATATTTTTAACTATCGATTGTTGTGGAGTTAAAGCTCTATCTTGAAAAACAGTTTCTATACCAGACTCTCTAGCCTTGAGTGCATTCCAAGCATTTACTTTTTTTCCTCTTATAAGTATATCACCTTCGTCAGGACTATAAACACCTACTAGTGTTTTAATTAATGTTGATTTACCTGCGCCATTATCACCAATTAAACCTACAACTTCACCCCTGGTTACTTTTAATGACGCTTTGTTTAGAGCAGTAATACCGCCAAATCTTTTTGTAACATTATCTAATTCAATGATATTTTCCATAAATTTTGAAATGCTAACCCATTAAAATGGGTTAGCAATATATTTACCTATCTTAAGCCTGCATCAGCAAGAGCTTTAACAGCTTGATAGTTATTTGTATCAACAAATCCTGCACCAGTATCTTGGTTTATTGCTCCAGTACCAAGTACAGCTGTTTGACAAAGTGATAACACTGGAAGATACCCTTGAAGGAAAGGTTGTTGATCAGATGTTAGATGAACATATCCTTTTTCAAACGCCGACATAATTTGTGGGCTAGTATCAAATCCAATTTGAAGTAACTCATTTGGTCCATAACCAGCAGCTTTGGCAATACCTTCTGCAACATTCATTACATCACTTCCAGAGTGAACAATTACTTTTGTTTCAGGATTTGCATTTAACGCTGCTGAGAAAACTGGGATAGTCATATTCGGATCTGAAGCATAAGCTGGTTGTCCATCAAGAACAGTAACTGTCATTCCGTGTTCTTCAAATATGATTCTTGCACCATCTTCTCTTTGAGCTCTAGCGTAATCTCCAATAGGAACCATTACTATAGCGTGATCTCCAGCTTTGAAACCAAATTGCCTAATTGCTTCTCTTGCAAGAGCTTTACCTTGAGTTGCTAAATTTGCTCCTACGTATCCGCCACCAAATTTTGCTCTTACACCTGATGGATCAACGTTTTGATATGTCATTAGAATACCTTTTTCAGCAGCTTGTTTTGCTAAAGGCATTAGCGCTTCATCGCCAGGATGCCCCATCATTGCAATAGCATCTACTCCAAGTCCAACTGATTCTCTAAGTTGACGGACCATTTTTTCAAAATCCCATTCTGAGTAAATAATTTCAGCATCTGCGCCCGTATCTCTTATTGCATTCATTGCTCCTGCTGCAACTATTCCAGCAAAGCCACCAGCCTCAGGACCGCCAGCATAGAAATGCATTTTTACGTCTGAGCACCATTTGTCACCAAGATCTTGTCCAGTTGGAGCAGCATATGCATGCATAGAAACTGGAAGAAGAAAAATTGTGATTAAAAATAATTTTATAATTTTCATAATTCCTCCCATGAATTAATTTAAATATTATAATAATGTTGTTAAACTAAAAATACCTGTGAATGTCAACTAGTACAATCTTTTACTTATTCTTTTAGTTTGTCCGTGGCTGTAAATACCATCAACACCACCGTCTCTCCCATAACCTGATCTTTTATATCCACCACCTGGAAGATTGGTACCATCTACAAACCAATCATTTTGCCAAATTATTCCTGCCTCTATCCTATCTGCTGTCCATTTTGCTTTTTGATCATCAGCAGTAAACACACCAGAGGCTAATCCATATTTTGTTGAATTTGCAATATTTATAGCTTCTTCTTCATCTTCAAAATCAAAAATAGATGTAACTGGACCAAAGATTTCCTCCTGCGCAATTGTTGCTTCAACTTTAACATTATCAAAAATTGTTGGTTGATAAAAATTACCATCATCTCTATCAGCTTTATCTCCCCCTAATGTTAGGGTGGCACCAGATTGTATTCCTGATTTTACATAATTCGAAACTCTTTGCATTTGATCAGTTGAAATAAGAGGTGTTACTTGTGTTCCATCTTCGTCACCAGCACCAACTTTTAATTTTTGAGTTTTAGCTACAAGCTTTGTCATATATTCATCTTTTATTTTAGGATGAACAATTACCCTCGACATTGCTACACATATTTGTCCTGCATTAGGTTTAAAAATTCCTTTAACAGTACTATCAACAGCTTTATCAATATCCGCGTCAGGATAAATAATAGCTGCAGACTTACCACCTAATTCGAAATGCGTAGGTATAATTCTATCAGCTGTTTCTTTTAAAATTTCTGATGCAACTTCTGGAGATCCAGTGAAAACGATATAGTCACAACCTGAATGTTGAACTAGCTTTCTTCCAGTGGTTTCACCATAACCATGAATAATATTAATAATTCCTTTAGGGACACCAACTTCTTCAAATATTTGACCATAAAAATTTGAAGAAATAGGACATAACTCAGGAGGTTTGATTACAATAGTATTGCCAACAATCCAGTTTTGCGCAACCATTCCAGAAAACAAAGAAACAGGATAATTCCATGGAACAATTTGTAGTGCTACTCCAAAAGGTTCTAAGACCACATAATTTAAAGTATCATTTCCTGATGGGATTAATTTATTTTCTATTTTATCTGTTAGTCCAGCGTAGAAGTCAAATGTATCTGCCGCCCCTTTAAATTCATCTACGCATTGTTTGATTGTTTTACCATTTTCTTGACTTAAAAGCTTACCACCTTCATCTTTTCGTTCCCTTAATTTTTGAGCAATTGCTCTCATCATATTTGATTTTTCTTTTGAGTCCATATCAACTAAAATTCTTTTATCGAAAGCTCTTTTAGCTGCTTGGAAGGCTAAATCTATTTCTTCATCCAGCGCTTCATCAATATTTCCTACAATTTTTTGATTTGCTGGATTTAAAACAGGAATATTTTTTTTTGATATTGAATCAATAAATTTACCATCAATAAAATTTCTTAACTCCATATATATTATCAATAAAACTAAAGTTCAGGAAGTGTCAAGTATAGTTTAATTATTTGGAACTTGTACGGGTATATAATAATCTGGATTTTTTGATTTTTTAATTACAGCTGGAATTATATCTTTGTATGCAGAGTATAGAGTTTGTGGTTCTGGTAACTGATCTTTTATTATTTCATACAATTTTGGAAGGTTGTAAGATGGGACCATTGGAAACATATGATGCTCAATATGATATTCCATTTTCCAATATATAAAACTAAATACAGGGTTTAATCTTACAGACCTAGTAGATAGACGATGATCTTTTGTATTTTCTTGCAAACCCATATGTTGAGTGATGCCCCAAATACCATTGAAAGTTGCAAAAAATTTAGGAACTAGAAATAATAATATAGGAAGTAATGAGCTAAAGTAAATTGAAGAAGCAATTATTGATATCCAAAGAAAAACAAAAATTCTTGAACTATTAATACAATCTTGAATTTTTTCTTGAGGTATGCAATCTCTCATTACATCTGTTTTAATTCCAAGAGCGTGTTTGATAATTTCAATATAAAGTGATTTGTGGATTGTAAAAAATCCAATTCCTGGAATAAAATTTATCAAAAAACTAAAAAGTGTATGTTTAGAAAAGATACTTCCATCGGCTTCATAATCATGAGGATCGACTGAAGCAGTATAACTATGATGAAGAGAATGACTCCATCTCCATCTTACAGGCTCAAAGTTATTCATAAAGCTCGCAATATGATAAAAGAAATCATTTAATTTTCGACTTCTGAAAGCTGTTCTATGACCACATTCGTGCCAAATAGCATCTGCACCACCCCAGAACATGCAGTACGCTAGATAGAATGGAATAAACCACCAAGTTTGCCAAAAATAAGCTGATAGGATGCCTAATCCTGAAAGAGATAAAGTAAAAATTATAATATGCTTCCATCCCTCATAATCAGTTCTTTTAGACAGGTTTTTAAGAGTTTTTCGGTCAATATTTGCTCTGAACCATTCATTTGAAATGTTATTAATACCAGTTTGTACTTTTTGTTCTTTAGTCATTTTTGAATATAATTAATAAAAAATTAATATTTTTCCAGTAATTTTATAAATATTATTTTATAACAATCACTATATTTAGTTTATTTAGAAAAAAATAAAAATCTTAAAATAATGAATCTTACTATCGTTGGAACAGGTTATGTTGGGTTAGTAACTGGAGCATGCTTTGCTGAATTTGGCTATTCTGTAACATGTGTAGACAAAGATAATAAACGCCTTGAAATGCTAAAATCAGGGAAGTGTCCATTTTTTGAACCAGGTATGGACGAACTTCTAGACAAGCATATTAATAAAACAAAATTAATATCTTTTGCATCAACAATAAAAAATAATTTAGAGAATACAGATATAATTTTTATTACTGTAGGAACTCCAACAAGAAGATTTGAGGATGAGGCTGACTTAAGTTTTGTCTGGCAAGTTGCTGAAGAAATTGCTGAAAATATTAATAAATATTGTTTAGTTGTAACTAAGTCTACTGTACCAGTTGGAACTACAAGGGAAGTAAAAAAAATTATTTCAAATAAAATTGATCAAAAGCTTTTTGATGTTGTATCTAACCCAGAATTTCTTCGAGAAGGATCTGCAATCAATGATTTTATAAGACCAGATAGAGTAGTTATTGGAACAGAAAATAAAAAATCTGAAAATATGATGAAGGAGCTTTACAGACCTTTATTCCTTAAAGAAACTCCAATTGTGGCTACATCCATTGAGACTTCAGAGATAATTAAATATGCATCAAATAGTTTTCTAGCAACTAAAATAGCTTTTATTAATGAAATTGCAGATTTATGCGAAGTTGTTGGAGCTGATGTTCAGCAAGTTGCGTATGCAATGGGTATAGATAAAAGAATTGGAGCTAAATTTTTGAATGCCGGACCTGGATTTGGCGGTTCATGTTTTCCAAAAGATGTTAAGGCATTTGCTTCAACTGCTAAAAAGAAAAATATTGATTTATCAATTATTAATGCGGTTAATAAATCTAACCAAGATCGTATAATAAAAATTTTAAATAAAATAATTTCAAATATTGAGAAAAAATCTACTATTTGTTTTCTTGGTTTAAGCTTCAAGCCTAATACTGATGATGTCAGAGACTCTACTTCCATGAAAATTGCATCTAAGCTATTTGAAAAAGGATATAAAGTTCAATGCTTTGATCCTGAAGCAATGAATAATGCCAAAAAAGAAAATACTAATCTTATTTTTTTCAATTCTGCTTATGAAGCTTGTGAAGGAGCGTCGGCAATTATTATTGGAACAGAATGGAATGAATTTAGAGCATTAAATTTCAATAAAATATCAAAAATTTTAAAAGAAAAAATAATTTTTGATCTAAGAAACATTTATATTCCAGAAGATTTAAAAGAGCTGGGATTTAAATACTATGGAACTGGAAAATAAATTGAAAATTGAAAATTTTGATAAAGAGGTTCTCAGAGAATATGACATTAGAGGAGTAGTTGGAAATAATATTAATCAAAATACGGCCTATACAATAGGAAGAACATTTGGATATACTGTAATTAATCGATTACAATCTAATATAATTGCCACTGGTTATGATGGAAGATTAACTTCACCAGATTTACATCAAGCTCTTTGCGAAGGTTTAAAGGATGCAGGAGCAAAAGTTATCAATATTGGTATGGGGCCAACTCCAATGACTTATTTTGCTCATTATCATCTTGAAGCTGATGCTGTTATTATGGTTACTGGATCACACAACCCCTCAGAATATAATGGTTTCAAAATGGTTTTAGCTAAACATTCTTTTTATGCTGAAGATATCCAAAGCCTTCAAAAATTAATTGATCAAAATGATTTAAAATTAATCAAAGGCGAAATCATTAATCAAGATATTAAAAAAGATTATACCGAAAGATTATTACAAAATATTAATCTCAATAAAAAAATAAAAATTGCTTGGGATATTGGTAATGGCGCGATGGGAGCTGTCATTAAGGAAGTTACAAACAATTTAAATAATTCTGAAAATATATTAATTAATGAAGAAGTTGATGGCAATTTCCCTAATCATCACCCAGATCCAACTGTTCCAAAAAATATGGAGCAATTAATAAAGTCAGTCAAAGATAACAAATGTGACATAGGCCTGGCTTTTGATGGAGATGGAGATCGTTTAGGTGTTGTAGACAACTTAGGCAATTTAGTTTGGGCGGATCAGTACATGTTATTACTATGCACTGAAATTACTAACTTATACCATAATCCAAAAATAATTATGGATGTTAAATGTAGTAAAGTTTTTTTTGATGAAGCAAAAAAACTTAATTGTGATCCTATTATGTCTAAAACTGGTCACTCTCCAATAAAAGAAAAAATGAAAGAATTAAAATCGCCTTTATCAGGAGAAATGAGTGGTCATGTATGTTATGCAGATGATTTTTATGGTTACGATGATGCAATGTACGTAGCCTTACGTTTATTGCGAATATTATGTAATCAAGAAAAATCCTTGAATGAGTTAATTAATATATATCCAAAAACTTATTCTACCCCTGAAACAAGGTTTGATGTAGATGAAACAAAAAAATTTTTAATTATTGAAGAAATAAAAGAAAGAATAAAAAATACAGAAGGTAAAATAATAGATATTGACGGAATAAGAGTTGAAAATAATGATGGATGGTTTTTAATGAGAGCTAGTAATACCCAAAATCAACTAACTTGTAGAGCAGAGTCTACTTCTCAAGAAGGCCTTAAGTCTTTGATAGCAATTATTGAAAATCAGTTATCTATAAGCGGTGTAAATTATAAATTTACAATCTAACAAAACAATCACGATTATATTTTTTCAGTCTTTTACATGCCGTATACGCTTCTTTTTTAGAAAAATTTTCAAATCTAGATTCATAAAGTTGTTTACCGCTAACTTTTATCAGCACAACATTTGAAATTTTATCTTTAGTAGAAACTGGATATTTACTTTTAATTAATTTGATTTGTTTTTCTGCATTATTTCTATACTTAAATGTTCCAACAACAATGGAATAAGTATTTCTTTTCTTTTCAATTTTTTGGTTTGCAGTCTCGTCTTTTTTAACTATTTTTTTATTACTACTTTTTGTCTTAATATTTAATTCAGCAAATTCTTTATCCATTATTATTTTTAAAGATTTGTTCCGTTGGCTTCCTGTATCACCTCCAAAAATAATTCCTATTAATCTCTTATCATCTCTCACAGCTGAAAAAGCTAACTGAAAACCAGATGCTTTTATATATCCAGTTTTAATTCCATCAGCACCAACGTAGCTTAACATTAATTTATTATGCGTTTTGTAAGTCTTACCCTTATAAGTAAATTTTGTTTTACTAAACAATTTATACTCTTCTGGAAAATTTGAAATTAGTGCATGTGAAAGTTTTGCTATATCTCTTGCAGTTGTTAATTGCGCTCTATTGGGCAGACCCGACGCATTTTTAAATGTTGTATTATTCATACCTAAATTTTTTGCATAGCTTGTCATAAGTTTAGCAAATTCTTTTTCACTCCCTGATATATTTTCAGAAACTACAGTTGCTACATCATTTGCTGATTTTATTATAAGAGCATTAATTGCATCTCTAACTTTTATACTTGATCCTGCTTCTAAATAAAGTTTGCTTGGTGATCTTGAAGCGGCAATATTTGATACTCTCAATTGACTATCATAATTAAGCTTTCCTTTTTTAATATAATCAAAAACTATGTAGAGAGTCATTATTTTTGTTAAGGATGCAGGATAATTCCTCGTATCTGCATTAACTTCGAATAATACTTCTTCCGTATCAAAATCAATAACGATTGCTGCTTTTTTTGCAAAAATATTTGATGAAAAACCTAATATTAAAAAGCTATTTAAAATAATGATTAATAATAAATTTTTTTTCATTTTTTCTTGATTAACATAAGATTTTCGATGCTTTCAAACAGAAAAATACTTTAAAATATTTTAAAACATATTATTTAATAATTATGGCAAATGAGGATCAAAATACTAACAATAATAAGGACGATTTTCAAAGAGGCCTATTATTAGACACAAAGCCCAAGACAAAGAAACCATCAATGTATAATGTTTTGCTCTTAAATGATGATTATACACCAATGGAATTTGTTGTTATGGTGTTAGAAAAAATATTTAATAAAAAACAAGAGGAAGCTACTCAAATTATGTTACACGTTCACAAAAATGGTATTGGTGTTTGTGGAACATTTACTTATGAGGTTGCTGAGTCTAAATGTAAATCAGTAATGGATATGGCAAAAAAAAATGAACATCCTTTACAATGCACAATGGAAAAAAGTTAATGCTGTCACAAAATTTAGAAAAAACATTAAGAGAAGCATATCAACTAGCGACTACTTATAAGCATGAGTATGTAACTCTAGAGCATTTATTATTTTCTCTTTTGGAAGACCAAGATGCAATTAGTGTTCTTAAAGCGTGTGCAGTAGATATTTCAAATTTAAAAGAAAGTGTAGAGAAATTTATTATTAATGATTTAGAAAATCTTAAAGAGAACTTTACTGGAGAGCCAAAATTAACAAATGGTTTTCAAAGAGTTTTACAAAGAGCTGCTATTCACGTGCAATCAAGTGGAAGAGAGAGTGTTACAGGAGCTAACATGATTGTAGCTTTATTTTCTGAAAAAGAAAGTCATGCAGTATATTTTCTTCATCAACAAAATATGAGCAGATTAGATGCTGTTCAATATATTTCACATGGTATTTCTAAAAGTAATGAAAGTTTTGAAAATGAAGAATTTGTAGATAGTCAAACAAATGACAATAATGAACAACAAAAACCGAAAAGTGCTTTAGGTCAGTTTTGTATTAACTTAAATGAAAAATCAAAAGATGGTAAAATTGATAAACTCATTGGAAGAAGCAAAGAACTAGATAGAACAATACAAATTTTATGCAGAAGACAAAAAAATAATCCTTTATTTGTTGGAGACCCTGGTGTTGGGAAAACAGCAATTGCTGAAGGACTGGCAAAAAGAATTACAGAAAAAAAAGTACCTAAAATTATGGAGGACGCAATTATATATTCACTGGATATGGGTGCTCTACTTGCAGGTACAAGATACAGAGGTGATTTTGAAGAGAGATTGAAAGCAGTTCTTAAAGAATTACAAAAAAAAGACAAAGCTGTTTTATTTATAGATGAAATCCATACTGTTATTGGTGCAGGAGCTACCAGTGGAGGATCAATGGATGCCAGTAACTTATTAAAACCCTCTCTAGGCAATGGTACTCTTAAATGCATTGGGTCAACTACTTATAAAGAGTTTAAAAACTATTTTGAAAAAGATAGAGCTTTGGTCAGAAGATTCCAAAAAATTGATGTTAAAGAACCATCAAAAGATGAGACAATCAAAATTCTTGAAGGTTTAAAAACTTACTATGAAGAACATCATAATATTAAATATTCACCTGAAGCAATTATTAGTGCTGTTGAATTATCAAATAAATATATAGGTGATAGAAAACTTCCTGATAAAGCCATTGATGTCATAGACGAAGCAGGTGCATCACAATATTTATTGCCTGAAGAGAAAAGAAAGAAAATTATTCTATCAAAAGATATAGAAGCAGTTGTTGCCTTAATGGCAAGAATTCCAACAAAATCTGTTAATCAAAGTGATAAGAATAGTTTAAAAAATTTAGAAAGAGATTTGAAAAATTTCGTATTTGGTCAAGACAAAGCTATTGAGGAACTTTCATCTTCTATAAAGTTAGCAAGGGCAGGGCTTAGAGAAGAAGGTAAACCAATAGGCTCCTATTTATTTTCTGGACCTACTGGAGTTGGAAAGACTGAGGTAGCTAAACAGCTAAGTAATACACTTGGTATTAAACTTCTTAGATTTGATATGTCAGAATATATGGAGCGTCATACCGTTAGTAGACTTATTGGAGCTCCTCCAGGTTATGTTGGTTTCGATCAAGGTGGATTATTAACAGATGGTGTAGATCAAAATCCTCATTGTGTACTGCTTTTAGATGAAATTGAAAAAGCTCATTATGATTTATTCAATATACTACTTCAAGTAATGGATTATGGAAAACTGACTGATCATAATGGCAAGACTATAGATTTTAGAAATGTTATACTAATTATGACAACAAATGCTGGAGCAATTGATGTATCTAAAAACAAAATAGGATTTAATGCAAAAAGATCTAACGATGATAGTAGTGATGCAATTAATAGAATTTTTTCACCAGAATTTAGAAATCGAATTGATTCAATAATTCATTTTAATCATTTATCTAAAAACATTGTACTATCGATAGTTGATAAATTTATTATAGAAATTGAAGCCCAACTTGAAGATAAAGGAGTTTCATTATCAATTAACAAAGAGGCAAAAGAATTTTTAGCCGAAGAAGGTTATGATGAAGTTTATGGTGCAAGAGAATTGGGAAGAGTAATACAAGAAAAAGTCAAAAAACCGATGGCTGAAGAACTAATTTTTGGAAAATTATCTAAGGGTGGTCATGTAGAAATAACATGTAAGGATAAAAAAATTAGCTTTGAATTTTCAAATAAGCAAGAAGTTAAAAAAGAACTTGCTTAATTTTTGAACGGGAGAAAATCATCTAGTCTTTCTTTCTGACTATCAATTAACTGACTTTCATTATCAAGAAATTTTTGAATTGCCCTGCTGAATTCTTGATCTTTAATCCAATGCGCACTCCATGTTTTAGTTGGAACATATCCTCTCTGTAACTTATGCTCACCTTGAGCACCAGCCTCAACTATTTTAATGTTATTTCTGATGGCATATTCTATTGCTTGATAGTAACAAAGCTCAAAATGTAAAAATGGAACTTCATATTTTGACCCCCATAAACGTCCATACAAATGAGTTTTACTAATAAAATTAATTGCAGAGGCAACCATTTTGTCTTCTTGGAAGGCCATTATAAGTAAAATGTTATTTTTGAAATTATCTAATATTTCAAAGAAAAATTCTTTAGTTAAATACGTAGATCCCCATTTTCTTCCAGTAGTATCTAAATAACAATCGTAAAAAAAACTTATGTGTTCTTCTTTAATATCATCTCCATTAAGTAATTTTACTTGTAAATTATTTTTTTCAATACATTGTCTTTCCCGTCTAATTATTTTTCTTTTTCTAGAAGATAGGTCATTTAAAAAATCTTCAAATTTTTTATATTCATTATTATACCAATGAAACTGTATCCCTGATCTAATCATAATATTCTCAACATCATTCCAATTAGAAGCATCATTAACAAAATTAAAATGCAAGGAAGAAACATTTATTTTTTTAGCTTCTTCTATAATATTCTTAATTACTTGAACTTGTTTTTTCTTTTTATCTTTAACTGATTTATTTAAAACAATTCTATCACCAGTAACAGGTGTAAACGGTACTGCAGATTGAAGTTTGGGATAATAATTTATTCCATATCGATGATAAGCATCAGCCCAAGAATGATCAAAGATATATTCTCCAAACGAATGGTTCTTTATGTAAAGAGGACATAATGAAATAATTTTATCATTTTCTTTTTCTATGTAATGATATGGTTGCCATCCTGTTTTGGTATTTGCGCTTTTACTCTCTTCTAATGCGTGAAGAAATTCATATTGCAAGAATGGATGATCATTTCCAACACATTCATTCCAATCTGATTTTTTAATATCATTAAGCGAAGAGCAAAAAAAATATTTACTCATATTAAGTTTATTATTTGATTTTAATAATGGCGTCTATTTCAACAGAAATATTCAGAGGAAGTGCATTTGAACCAACTGCAAATCTTGAGTGTCTTCCTTTGTCACCAAAAATATTGACTAATAAATCTGATGCACCATTTATGATCTTTGGTTGATTGGTAAAGTTATCATTGCAATTTACAAAACCTCCAAGTTTTAAAAAAGAATCTAGTCTGTCCCAATCACCATTTATCGATGTTTTAAGAGCTGCAATAATATTAATACAACAAGTTTCAGCAGCTTTTATTCCGTCCTCTTCAGAAATATCTACACCAACTTTTCCACTATAAAGAATTTTACCATCAATTACGGGACCTTGACCAGATACATAAACAGTATTATCTGCAACTCTAAAGGGTACGTAATTTGCAAGTGGAGTTGGCATATCTGGAATTTTTAGATCTAATTTCTTGATATTTTCTTCAAAGATGTGCATTACATATATATAAAACAATTTGGGTGAAGGTAAAGAAAACAAATATGAATAAACTTAAAAAACTATTTATTTTCATCTTCATATTCTCAATATTCTTAAAAGGGGGGATTTCAATGGCTGATGAAAAGAAAGATACTATTCATATGACACTTAAGGATGGTGTTGTTGTTATAGAGACAAAACCAAACGTAGCACCAAAACATGTAAAACAAATCAAACAACTTATTGAAGAAGGACAATATGATGGAGTTGTCTTTCATAGAGTTATAGAAGGTTTTATGGCTCAAACAGGTGATGTAGAATTTGGTAATTCAAGTAATGATAGTTTTAACTTATCAAGGGCTGGAACAGGTGGATCAAAACTTCCAGATATTGAGGCTGAATTTTCTTCTGAGAATCATGGACGAGGAGCAGTTTCAATGGCAAGAGCTCAAAATCCAAATAGTGCTAATAGTCAATTTTTTATTTGTTTTAATGACTGCTCTTTTCTGGATGGTCAATATACTGTTTGGGCTCAAGTTACTGAAGGTATGGAATATGTAGATAATATCACAAGAGGCGAGCCACCTGCAGATCCAGATAAAATAATTAAAATGGAGATCATTAAATAATTACATGTTTGTTGCTGACTTGCATAATGATCTTGTGCAAAGAGTTATCGAAGG
Source organism: uncultured Alphaproteobacteria bacterium (assembly GCA_902618015.1). Classification (GTDB taxonomy): domain Bacteria; phylum Pseudomonadota; class Alphaproteobacteria; order HIMB59; genus CACPNW01. Next base: position 32,806 of record CACMYX010000004.1, on the reverse strand, counting down.
TGAAGATGTTACTAAACTTACTTCACATGGGCATACGGATATACCAAGGTTATTAAAATCTGAAATTGATTTAGAAATTTTAATTATTTGGGTCTCAAGCAATGCTAAAGAACCAAATTTTTTTAAAAGAGCTGATAAAATGTATGATGAGATTGAAAGAATTTCTTCACATGAAGAAATTGTCATTCCTAAAAAACTCTCAGATATTAATGAAGCAATAGAAAAAAACAAGTTAATGCTCCCCATTTCAATGGAAGGTGGAGAAGGTTTAGAAAATGATATCAATAATCTATATCATTTTATTGATAGGGGTCTTTTCTATTTTGGCCCAACTTGGAATCACTCTTTGGATTGGGTTTCATCAAATTATGATGAGACATACAATTCTTCAAAACTTAAAAGTCATGGTTTAAATAAATTTGGGAAAGAGGTTATTTCTATTTGCCAAGATAATAATGTGCTAGTTGATGTTTCGCACATTGGAGAGAAAAGTTTTTGGGACATAGCATCAATAAGCACAAAACCTTTTATAGCCTCACATTCTAGCGTTTATAATTTGTGTCCCCATTTTCGTAATTTAAAAGATGATCAAATTGAAGCTATTAAAAAAGTAAAAGGTTTGATTGGTCTTAATCCATATCCTTTCTTTATTGATAAATCTTTTAAAGAAAAAGAATCTAAGGAAAGAAAAAAATATATTGATGAATTAAATTCTATTGAAAGAAAATATTCCAACAAAACATCTCAATGGATAGCAAAACAACATTTTCTTCAAAAAAAATTAGCGAATATTTGTCCGAGTATTGAAATATTTGTTGATCATATTGAGTATGTAATTAATCAAATAGGTATTGATTATGTCGGAATAGGCAGTGATTATGATGGCCTTGATTGTTTGCCAAATAAATGGAATGATTGTCTAGATCACATGATAATTCAAGAAAGTTTAGAAAAAAGAGGATATAAAAATAGTGAAATTGAAAAAATTATGGGAAAAAATATCTTAAGAGTTTTGGAGGAAATCTATAATTAGAAGTATACCAATTAAAACTAAAATTATCCCTGATGTTTTTTGAATAAAGTTTTTTCTTCTCTGAAAAAAATTGCCCATTCCATAACTTGTTACTACAATTGAAACTATAATATACCAAATTCCATCTATTACAGATGCAGTGATGACAAGAATTGAGTGTGAAAAAAAGGATGCATCTATTTTTACAAATTGTGAAAATACTGCTGAAAACCATATGAGAATTTTAGGATTTAAAATTGCTATAGAAAAACCCTGTAAAAATGAATTAAAATTTTTTTGATTATTTATATGTTCAATTTCTTGATTTTTTTTAAAAAGAAATTGGAAGCCTATAAATAATAAAAATAAAATTCCAATAATTTGTATAAATTGAAATAGTATTTGATTTGTTGTTAAAATAATTATTAGTCCAGTTACTGCAAAAATTGCGTACACGCCCATACCAATCCCGTGACCAATAGAAGTTAGAATGCCAGCATATCTATTTATTGTAACACTGTTTCTGATAATTAGTGCCAAACTAGGCCCAGGAGACATAGCTCCAGCAATACATACTAAGGCAAATTGAAGCCAAAAGATAAAAGTCATTTAATTTTAGTTAGAGATAAATATTTTTTAATTGTTTTTTCTAAACCATATTCAAAGGTATCACAGATCAGTGCATGACCTATAGAAACCTCTTCGACATTATTAATATTTTCTAAGAAAAATTTTAAATTTTCCAAATTTAAATCATGGCCTGCATTCAATTTAATTTTAGGAAATTCTTTTTTTAAATATGTTGATACATCTATATAGGACTTTATGGCAGTATCTTTATTTTCTGTAAAATTATGAGCATAATCGTATGTATAAAGTTCAACTCTATCAGTTTGTATAACTTCTAAATTTTCAAGTGTTTTAATCGATGGATTTACAAAAATTGAAACACGAATTTTATTTTTTTTAAATTCACTAACAATATCTCGAAGAAATTCTTTATTTTCATGACAATCCCAACCAAATGAAGAGGTTAATGCACCAGGTGGATCTGGCACTAACGTGACTTGATCTGGTTTAACCTCTATTACTTTTTTAACAAAAAAATCTGATGGATATCCTTCAATATTGAACTCTTTATTTTCAAATTTTGCCAATAAATTATTTAATGGTTCTAGGTCAGAAAATTTTGCATGTCTTTCATCAGGGCGAGGGTGTACTGTAATTCCATCAGCACCAAAGTTTAAACATTTATTACTAATATCAATCAAGTTTGGCAAGTCAGCACCTCTTGCATTTCGCACTAAAGCAAATTTATTCACATTTACGCTTAAAGCTGTCATAATTTATTAATTTTTTTATTTTAACTTCACTTATTATTTTTATTAGTCAATAACATCAAATTGAAAGGAGTAATATGAATAAATTTTATTTAATCGGAAAATTAAGTCCAGAATACGTTAAAGGTTATATGAGTAATCCAGATCAAGATAGAGCAGCGATTGTTGGAAGTGCTGCTGAAAAAGCTGGAGGTAAATTACATAGTTTAGAATTTGTAAGAGGTGACTTTGATATGATTGCTACAGCAGAAGGTGATTATGAATCAATGCTTGCCATGAAGGTTACAGCTTTACAATCAGGAATGTTAAATGAATTAATCATTTTAGATACCAAATTTGATATGGTTAGTACTGTAAAAAAAGCAGTGGAAGCCTCTGGCACTTATAAAAAAACTTAAGAATTACTTTAAATTATTTTTCCATACGTTTTAAGCATCCATTCATTAACTTTTGGATGCTTATATACTTCTTCTCTCAATTCATTTAATTTCTCATAGGGTTCTAATATGTTAGCTGGAACACCATCTAAAAGGCCTGAAGTTAACCATCCAAGTAATCTCCAAATTGCTAAATCAGCAATAGAAATATTGTTACCAACAAAAAAATTAGAGTCTTTATTTTCTGAAAGTAAATTTTCAAGAAATTGAAACCATTTTGGTAAATGTTTTGTTGCTAATATTTTTCTTGCTAATTCTAATCGATCCTTTTCTTTATCTCTACCAGATAGAGTTACAAGATAGTTAATGTCTTGTGCTGCATCAATAATTTGATCAATTTTCGCCGCTTCAAAATCATTATCTTTTGGATATAATCCAGATATCTTTCCACAAAATCTCGCAATTGCACCTGTTTGAGCAATAATTTTTCCATCAACATCTAATATTGGTAATTGCTTAAAAGGAGCTATTTGCTTATTCGGTAATAACCCTGTTGCTTTCAGGTCATCAATTTCTTTTCCTTCTACTCGATAATCTTTAAAAGGAATATCTCCTATAAATAGAGCTAATCTTGTTACTTCTGCTCTCCAGAAAGGTATTTTAAAATAGTATAACGTAATTTCCATATTGATTTTTTTATAATGATCTATGATACACAGTTATGATCAAAAAAATAGATCTTTTCATTATCATCATTAATATTATTTTTTTTGCATACTATGGAATTCAACTTCTTGTATTCACTGATGAATTTGCAATAAATAACTTAGGTTTTTTTAATCACGCCGTTGCTGGCTTATCAGAAATAATTGGTATTATCTTTACCACATTCATCATAGCTTTATTAATTATAGTATTTAGGGGCCTTGAAAAACAACTTCCTCTTATTTCTATAATTACCCTTTTTCAAATTTTAGCAGGACTAAACTTTTGGAGATATGTATTTACTGATAGTCCTGGGGAAACAAATCTTACTATCATAACAATAAATGCCTTATTTTTTTCAATTATGTCTTGTTTAAACTTAATCTTGATCTCAAAAAATATTAATGAAATATAAATTAATTTTATGGATATTAAAAATATTGATGATTTTTTAATCGAAGCTGTTGAAGATCTTCATGTGCCTTCAATAGCTGCAATTATAGTTGATCAAGAAAAAATTTTATATGAAGGTTATTACGGTTTTAAAAATATTAATACGCAAGAAAAAATAAATCACAATACATTATTTAGAATTGCTTCAATGACTAAACCTATAACTTCACTTTGTATTTTCCAATTAATAGAGAGGGGATTCATAAATCTAGAGACAAATATTGAAGATATTTCTGAAAAATATAAAAATACACAAATTATAAATTCGCTTGAAGCAAATAATCCAATTTATACATTTCCAACAAATAAAATAAAAATCAAACATCTATTAAATCATACTGCTGGTTATGGTTATGAGATTTGGGATAAAAAAATAAATGAATTAGTAAATTTAAAACTATTAAATTCTTTATTTGATGATGACTCAGGTTTCTTGAATGCTCCAATTTTATTCAATCCTGGTTCAGCGTGGAAATACGGTATTAATATTGATGTACTTGGTGATTTAGTTGAAAAGATTACTAACCAAAAACTGGGAACTTTCATGAATGAAAATATTTTTAAACAAATTAACATGACAAAAACAAGTTTCGATCTAACTAAAGAAGACTTTGAAAATATAGCAATTAAACACTCTAAAAATAAAAATAATGAATATTTTATTGATGATTATGAATTAGAATTTCATAATTCAAAAAAATCTAATCAGTTTCACGCTGGCGGAGGAGGTCTTATTTCCACACCAAGAGACTATTCTAAATTTATGCAAATATTTTTGAATCAAGGTAAATTAAACAATCAAACTTTGTTGAGCGAAGAAAATTATAAAAATATGACTACTAATCAAATAGGAAGTTTACATACAAATAAATTAAATAGTGTCATGCCTGACATCTCAAATATTGCTGATTTCAATCCTGAAATACAAAAAAAATTTTCACATGGATTTATGATTAATACTGAAAAGACAAAAGAAGGTAGGCCAAAAAATAGTCTTTTTTGGACAGGACTTCTTAATACTTTCTTTTGGATTGACTTAGAAAATAAAATAGCCGCCTCTATTTTTATGCAAACAAATCCATATTTTAGTAAAGAATGTGTAGAAATTTTCAAAAATTTTGAGAGAAAAATATACAGTTAAATTAAAACTATTTTAATTTAACATTTATCATTTTTCATTTCATTTTGTCTCATAGGCATTGAGTCAATTAAATTAAATAATCTTGGTAAAATTGAGTCATCAATACTGTAATCTTTTACATTACCATCATAACCAATTAACCAGATACCATTTTTATCCTTGATAAATTTCGGTATTATATAATCTTTATTTTTAAATTTCTCAAAAAATACTATTTGCAAATTTCTATCCTCAATTTCACATTTGTTATCTGAAATAAATTTTGTTGTTTTAATAAAAATCTGATCCCCATCATTTTGATAAGATATAAGAAGCAATCTTTTTTTCCAATTGAGTTCTGATATTTGTTTAGCCATTATTTCAAAATTTATAAATAAAATTAATATTATAAATATATATTTCATCAAGAGTGGTGCTGATACCGAGAATCGAACTTGGGTCTGACCGTTACCAACGGCCTGTAATAACCATTATACTATATCAGCTCAATTTATGTAATATCACAAAATTTTTTAATGAAAAGAAGTGTAATTAGCGGATACAAATCCGCTAACTTTATTTAACAAATAGTTTCTGTTTTTGCTCCAGCTATTATAGATGGCCCATCAATTACTCCATGTTCTTTAGTAGTAAAGTTATCAAAGTTTTCATGAGTGGATAAAAATTCAAATATTGGACCATTTTTATATTTTTCCAGACTATCTTCATCTTTAAAAATATACACTCCTCCATAAACATTATCATTTTCATCACCGATGAAGTATTTAGATATTAAACCTTCTACACTACGGAAATCCATCGCATCGATGTGGGCTTGAGCTTTAAAAGCATCTACCTCAAGTCCTTTTAAATTAAAGTTTATTATTAAAATTTTCATTAATTACCTCTTTCTAATCCCAGTTAGATTCTAGAACTCTAGACAAATTAAATCCATGCCATGTAATGCCATCAAAAAAATTTTTATGATTTGCCCACACACCATCTTGATCAAGTTTATCTTGAGCCTTACCATAATCTTTCATGCTTTGAAAACGTATACCAAATCCCCAATTGTTCTGTGACCCTCTAAGTTGACCAACAGTGCCTCCATTAGCTCCTGCATCCATCCAATATTTAAAAAAAGTTTCTGAATCTTTTAGTATTAAATCTTCATCTTCATGACTAAAATTCCAGAATGCAAAACAATTTTTGACACCAGGATCTGGTTCCATATTATGTAATCTGGGAGTATAAAAATTCATTTTTTCCCATGATGTAATTTCAAAATACGGTTCCATTTCTTTTTGGAAGTCTTCATCATAACTAATTTTGTCATCAATTTCTCCAAAATGTTCATTATTATTAAAACCTGCAAAAAAAGTATAAAGACCAGTATCTCTGCCAATATGATTTTGTAATGCGGTTCCTATTGATCCGTATTTTTCAAAATACTTTGTTGCAGTCTTATATGCATCAACAGCCTTAGATGCTGTAATTTTATAATCCCAATTTGCTACAATCATATTACCTCCTTTAAAGATTAAAATTTTAAGGTATTATGAAAATATTAATGAAATATTAAAAATATTTAATTTTAACAATAACTTACAATGACTGTGGATAAAATTACACTTGGTTACTGGAGCACTAAAGGCTTGGGATCTACTTCTAGACAAATGATTATTTACGCTGGGGTTCCACTTATTTCAAAAATTTATAGACTGATACCAAAATTCGAAAATAATTCCCTAACTTATGATTGTAGTGAATGGCACGAAAAAGATAAAATTATTTTAAAGAAAAAAAATAGTTTAATCAATTTACCTTATTTACAATTTCGTGAAGGAGGAAAAGAAATAATTATTTCTCAATCTATTACTTGCCTATCTTTTCTTGGTAAAAAATTTAATATGTTTGGAGAAAATTCTAAAGAAGAATTAGAATGTAATCAATTACTTCAAGAAACAGTTGATTTAAGGAATATTGTCACAAGATTTGCTTATACGCATTTTGAAAATGAAAATGATGAGTTGACTGAAGCATCAACTGTTTTTAATCAAGTATTTGAACATTCAAATGTAGGGAAGTTACAAAAATTTGAACATTGGCTTAGTTCAAAAAGTAACGAAGAAACTAAACTATTTTTAATTGGTAATAATATTTCTTCACCTGATTTTAATTTGTTTGACACACTAGAACTTTATTATGAATTTTTGAAACATTATAAATTTGCAAAAAATATAAACTCTGATAATTTTTTTGAACAATTAGGATTTCCTTTAGTTTCTAAATTTTTTTTAAATTTTAAAACACTTCCTAAGATGCAAAAATATTTTAATTCAATATTATATCATTTTCCTTTCACGAATAAATCCGCTAAGTTTGGATCTGGTAAAAATGGAATAACGTGGGATCATAAAAAAGAAATAGATTCAACACCTGATGAGATTATTATTGATTGATAAAATTAAGTTGATAAAACTATATTTATGAAAGAAATAAATTTTTGGTTTTCAATTGGTAGTACTTATACTTACCTAACAGTCAATAGGTTGCATGAGGTTGCAGAAAAAGAAAATATTAAATTTAATTGGCACCCCTTTAGTGTAAGAAAAATTATGATGGATATGGATAATATTCCATTCACTCCACCAGCTAAAAAAATAAAATCAGATTACATGTGGAGAGATATTGAAAGACGAGCAAAATTTTATGGCTTTGAAGCTAAGGTACCAGCACCATACCCACTAAAAGAATTTGATTTAGCAAATCAAATTGCAATTCTTGGAATGAATGAAGGGTGGGGAGTTGAATATGTTTTTAAAACATATCAAAGATGGTTTCAGCAAGGTAAAGAACCTGCAACCGAACCTAACTTAACTGAAATTTTTAAAGAACTTAACTTAGATCATTCAGAAACTATAAATAAAGCCAATCAACAAGAAATAAAGGATAAATACTTAAGCAATACAGAATATGCATATAAAAAAGGAGTTTTTGGAAGTCCATCATTTATCTTTGAAGAAGAAGTATTTTGGGGAGATGATAGATTAGAAGATTGTATTAAGTGGATACGATTAAATCAAAAGTAATTTATTTTAATATTTTGTATTAAATAAAATTTTTTTGCAGAATCTTTATCTTTAATATTTAAGTAAATTAATGCAAAGGAGTAAAAATGAATCTAAGTTTACTTTTTAAAATTCAAGGCGTCGTCTTAATAGTTAATGGTTTAGGATCATTATTTTTAGGATCTATTTGGATTGCACTTGGAACTGGTTGGGAAGCTACACCAGATTTAATTACATTTGGTCAATTTACAGGTGTTGTTCTTTTTGTTATCGGTATTTGGAGTTGGCGTTTCCCTGACATTGCAGCTGAAAATCTTAAATCAATTGGAATGTTGTTCGCTCTTGGAAGTCTTTTATTTACCGGAATAATTTTATTCCATATTGTTACAGGAGTAATTGCTGGCGCAACACCCTATGTAAATGTGGTTTTAACTGCATTATTTACATTAGCTTTTTACGTATACAGTAGAGCTTAAATATGCGGGCATTTGCCCGCTAAATTAATTTTTAATAAAATAAAAATTCTATTATAATATATCTAATGAAATTTTTTGAATACATCTTTCCTAAAGGTCGATGGTCTCTTACCAGAGTTGCTATCTTGTTTATTATATTCATGATATTAGATTTTATAGTTGTTTATTATAAAATTATATAAATTTAAATAAGTGGTTAGTGATTTATTATTTTCTCTTAGAGATGTAGAAATTAAATTTGGAAAAAAAATAATTTTTCAAGATTTAAATCTAAATTTACACAAAGGTGATATGATTGCACTTGTTGGTAAGAATGGTGTTGGCAAAACTACCCTGATGAAGACTATTTATGGCGATCAAGATTTAGATGCAGGAGAATTATGGAATTACCCAAACCTCAAAGTTGGATACTTCAATCAAAAATTTGAAAAATTAAATAACAAATCAATTGAAGATAATTTTTCAGACTTACTTAATGAACAAAATAAACATTTTGTTGATATATTTTGCAATAAACTTAATTTAGATAAACTAGCTAATGTTGAAGATCTTTCAGGAGGTCAAATAAGAAAAGTTTATTTAATAAGATCTTTGTTAAAAGACTCAGATGTTTTGTTATTAGATGAGCCTACCAATCACCTAGATTTACAATGCATCGAATGGCTAGAAAGTTATTTACGTAATTTAAATAAGACAATTATATGTGTGAGTCATGATAGAACTTTTCTAAGTAATTTTACGAATAAAGTTTTTTGGATAGATAGAGGAAAATTACGAGTAAGCCCAAGAGGATTTAAGGATTTTGACAAATGGTCAGAGGAGTTACTCGATCAAGAATATAGAGAATTAAGAAATAGAAAGCAATTTGTCAACATTGAGCTCGAGTGGGCAAATAAAGGCGTAAAAGCTCGTGTAAAGAGAAATGAAAAAAGATTAAAAAGAGCGAAAGAATTAAAAGCGCAATTAGAAAAAGATGAAGCATCTTATAGAAGTGCAATAAAATCTTTAAGACCTCAAGTATCAAAAAAATCTACCGATCAATCTAAATTTATTGCTGAGCTTCAAGAAGTATTCGTAAAATATCCTAATCAAAGTGAATTTGTTTTTAAAAATCTATCTATCAAAATTTCAAAAAATGATCGTATTGGTCTGCTAGGCAATAATGGAAGTGGTAAATCAACTTTTCTTCGAACAATTCTTAATGAAATAAAAATTTCTAAGGGTAAAATCAAGCTGAAAAAAAATTTAGAATTTTCTTATTTTGATCAAATGCGTAATGATCTTAATGGTAGAAAATCGATTAAAGATATATTAGTACCCTCTGGAGGAGATTATTTAAAAGTTCAAGGAAGAGATAGGCATGTTTGTAGTTATGTGAAAGATTTTCAGTTTGATCCTAAAAATGTCAATCATACGATACAAACATTATCAGGAGGGGAGCAAAATAGATTACTTTTGGCAAAAGTATTAGCTAATCCGAAGACTGGACTTATTTTAGATGAGCCAACAAATGATCTAGATTTAGAAACGCTAGATCTATTAACAGAAATGCTATCAAATTATAATGGAACGTTATTAATAGTATCACATGATAGAGATTTTTTAGATCAAACTGTAAATAAAATTTTACATTTTAAAGAAGATGGAAATGTATCATTGTTTTTTGGTGGATACAGTGATTTTTTAAAATCTGAAAATCAACAAGTTGCCAAAAATAAAGAAACTAAAAAATCACATTCAGAAAACAACAAAGTAAAAAGTTCTAAAGCTAAACTATCATATAAGTTTCAATATGAATTAGAACAACTTCCAACCCAAATAAAAAATATTCAACAAGAATTAGAAGATATTAAAAATGAATTGAAGGATACAAATTTATATTTGGAACATTATGAACGATATCAAGAAATAACTTCTAAAATGCAAGTCCTCAATGGTGATCTCAATACAAAAGAAAATAGATGGTATGAATTAATTAAAATGGAAGAGGATTTAGATAGTAATTGAGTTACTATTAATATGCGCTAGTTTTATCAGATTTAGTATCAACATTTTTTATTTCTTTTAACAAGCTTTCTGCATGAGATGACATAATTCTGAAATCTGATAATAAACTTGTAAATTGAAATCCAATTTTAATCATTTCTTTCAAATATTGAACAGATCCATTATGAATACCTGCTACCTTACCTTTATCTCTAGCCTTTTTAACAATCATTTGTATATTTGAAAAAACTGGATCCTCTTTAACATCAAATTTAGGTGGTAAACCATAAGAAGAACTCATATCTGCAGGCCCAATATAAATACCTGTTAGATTTGGAACTGAAAGAATGGCATCTAAATTATCAACTGCTTCTTTAGTTTCAATCATTGCCAAACTTATTATATTTTTATTTGCGTGCTGATAGTAATCTGATCCATAAGCAACCTGCGCCCTCATTGGACCAAAACTTCTTTGACCACTAGGAGGATAATAACAATAAGATACAAATTTTTCACAATCCTCTTTTGTATTTATCATTGGAGCAATTATTCCTAATACGCCAAGGTCTAACATTTTCATTATTATACCAGGTTCACTCCATGGAACTCTGGTAAGAGGAACTGCTGTACCATTTGCAAGTGCTTGTATCATGGAGACAGAGGTTGAGTAGTCATTTTGACCATGTTGTAAATCTATAGTTACTGAGTCCCAACCCATTTTTCCAAATGCTTCTGCTGTAAATGAATTAGGTATAGATAACCAACCATTAATTGCAGTCTCACCTTTACTCCATATATCTATTAATTTATTTTTCATTTGATTTATCATTAATATTTTTTTTATAAAAATACTATTAAAAATAAATTCTAATATTTATTTAATTGGTCATTTTAGGATATTTATTGACAGATTTGTAATATCAACTTGCAGTGATACTAAATTTCTTTAAGGTATTATATAAATGGAGGAATTATGATTAGAACAATAATTAGTTTTGCATCTGTAATTATTCTATCTACATCTTTTTCTGCACTAGCAAAAACCAAAGTAACTTGGTCGATGGAGTCAAATGCAGACAGAGATCCAATAATGATAGAAAAATTACAAAATGCCTACAACAACTCGCAAGATAATCATGAACTTGTTATCGAATTTGAAGATAATGAAACAAGATTAACTTCAATGAGAACTGCTATGATTGGTGGTATGGGTCCTGATATCGTCGAGACTCCTGGTCCATCTTATGTAAAAGAGTATCATGCAGCTGGTATGTTAGAAAATTTAGACTCATACGCTGCAGAATTTGGCTGGAAAGACAAGATGATACCTTGGGCTTATAGTTCAGGAGTTTTTGAAGGAAGTTTATACGCAATTCCAAAAACTCATGAATCAATGGTTATGCTTTATAATAAAACTTTATTTGAAGAAAATAATTGGAAAGTGCCAACAACATTGGAAGAACTAGAAGATGTTGCAGGAAAAATTAAAGCAAAAGGGATGAATGTTTTTTCTTATGGATCAGATGGATGGCAACCAACTCATGAACACCTTGTAGGAATTTATTTAAACAACTATGCAGGTCCTCAAGCTGTATATGAAGCAATAATTGGTGAAAGAGAATGGACAGATCCTGTTTTTGTTGAAGCTCTTGAGTTGCTTAAAAAACATATGGTTGACGAGGGATATTGGTCTGGAAGCCTAGAAAATTATTATGCTATTGGATGGGATGATTTCCATGCTCAATTTGCTAATAGAGGGGCAGCTATGATGACAATTGGTACTTGGACTTTTCAAGCAACACAATTAGGTATTGGTGCGAGTGATGATGAATGGGGTTGGGCTCCACTTCCATCTCTATCTTCACAATCTCCAGATCCTAATTTTATGATTGCAATTGGTACAACTATGTCAGTTAATGCAAATGGTAAAAATAAAGAAGGTGCGATAGATGTTTTAAACTGGATAATGAGTAACAAAGACAAAGTTCTTGATATTGCTAAAGACTTTGAATTTGGAGAAATGGTAGTTCCATTAACTCTATCTAGCAGTGATATTCCGACTGATATTGCTCCTCAAGTTCAAGATTATCTAAGCGAATATGCAAGAATTACCGGCGAAGGTAATTATGGATATTGTACTTGGACTTTTTGGCCTGCTGACCCTGGTGTTCATATTTGGAAAGATATGGAAGTTGTATGGGCTGGCGATATATCAGTTGAAGATTTCTTATATGATCATCAAAAGATGTGGGATAAAGCTAGAAAGAATGGCGACACTTTACCAGTTCCATTAAGGAACTAAAATAAATAAAAACAGTGAAGCTTCAAAGCTTCACTGTATCTAAAAATGAAAATATTTTCTAATAAAAATTTTGTTGCTTGGTATTTTGTATTTCCTGTTGCATTCATTCATTTATTTGTAATAGGTATTCCGTCACTTGCAAGTTTAGCTTTATGTTTAACTGACTGGAGAGGACTTGGTGAAATAAATTATATTGGTTTTGAAAATTTTATAGAACTATTTGATGATAGATATCTTAAAAAAGCGATTATAAATAATGTAATCTGGACTATTGCTTTCCTAACTGTTCCAGTTGGAATTGCATTAACTTGTGCCTATCTCCTTACAGGAATTAAAAGAGGCCAAATGTTTTTTCGACTTGCTTTCTTTTTTCCTTACATGCTCGCAAGTGTAATTAATTGTCAAATTTGGAAATATTTATTTCACCCAATTCATGGTCTTGGTGGTTTTTTTGAAAGGATTGGTTGGGATTTTTTAGCAGTATCTCCGTTTACAATGAAATCAACATCTCTATTTGCAGTAGCATTTGTTGATGGTTGGCATTTCTGGGGATTCCTTGTTGTTATATATTTAACAGGTATGTATCAAGTTGATAATCATCTTTACGAAGCTGCAGATATTGAGGGTGCAACAAAATTTCAAAAATTTAGATACATAACGTTACCAATGATAAGACCAGTATTTGTTTTTAGTATTATGATTATAATTATTTGGTCTGTTCCAGTATTTGATTATGTATATATTTTAACAGGAGGTGGTCCTGCATACAGTTCAGAAGTAATAGCAAACTATATGTATTCTCAAGCATTTGAGAGATTTGATGTTGGATACTCTTCTGCAATAGGAACACTAATGTTTTTTTATGTTATGATTATAGTTGCTTTGTTTGGTCTTTTTAGAAAAGCTGGTTGGGATATATAATGATAGTTGCAAAATATAGAAGTAGAGAGGTGATATCGAATTATATAATACTTATTATATTTGCTTTAATAGCGATTCTTCCATTAGCTGTTCTTATTTTTAATTCAATTAAGCCTCAAATGGAGTTTGGCGTCAATCCACTTGGACCTCCAAGTGAAATAAGATTTGAAAATTTTAGTGAAGCTTGGGTTAAAGGAGAATATGCCAAAGTTTTTTTTAATTCTTTGAAGTTAGTTGCTGGATCAGTATTTCTGTGCCTTGCCGTTTCACTAGCAGCTGGATTTAGTCTTGCAAAATTAAATCCTAAAGGTTCTGCAATAATTGCTGTCTATCTTTTAGTTGGTATAAGTATTCCTGCACAACTTTATATCGTGCCTTTGTTCTTATTGTGGAAGGAGATACATCTTTTAAATACACATATAGGATTGATTATAATCTACACAGCTTTAAATGCACCATTTGCAACTTTCTTAATTAGATCTTACATGATTAGATTGCCAGATGAGCTATTTGAGGCTGCACGACTAGATGGTGCTAATACTTTTCAACTTTTTTTTAGAGTTGCACTACCTCTTTCATGGCCAGTTATTTTAACTGCAGGATTAATAATATCTCTTGCAGTTTGGAATGAATTTTTATTTGCTTTAACTTTTATTAGTGAAGAAGGTTTTAAACCTATGGCTACTATATTATTTGCATTTCAGTGGAGGTTTGAAAATAATTACGCACTACAAAGTGCATCAGCGATAATGATGGTCGCACCTGTGGCAATTCTTTTCATGCTGTTTCAAAGGAGATTTATTTCTGGATTAACTAGTGGAGGATTAAAAGGTTAAATGACTTATAAGTTAGACAAAAATTATGAAGAAAAAGTTTATGCAGGTGTTTTGGGAAAAATTATAGGCGTATTTCTTGGAAGGCCTTTTGAAGGTTGGACCTATGAAAGAATAATGAAAGAGTTAGGTCCAATAAATTATTATGTAAATGATAAATTAGATTTTCCCTTACCAGTTTCAGATGATGACATTACCGGTACATTTACTTTTTTACGTGCTTTTAGAGAGTCCAATTTTAATAAAAATATTACTGCTAAAGATATAGGTAAAACGTGGTTAAATAATATTATTGAAGATAAAACAATTCTATGGTGGGGTGGAAAAGGACATTCAGCAGAAGACACAGCTTTTCAAAATTTAAAACAGGGTATCGATGCACCTGATAGTGGTTCCATTAAAACTAATGGTAAGGTAATTGCTGAACAAATTGGAGCTCAAATTTTTATTGACGGTTGGGCTATGGTAGCACCTGGTGATCCAGAAAGAGCAGTTCACTACGCTAAACTTGCTGCAAGTGTTAGTCATGATGGAGAGGCAATTTATGGCGCACAAGTTGTAGCTGCTTTAGAGTCAATGGCCTTTGTCGAAAGTGATTTAACAAAGTTAGTTGAGCAAGCTAAAAAATTTATCCCAGATAATTCAATAATATTTAGATTAATATCTGACATACAAGAATGGCGATCAGGAAATTTAGGTTGGGAACAAGCAAGAGAAAAAATTGCTGAGAATTACGGATACGATAAATATTTAGGTAACTGTCATATGGTACCCAATCATGCTTTAATTATTATGGCTTTATTATTTGGAGATGATGATTTTCAAAAAACTATGATGATTGTGAATACAGCAGGTTGGGACACAGATTGTAATTCAGGAAATGTTGGTTGTATTTTAGGAATTAAAAATGGAATAGAAGGACTTAAGTCAGGTCCTGATTATTTATCTCCTATAAATGATATTTTATATTGCCCCTCAGCATCAGGGGGTGAAACTCTTACCGATGCACTAACAGAAACTTACAAAATAATTAATACAACTAGAAAAATTAATGGTTTAGAGGAAAATTTACCTAAAAATGGAGCTAGATTTCATTTTGATATTAAAGACTCAACACAAGGTTGGCGAACTAGAGCTGGAAATAAGTTTTGTGAAACAAAAATTAGTAATGTTGAATACAAATCTGCATTAGGTGAAAGAGGTCTAAAAATTGCATATAAAAATCTTTCTGAAGATTTAACTTTGGAAGTTTATGTAGAAACATTTTTTCCTGAGGTTATTTTAGATTTAAAAGGAAAAAAAAGAGATGATTTTTTTCATTATGATTATATTTCATGCCCAACTATTTTTCCAGGTCAGAAAGTAACTTTAGAAATAGAAAATATATTTCCTCATGAAATCTCAATTACATTGTTCTCTAAATATTGGGGTGAAAATGATAAACTTCAAAAAAATTCTTCAAATATTTTTAAGATAAATGGCAATGAAAAAAAACAAATATCATGGGATGTTCCTGACACTGACTCAAACCCTATAGGTCAAATTGGTTTCAATATTTCATCGAACGAAAAAAAAGAAGGAGAAATTATTCTTAACTATGTCAATTTTGAGGGAGAACCAAAACAAATATTTAAAAGACCTGATCACGTGGAAAATTATCAAAGAGGGAAAGAAAAAAAAGAGGGCTACTATGGTGAAATTTGGAGAAATGCTTGGGTCCAATCATTAGACAAATGGGAGAAAAGAGGTAAAAATTTTAGAATTTGCCAAAACAATGGTAGGGGAATTTTATTTACTGGAACAGATTTATGGAGAAATTATTCAATTGCATCAAATATTATGTTGCAGTCTAGTAACTCTGGAGGAATAGTATCAAGAGTCCAGGGTGTAAATAAATACTACACCTTTGAAATTTGTAAAGAGAATAAGTTACGTATTGGAAAGATGAATAATGATTATCAAATATTAAAAGAGGAAGAATTTGAAGTAGAATTTTTTAAAGAATATAATTTAAAAATGACAGTAATAAAAAATAAAATTATTGGACACATTAATGATAAAGTTATTATTGAAGTTCAGGATGATGACTTTCCTTTTCTTAAAGGTGGTGCAGGTTTAGTTGTGGATAATGGCACTTTAGTAACAGAGCAGATAGTCTTAAATTAAAATATGAAATATAGAAAATTTGGCTCTCTAGATTGGAATGTATCTGAAATAGGATTAGGTTGTTGGCAGATTGGTGCTGATTGGGGCAATGTAAGTGAAGAGAAGGCAAATGAAGTATTACAATCATCATTTGAAAATGGAGTAAATTTTTTTGATACAGCAGATGTTTATGGTGATGGTAGAAGTGAAAAATTTGTTGGAAATTTTATAAATTCTATTTCTGATAGAATCTACGTAGCAACGAAAGCTGGTAGACGAATTAATCCTCACATTGCAAATGGATATTATGATAAAAATTTAATGGAGTCTTTTGTAGATCGCTCATTGTTAAATCTTAATATTGAGACTATTGATCTTTTACAAATGCATTGTCCACCAACAGAAGTATATTCATCTGATTATACATTTGAAATGTTAGATTACCTTGAAGAAAAAGGAAAAATACAAAATTATGGGTTTAGCGTCCAAACTGTAGATGAAGCATTAGCATGTATTAAAAACCCTAATACAAAGTCTATTCAAGTTATATTTAATATTTTTAGACAAAAACCTGCAGAAGAATTATTTAAAATTGCAAAAGAAAAAAATGTAGCAATCATAGTAAGAGTCCCACTTGCCAGTGGTTTGTTATCAGGAAAATTTGATAAAAGCTCTTCTTTTGCAGCTGACGATCATCGAAATTATAATATCAATGGTGATGCATTTGATGTTGGTGAAACATTCTCTGGGGTTAATTATTCAAAAGCTTTGGAAGCAGTTGAGGAACTTAAAAATATTGTTCCAAGTGAAGTTACTCTCTCTCAATTATCTCTTAAATGGATATTAATGCATGAAGCTGTGAGTGTTGTAATTCCAGGTGCAAAAAATAAGGATCATGTAGATCTCAATACTGGGTCTAGTGAAGTAAATGAAATTTCTTCTTTAATGAACGAGATAAGTAATATCTATACAAAATATTTCTATGATGATGTTCATCATCGTTGGTAATAAATTGTGTGTTAGAAAAAACTAAAATATTTAGAGCAGCAACTCTAGCTTCAATAATAACATCAACTTATCCTATGATTGTTGTTGGATGTTATTTTGGTATTACACCATGGAATATGAATAGATTGTCAATTGATGAAACTGATTTGAGTTTTTCAATATTAATTTTTGGAATTTTTTTTGTATTATCAAATCAAATAGCTGGAAGAATATTAGTCCCAAAATATGGAACAAGATTAGTAATGTCTTTGGCTTTTCCACTAATTACCTTTTCTTCTTTGTTATCGATAACATCTTCATCATATTTATATTTTTTGTTAACTTTCATTCCAGCTGGTATCGGTTGGGGGGCTTCTGGACCAATAGGAGGAATACATTGTCAACTTATCGAAAAGCATTTCAAGAAAATTATTACTCCTTATTATGCCATGGGTTTTAACATCGGTATTCTTGTTGGAGGAGGTTTAGCTGGTGTAATTATGCGGTATAACTTTGAGCCTTATATGTTCTTTCTTGTTTTATCTTTTTCTTCAATTTTAGTTGCATTTTTAGTTTTTCGTCTGGGATTACCTAGTAATTTAGATTTTAAAGGCGAAGGTGAAAAATTCAAAATTCCTGAATCAAATGTTCTTATATTTGGCTTCTTATTATTTTTTGTTTTTGGTTCTGGTGGTATAATTATGGATTGGTCCACATTGTGGCTATCAAAGGATTTAAATGCACCTCTTTATCTTGCAAGTATGGGATTAATATTTTTTAGTATTGGAGGTATTTTAGCTAATTTATTCTCTAACACCTTAATTAAATTATTTACTGAAAAAGTTGTAGGATGTCATTTTGTGATGATTGGTGCATCAATAATGCTTTTGTCTTTATTAACAAACAATTTTTATATTATATTAGTAGTCTTATGTATTTATGGGTTTGCTATAGCAAACTTGGTTCCTATAGTAATTCGCCAAGCTGTTAAACAGTCTAATGATAGCATTCCTATGACTGTAACTAATCTTATAACTATTGGGTTATCTTCCACAATGATTATGCCTGCAGCAATAGGTTTTCTAGCTGAAACATTCTCTCTTACTTTAAATATGTATTTATTATCAATTATAGTATTTAGTTGTGGAGTAATTTTTTTAAAAAAATTTAAATGAAATTTTGATGAATAAATTAAAAATATCTCAGGTTCAATTTTCTGCAAGTCATATCCCAAGTTTAAATTCTATAATTCTTATAAAAAATTTTAATCAAGCATTGAGATTTAAACCAGACCTAATTTGCACACCTGAATGTTCAAATATAATTACAAATGACAAAAATTATTTAATGTCAAATGCACCTTATCAAAATACCTGTCCAGTTTTAAAAATGGCAAAAGATTTTGCAAAAAAAAATAAAGTTTATATTAATCTTGGCTCTTTACTTTTAAAGATTAAAAATAAAAGAAAACTCGTAAACAGATCTTTTTTTATAGATAATAATGGAGTCATAAAAAAAACTTATGATAAAATTCATATGTTTGATGTCAAAATTAATAATGAAGAAGAACATAAGGAGTCATCTTCATTTAAAGCTGGCAATAAAATAACTTTTGCAAAAATTAAAAATGTTAAATTAGGAATGACAATTTGTTATGATTTACGATTTCCTATTTTATATAGGCAGCTTGCGAAAAAAGATTGTTCAATTATTATGGTTCCAGCTGCTTTTACTAGACCTACTGGAAAAGATCACTGGGAAATTCTAAATAGATCTAGAGCAATAGAAAACAATGTATTTATTATAGCAACAGGCATGTGTGGAAATCATCATATGCAAAGAAAGACTTATGGATTTTCTCTTTTAGTTGATCCTTGGGGAAAGATTGTAAACAGTACAAAAAATAAACCTTCAATACTTAATTCAACTATTGACGTTTTAGAGGTAAAAAAAATAAGAAAAAAAATTCCTTCTTTAAAATATGAATAAATTTGAAACTTTAGTTTCAGGTGTTGGCAATTTAATTAAAACTACGAAATATTATGACGAATGGTCAGAATATTACGATGAAACAGTTAAGTCATGGAATTATCAAGCACCCAAAAAAAGTATTAAATTTCTAAAAGAAACAATTGATATAAATCCAAAAAATATATTGGATTTAGCATGTGGAACTGGCTTATTTGGTATTGAACTGAAAAAAAAATATCCAAAAAGTCATATATATGGCTCTGATATTTCAAAACAAAGCCTAAAAATTGCATTAGGAAAAAAAATTTATACAAAATTACAAATAAAAAATTTTGAACAATTACATAATTATAAAATGAAATTTGATCTTATTTGTTTGATCGGTTCTATGACGTACTGTAAAAACTTTAATAAACTTTTTGCTAATATTAATAAAAATATTAAAGAAAAAGGCTTTATGCTATTTACACATAGAATTGATTTATGGCAGCAACAGGATTTTTTAAGAATTTTAAAAAATCAAAAGACATTAAAAATTACTAAAATTTCTACTCCTTTGAATTATTTACCATCAAATAAAGATTTTAAAAACAAAATAAAAATTAAAATTGTTTTATTGCAAAAATATAAACAAAATTAGATTTTGAATTTAAAAATTGATCCAAACTGAGTATCAGGTATTAATTAATACTTTTATTTACTATTTATAAATTTTTAATGACAATAATATATATTTGTTTTACTTTTTTACTTATTAGTAAAATTTAATTTGGTAATAAATTAAATTTATTTTTTTGAGTTAAAATTATCCATTTTTCTGAGTGTCTTTTCACTAACGTGATGCTCAATACCTTCTGCATCTTCAGCGGCTGTATTCTTATCCAATCCAAGATTTATTAAAAAATTAAAAACTATATTATGTCTTTTTTTTGATTCACTAGCTATTTTCTGACCTTTTAAAGTTAAAAAAATCGATCGATAAGGTTCTCTTTTAATATAACCCTGTAATTGTAATCTTTGAATAGTTTTATTAGCTGTAGCTTGAGCAATACCCAAATTATCAGCAATATCAACAATGCGAGCCTCTCCTTTAGAATTGAGTAGCTCTGCGATGAGTTCTAAATAATCTTCTGTATTTTCAGTTTTATGTGCATTTCTTACTTTTCTAAATGACATTTGTGTTTTTAACATAAAAAATACAAAAAATTAACACAAAATATAGCCATAGCTATATTTTTTAGCTATATATATATATAAATAAATATGAATGCCTTAATTAATGCGATCAATGAAAAAACTAAAATCATTCTTGAGAATGATGGACGATTATTAAAGAAATCATTTTTTGGGCTTTTACTTCTCTCTCTTGTTTTTCAAGGAGGTAATTTTGGAGAAGTTATAAGATCATCTATAATTGATGCATATATTCAGGTATCTGTTTTTGTTGGATTTACTCTCTTTGTTTTTATTGGATTGGACAGTTTAACAAAATTTGACGTAGAGAATTTTTTATCTAAAACACAAAAATTACATGTTGGTATAGCTGCATTTTTAGGTGCAATACCTGGTTGTGGTGGAGCTATAATTGTAGTTACACAATATATTCAAGGTCGAATATCTTTTGGATCCTTAGTAGCTGTATTAACAGCTACAATGGGAGATGCAGCTTTTTTAATACTTGCTATTGAGCCTACTACTGGCTTCTTAATTTTTGGAATTGGTATAATCGCTGGATCAATTTCTGGTTATATAATAGATTTTATTCATGGCATTAAGTTCATGCATGCAGAAACAAAAATTAAAGTTGAATTTGAAAAAATAAATAAAACTTTTGTATCAAACTTCAATTTATTTTGGCTTTTTTTATTTATTCCAGGTTTTATTTTAGGAATTTTGGTTGCATTTCAAATTGAATTTGTTTCCCCTATTTATAATACATTATTAATTTTTATTGCTTCTGCTGGAGCAATACTCTCAATATTTATGTGGTCATTAAATCCATTAAGTGATTTTCAATGTTCAACTGATAAAAGTAGAGGGTTACTATCTAGAGTAGTAGATACAACTAATTTTGTAACTACTTGGGTAATTAGTGGTTTTCTTGTCTTTGAAATTTTTATGTATTTTACAAGTTTGGATTTAAAAATATTTTTTGATTTATGGCTTCCATTTGTTCCACTGATTGCTATTCTATTTGGTTTTTTGCCAGGATGTGGACCTCAAGTTGTTGTAGCTACATTTTATCTTAATGGCTATATTCCTCTTTCTGCAGAGTTGGGTAATGCTATTTCAAATGATGGTGATGCTTTATTTCCCGCAATAGCTCTTACTCCAAAAGCTGCGATTTTAGCTACTCTTTATAGTGCAATACCCGCATTAGTAGTTGCATACGGATATTTTTACCTTTTCGAGTAAAAATTGAAGAAAAATTTACCTTCTAAAATTTGTATTGTTTGTAATAAACCATTTACATGGAGAAAAAAGTGGGAAAGAGATTGGAAAAATGTTTTATTTTGTTCTAAGAAATGTTCTAAAAATAGAAAAAAAAATAGTAATTAGTAAATCTTATTTGTGACAGATAAATTAAATAAAGAAAAAAATATAAATCATTTAAAAGATGACTCAAAAAAAAATTTACGTTTAATAAGATTAAAAAGATTAGAAAAACAACTCAAATCAAATATTTTAAAAAGAAAAAAAGCTATTAAAAAAAATGGATAAATTAATAATAAAAGGAAGATCTAAAATTTCTGGTTCAGTTAATGTTCATGGTTCAAAAAATGCTACATTGCCCATAATTGTATCTTCCCTTTTATCTGAAAAAATTTTAAAACTTTCAAATGTACCTAATGTAGTTGATGTATTAAATTTAATTAAATTGCTGAAAAATTATGGTGTTAAAATTGAACATAAAAAAGACAAATTAAAAATCAATCCTAAAAAAATTAAAAATCTATCAGCAGATTATGATGTTGTAAGAAAAATGAGAGCTTCTATTTTAATACTAGGACCTTTACTTTCTCGATTTGGTGATGCTAGAATATCTTTACCAGGCGGTTGTGCAATTGGAACTAGACCAATAGATATACATCTTGCAGGTTTATCAAAACTAGGAGCTAATTTTGAAATTCGAAATGGTTTTGTTGTTGGTACTGTGAAATCAAAATTAATTGGAAATAAAATTAAATTACCTTTTCCAAGTGTAGGTGCAACTGAAAATATACTTATGGCCTCTGTGTTGGCAAAAGGTGAGACTAAGATTTCAAATGCTGCTAGAGAACCAGAAATAGAAGATTTATCAAACTGTTTAATAAAAATGGGAGCAAAGATTGAGGGACATGGATCAAAAACTATTTATGTTCAAGGTGTTGAAAATCTAGAAAAAGCAGAACATCACATAATTTCTGATAGGATAGTAGCTGGTACATTTATAATTGCAGCATTGATATTAAATTCAAGTTTAGAAATAAAAAACTTTAATACTGTTTATTTAAAATCTTTAATAGATATTTTAAAAAAAATGGGCGCAAAAATAAAAGAAAGCAAAAATTCAATAAAAGTTTTTAAGGGATCAAAACTAAAATCTACTAGTCTTTCAACTAGCCCTTATCCCGGTTTCCCAACAGATTTACAAGCTCAATTAATGGCACTTTTGTGCCTCTCTGATGGTGATTCAAAAATAAAAGAAACAATTTTTGAAAATAGATTTATGCATGTTCCTGAGCTTAATCGATTAGGAGCAAATATTACAGTAGAAAGAGATACCGCTACAATTATTGGAAATCAAACATTTAGAGGTGCTCAAGTAATGGCCAGTGATTTGCGAGCTAGTATTAGTTTAGTGTTGGCAGCTATGAATGCAAATGGTCAAACAACATTAAATCGTGTTTATCACCTTGATAGAGGGTATGAAAATATTGAAAAAACATTAGGTAGTTTGGGAGCAAAAATAAAAAGACAGAAAAATTAACTTTTCCTAGTTTTTTCTTTGATCACAATATAAAAGCCTGCAACTATGAGCAAAATAGTTATTGCGGTACCCAGAGGTAGAATTACGAAAGAATGTAAAAATTTGTTACTTAAAACAAGTTTTGCTCCTGATCCTTTACTATTTGATAAAAATACAAGAAAATTAACTTTTAAATCAAAAAAAAAGAATATTGAATACATCAAAGTAAGAGCTTTTGATGCGTGCACATTTGTTGCATTTGGAGCTGCACAAATAGGTATTGCAGGTGAAGATGTTATTAATGAATTTGATTATTCTGAAATATATGCTCCACTTGACTTAAATATTGGCCATTGCCGAATTTCTGTCGCTGCTCTTAAATCTTTATTAAAAAAAGAAGATCCAGAAACATGGAGCAATATAAGAATTGCTACAAAATATCCAAATATTACAAAAAAATTTTTTTATAATAAGGGAATACAAGTTGAAATTATAAAATTAAGTGGTTCAATGGAATTAGCCCCTTCTTTAAATATGTGCAGGAGAATTGTAGATTTAGTTTCCACAGGAAAAACATTGAAGGAAAATGGTTTGAGTGAAATTGAAGAAATAATGAAAATTCAATCAAAATTAATTGTTAATAGATCTGCTTATAAGACAAATGTTAAAGAGGTTTCAAAAATTATTTCTGAAATAGGTGCACACTTAAAATGAAAATAATAAAATTTAATAAATATTTTTATAATCATTTTCAAACAAAGATTGAAAAAAGAAATTCATTATCAAGTAAATCAATTCAAGAAGATGTAAAAAAGATTATTTATGATGTGAAACAAAATGGAGATAAATCATTAATTAAATACTCAGCAAAATTTGATAAAGTAAAAATTAATAAAAGCAAACTTATTCTAAACATTTCTAAAATTGAATCAAAATCAAAAATTAAACCACAAATTTTTAATAGCTTTAAAAAAGCCATTAAAAATATTTCATCTTTTCATAAAAAACAATTACCTAAAAATATTGTTTTTAATCATAACGGCGCAACACTAAAGTCTGTATGGAAACCAATTGATTCAGTTGGTTTATATGTACCTGGAGGAAAAGCTTTTTATCCCTCATCTTTAATTATGAATGCAGTACCTGCAATCATAGCTGGAGTAAAAAGAATTGTTTGTATAACGCCACCTACTAAATCAATTAATCCTTATTTCATAAAATTATTAAAAGAATTAGGAATTAAAGAAACATATTTTGTAGGAGGGGCTCAAGCTATTAGTGCTCTAACATTTGGCACTGAAACAATAAAACCGGTTAATAAAATTTTTGGACCTGGTAACGCTTATGTAGCAGAAGCAAAAAAACAATTATATGGAAAAGTAGGTATAGATTTATTAGCTGGACCTTCTGAAATAATTGTTGTTGCAAACAAAAATAATAATCCAAATTGGGTTGCATCTGATTTAATTGCTCAAGCAGAACATGATGAAAACGCACAGTCAATTTTAATTACTGATAATAAAAATTTTGCTTCAAAAGTTATAAAATCAATTACAAAAATTAAAAAAAATCTTCCAAAAAAGAAAATTATTGAGAAAAGTTTAAAAAATAACGGTTTAATTGTTTTAGTTGACAATATAGAATTTGCTACAGAAATAATAAATTTTATTGCACCAGAACATCTACATTTACACGTATCTAATTATAAAAAATTATTATCAAAGATCAATAATGCCGGTGGAATTTTTTTAGGTGAGTATTCTGCCGAAGCTTTTGGAGATTATATTATAGGAACTAATCATGTATTGCCGACTTCAGGAGCTGCAAAATTTTCATCAGGTTTAGGTGTTTTAGATTTTATGAAAAGAAATTCTGTTGTTGAGATGAATCAAAAATCTTTTAATGCTCTTTCAGAAGATACTCAAAAAATGTCTGGACTTGAAGGTTTAGATGGACATAAATTGTCAGTTAAAATTAGACAAAAGAAATAATTTTTACTATAAGCAATTAAAATATGCCAAAAGAAGGATCGATTGAGTTTCAAGGAGTTGTCTTAGAACTTCTCCCAAACGCAATGTTTAAAGTAAAATTAGAAAACGATCATGAAATTCTAGCTCATTCATCTGGTAAAATGAGAAAAAATAGAATCAGAGTATTAGCTGGTGATAAAGTTACAGTAGAAATGACTCCATATGATTTAACTAAAGGCAGAATTACTTTTAGATGGAAATAAAAAAATCTAAAAAAAGTAATATCATTTCTTTAAAAAAAAAATCTAAATGCCCAACTTGTAAAAAGGTTTCTAAAGAACCTTTCATACCTTTTTGTTCAAAAAAATGTGCCAATCTTGATTTAATGAAATGGCTTACAGATGAACATGGATTAGAAATAAAATCTGATTAATTATCCTATTTTTAATTGAATTTAATTATAAATACTTTATCTGATGTTTTGTGCCCAGGTAGCTCAGTTGGTAGAGCAAGGGACTGAAAATCCCTGTGTCGGTGGTTCGATTCCGCCCCTGGGCACCACTACCCTAAAAAAGTTATCTGTTTGATACAATTTTAAAAAAATCTTTAAAAATTTTTAAATGAAAGATATAAATTTAACCTAATTAGATGCGAAATTATGAATTTTATTAAAAAATTATTTCTAGTCTTATCATTGGCATCTTTATTCTGCTTACACCCTTTTTCTGTGAGTGCTTGTTCAGTTAAAATTGGATCATTTGACTGGGATAGTGCTAACATACATTCAACTATAGCTTCTTATATTCTAAAAAATGGATATGATTGTGATGTTGAAATTACTAAGGGCAGAACCAATCCAATTTTAGTATCATTAATCGATAATAAGATTGATATTATTTTTGAACACTGGACTGATAATAATGTTGCCTTAATTAATCCTGAATTATCTTCTGGTAATTTGGTTGATCTAGGCATCAATACACCAGCATCAGAACAAGCTTTCTTTATAGATAGAGCTACTTCTGAAACTTATGGTATCACAAGTGTTGAAGATCTTAAAAAATCAAAAATTTGGGAATTGTTTAAAGATCCTGAAGATCCTTCTAAAGGAAGAATTATTAGCTGTCTTTATGGTTGGACTTGTTACACGATTAACTATGTAAAAATTATGGAGTATGGTCTAGGTGATCTTTATAATTTGTATGATCCAGGTACTGCTTCAGGATTAGACAAAATAATTATAGATGCTTTTTTAAATAGTAAACCCATAATAACATACTATTACACTCCAACTAGCTTGATGGGTAAACCTGAAATAGATATGGTTCGCTTATCTGAACCGTCATATGACAAAGCATGCTGGGATGGTATGATGGTCGTTGTAGACAAAATAAAAATTTATGGCAATAATGCTTATGAGTCATCTTGTGCAAATGAGTATAAAGATATGGCTCTAACAAAGATAGCTACAGGTAAATTTTATAATAATATCAATCCAGAAATTATATCTTTTGTGAATGCTTATACAATTACAACTTCAGTTGTTAATAATCTTTTGGCATATTACGTTGATATTTCAGATCGCAATTTAGAAGAAACTGCAAAGTACTATTTAAAAAATTATTCTGAATGGGAAGATTGGGTTCATAGTGATATAACATCTAAGATTAAAAATTCCTTGTAAATATTACAAATTAAAGAGATAAATCCTCTTTTGTTAAATCCCAAGTAAGCGTAAAGACATCATCAACACTAACTACATCATTACTAGCAGTTAAACGAATATCAAGAGAACCAAATGACTCAATAGGTATTCCCACAAAACTATTTGTAGAAGGAAGAAGCGCTAACCAAGATGGAAGTGGATTTCCATCTGCAAGTTCAGCATGATAACGAGTTCTACCCTTACCTTCTAAATAAAATGTTTCATTACTGAATTTAAATATAAAACCACCTCCACTAAGAGAAGAATACGCAACTAAATTATCGTTTGATTTTAATTGTTTTAGAGTTGGTTTTTGTTCGTTTAGTGGTTCCACGACTAAAGCTGTATATTTTTTGGTCCATCGATTAAGATTACTTTCAATTTCTTTTGCCAAATCTTTTTCATTCATTTCAAGTGCGTTTTTTGGCACAAAGTTCATACCAACAGATGAGTATAAAGAACCTAAGCTATATTGCATTTCGGCAAAAGCTATGTCATTTCTTAATTTTGCAACAAGTAAACTTGCTTCCTCACGAATTATTTCAAGTTCTCCAAACCGTGATATTTTTTGTGCGTTTGAAATTAGATCATTTATTCGTTGTGATACTTCTAAGTACTGTCTTGCATTACTATATTCTCTTAGAGTTTGAGCATAATTAATATTTGCAATATGAACTTGAGATAAAATTGTCATCGACAATGCTAAACGTTGCTCTTTAATAATTTTCTCATTTAGTTCATTAATTTCACTGTTGTTCACTGATTGGAAAACATTTAAAAGATTTACACCTAGTAAAGCTCCATATTCAAAATTACCTTTATTGTATAAATATTTATTCGAGTCATACGTCCAATTTGCATCAAATCTTAAAGAAGGAAAAAGAGATAACATACGAGCTCTTGCCTCTTTTGCATTAACACGTTCTTGATATGCTACTTCTAATAATTCTGGTCTAGAAAATAATGCTGTCTCTTCTTGTCTTTTAAGATCCATTCGAAGTTCAGTGAGAGGTTGAGTTGTATGAACTAAAACATATTTTTCATCAGGAAGTAATCCCATTAATCCTGCTAATTCTACTCTAGCATCCATTAGAGCACGTTGTTGGGTATCAAGTATTTGAGCTACATCAAGTAATTCTTTTTGATAGAGTAAAGCATCCATTGGAGAAGATAATAGAAGAGTTTCAATATACTCCATATCTTCCAGAGCAGCATTTACTTTATCCATTAAAGGGTTAATTTGATCTAAAAGATAATCGGCAGAAATTGTTTTCCAATATGCATATATGATTTCTCTTGTTAAATTCTGAATAGCTTTTCTTTCTAATTCTTTTGAAATTAAATAACGATCTGCTTGTTGACCTGCTCGAACATAGGATAAGCCAAAATCAAGAGCGTTCCAAGTAAATCCATATTCTCCTGTTCTTTGATTTCTTTCTGATGAGACAGTATACGAAGGATCATCACCTAGTTCTGCAGGACCAGTTTCTTTATTACTTATAGCTAAACTCGTTGAACCTGGAAATTGACTTAAGTGTTTATATCCTGCACTTGCTGCAAATTGAGGTAGCATATCAAACTTAACTACATCAATCTGTCCTTGACTAAGCGCAGACTCCATCATTTGAATACGAAGATTTCGATTATGTTTAATACCAATTGCAATTGCTTGGTATAAATCTATTTCTTTAACAATATTTTCTGTTCCAGCTCTTAATTCATCATAATCTTTTTTGGATTGAGATTTTATAGTTTCTTGATCTAAACCAGTAGGTGTTCTACTTCCACAACTTGAAAGGAACAGGAATAAAGGGACAGCAATAAATAACTTAAAAACGAAGCTTAAATCAAATATATATTGTTTAAATTTATCTATAAAAACCGTCATAATTTTATCGAGAGAGTGCAATATCACAAAATGAATCATTGGATAGAACTTTAAGACCCAAAATGGGTCATTACTATGTTTCATTTATGTTAATTTTGTTTTATTGCTTCGAAAATGCACCAAAAAACACCAAAACAATTGGTAAACTCAGTTTTAAAGTTTCAAGCACTTGAGCCTAGAATTATGTTTGATGGAGCAGCAGTTTTCACTGGTGCAGAAGCTCTTGACCAAATTGAAAATCAAAATACATCACAAATTCAAAATGATATTAATCAAAATGATAGTGTTGAAATATTATTAAAAAATAAAGATACAAAAAAAGAAATTGTTTTTATTGATAAAGGTGTTGATGACTATCAAAGTATAGTAAGCTCTATTGATAGTTCAAAATCAATTTATTTAATAGACACTCAAGAAAACGGGTTTGAAAAATTACAAGATGTATTACGTAATCAGACAGATGTTGACGCAATACATATTGTTGGTCACGCAAATGTAGGACAAGTCGTATTAGGTAACTCAGTATTAAATGCTGAAACAATAAATTCTTTCAAAAGTAATCTAGTATCAATCGGCGAAAGTTTAACAAAAGACGGTGATATACTTTTTTATGGTTGTAATTTAGCAAAAGGGGAACAGGGAAAATTATTTGTTCAACAAATTGGCAATATCACGGAGGCTGATATCGCTGCCTCGGATGATATAACTGGTAAAGATGGCGATTGGTTATTAGAAGTAGAAAAAGGAATTATTGAAGCAAAAAGTTTAGAGGTAGATCATTATAATTCTTCTTTAGTTACATTAACTGGTGTAACATCGAGTAGTGGTTTTGTTGTCGAGTCAGGAACTAATTTACGAGCTGGACAATCGGCAGCAAATACTGCTTCGTCTGCAAGTGCTCACTCTGATGGAAATCAACCTTATGTCATTGCTTATGAAAGAGAAATAACTTCTGGTACTCTTACATCTTATAATCAAAGTATTACTGGTAATGGTTTTGAAGAAAGCAATAGCGGTGTGGATACTGCTGGACCTGATATAAGTCAAAACAGAACATCATTTACTGCTTCTTCTTCTGCTCCCATAAACTCATATTTAATCTATGCATCTGAGAGTTCAGGTAGAACAACTGTTAGATCAATTACGTTTGATGGAGAGATCAAAGGTATTTGGTTCAACATGGAAAATATTATTGCATACTCGGGCGTTGATAAAAGTGGAGCAACCTATCAAACTATTTCAGAGCATGGTAGTAGTAGTCAAAATGCATTTAGTACGGAAAAACTCAAAACAAATTGGGGAACGAATATCACCATCAACTCCAAGCCTATGGATGGAAGTCAAAAATATAAAAACGATTGGTTTGGTGTTGATACAGATTCCAACACTTTGTATGTAGGTTTTAATAACAATGCAAAACACGGTGATACAATCAGAGTCTTTACACAAGCTAGTAATACAGCACCAACAGCTGTTAATGATACTGATGCTGTTAATGCAGGTGCAACTGTTAATAAAACAGGATCAGGCGATGGTGCAGATGATGTTTTAAATGATGATAGTGACTCCGATGGAGATACAATCACAGTTACTCAAATAAGACATAGCAGCACTTCCAACTCTGCAGTTAGTTCAAGTAGTACTTATAATAGTAGTGGCACAACAGTTACTGGAACATATGGCCAATTAACTATTGGAGCTGACGGTACATATACCTATTCAGCTAATCAATCAGCAGCTGATGATTTAGATGCAGGTGATACTGAAGATGATGTTTTCACTTATACAATTTCAGATGGTACTGCAACTTCCACAGCTACTTTAACAATAACAGTAACAGGAACTAACGAGGCTCCTGTTGGAGTTGATGATACAGACACTGTAGCAGAGGATGCAACAGTAACAAAAACAGGATCACAAAATGACGTCTTAAATGAT
This sequence comes from uncultured Alphaproteobacteria bacterium, assembly GCA_902618015.1. Lineage (GTDB taxonomy): Bacteria > Pseudomonadota > Alphaproteobacteria > HIMB59 > CACPNW01. Next base: position 1,657 of record CACMYX010000004.1, on the reverse strand, counting down.
GATACTGATGTAGATGATTCAGCAGTTTTAACTGTAACACAAATTAAGAAAAGTGGAGGGTCTAACTCAGCTGTTTCTTCCAGCACTACTTATAGCAATGGTACATCTGTAACTGGAACCTATGGAACTTTAGTAATTGGTGCTGATGGTTCTTATACATACACTGCAGATCAAACGGCTGCTGATGCATTAGATGTAGGTGATTCAGTAACAGATACATTTGTTTATACACTTTCTGATGGAACAGCTACTGATACTGCAAATCTAGTTATAACAGTTACAGGTATCAACGATACACCAACTGCACAAAATGATGTTGGAGTAATTGATGAAGGTGAAACTCTAACAGTTACAAACGGAGCTAATGCAAATGTTTCTGGTAGTTATGATGCTGATGAGGAACATTCAGGTGATCTTATAGATACAAGTTCTAGTTCACACCAGGATAGCGATCCTGATGCTTCTCCAACACTGAGAATTTCAGCAATACAACCTAGCGGTGGTTCATCCTCTTCTGTTTCTAGTGGAAGCTCTTATAATAGTAGTGGCACTTCAGTAACAGGTGCGTACGGTACTCTTACAATTGGGGCAGATGGATCTTATACATATGCCGCTAACGATAGTATATCTGGTTTTGATGCTAATGAGACTTTAACTGATACTTTTACCTACACTTTATCTGATGAACATGATGCTACAGATACGGCAACATTAACAATTACACTTAAAGGTCAAGATAATGAAGCTCCCTCTGCTACAGATAATACAAATGCTGTAAACGAAGATGCAACAGTTACAGTTACTAATGGAACAAGTGGTGTCACAGGTGATGTTTTAATTAATGATACTGATCCAGAAAGTGATACTCTTACAGTTACAAAAATTAAGAAGAGTGGAGGATCTGATTCAAATGTTTCTTCGGGAAGTGCGTACAATAGTAGTGGAACTTCAGTTACTGGTACCTATGGTACATTAACGATTGGTGCTGATGGTTCTTATACTTATGTAGCAGATCAAACGGCAGCTGATGCATTGGATCTAAATGATACAGTTACTGATGTTTTTGTTTATACAGTTTCAGATGGTAATGGTGGTACTGATACTGCAAATATAACAATAACAGTCACTGGTATAAATGATGATATTGTAACTGTTAATAATACAAATTCCGTTAATGAAGATGCTACAGTTACTGTTACTGATGGAACAACTGGTGTAACAGGTGATGTTTTAATTAATGATACAGATGCTGATGCTTCAGCCTCTCTTAATGTTACTCACATAAGAACAAGCAGTGGATCTGACTCGACAGTTTCATCTGGAAGTGCTTACAATAGCAGTGGTACCTCAGTCACTGGAACCTATGGAACTTTAGTAATTGGTGCTGATGGTTCTTATACATATACTGCTGATCAATCAGCAGCTGACGATTTGGATGCGAGCGATACTGTAACAGATGTTTTTGTATATACCGCATCAGATGGCACATCTTCAGCCACAGCTAACTTAACAATAACTATCACTGGTGTAAATGATACACCTGCTGCAGTGAATGATACGGATAGTGTTAATGAAGACGCTACAGTTACTAAAACAGGATCTGAGGATGATGTGTTAAATGATGATACAGATGCAGACGACTCAGCATCTTTAACTG
>CACMYX010000003.1:115000-227135 GCA_902618015.1 uncultured Alphaproteobacteria bacterium | reverse complement strand
TTAAATGACTTTTTGGGAACGTAACCAGTTAAAATTTGCACCTTTCCTTTTTCTTGCACCTGCAATCTTTATTTTTTTAGTTTATGTAATTTATCCTATTTTTGATTCTATTTGGGTGAGCTTTCACGAATGGAATGGAATGGATAAAAGTGGTGTTAGAGGTAACGGGAAACCAAACTGGGAGTTTGTTGGTCTCAAAAATTATATAACTTTATTTACGGATGATGATGAATTTTACGTTTCACTTTTTAATAATATTAGATGGTTAGTATTTAGTTTGCTAGCTGTTCCAATTGGATTAGCTTTAGCTCTTTTTGTTAATCAACGAATTTTAGGTATAAGATATATAAAATCATTATTTTATTTTCCCTTTGTAATAAACGCTGTTGTTATTGGAGTAATATTTACTTGGTTTTACAATCCTAAATATGGCGCCTTAAGTCTTGTGCTAGGTTTTTTTGGTTTAGATCCTATACCAATGTTAGCAGATGAAAATTTAGCTACATATGGAATTATTATAGCATCATTTTTTCCAGGTATAGCTTACACAATGATATTGTATATTACTGGGTTAACTGGCGTAAGTCGTGAAATGATTGAAGCTGGGAGGATAGATGGTGCTTCAGGATTTACAATGTTATGGCATGTTGTTTTACCTCAATTAAGACCTGCAACTCTAATCGCAATTGTCGTGACATTAGTTGGTGCACTTAGAGCTTTTGATTTAATTGCTGTCATGACAGCTGGAGGCCCTTGGGGTAGTTCAGAGGTTTTAGCATACAAAATGTATCAAGAGGCTTTGTTCAATTTTAGGATGGGCTATGGAGCTGCTATTGCAACTATTCTTTTTTTAATTATGGATATTTATATTGCTTGGTTTTTATATCGTTTATTTAAAAACGAAAGGTCTGAAAAATAATGTTTCCAACCCCTATTCAAAATTATTCTTTAAAAATAAATATTGGATATAGAGTTTTACTTGTTTTTACTCTTATAGTCTGGTTGTTACCACTTATAGCAGTAATGCTTACCTCAATTAGAACATTTGATGATGTTCTTGCAGGTAATTATTGGACCTTTCCTAAAGAAACAGCATTAGTATCTAATTATGCTGCAGTATTTGCGGATGGAAAAATGGCTGGTTTTTTTCTTAATAGTCTTATTATTACAATACCAACTGTAATTGGAACATTATTTTTAAGTTCTTTAGCAGGTTATTCTCTTGCAATGCATAGATTCAAATTAAATTTATTAGTATTTGCAATGTTTATAGCAGGAAATTTTGTTCCGTATCAAATATTAATGATACCTGTTAGGAACATATCTATCGAATTAGGAATGTATAATAGTCATTTGGGTTTAATTATTTTTCATATTGCTTTTCAAACAGGTTTTTGTACTTTCTTTTTAAGAAATTTCATTAAAGAACTACCGTTTGAACTTATTGAAGCTGCTAGAGCTGATGGAGCTACAGAGTGGACAATTTATAGAAAAATAATTATTCCTTTAACAATACCTGCACTTGCAGCATTAGGCGTATTAGAATTTACTTTTATTTGGAATGATTATTTTTGGGCTTTAATTTTAACGCAGGGGGATACAGTTAAACCTATAACTGTTGGCTTAGACGTATTAAGAGGTCAGTGGACAACAGCTTGGAATTTAGTTTCAGCAGGATCCGTTGTTGCAGCATTACCTCCTGTAATCATGTTCTTTATTTTGCAAAGACAATTTATCCATGGATTAACATTTGGAGCAGTTAAAGGATAATTAGTTGCAAATAAATTCTTAAAATATAAAAGAACTCAATGTCTTTAATTTCTCTTAGACAACTTTTAGATCACGCAGCTGAAAATAATTATGGTGTACCTGCATTCAATGTAAATAATTTAGAAGCAATTAGAGCAATAATGGAAGGGGCTAAAGAATTGAATAGTCCTGTAATACTTCAAGCTTCAGGTGCTGCACGTAAATATGCTGGACCAATCTTTGTGAAAAAACTAGTTGAAGCAGCAATGGATGAATTTTCAGAAATTCCAACAGTTTTGCACCAAGACCATGGTGGTTCTCCAAAAGATTGTAAAAACTGCATAGAACTTGGTTTTACATCTGTGATGATGGATGGTTCCCTATTAGATGACCAAAAAACTCCTTCAGATTTTGAATATAATGTAAGAGTTACAAAAGAAACAACTGATATGGCTCATGCATTAGGAGTTTCAGTCGAAGGGGAGATAGGCTGTTTAGGTTCTTTAGAGACTGGAACAGGTGAAAAAGAGGATGGAGTTGGTGCTGAAGGTAAACTTGATCATGATCAACTATTAACTGATCCTGACGAAGCTTCAGATTTCGTTAAAGCTACAAATGTTGATGCATTAGCTATTGCTATTGGTACAAGCCACGGTGCTTATAAATTTTCTAGACCACCAACTGGAGATATTTTAGCAATAGATAGAATAAAAGAAATAAATTCAAGACTTCCAAACACACATTTAGTTATGCATGGCTCATCTTCGGTTCCACAAGATTTAATAAAAACTATTAATGAATATGGTGGAAAAATTAAAGAGACATACGGTGTACCAGTTTCTGAAATTCAAGAAGGCATAAAACATGGCGTAAGAAAAGTTAACGTTGATACTGATTTAAGATTAGCTGCTACTGCTGCAGTAAGAAAATACTTCCATGAGAATCCTTCACAATTCGATCCTCGTAAATATTTATTACTCTCTAAGGATGCTATGAAAGAAGTTGTTAAAAGTAGATTGCAAGAATTTGGAACTGCAGGAAATGCTTCTTCTATTAATTCAATTTCTCTTGGAGCAATGGCTACAAAATATAAATCTGGAGAATTTACAGCAGTCATAAATTAAAATTTTTTTATTGAAAAAATAAATTTTTTATTTCACAATACTTTAGTGAAAAAAATTTCAAAACTTGATGAATACCTTTTTGATTTAAATGGATACCTTATTATAAATAATGCATTAAATAAAAAAGAACTAAAAGATCTTAATAATATTCTTGATAAGTTAAAAAATATTAAAAATGATGAATGGGCAGGCTATGTTCATGGTCATAATTATGGTGGAAAAGAGGGTTTAAATCTTCAGCAAATTTATGAAGCTGGAAAACCATTTGAAAAATTAATTGATCATCCATCATGGATAAATCATATATTACATTTTGTTGGAGGAAAGGGTACTTTTGATCATCTTCATGGACCTCTTTTTATTGATGAAAACTTTGCCAATATTCGTGGACCTGGTGAAGCTATTGGTATTCATTCCGGCAATCCTGAGGGTTTGCAAAGAAATCATTATAGATATCAAAATGGAAAATTTCATTGTTCACAAGTAAATATTCTTCTTGCACTAACAAATATTGGTCCAGGTGATGGTGGAACTGTTATAATTCCATCTTCACATAAATCAAATATTGTACATCCTGAATTTAAAGATAATAAAATGTTAAAAGGAGGCAAAGTATCTTCAGCAGAAGGAATGACAGGAGCTAAAGAAGTTTATATGAAAGCTGGAGATGCTCTTTTATTTGTTGACTCACTCTGTCATGGATCAGCAAAAAGAATAAATAAAGGTGAAAGAAGAATAGTTGTTTATAGATATGGACCTTCTTGGGGTTTCTTTAGGCATCCATACAGACCATCTAAAGACCTTTTATCAAGACTATCAAAATTTCAAAAAAAAATAGTTATGCCTCATCAAAATGTGTTAACACCTGATAATAAATAAAATGGAAAAAATTAAATGGGGTATCATTGGCCCTGGAAATATTGCAAATAATTTTGCTGATGGATTGAAAGGTTCCTATTCTGGACAATTAGTTAGCATAGCGAGTAAAAGTGAAGATCGCATGAAAAATTTTGGGGACAAATATGATATTCATCCTGATTTTAGATTTGATTCTTATGAAGATATCATAAATTCAGAACATATAGACGCTATATATATTTCCACACCTCATACTTTACACGCTCAATGGACAATAAAAGCTGCCGGTAAAGGTAAGCACATTCTTTGTGAGAAACCTGGAGCTATAAATTTTAATGAAGGAAAGAAAATTATTGATGCGGTAAGAGAGGCTGGTGTTTTTTATATGGAGGGCTTTATGTATCGTTGCCATCCACAAATTCCAAAACTAGTTGAGATAATTAAAAACAAAATAATAGGAGATGTAATATCTGTTGAAACCTCTTTTGGTTTTGATATGGGTAAGACTATACCTGATCACAGGTTATTTAATAAAAATTTAGCAGGCGGTGGTATACTTGATGTTGGGCTATATCCAATTTCTTTTTCTAGACTAATAGCAGGAGTAGCAACAGGAGATAAATTTTCAGAACCAAAATTTTTAGATGCTGAAGCAAAAATAGGAGAAACAGGTGTTGATGAAATTGCTCATGCAAATTTAGAATTTAAAAATGGTATAAAAGCTAAAGTATCAACGGCCATTAGAGAAACAATGAAAAATAATGCTGTTATAATTGGTTCAAAGGGTAAAATTGAATTACCAGACCCTTGGATGCCTGGTAGAGATGGCGGTCCATACCATGCAAAAATTATTATAAATAAAAATGAAAATGAGGAAATAGTTGATGTCAAAGGATCTGAACATCTCTTTTTCTTTGAGGGAGAACTTGCGAGTCAATGTATTGCAAAAGAAAAAACTGAACCTCCTCATCCAGCAATGACTTGGGAAGATACATTAGGAAATCTTAAAGCTCTTGATACTTGGAGAGAGAAAGTAAATTATAAACTACCACAGGATGAAATATGAAATACGATAGAATAGAAGGAATAGACAAAGACATATCTAAACTTGTAATGGGATGTGATAATCAAGACGATATTAATGAGGCTTCAAAGTTATGGGATCATTGGCTTGAAGTTGGCGGCAATATGTTTGATACAGCATTTATTTATGGTGGCGGCAATCATGAAAAAGTTTTAGGACAATGGCTTACAAATAACAATAGAGAGGATGTTCTAATATTAGGTAAAGGTGCTCACACACCTGACTGTAACCCTGAAGCTATCTCACAACAGTTAACTATTTCTCTCGAAAGAATGAAAACAGATTATGTGGATATTTATATCATGCATCGAGATAATAGTGATTATCCAGTTGATGAGTTTATTGATGTTTTAAATGAAGAAAAAGAAAAAGGGAGAATCAAAATATTTGGAGGTTCTAATTGGACTATTGAAAGATTCAAAAAGGGAAATGAATGGGCTCAAAAAAATAATAAACAAGAAATGTCTATTTTAAATAATAATTTAGCTCTTGCTAAGATGGTTAATCCACTTTGGAATGGATGCTTATCATCAAATGATAATGAAATTTTAGATTATCTTAATACCACTCAAAAATCTCATATGTCATGGTCAAGCCAAGCAAGAGGTTATTTTTTAGATGATAAAATAACAAATGAAATAGAAAAAAAAATTACAGAAGCTGAGTCATCTTGGAGAAAGCCTGGCGAAAATTCTAGTGGACCTATAAGTTGTTATGATAGCGACGATAATAGGGAGAGAAAAAAAAGAGCTATTGAATTAGCAGAAAAAAAAGGATGTTCTGCAAATAATATTGCAGCAAGTTGGACATTAAACCAATCTTTTCCATCTTTTGCCTTAATAGGACCTAGAACAATTAATGAGCTTGATACGACATTACCTTGTTTAGATATTATTTTAACAAAAGAAGAAATGAATTGGTTAAATTTATCTTAACTTAGATTTTTTAATTTTATCACTCGTTCCTTCATTCAATATAGGCTCAATTAAAGTTGATACTTTGTTTACAGAGAAATTTTGATCTAGATCATGCAATATCTTAACTGATTGCTTACCCATTTCCATTAAGGGATGAGAAATATATGTTAGGTTTTGTGAACTCAAATAACTATCTTGATCATTAAAACCTACAACAGAGATATCTTTTCCAACCTCTAGTTTCAATTCCTGACATCTTAAAAGACACCCTGTAAAAAAACGGAGATGAGAACAAATTATTGCAGTAGGAGGATTTCTTAGACTTAATAAATAACCTGTCATTGCTGATCCTGATTCAACAGTCTCAATTAAACTATCTTGGTAATATTCTTTAGAAGATTTAAGTTTTAATTTATTTATTGAACTTTCATATGCTCTTTTCCTCTGTGCTCCATAATTAAAACTATGATGTACATTTATAAATGCAATTCTTTTATGTCCATTAGTTGAAAGTTTGTTCATTAGAATCTCAATGCTTTTACGATTATCTAGATCAATCCAAGCATGCTCTGTTTGTTTATTTGTTCTGCCCCATGTGACAAATTTAATACCTCTTTGTTTTAAATAATTCACTCTTCCATCATTTTTTTTTATTCTATAAAAAATAAATTTATCTGCTTGACCTGTGGAAATAAGGTTTTTAAAATAATTCATTTCCTCTTCTTCATTTAAACAAAATTTTGTAATTAATTCAGTGTTAGTTTTTTTGATCCCAAGAGTTATTCCTGCAAGAAACTGCAATACAACATGATCTGGCGCATCCGGATCTATTGCAGATATGAAAGCAATTGTGTCATTTTTTTTAGAAGCTAATCTTTTTGCATTTAAATCTGGAAAGTAATTATATTTTTTTGCAGTTCTAAAGATCTTATCCTTTGTGCTCTGTGATATATTGTCATAACCATTTAATGCTCTAGAAACAGAACTCACGGATAAACCAAGTTTTTGAGCCAGGCCAACAATATTTATTCTCTTATTTTTATTCATTTGAGGCAAAATTAGACTGTTGAATAAATAACATAATTTGGCTTGACAAGTAAAACGTTTTACTAAAATGTCAATTTATTTAAAAAAGGGAGGAAAATAATGAAAAAAATTTTTTCAATATTATTAACTATTTTTGTACCCCTATCTTTTACTAATGTTTCCAAAGCTGGTAGTCATATGGAAGCTGAAGTTATTCACTGGTGGACATCTGGTGGAGAACAAGCTGCTATTTCTCAGTTTGCAGAGGCTTGGCAAGAGATGGGTAACACTTGGATTGATACTGCTATTACAGGCGGTGATAATGCAAGAGGAACAACTGTAAACAGAATAATTGGTGGAAATCCACCAACTGCTGCACAGTTTAATATTTCAAAGCAATTTGTAGACTTAGTTGAGCAAGGTTTACTTCAATCACTTGAGGAAGTTGCATCTGCTGAAGGATGGAGAGATTTTATTTATCCACCAGAACTAATTGAAACATGTGAATTCGAAGGAGAATTCTACTGTGTACCTGTCAATATTCATAGTTGGCAGTGGATGTGGATTAACAATGATGTATACAAACAAGTTGGTTTGCCAGTTCCTCAAACATTTGAAGAATTCTTAGCTGGTGCACCAAAAATTCAAGAAGCAGGAATCATTCCTTTAGCTCTTGGCGGACAAACATGGCAAGAGTCTGGAATGTTTGGAGTTGTATCATCTTCAATTCTAGGTTTTCCACACATGCAAAAAATATTTAGAGATAAAGATGTTGATACTCTAAGAGATGGAAGATTTGAAGATGTATTAAATACTTACAGAGAACTTAATGCATTTACTGATGAAGGATCTCCAGGAAGATTATGGAATGATACTACTGCAATGGTTATTGAAGGCAAAGCAGCAATGCAAGTCATGGGTGATTGGGCAAGAGGTGAATTTGCTGTTGCTGGTAAAGAGGCAATGGTTGATTATTCTTGTGTAATTCCAGGAAAAGAAAAATACGTAGCTCTTGGTGGTGATGTTTTTGTTTTCCCAAAGAATGATGATCCTAAAGTAAAAGAGGTGCAGCTTGCAATGGCTAGTATGATGGTTAATCCAACTGTACAAGCTAAATTTAACAATGCTAAAGGTTCTCTTCCTATGAGACTTGATGTTGATACTTCTGCAGCTGATGCTTGTATGCAAATGGGTTTAGATTTAATTCAAAATCCTGATGCAATTATGAGAGAAAGTGATGATTGGAACACTCCAGCATTTACGAATGCATGGGATGATATTATTTCTGAATTCAGAAATGATCCTAATTACACTGTAGCACAAGTAATGGACGACCTAGAAGGCGTTTTAACAAGCGGTCTATAACATTTATATAATTTAGGGCAGGATATCCTGCCCTAGCTATATTTTAAATTAAATGTCAAAATTCAGAAACATTGCTTCAATAATAGCATTACTACCAATGATAATTATATCATTAACTGTTTTTATTGGGTGTATAATTTACTCATTTATCTATTCACTTACTAATTCAAAATTAATTCCTGTTACAAATTTCGTAGGTTTTGACCAATATGATAGATTATTCAAACAGAGAAAATGGGATGTTGCAGTAGAAAATATATTTATTTATGGTTTTGTTTTTACAATTGGATGTCTGATTATTGGTTTTTTACTTGCGGTTTTGATAGATCAAAAAATTAGAGGAGAAAGTCTATTTAGAACTATTTTTCTTTATCCATATGCAATGTCTTTTGTTGTAACTGGTTTAGTTTGGAAATGGGTTTTAAATCCTACTTTTGGATTAGAAAATTCGATGCATATGTGGGGATTTTCATGGTTCCAGCTTGATTGGTTAGTAAATAGAGATCTTGCAATCTATGCTGTATGTATAGCTGCTGTTTGGCAAGGTGCAGGTTTCGTAATGGTATTAATGTTAGCAGGATTGAGAGGAATTGATGAAGATATTTGGAAGTCTCTTAGTATCGAAGGCGTTGCTAAGTGGAAATCTTATGTATTTGTTATTCTTCCAATGTTAAGACCAATGGTTGTAACTGCTATAGTGCTTATTGCTGCAGGTGTTGTAAAAGTTTACGATTTAATTTTAGCTTTAACATCTGGAGGTCCAGGTTATGCAACAACTACACCAGCAATGTATGTAATGGAAAATTTTTTCCAACGAGCAAATTTAGGTCAAGCTTTTGCAGCATCAATAATTATGTTTATTTCAGTTGTTTGTATTCTCGCTCCTTGGGCATTTTATGAATTTTATTTAAGAAATAAATACGCTACAAACTAATGAATTCAATACCCTCAGGTCCTCGCCCAAAACATCTTACAATTGGAAGAATTGGATTGTATTGTTTTATTCTAGTATGCGCGATATTTTTTTTAATGCCTCTTTATGTGATGATCATTACTTCTCTAAAAGATATGGATGAAATAAGAGCAGCTAATATTTTAAATTTACCAAAAGAACTAAGTTTTTATTCTTGGCCAAAAGCATGGTCACAAGCATGTACTGGTTTTGTTTGTGAGGGTTTAAAACCAGGCTTTTTTAATTCAGTCAAAATTACTGTCCCAAGTGTTATTGTATCTGTTGGTTTAAGTGCAATAAATGGTTATGCTCTTGCGTTTTGGCGTTTCAGAGGAGCATATTTCTTTTTTGGACTATGTTTATTTGGTGCTTTTATACCTTATCAGGTAATGGTCTACCCACTACTCAAAATTGAAGATGCTTTAGGAATTTATTCAACCCTTCCTGGAATAATTTTAGTTCACACTATTTTTGGAATGCCAATACTAACACTTATTTTCAGAAACTTTTATGCAAGTCTACCCATCGATTTATTCAAAGCTGCAAGAATCGATGGGGGTAATTTTGTTAAAATTTTTATTTATGTTATTATTCCAATGTCTACACCTATAACTATAGTAGCTGTAATTCTTCAAGTAACTGGAATTTGGAATGACTTTCTTCTTGGGTTAGTTTTTGCGGGAAGAGATAACCAGCCAATGACAGTTCAATTAAATAATATAGTTCAAGTAGATTATGGTGTTGCCGAGTATAATGTAGATATGTCAGCAACAATTTTAACTTCTCTAGTACCGCTTTTTGTTTATTTTATTTCTGGAAGATGGTTTGTGCGTGGAATAGCAGCTGGGGCGATAAAGGGGTGAATATGAAAAATAGTGTTGAGGTAAAAAATATATCTTTCAGTTATGGGAAAACTGAAATATTAAATGATTTAAGTCTTGATATTAAAGAAGGTGAATTCATGGTTTTACTTGGACCTTCCGGTTGTGGAAAAACAACGTTATTAAATTGTATAGCAGGTCTTCTAGATTTATCTGATGGTCAAATTTGGATTGAAGATGATAATGTAACTTGGAAAGAACCAAAAGATAGACATATAGGCATGGTATTTCAATCTTATGCTTTATATCCAAGTATGACAGTAGAGAAAAATTTATCATTTGGTTTAAGAATGATGGGAACTGCGAAAAAAATTATAGATGATAAAATAGAAAAAGCATCAAACCTTTTACAAATAAATGAATTACTTAAAAGAAAACCTTCACAGCTCTCAGGAGGTCAGAGACAGCGTGTTGCTATAGGAAGAGCTCTTGTAAGAGATGCAAAGGTATTTTTATTTGATGAGCCTCTAAGTAACTTAGATGCAAAATTAAGAGCAGAATTACGTTATGAAATAAAAAAACTTCATAGAGATTTATCTAATACTATGATCTATGTTACACATGATCAAATTGAAGCGATGACTCTCGCTGACCGTATATCTGTTATGAAAGATGGCTTAATACAACAATTAGATACACCTAAAAAAATCTATAATAAACCAGCTAATTTATTTGTAGCTGGTTTTATTGGTTCTCCAAGTATGAATTTTTTAAGAGCTAAATTTGATAAATCAAATCAATATTTACTTATTGGAAAGAAGCAAATTAATATCTCTAAATACGAAAATTTAAATAATTTGATTGATGATCAAGAAGTTGTATTTGGAATAAGACCAGAAAATATAAAAATAGAAAAAAATGAAAATTCTATTTTATGTAATGTAGAATTAGTAGAGCCTATGGGTGCTGATACTTTAGTATGGACTAGCATTGAAGGCACACCTATCTCAATTAGATTAGAGGGGAGCTCAAACTATAATTTAAATGATGAAATAAATATATCTTTTGATATTAATAAAAGTTCAATATTTGATAGTAAATCTGAGGAGAGAATCTAATGAACAGAAATGATGTATCCATGCAATTATATACTACAAGAAAATTTCAACCTTATGAGCCAATTTTTAAATTCTTATCTGAGTCTGGAATTAAAAATATTGAATTATTTGATTTAGATAAAATTAATTTAGATAATTTTAAATCCATGATGGATGATAACGATATTTCTATAAAATCATCACACATAAGCTTTCAAGCTATAACAGATACTGATGAAACAATCAGAAGGATGAAATATCTTAATATAAGACATGCAATAGTCCCATCTGTACCAGAAAAATTCAATAAAGATTTTGCTTCAAATTTTGATCTTGACGAAGATACTTGGAATAGTTTTGGGAAAGATTTATCTTCATATGTTCAAATTTATGAAGATAATGGATTAACACTTGGATATCATAATCACTCTTTTGAATTTAGATCTCTACCTAGTGGAAAACTTCCAATTGAGTGTATGATGGATCATAATGAAAATCTTAAAATGGAATTAGATCTTGGTTGGGCAGTTGCTGGAAAGGCTGATCCACTTGATTGGATAGAAAAATATAAATATAAAATTGTTGGCTGTCATTTGAAAGATTTTTATGATCAAACTAAAAATTTATTAGAACATGATCAGCAATCTGCAATAGGAGAAGGTTTCATTGATTGGCCAAAACTAATTTCAGAAGTTAAAAAAACACCATGTGAGGTATTTGTTTTAGAGCACGATGATCCAAAAGACTATAAAGAATACACAACTAAATCTTTAGAATATTTAGAAACAATTTAATGAATATCGGAATTGTAGGTTGTGGAAATATTTCTGAGACATATTTTGAATGTCAAAAAATATTTAACAATTTTAAGATAGTTGCTTGTGCAGATATTAATAAAGAAGCCGCTTCTAATGCTGCATCTAAATATAATGTTAAAGCTTTATCTGTTGACGAAATTCTAGAAGATAATGAAATTGATTTAGTAATTAATTTAACAATTCCTGCAGCCCATAAAGAAATTATCACAAAATCACTTCTTAATGGCAAGCATTGTTTTAGTGAAAAACCATTGGCAATGAATTTTCAAGAAGGTTTAGAAATACAAAAACTAGCAAATGAAAAAGGGTTGTATGTTGGTTGCGCTCCAGATACATTTTTAGGAGGAGCAGGACAAAGAGCTAGAAAATTAATTGAAGACAATAAAATAGGAAAAATTGTTCTAGGAACTTTTAATTTAATGTCTCATGGAATGGAGCACTGGCACCCTAATCCAGATTTTTTCTTTAAACCTGGAGCCGGACCTGTTTTTGATGTTGGGGTTTATTATATTACTCAATTAGTAAATCTAATTGGACCAGTAAAGCAAATAAATGCAATTAGTGGCACTGCTACAAATGAAAGAACAATAACTAGTCAACCAAGATACGGTGATAAAATTAAAGTTGAAACACCAACAACTCTAATGGGCTCTTTAGAGTTTCAAAACAAAGCAAAAGTTCAGTTTTTTTGCACTTGGGATGTTTGGAAAAATAATCACTCTACAATTGAACTCTATGGACTTGATGGCTCAATGATAGTTCCTGACCCAAATTTTTTTAGTGGTGATTTATTAATTTCCAAAAAAGATAGTGATTGGGAAACTATAAATAATGATAGTATGTTGTTAGGTATTCCCAATAAAAGTGATGGGGATGGTGATAAAAAAGCAAATTACAGGGGAATAGGTCTTTCAGAAATGATTGATTCTATATCTCATAAACGAAAAGCAAGATGTTCTCTTGAATTATCTCTTCATGTTCTCGAGATTATGGATGGAATTATAAAATCTGCTGAAGAAAATAAATCTTATCAATTATCTACTACTCCCAATCAGCCTGAAATATTGACTGAAGAAGAAATAAAAAATCTAAAATCTTAATTACAAATAAAGTTTTACAAGATGTTATTCAGTAATTTTTTGATAACTTATTTGATTTTGATCAAATAAAACTTCATTAAATTTAGAAAGGTCATTATCAACTTTTTTTAACATTGAGTTAAACTCTGATCTTTTTGTTACTACTAATGAAATATCTGCAACAATTAAATCAATAACAAAAAATCTATCTTTTGATTCTTTTACCCTCCATGTTACTACAACTGAACCAGTATCTGAAAAGATCTCCATATCAATTAGAGTAACTTGATTTTTTTTATCATATTTTGATTTTGTTAATTCATATGTTTGATCTGAATATCCTTGCATCATTGAAGCTATATTTAAAGCTAAATGTCTTTTAAAATTATCGATGTAGATCTTTTTTGTATTTTTATCTGATTTTTTCCAAGCATCACCAGCAACAAATTTAGCAATACCTGTACCTGCAAAATTATTATTTATTGTTTTTTCTATTAGAAGAAATCTGTTTTCATTTGAGAGGTTTTGATTTTTATAAGCTTCAAGAATAATATCTATTTCTCTTTTAAGCCATTCTGAAGTTTCAACAGAATATAAATTCTTTGAAATAAAGATAATAAAAAAAATTACAATTAACTTAAACTTCATTATTCGAATTCAATACTAATAAGGGGTAGTGGGGTTAATTCTGAGTCATCTACATTATTAATTGCTGCCTTTCGGTTTTGATAATAAGAACTTCTTACTGCTGCATAATAATCTACTGAATTATCTCTTAGTGCATTTACTTCATCAATTATTTGTGATCTTGTATCAACAGCATTAACTGCTGTTCTCATAGGCACTAGCCAAGCTTCTCCTTCACTTACTGCATATGCATTAATTGGATCTGTTAACATTGTTAATACCATGCCTGATGTATCTCTTAGATTTGAAGGACCAAATAGTGGAAGTACTATATAAAAACCATCTCCAACACCCCAAGTTGCAAGTGTTTGTCCATAATCTTCTTCTTTTTCTTCAAGCCCAATCCTTTCAGCAACGTCAAATAATCCAAGCACACCTACGGTACTATTAACAATAAATCTTCCTGATGATTGAATAGCATTTTCACCCTGACCTTGTAACAATTGATTAACAACAACTAACGGCGCTCTTAAATTGCTTAAAAAATTATTAATTCCACTTTGTAATGGAGAAGGTAATTTTTTGTAACCTTTTGCAATTGGTTCTAAAACAATTCTATCTGCTACATTATTAAAACTAAAAATAGCTCTATTTACTGGTTCAAAAGGATCATATATTTCATCTTCTAACGTAGTTGTTTCAAAATCTTCAGAATCAGTATTTACCTGATCAGCCTCACTAGAAATGGCTTCATAGGAAAGGAAACTAAAAAAAAGAAAAAAAAGAATTATAATTTTTTTACTCATAGACTAATCACTAATAACTAAACTATTATTTAATATAGTTTATAAATTACATTATATATATCTCTATTATAGCAAAAAAATGACAGAAAATTCTCAAAATTATCTTGATTTATTGAATAAAGAGCAAAGAAGTGCTGTTCAACAAACCAATGGCTCTCTTCTTGTTTTAGCCGGCGCTGGTAGCGGAAAAACCAGAGTATTAACCTTTAGAATCTTAAATA
This sequence comes from uncultured Alphaproteobacteria bacterium, assembly GCA_902618015.1. Classification (GTDB taxonomy): domain Bacteria; phylum Pseudomonadota; class Alphaproteobacteria; order HIMB59; genus CACPNW01. Next base: position 212,591 of record CACMYX010000003.1, on the reverse strand, counting down.
TATTAATTAAAAAACTCGCAACTCCTAGGCAGATTTTAGCAGTCACTTTTACTAATAAGGCAGCAAGTGAGATGAAGTCACGAATCGGAGATGCATTAAATTTTCCTATAGATAATATGTGGGTAGGAACATTTCACTCTTTATCACTAAGAATACTAAGACAACATTACGAGGAAGTAGGATTAAGAAAAAATTTTTTAATTATTGATGCAGATGATCAATTAAAATTAATAAAAAATATTTGTGAAATAGAAAAAATAGATACAAAAGAAATTTCACCCAAATATTATTTATCAGCTATAGATAATTTAAAAAATAAAGGAATAAGTTCTAATGAATTGAGTGAAAATAAATATCGGAAAAATGATAAAGAAATTCGAAAAATATACAGTATTTATCAGTCTGAACTTCTTCGATTAAATAGTGTTGATTTTGGTGATTTAATTTTATTTTGTATAAAAATTTTTCAAAAAAATAATAATATATTATCAAAATATCAAAATATTTTTAAATATATTCATGTAGATGAATATCAAGATATTAACCCTATACAACAAAAGTGGATTCAGTTTTTATATAAAGGAAACAAAAATATATGTTGTGTTGGTGATGATGATCAATCAATATATTCTTGGAGAGGAGCAGATGTAACAAATCTATTGAATTTTGAAAAAAACTTCGAGAATGTAAAAATTGTAAGATTAGAACAAAATTATCGATCGACAAGAAATATATTAAGCTGTGCATCAACTCTTATTGCAAAAAATAAAGGAAGATATGGAAAAGAATTATGGAGTAAAAATCAGATTGGTGAAAAAATTACAATTAATGGATTTTGGGAAACAAAAGAAGAATCTATTTTTGTAACAGACAAAATAGAAAATATAATAAATGAGAAAAAAAATTTGAGTGAGATCTCAATTTTGTTTCGTGTTGCTGCACACACTAGGTCTTTTGAAGAAAGACTAATCAATCTTGGACTTCCTTATAAAATAATTGGAGGATTAAGATTTTATGAAAGAAAAGAAATTAAAGATATTATTGCATATTTAAGATTAACAAATAACACATCTGACGATTTAGCTTTTGAAAGAATAATCAACGTACCTAAAAGAGGAATAGGAAAATCTACAGTTAGTAAGATTAGTAGCTATGCAAGAATGAATAATATTTCTCTTTTTGAATCTGCACAACAGTTAACATTTAAAGGTAATTCTAAGGCCAGAGGAGAGTTATATAATTTTACTGACAATATTTTAAAATGGCAAAAGGTTAAGAAGAAATTTGATCATATTGAATTAGCCAAAGTAATAATAGAAGACTCTGGTTATTTAAATTACTTAAAAAAAGAGGAGGAGAACTCAAATAAACCTGACAGTCTATCAAGAATAGACAATTTAAATGAATTTATAGAAAGTTTAAAAGAATTTGAAAATATAGAAGGTTTTTTGGAACATGTATCTTTAGTTATGGAAAACATAACAAATACTTCTCAAGAAACACTAACTCTTATGACAATGCATGCTGCTAAAGGATTAGAGTTTGATTATGTATTTCTAGCTGGTTGGGAAGAGGGTGTTTTTCCAAGCCAAAGATCAATAGAGGAGTCAGGTAATCAGGGATTAGAAGAAGAAAGAAGACTGGCTTATGTTGCATTAACAAGAGCAAGAAAAAAAATTTACATTACCTATGTAAATCAAAATAGATATTCTTTTGCATCTCATGATTATAACTTGCCATCGAGATTTATAAGTGAACTTCCAGAAGATAAAGTAGAGATAAACGACTCCAAATATATTCAAGATAATAATTTTTTAGATAATTTTTTAGAAACTGACTCATTCAGTGAAGAAATTATTACACCTGGAAGAAGAAGATTATTAGAAAACTCAAAAAAAAATAATATTGATTGGGATTTTAATCAAGATTTTGAATTTGAAGCTAATATATCTAAAGGGAAACAAGTTTATCATCAAAAATTTGGTAATGGAAAAATAATAAAATTAGATGGTGACAAAGCTTTGATTGATTTTGAGAACTTTTCTTCAAAAAAGGTATATTTGAAGTTCTTGAAAATTATAGATTAATTTTTTCTAGAAAATCTTTTTCGTTTAAAATCTTTATACCTAATTTAGTTGCTTTATCTATTTTTGAACCTGCCTTTTCTCCAGCTATTAGAAAATCTGTTTTTTTACTAATGCTAGACAATATTTTTGCTCCTTTAGTTTTTGCTAAGTACTTCGCTTCATCTCTTGAAAGTTCAGATAAAGTACCAGTAAAAACTAAATGTTTATTAGAAAAAAAATTATCAAATGATTTATTCTCTATATACGTAATAGATAAGTTATTTTTTAAATTGTTAATAGTTTCATTATTTATATCTTTAGAAAAAAAATCTATAATGGAAGATATTGCTTTTGGCCCTAAACCGTCAATATTTTCTAATAAGCTGATATTATTTGAAGATGAGATAAATATATCTAACTCTTTAAATTCATTTGCTAAGATTTCAGCATTAACTTCCCCAATAAATCTAATGCCAAGTGAATATATAAATTTATCTAACGAAATTATTTTAGAATTATTAATAGAATTGATTAGATTGGAAAAAGATAATTCACCCCAGCCATCTAAGTTAATTATTTCCGATTCAAATTTCTCAAGATTAAATATATCTTCTACTTTATTTATAAAATTTAAATTAAATAATTGTTTAACTTGTTTTTCACCAAATCCATCAATATTTAAACACTTCTTACTGACAAAATGAATTATTCTTCCTATTTTCTGTGAATTACAACCATAGGTATTTGAACATCTTAGTATAGCCTCATCTTTTTCTTTTAAAACACTACTCTTACAGATAGGGCAATTTTTAGGAGGTTTTATTTTAGTGCTTAATTTAGTATTTTTTTTAACTAACCTACTAACATATGGAATAACATCTCCTGCTCTTTCAATTTCAACAAGATCTAAAACATTTATATTTTTTTTATTTATTTCATCAAAATTATGTAAAGAAGCATTAGATATAATTACCCCACCTAAATTAACAGGTTGCAATCTAGCAACTGGAGTGATTGCGCCAGTTCTCCCAACTTGATAATCAACAGATTGAATTATAGTATTAGCTTTTTCAGCAGAAAACTTTATCGCAACTGCCCATCTAGGGTTTTTTCCTACATAACCTAATCTTTCTTGCAGTTTAAAACTATTTATTTTTACAACTAATCCATCAATATCATAATCAATACTTGATCGTTTTTGATCTATTTGATTATAAAATATTATAATTTCCTCAAGTGAGTGACATTTTTTTATTAGATTATTAGGAGTAATATTCCAATTTTTTAGTTGATCATAATAACTCTCAACTTTATCAAAATTATCTGAACATTTACCAATTCCATGGGGTATGAATTTTAATGGTCTACTATGACTAATAGAAATATCAAGTTGTCTTAAACTGCCAGCTGCTGCATTCCTTGGATTAGCAAATTTAGATTTGGTATCTAATTTTAAATTAAGTTTCTCAAAATCACTTTTATTTAAGAATACTTCTCCTCTAATTTCAATAAATTCTGGAAAGTCTTTTTTTAATTTCGATGGAATATTTTTTATCTTTAAAATATTTTCAGTAACATCTTCTCCAACAAATCCATCTCCTCTTGTACCAGCTGATACCAAATTACCTTTTTTATAGACAAGATTTAAAGATAGTCCATCAATTTTTGGTTCGCAAATATATTCAAAATTATTATCATTATCTAAATTTAAAAATTTTACAGAACGTTTTATAAACTCTTTTATATCATTATTATCAAATGCATTAGCAAGTGAGTACATTTGAGAGTCATGTTTTATTTTTTTGAAATTTTCTTTTATTTTACTACCATATTGTTTGTTAGGACTATTTTTTAAAACTAAACTTGGATATTTTTTTTCAAGAGTATCATTTTCTCTAATCAGTTTATCAAACTCTTTGTCAGATATTTTGGGATTATCTAATGTATGATAATTATAATTATGTTTTTTGATTAATTCTGATAATTTTTCTAATCTTTTAATTATTTTTTCTTTATCCATCAAAAAAGCTTCTGATTCTATTTAAGAATTTTTTTTCATCATCAATTTGCTCAATTAAATTATAACTATACTTATACCATTGAGAATCAGGATAATTGTAACCTAACAAAGAAGCAGTATTGTAGCTATCTTCATACATCCCCATTTCATAGTATGCCTCCACCATTCTATGTAAAGCCTCAGGGGTAAATTTTGTAATTGAAAATTCATCAACTACAATTTTAAATCTATTTAACGCTGCAATATATTTTTTATTATTCAGATAAAACCTTCCAATTTCCATATGTTTTGCTGCAATATTAGATTTTACTAAAATAATTTTTTGTCGACTATCTTTAGCATATTTACTTTCAGGAAAACGTTTAATAACTTGTTCAAACGATTTCAAAGCAAGATCATTAAAATATCCATCTAAACCAGCATTCTGAATTTGTTCATAATTGCATACAGCTATCATATAATAAACATAGTCTAAATCTTTGTGAGATGGATATTTATTAATAATTTTATTATAATTTAATATAGCATTATCATAATCCATTTTTACGTAATATATAAATGCAATCATTATTTCAGATTGAATAGCTTCATTAGATAGTGGAAATAATCTTTTAATTTCAATAAATTGGTCTCTTGCTAGATCAAAATTCTGTTTATCAAAATTTATTTTAGCTATTTTGTAAAGGCTTTCTGGTTCTATAAGAACATTTTTATCTTCTTTATTAGCTATTTTATTATTATTTGAACAACTAATGCAAAGATATAATAATATTAGACAGATAATTTTTTTTATCATAATTTACTTATATATTTTAATTTGAAAATTTGAATGAAATATATAACCAAATACAAATCTACAAATTATAATTCAAGAAAAAATTCTAAAATAAACCTTATTATAATTCATTATACTGCTTTAAAAAATACAATGGATGCTATATCGCATTTATGTAGCAAAGAAAAAAAAGTAAGTTCTCATTATCTCATTTCTCAATCTGGCATTGTCTATTATTTAGTAGATGATAAATATAGAGCTTGGCATGCTGGAAAAGCTTTTTGGCAAGATATTGTTGATATAAATTCTGTTTCAATAGGAATAGAACTTGATTACAATCCAGATGGAAAAAACAACAAATTTTCTTTTAAAATGATTTCTTCCTTAAAAAAACTAATTTTCAAATTGAAGAAAAAATATAAAATTAGTAAAAAAAATATTTTAGCACATTCGGATATTGCGCCATTTAGAAAAAAAGATCCTGGAAAATATTTTCCTTGGAAAGCATTATATTCTTCAAAACTTATAACAAATATTGAACAAACTAAAAATGGAGATGTAAAAATAATTGAAAATTGGTTTCACAATCATAATATTTTTTCAAAAAAAAAGATAATAATTTTAGCTTTATCATTAATTGGATACGACACACGTCAAGTATATAAAAAACCAAAACTTTATTCCGAACTATTAAAAGCGTATAAAAGTAGATATATTTATTATAAAAATATGAGTAAAAACAAAGAAGTTTATATTATTATAATGAGACACTTAGCAAATTTTTTATTGACGAAATGATAATTAAATTTATTACCATTTTTAGATGGTGCGATGATCGCTTGAGTAATCAAGAGGAAAGTCCGGGCTCCACTGGAAAAAAAACCAGGTAACACCTGGCAAGTGAAAGCTTAGGGAAAGTGCAACAGAAAATATACCGCCTGAAAAGGTAAGGGTGAAATGGTTAGGTAAGAGCTTACCGCTTTTTTGGTAACAAAAGAGGCATGGCAAACCCTTTTTGGAGCAAGGTCAAATAGGAATAGCAATCAGTTCCAGCTGAGTTATTCGGGTAGACTGCTTGAAACAAATGGTAACATTTGTTCTAGATTAATGATCATCATTTTAAATTAAAAATACAGAACCCGGCTTATGCACCATCTTTTTATTTATTGAGAACATACAAAGAACATTTAGTATAATTTCATATACCCATTGACGCCCATATAATCCCATGATAACCCATATTATATGGATTTATTTGTATCTAAATTCTTTAATAAAATTGACAAAAAGGGAAGGGTTTCACTTCCTTCTAGTTTTCGAAATGTTCTTCCAAAAGCAAATAGAAATGAAATTATTTTATACAAATCAATAAAATCTCCTTCTATTGAAGGTTGTGGTGTTGGACGATTAAAAGAAATCGCAAAAAGAATTAACAACCTAGATTTTTTTTCGGAAGATTATGATGATTTCTCAACATCAATATTTTCTGAAATAGTTACAACTAATGTTGATAAAGAAGGAAGGTTTTTAATCCCAGAAGAATTAAAATTATATACTGGTATAAAAACAGAGGCAGCCTTTTTCGGTCAAGGACATTTTTTTCAGATATGGGAACCTAAACAAGGTTTAAAAAATACTGAAGATTCAAGAAGACGTCTTTTAAAAGAAAAAAAATCATTACGCATGATTTTAACACAACAAAAATAATATGGAAAATTTACATAATTCAGTAATGATTAATGAAATAATATCCTTTCTACCTCTAAAAAAATCAATAAATGTAATAGATACGACTTTTGGCGGTGGCGGCTATTCAAAAATTATTCTAGAAAAATTTAATGTAAATCAGCTTTTAGCAATAGATAGGGATCCAATTTCAAAAATATTTGCAAAAGAATTAGAATCTAAATTTTCAAACTTTACTCTTATTAACGATAAATTTAGTAGAATTGAACAAATAGTAAATGACACAAATCTAAAAGATAAAAAATTTGACATTATACTTTTTGACTTAGGCACCAGTTCAAATCAAATAGATAATGCAGAAAGAGGTTTTTCATTTAACAAATCTGGACCACTTGATATGCGGATGGGCCCTTCTAATAAAAATGCTTATGATATAGTTAATAAATATGAAGAAAAAAATTTAGCTGACATAATTTATCAATATGGAGAAGAACGTTATTCAAGAGTTATTGCAAAAGAAATAGTAAAAAATAGAAAAATAAAATTTATTAGTGACACAATAGAATTATCAAACATTATTAAAAAATGTTTACCAAAAAAGAATCAATTAAAAAATAAGATTCATCCAGCAACAAAAACATTTCAGGCAATTAGAATTTATGTAAATGATGAGTTAAATGAACTAAAGACAAGTTTAGAAAAAACTTTAAAAATTTTAAATAAAGATGGTTTAATTTTAGTAGTTTCTTTCCAAAGTCTAGAAGATAGAATTGTGAAAGATTTTTTTAACCACAATAGTGGTAAACGATGGCGTTCCTCCCGCCACTACCCGGAGTTACCTGATAAACTGGCAACTCAACTTAAAATAATCACCAAAAAACCAATATTGCCATCAGCTTCTGAGATTTTAGAAAATCCCAGATCTAGATCAGCAAAACTTCGGGTAGCTCAGAAAATTTAATAATGAAGTATACTAAATCAATTATATTCTTTTTAATTCTTAATTTAATACTGGTTTTTTCAATGATTTTTATTGCTAACAATACAAGAGAAATCGAAAAAAATAATCTTAATCTGAAAATGAATATTTCTAAGATTTCAGAAAACTTAAAAATCAATAAGATTGAACTAGCTGCTCATCAAAATAGCTCATATTTAAAAACACTATATGAATTGTATTTTTATAAAACTCAAAACGATAATGTCCCTCTTATTGTAAAAATGAAAGAACTTTCAAATCAAGATAAAAATATTAAGCTTGTTAGTTCAAATAATTAATTAATGTTAAGTAAAATAAAATTATTTGATAGTGATTCTTTAAAATTACTTCATAGAAGAGTTTTTTTTTCAATTACAATTTTTATCTTTGTCTATTTTATTTCTATTTATAGAATCTCATCAATTATGCTTTTTCCTGATCTGAATGATGATACCACTAATTATATAAAAAAAGATATTAGGGGCAGTATTTATGATAGGAATGGAAATATAATTGCCACTTCAATTGAAAGTATTTCTTTATCAATTAACCCTAATAAGATAAAAAATAAAAAAGAACTAGCCAATAAATTGGGATTAATTCTTGATTTAGATATAAAAAAAATAGAAAAAAAATTATTATCAACAAGTCAATTTATTTGGATAAAAAGAAATATATCTCCAGTTGAATATCAAGAAATAATTAATCTTGGTGAAATAAACATCAAAGCTCATAAGGAATTTAAAAGAATATATCCTTATAAGAATACTTTGTCACATATTCTTGGATATGTAGATATTGATCAAATTGGTCAGAGTGGAATTGAGAGGTATTTTGAAAATGATCTCGCAAAATCACAAGATATAATTATTAGTATTGATACTAATTTACAGCAGTTGGTTAGAGAAAATCTCTTAAAAACTATAAATAATTATAAAGCTGAATCCGGTTTAGCTATAGTTATGGATATTACTAACGGTCAAATCTTATCATCAGTAAGCTTACCTGATTATAATCCTGAGGACAAATCCTCATATAATAACAATAATTTAATGAATAGAGTTTTTCAGTCTAATTATGAAATGGGATCAACTTTCAAACCAATAACTGCCACTATTGGATTTGATTTAGATATTATAGATCCTCAAATGACTTTTGATGTTACAAAAAAATATTTAAATATAAGTGATCATGATAAATACAAAGATAATGGTATTTATGATGTTGAAAAAATAATTGTTGAATCATCCAATATTGGTACAGCTCAGATTGCTACTTTGATTGGAAAAAAAAACCAAATAGAATTTTTTGAAAAAATAGGTTTCAATAAAAAAATAAATATAGAAAATAGAGAAAGCTCAGCTCCTTTAGGAAATAAATATAATTGGGGTAAGCTTGAAACAGCAACGATAGGATTTGGTCATGGATTTGCAATTACACCTCTTCATTTAGTTAAAGCTTATGCTTCATTAGCGAATAATGGGAATGAGGTTTTTCCTACACTTCAATTAAACAAACAATTTGAACAAAATCAAATTTTTAATAACAAAGAATCATCTAAATTCTTTATCAATTTATTAAATTCTGTTGTTCTCAAGACCGAATACACTGGTCCTAGAGTAAAAGTAGATGGTTATTCTGTAGGAGGTAAAACGGGAACATCAGAATTACTAAATCCAAATGGTGGATATTATAAGGATAGAAACTTAACGTCCTTTATTGGAATATTCCCAACAAATAATCCAAAATATGTAGTTTACACTGCTATTGAGTATCCAAAAAAGGAAACAGGCACTAAACAAAGAATGACTGGAGCAAGAGTAAATGCACCCTTGGTAAAAGATATTATTATTAATATTATAAGCCTCTTTAATATTTCAAAAGATAAAAATGATGATCTTCTAAAAGTAGACACAAATTTTTTATATAGAAAATTAAATGCTACTGTCTAATTTATCAAAAGTTATAAGAGTAAATAAAACGTACAACTTTAATAAAAATAAATATTTCTCTGCAATTACTTCTAACTCAAAATTTACTAATAACAAAACGTTGTTTGTTTATGACAAAAATACAAAGGTAAAAAAAATTTATTTAGATGAAGTACTTAAGAATAAAACTCCTGCTATAATTTCAAATAAATATATTAAAAATTTAAAAATTCCTCAATTTGTTGTATCTAATATTAATTTTGAGATACATTATTTATTAACTAAGCTTCATTGCAATCTTCCCTTTAAAACACTTGCAGTTACAGGTACCAATGGAAAGACATCAGTTGTTTGGTATATTTCAAAAATTCTTAATTCACTAAAATATAATAATACAATGGTTGGTACTTTAGGACATTTTGTAAACGGAAAAAAAATAAATGATATAAATTTAACAACACCTGCCTATGAAGAATTATTTAGATATGGATCTTCGAATAAAAAAGAAAAAAATATTTTTATTTTTGAAGCTTCAAGTCACGCTCTAGAACAAAACAGGTTAAGAAATTATCCAATAAATATTGCAGCTATTACAAACATTTCAAAAGATCATCTTGATTACCATAAAACATTCTCAAATTATAAAAAATCTAAAATTAAACTTTTCTCTAATCATTTAGTAAACTCTGGATTTGCTATAATTAATTCACGATTAAACATCTTATCTGAATTAAAAAAAACATTGATAAAAAAAAATGTAAAATTTAAATATTTCGGAAATAAAAATATAAAATTAATAAAAATCAATGATTTTGTATATTTGAATATTAACAATACAAAATATAAACTAGAAAATCTAAAACTTAAAACAAATATAGAATTAGAAAATTTAGAATGCGCGATTACTTGTTGCTTAGCACTTAATATTAGTCAAAGTAAAATTATAAAAGTATTATCAAAAGTTACAAATCCATCAGGTCGTTTGCAAACAATTGAGTATAAGAAAAAAAAATCAAAAATTATTATTGATTATGCACATACACCAGATGCTTTGAAAAAAATTTTACTTGCTTATAAAATCAAAAAAATGAAACCATCAATTTTATTTGGTTGTGGCGGTGATAGAGATAAAAGTAAGCGAAAATCTATGGCATTAATTGCAAATAAATATGCTGATAAAATTTATATAACGGATGATAATCCTAGAAACGAAAATCCATCTAAAATAAGGAAAAATATTCTAAAGTATTGTTCTAGAGCTATGGAAGTATCTGATAGAAGAAAAGCAATTAAATTAGCTATTAAAGAATTAAAAATGAATGAAATTTTAATAGTAGCAGGTAAAGGGCACGAAAAATTTCAAGTTTTAAAAAATAAAACAATTAAGTTTGATGATTTTACAGTTGTTAAACAGTTATTAAATTAATGATCGAATTAAATCAATTAGAGAAATATATAATATCTAAAAAAGATAAAATTCAAATATCAAGTAAAGATATTAAAAGTGGCGATATATTTCTTGCTTTAAAAGGTAAAAGGTTTCATGGAAACAAATTTTTAAATGAAGCAATAGATAAAGGTGCAAAATTTTGTGTAACTGATAATAAAAATTTCAAAAAAAATAAAAAAATTATATATGTAAATAATATTTATAAATATCTTTCAAAAATAGCAAAAAAGAAACGAGATTTATACAAAGGTAAAGTAATAGGCATTACTGGCAGTGCTGGTAAAACTACTTTAAAAGAAACTTTAGCATTTTTCTTAAAAAAAGATCATACCATTTCTTACTCAAAGAAAAGTTATAATAATCAGTTAGGTGTATTAATTTCTTTACTAAATTTAAATTTAAAATCAAATTATGCAATTTTTGAAATTGGAACAAATAATTTTGGTGAGATAAAATTTCTTAGTAATTTAGTCAAACCATCAGAGGTATTTATTACAAATATACAATCTACTCACCTTGAAAATTTCCAAACTAAAAATAATATTGCTAGAGAAAAAGCTGATATATTTATTTCTAAATATAATAATAATAGGAAAAAGCTATATCTCAATGTTTCTTCTAAATCTGAAAATATTCTAATCACAAAAGCAAAAAAAGAAAAAAATCTTAAAATAATTCGTATTGATAATTCTTCAAAAAAATATTTTATTAAAAAAATATCTCCCTATAAAAAATTGCATAAAGTAACTTTATCAATTAATAAAAAAAAGGTTAACATTGTTACTGATGCAATAGTAATGCATAGATTAAATAACTTATTATTTTGTCTTGCATTTTATGATGAAAATTCTCTGAACATTAAATCAGTTCTAAATCGTTTCAAGTTTTTAAAACCAGTGGAAGGTAGGGGATTAGTTCATAAAATTTCTTTAAATAAAAAAAAAATAAATATTATTGATGAATCTTATAATGCTAATCCTGATACAATGTTGCAAAGCATAAAAAACTTAGAAAATATCAAAATAAAAAATAATAAAAAAATAATAATTCTAGGGACAATGAATGAATTAGGAAATAATTCTTATAAAATTCATTATAAATTACTACAACAATTAGATGCCACTATTTTCAAATTTGTAATTTTATGTGGCGAATTCTTTGAATTATCTGTAAAAAATTTAAATCCAAATAATGAATTTATCCATTTTAAAAATACAAATAAAATTATGCAATTTTTAAAAGAGAAAGTGCATAATAATGACATTATTTTAATTAAATGTTCTAATTCGACAAAAATAAATAAGTTTGCAAAAATATTATTAAAACAGGTATCGATTTGATTAAATATTTAGCCTTTGAATATCAATCTTTATTTAGTTTTCTAAATATTTTTAGCTATATAACATTTAGAGCTGGTGCCTCTATTCTTACTGGATTATTTTTTTCTCTCATATTTGGAAATTATATTATAAACAAATTATCAAATGTTCAGCCAACTGGTCAGCCAATAAGAGATGATGGTCCAGAGTCACATATAATTGCAAAAAAAGGTACTCCTACAATGGGTGGCCTGTTGATTATTCTAAGTGTTTTTGTTTCAACAATTATTTGGGCTGATTTACAAAATATTTTTATATGGATTTTACTTTCAACTATTTTAATTTTTGGATCTATTGGTTTTGCAGATGACTACAGTAAAATCAAATCAAATACTAGTAAGGGTATTTCATCAAAAATAAGAATTATCTTTCAAATCATTTTTTCTTTTTTTATTACATATTTAATTCTTATCAATTTAGATCCAAGTATAAGCAAATCTATGACATTTCCTTTCTTTAAAAATTTAATTATAGATTTTGGAATATTTTATTTTCTAATTTCCATATTTATAATTATTGGATCGGCTAATGCAGTAAACCTAACTGATGGGCTTGATGGTTTAGCAATTGTCCCTGTAATGATAGTTGCTATGTCTTTTGCTTTCATAGCTTATGTTTCAGGTAATATAGTTTTTTCTAATTATTTACTTATCCAATATATTCCTGGAACCGGTGAATTAGCAGTTTTTTGTGGTTCTTTAATTGGAGCCGCTTTAGGTTTTCTTTGGTTTAACGCACCACCTGCTAAAGTTTTTATGGGTGATACAGGATCTTTAGCATTAGGTGGCTCTTTAGGCTCAGTAGCAATAATATGCAAACATGAAATTCTTCTTGCAATAATAGGAGGTTTATTTGTTCTAGAAACCTTGTCTGTAGTTATCCAAGTATTCATTTTTAAAATGACAGGAAAAAGGGTTTTTTTAATGGCTCCACTACATCATCATTTTGAAAAAAAGGGATGGCCTGAGTCAACAATAGTTATTCGTTTTTGGATAATTACTATTGTATTAGCTTTGATAGGTCTTGCAACTTTAAGAATAAGATAATGTATTTAATTTATGGAATTCAAAAATCAGGACTTTCTATAGTAAATTATTTTGAAAATAAAAAAATAAAATTTAAGATGTGGGATGATAATCCAATAGTAAGAAAGGCTATAAAAAAAAATTTCAATAAAGATTATTTTTTTAATATAAAAAAAGATAATTTGAATGATTTTGAAAAAATTTATGTTAGCCCAGGAATATCTTTAAGACAAAAAAAATTTAAAAGAAAAAATATATCTAAAAAAGTAAATAGAGATTTAAACTTATATATTTCGAATTTAACAAACCAAAAAATTGTAGCTATTACTGGCACAAATGGGAAATCAACTACAACAAAATTAATAGGAGACATTTTAAAAAAAAATAATATTAAAACATTTGTTGGGGGCAATATTGGAGAATCATTATGCAATGCTTTTCTTCTTAAAAAAAAATATAAAGTTCATGTTATCGAATTAAGTTCTTTTCAATTAGAAACAGTTAAGTCACTTGATAGTATAATATCAGTAATAACAAATTTATCTGGTGATCATTTAGATAGGTACAAAGGTATTAGTGATTATGTTAGTCAGAAGAAAAATATTATTACTAAAAATGGAATTAATTTGTTATCAATTGATGATGCTTATTCAAGAAAGATATTCAATCAAAAAAAAATTAAAAATAAAATTAGTTTTTCTTTAGTCGATAAATCAGCTGATTGTTTCGCTAACAATGATTATATTCTAGATAATTACTTCAAAAAAAACAAAAAATTATTTATAAATAAAATCTCAAAAGATTTAGAAGGTAATTTTAATATTCAAAATATTTTAATAGCTTACATATGTAGCAAAATATTAAAAATTCCAGAATCTAATTTTCTTAAGGTTATTAAAACATTTAAGGGTCTGCCATTTAGATCATCTACAATTTTTACAAATAATAAATTAAAAATAGTAAATAATAGTAAATCTACTAATTTAAATTCAACAATAAATTCAGTTGTAAATTATAATAATATTTACCTTATCTTAGGAGGCATAGCTAAAGAAAAAAATTTTGAAATTCTTCTAAAATATAAAAATAAAATTAGCTGTGTATATACTTACGGAAAATCAGGAAATTTCATCGAAAAAAAATTAAAAAAAAAATTGGTTGTAAAAAAATTGGCAAATTTAAAATCAGTTATCAAAGAAACATTCAAGGATATTAAAAAAAATTCAAATCAATCAACTATACTATTCGCTCCTGCATGTGCCTCTTATGATCAATACAAAAATTTTGAAGAAAGAGGCATACATTTTAATAAATTAATTAAAAATTATATAAATTAACCATGGAATATTTAAAGAATTGGTGGAGTTCAATTGATAGAATTAATATTATATTAATATTATCATTGGGTTTTACGGGATTAATACTTTCATTTTCCATAGATGAAAATTTATCCATAAATAGACACTCTATTTTTTTTCTTTTTTCAGTTTTCTTACTTATTGCGTTATCAGACTTAGATAGTAAAAATATAAGAAGAATTTCATTATTTTTATTTATTATTTTATTAACAATAATACTTCTAATACTTTTTTTAAATTACGAAGTTAAAGGCGCTAAGAGATGGTTTCAAATATTTAACTTTACACTTCAACCTTCAGAGATAATTAAGCCTATTTTTGTCATATTGACTGCATGGTGTATAAGTAAATCTATAGAAGATAAAAAATTTTATTTACCTTTACTGTTTGTATTTTTCTTCTTGCTTTTATCTTTAATACTTATGCAGCCTGATTTGGGAATGACAGTTTTACTGTCAGCAACTTTTTTTTGCCAGTTATTCGTTGCTGGTTTATCAATTTATTTAGTTATAGTTGCATTTTTATTTATATTAGGAATTTCAATTTTTTCTTATTTTATATTTGATCATGTTCAATCAAGAATTAATTCATTTCTTGGTGGATTAGGTGGGACTGATACATACCAAATAGATTTAAGTATTCAAGCTTTCAAAAATGGCGGGCTACTTGGAAAGGGTCCAGGGCAAGGTATTTTGAAAGAAAAAATTCCTGATGCTAACACTGATTTTATTTTTGCTGTTGCTGGAGAAGAATTAGGATTTATTTTTTGTTTAATAATTATTTTTATAATTCTATCTATTATAATAAGAAGCTTATTAAAAGTTCTACAACTTGATGATCCATATAAAATTATAGCAATTAGTGGTTTAATTTGCTCATTTGGATTACAATGCTTAATTAATATCTTTAGTTCGCTGGGCCTTATACCAACAAAGGGTATGACACTGCCATTTGTAAGTTATGGAGGTTCTTCCATGATATCAATAGCAATTTTATTTGGTTTTTTATTATCTCTTACAAACAAAAAAAATGAAGAATTATGAAAGAAAATTTTTTACTAATTACAGGAGGAACAGGTGGACATGTTATACCAGCAAAAAATTTTGCTAATTATTTATCTAATAAAAATATAAATTGCACAATTATAACTGACAAAAGAGGCTATAAATACTTTGATAATTATAATGGAAAAATTTATATAATTAGTTCGTCAAATTTGAATGGAAACCTAATATTTAAAATCTTTGGCATATTTCAAATTTTATTAGGATTAATTCAATCATTCATTATTATATTTTTATTAAAACCATCCCATTCTATTTCTTTTGGAAGTTATGCTTCGTTTACTCCAATGTTAACATGTATGTTATTTAAACCAATTTATAAAGTTAAACTTTATATACATGAACAAAATTCAATAATAGGAAGAACGAATAAATTTTTTTTGAATTTTTCAAATAAATTATTTTTAAATTTTGATATTAAATCTAAAATTAATTCAAAGTTTAAAGATAAAATATTTGTAGTTGGTTCTCCAGAAAATAATTTTCAAAAAAATAATAACATAAGCAATAAAAATTCTAAGAGTAACTTTACAATTTTTATTTCTGGTGGCAGTCAAGGATCAGAATTTGTATCAAATTTTGCAACAAATCTAATTAAAATTATAGATGACGAAAAAATTATAAAAGCTAAATTTATATTTCAGTGTTCTAAACATTTGATAAAAAAATATGAAGCAGAATTACAAAATATTAAATCACCAATAATTTTGAAAGATTTTTTTATAAATGTAGATGAAATACTAGCTAATTCTAATTTAGCAATATGCAGAGCTGGAGCAGGAACAATTGTTGATTTAATTAACTTTAAACTTCCCTCGATATTAATTCCTTTACCTTCTTCAAAAGATAATCATCAATTTTTTAATGCTGAAATATTAGCTAAACATGAATTAGCCATAATTTTTGATCAAAATAATGATGATTTAGACAAAGCAAAAAGACATATTTATGAAACATATAGTAATGAAAGTAAATTAGAATCAATGAATAAAAAATTTGATATGATTAAAGTTAAAAACTCTAATACTTTAATTTATAAATTAATACTAAATGCAAATTAACAGTAAAATTCATTTTATAGGTATTTCAGGAATAGGAATGTCTGGTATTGCAGAATTAATGTTAGATAAAGGATATTCGATACAGGGTAGTGATATATCAGTAAACGACAATACAAAAAGATTAAAGAAAAAAGGTATAAAATTTTTTTTAGGACATAATAAAAAAAATATTAAATATGCCAATGCTATCGTTTATTCATCAGCTATAAAAAAAAATAATCCTGAAATTAAAGAGGCATATATTAAAAAAATACCTGTTCTTTCACGAGCTGATATGCTTTCAGAATTAATGAAAAATAAAAAATCTATAGCCATAGCTGGATCTCATGGAAAAACTACTACTACTAGTTTGGTAGGAAACATTTTCAATGAAGCTGGTTTAGATCCTACTATTGTAAATGGCGGTATTATAAATTCCTTTTCAAATAATAATCGTTATGGAAAAGGTGAATGGATGATTGTCGAAGCAGACGAAAGTGATGGCACCTTTTTAAAGCTCCCACATCAAATATCAATTATTACTAATTTAGATATTGAACACATGGATTTTTATAAATCAAAAAAAAATTTAATTAATGCATTTGAAAAATTTATAAATCTGCTTCCGTTTTATGGAACCACAATAATGTGTTACGATGATAAGAACCTTAAATTACTAATCAACAAAATAAAAACTAGAAATATTTTAACTTATTCAATAAAAAATAAAAAAGCAGATGTATTAATCTTTGACATTATACAAAACAAACTAAAGACTTCTTTTAAATTAAAAATTAACAATAAAATTATTCATTCTTCTAATTATATATTTACTATCAATGCAATCGGTAATCATAATATTTTAAATGCAACTGCAAGTATTATTGCAGCCAAACTAAATGGAATAAAAAATAAAGATATTAATAACGCGTTAACTAATTATGTAGGTGTAAAAAGAAGATTCTCATTTATTGGAAAAAAAAATAAATCCTTTGTGTACGATGATTATGCACATCATCCAACAGAAATTGCAGCTACAATAAGTGCAGCTAAAAGTCTAAAAAATAAAGTAATAGTCGTTTTTCAACCACACAGATATACTAGAACTAAAATACTAATAAGAGAATTTATAAAAGTTTTATCTAAAGTTGATTATTTATTTTTATTAGAAACCTATTCAGCTGGAGAAAAGATTATCAAGGGTGCAACTTCAAAAGACATATATTCTAAAGTATTAAAAAAAAATAAAAATACTACATATTTAAAAAATATAGGTGATTTAAATAAATTAATGAAACCTTATACACTGCATCAAAATACAATTGTTTTTATGGGCGCAGGCTCAATATCAAGTATTGCAAAAAAATATATGAATAAATAATGTCAAAAAAAATTATAGAATTAGCCGATAAACTTAAAAGTAAAATTTACTCAGATTATAATGCTGGTAAACATACTTGGTTTAGAACAGGAGGTAATGCAAAAATATTTGCAATAGTTGAAGATAATTTAGAGTTAGAAATTATATTAAATGAAATAAATAATGAAAATTTTTATATAATAGGTTCAGGCTCAAATCTATTAATTAGAGATAATGGTTATAATGGAACTCTAATAAAATTAGGCAAAGGTTTTAATACCATTAAAATCAATGATAACAAACTTGAAGTTGGCGCTAGTATTTTAGATATTAATTTATCAAATTATGCATTGAGACAAAATATAGAGGGTTTTGAATTTTATAGCGGTATTCCAGGATCAATAGGTGGAGCGGTTAAAATGAATGCTGGCTGTTATGGTTCGGAAACTGTAGATGTCATAAATAGCATCGAGATTTGTGATAATTTTGGTCAAAGAAAAATAATTACAAAAGATAAACTAAATCTAAAATATAGATCTTCAAAAATAAATAATACAGATATAGTTACAAAAGCTATATTTAATTTTAACTATGGAGATCAAAATTTAATAAAAGATAAAATTAATGAAATAAAGAATAAACGTTTAGACTCTCAACCAATAAAAAATAAAACTTCTGGTAGTACTTTTAAAAATCCTAAAAATCTTTATGCGGCAAAACTAATTGAGGAAGCAGGATGTAAAGGTAACAATTTTGGAGATGCATATGTTAGTGATAAACATGCAAATTTTTTAATAAATAAGGGAAGTGCTTCAGCAACAGATATAGAAAACCTAGGTAAAAGTATTGTTGAGAAAGTATATGCCAAATTCAATGTAAAATTGGAATGGGAGGTAAAAATAATAGGTGAGTAATAAAAAAATTTTAATTTTAGAAGGAGGTAATAATGAAGAGCATGATGTATCTTTAGCAACCTCTAGAGAAATTCAAAAAATTCTTATTCAAAATAAATTGAAGTTTAAGATGTTAAGAGTTAACCCAAAAAACTTTCATAAAAAAATAATTAATTATAAAAATTTTGTTTGTATTAATGCTTTACATGGACCTTTTGGTGAAGATGGACAAATTCAAAAAATTTTAAAAAAAAATAAAATTCCATTTTCTCATTCAAATATAAAATCATCTAATCTATGTTTTAATAAATCTGCATCTAAGAAAGAAATTCTTAAAAATAAATTAATGTCTCCAAAATATTATCTTTTAAATATAAATGAATTAAATGAGAAGAAATTGATTACTATCAAAAATAAGTTAAATAAATTTGTTATTAAGCCTAATAGAAGTGGTTCAAGTTTTGGTATAAAAATAATAAAAAATCAAAAAGAATTTGATATTTTAATTTCTAATTTAGAAGAATTTAAAAAGGAACTTAATAATCACAAAGAAATTTTAATAGAAGAGTATATATCTGGAAGGGAGCTTACAGTTTCAACTATTAAAATAGATAAAAAAATTCACGCACTCGCTGTTACAGAGATAAAATCAAAAAATAATTTCTTTGATTATAAAGCAAAATATTCAAAAGGTTACGCGAAACATATTTTGCCAGCTAAGATAAATAAAATAAATTATGCTAAATGTCTTGAATTTGCTACTAAAGCCCATAAACTCTTAGGCTGTAATTCTATTGCAAGAACTGATTTTATTTTTGATACAAAAAAAAATAAAATTTTCTTTTTGGAAACAAATACTCAACCTGGTCTTACTCCTATATCTCTTTTACCTGAACAAGCTAATTATAAATGTTTACATTTTTCAGAAATCATTTTTATTTTGATCAAAAATTTAAATTATTAGTATGAACAATATTAATAGAAGAAGATATGTCTTAAGTTTCAGATCATTTACTTATTTTTGTATTTTATTACTATTATTTATAATTTCTTTTTCACTATATTTTACCAAAAATAATTTATTAGAGATTTCTAAAAATATAATTCAGAGTTTCTCAGAAAACTTCCAATATCAATTTACAATATTTGACATTTCAGGTTTAGAGAAAATCGAATTAAAATTTGTAGAGGATAAGCTGCAAAATTATATAGGATCTTCAATTTTTTTGTTACCATTGGATGAAATTAATGATTCTATAAAAGAAAATAATTGGGTCAAAGAAATAAATTTAAATACTAATTATAAAGACACTCTATTCATAAGGATTGAAGAATATAGACCAATAGGAATTTATTTTTTTAACAATAAATACTTTGTTTTTGATGAAAATGGAAAAATTATAGATCAAATTTATATTGAAGATTTTACTAATCAGTCATTATTAATATTTAAGGGTAATTCTTCAAACTTAAAAGCTAATTCATTAATTAATATTTTAAAAAACAATGATTTTGAAAAAAAATATCAAATAGACAGTTTGGAATTTCTAAATAAAAGAAGATGGAATATAAATTTATACGGTGATGTGAAATTAATGCTTTCAGAAGAAGATCCAAATAAATCTATTCAAAATTTTATTATGATACAAAATAAACTTAGCGAAACAGATATTAATAATATAAAAACATATGATTTAAGGAATTTAAAAAAAACAATCTTAATTAATTTAAATGATTAAAGCTGGTTTAGATATTGGTAATTCAAAAATATCATTTGTTATTGCTGATTATAAGAATAATGAGAATATTAATATCTTATCAATTGCTACTGTTCCTAATAATAATATTAAAAAAAATATTATTTTAAATTTTGAAAATTTACATGATCAGATTAAATCTTTGGTTATGGAGGCTGAAAAACAATCTCAAACCAAATTAAATTCTATAAATCTTAATTTATCTTTGTTGAATTCTAATTCTCATTATTACAGCTCAGAAATAGAATTAAAAAATGAGAGAATTTCTGAATTACATTTGAAAAAAATAATTAATCAATCGGAATATTTTAACAATCCAAGTGAAAAATTTGAAATATTTAATAATATAACCTCATATGATATCGACAATAATCTGTATTTCAACGCACCGATTGGAAATTATTCAGATAATATTAAAATTAATTTTTATAAAATATACATTCTAAAAAAATATTCGGATAATATTTCCAGTGTCATCAAAAAATTAAAACTTAATATTGATAATTATATACCTTCTCCATTATCTTCATCTTTGTCATCACTTACAAAAGATGAAAAAGAACTTGGAACTATTTGTATAGATTTAGGTCATTCAACATCTTCTATATCAGTTTTTGATAATAATAAATTTGTGTATGGAGATGCAATAGGTGTTGGTAGTAATAACATTACTTTAGATATTGCTAGAGGTTTATCAACTACTATTTCAAGTGCTGAAAGGCTAAAAACTTTATATGGCTCTTTAGTTTCATCGCCAAGTGATGATCATGAAATAATAGAAATTCCAATTGTTTCAGGTGATAAAAATACATTTAAACAGATAACAAGATCAAGCTTAAATGCGATTATTAGACCTCGTATTGAAGAAACTTTAGAAATGATATGGCAAAAAGTTAGAGACAATAATTTAAGAAGTAAAAAATTAAATAATGTAGTTTTAACTGGTGGTGGGGCTATGATGGATAATATTTCAAAATATGTAGAAACAATTTTTGCAAGTGGTGTAAGGGTATCAAACCCATTAGATCAATTAAATTTGGAAAATAAATTTAAAAAACCAAATTTCTGCGACATTATAGGATCTATATTGTATGATCGAGACTTATTTGAAATTGACTTTTTAGTAAATCAATCAAAAACAACAAAAAAACAAGGAATTTCAGGCTTTTTTGCTTGGCTTGATCAGTATATTTAGCTAATACTATATCTAGTAAATTATATTGACGATTTCGAACATAAATCGTTAAAAACTATTTAAAACGGCGGAGAATACAATGACTATCAATATTTCAATACAAGATGTAGCTCAAAACTTACATCCTAAAATTACAGTTTTAGGAGTAGGTGGATCTGGTGGAAATGCAGTTAACAACATGATTAATGCTAATTTAGAAGGTGTAGACTTTTTAATAGCTAATACAGATGCACAAGCTTTACAAATTTCAAGTTGTCCAAATAAAATTCAATTAGGATTAAACAGCACTAAAGGTTTAGGTGCAGGAATGAGACCTGATATTGGAAGACAGGCTGCAGAAGAAGCAATTCAAGATTTAAGTGAAAAGTTTGAAGGTAGTCATATGCTTTTTATAGCTGCTGGTATGGGTGGTGGTACTGGTACAGGAGCTGCGCCAGTTATTGCTAAATTAGCAAGAGAAAAAGGAATACTTACCGTTGGTGTAGTAACTAAACCTTTTCATTTTGAAGGCTCTCAAAGGATGAAATTAGCTGAGAAAGGAATTGTAGAACTGCAACAGTACGTTGATACATTATTAACAATACCAAACCAAAATTTATTTAGGATTGCCAATGAAAAAACTACTTTCTCTGATGCTTTTAAGATGGCAGATGATGTCCTTTATGCAGGTGTCAGAGGTGTAACTGATCTTATGGTCCAGCCTGGAATGATAAATTTAGATTTCTCAGATATCAAAACTGTTATGTCTGAAATGGGTAAAGCCATGATGGGTACTGGCGAAGCACAAGGTGATGGTAGAGCAATTGCAGCTGCTGAAGCAGCTATTGCAAACCCATTAATTGATGATGTGTCTCTTAAAGGTGCAAAAGGTCTAATAATTAATATTACTGGTGGCAAAGATATTACTTTGTATGAAGTTGATGAGGCTGCAAATAGAATCAAACAAGAAGTTGATGAAGAAGCAAACATTATTTATGGAACAACTTGTGATGATAGACTTGAAGGTGTTGTAAGAGTTAGTATTGTAGCTACTGGCATTGATGCAAATAATAATACATCAGCTAAACCAATAGAAAACTTTGCTTCAATAAATATAAATAATGATATTTATAAACAAGATATACAAAAACCAGAGTCATTGATTGAAAGTACGGTATTCCCGGAACATTCATCACAAGATGGAAGCAGCTTAGATGAAGAAATTAGTATAATTTCAAATGAAGTAATTCACAATAATCAAAATTCTGAAAATATTGATATAGATGAGCAAACAAATATTAACCAAATAGAGACTTCAAGTTTAGAAGAAAATATTGATGATATTAATGATGAAGTAATTGGACAAAATGATATTTCAGGAGCTTCGGATCAAATTGAAACTGATAATATTTCTGAGGAAGTACCAAGCTCATCTTTGAATATTGAAAAATCAAATGAAACTAGTGTAAGAAGGCTGAGTTTATTTGATACTCTTTCTACTGAAAATAAATCTGAAGACATTGCTTCAGAAAAAGAGGTTCTAGCAAAGACCGAACCTGTTTTTGCATCTTCAGAAGAAAAGATTGAAGAAAATCAGTCAGAAAATAATAATTTAAGCATTGATGAAAAAGAGGAATTTAGTGCTGAAGAAACTGAGTCTTCTGATATTGATGATGAGTTCAATCAAGAAACAGAGGAAGAACTTCTGGATATACCTACATTCCTTAGAAGACAAGCTAACTAGTAATTAGAGTATTATTTGCAATATTTTGAAATATTAGGTTAGTTGTTAAGATCGCCAAAAATATATATTAAAAAAAGTGCTGATTTCAGCACTTTTTTTGTAAAATGATAGATTTATCAAACACATTTAGCAATCAACAACAGACAATTGGCAAACCAGTTTCAATAAGTGGAATAGGACTGCATACTGGAACTGAAGTAACTATGAAATTATATCCTGCTAAAGTTGATTACGGAATTAAGTTTATTCGAAAAGATATTAAAGATCATAATGTGATTGAGGCTTTATGGTCAAATGTAAGCAGCACAAAACTAAGTACAACTATAAGCAATAAAAATGGTACTAGTGTATCAACTATAGAGCATTTAATGAGTGCTTTATCAGGATTGCATATAGATAATATTAAAATTGAAATTGATGGACCAGAGGTACCGATAATGGACGGTAGTTCAATAAAGTTTGTTGATCTTATTAATCAAACTTCCATTCAAAGTTTAAACAAAAAAAGAAAAATTTTAAAAGTTAACAAAAATATTAAAGTAGAAAATAATGATTCATCTGTAGAATTAAAACCTAATGACCAGTTTTCAATAGATTTCGAAATTGATTTTCCTAGCAAACTAGTTAGTAAACAAAGCTGTCATTTACAATTAGTTAATGGTAATTATAAAACCGATATTGCCTCAGCCCGTACATTTGGGTTTGAAAGAGATGTCGATATGTTAAGATCAAATGGTTTAGCACTGGGTGGTTCTTTGGATAACGCAGTTGTTGTTGGAGAAAGTAAAATTCTCAATTCAGATGGTTTACGCTTTAAGGATGAGTTTGTGAGACATAAAATTCTTGACTCAATTGGAGATTTGTATTTGGCAGGGGCACCAATTCAAGGTTATTTTTTAGGAAACAAATCAGGGCATCATTTGAATAACTTATTATTAAGATCTTTATTTGCTGATAAAAATAATTACGAATACATTTAGTTAAATCATTTTTTTTGGATCAACTATTTTATCAAAGTCTTTTTCTGAAATTAATTTTAATTTTAAAGCAGCTTTCTTAAGAGTCAAATTTTCATTAAATGCTTTTTTTGCAATTTTTGCCGCATTATCATATCCAATACTTTTATTTAATGCAGTAACAAGCATTAATGAATTATTTAAATGATTATCAATAACTTCTTTGTTTGCTTTTAATCCTTTTAAGCAATTATTATTAAAACTTTTTATTCCATCACTAAGAAGGTTAACTGATTGAATAATGTTAAAGGCTATAACTGGCTTATAAGCATTTAATTGAAAGTGACCATTAGATCCTGCAAGATCGACAGTTGTGCTATTTCCAATTACTTGAACACATACCATGCTTAATGCTTCAATTTGTGTCGGATTGACTTTTCCAGGCATAATTGATGATCCAGGTTCATTAGCTGGTAAAATCAACTCTCCTAATCCAGATCTTGGTCCAGATGCTAAAAATCGAATATCGTTTATAATTTTTAATAATGATATTGATAAAGTTTTTAAGGAGCTTGAAAAATTTACCAGTGAGTCATGGGATGATAAAGCTTCAAATTTATTATTAGAAGGCCTATAGTTATCTTTTGTAAGTTTGTTTAAATATTTACAAAATACTTTATCAAATTTATTTGGCGCGTTAATTCCTGACCCCACTGCAGTACCGCCTTGAGCAAGGTATTTCAATTCTGATTGTGAAATTTCTATTCTCTTTAAACAAGTTTGTAATTGAGTACAAAATGCGGAAAACTCATCACCTAAAGTAATAGGCGTCGCATCTTGAGTGTGAGTTCTCCCTATTTTAATTATTTTTTGAAAACATTTTTTCTTTTTTTGAAATTCTCTTATTAAATTTTTTAGGTTCGGAACTAGACTCTTAATTGATAATTCATTAATAGCTACATGCATTATTGTAGGAAAAGTATCATTTGATGATTGTGATAAATTTACATGATCATTAGGATGAATAGGATTTTTACTTCCAATTTTTCCTTTTAGTTTTTTAATTATATAATTACTTAATACTTCGTTTGCATTCATATTTGTTTGAGTTCCTGATCCAGTTTGCCATACTAAAAGTGGAAATTCGTCAATTAATTTTAAATTTATTATATCATCGCAGGCATTCACGATTAATGAACCTAATTTTTTATTTAAAACTCCAAGCTCAATATTTGCTTGAGCAGAGGCTTTCTTTTGTTGACCTAATGCAATAATTAATTCAAAAGGTATTTTCTCACTACCAATTTCAAAATTTTCTAAAGATCTTTGTGTTTGAGCACCCCAAAGTCTGTTATTTTCAATTTTTTTTGATCCTAAACTATCAAATTCTATTCTTTTTTTATTTTTCATTATTTGTTAACAAATAATCTATAACATATTATATGCCAGTTATGAATAAACTTGTTTTACTTCGACATGGTCAAAGTCAGTGGAATTTAGAAAATAGATTTACAGGCTGGAAAGATGTTCCATTAACTGAAAAAGGCGTCAATGAAGCAAATAACGCTGGTCTTTTGTTAAAAAAAAATAATATCAAAATTGATAAAGTATTTAGTAGTGTTTTAGAAAGGGCAAATAAAACTGCAGAAATAGCATTAAAGGCATCTGAAATAGAAAAATTACATATAAATGGAATTCTTATTTATGAAAAAGATCAGAGACTCAATGAGAGAGATTATGGTGATTTAGTTGGTTTAAACAAGGCTGAAACAGCAGATAAATTTGGAAAAGAACTGGTACAAATTTGGAGGAGATCATATGATACACCGCCTCCTAATGGAGAAAGTCTCAAGGATGTAGTAGATAGAGTTTCACCCTATTTCACTGAAAAAATTGAACCACTTATTTTGGAAAAAAAAAATATTCTAATTGCTGCCCATGGCAATTCTCTGAGAGCAATAATGATAAAGGTTGGTCTGTATAAACCTGAGGAAATATCTTCCATAGAAATTCCTACTGGCAGCCCATTATGTTTAGAATATGATAACGGTCAACTAAAGCACCATTATTACTTAGATTAATTTTTTTTATAGTTAGAAAAACTTATTACATTACTTTCTGTTAATTTATTTTTCTCTAAATCTTTATTGATTTTTTCTTTAATTTCATTTTTTTGTAAAATTAATCCAAAATTTGCTGAAGGATCTGCAAATGAAAGAATTGCTTCATAATCTATTTTTAGATTTGTTTTAATATTATTAAATGAAAGTGTAACAGAAAAATTATTTTTATTAACTACAATATCATAATACTCATATTGAATTACTATGGTCATTTCTTTTGGATATTTACTTTTTATCCAATTAGGCAATTGTACTTTTTTGTGATTTGTTAAAAATGTAATATAAAGATGATTATTATCTGATAATCCATTATCTTTTATATTTATCAAAATATCTTTAAAAACATTTAACATATTTTTATTTAATATTTTTTGATATTCTATCATTTGTACTTTAATTGAGACAGTAATTAATAAATATTATATTAAGATATATGAGTCTAGATAAAAATCGTTCACATTATAGTAAATTAGCAAAATTATTTCATTGGGGATTTGTTATTTTATTAATTTATGGAATATCAAAACAAGTAGATGATATTAAGCAATTAGAAAATATTTTATTTTTCAGATTTGAAATTGCCTTTGCAACTATTTTTTTAATTCTACTAATAATTAGATTTATTTATATGAAAAAAACACAAAAAACATCTATACCAGAAGAGACTCCTAAGGCACAAAAAATAGTTGCTAAAATTATCCATAATGGAATGTATTTGTTTTTAGCACTAACAGTTTTGACGGGTCTTCTGATTGGCTTATTATTTTGGCTAGAACTAAAAAATAGTTTTTTTATTGAAATTATAATTACTTGTCATGAGCTAGTAATAAATTTACTATATTGGTTTATTGGAATACATATTTTTGCAGCATTGTATCATAGATTAAAAAAAGATGGTGTTTGGAATTCTATGGTGCCTTTTTTTAAAGAAAAAAATTAAATTATTAATTCTATTTTAAATGCATTTTTAAGAAATTTTTAATAAAAATCTTTATATTGTGGGATTAAAAATCATTATTATCTATAAATATAGTTAGTTTTAAAGCATAAATCTTAAGATCATGATATTATTGATTAAATGAGAAATATTGATTTATCTAGTTTTAATAACAAAGATCTGGGTGAGCTTATTAAATATGGTGATGAACTATATAACTCAAATTTAGAAGGTAAAATACATGCTCATAAAGTTTATTTGACTGTTTTGAATCAATTACCAAACTTATGTAAATATCCTTTTTCAAAATTACGTGGAGTAATAAGACAAAAGATATGGAACTGTGAAAAATTTTTTCATTGGAATGAGGAGTATTTTTCTCAATCAGGTCAAGATAAAATTATAAAAGAATTTTTTTTTAAAGAATTTAATCAAAAATTAACAAATGGTTTTTTTGTAGAAATTGGAGCATATGATGGAATTATGGGAAGCAATTGTTACCATTTTGAAAAATACTGCAACTGGGATGGAGTTGCAATTGAGCCATCAAATATTCAATTTAAAAAGTTATTAAATAATAGAAGATGTAAAGTAATTAATAAGGCAATTGATAAAATTGAAAGAGATATTGAGTTTATAGAAGTATTAGAGGGTTATACTCAAATGAGTTATATTAAAGATGATAATAACAACAATTCTCAAAATATTTTAAATAAAGATAATAGAACCAAAATAAAAAATCATAAGATTAGAACTGCTATATTTGATAAAATTATAGAAAATAAAGAAATATCTTATCTTTCAATTGATACAGAAGGTAATGAACTAGATATTTTAAAATCTATAGATTTTGAAGTTTTCAATATTAAAATTATAAGTATAGAAAATAATAATTCTACAGATTTAAGAATTAATGATTTTCTAACAAAAATAAATTTCAATTATTTTGATACTGTTGGAGTGGATCAAATTTATTATAACAAAAAGCATTATAATTTTTATAATTAATGATCTGATTAAAGCATTAATATTTATTTTAAATTTTCTATATAAAGTAATAAGTTATTAATTTTTACAAATTCACATTTGCCATTGGGAAACATTTCTCTTGTTGTAAACCCTCCACCAGTCATTGTCCAAATATCAACTCTTAAAGAATTAAGCTCAATAGAATATTTTCTATCTCTAATATTATTTTCATTAGAGAAAATGTTAATGTAAAAAAGTTCTAAATCTACATCGTAGAAAAACTCATTTGTTGATGTTAATCTATTAAGATCAGTATCGATAACTTTTACTCTATTGGGGGAAACAAACTCAAATCCCCATAGTACCGAAGGACATAATAATTGATTTTTAGATAAGTCTTTATTTTGAAAACTAAAAGAAGAGGACGTATAAAAAATTAAACATATAAAAAAATATAATTTTTTTTTCATTAAAATTTATAGTTAATATTATAATTTTTTTATATTGTTAAATTTTAATTTAATAAATTAATACTAAATTAAATCCTATTCACTTTCTTAATTTCTTCCACTCTTCAATTCCTCCCGAAATATTTTTAACATTTTTAATACCCATATCTTGCATTGTTTTAGTTGATAAAGCGCCTTGTCCACCAACACCACAAAAAACAATATATTCCTTATCTGGATTTTCTTTAAAAAAATTATTTTCTAAAGGACTACCTTCTGCTAAATAAAATTCAAGAAAAGCTCTATCTAAATTAATTGCATTACCGATTGTGCCTTTATTAAAACTATCTTTATCCCTAACATCAATAAATTGAACATTTGAGTCATTTAATTTTTCGTTTGCTTCAGATGCAGAAATATTTTCGATCTCGTTTTTTACACTCATCAAATCATCAAATTTTTTCATTTCACTCCTTTATTTATAATATAATGTATTTTTATTTAACTAACTGTAAATCATTATTAACAGAATATGATTATTTTTGGAAATTACTTTATAAACTTATTAGTAAGTTTTTATTATTTATAAGATTTTTATTTGGTTCTTCGTAGTAAATTTTATATTTATTTAAATAATTAAATATTTAATATATATTTTTAAAATGAAAAAAATAATTTTCGTTTTTATTACTTTTATCTTTTCTTCTTCTCATGCAAATGATGAGTTTATTGCTCTTAAAGGAATTAACGAATTTGCTATTGAGATACCTGAAATTGAAAATACGTGTGGTTTGGATAAGGATTTTTTTGATAGAGAAATAAAATATCAATTGTCTATTACTGACATAGTTATAGATGATAATAGCGATATTAGTATATATGTTTATCCATATTTATTTGAGTCTGGTAATGGAATAATGACTCTATGCAGTGGAATGATTGTTTTTCAGGTCTACGGAATTTCTGAAGCATCATTTGTATGGAATAACCCACTTGAAGGACCTTTCATTCTCTACGAATATTATATAGGAGCACATGCAACTGAATATCTTGAGTTTAAAAACTATATGGCATCTGGTTTTGAAGATTTAATTAAAAATTTTGTTATTGCCTGGTATTCTGTAAATTAATTTTTCTTTCTTAATTCATTTATAATAATTACTTCGAAGTTAATTTAAATTTTTATGAAAGGTGTTTATAAAATTTTGTTAATATCTTAAGACAATTGTTAAAAGTGGGGCGTTCTGTAGAACGACCACTAAATCATTATTAACAGAAAATAAGGACTTTTGGAAACTTCTTCGTAGAAACTTCGTAGTAAGTTTTCATTATTTTTCAGATTTCTTGTTTGGGTTCTTCGTAGTTTTTTTATTCTTTAATTAAGGATAATAATTTTTTTGCTAGTCTAGAAACTGCCTTTCTCCTATCTTTTGAAAGTTTTTTAATAATTTTTATATTTTCTTTTATTGTTTTATTATCAATTTTATTGAAAGTTATTAGAGCATTCATTGATTGACATAAAACAATCCAATCACTGGAGTTATTAAGATAATCAGATACAATTTTTTTTGCTTTTTTTTGTTCTTTATTTTCTAATTGATTAACTAATTCTGAAAATAATTGAGCGCAGGTCCATTGTGTGGAAGGTTGTTTTATTTTTGAAATTTTGTTTAAGAAAATATTTTTAAAATCTAAAAACCATTCTGGTTTTTGTCTAAATATTCTTTTAAAAGCATTTGATGTTCTTAATCTTACTATTTGGTCTGTGCTTGAATAACACTTAATTAACGAATTAATCCTATTTTTTTTAACAATAACATGTTCAGCAACTTTTATTGTATTACCTAGTGAATTTGGATTACCACCAGTTAGTTCAGACTCATAATTCATTATAAATTAATTTGTTAAAATAAATCTAAAAATTAACATTACCTAATAATAAATTATATATTTTCCTTCGTAGTAACTTCGTAGTAAACTTCGTAGAGAGTTTTCTATAAAAAATTATTGATATTACTGGATAATATTTAAAAAGTGGGGCGTTCTGTTGCTCGGTGCCCCGGACCGCGCTTACCTAGAATCTAGGCAGCAAGTGCTAATCTATTATCGTTAGCGTTTATAAAATAGCCCGATAACGGTGGTACAATACCGGATAAAGTCTTTGTCTTTGAATTACCGTCAAACCTATTTCGTCCCCATAATGGTGGAGACGCCGGGTACCGCCCCCGGGTCCGAATAACTTATTGCACAAAGCATTTATTATCTTAGTTGCAAGCAACAACATCATTATACCTTAAACTAATTATACTTGAAAGTTTTGTCTTGAAACCTAGCAATTAAAAAAAAAAATTGTTACTAATTAAGATATAAAACAAATAAAATATGATCAAAGCAATCATGGCAATTGATGACAAAGGTGGCATAAGTAAGGGGCAAAGTATGCCTTGGCCTAAAAACTCAATTGATTTGAAATGGTTCAAAGAAAATACAATTAATAATATTGTAGTAATGGGAAGAAAGACCTGGGAAGATCCTTTTATGCCAACACCTTTAAAGTCCAGAACAAATGTTTTAATTACTAGCAAAGATAAAGAATTAATAGAAGGGGCAGATTATTACTTTAGTGGAAACATAGATGATCAAATTAAAGATCTTCAATCAGAATATATGGACAAAGATATTTTTATAATTGGTGGTTCAGAAATAATAAATTTAACTTTTAAATTAATTGAACAATTTTATCTTACTAGAATCTACGGTAATTATAATTGTGAAAAATTTATAGATATATCCTTAATAGAAAATAATATGAAAATGATAAAAAAAATTAATGGCGACTCTTCTTGTCATTTTGAGATTTGGGAAAAATGAAACAGTATTTAGAAGCATTGAAATATTGTTATGATAATGGCACAGATGTTGAAAGTAGAGCAGGTAGCGTCAGAAAATCATTTGGTTTTCAAATGCATTATGATTTATCAAAAGGTTTTCCTGCTATAACGACTAAAAAATTAGCGTGGAAATCTGTAGTTTCAGAGTTATTGTGGTTTATCGAAGGTTCAGACGATGAGAGAAGACTTGCTGAAATTTTATACAATGATTCAAGAGAAAATTTAAAAGATAAAAATACTATTTGGACGCAAAATGCTCAAGCTGATTATTGGAAATCAAATGCTAGATTTGAGGGAGATGTCGGTAAAATTTACGGAGTTCAATGGAGAAATTTTAATGGAGAAGATCAAGTCTTAAATTTAATTAAAGGATTAAAAGAAGATCCAAATGGAAGACGTCATATAATTTCTGCTTGGAATCCTCCGGAGATTAAAAATATGTCATTGCCTGCATGTCATGCATTTTCACAATTTTTTATTTCTGATAACAAATTAAGTTGCCAATTATATCAAAGGTCATGTGACATGTTTTTAGGAGTTCCATTTAACATAGCTAGTTATAGTCTTTTGACTCATATGTTAGCTAGAGAGTGCAAATTAGAAGTAGGAACATTTATTCATTCTTTAGGAGATTTTCATATTTATAAAGAACATTTTGAGCAGGTTAAAATACAATTACAAAGAGAGCCCAAAAAATTACCTGAGCTTCAGTTTGAAACAAAAAACTTTTTTAAATACAAAGTTAATGATTTTAAATTAGTTAACTATGAGCATCATGAAAAAATTGATGCTTTAATGAATGTTTAATTCAGAGATTTTTTTAAGTTCTTAGCAATTGATATAAATTTTTTTGAAATTTCACCATCTGGATTATCTATCAAAGCAGGTATTCCATTGTCTGATTGAATTCGTAAATTTGTATCAATAGGAATCTCTCCTAAAAAAGGTATTTTAAATTCTTCAGATTCTTTTTTTACACCGTCTTTTGAAAATATATAATGTTTTTGATTACAATTATCACATATGAAATAACTCATATTTTCCACAATACCAAGAATATCAACATTAACTTTTTTAAACATATTTATTCCTTTTCTAGCATCAGTAAGAGCTACATCTTGAGGAGTAGAAATTACAATTGATCCAGAAAGTTTTGAACTTTGAGCTAAAGTAAGTTGAGCATCTCCTGTCCCAGGAGGGAGATCAATTATAAGATAATCTAATTCACCCCACTCAACACCATTAAACATTTGCTCTAAAGCTTTCATTACCATAGGTCCTCTCCAAATTGTTGGAGCCTCTGAGTCTAGAATAAAACCTATAGACATTAATTTTATCCCATAATTTTCTAAGGGTATAAGTTTTTTGTTTTCATTCATTATTGGTTTTTGAGAAATACCCATCATCCTAGGAACACTAGGACCATAAATATCTGCATCAAGTAATCCAACTTTGAGATCTAGTGAGCTTAATGCAGTGGCAAGATTTACTGAAAATGTTGATTTTCCAACTCCACCCTTACCACTTGCAATTGCTACAATATTTTTTGCATCAATTTTAAATCTTTTCTCATCAGAAATATTTCTTTTATTAATATTTCTATCTGAGTTGATAATCACGTTTACTGAAAGAACGCCAGAAATTTGCTCAACATTATTTTTAAGTAATCTTGCTATATTTACATATAAGTCTTCTTTTTGACCTTTCACAAGCAAGGAAATGTTTACATTACCCTCTTTTACAATTGCAGAAATGTTATGATTTTTTGGATCAAAAGTAAGATTTGTTTCAGGATCACTAAATTTCTTCGAAAATGTATAAATTAAAGATAAAATTTCATCAGACATACTTGATTTTTCCAGATTTACTCAAATATTAGTTATTAAATATTATAATTAGTGTTAGTAGATAGAGCCAATATTATCAATAATATATGAACTGGAATATAAATAACAACGACAATAATCCTTGGGGATCAGGTGGAAATAACAACCCTTGGGGTTCAGGAGGGTCTGGAGACGGTCCAAACAGAAGAGATTTTGAAGATTCGATTAGAAAAGCAAAAGATAGATTTGGCAATTTTAAATTTGGTGGAAGACGTAATCTTTCAATATTTATAATAGTAGCTGTTTTACTATGGTTAGCTACTGGTTTTTATAGAGTTGAGCCTGATGAGCAAGGCGTAGAACTTTTATTTGGAAGATGGAATGGTCAAACAACAGAGCCTGGATTACATTACTTTTTTCCAACTCCAATCGGTCAAACTGTTACACCTAAAGTTGAAGTAATTAGAAAAATTAACGTTGGATTTAGAAGTGCAAGTGATCTTGGTTTTGGCTCAAATTCAAATGCAGAGCGAAAAGTAATTGAAGAAAGTTTAATGCTTACTGGTGATCAAAACATAGCAGATGTTGCATTCACAGTACTATTCAAAATAAAAGACGCTGGAAATTTTCTCTTTAAACTTAGAAATCCAGAACTTACCGTTAAAGATATGTCTGAGAGTGTAGTGCGTGAAGTTGTTGGTCAAAGAGATCTTCAATTCTTACTTACAGAAGGCCGTCAAGAGGTAGAACAAGTTGTAAGAAATGAATTACAATTAGTTTTAGATTCATATGAAAGTGGTGTTTTAATTCAATCAGTACAGCTTCAAAGTGTTGATCCGCCCGATCAAGTTATTGATGCTTTTGATGAAGTTCAAAGAGCAAGACAAGATAAAGAAAGATTAGTTAACGAAGCAAATACTTATTTAAATAGAATTGTACCTAATGCTCGTGGTGAAGCAGCAAAACTCGTTGAAGCTGCTACAGCATATAAAGAACAGGTGGTTAAACAAGCAGAAGGTGTGGCTCAAAACTTTATAGATGTTTACAATAGTTATAAAGATGCGAAAGAAGTAACTAAAAGGAGAATTTATTTAGAAACTTTAAGAGAAGTTTTAGAAGGAAAGAATAAAATAATTTTAGATGATACTGGAAATGGACAGGGAGTAGTTCCTTACTTGCCATTGAATGAACTTAAAAAGTCAGGGAATAATTAAGATGAGATTTAGTGCAAGAAATTTACTTATAGTTTTAGTTCTATTTATCGTTTTCCTTACTTTCACTGGAGCTTTTTTTATTGTAAATGAAACTAAGCAAGCTTTAGTACTTCAATTTGGTGATCCAAGAAAAGTTGTTACAAAACCTGGTCTTCAATTTAAAATTCCATTTATTCAAGATGCAGTTTTTTTAGATTCAAGATTGCTAAATCTCGATCCACAACCCGAAGAAATGATACTTTCAGATCAAAAAAGAATAATCGTTGATTCATTTGCTAGATACAACATCGTTGATCCTTTAAAATTTTATCAGACAGTTAGAAACGAAACTACTTTTTCAGATAGATTTGGAAGAATTATAAACGCGGCAGTTAGAGGTGTAATTGCTCAATATTCTCTAACATCACTTCTCAGTGACGAACGTATTAATATTATGAATGAAATTGAAAAACAAATTAAAGTTAATGAGAACTCTTTTGGTGTAAAAATTGTTGATATTAGAATTGGAAGAACAGATTTAACTGAACAAGTATCTAATAATGTTTATCAAAGAATGCGCTCTGAACGTGAAAAAGAAGCAAATTTATTAAGAGCTGAAGGTGAAGAACTTTCTAAAGAAATTGTTGCATCAGCAGATAGACAACAAACTGTTATTCTAGCTGAAGCAGAAAGAACCTCATCAATACTTAGAGGTGAAGGAGATGCTGCTAAAAACAGAATATTAGGTGATGCTTATAGTCGTGATGAGGAATTTTTTGATTTCTTAAGAACAATGCAAGCTTGTAAGGATACTTTTGGAGATACAGAGATGTCCATGGTAATTGCTCCTGGGGAAGTTTGTGAAAAATTTTTTGGTGAAATAGATATCCAAAATTAATGTTTGAAATCTTTTTAATAAGCATAGGTCTAGTGCTGATCATTGAAGGTATACTTTATTTCTTTTTAGCTAACAATTTAAAGAAATATCTTGATATGCTTTCTCTTATTAATCCACAAACTGTAAAAAATATCAGTTTATTTTTTGCCCTTCTAGGACTGTGCCTTATTTATTTCACGTTCAAATACTACGACAATTAATATGAGAACAAAATTTTTATTCTTAATTTCTATTTTATTTACGAAACCATTACTTGCTGTACCTGAGAGTTTTGCAGACTTAGTAGAACAATTATCTCCTGCAGTAGTTAGTATTGCATCAACTACTATTGTTGAAAATAATAACCAAAATCAAATACCACAATTTCCAGAGGGATCTCCTTTTGATGATTTTTTTAAAGAATATTTTGATCGTGATCAAAGACGATCACAACGACCAATGACAGGTCTTGGGTCAGGTTTTATAATAAGTGAAGGTGGTATTGTTGTTACAAATAATCATGTAATTGAAGGAGCTGATGAAATAACTGTTATTTTAAATGATGAAACAGAGTTTACAGCTGAATTACTTGGAAGAGACCCTAAAGCAGACATAGCTGTATTGAAAATTGATCCAAAAAACAAAAATCTTACATATGTTGGTTGGGGAGACTCGGATAAGATGAGAGTTGGAGATTGGTCAATTGCAATTGGAAACCCTCTTGGTTTGGGAGGTACTGTTACAGCAGGAATTATATCTGCAATCTCAAGAGATTTAGGTAGTGGACCATATGTTAAATTTTTACAAACAGACGCATCTATTAATCGTGGTAATTCCGGTGGACCATTATTTAATTTAGATGGAGAGGTAATAGGAATTAACACGGCAATTGTTTCGCAAACAGGTGGAAGTATTGGTTTAGGATTTGCAATACCTGCGAACAGTGCCAAAAAAATAGTACAACAATTAAAGGATTTTGGAAAAACTAAGAGAGGTTGGTTAGGTGTACAAATTCAACCTGTTACAAAGGATTTTGCGGAAAGTCTTGGATTGCCTGATCAAAAAGGTGCATTCATATCCAATGTCAATCCTAATGGTCCCTCAAAAACCGCTGGATTAGAACCAGGCGATGTAATTTTAAAATTTAATAATATAGAAATTAAAAAGATGCCTGATCTACCAAGAGTTGTTGCAGAGTCAGATGTAGGCTCGACTGCAATATTAGAAGTTTGGAGAAAAAATAAAAAAATTCGTATTGAGGTAATTTTAGGAGAATTACCTGGAGAGGTAGTTACGGAGAGAAAAACAAATACAAACATTGAAAAAAATTTAAAAATTGAATCTTTAGGAATTACGATTGAAGATCATGAAAGTGGGGTTAAAGTAATTTCAATTGACGACAATGAAAGTAGTTTGCAAAATGGAGACATAATCACAGAAGTTAATAGAGAGGTTATTAACAATATGAATTCATTTGAAGAATTAGTAAATTCTTTAGAAAAAACAGGCAGATCCTCATTATTACTAAAAATAATAAGAGATGATGAGCAAAATTGGGTAACAATTAAATTTAAGAATAATTGAAAACTCAAATCTATTTTGTATTAGGCCCAACTGCATCAGGAAAATCAAAATTTGCTTTAAGCCTTGCGAACAAACTAAATGGTGAAATTATAAATGCCGATAGTATGCAGATTTATAATGAGTTAAGTATCTTAACTGCTAGACCAACTATAAATGATCAACAAAAAATCAATCATCATCTTTATGGTTTTGTTAAGGGTGATGTTAGATTTAATGTTCAAAAATGGTGTGAGGAAGCATCAAAAAAAATTAATTATTTATTTAATAAAAATATAACCCCTATTTTAGTCGGAGGTACAGGTCTTTACATAGAATCTTTAATTAATGGAATAGTTTCAATTCCATCTATTCCAGAAAAAATAAAAATAGAATCAGAAAAAATGATTTTAAAAATTGGTAAGGAAAATTTTTATTATTTAGTTAAAGAGCTTGACAGTGATGCAATGATTAATATTGCGCCTAATGATATTCAAAGAATAAGAAGAATATGGGAAGTAAATTTTTTTACTAACAAAAAATTTAGTGACTGGAAAAAAAGTAAAAATAAAAATTTTATTAATTTAAAAAATTACAAAATATTATTATTTCTTCCAGATAGAAAAGAAAACTATAGAAGAGTAGATCATAGAACACACTTAATGATGGAAGATGGTGCAATAGAGGAAGTCAAAAATTTACTTAAATTAAATTATAATAATAGTTTACCAATAATGAAAGCTCACGGAGTTCCTGAAATTCAATCTTATCTTAATAATGAAGTATCAATTGAGGAATGCATTTCTAAAATACAGCAAGTAACAAGAAACTATGTAAAAAGACAACATACTTGGTGGAGATCTTCAAATCTTAATATTTTTAAAAAATTTAATCAATTTGCGGATGAAATTGACTTAAAATCCATTAATTTAGAGCAAAATTGAACTAATTTATTGATTTTATTTTATCCACAGCCTAAGAGCTAAAATCAATGAATAATGAAATAACAGGCGCTGAAATTGTCTTAAAAAGCTTAGCTGAACAAGGCGTAGAAGTTGTATTTGGATATCCTGGTGGTGCGGTGTTACCCATATACGATACTTTATTTAAACAGAATTCAATTAAGCATGTTTTAGTAAGACAAGAGGGTGGTGCGATACATGCAGCTGAAGGTTATGCTAGGTCGACTGGTAAAACTGGAGTCGTTCTTGTTACATCAGGGCCAGGTGCAACAAATGTTGTAACCGGTTTAACTGACGCAATGATGGATAGTGTACCTATTGTATGCATAACTGGACAGGTACCTCAACACTTAATTGGCAGTGATGCATTTCAAGAATGTGACACGACAGGTATAACGAGACCTTGTACTAAACATAATTATTTAGTTAAGGATGTTAATAAATTATCTTCTGTATTTCATGAAGCATTTACCATTGCTCAAAATGGAAGACCAGGTCCTGTATTAATTGATATACCTAAAGATGTTCAATTTGCTTCAGGAACTTATGAAGAAAAAAATAAAATTATTATTCCCTCTCATAGATTGTTTGAACCAAGTCCTGATTTTGAAAAAAATAAAATTGAAGAAGCAGTAGAATTAATTTCAAAAGCTAAAAAACCAATTTTTTATATTGGTGGTGGATGTATTAATTCTGGTCCAAAAGCTTCAAAATTAGTTAGAGAATTTATTAATATGGTTGGGTCACCAGTAACAATGACATTAATGGGTCTGGGGGTAGTAGGTTCATCAGATAAAAACTCACTTGGCATGCTTGGTATGCACGGAATGTATGAAGCTAATATGGCTATGCATGAATGTGATGTCATGATTAATATCGGTGCAAGATTCGATGATAGAGTTACAGGAAGGCTTGATGCTTTCTCTCCTAACTCAAAGAAAATTCATATTGATATTGATGAAAGTAATATCAACAAAACAATAAACGTTGATGTTCCAATCATAGGTGATGTCAAACAAGTTGTTGAAAAAATGATTTCAGTCTGGAAAGACAAAAAATATAAAATAGATACTGATTCATTAAAATTGTGGTGGGATAAAATAAATAAATGGAAAGAAGTAGATTGTTTAAACTACAATAATGAAGGCAAGCAGATTAAGCCACAGTATGCGGTTCAAAGACTTTATGAGTTAACAAAAAATACAAAAACATTTATTACAACTGAAGTAGGTCAACATCAAATGTGGGCTGCTCAATTCTATAAATTTGAAGAACCAAATAGATGGCTAACTTCAGGTGGTTTGGGAACTATGGGATATGGTTTTCCTGCTGCTATTGGAGCTCAGGTTGGACATCCTGATGCTTTAGTAGTCGATATAGCAGGAGATGCCTCTATACTCATGAATATTCAAGAAATGAGTACTGCTGTTCAATATAGATTGCCTGTAAAAATATTTATTTTAAACAATGAATACATGGGAATGGTTAGGCAATGGCAGGAACTTTTACATGGTGGAAGATATTCCGAAAGTTATACTGATAGTTTACCTGATTTTGTAAAGTTAGCTGAGAGTTATAAAGCTGTTGGTTTAAGAGCAAAAACAACTGATGAACTTGATGACGTAATCACACAAATGATTGAAACTAAAAATACAGTTATTGCCGATATTTGGGTTACTAAAGAAGAGAATTGCTTTCCAATGATTCAAAGTGGATCTGCTCACAATGAAATGATGTTAAGTAAAGATCAAAAACAAGACAAAAAATCTGCCGAAAAAGGAAAAATTTTAGTTTAATGAATAAATCTGTTTATGACTCTCCGGATCAAGTATCAGAGATTAAAAGACATATATTAACTGTATTAGTTGATAATGAACCAGGTGTTTTAGCTAGAGTTATAGGAATGTTTTCTGGGAGAGGATATAATATCGATAGTTTGAATGTAGCAGAGGTTAGTAATGATGAAAATATTTCAAGAATTACTATTGTAACTCATGGAACTTCAGAAGTTGTTAATCAAATTGAAAAACAATTACTTAGAATTGTTCCTGTTCACAGTGTTACAAATTTAGACCAAGAAGGCAGTTCTGTAGAAGCTGAGGTTGCTTTAGTGTATATTTATATTTCTGATTCAAATAAAAAGAAAGTTTATCAACTTTGTGATTTATATAGAGCTAGAAAAATTGAAAATGAAAATAATACCACAATTTTTGAAATTGCTGGTGCATCAGAAAGAGTAAATAGATTTATAAAAGAAATTAATGAAATAACAAAAGTTGAAATTGTTAGAAGTGGTCCCGTTGCAATATCATCAATTCAAAAAAATGAGGAGGAATAATGAGAGTATATTATGATAGAGATGCAGACTTAAATTTAATAAAAGATAAAAAAATATCAATTGTAGGATATGGAAGTCAAGGTCATGCACATGCAATGAACTTGAGAGATTCTGGAATAGAAAATGTTTCAATTGCTTTAAGAGAAGGTTCAAATTCAAGAATTAAAGCTGAACAAGCTAATTTCAAAGTTATGACACCTTCAGAGGCTGCAAGTTGGGCTGATATTATTATGATGCTAACACCCGATGAACTTCAATCTGAAATTTATAAAAATGATATAGCTGAAAATATTAAAGAAGGTACTACAATTGCATTTGCTCATGGATTAAATATTCACTTTGATTTAATTAAACCTAAAGAAGGCATTGATGTTATAATGGTTGCTCCTAAAGGTCCTGGCCATACAGTTAGAGCTGAATATGTAAGAGGTGCTGGTGTACCTTGTTTAGTAGCCGTAGATAAAGATCCTTCAGGTAATGCTCTAGAAATAGGAATTGCCTATGCATCTGCAATTGGCGGAGGACGAGCTGGTATTATAGAAACAACTTTTAAAGAAGAGTGTGAAACAGATCTTTTCGGTGAACAATCTGTTTTATGTGGAGGCCTAACACATTTAATCTTAGCAGGTTATGAAACTCTTGTTGAAGCAGGGTATGCACCTGAAATGGCTTATTTTGAATGTCTTCACGAAGTGAAACTTATTGTAGATCTTTTATATGAAGGTGGCATGGCAAACATGCGATACTCAATCTCAAACACTGCAGAGTATGGTGATTATTCAAGAGGTCCAAGACTTATTACTGATGAAACAAAAAAAGAAATGAAAAAAATTCTTTCAGAAATTCAATCTGGTCAATTTGCTAAAGAATGGATGCAGGAACACCAAAGTGGTCAAACAAAATTTAAAGTAATGAGAAAAGAACAAGCTGAACACCCAATAGAAGCAGTTGGTGAAAAATTAAGAACTCTTATGCCATGGATTGCTGAAGGAAAAATGGTTGATAAATCAAAAAATTAGATGAAAGTTTAATTAAATATTTATTAGTGTATACTTACAAAAATGACTGAAAAAATATATATTTTTGATACAACTCTTCGAGATGGAGAACAATCTCCTGGGGCATCAATGAATTTAGACGAAAAACTTCAAATTGCTGAAGTTCTTGATGCTATGAAAGTTGATATCATTGAAGCAGGATTTCCAATTGCATCCAATGGAGATTTTGAAGCAGTTTCTGAAGTTAGTAAGTATGTAAAAAATTCAACTATAGCTGGTTTAGCAAGAGCAAGTTTTAAAGATATTGATCGTGCTTGGGAAGCAGTACAACATGCAAAGTCTCCAAGAATACACACTTTTATAGCAACTAGTCCTCTTCATATGAAATATAAATTAAAGAAAACTGAAGAAGAAGTTTTAGAAGCCATCCAAAAAACAGTATCTCATGCTAGAAATCTTTGTAACAACATAGAGTGGAGCTGTGAAGATGGTGGAAGATCAGAATTAGAATTTTTATATAAATGTATTGAGCTTGCAATAAATTCTGGCGCATCAACTATAAATATTCCTGATACAGTTGGTTATACATTGCCTGAGGAATTTGGAAAAATTTTCAAAAATGTAAAAAATAATGTTCCTAACATTGATAAAGCAATTCTTTCTACTCACACTCATAATGATTTAGGTTTAGCTACAGCAAATAATGTTGCTGCAATCAAAGAAGGTGCAAGACAAGTTGAGTGCACCATCAATGGTATGGGTGAAAGAGCTGGAAACTCTTCTTTGGAAGAGATCGTTATGACTTTGAAAGTAAAAAAAGACCTCATGCCTTATTATACAGATATTAAAACGGAGTCTATTATGAAAGCTTCTAGATTGGTATCATCTATAACAGGTTTTCCTGTTCAACCAAATAAAGCAATTGTTGGAGCTAATGCTTTTGCTCATGAAGCTGGTATACACCAAGATGGAATGCTTAAACATGCAGGTACATATGAAATAATGACTCCCGAATCTATTGGCCTTAACAAATCATCTCTCGTTCTTGGTAAACATTCAGGTAAACACGCTTTTTCAGAAAAATTAAAAGAACTTGGTTATGAGGTTGGTGACAACGCTCTTATGGAATTGTTTGGAAGGTTTAAAGATTTAGCAGATAAGAAAAAAGAGATATTTGAGGAGGATTTAATTGCATTAGCAGAAGACAGATCATCGTCATATGATGAACATATTAAATTTGTATCTTTAGAGGTAAATGCTGGATCTGTTGAAAAAGCTGAAGCTAAATTAAAGATAGAAATAGAGGACAAAGTGGAAAATATTAAAATAAATGGTAATGGTCCTGTTGACGCTACATTCAATGCAATAAAAAAGCTTACTAATACTGATTTCAAACTTAAACTTTATCAAGTAAATGCAATTACAGCTGGAACTGATGCACAAGGAGAGGTAACAGTTAGATTAGAAGATGATGATCTTTCATCTCAAGCAAAAGGCAGTGATCCTGATATTATTGTCGCCTCAGCAAAAGCTTACATTAACGCATTAAACAGATTGATCTTTAAAAAAACTAAATCTATTAAAGAAAACACAGCAAATCTGAAAATAGAAGGAGTGTAATTAATGGTAATAGATCGTTTTTTTAGCTTATTTTCTAAAGATATGGCTATAGATTTGGGTACTGCTAATACTTTAGTTTACGTAAAAGGTGAGGGTGTAATTCTTAATGAACCTTCAGTAGTTGCAACAATTGAAAATGATGGAAAAACTCAAGTTTTAGCAGTTGGCAATGAAGCAAAACAAATGCTTGGAAGAACACCTGGAAAAATAAAAGCCATTCGCCCTATGAAAGATGGAGTTATTGCTGATTTTGATGTTGCAGAACAAATGATAAAAAGTTTTATTAAAAAAGTACATAAGGGTAGATCCTTATCAAACCCTCAAATTGTTATCTGTGTTCCTTCTGGTGCAACTAATGTTGAAAGAAGAGCTATTAGAGAGTCCGCTGACGCTGCTGGGGCAAGAAGGGTATATTTAATTGAAGAACCAGTTGCAGCAGCAATAGGGGCAGGTTTACCAGTTGCAGAACCAACCGGTTCGATGGTTGTTGATATTGGCGGAGGAACCTCTGAGGTGGCAGTATTATCTCTTGGAGGAGTAGTTAATTCAACTTCTGTAAAAGCAGCTGGAGATAGGTTTGACGAAGCAATAATGGAATACATGAGAACAACTCATAAACTAGCAATTGGTGAAACTACAGCAGAAAGAATGAAAAAAGATATAGGTTCAGCAAGTCCTCCAGATGATGGAGATGGTAAAAGTATGAGTGTAAAAGGAAGGGATTTAATATCAGGACTGCCAAAAGAAATTAGCATTTCTCAAAGGCAAGTTGCGGAAGCACTTGCTGAACCTGTAGCTCAAATAATTGATACGATTAAAAGAGCATTAGAACAAACACCAGCTGAGTTATCTGCTGATATTGTTGAAAGGGGGATAATGTTGACTGGAGGCGGATCTCTTCTTTATAATCTTGATAAAGTTTTGAGGAGATCTACAAGTTTACCAGTTTCAATTGCTGAAGATCCTTTATTATGTGTTGTAATGGGAACAGGTCAGGCACTTGAAGAAAAATCACGACTTAGTGATGTTTTTGCCTCTGATTAAAATTTAAATGTCACCCAAGTTCCAAATAAAGGTTTTTCAATTATCAAGATTTTTAAAAAACTTTACAATTGTATCTGTTATTACTTTTTCATTTATTTTAGTCTTTTTTTCAAAAACCGATTATTATGTTATTTATGGAATAAAAAATCTATCTAGTTCTGTAGTGGTTCCAGTTACAAGATTTATTTCTGCACCTGTAAACGCTTTTTCAAATATTGTT
The DNA here is from genome assembly GCA_902618015.1 of uncultured Alphaproteobacteria bacterium. GTDB lineage: Bacteria > Pseudomonadota > Alphaproteobacteria > HIMB59 > CACPNW01. The sequence continues at coordinate 167,927 of CACMYX010000003.1, read as the reverse complement.
GATGAATATAATCAATTTAGAAGTTTAAAATTTGAAAACAAAATTCTTAAAGAAGAAATAATACGTTTAAAAAAATGGCAAACATTAGCAATACAGAATTCAAGAGAGAATAAAGTTTTAAAAAAGTTATTAAATGCAACTGATAATAATTTAATTTTAATTAAAACTGCATCTCTTATTAACAGAAATGATACTATTTATAGTAAGTTAATAAATTTAAATGCTGGTTATGAAGATAAAATTAAGAAGAACATGTCTGCAATAAATGAAAGAGGATTAGTTGGGAAGGTAATTGATACAACTGCTAAAAATTCAAGAGTAATACTATTAACTGATCCCAATTTATCTATTTCAGTAAAGTCTATATCAGATGGTATTTTTTCATTACTTTCTGGAAATGGAGATGGTAAATATTTAGTAAGTTCTTTTGTGAAAGAAAATAAAATGCCAAGATTAGGAGATATTGTCGTTACAAGTGGTACCGCCCAAATTTTTCCTGTAGATTTATTAGTTGGTAAAGTGGCTAAAGTTGAAAAAAATAGATTTTTTGTACTACCGTTTGTTGATTTTGAAAATATTGATTATCTGCAAATAGTTACCTCAAAATAATGGAGTTTTCTAAATTCCTTACTCCCTCAGTAAAACTAAATATTATTTTAACTATAAGTTTTTCGGTTTCTGTAAATTCCTTTATTTTATTTCCCAATGTTAATAATGCTTTCTATATTCTTTTTCATTTAACTTTTATATATCTAATCTTTTACCACTATCATTATTATCTCTATGTTGTTGCATTAGTATATGGAATTTTATTCGATATATTATTATTAAATTATATAGGAGCTCATTTAATTACTTTTTTATCTCTTCTAATCTTGTTTGCTTTACTTAGAAAATATTTAAACAATCTATCTTTCTATAAAATAATTTTTATATATTTTATATCTTTAATAATTTCATTGCTTTTTGAGCAAATTATCGCAAACATTATAAATGACTACAAATTTAATACATTGTTAATATTAAACTTCATTTTAATTTCTTTAATTATTTTTATTCCTACTTTATTTTTATTTACCAAATTGGATAAATGATATGTTCTATTCTGATGATAAAAAACAATATTCAGTACTTAATAGAAGAACTTTTTTTTTATATTTATTTAAATTATCTTTTTTTGGTATTGTGGGATGGAGACTATATAATATTCAAATAAAGGATTCTCAAAAATATAAAACTCTTTCTAATAATAATCAAATAGATGTAGAAATTATATACCCTCTTAGAGGAATGATTTATGATACAAATAAAAATATTTTAGCATCTAATATTAAAGTATTTGATGTATATATAATTCCTGAAAATACAAAAAATATAAACAAATCTCTTAATGAATTAAATCAAATAATAAATATAGATTTTACCGATAGAAGAAAAATAATAGAATTATCTAAAAAAGTAAAAAAATTTGAAAAAATAAAAGTATTAGAGAATATTAATTGGTCAGATCTTGAAAAAATAGAATCAAATAAACTAAATATAGAGGGCATATTTATTTCTCAAGATTATATGAGAATTTACCGCTACAATGATATTGTTTCACATTTAATCGGTTATACAAATAAACCAAATCGAGAAGAAGTTGAATTACCTTTTATTGCAAATATGCCTAATCTAGAAATAGGAAAAGATGGTATTGAAAAAAGTTTTAATCCAAAACTTATTGGTAAATCAGGTCAAAGAGAAATTGAAGTAAATTCTTATGGAAGAATAATTCGGGAAATATCCAGAAAAGATAGTAAAAAAGGGAATGATATTCAGATTACTATCGACCTAAGAATTCAACAATATGCTTTGAATTTATTAAAAGAACATAAGGCAGGTTCAGCGGTACTTATGGATATCAACAATGGAAATATCTTATGTATGGTTTCTACCCCATCTTATAATCCTAATAAAATTATACAAAAACCAAATAAAGAATATTGGGACTCAATTTTAGACAATGAACTATCACCACTTACTTATAGATGTATTCAGGGTTTGTACGCTCCAGGCTCAACTTTCAAAATGGTTGTTGCGATTGCTGGAATAGTACATGGTGTAATAGACACTAATACAAATCATTTTTGTAATGGAAAAATCGGTTTAGGTGATAGACTTTATCATTGTTGGAAAAATAATGGTCATGGATTAATGAATGTAAGTGATGCAATTAAAGAATCATGTGATGTTTTTTTCTATGAAATTTCGAAAAAAATTGGAATAGATAAAATTGCTAAAGTTGCTGAAGATTTTGGTTTAGGAAAAATTTATGATGTTCCTTTACCTAATCAAAAAAAAGGAATTATTCCTTCACGTGATTGGAAAAAGAAAAAATATGATGAAAGTTGGTATCCTGGAGAGACTTTAATTTCAGCAATTGGACAGGGTTTTGTATTAACTAATCCATTACAACTAGCTGTAATGACCTCCATTATTGCTTCCGATGGAAAAAATATAAAACCAAATATTATCAAACAAAATATTAACATTGAATTTGAAAAATTAGAAAAATACCAAAATGCAATTAAAATTATTAAAAGTTCGATGTTTAAAGTAGTTAATGAAAGTAAAGGTACAGCTTATAATTCAAGATCAGAATCTGCTCCTTTTGCAGGTAAGACAGGAACTTCGCAAGTTAGAAGAATAACTGTAGCTGAGAGAGAAAGTGAAGATTTTAGAAAAAAAGAAGTAGAATGGAAAAAAAGAGATCACGCTTTATTTGTTGGATATATGCCAGTTGAAAAACCTAGATATGCTGTTTCAGTTGTTATTGAACATGGTGGTTCAGGCGCATCAACTGCTGCACCTATAGCAAAAGAAATTTTTCAATTTACAAAAAAATTAGAAACATAATGTTAAATAAAATTCAAAACCTAAATTATTTATTGATTTTCTTAGTAATCTTAATCTCTTTTATTGGAGCAGCAGGCTTATATTCTGCTGCAGGAGGATCATATAATCCTTGGGCATCTAGACATTTAATTAGATTAGGTTTTTTTATTTTTTTAGGAGTTATTCTAGCTCTAATAAATATCAAGTATATTTATGAAGGTGCTTATATCATTTTTATTTTATCTTTATTACTTTTACTATCAGTTGAGTTAATAGGTGTTTTTGGTAAAGGAGCAACTAGATGGATAAATTTGTTTGGCTTTAGTATCCAACCTTCAGAAATAATAAAAATAACTATTATACTTGCACTAGCAAGATTTTATCATGATTTAAAATTTGATGAAATTAAAAGAATAAAAAATTTATTTTTTCCAATTTTAATTTTGTTTTTACCTTTTGTTTTAGTCGTTATTCAACCAGATCTTGGAACTGCTTTAAGTATAGCAATGCTTGGTGTTCTAGTTCTATTTGCAAGTGGAATAAGAATTTGGAAGTTTGTATTAGGATTTTTTGTTTTAATTTTATCAATTCCTTTGTTATTAAATTACTTACAACCATATCAAAAAGATAGAATTTTCTCTTTTTTAAATCCTGAGGCAGATGCTCTTGGAAGAGGATATCAACTCATACAATCAAAAATTGCTTTAGGATCTGGTGGTTTAACTGGCAAAGGATTTTTGGAAGGCTCTCAATCTTATCTACAATATTTACCCGAAAAACAAACTGATTTTATATTTACGTTAATTGGAGAAGAATTTGGTTTTATTGGTACTATGTTTATAATCTTACTATTTTTTTTATTAATATCAGTGTGTTTTTATATAAGCATTAAATCAAATCATATCTTTGGTAGGATTCTTTCTATCGGAGTTGGCAGTAACTTATTTATATATGTGATAATGAACATATCTATGGTATCTGGATTAATGCCTGTTGTTGGAATTCCTCTACCTTTAGTTTCTTATGGAGGATCTGCGATGCTTGCTATAATTATATCTCTGGGATTAGTTCTTAATGCAGAATTGAATGGAAATTTAAAGAAATTGCATAATGCTTGAAATAAATAAGGTTAATAAATTTTTCGGAGGATTAAAAGCAGTTCATAACGCTTCAATGAAAGTTGAAATGGGTTCAATTACGGGTTTAATTGGTCCAAATGGAGCAGGAAAAACAACATTATTTAATACTATTGCAGGATTATATGATCCAGATGAGGGAAATATAATTCTTAATAATGAAGATATTTCTTTTTTAAAACCTCACGAGTTATTTGCTAAAGGAGTTTTAAGAACATTTCAAATTGCCCATGAATTTTCAACTTTAACTGTTCTTGAAAATTTAATGATGGTACCACCAAATCAATTTGGTGAAAAATTATCATATGCCTTATTAAGTAATGCTAAAGTAAAACAACAAGAAGAAGAAATAAGACAAAAAGCTATAGAAGTAATAAATTTTTTAAATTTAAGTCATTTAACTCAAGAACTTGCGGGTAACTTATCTGGCGGTCAAAAAAAACTACTTGAGTTAGGAAGAACCATGATGGTTGATCCTCAAATCGTTTTACTTGATGAAGTAGGAGCTGGAGTTAATAGAACACTTCTCAATGAAATCACAGATGCAATATTAAGATTAAATAAAGAAAAAAATTATACTTTCTTTGTAATTGAACACGATATGGATCTTATTGAAAAAATATGTGATCCTGTAATTGTCATGGCGGAAGGTTCAGTTTTATTCAAAGGAAATTTTAATGAAGTAAAAAATAACGATACAGTCATAGAAGCTTATTTAGGAAAAGGTATTAATAAGAATTAGAATTTTATGAATAATTTAATTGGTAAAAATTTAACAGCTGGATATGGAGGAGTTGATATAATTAAAGATATTAATCTAGAAGTAAACGAGGGTGAAATTGTTGTCATTGTTGGCCCAAATGGAGCAGGGAAATCAACAGCAATGAAAGCATTACTTGGCTTGTTAAGTTTAACTTCAGGTTCTGTTGAATATTCAAATGAGGAAATTTCTTCAATGCTACCTCAAAACAGAATTAATTTAGGATTGGCATTCGTTCCACAAACAAACAATGTGTTCACTGGTATGACAGTAGAAGAAAATTTAGAAATGGGAGGGTTTTTAAGAGAGGATGATATTATTCATACCATTAATGATGTTTATGACCTCTTTCCTATTTTAAAAGAAAAAAGAAATCAAAGTGCAGGAGAATTATCTGGAGGTCAAAGACAACAAGTAGCTTTTGGAAGAGCGCTTATGACTAAACCTAAAATTTTAATGTTAGATGAACCGACTGCAGGAGTATCACCAATAGTAATGGATGAGTTATTTTCAAGAATCATAGAAGTTCGTAAAACTGGTGTTGGGATACTAATGGTTGAGCAAAATGCAAAACAAGCACTTGGTATTGCTGATAGAGGATACGTATTAGTAAATGGAAAAAATAGTAGAGAAGGTTCAGGTGAAGAATTATTGAATAATCCAGAAGTTAGAAAGTCTTTTTTAGGAGGTTAAAATGATTGATTTTCTAAATTCTATAATTGTACTTCTAAATTTTATTATCATTCCAGGCATTTCTTATGGCTCCCAACTTGCACTTGGAGCACTAGGAGTTACATTTGTGTATGCCATACTTCGTTTTGCCAATTTTGCACATGGCGAAATCATGTCATTTGGAGCGATGATAACAATTTTATTTACGTGGTTTTTTCAATCACAAAATATTGATTTAGGAATTCTGCCAACTGCCTTGTTAGCTTTACCTATAGGAATAATAGCAACAATTATATTATGCATTATTTCTGATAAATTTGTTTTTCAATATTACAGATACCAAAAAAGTGTTCCCGTTGTTTTAGCAATGGTTTCAATTGGTGTTATGTTTGTAATAAATGCAATAATAAGAATTATTATTGGAACAGAAACCATAAAATTCTCTGATGGACAGAAATTTATAATGAAAGCGAAACAGTTTAAAGTAATGACAGGTTTAAATGAAGGATTAGCATTAAAATCGTCTCAAGTTATTACAATATTAATTACAATTTTGCTTTTAACTTTTACTTTCTGGTTTTTGCAAAAAACAAAAACTGGAAAATCAATGAGGGCATTTTCAGATAATGAAGATTTAGCATTACTGTCTGGTATTAATCCTGATAGAGTAGTTTTTACTACTTGGATTATTGTAGGTGTTCTGGCATGTGTTGCGGGTACACTTTACGGTTTAGATAAAAGTTATAAGCCAATTATTTATCTCAATTTAGTCTTGCCAATATTTGCATCAGCAATTGTTGGAGGAATTGGAAGTCCTTTTGGAGCTGTAGTAGGCGGTTATGTCATCGCATTTTCAGAGATTATGGTTACGTATGCTTATAAGAAATTCTTTGTATACATACTTCCAAGTTCTATAGAGCCAACAGGTCTAGTACAATTACTTTCAACAGATTATAAATTTGCTGTATCATTTTCAATTTTAGTTATTGTTTTATTGATTAGACCATCAGGCATATTTAAGGGAAGAGTCTTATGATGAGATTTGAGAGATATGAATGGTTAGCAATTACAATCATGATCTCTCTCTTTATTTTTGTAGGCTTTATTCAAGGATGGTCAGTAAGTTTAGTTATTTTAAACATGTGTATTGTTTCAGCAATAATGACAATGGGAGTTAATATTTCATGGGGTTATGCAGGAGTAATTAATTTTGGAGTAATGGGCTTTCTTGCCATGGGTGGATTAGCTGCAGTGCTTGTTTCTTACCCTCCCATTGCTGAGTCCTGGCAGGCTGGAGGTAGAGGATTAGGTATTAGTTTTGCTTTACTTGTCGTATTAGTAATAGCTGTAATGTATGTTAATAAAACGTTAATCCAAAAAAGAAATAGGTATATTTTAAATTCTCTTATAATTTTTTTTGGTATTTTAATTATCAGACATTTTTATTTAAACGCTACTCATAATATTGAGGATGTTAATCCTGCAATAGCAGGGTTTTTAGGTGGACTTGGATTACCAATAATTTTCTCTTGGATAGTAGGAGGTTTATTTGCTGCAGGTGTTGCATTTGTAATTGGTAAGGTAGCTCTTGGATTACGATCTGATTATCTTGCTATTGTAACTCTTGGTATTTCAGAAATAGTTGTTAGTGTCTTAAAACATGAAGAATGGTTGTCCAGAGGGGTAAAAAATGTCATCGGTTTAAAGAGACCAGTTCCTTATGAAATTGATTTACAAAATGCTGATTGGTTTATTAATTTAATTACATATCTCAATTCATCAAAGTTAAATAACATTATTGATGTAAGTGACAGACAACAAGTATTAAATAATCTTATTATTGATGGTTCAGGAATTTTTGTAAAATTATCTTATGCTATTCTATTTTTGATTGTTATGTTGATAATTTTTTATTTTGCCAACAAAGCTCAATTATCTCCTTGGGGAAGAATGATGAGAGCTATCAGAGATAATGAAACAGCTGCAAATGCAATGGGAAAAGATGTTGTGAAACAACATTTAATTATTTTTGTAATAGGAGCTGCAATTGTAGGTGTTGCGGGAGCAATGCTTGTAACTTTGGATGGATTATTTACTCCTTCAGGATATCGACCACTTCGGTTCACTTTTATTATCTGGATTATGGTTATTGTAGGCGGTAGTGGAAATAATTTAGGTGCCATATTTGGAGGTTTTGTTATCTGGTTTTCATGGATAGAAGCTGCACCACTAACAACATTTATTATTAATCAATTAACAACAGGTTTAGAGCCAACTAATGTCTTAAAATTACATTTATTAGATAGTGTTCCATATTTCAGGTATTTATTTATGGGATTAATATTATTACTAATTTTACGATATAGACCAAAAGGAATTATTCCTGAAAAAGTAAGACATTCTTAATGAAAATTTTTTTAGTTTTATTTGCTTCTTTTATATCTTTTCAAACTATAGCTCAACCTCCTGTATTAAAGTGCGAAAAAGATTGTGGTACATTAGATATTAATGATGATTTTACTTTTCAAGCTAGAATGGCACAAGGTGAAGATATGTGGGGAGCTAATGTAACTTTTATTGAGGATGATATTATATTAAGCTCAGCACACATTTTAGGTTTTGAACCAGATAGAAAAAAAACTCTTTCTTGTGGTGCAGAAGCTGCAAATAAAAAAAAGACTGACTGGTATCATCATAAAGAAAATATGTATGTTGTGGATGGAAAAAATTATCCCAAGAAAAAAATTATTATTGCAAAAGTATTAGATATTTCAGCAAGGGCCACCGGTGTCCCACCAGGTTATGATATTTTAGTTGCACATGTCGACCGAAATTGTAAAAAATGTAAAAAAGGTCAAAATATTCAAATCTCTCCTATTCCAATTGCAAATAATTTACCTGAAATGAATACAAAAGCTCTTCATATATCTGTTCCTGGAAATAGCAAAATGAGCGAAGGAAGATTTTATAATGATCATTTGCTTAATGGAAGAATATGGGGATCCAAAAGAATTCCTTGCTCAAGACAAACTATAAAGCATGATGGTAAGAATAATCCTCCTATGCTTTTTGATACATCGGGTAGCCCTGTAGTTTTCAAAGAATGTGGTAAATATGTTGTTCATGGATTGCATGGAAATGGATCAGACGATGGCAAATATATGTACGAATTTCTTCAATTACTTCAAACACAAAAAGAATGGATCCAATCAGAGATTTATAGATGGACTGGGAGAACAGTGATGATTGATTCTTGTTCACCAACAGGAACAAGATCTTTTATGCCTGGAAGTGATTTTGATATCCCTCAAAGTGATTGTAAGAAAAAGAGATATGATAAACATCCTGCAGAATTTCCATCATGCAAAATCACAGATCTAGACGGAGCTATAAAATTTCCTTTTAATTAATTTTTAAACCAAAAAAAACCCAGCTTAATAAGCTGGGTTTCTAAAATAAATTATTTAATAAATATTATTACAGAGCACCAACAGTAACGAATTCGCCACCGCTAACTTCTAACTCTTTAAACGCACCAGCTGCATCACCAAACGCATTAAATTCTACGTCCGTTGCACCTTGGTAATCAATATCTTTACCAGCAGCTAACATTTGTAAGCCGTATGATAATTGACCAGGGTTAATTACAATACCTGGAGCGTTAGATACTTTAGCAATATTGTTTAGGATCGATTGCTTATCAGCAGATCCGCCAGCTTGAATTGCAAGAGCAATAATTGCTGCAGCATCATAAGACTCTCCAACATATGGAGCACTTCCATCCATGCCATTTGCAGCTGCTAGTTCTCCGAACTTAGCTGAACCTTTTGAAATTGCACCTGGCATAGAACCAAATGATCCTTCAAGATCAGCACCGATATTATCCACAATTGATTGACCAATCATACCATCAGAAAGAACAAAAGTGTCAAATGCACCTGAATCTAAAGATGCTTCGATCATTCCTTTTCCACCATCATCGATATAACCTATTACTAGTAGTGCGTCTCCACCAGCTGATGCAAGAACACCAACTTCTGATGAATAATCCGCTTTACCATCTTCGTGTGCAGCAGATGCTGTAATAGTTCCACCACCACGTGCAAATGAAGCTTCAAATACTTCAGCTAAACCTTTTCCATAGTCATTGTTAGTATACGTTACAGCTATACTTTCAATTCCTCTGCTTAAAGCAAGTTTAGCTAATACTTGACCACCTTTTGCATCAGATGGAGCAGTACGCCAAAAAGTTCCATTATCAGGAACTTTACTTAGACCTGGTGAAGTTGCAGATGGAGATACCATTAAGATACCATTTGGTACTGCAACGTTTGCATTAATCGCACCTGTTACACCTGAACAGTCAGCACCCATAATAGCAGTTACACCTTGTGCAACTAGATCCTCAGCAGCAGCAGTTGCAGCAGCAGAGTCTACACAAGTTGAGTCAGCTTCTAAGATAGTAATTGATTCACCACCTAAAAGATTTCCAGAGTTTGATGCCTCATCAAATGCCATTCTAGCACCATCTCTCATAGCAGGAGTTAAAGATTCAATTGGTCCTGTAAAACCAAGAATAATTCCTACTTTAATTTCTGCTAGTGCAGCAGTCGTTACAGTCGACAAACTTACAATAACAGCTAGAAGTAATTTTTTCATATTTCCTCCAAAAAAGTATACTTTTTATATAGGCTACCTCATATACTAGTTCCAAAAATCAATCATGCAGTTTTTTCATAAAAATACCTAAGATTTTAGCCAAAAACCATAAATTGACTTCATTTGACTCACCGGATAAAGATCAAACGTATGACAATTGGAATTTTAGGCGGAGGAGTTTGGGGGAGTGCACTTGCCCGATTATTAAGTAATAATAAAGTTATCATTTATGCTCGAGATGAAAAAATTGTTAAATCAATAAATGAACATAAAATTAATCCAAAATTAAAATACAGTTCATTTAATGAAAATGTCTCTGCTACTACTTCTTTGAAAGAAATTAGAAATGTTAAATTTTTATTTATAACATTACCCACACAAAACATCAGGGAGGTAATTAAGGATTCATCATTACATAATAATAATCATCATATTGTTATATGTTCAAAAGGCATTGAAATATCGTCATCAAAATTTTTAACAGATGTATTTCAAGAAATGATACCTTTTAAATCAATTAGTATTTTATCAGGCCCATCTTTTTCAAATGAAGTATCTCAAAGTTTACCAACTGCAGTAACGCTTGCAACAAAAGATAGAAAAGATTTTGATAAAATTTCTAAACTTATACCTAATAAAGAATTTAGAATTTATTATTCAAATGATTTAATCGGAACGCAAATAGGTGGTGCGTTAAAGAATATATACGCAATAGCTGCAGGTATTGCAGAAGGGTTGAATTTAGGTGAAAATGCTAAAAGTGCACTTATATCTAGATCTTTTGCAGAAATGACAAGGTATGCAAAAAAATTTAAAGCTCATAAAAATACATTATTTGGTTTATCTGGGCTTGGTGATCTCATTTTAACTTGTAGCTCTAAAAATTCTCGTAATACACAGTTTGGTATTAAATTAGCTTCTTCAAAATACGATAATTTTTTAGATCTTTTAAAATCGCAAGAAGTAACAGAGGGTTATTATACAGTTAAAGCAGTCTATAATATTTCACAAAATAAAAATATTGATATGCCAATAATGGAGTCTGTATACAATATACTTTATAAGCAACATGATTTAAAAGAAGAACTAAGTAATTTACTAAGTAGACCAATAAAAGAAGAAAAAATTTAATTTGATGAAAAAGAAAACATTTTATAACTTAGATACAAGCTGGGTGAACAATACACAAATTAATTTAAGTGCGGTAGAACGTCGAACATCTACCTTAACTAAAAGAAGAACTGTAAAAAAGGAATTTCAAGTCGCTTGGTTGTTAAAAGCTATTACTTTAATTGATCTTACTACGCTAAGTGGCGATGACACCTTTGGAAAAGTTGAAAGACTGTGTAATAAAGCCCTCAATCCGATTGATGATTATATTCTTCAAGATTTAGGAATAGAAAATAATGCAGTAAGAGTAGGAGCTGTGTGTGTCTATCATCATCTAATAAAAGATTGCACAAAACTTATTCAAAACAAAATCGCAATTGCAGCAGTTTCTACGGGTTTTCCTGCAGGTTTATCATCATATACGACAAGAAAAAAAGAAATTTCTGACTCTATTAAAGATGGCGCTGATGAAATCGATATTGTTATCAATAGAGGATATGTTCTCCAAAATAACTGGAAAAAATTATATGATGAGGTTCGTAGTTTTAAAGAAACTGCAGGTAAAACAAAAATAAAAGCTATTCTTGGTGTTGGTGATCTTGAGACTCTTCGAAATGTAGCAAAAGCTTCGTTGGTTTGTATGATGGCTGGTGCCGATTTTATTAAAACATCAACAGGAAAAGAAAGTATAAATGCAAATCTTAATAACAGTCTTGTCATGTTGAGAATGATTAGAGATTTTCATACAAAAACTGGAAAAAAAATTGGCTTTAAACCTGCAGGTGGAATATCAACGGCCAAATCTGTTTTAGAATTTTTAATATTAGTAGCAGAAGAACTAGGATTTGAATGGGTTAATCCTAAATTATTGCGAATTGGTGCTTCTAGTTTATTAATTGATATAGAAAGACAACTCTATCACTACACTAGTGGCAGGTATGCAAACAAAGAGAAACTTGCAATAGGATAATATGGATAAAGTTATTAAAAATTTTCAAAATATAACTTATGGACCAGCACCAGAAGATAGCAAGGAAGTTACAAATTGGATTAAAAATTTAAAAAATCCAAATAATATTTTTATAAATGGAAAGTTTGTAAAATCATTTAGCTCAAAAAAATTAAATATAATAAATCCTTCCACAAATAAAAAAATTGCGACATTATCTGTTGCTTCAAAAAAAGATGTAAATGCTGCAGTCAGTGCTGCAAAAAAAGCTCATATCAAATGGTCAAAACTTTCATCTTTTGATCGATCAAAATATTTATATGCTCTCGCACGTCTAATACAAAAAAATTCAAGATTTATTTCTGTTTTAGAGACCATTGATAATGGTAAACCAATACGTGAAACAAGAGATATAGATATTCCACTTGTTGCTAGACATTTTTATTATCATGCAGGGTGGGCTGCGAGGAATACTAATAATTCTGATAACTCTATTGGTGTTGTTGGGCAAATTATACCGTGGAACTTTCCATTATTAATGTTAGCGTGGAAAATTGCTCCCGCAATTGCTCTTGGAAATACAGTAGTCTTAAAGCCTGCAGAATATACTTCTTTAACAGCACTTTATTTTGCTGAACTTTGTGAAAAAGCTAAAATTCCACAAGGTGTAATTAATATTCTTACGGGAGATGGTTCTACTGGTGAATATATAACATCACATAAAGATATTAAAAAAATTGCCTTTACGGGATCAACTGAAGTTGGAAAGAAAATAATTCAAACAAATACTAACCCAGATAAAAAAATGACAATGGAACTTGGTGGCAAATCACCTTTTATTGTTTTTGAAGATGCTGATTTAGATAGCTCAGTAGAAGGTGTTGTTGATGCGATTTGGTTTAACCAAGGTCAAGTATGTTGTGCTGGATCAAGACTATTAGTACAAGAAAGTATTGAGAAAAAATTTATCCAAAAACTTAAGAAAAGAATGGAAAAACTTCGTGTTGGTGATCCATTAGATAAGTCTATTGATATTGGCGCTATAGTTGCACCAGTCCAACTTAAAAAAATTAATTCTTTAGTAAATAAAGCACAAAAGGATGGAAATAAATTATGGCAACCTTCATGGTCATGTCCAACAAATGGTTTATTTTATCCTCCATCTTTATTTACAAATGTAACACCGTCATCTTTTATTGCTCAAGTAGAAATATTTGGACCAGTTTTGACAACAATGACATTTAGAACACCGAGTGAAGCTGTATCCATTGCCAATAACACTCCATACGGACTTGCGGCAAGTATTTGGTCTGAAAATATTAACTTAGCTTTAGATATTGCTCCAAAAGTAAAAGCTGGAGTCATTTGGATAAATTCTACAAACTTATTTGATGCTGCCTGTGGTTTTGGAGGATACAAAGAAAGTGGTTTTGGAAGGGAAGGCGGATCAGAGGGTATTAGAGCATATTCAAAATTACCACTTCCTCTTTCTAAGTTAAAAAGAGGAAAAAAATCATCTAAAGGTAAATCATCTAATGCTATCGATAGAACACCAAAATTATATATCGGAGGGAAGCAAAAAAGACCTGATAGTGGTTATTCCTTTTCCTCTTATGATGCTCATAATAATTTTATTTGTGATGTTCCAAACGCAAATCGAAAAGATGTAAGAGATACAGTCGAGGTTGCTTCGAAAGCAGTTAGCCAATCCTCCACAAACTTTAATAGAGCTCAAATTCTTTATTACTTAGCTGAAAATTTACAAGACCGAAAAAATACCTTTTCTAGTTTACTATCATCTCTAATTGGTATTTCACAAAAAGATGCCGAAAAAGAATTTGATCAATCAATTGAAAGATTATTTTATTATGGTGCTATGGCTGATAAGTTTGAAGGATCTATTCATAATCCTCCTATAAGAGGTTTAACACTAGCCGTTAAAGAGCCAATTGGGGTTGTGGCAAATATTTTAAATGATGATTTTCCTCTTTTAAGTTTAATTACAACATTAGGAGCAAATTTTGCAGCAGGGAACGCTAGTATTATTGTTCCAGGTCAAAATACGTCTCTTTTAGCAACAGAATTATATCAACTACTTGAAACCTCTGATGTTCCAGCTGGTTATATTAACATCCTTACAACTAAACAAAATAGTTTGAATAAAATCTTAGCAGAACATGAGAATATCGATGGTATTTGGTATTTTAGTGAAAATAATAATGAGCGTCTGAAGGTTATTCAGAGTACAACTTCAAATTTAAAGAGAAGTTGGTGTCCACAATCAAAAAATCTTGATTGGTCTTCGAAAGAAGAAGATTTCTTAAAGGAGTTTTTATATCAAAGTACACAAGTAAAAAATATTTGGATCCCATACGGAGAGTGATATACTAATAATATGTTAATTAACGTCGATCCTATTTTAAGTCCTGATATATTAAAAACACTGCGAGAAATGGGTCACGGCGATAGACTCGTTATATCCGATATTAATTATCCTGCTCACTCAAATCATAATAGAGTTCACCGATTAGACGGCCTTGATATGACAACTGTTATGAGAGCTGTCTTATCTGTTTTTCCATTAGACAGCTTTGTAGACTCTGCCGTTCACCGAATGGAAGTTGATAATCAACCAAATGAAATTAATGACGCTAATAAAGAAGTAATTGATGCAATTAAGGAAGTATCAGGTGATCATTGGAAAATAGGTTCATACGAAAGACAAGAATTTTATAAGCAATCAAGATCAACCTATGCCTATATTACAACAAGTGAAAGACGACCTTACTGTAATTTTATTTTAACAAAAGGTGTTATTAAACCAGATGGTACTGTTTGGATAATCGATAAATAATTATGTCGATTAGTATTCTTGGTATTTTTGTTGCTGATCTCGTTTTTTTTGGAGAAAAAATTCCTGTTGAGGGAGAAACTATTCTTGGTAAAAATTTTGTTATTGGTCCTGGTGGCAAAGGATCAAACCAAGCTGTAGCTGCAGCTAAGGCTGGTTCAAAAACTTTTTTTATTTCAAAGATTGGTGATGATCAATTTGGATCTATGGCAACAGAGATTTATGAAAATGCTGGTGTTGATTATAGTAATGTAATTATTTCAAAAGATCATTCAACTGGTGCTGCAGGCATACTTGTAAATGAAGGAACGGGAGCCAATGCTATTAATGTTTTTCCGGGCGCAGCAGGTGCAATTACCATTGAAGATATAGATAAAGCAGAAGAAGCAATTAAAAACTCAAGTATATTTCTTACACAACTAGAGGCACCAAAGGATGTCGTTACCTATGCATTAAAAAAAGCACATAATTTAAATGTAAAAACAATTTTAAATCCTGCTCCAGCTGCAGAAATAGATGAATCTTTATTTTCTATGATTGATTATTTTACACCAAATGAAACGGAAGCAAGTTTTTATGTTGATCACAATGTTGAAACTCATGAGGATGCTGAAAAAGCTGCAATTCAATTATTAGAAAAAGGAATTAAAAATGTCGTTATTACTCTTGGAGAAAAAGGAGCTTTTTTTGCCAACAATGATGAAAAATTTTCTTTACCTATAGCTAATCTTTCTAATCCAGTAGTTGATACTACTGGTGCTGGCGATGCATTTAACGCTGGTTTTGCAGCGGCACTTACCGAAGGTAAAAATATTAAAGATGCGCTTAAATTTGCCAGTGCAACAGCTGGTTTATCTACGACGAAAATTGGAACAGCAAATTCCATGCCTTCTAGAGAGGAAATTGATAAACTTCTATAATTATTGTATAATAGAATCAATATGCAATTATTTTTAGAAAGACTGATCTATTTTTGGGCTGGGATAACAGCTATTGGTCTTTTAATAGCTGTAGCTTACTGGGCAATCGCAACTATAATTTATGTAGCTTTTATCTCTCTTTTTGTTGCCATAGCAGCTACTATTTTCTATCATTTTTATTGGTCCAAAAGAGATAATTAATAGTCTATAAATACCAATAAGGTTATTTATCAGTGTCAAAATATATATTTTACGATTTAGAAACATCAGGAAGAGGTAAGAAAGAATATCCAACTGCCTTTGGTACTACTCCAAAATGGGAGCAGATAATGCAAATTGCTGCAATAGTTACTGACTCTAAGTTAAATCAAACAAATCAAAATATGAATGAGTTCTGCAGACCTCGAACATCAGTAATTTCTCAACCTGGTGCATTAATAACAACGCTCAAAGGTATGAGAGAGGCACTTGATGCCCCTCAATCATCTTACGAATTAATGAAAAAAATTAATGAAACTTTTGATGAATGGAAAAAAGATGATCCAAGTTCTACTTTTATAGGACACAACATAATAGAGTTTGATGAATCAGTTCTCGAATACAATTTGTTTAGTCATATGTTTTATCCTTATGTAACAAGAAAGAGTAGGGGCGATACATTAAATTTAGCGAGAGGTTTATATGCCATTAACCCATCAAGTATAAAAACACCTTTAACAGAGAGAGGTAATCCTAGTTTTAAATTAGAAAAAATTGCGGAAATGAACAACTTGCCTGTTGAGTTTGCTCATGATGCATTTTCTGATGTTAAGACATCAATTGCCCTGACAAAATATATTAACGAAGCAGACACAACTAATTGGAAACAACTTCAAATGACAATGAGTAAAGATGATGCCATAGAATATATAAATAAAAATAAAGGATTTTGTTTTATGACAAGTTTTGGAGGAAGAATAAAACTTCAAGCTTTGTCAATGGTATGTGAATCTCAATATAATGGTTGGTTTCACACAATTGATTTAGCTTATGATCCAACACCGTTACTAGAAGCTAATTCTGAAGAATTTAAAAAACTTATCAAAAGAAAAAATAGATACGTTATTACCAATCAGCATCCTATTATTTTACCAGGTAAGATTGCTTCTAATTATGAGCCATATGATGAGATTGGTTCAGATGTACTGAATGAAAGAGCAAAAATAGTTTTTAAAAATAAAGATTTAGCAGACAAGTTTAAACTAATGGAGATTGATAGACGTATTGAAAAAGAAGATGAAAAATCTCAAGACAATGTATTTCCTGAAAGTGCAGCAAATGCCTTTCTTGATTTTAAACAATCAACAGAAATAGCAAAATTTCATGAACAGAATGACTGGAATGAAAAATATAAAATTGCTCTTTCAATTAAAGATCCAAGAGCAAACTTTATTTTAAAAAGACTTATATTTGATGAAAGTCCAAAAACTTTATCAAAAGAAGATTTTAAAATAGTTCACCGAGAATTACATGAAAGGTTAGTTATTAACCAAGAAAGACCATTTACGACGATACCTGAAGCAATGTCTCAAACTGATACGGAATTAGTTAAAATGGAAGACAGTGTTGATGAAAATAAAGCTCAAAAAATGCAAATATTAAAAGATTACAATATTTATTTAAATTTTATGGAGAAATATTTTTCTAATAAAAATGCTGAACCTCTTCCTAGTGGTAAAGAGCTGAGCAAAATAATCTTTGGTTAATGTTTGAGCTTCAATATTTTATTATTGGCATTGTCCAAGGTTTTACTGAATTTTTGCCAATTAGTTCTTCTGGGCATTTAGTTCTTGTATCAGAATTAACGATTTGGCAAGATCAAGGTCTCTTTACTGATGTTGCTGTGCATTTTGGAACATTATTAGCAGTTATAATTTATCTAAGATCACATATTACAGCACTACTTAAGAATTTTTTTTCTTTTCAGTTTACACAAAATGATAATTTAATAAAAATTATTATTGCAACAATACCTGCAGTTATGGTTGGATTTTTTATTTTTGATTTTATTCAATTATATTTACGAGATATCAAAGTTGTTGCAGTGTCAAGTGTTGTATTTGCTGCATTATTATTTGTAGCAGATCATTTTAAAATAAAAATTTCTTCCTGGAACAAAATGAGTTATACCCAGGCCTTTATCATTGGTATTTTTCAAGTTTTAGCTTTTATACCTGGGGCAAGTAGAGCAGGTGTTACAATTACTGGAGCACGTTTTTTAGGCTTTGATAGATCATCTGCAGCTATATTTTCAATGCTTTTATCCATTCCCATTATTTTAGCATCTTTAGTTTTAACAAGTTTAGATTTAATGATCAGTGCTGAGGTAAATATTGATTTATACAAGTCATTATTTGCTGCAATTATTGCATTTATTACTGCACTATTGTCAATTAACATCATGATGCAGATAATACAAAGATACACATTCAATATATTTATTATTTATAGAGTTATTTTAGGTTTTATATTATTATACTTTTATGCTTAAAATAAATGGAGTTTTCAGTGCATCTTTAACTCCTGTAAAAAAAGATTTTACAATAAATCAGGATCTTTATTTGCGTCACTGCCAACATCTCATGAGACAAGGTCATGATGGGCTCGCAATTTTTGGCACTACAGGTGAAGCTAATTCATTTAGTCTAATTGAAAAAAAAAATAATATAGAGTTTTTAATAGATAACAGAATTGACCCAAAAGTTTTGATTCCAGGAACTGGATCAAGTTCTCTAAATGATGCAATTAAAATGACTCAATATGCTTCAAAAATGAATGTAAGAGCAGTTTTAATCTTACCTCCATTCTTTTATAAAAATGTTTCAGATGAAGGAGTAATCACTTACTATAGAAAAATTATTGAAAGTGTAGAGGACCAAGACTTCCAGTATATACTTTATCATATTCCTCAAAACACCTTTGTACCTATTAATTTTAAAATAATTGAAACTCTATTGAAACTTTACCCAAATAATGTTGTTGGTTTAAAAGACTCAAGTGGAGACTATGATAATATGTTAAAAATGATTAAGTATTTTAATGATTTTGCTGTTTTTTGTGGACATGACTCATTGGCTCTTAATGTTGTAAGAAGGGGAGGTGCAGGGGCCATAACTGCTGGAACAAATGTATCAGGAAAATTATTGTGCTTTATTTTGAAGAATTTTAAGAATGAAAATAAAATTAAAAATTTTAATGACTTACAAAATCTACAATCAGAAATTAGGACAACTTTAACATCTTTTGAGCCAATTAGTCTTATGAAAGCTTACTTTTCAATTGTAGATAATATTCCTGATTGGAATAACATATTACCGCCATTAAAACATATAGATAATCCTGAAAATAATAAATTGGTTTTACTACTTAAAGAGCAAGTCAATAAAATAGAACCTCTAATAATGAATACGTGAGTTAAAATATTTTTTTGCTTGTATTGCAATGAAATTTTGAACTGGTTTTAAAAAAACTGAAAATCCAATACAATCAGTAAAAAATCCTGGAGTAATTAATAGTAAACCTGATACCAATAAAAATATACCTCCTTTTATTTCTTCAGTTGGCATAACTCCTTGAGATAAATTTTTTTGCGCATCAAATAATAATTTAATTCCTTGTCTTCGAACAAGAAAGATCCCTACAAGAGCTGTGGTCAATATAATCGCGATTGTATTTAAAATACCAATATTAGAACCTATTGTTATAAAGATGCTTATTTCAATTATTGGAATAATAATAAACGCTAGAAAAATCACTAACGTACTATACCAGTTTTTTCATCCTGAATATTTTTTTCTATTTTATTCTCAAATTCTCTTAATCTTTTATAAACACTTGCAAGTTCTATAATTGTAGGCCATGCTCTAAATAAATATTGAAGTGATCCCTCAACTCTTCCAAAAGCTCTAATAATTTGTTGCATTACTCCTAATGTCATTACTCCAGCAACAATTGCTGGTGCTAAGAAAATATATGCAGCTAAAACATTAGCCTGTAAGTAAGCTAATCTTCCAATACTAAAGTAAAGATAATAAAGATAACTTTTAAAATGAATTTGCCTCACTCCATCGAATAGTTCTTCTAAAGATTTAGGTCTAATACTTCCATCATCTTCCGCAATAACTAAAATTTTTCTATAAGCAGCTTCTTTTTTTTGAAGATCATATTCAATACCAACTAGTCTTAGTAACCATGCTAGTACAATCATTAAAATTGTACCACCGACAGCCCATATAAATGCTCCAGACACTAAACCGTACTGCCAATCACCAAACCACAAGATTGGTATACCAACTGATAGAGTCATTAAGAGAGGGAAGAACTCTACTAATACTAGAACAGATTCAATTAAACTGGTTCCAAGACCTTCCATAATTCTACTAAACTTTATGGTATCTTCCTGAACCCTTTGACTTGCACCTTCGATAGTTCTCGCTTGATCGTAAACACTATGGTACCACTCAACCATTGCTGTTCTCCATCTAAAAAGAAAATGGGAAGTTAGGAATGAAATTGCTAGTCCTAATGCAATTGAAATAGCAGCAAGTTGAGCAAAACTAAATAAAGCACCCATGTATTCTTGCATAGTTATAGCATTTGGTGTCCCAAGTGCTTTTTGGATCATGTCATAAAATTCACCAAACCATTCGTTGATTTGAACATCAATCTGAACTTGGACCCATATAGAAGTAAGAATGACTACTGAGCCTACATAAGCCCATACATACCACTTTGGTTCAGTGAAAAATTTAAACATTGTATATATATATGTTCAATTAGATTTTAAAAAAGAAGGTAGGTATTAATTATTTCTTCTTTTGACGCTTTTTGTTTCTTCTATATTTAGAGCCTCTTTTACGTCTACCTCTATGTTTTTTTGGATATCCCATAATGTAGATACGGTATACAAAAATAAAAAATTAAGTCAAAGACTAATAATGCCAATCTTTAGCTTCATTAAATAAAAAATCCCTAAAAACTTCAAGTCTTCTATCGTTTTTAAAAGATTCAGAATAAACAAAGTATGTTTGATATGATGGACCTTCTAGGTTTGGTAGAACACGTACAAGCTGAGGTTTGTCTGCAACCATGTAATCAGGTAAAGATGCTAAACCTCCACCTTTTTCAATTGCAAGTGACATCGCGTAAATACTATTTACTCTAAATTTAGGTCGTCTTTTTGTTCCTTCTTTCCCAATTTTTAATATCCAATCAATATTAGAAACAGGAGAAGGTAATCCAGCTCCAAAGCAAATTAAATCATGTTTATCTAAATCATTTACATTTCTTGGTATTCCACTTTTTTGTAAGTAATCTGAAGAACCGTAAATGTGGTTATGAAAATTAACAAATTTTTTAAAAATTAAATTGGCTTGTGTTGGCTTCTTTACTCTAACAGCAACATCAGCAACTCTTGCAGATAAATCAACTTCTTCATCACTCATAATTAAATTTACATCTATTTCTGGATATTGATTAGCAAATTTAGTTATTCTTGGCGTGAGCCATGCTGATCCAAAACCAACAGTTGTGCTTACGGTTAATTTTCCTACTGGTTTAGTTTTTTTATCTAATAATTTTTTTTCAAAATCAGAAATTGAAAAATTAATTTGATTTACAGTATTAAATAAATTTTCACCTTGCTCTGTTAACCTTACACCTTTTTGATGTCTTATAAACAAGGGCGTCTTTAAATCGTATTCAAGATCTTGTATTTGTCTACTAAGCGCAGATTGACTGATATTTAGTTTGGCACTTGCCTTTGAAATGCTTCTTGAGATTGCAATTTCGTAAAATGATTTTAGTTTATCCCAGTCCATTATCTTAAGGAATTTATAATTTCATAATAGTTATTTTGATTTTGAGATAATAAATAAGATCCTACTGCTAACACATCAGCTCCATTATCTTTACATATTTTTGCATTTTCATTATTTACTCCACCATCAACAGCTATCTCATAGTTATAATTATTATTTTTTCTAATTTCATCTAAATCTTTAATTTTTTTCACTTGCTCATGCATAAATTTTTGTCCACCAAAACCAGGCGTGACTGTCATAACTATTATTTGTTGCACTTGATTAAATAAATGATCAATATCTACAATATTTACCTTAGGGTGAATGGCTATTCCTGCTTTAATTTCAGCATCACTTATCATTTTAATAATTTCTTCTGGGTTATCATCAGCCTCAGGATGAAAAGTAATGATATCTGAGCCAGCTTCTACAAATTCATTGATATATTTCTTTACCGGTTTAATCATGAGATGCACATCTAAAATTTTAGAGGTAACCTTTCTTAATGATTTAACTATATTTGGTCCAAAAGTAATATTGGGGACATAGTGGCCATCCATGATGTCTATATGAATATAATCAGCGCCATTTAGATCTAAAGATCTAACCTCTTCTTCTAATTTAAGAATATCTGCTGATAATATTGATGGTGATATTTTTATCATTTATAAAGAGATATATAATATATAAATAAACATTCATAATGAATTCTATCACAGAAAAACCTTGGGGATCATTTGAGATACTAAAGTCAGGTAAAAAATTCCTAGTAAAAAAAATTTTTGTAAAACCAGGAGGAGTTTTATCTCTTCAAAGTCATGAACATAGATCTGAGCATTGGATTGTAGCTGAAGGAGAAGCAGAAGTCACAATTGACAAAAAAATAATTAATTTAAAAGAAAATGAGAACATTTTTATTCCTAAAGGGGCAATTCATAGAATGGCTAATAGAAAAGATCGTAATTTAGTTATTATAGAAATGTGGTACGGTGATAATCTTAATGAAAATGATATTAAAAGGTACGAAGATATTTATGAAAGAATTTAATGCTTATTAATACTCCTATATCGCTTGGCGAACTTGTAGATAAAATTTCTATATTAATTATTAAACAGAAAAATATAAATGATGAAACTAAGCTTGATCATGTCAAAAAAGAATTAGATTTTCTCCAAAAGACATTGATGAATTATGTCCAACAAGAAGAAATAAATAATTATTTAGAAAATTTGATAAACATTAATTCTAAACTCTGGAATATAGAAGATGATATTAGAGAATGCGAAAGAAAAAAATTATTTGATCAAACATTTATTGATCTAGCAAGAAGTGTCTATTTTACCAATGATGAAAGAGCAAAAGTAAAAAATGATATTAATAAAACTTTTGGCTCTGAATTAGTAGAGGTAAAATCTTATGAGGAATATTAATTAATAAATTCTTGAAACGCTTTTTGAAACAAGGGATACTAATTTTTCTTTGTAAATATTTTCTTTAAATATATCAACTGAGTCTATAGCTACATTTGAGAAATGATTTGCTCTTGTAAGAGTATCTTCAATGCATTGATATTTATTTATTATTTCTAAAGCCATTTCAAAATCACCATCATTTTGGTTAAGATCAGATATTGTTCTTTCCCAAAATTTTTTTTCTTTATCATTTGATCTTCCATATGCTAATATTATTGGAAGAGTAATTTTACCTTCTTTAAAATCATCTCCAGTATTTTTTCCTAATATTTTTTTGTTTGAAGAATAATCAATAGCATCGTCAATTAATTGAAAAGTCATCCCAAAGTTTGTTCCAAATGATTTTAATGCATTAACCTCAGCTTCTGTTCCAAGAGCACTAATTGATCCAACTTGACATGCTGCACTAAATAAAGAAGCAGTCTTTGCATTTACAACTTCAAAATAAATATTTTCATTTATTTCTAAATTTTTATCATTAGCAAGTTCTAAAACCTCTCCTTCAGAAATTACAACACTAGTATCAGCTAATATTTTTAATGTTTCAGTGTTGCCATATTTTGTCATTAATTGGAAAGCTCTACTGAATAAAAAATCACCAACTAATACACTTGTTTTATTTTTCCATTTTTCATTTGCTGTAGGTTTTCCTCTTCTTTGTTTACTTTCATCTATTACATCATCATGTAGTAGTGTTGCGGTATGAATAAATTCTACTGCTGCAGATAGACCAATATGATTCATTTTATTTTCAATTTCACTAGTTGCATTTCTTGTCATATGAAAACTTGAAACAGTTAAAAGAGGTCGTAATCGTTTCCCCCCTGATAAGATAAGGTATTTTCCAACTTCATGAACTAAAGGTACATTGCTATCTAATTTATCAAGGATTATAGTATTTACAGATACTAGGTCTTCTTTGCATAGATCTGTTAATTCTCTAATTTCATCTTCAAATGAAAAATCTTTTTTTCTAAGTGGAAGTACATTATCCATATTGTTTAACTATTAGAATATTATGTTAATTCATTAACTTAATTGACGCACTTAAACTCAAATTACTAAAATTACAAACAAATGCTACATAACGCTTTAAGAAAAGATTAACATTTGTTATTAGATATTATGTTTAAAAGGTTATTTTCGAAGAGTACTACAATACCGGTTTTACGTTTATCTGGCATTATATCATCACAGTCAGGCTTAACAGGCTCTGGTTTAGCAATCAATAATTTAGAAAAGTTAATTGATAAGTTATTTGCTGATAAAAAATCTCCTGTAGTAGCTTTAGTCATTAATTCACCTGGAGGTTCTCCTACACAATCCTCTTTAATAGCAAAAAGAATCATTGATCTGGCAAAGGAAAAAAACAAAAAAGTATTAGCATTCGTTGAAGATGTTGCAGCTTCTGGTGGTTATTGGTTAGCATGTGCTGCTGATGAAATATATATTGATCAAAACTCTGTTATTGGATCAATAGGCGTTATTTCACCAGGTTTTGGTTTTGTTGATCTTTTAAAAAAAGTTGGAATTGAAAGAAGAGTGTATACATCTGGAAAAAGTAAAAGTTTTCTTGACCCTTTCAAAGAAGAAAAACAGGAAGACATTGATAGATTAAAAAATATTCAAGAACAAATTCATGATAATTTTATTAATTATGTAAAAGATAGAAGAGGTTCAAAACTTGATCAGAATAAATTAGATGACATCTTTTCTGGTTTATTTTGGGTTGGTAATAAAGCTATCGATTTAGGTTTAGCAGATGGTATTGGTGCAATAAAACCAATTTTAGAAGAGAAGTTTGGAAAAAAAATTAAAATTAAAATAATCAGTCAAAAAAAATCATTTTTACAACGTAGATTTTCTTCTTCAATATTTAATTCTGATGAAATTTTAAATAAAATTGAAGAACGAATTATGTTTTCTAGGTTTGGTTTGTAATGAAATTTCTAGTTTTAGTTGTAATTTTAGCTTCTATTTTGTTATTTTTAAGATTTAAGAAAAAAAAACAAGACAAATTCACTAATAATAAAGTAAATAATGACTCAGTAATCGATTTAGAAAAAGATCCAAGAACGAAAGAATATAAACCAAAAGATTAAGAGTTATATGACTGCACAAACAATGGAAGAGTTAGTTTCTCTTTGTAAAAGAAGAGGGTTTTTATTTCAATCAAATGACATCTATGGCGGTATCAAAGGTTTATATGATTATGGACCAATGGGAGTCGAATTCAAAAATAATCTTAAACAAGCTTGGTGGAAATCAATGGTATATGAACGAGATGATACCGAAGGTTTGGATGCCTCAATTTTAAGCTCTCCAGTAGTTCTAAAACATTCAGGTCATGAAGATACTTTTACCGATCCTCTGGTTGATTGTCGGGCATGTAAGTCAAGGTGGAGAGCAGATCAATTATTGGAAAATAATAAATGCCCAAATTGTAAATCGGAAGATCTTACTGAGCCAAGACCTTTTAATTTAATGTTTAAAACCGCAATTGGACCAGTAGATGATGGTTCGTCATTCGCATATTTAAGACCAGAAACGTGTCAGCAAATTTTTACTAATTTTAAAAATATATTAGATTCAACTTCTAGAACTGTTCCTTTTGGTATCGCACAAATGGGAAAAGCATTTAGAAATGAAATAACACCTCGTAATTTTATCTTTAGGGTTAGAGAGTTTGAACAAATGGAATTAGAGTTTTTTGTTAAACCAGGTACTGATGATGAATGGCATGAATATTGGATAAATAAGAGAATAGAATGGTGGGTTAATCAAGGCATAAAAAAAGAAAATTTAAAAAAAATTGAAGTAGAAAAAAATGAACTAGCTCACTACTCCAAAAGAACTGTTGATATCAATTATGTGTTTCCTCATGGTGAAGAGGAACTAGAAGGGGTAGCCAATAGAACTGACTTTGACTTAGGTTCTCATACTAAAAATCAAAACGATTTTAAAATTTCATCAGAAGTTATGAAAAACTCCTCTTCAACTACAAAATTAGCTGTTCAAGATTTAGAAGAAAAAAAATGGTATATTCCTTATGTAATTGAGCCATCAGCTGGTGTTGATAGAGGGGTTCTTGCTTTGTTAAATGAAGCTTATCGTGAAGAAAATGTAGATAAAGATAATAAAAGAATTCTTTTATCTCTAAAACCTCATCTTTCACCTATTAAAGCTGCAGTTATTCCTCTCAAAAAGAATAATGAGGAATTAGTTAATTTATCTAAAGAAATAAAATCTAATCTTCAGAAATTGGGATTGGGGAGAGTTGTTTTAGAAAATTCAGGAAACATTGGTAAGAATTATAGAAGACATGATGAAATAGGAACACCAATTTGTTTAACTGTAGATTTTGAAACTCTAGAAGATAAAAGTGTTACTGTTAGGGATAGAGATACTATGAAACAGGAAAGAGTTTCTATCGAAAATTTATCTGAATATTACAAAAAATATTTTAATTAATAAAATTGTATGAAAAAAATTAGTGATATTCATGCAATAAAAATTATATTTTTTATAACTGCTTGTTATGTAGGTTTATGGGCTATTAGGATACCTACCATAAAGGATCAACTTCAAACAGATTATGTTGGTGTTGGATATATTATGTTATCATTTGCAATTGGTTCAATTGTTGCAATGATTTTTGCGAATGCTCTTATTCTGAAAACTTCTACAAAATCTATTTTAACATTTACCTTAATTGCCGAAGGTTGTTTGTGGTTGCCAGTACCTTTCATTCAAGAGTTATGGCTTTTTATGGTTTTCTCATTTGTTTTTGGTATGAGTTATGGTGCATTCGAAATAGCATGCAATGTTTATGCATCAAATTTAGAAGTTAGAGAAAAAAAATCAATGATGTCAGGCTTTCATGCATTTTGGAGTCTTGGAGTTTTATTTGGATCTTTAATTACAAGCTTTTTGCTAGAGTGGAATTATTCTTTTATTTTTAATATACTTTTGTATGTCATTATTCTTCTTCCTTTGAGTTTGTATTTTGTCCTCTGTTTAGAGTCACAAGTTGAAACAAAATCAGAAGATTCCAGTAAAAAAAATATATTTTTTATTTGGCCCTTACTTATTTTTTTATTAGCATTAATTGCAATGGCAAACGCTCTAACAGAAGGGAGTGTTGATGCATGGGGAGCTCTCTATATGAGAGATTTTATTCAAGTTGATGGTTTCTATATCGGCTTAGCAACTCTAAGTTTTAATATTTTTATGGTTATCGGAAGATTTAGTGGTGATTGGGTAAGAGATAAAATTGGAGTTTTTCTTTTGATTTTCTTTTTATTTTTATCGACGATTATAAGTTTAATAATTTTATCTAATTTCAGCAGTATTTATGCAGCTATTATTGGTTTTTCATTATTAGGTATTGGAGCATCTTCAATTGTTCCTATCGCATATAGTTTAGCTGGAAAAATTGAGGGAATTGACAGTGGAGTAGGGATAACAATAATTTCAATTGCAGTTTATGGAACATTTATAGGGGCTCCAGCCTCATTAGGATTTATAGCAAACAACTATGGAATTAATAATATATTTGTTCCAATGCTAATAATTTTTATGATTTTAATAATTCCAGTAAGTATTTATAGAAAAAAATTTTCAGTTTAAAAAATCAAAAGATAATGAATCATTAATTACTAAATTTTGATTTTTATTTTTTATTTCATTAACAAAATTAATATTTAATGCTGCAAAAATATTTGAATTTGCTTTTGATACAATTGTACCTATTTTTTTATTATCTACTATCAACTCATCTCCCTTTAGCACATCTCCACTTTTTATTTTTAAAGAGTAAAGTTTTTTCTTGAGTAATCCACGGTATTTCATTCTTGCAGTAATTTCTTGACCCACATAGCATCCTTTATCCCAATCAATAGCATTTAAATTATCAAAATTATTTTCTAATAATAAAGATTTATTTTCTAAAATATCAAATGGTGAATAGGGTGTTGTATGATTAATTAAAATTTCATGATATTGTGTTTCATTAATTTCTTTTAATCTCTCTTTTTCAATTAAAATTTTTTTATTCATTATAAGTTTTTTACCTAAGTTTATATTTCTAGGATCATTTAAATAAACATTATAATCACCTTCATAATCTATATTAAATAATGAATAAGAATTTAGATAATTAATTTCTTTAATTTCTATATCAGAGCGAAGTTTATAAATTTTTAATCGTCCTAATAAATTGCTATAAAATTTATCATTAGTTTCAAAAATATAGTTTTCATTTATTTTGAATATAAAAAAATCTGCTAAAAATTTTCCCTGAGGTGTTAATAGACATGAATAAATAATTGATCCATCGCTGCATTTTTCAATGTCATTAGTAATTAAATTTTGAATAAATGATTTACTATCTTTTCCAGAAATCTCAAAAAATCTTGAATTCAGATGATGAAAAAAGTATTTATCTTTCATAATTATCTAAATATATATTGAATATATTAAAAGTGTAATATTTCTGTGAAAATTCTTGTTATTTCGTCAAATCTTATTGGAGATACCATTCTATCAACTGGAGTAATAAATTATTTTAGTAATAAATATCCTGAAACTAAATTTACATTTGTAATTGGTCCATCTGCTAAATCAATTTTCAAAAACTTTAAATCTGTAGAAACCATAATCACTGTTTCAAAAAAAAGATACAATATGCATTGGTTAGATATATTTTTTAATTGTTATGGAAAAAATTGGGATATAATTATTGATTTTAGAAGTTCGTTGTTATCATTTTTTTTAAAACATAAGCAAAAATTTATTTTTAAAAAAAAATCTAATCTAAATCATGTACAGCAATTATCTAATTACTTTAAATTTGATTGTTCAGATTTGTTTATTGAGACAAATAAAGAAGAAGAAGAAATAGTTACAAAACATTTGTCCAATGATTTTAAATATTTTGTTATATTTCCAGGTGGAAATTGGAAACCAAAAATTTGGAATGTTAAAAATTATAATTCACTATTAATCAAAATTTTATCTCAAAATAAAAATATTAAATTTATTTTAGTTGGTTCAAAGTCAGAAGAAGAAAATTATTTAAATGAAATAACTAAAAATATTGATAGTAATAAGATAATTAATTTATTTGGTGCATCATTGACTCAAACTGCTGCTTATATGAAGAAATCAAAATTATTTATTGGAAATGATTCAGGATTATCACATATGGCCTCTGCCACAAAATTAAAGTCTATAGTATTATTTGGCCCAACAAATGATGTGATTTACGGTCCATTTATGCAAGATTCACAAGTTATAAGAACAAATGAAAGCTATGACTATTTTAAAAGTATAAATATTGATAAAACAAAGTCCTATATGGATTCTATAAGCGTAGAAAAGATTTATTTTACATTACAAAAAAATAATTATTGTGAATAAAAATATTGAAATAATTCAGCCTGATGATTGGCATGTACATTTTAGAGAAGGCGACATGTTAGAAATGGTTACTAATTTCTCCTCAAGAATAAATAATAGATGTGTGGCAATGCCAAATACAGAAATTCCCATAACAGATACTAACAAAGCCTCTGCTTATAGAGAGCTTTTAAATAAAGCATCTAGTAATAATTTTGAACCACTTATACCATGTTATTTAAATGAAAATTTAGATTTAGATGATTTTAGAAAAGGTATACAAAATAAAGTTTTCTTTGGATCTAAACTTTATCCCTCAAATGCAACTACAAACTCAAGTCATGGAGTAAGTGACATTTCAAAAATCTTTAAATTTTTAGAGATTTTAGAAGAAGAAAAAAGTCCATTACTAATACACGGTGAAAAAGTAGCTGAAGATATAGATATTTTTGATAGAGAAAAATATTTTATAGATGATGAATTAAGCATTATTAGAAAAAAATTTCCTCTTTTAAAAATCACACTTGAACATGTATCAACTTCATATGGAGTTAATTATGTGAAAGAAAATGAAAATATTGCAGGAACAATTACACCTCACCACATGCTTTTAACAAAAAAAGATGTATTTCATGATGATTCTATTAATCCTCACCATTTTTGTATGCCAGTTGTTAAAAACGAAACAGATTTAATAGAATTAAGAAAAGCTGCATGTCACGATAATTCTAAATTTTTTTTAGGTACGGACTCAGCTCCACATCCAATTCAAGAAAAAAAACCAGATATGTCATCTAAACCAGGGATATTTTCATCTCCTTGCTCAATAGAATTATATGCAGAAATTTTTGACCAAGAAAATGCAATTGATAAGTTGGAGATATTTTGTTCAATTAACGGAGCAAAACATTATAGTTTTCCAATTAATGATAAAAAAATTAAATTAGAAAAAAAAGAATGGATTATGTCAGAATTATCTAGTTATAATGATATTCAGGTTAAGAATTTTTATGCTAATAAAAAAATTAATTGGAAAGTGGTCCATTAATCTTTATAGAAATATTAATGTCATTAGGAACAAAAATCTATACTTGGCTTAAAGGAAACTTAGTTGGTAGTGATGATTTAGGGAATAAATATTACTCTAGCTCCAAAGATTTTAAAGATTTAAAAGCAAAAAGATGGGTAATTTTTAATGGTGAAATAGAAGCATCAAATATACCGCCACACTGGCATGCTTGGCTGCACAAATCTATTGATAATCCTCCAATTGACTATTCACATAAATACAAATGGCAAAAAAATCATAAACCAAATATGACTGGTACTAGTGATGCATATTTCCCAACATCTCATCCTCTCTCAAAAAATTATGACCCAGAAAAAAAAGAAGAAGAATATAAATCTTGGACTCCTAATTAGAGTAACATTTTTTTTTCTCCTACCGTTAACTGTTTTTGCTGAGACTATTGAAAAAAAGTATGCCTCTTTTAAGTTATTAAATAAGACTACTAATAAAGTTTCCACTAAGGATATTTTGGTAAGTTCGAAAATATCATGGGAAACTTTAAATATTGAAGTTTTGTATTGCGGTAGCACTCCTCCAACTGAAATTCCTGAAGATTATGTGTTGATAGATGTTTATGATACTATCAATAATGAAAATATTAATATTTATAAAGGCTGGATGATTTCTTCTTCTCCCGATGTTACTCCGTTAGAAAATCCTATTTATGATCTTTGGTTAGTTGATTGTAGTAACGATAAGACTTCTTGAAAATTATTAACTTCCTTAAAGCAACTTTCAATCTCTAAACTTTCTTTAAGTTTATTTTCATAAATTTCAGTTTCTATCTCGTACGCTCCAAACTGAACTAAATGGGGATTGAAAAACTGTGAATCTAAAATGGAAAAATTATTTTTTTTCAATATTGCCAATAAATAAAGTAGACAAAACTTACTTGTATTAGTCTTTAAACTAAACATGCTTTCACCAAAAAAACATGATCCTATATGTAAACCGTATAAACCACCAATTAGATTATCATCTTCATAACATTCTACACTGTGACATTTTCCTATTTTATGTAATTCAATATATGTATCTAAAATAATTTCATTAATCCAAGTATCTTGATCTTTTCTTTTAATTTCTTTGCATAACTCAATAACTTTTGAAAAATTTTGATCAATTTTAAAACTATATTTTGTTTTTTTAAACTCACTAAAAAGTTTCTTTGGATAGTGAAAATTTGAAATTGGAATGATAAATCTTAATTTGGGTTTATAAAATTTTATTTCTTCAGAATACTTACTATCAGCCATCGGAAAGTAAGCTCTTTTATAAAATTCTATTAAGCTGTTTAAATCAATTATTTTACTCAATTAAATTTGACATAAAATTAATGTTGTAACTTCCTCTTTTAAACTCATCAGTTTGAATAATTTTTTGATGTAGTTGAATATTAGTATTTATTCCCATAATTACATATTCTTCTAATGCTCTATTCATTTTTTTTAGAGCTTCTGATCTTGTTGCGCCGTAGGTAATTAGCTTACCAATCATACTATCATAGTGGGATGGAATTGAGTATCCATCGTAAACAGCTGAGTCTACTCGAATACCTAGTCCTCCAGGTTGATGATATTGTGTTATCTTACCAGGTGATGGTATAAAACTCTCTGGATGTTCAGCATTAATTCGACATTCAATTGAACTACCCTTAAGTTTTATATCTTCTTGTTTTATTTTAAGTTTTTCACCATTAGCGACGAGAATTTGTTCCTTAACAAGATCTATTCCAGTAACCATTTCTGTGACTGGGTGCTCAACTTGTAATCTTGTATTCATTTCCATAAAATAAAACTCATTATTTTCATATAAAAATTCTAATGTTCCAACTCCTTCATATCCGATTTCTTTCATAGATTTTCTACAAAGTTCAGAAATTTTTTCTCTATTTTCATTTGTTAGAACTGAGCTTGGACTTTCTTCAATAAGTTTTTGATGCTTCCTTTGAATTGAGCAATCTCTTTCTCCAAGAGTAACAACATTTCCAAATGAATCACAAAGAACTTGAATTTCAATATGTTTAGGAGATATTAAAAATTTTTCTAAATAAACATTTTCATCATTAAATGATTTTTTTGCTTCAATTTTTGCTTCATTTATAGCTTTATTTAAATCATCTTCTTCTGTGACAATTCTCATTCCTTTTCCACCACCACCACTCGCTGCTTTTACTATAATTGGGTATTTTACTTTTTTTATAAAATCTTCAATTTTATTTTTATCGCTTAAGTCATTTATACCCTTTACTGTTGGCACCCCAGTTTCATCCATTATTTTTTTTGCATCAATTTTGTTACCCATCATTTTGATATGTTCTGATTTTGGTCCAATAAATTTAATATTGTGTTCTTCAATAATTTCGGCAAACCTTTGATTTTCACTTAAAAAACCATATCCTGGATGAATAGCATCGACACCAGTTAATGTTGCAGCTGTAATTATTGCAGGAATATTTAAATAACTTGATTGTGCAGATGCGGGTCCAACACAAATACTTTCATCGGCCATTCTTACATGCATTGCATTTTCATCAACATCAGAGTGAATGGCTACAGTTTTTATTCCTAATTCTCTGCAGGCTCTAAGAACACGTAAAGCAATTTCGCCTCTATTAGCAATCAGTATTTTTTTGAACATTATTCAAAAATTATAAGAGTGTCACCATATTCAACGGGCTGACTATTCAACGTAACTATTTTTTTGATAATACCAGATCTAGGAGCTTTGATTTCATTAAAAGTTTTCATTGCTTCAATTAACAATAAAGTATCACCGGCTTTAACATGTTGACCAACTTTAACGTAAGGTTGCGAATTTGGATCAGCAGAAAGATAAGCAACTCCTACCATTGGAGATTTAACAATATTATCTTCATTTACAACATTATTTGTATTTTCAACCTCTTTAACTTCAGTATTTTTTTCTATTTTTTGAACAGAAACATTGTTTTCAACGAAGTTATTTGAGGTAATCTCAATTTCATAATCATTTTTTTTTATTTTTATTTTAGCAACACTTTTAATTTTTGATTCTTTAACGATTAACTTAATATTTTCTAAATCTGTTTTATCTATTTTAGTCATAATTATTTATAAATTAATTTGCTTATTGCTTCAATTCCTAGAAGATAACTATTTCCACCGAATCCACAAATCAACCCATCTACTCCTTCGGAAGTAATACTTTTTTTTCTATATTCTTCTCTTGCATAAATATTTGAAAGGTGAATTTCAATTTTTGGTTTATTAATTGCTCTTAAAGAATCTAATATTGCAATGGAAGAATGAGTGAATGCTGCTGGATTAATAATTACACCATCATAAATATCATTAACTTCATGGATTTTATCAATTAGTTCACCTTCATTATTTGATTGAAAAAAAATAATTTCTAAATTTATTTCTAAACCTTTTTTTTCGCAATCAGATTTAATTTTATCTAAACTATCATTCCCATAAATATCATCTTCTCTATTTCCCAATAAATTTAAGTTAGGTCCATTTATAATTATTATTTTTTTCATTTTACTTAAAATGTTTGCTTAGCTTCAATCCTTGATTTTGATAATTAGATTTTATATGTTTCCCGTATACTATATTACTGTTTTTGTTCAACTTTTCATATTTAATTCTAGCAATTGTCTGGCCATCTTCTAATAAAAACGGTACTTCATTAGTTTTCACTTCAAGTACTGCGTAAGAGCCATTTTTTATTCCAAAGCCAGGATCAAAAAAACCAGCATAATGAGCTCTGAAATCTCCTATACCAGTATCATATGGAACCATTTCACCTGCTAAATGAGATGGAATAACAACCTTTTCTTTTGATTTTAATATATAAAAGTTGTTCTTTTCAATAGGCAATGTTTTATTTTTGCTTTTTAATGGTCTCCAAAAATCATTTATTTTATGAAATTTTGTTTTTGAAAATTTTAAAATAGGTGTATTTTGTTTTGCAACATAAGCAACCAGTTTTGATGGAGATAAATCAACAGATAATCTAATTCCATTATTAATCTTAATTTTACTTTCAGCTAAATTAGTAATTTTTTCAATTTTATTTAAATTTACTAACTGTTGATCAGTTAAATATTTATGATTTTTATAAACAAGTCTTAATTGATTTAAGCTATCTCCTTTTCTTAATGCCACATTGAAAGATCTTGATGTTATTTCTAAAAATAGTTCACCTTTATAATTTTTGGGTATTTTTTCATATTCTTCTGCGTAATCAACTATAGTTCTACAAAAAATATCTAATCTACCTGTACTGCTTTTAGGATTACAATGTCCAAATATGTTATTATTTAGATTCAATCTTTCATTTAGCTTAACAATGTATGTTTTATTTTTTTTAAAGATAAAATCTCTATCAAGATTAATTTTTTTAATTGCTAAATTCTTAAGTTTACTTCTAACTTTTGTGTTATAAGATAAAAAACTACATTTAATTTCATAACACTCTTCGCTAAGAGATAAATCAAGGCTTGATGGCTGTATTTGGCTCTTTTCTAAATATTTATTAACTATGTAATTGCTTGAAATTAATTTTATATAATCCTGATATACTAAAGATCCATTCATTAGATTGAACTTTCAATTTTTTTAATAAATTCAAATAAATTCATATCTTTAGTTTTTTTGAAATATGCAATTTCTTTAAAAATTTGTTCTTTGTCTTTTAGCTCTATATTTAAATAGAAATTTAAGAAATTAATCCAATCTTTCTTATTTAATATTTGTGCTAAAGTAAGATATTTTAATAAAATATTTTTATTATTAAAATGTTTATACAAAAGAACTTTATTTTTATCAAAAATATTTTCTATCTGTATCAGAGATAATTCTTTAGTCTCAATATTTTCAAATATTCTAATTTGAGCATAATAATTAAAAGGATATTGTTCTAAATTTTTTTTATAAAACTTTATTGCTTCATTTGTGAAACCGTGAGAATATAAAATATCAGCTTTTGTTTCCATTAAGAAGCTATTATTGTAATCTTTTTCAATTATTTGATTTATTGCCTCTAAAGACATTTTTAAGTTTCCATTTCTAGAGTATTTGATTGATTCAGCATATGTTTTAAACGGTTCATTTAAATAATTTATCATATTATGATTATCACCATAACCTATGAATTTAGCTTTAATGTAATTAAAACGATTATTGTGATAAGTATTAAAATTATTATTTTTGTTATTTCTAAAATTTTTAATTAATTGAATTCTGTCTTCAAAATATGGATGAGTACTTAGCCTTTGTTCATCCTTAGAAAAACCTTTGTCTGATAATTTCTCTTCAATTTTTTTTAACAATTTTATAATTGAGTCGGAGTAAATATTCATTGAAGCTAAAGTTTTTAAAGCGTACAAGTCTGCATCCATTTCTTGCTCTTTAGTAAAGTCAATGTATTTGTTTGATAAGGCAGCTGAACTCACAATACTTGTTTGTAAAAAACTAGGACTATTTGTTAGCGTGGAACCCGCAATTACTGAAAAAATACTTAAATTATTATATTTTTTATTATCTTCTATAATTTTTTTTCTCGAAGAAATATGATTTAAATCTATGTGACCAATCTCATGCGCTAATACTGAAAGAAGAGCAATATAATCTTCGGAATGTTGAATCAAACCAGAATTAATATGAATTACATTTTGAAAATCAACATATGCGTTAATATCAGCATTACTAGTAATCTTAAATTTTATTTTTTTATTTACATTATTAACTTTTGAAATATCCTCAATAATCTCATTGATAAATTGTTCTGTTTCATAATCTAATATCTGTGCACTTAAAGTGTTATGCGATAATATAAAAAATAATAAAAAAAATAATAATAAATTTTTTTTAAGACCACCATCCAGTTTTTTCATCACCTTCATTTATTTCACTCTCAGTTGAATCAACTCCGTAATTATTGTCAACATCTTCAATTTTACTTATATCATTTTGATTAGATTTATTTTCTTTTATATTTTTTTTTGTTGTTTTAGTTTTAATTATCTTTTTCTTTTTAGATATTTTTGTTTTTTTATTAATTTTTTTAACATCCTCTTCAGTTTTAGATAATTTACTCTCATCTATTTCTATAATTGGATCATGAAGTGAGAATTGTGGATTAAAATAAAAATTTATTTTAGACTCATAAATTTTTTCTAGTGAATAGATTTCATCCTTTTTATTATTTAATAAACTTTCTGCTAACTCACTGTTACATTTAACATTAATTATTGAATTTTTGCTATTTGATATTTTTTCTTTAATAACCTTTATAATTTGATCTACTATTGATGAAGAATTTAAGATTAAGCCTGACCCTTTACAATAATTACACTTCTCAAAAGATTTATCTATTAAGCTTGATCTTAACCTTTGTCTTGAAAGTTCCATCAACCCAAACATACTAATTCTGCCAAATTGTACTCTTGCTCTATCTCTAACAAGCGCAGTTTTTAAACTTTTTTCAACTTTAAAATTATTTCTATAATCATCCATATCAATAAAATCTATTACAACTAAGCCTCCGAGATCTCTTAATCTAAGTTGTCTAGCTATTTCTACTGATGCCTCAAGATTTGTTTTTAAAGCTGTGTTTTCTATATTTCTTTCTGATGTATTTTTTCCAGAATTTACATCTACTGCTACTAATGCTTCTGTCGTATTAATTACTATAGAGCCGCCAGATTTAAGCTTAACATTTAAACTAAAAAGATCATTTATTTGTGTTTCGATATTATTAGATGCAAATAGCGAATTTTCATCAGATTTATATTGCTTAATTTTTTTTACATATGTTGGAGCTAAATTTTTTGTAATTTTTTTTACTTTGTCATAACCATCTTTTCCATCTACTAAGATTTTTTCAACATCTTCGCTCAGCATATCTCTTATAGCTCTTTTTAAAACATTTCCTTCCTCGTGTATCATTTGAGGAGCTTCTGATTTTAAAGTAAGTTCTCTAATTTTGTTCCATTGTTTTACCAAAAAAGATAAGTCTTTAGAAATTTCTTTCTTTGTTCTGCCAATACCTGCAGTTCTTACTATTACAGACATTTTTTCTGGTATTTCTACTGATGAAAGAATTTTTTTTAATTTTTTTCTTTCTTCAATATCTCCAATTTTTCTTGAAATACCATCACTGTTCATACTATTTGGCATAAGTACACAATATCTACCAGCAAATGAAAGATAAGTTGTAAGCGCTGCACCTTTTAACCCTCTTTCCTCTTTATTAATTTGAACAAGTAAAACTTGTTTTGGTCTGATAACATCTTGAATTTTATATTTTCTAAAATAATTGAAATACTCTTTTTTTGGACTTATTTTTTTATTTCTTCTTTTTTTAATGTTAATTATTTTTTCTTCCTTAACATCTTCATTTTCTCCAGATTTTATTGCTACATTTTCTTCTTCTGTTTCTTCTAATTCATTAATATTATCATTGTGTTGTAATTCTTCATTTTCCTCTTCATTATTTATTTTTTCACTCAACTCCTTTATCTTTTGTTCATCTGCAGCAGGAATTTTGAAATAATCTGGATGAATTTCTGTAAGTGGTAAAAAACCATTTCTATTAGTGCCAAAATCTACGAAAGCCGCCTGAAGTGATGGCTCAATTCTTGTTATTTTAGCTAAATAAATGTCACCTTTTACAGCATTTTTTTTATTTGTTTCAATTTCAAAATCGTCAAGTTTGCCATCTTCAGTAACTGCAATTCTTGTTTCAATGTTATTTGTAGTATCAATAAGTATATTTTTTGACATAATGCCGAAACTCCGTAAAATTTTTTATATGTTAAAATCATTTAAGAATATTTGTATAATATTTGCCTAATGTCACATTTTTAACTATTTCACAATCTAGATTGTTAAATATGATTAGATTTTATAATTATATAAAATTTTTATTATTTTTGCTTATTTTAATAGGATTTGTTGCATTTTCTACAATATTTTACACTCTTTGGAGATATTCTCCCGAATTACCTTCTTATGAAAATATTATAAATTATAAACCTAATCTATCATCAAGAATCTATAGTTCTGATGGACTTCTACTAAAAAGTTATTTTACAGAAGAAAGAATATTTATTCCTGAAAATAGAATACCTGAAATTGTAAAGTTTGCATTTTTATCTTCAGAGGATAAAAATTTTTATGAACATTATGGTGTAGATATTATTGCTATAATAAGAGCATTCTTTACGAATATAATTAATTCGTATTCTCAAAGAAGAGTAGTTGGAGCTTCAACAATTACACAACAAGTTGTTAAAAATTTGTTACTAAGTAATGAATTAAGCTACTCTAGAAAAATAAAAGAAATTATTTTATCATTAAGAATTGAAAATATTTTAGATAAGAATGCAATTTTAGAATTATACTTAAATGATATTTATTTAGGATACGGCTCTTACGGTATAGGTTCTGCAAGCTTAAATTATTTTAACAAATCTGTAAATGAGTTAGAGCTTCATGAAGTGGCTTTTTTAGCGGCATTGCCAAAAGCTCCTAATAACTACAATCCAAAAACAAATTATTCAAAAGCTATTGATCGAAGAAATTGGGTAATTGAGAGAATGTTTGCAAATGGTTATATAAGTAAGGAAGACTTAAAATACAAAAAAAAACCAATAAACGTATTCAAACGTAAAGATATAAAGTTTTCTGATGCTGATTATTTTTATGAAGAGATTAGAAAAGAATTGTATTCAAAATTTGGGAAAGAAAAGCTTTATTCAGATGGTTTAATAATTAAAACAGCACTTGATTCTGAAATTCAAAAAAGTGCCAATCTAAGTCTTATTGAAGGATTATCTGAATATGAGCAGAGAAATGGATGGCATGGTGTTATAGAAAATACAACTTTTGAAAACTTTATAGAAAAAAATATTTATTACAAAAAAAACAATCCATTCTATCCAAAATGGAATGTTGTAATAATTGATAAAGTAAATACAAATAAATTGTACGTTATCGATCAATTTAAAAAAAAGCTATTAATAGATCTAAATAATAAAGATAATAACTGGCTACTAAAAGAAAATTTTAAAAAAGGAGATGTATTTTACGTAGAAAAAAATATTGATTATTTTATAATAAAACAAGAACCTAAAGTTAATGGAGCGATAATTGTATTAGATCCCTACAATGGAGATATTTTAGCTCTTTCAGGTGGATATAGTTTTAATAAGAGTGAGTTTAATAGAGCTACCCAAGCTAAGAGACAACCTGGTTCAGCCTTTAAACCAATTGTCTATTTAACTGCATTAAATGAAGGGTATTCTCCATCTACTTTAATTTTGGATGCTCCTTATGTAGTCGACCAAGGGCCAGGACTGCCAAAATGGAAACCTTCTAATTATTCAGATGAATTCTTTGGATTAACTACAATGAGAACTGGTATTGAAAAATCTAGAAATTTAATGACTGTTAGACTCGCTAACAGAATTGGTATGAACAAAATAATAACTATGGCAGATAATTTTGATATTGGTTATGCTTTAGATGACAAACTATCTATGTCATTAGGTTCTGGTGAAATTACATTAAGAGATCTAACAAATGCATATGCAATAATTGCTAACGGAGGCAAAAAAATTGAACCTAAATTAATAACTAGTATTTATTCAAAAGATGGAAAAAAAATATATGATACTAGATTAAAGAAATGTTTTGAATGCAGACTTAATACAATCCCAAAAACAAAATCTATTCCTAATTTATATGAAGATAAAAAAATTATTATTGACCCTAGACTTGCGTATCAAATTACTTCAATGATGGAAGGAGTTATAAAAAGAGGTACAGCAAAAAAATTAAAAGAATTAGATGTCCCTATAGCTGGCAAAACTGGAACAACAAATCAGAATAAAGATGCTTGGTTTATAGGTTATACACCTGATTTAGTTATAGGAGTATATGTGGGTTATGATAAACCACAATCTCTTGGTTACAAACAGACTGGTTCCAGTGTAGCTGTACCAATATTTAAAAACTTTGCTAAAAAAATTAAAATAAATAAAAATAAAAAACCTTTTAGAATACCTTTGGGTATTAGCTTTGTAAGAATTGACCCAAATAGTGGAATGGTATCTAATAATCAAGACAGTATAAGTGAACCTTTTATTTTAGGATCTGAGCCCTATTCAAATAATATAAATATTATAGATGGTTTGGAAAATTTTAATAATAATTCCATTTCTGGAACAGGTGGTTTATTAGAATAACAAATATGGAAATTTTTGAAAAAATAGAAATAAACTTAAAAAAAATAAGATCCAATATTGATCTTATAAGGAGGGGGGTTTGACTATACGAAATTAAAAAAAAAACTAGATGACTTAAAAATTAAAAGCTCTGATCCAAATATTTGGGAAAAAGAAGATGCTAAAAATATATTCCAAGATATTAAAAATATTGAAAACAAGATTAATGATTTTAATAAATTAGAAAAATTACAAAAAGAAACAGAAGAAATATTTAGTTTTATTCAAGAAAATAAAGATAACACTCTTTTAGATGAGCTTTTTGATGAAGTTCAATTAGCTCTAAAGTTGTCTGAGAAAATTCATTATTTAAATCTCTTAAACGATGAAGCTGATCATCTTAATGCTTTTATAGAAATTCATGCTGGAGCTGGTGGTACAGAAAGTCAAGATTGGGCAGAAATGCTTCAAAGAATGTATTTAAGATGGGCAGAGTCACAAGAAAATTGTAAAGTAATGTTATTGCAGGAAATGCGAGGGGAAGAAGCAGGAATAAAGTCATCTACATTAAAAATTGAAATGGACTACTCTTATGGTTGGTTGAGGTCTGAAAGTGGAATTCATAGACTTGTAAGAATTTCACCCTTTGATAGTAATAAAAGAAGGCATACAAGTTTTGCAAGTGTCTGGGTTTATCCTGAAATTGATGATAAAATTGAAATAGAAATTAAAGATAGTGATCTAAGAATTGATACATACAGGGCATCTGGCGCTGGTGGTCAACATGTAAATAAAACTGACAGTGCTGTTAGAATAACTCATATTCCGACAAATATTGTTGTACAATGTCAAAGTGATAGATCGCAACATAAAAATAGATCGAATGCTATGAAAATGATTAAATCTAGGATTTATGAAGCAGAATTACAAAAAAGAAAGGAAAATCAAGATTTTAAAAATAAAGAAAAAAAGGACATTGGTTGGGGAAATCAGATAAGATCTTATGTTTTGCATCCTTATAAGTTAATTAAAGATTTAAGAAGCGGTTATGAAACTTCAAATGTAAACGACGTTTTAGATGGAAAAATTAATGATTTTTTAGAAAACTCGCTGACATTGTAAGTTTATTAAAATATTTTTAAAATTCCAATTTTCTTTTTTCCTATTGCAATTTTAATCTGATTTAATTCTGAGTAATCTTTTAATGAAAAATCATTTTTTTTATACAATTTATCATTTAATTTAACCCCATCAGATTTAATTAATCTTTTAATTTCGCTTCTACTTTTGACTAAATCTAGTTTTTCAATAGCATCTAATATTGTAAAAGTATTATTTTTAAGATTTGATTTATCCTGGGAAATATTTGGTAACCTATCATCTATTATTTTAGAATTAAAAGTATTATTAGCAACTTCCATAGCCTCATCTGCATCCTCTTTACTCCTTACAATTTTTGTTACTTCATAGGCTAGTATTTTTTTAGCTTCATTAACTTCTTGATCTTTAAGCATAGAAAGTTTTTTTATTTCTTTTAATGGAAGTTTTGTAAATAAATATAGAAATTTAGACACATCATTATCATTAACATTACGCCAAAACTGATAAAAATTTAGGTTTGATATCTTCTCTTTATTAAGCCAAATTGCTCCATCAGCAGTTTTACCCATTTTTGCACCGTCACTGTTTGTTATTAGTGGAGAAGTAATACCAAATGCATCCTGTTTATTAATTCTTCTGATTAAATCTACTCCACTTATTATATTTCCCCATTGATCAGATCCACCCATTTGTAAAATACAATTATAATTCTTGTTTAAATAATAATAATCATATGCTTGTAGTAGCATATAATTAAATTCTAATATTGTTAATGGCTGCTCTCTATCTAATCTATTTTTTATAGAGTCAAAAGTAAGCATTCTATTTAAGGTTATTTTTGATCCAAATTCTCTTAGAAAATCAATATAGTTTAAATTTGATAGCCAATCATAATTATTAATTATTAAAGAATTTTTTTTGAGATTAATAAATTTGCTGAAAGTTCTCTCTATATTATTTATATTTGTATCAATTTCACTTTTACTTAATATTTTTCTAGTTTCATCTTTTCCAGATGGATCGCCAATTAATGTCGTCCCTCCACCAATCAACGCAATTGATTGATGGCCATAAAAATCAAGCCAGTGCAGTAACATTAATTGAGTTAAGCTCCCAATGTGCAAGCTGTCACCAGTGATATCAAAGCCTATGTATCCAGATATTTTATTTTTTGACAGGATAGAATCAAGATTTTCAATATCTATATTTTGATAGATAAAACCTCTTTGTTCAATTTCATTAAGAAATTCTGATTTAAAGTTCATTTTTTATTTATGCTCAATTATTTGACCAATATATTCATTAAGTGAATCTTCAAATTCATTAGAAAAGTTTTCATAAAAATGATCTGCGCCCTTTATCGGTTTAAATTTTATATCAACTTTTTTTTGTTGTTGAAGTTTTTCAACTAATATTTTTGTTGAATCATAAGATGCTATATTATCTTTATCTCCATGCATTATTAAGCCTGATGAAGGGCAAGGTGCTAAAAAACTAAAATCTCTTAGATTTGCAGGTGGTGAAATACTAACGAAACCATTTATTTCTGGTCTTCTCATAAGTAGTTGCATTGCTATCCATGCTCCAAACGAAAAACCAGCTACCCAACATATTTTAGAGTTAGTATTATATTGTTGTAGCCAATCCAAAATACATGCTGCATCACTTAACTCACCTTCACCATCATCAAATATGCCCTCACTTTTCCCCACTCCTCTAAAATTGAATCTAATTGTAGAAAATCCAGCCTTTATGAAAATTTTGTACATTTTAAAAATAATTTTAGTATTCATAGTTCCGCCTTTGGATGGATCTGGGTGAAGTAAAATAACTAT
This sequence comes from uncultured Alphaproteobacteria bacterium, assembly GCA_902618015.1. Classification (GTDB taxonomy): domain Bacteria; phylum Pseudomonadota; class Alphaproteobacteria; order HIMB59; genus CACPNW01. The sequence continues at coordinate 124,057 of CACMYX010000003.1, read as the reverse complement.
TGGTGAGTCATCTCTATTATTATGAGAATATTTAGCTTCAATTTTACCTTCTGGGCCTGGAATTAGTAAGTCTACCATTTGATAAAGCTATTATTGAAGTTATATGATTTTGTAAATATAGATGTTTTAAATATATGAATTCTCTTGGTTTTGATAAGTCTGAAAAAGATACAAAAGTAGTTGTTGCTATGTCTGGAGGTGTAGACAGTTCAGTTGCAGCGGTAATGCTCAAAAAACAAGGTTATGAGGTAATTGGAATTACCCTAAAATTATATAACAACACAAATGTATCAAAAAATAAATCCTGTTGTGCTGGTATTGATATTCAAGATGCTAAAAATGTTGCCATTAAAAATGATTTTCAACATAAAGTTTTGGATTATCAAGATAAGTTTTTCGATGGAGTAATAAATAATTTTGTAGATTCTTATTCAAATGGCGAAACCCCTTTACCTTGTGTCAAATGTAATCAGACAGTAAAATTTTCAGATCTTCTTAATGAAGCAAAAAAAATGGGAGCTGATGCATTAGCTACAGGGCATTATGCAATAAGAAAAGGAGCTTTAAATAATGCAAGTTTGCATAAAGCAAAAGATTTTTCAAAAGATCAAAGTTTTTTTCTTTTTGCAACTCTACAAGATCAATTAAATTATGTAAGATTCCCATTAGGCAATTATAAAAAATCTGAAATTAGAGAATTCGCTAAAGAATATCAATTAAGTGTTAGTGATAAACCTGATAGTCAAGATATTTGCTTTGTTACCTCTGATTCTTATAGAGACCTAATTAATAATTTAAATCCAAGTGTAAATAAAAAAGGCATTATCTATGACTTAGATAATAATATTCTCGGAACTCATGATGGTATTAGTAATTATACAATTGGTCAAAGAAAAGGTATCGGAATTGGGGGCTTTAAAGAAGCTTTATATGTAATAGACATAAATAAAGATCAAAACTCAATTATTCTTGGTACAAAAAAAAAATTAAAGAAAAATGTTATTAACTTTAAAAATATAAATTGGTTAGGAGGTAATATTCTGCCTCAAAAACTTGATTGTTCTGCAAAAATACGATCAACACAAGAAGATTTACCAGGCATTCTTGATATAAATGATGATAGTGGAACCTTTACATTTAATAATGAACTTGACAAAACTTCCCCTGGACAAGCTTGTGTTTTTTATAAAAATGACCAGTTACTAGGGGGAGGTTGGATTACTGCTTAAATTTAAAATCTATTCTAAATTTGGTTAATTTTTGTTGAATTAACTAGATTTTTTAAATTAATGAATTAGATGAAGTATTGTGAACTCAGAAACTCTAAACACATTAGATACATACAGCAAAAATAAGTACAAGTATGGCTTTGTAACAGAAATAGATACGGAAAAGCCAAAAAAAGGACTAAACGAAGATACAATTAAATTTATTTCACTAAAAAAGAACGAGCCAAAGTGGATGCTGGACTGGAGACTAAAAGCATATTCAAAATGGAAAAAAATGAAAGAACCTAAATGGGCAAATCTTAGTTTTCCTGAAATTGATTACCAAGATATTTATTATTATTCAGCGCCAAAAGGTTTTGAGAAGAAACCTAAAGATCTAAGCGAAGTTGATCCTAAGCTCATAGAGACATATAACAAATTAGGTATTCCTCTAGAGGAGCAAAAAGTTCTAGCTGGTGTTGCTGTGGATGTTGTATTTGATAGCGTTTCAGTTGCTACAACTTACAAAGGTGAATTAGAAAAGCTTGGTATAATTTTTTGTTCAATTGGTGAAGCTATTCAAAAACATCCTGATTTAATAAAAAAATATTTAGGCTCTGTTATACCCCCTGGCGACCACTCCTTTTCAGCATTAAACTCAGCTGTTTTTACTGATGGATCTTTTGTATACATACCAGAGGGCGTTAAATGCCCAATGGAACTATCTACTTATTTCAGAATTAATGCAGAAAATACTGGGCAATTTGAGAGGACTCTAATTATTGCAGACAAAGGTAGTTATGTTAGCTATCTTGAAGGATGTACTGCTCCCAAAAGAGACGACAATCAATTGCATGCAGCCAATGTAGAATTAATCGCTTTAGAAGATGCGGAAATAAAATATTCAACTGTTCAAAATTGGTATCCTGGAGATGAAGATGGGAAAGGTGGTATTTATAATTTTGTTACTAAAAGAGGTCTTTGTGCAGGTAAAAATAGTAAGATATCATGGACACAGGTAGAGACTGGATCCGCTATTACATGGAAATATCCTAGCTGCATTTTAAAAGGAGATAATTCTATTGGCGAGTTTTACTCGGTAGCAATAACAAACAATTTTCAACAAGCTGATACAGGTACAAAAATGACTCATATTGGGAAAAATACCAAAAGTAAAATTATATCAAAAGGTATTTCTTTAGGTAAGTCACAAAATACTTACAGAGGTGAAGTTTCTTTTTTAAGGAAAGCTGACAAAGCAAGAAATTATACTCAATGTGATTCTTTGTTAGTAGGAAACCAATGTGGGGCACACACAGTACCTTACATTGACTCAAAAAATAATACAGCCGTTATTGAGCACGAAGCTTCGACTTCTAAAATAAACGAAGATCAACTTTATTACTGTAGGCAAAGAGGTTTAAGTCATGAAGAGGCAGTTTCATTAATAGTAAATGGTTTCTGCAAACAAGTTTTGCAAGAACTTCCTATGGAATTTGCTGTTGAAGCACAAAAACTGGTATCCATATCTCTCGAGGGAAGTGTAGGTTAGTATGTTTTTAGAAATCAAAGACCTTTCAGTAAAAATTGAGAATAAAAATATTCTTAAAAGTCTTAACTTAAATATTAATAAAGGTGAAGTGCACGCAATTATGGGTCCAAATGGATCTGGTAAAAGTACATTAGCAAACGTTCTAGCAGGTAAAGAGGATTACGAAATTTCAAACGGCAGAATTAATTTCAAAGATAATGATTTATCTGATTTAAATATCGAAGAAAGAGCACAAGAAGGAATGTTTTTGGCTTTTCAATATCCTGTTGAAATACCTGGAGTGAATATCACTCCATTTTTACACTCTGCAATTAATTCAAAAAGAAAACGTATGAACGAAGAAGAAATTGATAATTTATCTTTTGCTAAGCTTTTAAAATCTAAAGCTAATGATTTAGGTATAAATATTGATATGCTTAAAAGATCAGTTAATACAGGCTTCTCTGGAGGTGAAAAAAAACGTTACGAAATTTTACAAATGAGTATTCTTAATCCAGATTTAGCTATTTTAGATGAAACAGACTCAGGCCTGGATATTGACGCTCTTAAAATCGTCACAGATGGGGTTAATAAACTTAAAACAAAAGATAATTCATTTTTAATCATTACTCATTATCAAAAACTTTTGGATTATATTAAACCAGATTATGTACATGTTATGGTAAATGGTTCTATTGTCAAATCAGGAGGAGTTGAAATTGCTGCTGAAATAGAAAAAGATGGATTTCAAAAATTTCAGTGATGAATATCCAAGATAATTATTTAAAAAATAAAAAAAATATTTTTTTTTCAGAAAACAAAGATATTCAATCTCATAGAGAAAAATTAATAAATATTTTTGAAAATGATAGATTTGATAAAAAAAATAATGAAAGTCTTAAAAATATAAATCTAAAAAACTTTATTGATTTTAAGTATAAATATCTAATCCCTGAAGAAACATCAGTGATAAACAACAATCAGGAAAATAGTTATACAATAGTTTCTGTAAATGGACAGTGTTCAAGTTTTAAAGATGATAAAATTGAAATTACTAAAATTTTAGATGAAGATTACAATGATTTTTCTAAAAATGATACAATCAAAAATAATGATCATTTTGTAAATCTAAATTCATTATTTTTAAATAGCGGTTTTAAGATTGTTATAAAAAAAAATAACGACATAAAAATTAAAATATCAAACATTATAACTGATGATGATTTAACTATTTTTCAAAAAAATAATTATATTTGTGAAGAGGGATCATCCCTTAATCTTATTGAAGAATATGAAAATAAAAATAATTCTACATCAAATATATTAAATGTAATTAAATTAGAAAAAAATTCTCAGCTAAATCATTTTCTAATTCAAGACAATTCTCCAAGTCATAATTTAATAATAACAACTCATTCTTCATGTAAAAAAGACTCTACCTATGCTCAAAAAGTATATAATTTTTCAGAAGGCTACGTAAGAAATTTTCATTATTCTGAGTTAATAGAAACTAATTCAGAAGCAGATCTGCAAGGAATATTTTTTCTAAAAGATAATAACACATCTAACAACAAAACATTTGTTAAGCATTTAGCTGAAGATTGCAAAAGTAATCAAGTTTATAAAGGTATTTTGAATGATCGTTCTAAAGCAACATACTTTAGTAACACTCATGTCGATCAAGTGGCGCAAAAAACAGAGGGATATCAACTTAGCAAAGGGATACTTTTATCTGATAATGCATCATATTTTTCTAAACCTGAGTTAAAAATATATGCTGATGATGTGAAATGCAGTCATGGCTCTACTATTGGGCCCATAGACGAAAATGCTATTTTTTATCTTCGATCTAGAGGTATGAGTAAAATTGCAGCAACTAAAATATTGATATCATCATTTATTAATGAAGAATTAAGTAGTATTGATAATGAACAAATGTCTGAAATAATACAAAAGAAACTTGTTAGATATTTAAGTAAAGTGAAATGAATATTTCAAATTGCAAATCAAGATTTCCCGTATTCAAAAAAAATCCTAATCTAGTTTTTTTGGATACAGCCGCATCAGCATTAAAAGTTGATGAAATGATTGAAGCCACCAATAACTGTTACACAAATGAATATGCAAATATTCATAGAGGTAATTATGAATTAAGTTCAAAGTTAACAAAAAAATATGAAGATGCTCGAAAAAAAATCGCAGATTATTTAAATACATCTGAAAATAATATTATTTTTGTAAAAAGTGCTACAGAGGGTATAAATTTAATTTCATCTTGTATGTCTAAAAGATTTTTAGAAGATGGTGATGAAATAATCTTAAGTTATCTTGAGCACCATGCTAATTTGATACCTTGGCATCTAATTGAAAAAAAAATAAAAATTATTCCTTTAGGGCTAAACGAAAATAGTGAAATTAATTATGATGAATTAAATGATAAAATTAATTCAAAAACTAAATTAATTACATTAACCCACATGTCAAATGTTACAGGATCAATAACAAATTTTGATACGGTAAAAGAAATTGCCAAAAAAAAGAATATACCGCTACTATTAGATGGTTGTCAATTTGCTCCTCACAAAAAAGTTGATTTAAAAGATTTAGATCCTGATTTTTATGTTTTTTCTGCTCATAAAATGTATGGCCCTTCAGGTCTTGGTATACTGTATATGAAAGATAAGTGGATAGATGAATTTACTCCTTACCAAGGGGGAGGGCAAATGATTCATGATGTAGATATTGATAAAAGCACATATGCAAATGGCTACGAAAAATTTGAGGCAGGTACTCCTCCTATTGCGCCAGTTATAGGTTTCTCTTCTTCATTAAATTTTATGGATGAAGTTGATCCAAATGTTATTTATGACCATGAAATGAAACTTCATAATTATGCTTATGAAAAGCTTTCAAAATTCAATAATATTAAAATATATGGATCAAATAAAAATAAAGGCGCAATCATTTCTTTTAATATTGAAGGAGTACATAATTCTGATTTAGGCGCAATGTTAGATAAAAAAAACATAGCGATAAGAACAGGACATCATTGTTGCCAACCTCTTATGAAACATTTTAATGTAACTGGAACTTCTAGAATTTCATTTGGAGTATATAATACAAAAGATGATGTTGATTATTTAATAGACAGCATTCATGAAATAACAAAACTCTTATTATAACTAATGGAAGAAAAACAACTTAAAGATTTCCTACCTGATAAAAAAACAAGTTATATAAAAAAATTCAACAATTCAAATATCACCTCGAAAATTAATGAAGAACAAGTCATAAAGTGCATTAGGACTGTCGTTGATCCTGAAATACCAGTCAACTTATATGATTTAGGTTTAATATACGAAATCAAGATTAATGATAATAACGACATTAAAATTAAAATGACCTTAACTAATCCAAATTGCCCTGTTGCAGGAACTATGCCTGAAAGTGTAGGAAAATCAGTTGAAAAATTATCAAACCTAAATTCTATAGAGGTTTCATTAGTTTGGTATCCAAAGTGGCACAAAGATTTAATGTCCGAAGAAGCAAAACTTGCTTTGGATATTTTTTAATTTAATTTATAATAAGAATATGAATAACGTTTTATCTATAACATCAAAGGCAACTGAACAAATTAAAAAAATAATGTCCAATGCTCCTAATGGCATGGACTCTGTTGTGATTGGAGTAGATAAGTCTGGTTGTAGTGGATATGCATATAAGTTAGATTTTGGGAAATCATCTGATTTTAAAAATTTTGAAATTATTGATCAAGATGGAGCAAAAGTATTAATTGATCCAAAAGCCACAATGTTTCTATTAGGTTCAGTAATGGATTATAGAGAAGATAAAATTGCTTCAAGATTTGTTTTCGATAATCCAAACGAAAAAAGTACTTGTGGTTGTGGTGAATCTTTTAGTATTTAAAATTTAATCTTTGGCGGAGTAGCTCAGTTGGTCAGAGCGCACGGCTCATATTCGTGATGTCGGGGGTTCAAATCCCTCCTCCGCTACCAAATTTTTTTTGTTGTAATTTGAATACTATAGTACTAACAGTCGATTTTATATCGCGGGATGGAGCAGCCCGGTAGCTCGTCAGGCTCATAACCTGAAGGTCGTAGGTTCAAATCCTACTCCCGCAACCAATATTTTCATACCAGATTCTTATATTTTAAATATAATTATAAAGTTATACATAAATATCCCCAGAATTACGTCATTTTTTTTTATTTTTTATGATTTGACAAGGAATTTTTATACTATTATAGGCACATACTCTTTTCTTTAAGAAAAGAACAATCCTCTATAATTTTAGTTTAAATTGTAGGGTTTTGTATGCTCTTTAATTAGTTAATAAGAAATAAAGAGATACGTAGACAACAATTCGTAATCATTTTTTTACGAATGTTAATGGAATACGTATCAACAAATATTTTTTGTTTATACAAGAAGTATTCCGCTTTAACGGACGTTCCGTAATTTTTGACTTCGGTCAAATTTACTTAACTTAAGAGTTTGATTATGGCTCAGAACGAACGCTGGCGGCATGCCTCATACATGCAAGTCGAACGAGGTCTTCGGACCTAGTGGCGCACGGGTGAGTAACATGTGGGAATCTACCTGAAGGTTCGGAATAACTGCGGGAAACTGTAGCTAATACCGGATGTGTCTGCAAAGAGAAAGATTTATCGCCTTCAGATGAGCCCGCACTAGATTAGCTAGTTGGTGAGGTAACTGCTCCACCAAGGCTACGATCTATAGCTGATTTGAGAGGATGATCAGCCACACTGGGACTGAGACACGGCCCAGACTCCTACGGGAGGCAGCAGTAGGGAATATTGGACAATGGGGGAAACCCTGATCCAGCAATGCCGCGTGAGTGAAGAAGGCCCTCGGGTTGTAAAACTCTTTCATCAATGATGATAATGACATTAGTTGAAGAAGAAGCTCCGGCTAACTTCGTGCCAGCAGCCGCGGTAATACGAAGGGGGCTAGCGTTGTTCGGAATCACTGGGCGTAAAGCGTATGTAGGCGGATCAAAAAGTTAGATGTGAAATCCCTGGGCTCAACCCAGGAACTGCATTTAAAACTAGTGATCTAGAAATTGGTAAGGGTTAGTAGAATTTCCAGTGTAGAGGTGAAATTCGTAGATATTGGAAAGAATACCAGAAGCGAAGGCGACTAACTAGGCCATTTTTGACGCTGAGATACGAAAGCGTGGGTAGCAAACAGGATTAGATACCCTGGTAGTCCACGCAGTAAACGATGAGTGCTAGTCGCTGGTACAATGGTATCAGTGTCGTAGCTAACGCATTAAGCACTCCGCCTGGGAAGTACGGTCGCAAGATTAAAACTCAAATAAATTGACGGGGGCCCGCACAAGCGGTGGAGCATGTGGTTTAATTCGAAGCAACGCGAAGAACCTTACCAGACCTTGACATGGTATGTTTGAATTACAGAATCGTAATTCTTCAGTTCGGCTGGCATACACACAGGTGCTGCATGGCTGTCGTCAGCTCGTGTCGTGAGATGTTGGGTTAAGTCCCGCAACGAGCGCAACCCTCATTTTTAGTTGCCATCAGGTTATGCTGGGCACTCTAGAAAAACTGCCGGTGATAAGCTGGAGGAAGGCGGGGATGACGTCAAGTCCTCATGGCCCTTACGGTCTGGGCTACACACGTGCTACAATGGTGGTGACAGAGGGCAGCAATATCGCAAGATAAAGCTAATCCCTAAAAACCATCTCAGTTCGGATTGGACTCTGCAACTCGAGTCCATGAAGTTGGAATCGCTAGTAATCGTAGATCAGCGTGCTACGGTGAATACGTTCTCGGGCCTTGTACACACCGCCCGTCACGCCATGGGAGTTGGTTTTACCTTAAGCCGGTGCGCTAACCGCAAGGAAGCAGCCGTCCACGGTAGGGTCAGCGACTGGGGCGAAGTCGTAACAAGGTAACCGTAGGGGAACCTGCGGTTGGATCACCTCCTTTCTAAGGATATTGATAATTGGTTCGCTAATTATCCGGATTGTTGTCTATCTATCTCTTTATAATATTAGCTAGTACTGAGTGCTTATTTAATTACATTGGGCTGGTAGCTCAGTTGGTTAGAGCGCGCGCTTGATAAGCGTGAGGTCGGAAGTTCAAGTCTTCCTCGGCCCACCAATTACAGGGGGATTAGCTCAGCTGGGAGAGCGCCTGATTTGCATTCAGGAGGTCAGCGGTTCGATCCCGCTATCCTCCACCACTTGCTAGTATATTCTTATTTGTTCTTTAATATTGTAAATACGAAAAAATAACTGATCAAAAAAATTTTTTG
>CACMYX010000003.1:0-112500 GCA_902618015.1 uncultured Alphaproteobacteria bacterium | reverse complement strand
GTTCGGTCCCTATCTGCTATACGAGTTGGAAATTTGACAGGATTTGTCCCTAGTACGAGAGGACCGGGATGAACGTACCTCTGGTGTACCAGTTGTTCCGCCAGGAGCATCGCTGGGTAGCTATGTACGGACAGGATAACCGCTGAAAGCATCTAAGCGGGAAACCCACCTGAATACTAGATTTCCCCATTAGAGTCGTGGAAGACCACCACGTTGATAGGTTGGGTGTGGAAGTGCAGCAATGTATGAAGCTTACCAATACTAATAACTCAATTGGCTTGATTACAATAACCGTACAGAGAAAAGTTTTATACTCATCAGTTTCCTGGTGACAATAGCAACAGATAAACACACGATCCCATCCCGAACTCGACTGTGAAAGCTGTTTGCGCCGATGGTACTTTGTCTTAAGACATGGAAGAGTAGGTCGTTGCCAGGATTTAGATTTTCTCTTTAATAACACCATGTTATGTTAGTTTATGTTTAGTGTTGTTGTGCCTGTGTATAATGAGGAAGAAAATCTGACTCCACTAATAAATGAAATTAGAAATTCATTAAAAAATTATAATAAATATGAATTAATTTTTGTTAATGACTTTAGTTCAGACAATTCTCTTAAGATATTAAAAGAAGAAAAAAATAAATTTAATTTCAAAATATTAAATAATAATAAAAATTTAGGTCAGAGTTATTCTATAAAATTTGGAATAACAAATTCAAAATATAATACAATTGTAACTCTGGATGGAGACGGTCAAAATAATCCCAAAGACATTCCAAAACTAATTGATTTTTATTTTAAAAATAATGATATTTTTTTAGTAGGCGGAATAAGAATAAAAAGAAAAGATAGTACTATAAAAATTATTTCCTCAAGAATAGCTAATTTTGTAAGATCCAAATTCTTAAATGATGGATGTATAGATACTGGATGTTCTTTGAAAGTTTTTGATAAAAAAATTTTTTTAAATTTTGAATATTTTGATGGAATACATAGATTCCTCCCCGCTCTATTTAATGGATATGGTTATAAAACAACTTTTTTTAACGTTGATCACAGAAAAAGAAAATATGGCATATCAAAATATGGAACTTTTCTAAGATTATTAAATGGTATTAGAGATATGATTAAAGTAAAAAAGATTATTGATAAAAATAAAAAATAAAAAATAAAAATATGAATTTTTTACTAGATTGGTTAGGTTTAAATAATTTAAGTTTTAATGAGCTATTGTGGGTCTTTTTTGGTACCTTGGGACAACTAATATTTTTTAGCAGATGGATTATTCAATGGTATTATTCTGAGAAATTTAATACCAGCTTAATTCCAATTGGTTTTTGGTGGTGTAGTTTTTTTGGAGGATTAATAACATTAATATACGCTCATCATATATCTAGTTTTCCTTTCATGTTGGCTCAGGCTGTAGGTTTGATTATTTATTCAAGAAATTTAATTTTAATATATAATAAAAAAAATGAAAAAAATTAAGAACTACATTAATGGCACTGCAACAAGTTTCTCAAAAAATTATTTAAATATTGACGATCCTTCAAAAGGAGAAAAAATCGGAGAAGTTGTTTTGTCTTCAAAAGAAGATTTCAATAAAGTTGTAGAGAGTTCTCAAACTGCTTTTTCAAAATGGTCACAAACTACTCCTCTTAAGCGCTCCAGAGTTATTTCAAAATATAAAGAAATTTTAGAAAAAAATATTGAAGAATTAGCAAAAATAATTTCAGAAGAGCATGGAAAGACTATTGATGATGCTAAAGGATCTGTAACTAGAGGCTTAGAAGTAGTTGAGTTCGCCACAGGAATTCCTCAATTAATGAAAGGTGAATTTTCACAAAATGTTGGCACTGATATTGACTCTTGGTCCGTTAGACAGCCATTAGGAATAACTGCAGGAATCACACCTTTCAACTTTCCCGCAATGGTTCCTATGTGGATGTATCCTATTTCTATTGCTTGTGGAAATACATTTATTTTAAAACCCTCTGAAAAAGATCCATCTTGCAGCATTAAACTTGCTGAGTTATTTTCCGAAGCAGGGCTTCCTGATGGAGTATTTAATGTTATTAATGGAGATAAAGATGTAGTGAATATGATTTTAGAAAATAAATTAATCTCATCTGTAAGTTTTGTTGGCTCAACTCCAGTAGCTAAATATATTTACGAAAAATCTGCAAGTTATGGAAAAAGAGTTCAAGCACTTGGAGGCGCTAAAAATCATTTAGTAGTAATGCCTGATGCAAATTTAAATCAAGCTGTTGATGGAATTATGGGCGCTGCATATGGTTCTGCTGGAGAAAGATGTATGGCTGTGTCAGTTGCAGTTGCTGTAGGAAGTGTTGCTGATGATTTAGTTGAACAAATCTCAAACAAAGCTCAGTCTCTTAAAGTAGCTCCTTGGACCGACTCAGCTTCTGATATGGGGCCAGTTATTTCAAAAGAACACAAAGAAAAAATATTAAATTATATTGATATTGGAGAGAAAGAAGGAGCTAAATTAGTTCTAGATGGTAGAAATATTAAAATTCAAGGTTACGAAAATGGATACTTTGTTGGTCCTACACTTTTTGATAATGTAACTAGCGATATGAAAATATATAAAGATGAAATTTTTGGTCCTGTATTATCAGTCGTTAGAGCAAAAAATTATGAAGATGCTCTCAAACTTGTTAACGATCATGCTTTTGGAAATGGTACTAGCATCTACACATCTGATGGAGAAATATCCAGACATTTCACAACAAATTGCAAAATTGGAATGGTGGGGGTTAATGTTCCAATTCCTGTTCCAATGGCATTTCACAGTTTTGGTGGTTGGAAAAATTCTTTATTTGGAGATCACGCAATGCATGGTACTGAAGGTGTACGTTTCTTTACAAAACTTAAAACAGTTACTTCCAGGTGGCCAAAAAGTATTAAAGAAGGTCCTGAATTTACTATGCCAATTAATTAAAAAAAATAAAATAACTTAGATAAAATATTTCCTTATTTGATAAAAAAATTCAACAGCAATATTAATGAATAAATTGTTTATGCATTCTATAAAAAAAATGTGTTATTATTTAATTAAAAGAACATCTTTATGAAAAAAATTTTCGTTACAGGTACAGCAGGTTTTATTGGTTTTCATTTAGCTAATTCTTTATTAAAAGATGGTTATAAAGTTTTTGGCTATGATGGATTGACTAATTATTATGATGTTAAATTAAAAAAAACTCGTCACAATATTCTAAAAAAAAATTCAAATTTTTCTTTCAGTGAAGGGATGTTAGAAGATAATGTTAATCTTGAAAAACTAGTTAACAGTTTCCAACCGGATTGTATCATACATCTTGCCGCTCAAGCAGGAGTCCGTTATAGCCTAGAAAACCCTCGAACCTACATAAATTCAAATATCATTGGAACATTTAATATTATAGAGTTAGCAAAAAAACAAAAAGTAAAGCATCTTTTAATAGCTTCGACATCTTCTGTTTATGGATCTATTTCAAAAATGCCTTTTTTAGAAACTGCAAAAACTGATTCACAATTAACAATTTATTCTGCTACAAAAAAAGCTAATGAAAGTATGGCACATGCATATTCACATTTATGGAAAATACCAACAACAATATTCCGATTATTTACAGTCTATGGACCATGGGGCAGACCAGATATGGCTTTATTTAAATTTGTTTCGGCTATAATCAAAGATAAACCCATTGATATTTATAATGACGGTAATATGTATCGCGATTTTACTTATATTGATGATGTAGTAAGCGGAATAAGATTATTAATTGATCAGATTCCAGAAAACTCTACAGAAAAAAAGATTTCGAATGGTGATAGTATGTCTCAAGTAGCCCCTTACAGATTAGTTAATATTGGCAACTCAAACAAAATTAAGTTAATTGATTTTATTAAGATAATTGAAGAGGTTCTTGGCAAAAAGGCCATTTATAATTTCATGCCTATTCATAAAGGTGATGTGAATGCAACATGGGCTGATATCTCTCTTTTAAAACAACTAACTGATTTCAGTCCTAAAACAAATATAAGAGAAGGTGTGTCTAGTTTTGTGGATTGGTATCGAAAATATTATAGTGATTTGTACTAAAAACAAAATTAGTCATTCAAAAAAAGTAAAATAACAATGCACGCTATTATTTATTGCGATTTATTAGGTTTTATTTTGAAATTATTTTATTTAAAATAAGATATTACATTAAAGCAAATATATTTTATAAAAGTGGATATAAATAAAATTCAATAAAATTTATGAAAATATTACTAATAGGTGGATCAGGATATATTGGAACAGTGGTTTCTAAATTTTTTACAGATAAGAATAATGTTGTTCATATTTTAGATAATTTTATTTATGAAAATAAAAATCACTTAAAACCTTTTTATAAACATAACAACTTAATTAAAATCTTATCAAATAACTTAAACAAAGTTTTAAGTAATAATTATGATCTTATTGTAATCTTAAGCGGATTAGTAGGAGACCCAATAACAAAAAAATATCCTTCTCTATCTCATCAACATAATAATCTTGAAATAAAAAATTATTTAAAAATAATTAATACAAATTTTAATAAAAGATTAGTTTTTATTTCTACATGCTCAAACTATGGATTGACAGATGGAACTATTCTTTTGGATGAGAATTCAAAGTTGTGTCCATTATCTTTATATGCAAAAGAAAAAGTAAATATTGAAAAATTTATTTTAAATAATGAATGGAAATTTCATTATACAATATTAAGATTTGCGACTGCATTCGGCCATTCTCCAAGAATGCGTTTTGATTTAACCGTAAATGAGTTTACAAAATTCTTTTTTCTTAAAATGCCTTTTGAGGTCTATGATGCAGATACTTGGAGACCTTATTGTCATATAAATGATTTTGCAAGAGCGTTAGAAGCTATTTTATTTGCAAATATTAAAAATATATCAGGACAGGTATTTAACGTTGGATCAAACGAAAATAACTTTACAAAAAGAAGTATTGTTAAAAAAATAAATAAATTTTTTGATTATAATTTGACTACATATAAGCAAAAAGGTTCAGATAAAAGAAATTATAAAGTTGATTTCTCAAAAATTAATAAATTATTAAATTTTAAACCAAAATATTCTTTATCAAATGGTATTGAAGAAATAATAAATAATTTAAAACTAAATTCATATAAAGACCTTAATAACAATAATCTATATGGTAACTACACAATAAACAATTCGTGAATACTGAAATTAAAACTCTTTTTCTCTGTGGGCCTAATAGAAGTGGGACCTCTTTATTAAGAGAGTTACTTAATGAGAATTATTTTATAAATCTAAACAATATTGAGTCAAACTTTTTTTATATTACGAAAAAAGCTTATAATAAAAATAACTTTAAAGAAAAATTAGTTAAAAATAAGAAATTTATGGATTGGATTGGAGATAAAAACTTACTATTTGATGTAATTGATAATAACTATCCTAACACTTTTGAAATTTATAATACGCTCTTAAAGAAAAAACTATTTTTAAATGATAAAATACTTTTTTATGGTGAAAAAAATACTTTTCTAGAATTTAAATTCATAAGCTATTTTAGTTATTATAGAAACAATTTTAATTTTATACACATTATACGAGATCCATTAAAAACTTATGAGTCTCAGATTTATTATAAGGGTAAAAAAAGAAAGATTTTTATTTTAAAATGGTATTTAAAATGGGTATTATCTTTTATTCTAAGTAAGTACTTTTCTTTAAGATACAAAAAATTATTTCTTTCCATCACATTCTCTGATTTAATTTATAAAAGAAAGTATACTGAAAAAAAAATAAATAAATTTCTAAATACTGATAAAATAAAACTCAACGAAAATATTTATAAAACAAAAATTAATAGTAGTTTTGAATTTAATGATAACAGATATAAATTTGATGAAAAACTTAAAAGACTTTTAATAAAATTTACACTTGTACCCATATACAAACTATTTTTTTAAATAATGCATAAATTCTTAAAAAAAATCATTAATATGTCACAACTCGGAAATTATAAACTTGTTGCGTTTATTATATTTTTTATCCTACTTTCTTTTTTTGACATTATAGGAATAACAATAATTACACCATTTATTGAAATGACGTTTAATAATAATTTTAGTGTTTTTGAAAAATTCTTTAGTTTTTTTAATATTAATTCAGAGAGCGAAAATATTGTTTATTATTTTGGAATTATAATTTGTTTAATTTTCCTAATTAAATTAATTTTATATGTATTCTGTAATTATCTTATTTTTAAACATTGTTATAATAACGGAACATTTTTAAGAGTAAATTTGCTTTCAAAATATTTCAATAATATTGATGAAAACTTAAATAAATATTCTAACTCTGATCTAATCTATAGAATAACAAATTTAATTGATAAGTTCTCACAAGGATTTATGCTAAATGTATTAAAAGTCATGAGCGAACTAATTGTAGGTATATCGATATTAATATTACTTGCTATAATAAATTTCAAAATATTATCAATTTCATTAATAACTTTAATAATTATTTTTTTTATTTTTGATTTATTATTTAATTCAAAACTAAAATTTTATGGTTTCAAGAGTAATATAAGTCAAAAAAATATGGTAAATACCATTAAAGAGTCAGTAATGGGATCAAAAGAAATATCTGTACTAGGTGCAGATAAATATTTTATTAATAAAATTGATTATAATTCTCGTAATTATGCAAAATTAAATATTTATCATCATCTAATTTCAGGTATGCCAAGGTATATACTCGAATTAATAATTATTTCTATTTTAGTAATTTCAATATTAGTTACATTATCTTTTAATGAAAATCCTATAAATAATATTTCAACTTTCTCTATGTTTGGTATTGCAGCTTTGAGGCTGGCACCATGTGCGACTCAATTAATTAGAGGAATTACAAATATTAAATTTTCAATAAATTCTGTAGATCAACTTTATGATTTGTACAATTCTAAATTAAAAGTAAATATTAATTTAGAACAACGTTTTGATTCTTTCAAAACGTTGGATCTAAAAAATCTTAAATTTTATTATAATAAGTCTGAACTAATATTTGATGATTTAAATTTTAGTATTAGTAAAGGTGAGAAAATTTGTATTATTGGTAAATCTGGATCAGGAAAAACTACCTTATTGGATATATTATTAGGTTTTACAAAAGCAAAGGACGGAGAATTTTATTATAATAATATTCTTTTAAAAAATAACAATTTGGAAAACTTTAGAAGTATCTTTTCTTATATACCTCAGGGCTTTTTTATAATTAAGGGCACACTTTATGAAAATATCTCCTTTGATAATTTTTACAAAGAATCTAAAATAAACAATGTGTTAGAACAAACTAATCTTATTGGGAAACGATTTTACTCTAATCCTGAACTTGATGAAGAAGGTACAAATATATCGGGCGGACAAAAACAAAGAATTTCGCTTGCCAGATCCTTTTATTTTAATCGAGATATAGTAATTTTAGATGAATCCACAAATGCTTTAGATGAAGATACTGAAAAAGCAATATTAGATAATTTGCTGTTAATAAAAAAAGAATTAACCCTAATAATGGTTGCACATAAAATAAAATCTTTTGATTATTTTGACAAGGTGTACGAAATCAAAGATAAAAAACTTGTAAAAATTAAATAATGTTTGAAAAAAAATTAATTAATTTAATCAGGGATATTTATCCTAATAAGAAAGATATACTGCTTCATGAACCAATATTTCATAATGACGAAATACAAAACTTAAGTAATTGTATCAATACAGGTTATGTCTCTTCTGCAGGAAAATATTTAGAAAAATTTAAAAAAAAGGTTTTACAAACTACAAATGCAAAATATGCTTGTTTAACATCATCTGGTACTGCAGCGCTTCATTTAAGTCTAATAGCATCTAATATTGAAAAAGATGATGAAATAATTACACAGCCATTTACTTTTGTTGCCACAATAAATTCTATTTTGTATACAGGTGCAAAACCAATATTCATTGATATTGATAAAGATGATTTTGGTTTATCTCCTGAAAAGTTAAATGAATTTTTAAATAATAATACTTTTTTGAACAAAAAGGGGTTACTTATCAACAAAAGATCTAAAAGAGTAATTAAATCTGTTGTATCTTGTGATTTATTAGGATCATCAGCAAAACAATTAGAGATAAAGAGAATATGTAACAAATTTAATTTAATTTACATTTCTGATTCATCTGAAGCATTAGGAGTTCAATATAAAAAAAAACATGCTGGTTTATATGCTGATATAGCTGTTCTAAGCTTTAATGGTAATAAAATAATCACTACCGGTAATGGCGGGGCTATATTTTGTAATAATAAGAAAGTAATTCAGAAAATTAGTGATTTAAGTTCAACTTCTAAAATTAATCACAAATATGAATTTTTTCATAAGCAAATTGGTTATAACTATAGAATGTCAAACATTAACGCTTCTATTGGATATAGCCAAATTAAAAAATTAGAAAAAATTATTTCCAATAAAAAAAAAATAAACAATATTTATAAAAAATTCTTTTATGAAAATAATTACGAATTTTTTGAAGTTAATAAAAATATTAAGTCAAATTTCTGGTTAAATCTTATGATGGTCAATAGCAATAAAAGAAAAAATTCAATTATTGAAACCTTATTGAAAAATAATATCTATGTGCGCCCTTCCTGGTTTCCTATTTGTGATTTACAATTTTGTAAGTCATTTGAAAGATATAAAATAGAAAATACTTATAAAATTTATCAAAGTCTAATTTGTCTACCAAGTGGGATAATTTATGAATAATAAAAAAAAAATTTGTTTTTTTTCAACAAATAGAGCTGATTTTAATTATATATATTCTATCTTTACATTTTTTCATTTAAAAAAATTTTTTAAAAATTATTTTGTTTATAATGCAATAAACATTAAAAATAATATTTTTAATAATAAAAATGTTATCAAATATCATTTTAATTTCACAGGCAACACTGAATCTAATATAGTAAATGAAATTTCTAAATTTTCGAAAATAATAGGTAAATATTTATCAAAATATAAATTTGATTACATATTTATTATAGGAGATAGATATGAGGCACATTTGATTGCATCTATTGCTAACATATATAACTTACCAGTTGTTCATATTCATGGAGGCGAAGTTACTCAGGGATCTTACGATGACAAATTTAGACATTCGATAACAAAATTATCTTCTATTCATTTTGTAGCAAATACAATTTATCGAAAAAGAATCATTCAAATGGGGGAAATGAAAAAAAATGTATTTTGTACTGGATCGCCAACAATTGATTTTTTGAAAAGTTATAAATTTTATAATCGTAAATATCTTTCAAATTTTTTTAAATTAAATTTTGGGGAAAGGAATATTTTAATATGCTATAATTCTGTTACGAATTTGTCAAAAAAAGACTCAGACTTTGATAATTTATTGAGAGTATTAAAGGATTTTAAAAATAATTCGAATATCTATTTCTCTTTAGCAAATAATGATATTAATAATTCAAAAATAAACAAATCTATTAAATCTTTTGTAAAAAAAAATAGATCTAAAAACAATGTTATTTATTTCAATAATATTGGGTCTAAATTATTTCTGTCTTTATTAAAAGAAGTTGATGTTATAGTGGGTAATTCATCAAGTGCAATAATTGAAGCTCCATATTTGGGAACAAAAAGTATTAATATTGGTGATAGACAAAAAGGGAGATTGATGGACAATTCTATCTTTGATATTAATGGTTCTTTAGTATCTATAAAAAAGACTTTGAAGAAAATATTAATAATGAAAAATATTAAAATAAAACAGGAAAATTATTATGGCACTGGTAATTCTATAAAAAAAATGCATAAGTACATGATTAACTTTTCAAATAAAACTGACGTTCATAAAAAAATTTTTAATGATTTAAATCTTAAATAATGGAAATAAAAAACAAAGATCTAATAAAGTTATATAATTTGCCTGAAAAAGTTATATTTTGTAAAAGATGTACAATTTCAAATCAAAGACCTAGAATAACTTTTGATAAAGATGGTATTTGTAGTGCTTGTAATTTTTCAGAATTTAAAAAAAATAAAATAGATTGGAAAAAAAGAGAAGACGAACTCAAAAAATTATTGGATCTACACAGAAAGTCTAATGGTGAGTATGATGTTATAGTTCCTTGTAGTGGAGGAAAGGATGGTAGCTATGTAGCGCACCAATTAAAATACGAATATGGAATGAATCCTCTCACAGTTACCTTTGCTCCAAGCATATATACTGATATTGGTAAAAAGAATCTCGAGAATTTTTGCAGAATTGGTGGGTTTGATAATTTACTTAAAACAGTAAGTGGAAATGTTCACAGAAAATTAATGAGGCTTTCCTTTTTGTATATTGGCGATAACTTTCAACCATTCGTTTATGGGCAAACTAATTTTCCTTTGCATGCTGCTATTCAAAATGACGTGAAGCTAATTTTCTACGGTGAAAATGGAGAAGTTGAATATGGTGGTGATATGAAAAATGCTTATTCACCAACTAGAGAAATAACTGATCATAACAAGCATTACTTCTCAGGAAAGCCGCCTGAGTTTTGGGAAGAGCATGGCGTTAAAAAAAATGATTTAGTTACATATATGGCCCCAGATATTAAAAGTATTAAAGATAAGAAGTTGGAAATTCATTTCTTTAGTTATTATAAATACTGGGATCCACAAGAAAATTTTTATTATTGTGTTGAAAAAACAGGATTTGAAACGAACGACCAAAGATCCGAAGGAACTTATTCAAAGTATGCAAGTCTGGATGATAAAACTGACGGTTTTCATTATTACCTATCATATATTAAATTTGGAATTGGTAGATCAACTAGTGATAGTGCCCACGAAATAAGAGATGGTAAAATTACTAGAGATGAAGGTATTGCATTGGTTAAAAAATTTGATGGAGAATTTCCTCAAAAATATTTCATAGAAACATTAGATTATATGGATATTTCTGAGGATGAATTCTATAGAGTTATTGATAGTTGGAGATCACCACATTTGTGGCATAAAAATGAAAAAAATGAATGGGAATTAAAGTTTCCTATTTGGAAATCAAATATTTTTTAAAATTGTCTTTAAACTTTAGGTTAATTGGAAGGTTAGATATTAAATCAAAAAAAGTTGTAAGAACATATCAAAAAGAGGGATTTAAATTTTTGGAAGATCCATTATTCTATGCTCAGAAACTATATAACCAAGGCATAGATGAATTAATATTTGATGATATAGTTGCAAGTCTATATGAAAGAAATTCACTTTCATCAGAAATAACTGAATTATCTAAGAAAATATTTATTCCTTTTACAGTAGGTGGCGGAATTAGAAATATAGATAATGCTACAGCAGCTTTTGAAAAAGGAGCTGACAAAATATTTGTTAATACTGCTGCGATAAAAAATATTGATATTATAAAATTAATTTCGAATAAATTTGGTACTCAAAGCATAGCATTATCAGCACAAGCAAAAAAACATGAAAATAAATGGATAGCATATTATGATAATGGTAGGGAAAATAGTGGGATTGAAATTAAAGATTTAATTATAAGAGCTCAAGATAATGGAGTTGGTGAAATTATTCTACAATCAATAGACTACCAGGGAACTAAAAAAGGTTTCGACTATAATTTATTTGAAGATATAAATAACATAATTACTGTCCCGCTAATAGCTTCAGGGGGTTTCGGTAAATTAGACCACATAGATAAAATTATGAAAGCAACATCTAATAAAGTAAGTGGAATAGCTTTTGCAAACATTTTTTTAGAAGATATAATGAGTATAAATGAATTAAATGAATATTGTCTAAATAATAATTTTTTGAGATGAAAAATTTGGTAGGTATATTAAATTATAGATTAGGTAATCTTCTTAGTATTAAATCTGCAATAGAGTATTTAAATTATAGATGCAAAATAATAGATAATTTAAATAACTTAGAAGATTTTAGTTGTATAATCTTTCCCGGTGTAGGAGCTTTTGATCAAGCTATTAATTATATTGATAGTAATGATATTAGAGAAAAAATTTTATATATATTTAAGAAAAAAAAGAACATCAAAATATTAGGAATATGTCTAGGTATGCAAATTGCTTTTGATAAAAGCGAAGAGTCTGTTGTAAAATCAAAAGGATTAGGAATTTTTTCAGGATGTGTAAAAAAATTTAATTATGAACTTAAACCACCTCTAAATGGATGGGCAAAATTAAAATTAAGTAATAATTCGGAAACTAAAAACAAATACAGTTTTTTACAAGACAAAAGAGTTTATTTTACTCATTCATATTATTGTCAAACTGAAAAAAGAGATGAAATAGCATATATAAAACATAATAATTTTATGTATAGTGCATTAACGATTAAAGATAATTTTATTGGCCTACAATTTCACCCAGAAAAAAGTGGACCTGCTGGAATAGAAATTTTAGAACAGATATTAAGTAATTAATGAAAACAAAAATAATTGCAGAAATAGGTATAAATCATAATGGTGATTTAGATAAAGCAAAAAAATTAATTGACTTAGCAAAGTCTACAAATTCCGACTATGTTAAATTTCAACTATATAAAACTGAAAATTTAGTTACAAAAAATAGCCCATTAGCAAATTACCAAAAATTAACATCAAAAAGTATTTCACAATATGAATTATTAAAAAAAAATGAACTTAATTTTGAGCAAATTAAATACTTAAAACAATATTGTAATAAAAAGAAAATAAAATTCCTTTGCTCTCCGTTTGACAATGAAAGTGCCAGTTTTTTAGTAAATGAATTAAATCAAAATTTAATTAAAATACCTTCAGGAGAAATAAATAATTTTCCAATGTTAAAAATACTTGTAAAGAAAAAAAGCAATAAGTTAATTATTTCTACCGGCATGTCCAATCTAAATGAGATTAATAAGACAATCAATTTTTTAAAAAAAAATAAATATGACATTGTTAATAATGTTATTTTACTACATTGTGTCTCAAGTTATCCAACAAATATACATGACATGAATCTCAGATATATTAATACTTTAAGAAAAACTTTTCTTACTAAAGTAGGTTTATCTGATCACACTAACAATTCATCACTAGCTAGAATTGCAGTTGCTTTAGATTGTGAATTTATTGAAAAACATATTACATTATCAAATAGAATGAAAGGACCTGATCATAAAAGTTCATTAAATCCAAAAAACTTTAAAATATTTGTTAGCGAAATAAAGAATGGCGAAATAATTATGGGAGATGAAAAAAAAACAATTAAGAAAGATGAATTAAATAACAAAAAAATTGCAATGAAAAGTTTATATGCAAAAACAAATATTAAAATTAATGAGATTTTTACAGATAAAAATTTAATATTAAAAAGGCCTATTAATAGTAAAGCTGTTTCTCCATATGATTATTTCAAAATACTTGGTAAAAAAAGTAAAAAAAATTATTTAGCAGATAGTCCTATAATTTTATGAAAATAATATTTATCGGTTCAGGTGGACATTTTAATGTTTTGCACGAAATAGTTAAAAATAAAAAATTAAAAATTTTTGGCATATGTGACATTAAGAAAAACATAATTAATTCAAATCATAAATATAAGATTATTTCCGAAAAAGAAATTAATTCTTATAGTCGACAAAATATAAGATTAATAAATGCAATTGGTTTTGACCCAAATAATGAAAACAGAAAAAAGAAATATTTGAAGTTTAAAAAACTAGGATTTAAATTTTTAACATTAATTCATCCATCTGTTAAAATTAGTAATAGTGTAACTATTGGAGAGGGTTCTCAAATTTTATCTCAATCTTGTATTTTGCCTAATGCTAAAATAGGCAATAATTGTATTATTAATACTAAAGCATCAGTTGATCATGACTCAATTATAGAAGATAACGTAAATTTGTCTCCTAATGTAACTATTTGTGGAAATGTTATAGTAAAGAGAGAAACCTATATAGGAGCTTCTGCAACAATATTAAATAACGTAATTGTTGGAAAAAATTGCCATATCTTTCCTGGCTCTATAGTCAATAAGAATATAAAAAATAATTTTAATTATACAAATGGTAGAATCTTCAAGTCTTAAATTTACATTACAAAAAAATAGTACTGTAAAAAATTGTATTGAGATGTTTAATGAAACAGGTGCTGGTTTCTGTGTTGTTATTGACAAAAAAAATGTAGTGCATGGTGTTATAACTGATGGAGATCTCAGAAGAGGACTCTTAAAGATATCTGATATAAATAAAAGTATTGATTCATTGATAAATAAAAATTTTTTTTCTTTAAATACAAAAGAAATAGATAAGTCCGAAAAAATATTTAAAAGAAATAAGGATATCAAATTTATTCCAATAATAGATAATAATAAAAAACTATTAAAAATATGTTTTGATACAGAAATAGATAAATTTAAGGATACTCCAGTGATTATAATGGCTGGCGGAGAAGGTAAAAGGTTAAGACCTTTAACAGATAATACTCCAAAACCAATGCTCAAAATTGGCAATAAACCACTACTTGAAATAATTGTAAAAAAATTAAAAGAGCAAGGTTTTAAAAATTTTTACATATCTGTAAATTATCAAAAAGAAAAAATAAAAAAATATTTTAAAAATGGTAAAAAATTTGGAGTTAACATTAATTTTATTGAGGAAAAACAAGCTCTGGGAACTATAGGAGCTTTAGGTCTTTTCTTCAAAAATTATAAATCAAATTATCCTATATTAGTTTTAAATTCAGATTTATATACAAACTTTAATTTTAAAGAATTAGTAAATTTTCATTTAAAAAATAATTCAAAATTTACAATTGTTGTTCGTCAATACGAGATAACTTTACCTTACGGATTGATTGAAATAAAAAAAAATAAAATAACTAAAATGATTGAAAAACCAATAATAAATAATCATGTAAATAGTGGAATTTATGTTTTAGAACCAGAATTAAAAAAATATTTTAAAAAAATAAAAAAACTAGACGCTAATGAATTCATTAATCTACTTTTAGACTCAAAAATGAAAATTAATCCATTTTTAATGCATGAATTTTGGATAGATATAGGCAGTCAACAAGATTTATATAAAGCAAGATCAAAAAATGTATAAAAGAAAAAAAATTTTAGCAATAATTCCTGCAAGAAAAAATAGTAAGAGAATAAAAAATAAAAATTTACTTGTTTTAAATAAAAAAACATTAGTAGAGATAGCAATATTAGAATCATTAAAATCAAAATATATTGACAAAATAATTTTATGCTCAGACTCGTACAAAATAAATAAAATAGCTTCAAAATATAATTGCGTGCCATTAATAAAAAGACCTCGATATTTATCTAATGATAATTCAAAAAGTATAGATTTGGTTAAATATTATGCAAATGAATACAGCACTTTTGATTATATCTTGCTTCTTCAACCCACATCACCATTTAGAAAATTTTCTCAAATAGATGAAGCAATAAAGATTGTAATCAATAAAAAATTAAAATCATTAGTATCAATTGGAAAAATCAACTTTCCAAAATCATGGATAAATAAGAGTGAAGATTTCAATAGATATACACACCTGAATAATTTTAAAGATAAAAATCAATATTACAAGCCAAATGGAGCAATTTATATTCTTGAAAATTTATTAATTAAAAACAAAAATACAAAAGGTTTCTATTTTAAACATACATACTTTTATGAAATGAATAAAATAAGTTCAATAGATATAGATGAAGATATAGACTATCTATTATCGAAACAATTAGAAAAGAAAATCACTCTTTGATAAAATTTATTTTTAAATTAATTTATTATAATATTATAATAAAATTATTTATAATAATTATATTTTTATTTTATAGAAAATTTTTTATTAATAGCAATCTTATATCAAAAATTAAATCATTAAAAAATTCAGATACAATATATATTTTTGGTTCTGGCAACTCTTTAAATTATTTAAAAAAATCTGATCTTAAAAAAATTTTTAAAGATGATACATTTGGTTTTAATCAAGCTTATTTCACTTCTTTACCATTTAAATTTTATGCATTCGAAGCTATTGAAAAATCTGATATTTTAGAAGATATATCAATTTTTAATGAAATTTATTTTAAAAATCTTTTTAAATTTTTTAATAAAAACGATAGTATAAAATTAATAATCATTAAGGATCCTCGATTAAAATTTATAAATTTGTATAAATTTTTTAAAACAATAAAAAAAAATTTTTACTTTACAAATTTTATCGAAATTCCTGGTAATGGAATTGAAGATATTGAATTATACTATGATAAAATTATTTCACTTGAAAATATGTTACCAATTTTAAAAAATATAAGATTTTTAGAAAAAAAAAGATCAAGTTTAATCTCATATATAGATATGTTTAGAAGAGCAGGCTATACCAAAATAAAATTAATTGGAGTTGATTTAATTAACTCAAAATACTTTTTTCAATCTAATGATTATATATATCCTAAAATATATAATCAGCTACCTCAGTCTCAACCAAATACAAAATTACACAAAACTGAAAATAAAAAATATGGTAATTTGATCTTTTCTGAAATTTTAAAAATTTACAAAAAAAAATATATTTTAGAAATAGAATATATTAATCCTAAAAATGATTTATAAATATTTAGTAGTTGGTAATGCCAGCACTTTTGATACTTCACTGCATTACCTTTTAAAACTTAAAAAAAATCAGAATAATGTTGAGGTATTATTTTGCACAGGAAGTAAGAATCAAATTATAAATAAAGGATCATATATTGAAAAATTTTTGTTGAAAAATAATATTTCTCTTTACGACTTATCTGATTTTTTAATAATAAATAAGTTAAAGATTTTATGGAAGAAGATTTTTAGTAATAATAGATTTAATTACTATAAAGATCGAAATAATAATATAGTTTTTAAATTCTTACCAATTTCATTTATAAATATAATTGAAAATTTATTTGGGACATTATTCTTATCAAATAAAAAATTAGATATATTCTTTAAAAACACTGATTACCTTTTAATTGATTTTAGGCATAAATATGAGTCTTTTGGAAAAAAAAATATAGAGAAAATATTAATTAAAAAAAATATTAAAAATATTCTCTTGTTACCACATGCATGTCATTACACACGTCCATTTGATGAATTTAAAGGGATAGAATCAAAGAATTGTATTTCTTTTCCAATAAACAAAACTACATTTTGGATACCAATGTATTATGATGAATTAAATAAATATAGTAAATTCAAATATAAAGTTCTTGGATATCCCGAATTAAATAATTGTCTATTAAATCAAACTCATTACAAAAGTAAAAATAGTATATTAATTTTAGTAAGAAACTTTAAAATTGATAATTCAACAACTAATAATGATTCTTTTGTTTATGAAAAAGAAGAAAACCTAATTTATTTTAAGTTCTTTTTAGATATGAAAAAAAAATACTTTAAAGAAAAAGAATTTATCTTTAAATTACATCCAAAAATTAGTGAAAATTTATTTAAAGA
The DNA here is from genome assembly GCA_902618015.1 of uncultured Alphaproteobacteria bacterium. Lineage (GTDB taxonomy): Bacteria > Pseudomonadota > Alphaproteobacteria > HIMB59 > CACPNW01. Next base: position 94,906 of record CACMYX010000003.1, on the reverse strand, counting down.
ATTTATAGAAGACTTATGGCCTGATAAAAATTATAAAATTGTATATGATTCAATATTTGGCTATTTGGATGATATTTTCTTGTCAATATCCACATACTCTACTTTAAACATAGTTACAATATCAAAAAAAATACCAACAATAATTATTAATTGTAGATTCCATAAGTATGTAAATGAATGGTCATTAATCAAAAAAATTTACAATAAACTAAATTTTTTTTCAAAAGATCTTAAAATCTGTGAAAGAAATATAAAATACATTTTAAATAATGATATAACAGATAATTTAAATAGTGATATCGAATTAATAAAAAAAATATGGCTAATCAAATAAATACTTTTTATTTTTGTACACAAGATTACCATGTAATTTTTGCAGATAAAATTATTAAATATGGATACAAACCTGTAGGTTTTTTAAAAAATAGAAATAATTATAAAATTTTGAACGATATTTTCCCTAATGTATATTCCTTTGACTACCATGATTTTTTAAAGTCTAATATACAATATTCTGAAACTTATAATAATCTTGCACCTGTTAAGATTTTAGATGAAATGAATAAATATTTTAATGAATATTCAAAAATTTTACTTAGACAGGATACTTATAAGCCATCCATTTCTTTAGACAATGCATTAAGAATTTATAATTCTAATATACATTATTGGTATAATTTTTTTATTGAAAAGAAAATACAACTGACTATTTTTGAAGAAGAACCACATAAATCAAATACTTATTTAGTATATCAACTCTCTAAATTTATGAATATTAAAACATATATGCCTTTAAGAACCATTTGGCAATTAGGTATTCTTCCTATCTCAATATATGAAAAAAAGAACAATGATGAGCTATTACAAGATCTATTAAATTCTAATAAAACTAATAACAAATATGCAGACTTTGAAAAATACATTAATAGTCTTTCTAAAAATTATGATGATGTAATGAAACATCACTTATGGAATCAAATTAATGAAATAAAGGAAAAAAAAATAAATTTAAATTTTAAGAAATTAAATAGATTAAAATTTTTATTAAATTTTAATCAATATTCATCAGATTTTAAAACTTATTTTTCAAAACTAGAAAATTCAAAAGAGAATTACATAAATTATTTAATTAACAAGCTCTATAAATTAATTTTTATTAATAAACTTAAAAAAAATTATAATAGATTATCCAAAAAAATTAATCTTAATAATTTTAAAAATAAATATATTTATTTTCCATTACAAATGCAGCCAGAAAAATCAACGCTTCCTTTAGCGGGCGTATTTGAAGATAGTTTATATACAGTAAAATTTTTACTCAAAAATACTCCTAAAGAATTTAAAATTATTATCAAGGAGCACCCTACACACTTTATTTATTGGAGGAATACGACTAATTTAATGTGGAGAAGTCATAATTTTTATAATAAATTAATTGATTTAAGTGACAGAATTATTTTAATTGATAAAAAAACTGATGTATTCCAATTGATTGATAATTCTATTTTTGTTTCTTCAGTTGGGGGAACAGTATGTTGGGAGGCAGCAGTTAGAGGTAAAAGGTCAATCAATTTTTCAAGAATATGGTTCGACAATTGCCCTGGTGTTTCTACAATATTTGATGAAAAAGATATTTTAAAATTTATTAATGAAAAATTATTTAATAAAAGTTTTGACCGATCTGAAGTAGTTAATTTTGCAAAAAAAATATTTGATTTAGGATACAATTCTGCGCATGGTAACCCTGAAGAATTAAAACATCTTAATATTTCATCTGAAAAAAATGCTGAAATACTTAAAGATGCTTTTATAAGTTACTTTCAAATTAAATGAGTAAAAAAATCAATAAAATTACTGCTTTAATACCAGCAAGGGCAGGCTCAAAAGGAATTATAAATAAAAATTTAAAAAAAATTAATGGAATACCTTTATTGGCATTGACAATAACTGCTGCCCTAAACTCAAATTATATAAAAAATGTTATAGTTTCTACAGATTCGAATAAAATAGCTAATATAGCAAAAAAATATGGCGCTACTGTTCTTGGTTTGCGACCAAAAAAATTTTCTCGAGACACTTCAACAACAGAATCAGTTATTAAACATTATCTTAAAAATTGGTCAAATCAAGATGATACGTTAGTATTACTTCAGCCTACCTCTCCTATTAGAAAAAAAGATACTTTAGATAAAGCTATAAAAAAATTTTTTAATGGAAAATATGACTCATTTTTGTCAATTTCTAGGGTCAAAAATCATTATTTATGGAAAATTAAAAAAAAATCAGCATCTCCACAATATGATATTAATAAAAGATTGAGAAGGCAAGATATGAATGATAGTAATTTCACATATTATGAAAATGGATCTATATATATTTTTTCCGCAAAAAAATTTTTAAAATTTGAAAATAGATTATTTGGTAAGATTGGTTATTTGATTTTAGATAAATTAGAAAGTATAGACATAGATGATGAAACTGACATTAAAATCGCTAACTCATTAATTAATTTTATTAAATGAAAAAAAAAGTAGCAATAGTAACTGGAGCTTCGGGACAGGATGGAGCTTATTTAATAAAATTGTTATTAAAGAAAAATTATAAGGTTGTTGCTGCACTTAGAAGAAATTCTAATATTAATACTTCAAGATTAACTTCATTAGGACTCGAACATGTAACAAGTAACTTTTCAAAAGCTGAAATTGAATTAACTGAATTTACTAATTGTGCTAATTTAATTTCAAAACTAAAACCATCTGAATTTTATAACTTAGCTGCTCAATCATTTGTGAAAACTTCTTTTGATCAACCCATATATACAACACACGTAAACTCTCTGGGCGTATTAAACTGTTTAGAATCTATAAGAAATTTTTCTCCTAAGACCAAATTTTATCAAGCTTCAACTTCTGAAATGTATGGTAATCCCATTAATAAAATTATGAATGAAAAAACTGAATTTGCACCTATTAGCCCATATGCTGTTTCAAAATTATATTCATATCATATGACTAAATTATACCGACAAGCATACAATCTATTTTGTGTGAATGGAATATTGTTTAATCATGAGTCTCCTTTTAGAGGCCAAGAATTTGTAACGCAGAAAATAATTACTAGTCTTGTAAAAATTAAAAAAAATAAGCAAAAATTCTTACTTTTAGGAAATCTTGATTCATATCGAGATTGGGGTCACGCTAAAGATTATGTTGATGCTATGTGGTTAATGATGCAACAAAAAAAACCTAGTGATTATGTTATTAGTACAGGCAAAACATATACTATTAGGGATTTTGTAAATAGATCTTCTAAGTATTTAAAAATGAATATTGCCTGGAAGGGTTCCGGGCTCAATGAGATTGGTTATGACACTAGGACTAATAAAGAAATAATTAAAATTAATAAACAGTTCTATAGACCGGCGGAAGTAAATTACTTAAGAGGTGATCCAACCAAAGCAAAAAAAGAATTAAAATGGAGACCTAAATATAATTTAGATAGTTTAATTGCTGACATGTGTGATGCTGCTTTGGAAAAGTATTAATCTAGCTGAAAATGATTGACTTAAATCAGGACAAAGTTTTTTTTATTTCTGAAATTGGTATTAATCATAATGGATCTTATGATCTCGCTACTGAGTTAATTGAAAAATCAATTGAAGCTGGAGCAGATATAATTAAATTTCAAATTAGAAATTTAAATGAATTGTATCAAATTGATAGTTTAAGCTCTTTTGGCTTAGGCTCTCAATATATTTACGATATTCTAAAAAAATTCGATTTGAAATTTGAAGAATACTTAAAACTTTTTGAATTAATAAAAATAAAAAATTCAATCTCATTATGCACTCCTTTTGATTTAGTTAGTCTTAATTTATTAATTGATCATAAAATAAACTTTTTTAAAATATCATCTGCAGATCTTTCAAATCTTGATTTGATTAAAACAGCCGCACTAAATTCAAGTCAAATTATACTATCTACCGGTATGCATAATGAAGATCAAATTCTAAGAACAAACAAATTTCTCATAAACTTAGGTGCAGATCCAATTTTTTTACATTGTAATTCTACATATCCTGCTCCTTATCAAGATTTAAATCTTTATTATATTCAAAGATTACAAAAAATAACTAAATCAAAATATGTCGGATATTCTGGTCACGAAAGAGGATTCCATATACCATTGGCCGCTGTTGCTCTTGGCGCTAAATTTATAGAAAAGCATTTTACTATAGATAGAGAATTAGAGGGTCCTGATCATAAAGTTAGCTTATTACCAAATGAATTTAAAGAAATGGTTTCTAGATCAAGAGATATAGAAGCTTCTCTTGGCTCTAAAAATACGCCTAAAGTAATTACACAAGGAGAAATAATCAATAAGGAATCGCTATCTAAATCAATTTATAGTTCTAAAGAAATTAATAAAAATGATATTATCCAAAGATCAGACCTCATCATGAAAAGTCCCGCAGCTGGATTAGATTTTAGCTATATTGATAAATTAGTTGGGAAAAAAGCTAAAAGAGATAAAAAAGCTGGAGAGCCTTTTGAAATAATTGATTTGGATGAAGAAATTATTTTGCCAGAAAGATATAAATTTTCAAGAAAATTTGGAGTACCAGTAAGATATCATGATTTCAAAAAATTTTATAACGCTACTAATTTAGATTTTCTAGAATTTCATTTGAGTTATAACGATATGGACTTAGATTTTAATAACTTTTTTGAAGATAAATTAAATTGTGGTTTGGTAGTTCACGCACCAGATTTATATAGAGGTGATCATATTTTAAATCTAGCCTCAGAGAACTCTGAGAGATCAATTTTTGAATTGCAAAGAGTTATAAATTTAACTTCTAAATTGAAACAAATGTTCAAAGAAGAATGCCCAAAAATTGTAGTTAGCATAGGAGGATATACAAGAGATTCTAGAGCAAATGAAAAGGAAATAGAAAAAATGATTGATAGATTATTAATTAATTTCAAAAAATTAGATATAAAAAATACAATTATTCTTGCTCAAACTCTTCCTCCATATCCTTGGTATATAGGCGGGCAAATGTTTTGTAATTTATTTACAACTCCGCAAGATGTAAATGAAATATGTTCTAATTCTTCTATGAAATTATGTTTAGATACTAGTCATACAAAACTTTCAGCCAATGAATATGGATATGATTTTGAAAAATTTCTAAAACTTAATGGCAAATTTGTTGAGCACTTACATTTAGCTGATGCTTTAAATCACAATAGTGAAGGGCTACAAATAGAAGAAGGGGAAGTAAATTGGGAAAATGTCATTAAATTATTAAATAAATACTGTCCAAATGCTACATTTATACCAGAAATCTGGCAAGGCCATCTAAATAACGGAAGTGGTTCATGGAAAGCATTAGACAGATTACAAAAATATAATCTTTGATGGAATTTTCATTATTAATACAAGGACCTATTTTATCAATTGGAAAAACCAATCATAATAAGCCAGGTGAGATCAACACCAATATAGTTAAATTTTATTCAGAAAATTATATTTATAAAAACTTAAGTAAATATGGGAGTTTATTTAAAAAAATAATTATTTCTACTTGGTCTACTGAAAATACTACTAAATTAAATGAAATTATTAGCCCTTTTAAAAATGTAAAGCTTATTGAACTTAATGATAAATACAAAAGTTTTATACAGAAAAAATTTAAAAATGAAAATTTAATATCCAATATCAATAATAAATTAAAAATGTTCAATGGTATAAATAAATCACTTAAATATTTTAATGATGATGAAATAATAATAAGGATAAGAACTGACCAAATAGTTCAACTAGATTATATAATTAAAGAAATAAAAAAATATAATGCTACTAATAAATTTTATGTGCCGTATTTAACTGGCACTGGTTATTTTCAAGATTTTTATTTTGCTGCCAATAAAAAGGTTATGGAGAAATTTTTAGGTTATTATTGTAATAACTATATAGAAATTGAATATAGTCCTCATTATGAGTTTATTTATAGAATTTTTATCAATATGAACTTTCAAAATAAATTATTCATTGTAAATTCTAGTATAGGAAGGTCAATAGTATCAAAAATACTTGAAAAAAGATATTTTAGACCGTTGCCTTATAACGTTTATAAAGAAATATTATGGAGGGGGGATAAAATTCTTATGCATAAAAGCAGAAAAATTTTTTTCTCAGATAAATTTGATAATTATTATAAAGTTATTAAAATAAATAAAATTTTAAGAAGATATATATTAATGTTTTCCTATATCACTCCTACAAAATTTTTGTTAAATTTTAAACAAAATTTATCTTACTTTCATTTAGTAATTATAAAGTTTATGATAATTTTAAAAATATCAAAAGTTAATAATTATATCTTAAGAAAGTTATGAACAATTCTAATTTTTTGATTAAAAATAAATTAATTAGTAAGGATAATATTACTTTCTTTGGATATGCTAGAGATAATAAAAAAGTTAAGTTTTACAAAGATAAAATAAAAAAAATTATTTTTACTGACTATATTACTAATTTTGACAATCTTTATTCAAAAGGTGATTACTACAAAACAGTTCAGGAAGATAAGGTTCAAAAACAAAATGACAATATTAGACGTGTTAATGAATTCAAAGATTTTTATACAAATAAAGTTATATGTGATTTTGGTTGCGGTGATGGAAACTTCTTAAAAAGTATTAATAAAAATTCAAAAAAGGTTTATGGTATCGAATTAAATAATAATAATATAAAATCACTAACCAAAAAAAAATTTATAATTAAAAAAGATATTAATTTAATTACTGATAAGTTTGACTCTATTTTTTTATTTCATGTTTTAGAACATTTGCCTAATGCTATAGATATTTTAAAAAAATTGAAATTACGTTTAAATAAAAAGGGAAAAATTATTATAGAAGTTCCTCATGCTAAAGATATTTTATTAAATAAATTTGAAAATAAGGACTTTGTTAATTTCACACTTTGGTCCCAACACCTTATATTGCACACTAAAAAATCTCTTAATTTTTTTTTAAAAAAATCTGGTTACAAAAATATTAAAATATATGGTATTCAGAGGTATAATATGATTAATCATTTTAATTGGATGCTAAATAAAAAGCCAGGTGGTCATAAATTACAATTATCAAAAAAACTAACAAATATTCATATCCAAAATTATGAAATCTTTCTTAGAGATATAGACTCAACAGATACATTAATTGCAGTAGCTGAATATTGAAAACTATAAAAAAATTTTCAGGATACAGTGGAAGCACTGTGTTATTATATAAAAAAAATAGTAAGTTCTTTGTAGAAAAAAAAACTAAAATTTCAGAAGATATTAATAATATTTATAAAATTTTAAGTAAAGATTTAAATATTGCAAAAATTATAAGCACAAAACCAAATGCTATTATTATGGAGTATATTAATGGCATTGAAATAAAGCAATTATTAAATTCATATAATGAAAAAAAAATAATAAATTTATCAAATTATATAAATAGTTATTTTAAAATTATAAAAAAAAACAGTATTAAGTATGATTTTACAAAAGAAATTAATAATAAAATTAAAAAATTAAGTATGGTAATTAACAAAAATAAATTAATCTTCGATTTGAATGATTTATTTATAAAAATTCCAAAGGTATTAAATCGTTCACATATACATGGAGATTTTACTTTTGATAATATGATTTATGCACAAGATAAATTTTATTTAATAGATGTAAGCCCCACCAACTTAAATGCAGTTGAGTTTGACTACAATAAATTAATGCAAGATATAAAATTTATGTGGTTTGTAAGAAATAGTTATAATAAATTAAATTATCAAATAATTTGCCAAAAGATTTTTGAAAATATTGATATGGAAACAAATAGAATGTATAATAGATATATAAATATTTTTATGTTACTAAGAATTTTACCTTATGCTCAAAAAAATAATAAAGATAAAAATTTTTTATATAATAATATAAATAAATTATGGAAATAATTATACCATGTGCTGGGAAAAGCGAGCGTTATCCTAATACACTACCTAAATATTTGTTAAAAATGAATGATGGCAGATTTATGTTTCAACTAGTATCTGATGAATATATAAAAAAAGGTCTAAAAGTTACATTTATTTTGCTAAAGGAACATATAAAATATTTTGATGCAAAAAACATAATTTCACAAACCCTTAATTCAAAAAAAATAAATATATCTATTTTAAATAAAATTACAAAAGGTCCAGCAGAAACAGTATACAGTTATGTAAAAAAAATTAATAAACCAATTATGATTCAGGATTGTGACAGTTTTTTTAAAACTAAAATAGTTCCAAAAAATAAAATAGATGTTATTGATTTGCGTACACATCCTGAGCTATCAAATATTTCATCAAAGAGCTTTGTTTTTATTGATAGTAATAATATTGTAAAAGATATATTTGAAAAACAAGTTGTAAGTAATTATGTTTGTTGTGGTGGTTATTCCTTTGAAAGTTCAAAAATTTATAGTTCTTCTTTTAAAAAAATAAGTAATATGAAATATAAAGAAGTATTTGTAAGTCATGTAATTAAAGATTGTCTTTCAACAAATATCTTTAATTCTCAAGTTGTTACTGATTATTTTGATATTGGTACTTTGCAAGAATTTAAACAATATAAATATCAAGGTAGAATGATCTTTGTTGACTTTAATGATGTAGTTTTAGGCAATAGTAACAAAATTAATAAAGAAAATTTAGATTATTTTCTTAAAATTCAAAAAAATAATAATGTTAAATTTATTTTTTTAACTTCTTTTAATAAATTGCAAATTAGTAAATATATAAAACAACTTAATAAAAATGGGATGAAAAACTTTAGTTTTATTGATAGCGTACCTTATGCACCTAAAGAGTTCTATATAAATTACTATAATCAAGGACCAGAGAACGAAATATTAATTAAACCATTTATAAATTAAAATGCAAAACTCACCCCTAAAACCAATTACATATGCTTATCTTGAAACTACTAACTATTGTAACTTGAAATGTAGTTTTTGTAATAGAGAAGAAGTGATAGGCAAACTTCAACATATGTCTATAGAAAAGTATGAAGTAATGTTACAAAAACTATCCGAGCATCCAATAACAGAAGCAAAACTAATGGGTATGGGAGAGCCATTTTTACATCCAAAGTTTGATGAAATTTGTAAATTATTTAAATCATATTTTCCTAAAGCATTCTTAATTGTTGCAACAAATTGCCAATATAGATTTACAGAAAGAATTGAAAGAGCTCTTGAGCATATTGATTTATTATATTTTTCTATTGATGGCTATAAAGAATCTTATGAGAAAGATCGCGCTCCAGCAAAATGGGAAAAATTAATGAAGTTCTTAGATGATTTTAAAAATTCTGATAGAAAAAATTGTAGAGTAACAGTTAACTATGTTGTTAATCCAAACAATATTTATGACATTCAAAAAGTAAATGACGAAATATTAATACCTTATAATTTAGAAGAATTGAGATTAAACATTGCTCAAGATTGGTCCGAAGATAAAACTATGGTTGGAGGGTATAAAAAAGAAGATCTAGAATATCTAAAAAAAAATTGGAAAGCAAATATTAAAGGCAAATCTAAGTGGGATTATAATTCATGTTTTTGGCCAGAAAATGGAGTTTACATAACTGTTGATGGCAGAGTTTTGATGTGTGCACTTAATACATCTGCATCTGGTTTTGGAAATATTTTCATTGAAGATATAGATGTTATTAGACAAAATAAAGAATTTAGTAAGGTAAGAAATGGGTGTAAAGAAAACAAGCCTGAAGATCATTGTAAAAATTGTTCATATAAAGAATTAACTCCAATTTTAGATTATTTATCTGTAAATAACTAAAGTATGAAGTTTAAAAGTTACCTAAATAGTATTTTAAGAATTTATTCCTCTCACTTTCCAGCAAACTTTATAAGACTCCATTCTTCTGAGCGAGATTTAAATTTTCCTGAAAAACTTTGGGAAAAATTTAAAAAAAAAATTAACCAAGACACAATTAAGTTTTACCCCAATATTGCAGGCACATATACAAAATTAAAAAAATTTTATAAAATTAATAAAAAATTTGATTTATTACTTGGAGATGGGAGCGATAGAATAATTAAATATTGTTTTGAATCTTTTTGTGAAAAAAATTCAGAAGTAATTTCTACATCTCCTTGCTTTCCAATGTATAATGTTTATTCTAAACTTTATGAAACCAAAATTATTTCATATAAAATTAATAAACCGGTTTTAGAAACTAACAAAATAATTTCAAATTTAAATAAAAAAACTTCATTTATAATATTATCTAATCCATTATCTCCATATGGATTTACAATAGATGAAAAAAATCTTGAAACTTTAGCTAAAAATGCAAATAAATACGGTGCATTATTGATAGTAGATGAAGCATACATAGAATTTAGTTCTCAAAAAAGCTTCCTTGAACTATCTATGAAAAAAAATATAAAAAATGTGATTATAATTAAAACATTCTCAAAAGCATTTGGATCAGCAGGTGTAAGGGTCGGTATCGGTATGGCTCATAAAACATTAATTAATAGAATGAAAAAATTTAGAACTATGCATGAAATATCAGCTTTAAGTGATGCTTGGATAAATACTATTATTGATAACTATCAGTATGTAACAAAGTACATAAAAAAAGTAAAAAAAAATAAAAATAAAATTTTTAATGAATTAAATAATTATGAAAATATAGAAATTTTAGATTCAGAATCTAATTGGGTCTTTTTAAGAGGTAAAAATTCTATTCTTAAAAAAAAATTCCAATCTAATAGAATTGCAGTCAAAAGTGATATACTTATTCCGTGGACTAATATAAGAAAAAGTTGGTTTAAAATAAGTATTCCAGCAGTTGACTCAAACTTAAATAAACTTTTAAAAACAATAATTAAATAAAATGTCTAAAACAAAAAAATTTTTTGATAAAAATAAAAACTTTAAAGATTTTTATAACTTTTATGTAGAATATTTAAATAAAATATTGTCTAGTATTGATCTAGAAAAATTAAACTTGCTTAAAGAAAGAATTGAAAAAATTAAAAGTGATAATGCTACAATTTTTACAATTGGAAATGGAGGATCTGCAACCACTGCATCTCATATTGCCACTGATTTTTCATTTGCTAATAGAAATTCAGAATTAGATTTTAAGTGTATTAGTTTATGTGATAATTTAGGCCTAATCACTGCTATAGGAAATGATACTACCTTTGATAATATATTTACAGTACAACTTGAAAGGTTAGTTAAGAAAAATGATTTAGTTATATTTATTTCAGGTTCTGGAAATTCAACAAATTTAATTTCTGCAGCTAATTATTGTAAATCAAAATCAATAGATACAGCTGGATTTTTATCATTTGATGGGGGAAAATTATTAGATCTTTTAAATTATCCTATATTATTTGAATCAGAACTTGGAGATTATGGTCAAGCTGAAGATTGTCATTTAGTTCTTAATCATATACTCTCTAATTATTTTAGATTTACAAACAATAAATGAAAAATTTTGTAGTAAAATCAAAGTTTTCAAATTATAAAATAAATTTCTTAAAAAAATCTTTTAGTCATCATTTAAATAAAAATATTTCGAGTCAAGATATTATAATTATCGATAAAAAAATATATAATTTAAATAGTAATACATTTAAGAAATTTAAAAATTATAAAATTATCTCTTTGAGTGCTACAGAAAAAAATAAATCTTTCTCAAACCTTAATAATATAATTAATCAGCTTTTAAATTATAATATAACAAGAAAATCTAAATTAATTGCTATAGGGGGCGGTATAATTCAAGATATTGTCTGTTTTATATCTTCTACTATTTTTCGAGGTGTAGATTGGATTTTTTATCCTACAACTTTACTGGCACAGGCTGACTCATGTATAGGATCAAAATCTTCAATTAATTTTAAAAAATATAAGAATTTAATTGGCACATTCTATCCACCATTAGAGATTAATATTGATGTATCATTTTTGACTACCCTTGATAGAGATCAAATACATTCTGGTATTGGCGAAATTTTAAAAGTTTACATAATTTCAAAATCAAATAAAATAATTGATTTAAAAAATATTTTAAAAAATAAATCTTTTTTAATTAAACAATTAAATACACACATAGTAGAATCTTTAAAAATTAAAAAAAAAATTATAGAACGTGACGAATTTGACAGAAATATAAGAAGAATTTTAAATTATGGTCATAGTTTTGGACATGCAATAGAATCGGCTACAAACTATAAAATACCACATGGTATAGCAGTAACAATAGGCATGGACATTGCAAACTACTTATCAAATAAAAAAGGTAATTTGGATGATAAAAAGTATAATTTATATACAGAGTGTTTGTCTAAAAATGCAGGCAAATTTTATACCTATAAAATTAATCAAAAAAAAATGATTGCTGCATTATCTAAAGATAAAAAAAATCTTGATAATCAAAATTTTAATCTGATACTTTGGAATCATAAAAAATTATTAGATATAGTATCTATTAAAAACAATAAAATATTTAAGAAAGAGCTAGAATCTTATTTTGTATCTAAAAATTAATGAAAGTTGCTGTTACATCAAGGTCATTTTCAAATAATATATTCTTAAGAGATTATCTACAGAAATATTATAAAGATTGTATTTTTAATGAAACAAATAAACTTATTTCAAAAAAAAATGATTTAATTAATTTTCTAAAAGATGCTGATGCTGCTATTATTGGTTTAGAAAAAATTGATTTGTCTATTTTAAAGCAATTACCAAAATTAAAAATAATTAGTAAATATGGAGTTGGGTTAAATAATCTAGATCTAAAAGAGATTAAAAAAAGAAAAATTTATTTAGGTTATTCAGAAGGAGTGAACAAGAATTCAGTAGCTGAACTGACACTTTCAGCTGCGATATTGTTGAGACATAATGCATTAAAAGCTCTTTCTTTAGTTAAAAATAAAACTTGGAAACAAGTTGTAGGAAAGGAATTAGCAGGAACTACTTTTGGAATAATAGGATATGGAAATGTAGGTTCTAGTCTATCTAGATTACTTAAACCATTTCAATGCAAAGTTCTTTTTTATGATTTAAATAAAAATATTAAATCTAAATTTAATCATGTAAAAAAAGCACCATTATATAAATTAATTACACAAAGTGATATAGTATCACTTCACATACCACTAAATAAGAAAAATAATAATTTTTTTGATACCAACAAAATTAAATTAATGAAAAAAAAATCAATATTTTTAAATTTTTCAAGAGGTGGTTTGGTTGATGAAAAAAATCTGTTAAAATATTATAAGAAAGGTCATATTTATGGTTTGGGTTTTGATGTATTAAAAAATGAGCCAAAAATTGATTTTGATATAGATAATGAAAATATTTTCTTATCACCTCATATAGGAGGAAGTTCAGAGGAGTCTATTAAAAAAATGGGGATGAGTGCTGTAAAGAATATAAAAAAATCAGAAATACCCTCAAGTAATTTTATTAAATACTATTCAATCTCATGAAAATTTTAATCATAGGATATGGTAAAATGGGTGCAATTAGGCATTATATTTTAAATAATTTAAAAATTGTAAAAAAAATATATGTTTTTGATAAAGATATTTTAAAACTATCTAATTCAAGTTTCAAAACTCAATTTATTAAAAATCTAAATAAAATCAATGTTAAAGAATTAGATGCTGTTTTTGTATGCACTTTTGTTAATGTCGCTCCTAGATATGTAAAAAAATTTCTTTCTTATAAAATCCCAGTATTTTGTGAGAAACCACCTTCCAAAAACTTAAATATACTTAAAAGCATTATTAAAATAGAGAATAAATATAAAACTCCTCTAGTCTATGGTTTTAATCATAGATTCCATAATAATATTATTTTTTTAAAACAACTTTTAAAAAAAAAATTTGGAAAAATTTTATGGATGAGAGCAGAATATGGTAAGGCAGGAAGTTTAGATTTTAATAAAAATTGGAGAAATTTTAAAAAAATTTCTGGAGGAGGTATTCTAATTGATCAGGGTATTCATATTTTAGATCTTTTTAATTATATTTCAAATAGTGTATTTACCTTAAATCATTCTTTATCTAGCAGATCTTACTGGAATATTGAAGTTGAAGATAATGCTTTTCTAACTTTATGTAACAATGAAAATATCATTGCTTCATTACATTCTTCTGCTAATTATTGGAACCATAAATTTAATATAGAAATTTGTACTGAAAATGGTTTTATAGAACTTGATGGTTTGATCACACCTTCCATGACCTATGCTCCAGAAGTAGTAAAATATGGTTTAAAAAATAAAAAAACTGGTCAAATAAGTAAATTTAATAAAAAAACTTTTTACAAAGATAACTCATTTAAAATTGAAACATTAGATTTTTTAAGAAAAATTAATTTAGAAAAAAACAAAAAGCTAAATTATAGTAAAGAAGCATTTAATATTATGAAAATAATAGATTATGTTTATAATCAAGACATAAAGAGAAGAAAATAAATGAATATTGCTATGATACCTGCTAGATTAGGCAGTAAAAGGGTTAAGAATAAAAATCTTAAAATCCTTGGAGGAAAACCTTTAATTCAACATGTAATTGATTCGGTAAAAAAAACTAACTTATTTGATGAAATATATATTAATTCTGAAGGAGACGTTTTCAAAGAAATTGCTGATAAAAATGCTATAAATTTTTATAAACGTTCAGAATATCTCGCAAGTGACAGTGCTACCAACGATGAGTTTGTTAATGATTTTCTAAGTAATATAGATTGTAAAAATATTTTTCAGATATTGCCAACTTCACCTTTTATAAATACAAAAGATATAAATAATTTTTTTAAATACTTTTTTGAAAATAACTGTCAGACTTTAATTTCTCAAAAAGAAGTTCGAATTGAGTGTACATTTAAAAATCAACCTATAAATTATGAAAAAAATAAACAAACTCCACCGTCACAAGAATTAACACCAATTATGGCATACGCTTGCTCATTAATGGCATGGCACTCTGATACTTTTCAAAAAAATATGAATAAATATAAATGTGCATATCACGGACCAGAAGGGAAAACTGATTATTTTAAATTAGATGGTTTTGCAACAGTGGATATAGATGAAGAATTTGATTTCCTCTTAGCTGAGCAAATTTATAAAATATTAAATTAGAAAAATGTCTAGTTCTATATTTAATATTAAAGCAGATTTTAAAAAATCAAAAAATTCATTTATCTATGATCTTAATAAAAAGAAATCTTTTTTAGATTTTTTTGGTCTTTATTCAACTAATGTTTTAGGTTATAGCAATCAAACTTTAAGAAATAAAAAAAATGATAATATCATACTTAATAATTTTTATTTAAAATTTCCAATATGTGAAATCTCAACAAGAGAGTCAGAACTTTTTAAAAAAAATTTTTATAAACAAACAGGTTTAAGTAAATATTTTTCTTATCTTAATTTTTTTTCTACTGGTGCTTTAGCTGTGGAGTCTGCAATAAAATCAGCTATGTATTCTAGAAATTATAAAAACAAAATTTTAATTTTTAAAAATTCTTTCCATGGAATTAATTCTTATGGCGGAATTATTTCTGATAGATCTGTAATTTCTACAAAAAAGAGATTAGAAAAATTCCCAGGTAATTATTTCAAAGCTTATAACTGTTATTACGCGGAAAAATATCATCGTAATAAAATTAATTTTAAAAAAATTACTAATGAAATTAAGGATGAATTCAAATACAATCACAATAAAATTTCATGTTGCATAATTGAACCTATTCAGTGTACTGCTGGTGATTTATATGTAGATATTACTTTCTTAAGATTTTTAAGAGAAATAACAAAAAAGTATAGTATACCTCTAATTTTTGATGAAATTCAAACTGGTTTTTATACTTCAAAAAAAATTTGGTATTTTCAAGATTGTGAAATTGTTCCTGATATTCTTATTTTTGGAAAAAAATCACAAGTTTCTGGAATAGCAATTAATAAAAAATTTGCAAAAATTGCAAATAATACTTCAATGATAGATGCAACATACAATTCTGATCATCTAGATATGATAAGGTGTAATTTTATGCATCAATTTATTTTAAAAAATAATATACTAAAGAAAAGAAATATTGTTTCAGAATATCTGCATGAGGAACTTTCAAAAATTCATTTTATTAAAAATTTAAGATCAAACGGCTCATTATTTGCTTTTGATGTGAAAAATAAATCTCTTAGAGATTCTATTTTTAAAAATTTATTTAAATATGGTGTCTTAGTTAACATTTCAGGTGGAACAACTATTAGAATGAGATTAAACTTGCTAATAAAAAAATCTGAATGTAATATATTTCTATTAACTCTTAAAAAATCTTATGAAAAAGCAAAAATTAGTTAAAAAAAAAATTATATCTAAAGATAGAGATGTTCCAAAAATTTTAAGTCAGGATGGAATAGAAACAGTAATTACAAAATTTGAGAATCGAAGTATTCATCATACTGACATAATTAAAAAAAAATATGGTAGTAAAAAAAGTTGGGCCTATAGAGCTATAAATACAAAATCAAATTCTGCTACATTAATTTCACAAAAACCAGGGGATGGAAATAGAATTCACTATCACCCCAATTGGGATGAATGGTGGTTTATTATTAAAGGTAAGGCAAAATTTGAAATTAATAAAAAGTCATTTACTGTTAAAAAAGGTGATTTGGTTTTAATAAAAAGAAATAATATTCATAAAATTACTGCAACAGGTAAATCTAATTGCATTAGATTGGCTGTATCCAGAGCTGATGTAGACCATATATATGTCTAAAATTATTAATTGTATGATACCAGCACGTTTAGGAAGTCAAAGAGTAAAAAACAAAAATATCAAGTTATTAAATGGCAAACCTCTAATAACTTATGTTTTAAATTCTGTTTATAAGTCCAAAAAATTATTTGATAATATTTACATAAACTCTGAAAATGAGAAATTAAGAAATTATGCTTATGATTTTAAATTTAATTTTTATTTAAGAAATAAGAAGTATAGTACTAATAAATCAACAAATGATGAATTTGGTTATGATTTTATGAAGAATATTCACTCAGATTATTTAGTTCAAATTCTTCCAACATCCCCATTCTTATCACCCAAGGAAATACATGATTTTGTTAAGTATTTAATTAAAAAAAAACCAGATACGCTTATATCAGTTACTAACCATCAAATAGCTTCTGTATATAAAAATAAAGGAATTAATTTTAACAAAAATAAAAAAAATCCCCCTTCTCAAACTATGGAGCCTATTCAAGTATATGCAACTAGTTTAATGGGCTGGAAGTGCAGTAAGTTTATAAGTAATTATGAGAAATTTGGATCAGCCTATCACGGTCCAAGTGGTAAAACTGAATATTATGAGTTAAAAGGTTTATCGACTATTGATATAGATACTACCGATGATTTTAAATTAGTAGAAAAAATTATGAAAAATAATGTTAATTAATTTTAAAAATAAAGTTGTATTAATAACAGGATCATCAAAAGGTATTGGTGAAGAAATTAAAATACATTTTAAAAAACTTGGAGCCACCGTTCATGGTTTTAGTTCCAAAGATTATGATTTAACGACAAATGTTGGCATAGAGGGTATATGTAATTATATAAATGATTTAAAGAAAATTGATATTTTGATTAACAACGCATCAATCAATTTCAATAAAAAGTTAATAAAACTCAATAGAGAAGATTATAATAAAATTTTAAATATTAATTTAAACGCCTATACATTTATTTGTAAATCTGCTGTTAATAAGATGATTGAGAAAAAAACTAAAGGTAGGATTATTAATATTTCTTCAATAGCTGCAAATAGGGTCTTTACTGGAAGAACGCCTTATTCAATAGCAAAACATGCTATAATTGGCTTGTCTAAATCATTATCTCAAGAATATAGTAAATTTGGCATATTGACAAACTCAGTATCACCTGGTTTTACTTTTACTCCTCTGACTAGATCAATGTTATCCAAAAAAAAAATTCAAGAACTTACGTCACGTATTCCTTTAGGGAGAATGGCGACTTCAAAAGATATTAGTAATGTTATTATTTATCTTTGTAGTAAATATAATACATACATAACTGGACAAAATATAATTTGTGATGGAGGCTTTACTGTTAGTATGAATTAACTATAGTAAAAATTACTAAGAATGTATTGCGTTATAAATGATAGATATTTTTTATGATAATCAAACACTAAATTTTTTATTTGAAGATTTTTTTCATTTTCTTTTATATATTTTATTCATTTCTTTTTGTTTGTTGTTTAAGTTGTTAGATAAAAATTTATTTATTTTTTTATTAGTATTTTCTCCAACCCCTTTTATTTTTAATAATTTTTTCTTTGTGAGTTATTTTCCAGATACTACAGATTATTTAGAGACTCTTCTCTATCATAGAGATTATGTAGAGCTTCATCCTGGGTATTTAGGAGATAAAAAAATAATTAATTATACATATTTTTTGAGCTTCATTCCATTGCCTTTTATATTTTCAAAAATTGCATTAGGATATTTCAGCAAGTTTATTTTGACTTTATTAGTTATTTATTTGTTTAGAAAAAATAATACAAATTCCATACTTTTTATATTAATTTTATTAACTCCTGAACTTATAATGTACACATCATTAGGCTTGAAAGAAGCCGTAATTATATTTTTAATGACTATTAGTTTAATTAAATATGAGTCACAAAAATATATTACATTATTAATATTTTTAATACCAATATACTTTATAAAATATCAAAACTTTTATTTCATTTTGATTTTTATATTCATTCATCAATATTTTAAAATTATAAAATTGAATTATAAATTAGTAATAAAATTAATTACAACATTTTTATTAATTATTGGTTCTATCTCGGTTTTATTTATTTTAAACTTAAGTATAGTAAATGGGTTTGTAGAACAAATAGATTTTTTTTGTAGAAAATTAAATTATAATAGTAATACTTGTTACAATGGTTTTAGAGAATTCGTTATGAATTTTGATAACGCGTTTTTACATTTTATTTTAACACCACTAATGCAAAAAAATATTTCGTTTTTATTTGTGCTTCAATTTCTATCCTCTAATTATTATTTATTATTAACGATATTCTTAATTTATTTTTCTACTTTTACATTAGAAATAAAACTAACTTGTATAATATACATATTATCTTTGGGATTATTATCAGGATTAGTTTTTATTAATGATGGTTTACTTACAAGACAAAAATTTACTATAATTTACCCATTACTTTGTTTTTTATACATAAAAACAGATATTAAAAAGATTGGTTTTCTCTATAATATTTTAAATAAATTAAAAATAATAAATTTAGCAAATAAAGAATCAGTATATAAGAACTAAACACTTGTATAATTATTTTCACTTTAGCATTAGTTATATTTTCATATTTATAATTATTTTGAATAAAAATTTCAGAGTAATCGGTTAAAAAAAGTTCGTTATGAAATTGTTTAATATAGATATATTCATAAAGTTTTACTTTTTCTACATAATTTCTGTTTATTTCTTTTTTTATTTCAATGATATCTTCATCTAATCTTTCATTGAGTTTATTTGTAAGTTTAATTATTTCATCTTTATATTTTTCAAATTCTAGGTTAATTCCTTGTACTATATCATCAACTTTATTTTTACTATTTTCTACAATAACGAATTTTAATTTTAAATATCTTTTGTCTGGATTATCAATCCAATAAACATCATATTTATCTAAATCTTTTTTAATTAAATTATATGCAAGAGGATCAGTGCCTCTTTTAAATATTCTGTCCATCGGTGTGTATTGTTTGTGGATCTTATATTCTAGCTCATATTGATAATGATTAATCTTATAATTGTAAATCAGCAACAAACCTACAATGTATAAAAAAAACCAAAAAATAAATATTTTTTTATTATTGAAAACTATAACAAAAAAATTTGTTAATGTATTAAAAAAACTATTAAAATTCATTGAAAAACTATTAAACTAAAATATTATACATACAAACTTTAAAAGCATTGAAAAAAAAAATTACTCATTTAATTGTCAGTTTAGGTAGTGGTGGGGCTGAAAAAACCCTTTATAATCTTACAACTCACGATCATGATGATAATTTACATACTATTGTTACACTTAGAAAAGATAAATTTTATAAAACAAAACTTATAAAAAATAATATTAAAATTATTGAATTAGATTTTATTAATAAATCAAAATTTTTGGAGTTTTTTAAGCTAGTAAGATTACTTAAATTAGATAAACCTGATATTCTACAAACTTGGTTATATCATTGTGATTTTATAGGTTCAATTGCAGCTAAACTAGCTGGTGTTAAAAATATTATCTGGAATATAAGGGGTACTGTAAAAAATAAAATGAGTATCAAAGAATTTATTTATTATAAGATGCTATCAATATTTTCTTATTATTTTCCAAAGAAAATAATATCATGTTCATTGGAAGGAATTAAACAACACGTAAAATTTGGATATAAAAAAGAAATATTTTGCTATATTCCAAATGGAATATTACAAAAAATTCAAACTAGTAAAAATTTTCAAAATACATTTATTAAAAAATATAATCTAAGTAGAAAAATTGTTATTGCTATGATTGCGAGATATCATGATCAAAAAAATCATAATTTTCTATTGGATTGTTTTTATGAAATAGATCAATACTTTAAAGATGAAGTTATACTACTTTTAATAGGTAAAAATATTAAAAATCAACTATTTAAAAATAAAGAATTAAGAAGTGATTATAGAAATAAAATAATTTTTTTAGAAGAAGTTGAAAATATAAATGATTATTTCCCATTGATTGACCTACATGTATTAACCTCATCTTATGGTGAAGGCTTTCCTAACGTAATATTAGAAACTTTATCAAATAAAATTCCAAACATATCCTCTGATGTAGGTGATGCAAAAATAATAATAAATAATAATAAATTAATTTTTAAAAATTTAAATAAATATGATTTTATAAATATCACAAAACAAGTAATATTTAAAATTAAGGATAAAGAAGAAGATTTTTATAATTATGTTAATAAAAGGTCAGCAGAATTAACAAAAGAATATAGTATTGAAAAAATGATATCAAACTATAGAAAAATTTGGGACTTTTAAAATATTGCATTATGAACAAAAGGTCAGTTGTTTTCTTTGCCA
Source organism: uncultured Alphaproteobacteria bacterium (assembly GCA_902618015.1). Classification (GTDB taxonomy): domain Bacteria; phylum Pseudomonadota; class Alphaproteobacteria; order HIMB59; genus CACPNW01. Next base: position 73,609 of record CACMYX010000003.1, on the reverse strand, counting down.
CAAGAGATTGGATCGTTGAAAGATTTTATACCAATCAAATATCTTATTTTGCAGAGAATGATTATGAAATAAAAATTATTTGCAAAATTACTAAAGAGAGCAATTTAAATAAAATTAAAAATTTAAAAATAATTAATATTAATATTGATAAAACAAATACTAATATTTTAGTTTTATTAAAGGAAATATTTTTAGTAAATAGATTAATTATAGCAATTAAACCGAACGTAATAATTAACTGTGGAATGAAACCAATTTTTATATCATCACCTATGTCTCTCCTTTTTTACAAAATTAAAATAATAAACTCAATTATTGGTTTGGGAACCTTTTTTAATAATCAATTTAGTATTCTGCAATTTATTGTAATTTATTATTTTAAAATTATTTTTATTAATAAAAAAAATTATTTTACTGTGGAGGTTGAAAGCCTTAGAAATAAGATTTCGAAATTGTTTTACATACATAAGGATAGGATTGATGTAATTGGAGGAGTTGGTATTGATGAAGTAAAATATATATATAGCCCTACTAACTATCAAAAAAACAATAGAATAAAATTTCTTGTCGTTTCCAGGTTATTAAAAGATAAGGGAATAGAAGAGCTATATTACTCAATAAAATTGCTATCTAAAAATTATAGAAAAAAAATTGAATTTACAATTATAGGCGATCTTGATGAAGATAATCCAAATAACGTAAGTAAAAATATTTTAGATTATTTTAAATCAGATCCATATTACATTAATTATTTGGCTAATTCTCAGAAAATAAATAACTATTTAAAAAAATCTCATATTTTAATTCATCCAAGCTATCACGAGGGTTTATCAGTTATTTGTCAAGAAGCTGTCTGTGTTGGAAGAGGGATAATTGCAAGTGATATACCAGGATGTAGAGAAATTGTAAAAAATAAATATAATGGTTTATTGATTAAACCAAAAAATAAAGAAGATTTGTCAAACAAGATTCTTTATCTTTTAGATAATCCTGCAAATATAAATTATTTTAACAAAAATACTTTAAATCTTAGAAATCAATATTTAAAAAAATCAACAATAAAGCAAATTAATATTTATTTTAAAAAAATTATTTTGGATGTATAAATAGTTAATGCATTTTATTCAATTTAATGAAGCTAATTTTGACATTATAAATATGTATGTACAAAAATATCCTAATAAATTTAAAAACTTAGCTAAAATTCTAAATTCTCAAAACTTTCAAACTACTAATTCAGAAAATGAATATAAGCTTCTAGAACCATGGATACAGTGGCCTTCAATATATACTGGATTAGGGGCAAAGGAACACAATATTTTTAGATTAGGAGATGTTGAAAAAAGACAAGATTTAAAAAATTTTTTTAATGAAATAGACAAAATGGGTATAAGTACGGGCTTTATTTGCCCAATGAATCTTCTAAATAATTTTAATAACTCACATTATTTTATTCCTGATCCATGGACTAAAACTAAAGTAACTGGAAATAAATTTATTAAATCTCTTTATAAAACTATAAATTTTTCCGTTAACAATAATTCTTCTGGTAAAATTGGTTTAAAAAATATTTTAATATTTGGTTTTTCAGTTATTTTTTTTTCAAAATTAAAATATTGGTATAAATATATTCATCTTGCATATAAGGCTATTATAAAAAAACAAAAATGGGCTAAAGCACTATTTCTTGATTTATTTATTCATAATTTGAATTTATCATTACAAAGTAAATATAAACCAAATATTAATGTTGTTTTTTTTAATTCATTAGCACATATTCAGCATCATTATTTTTTAAATTCTAAATTAGTTGATTCTCATATAAAAAATCCAGATTGGTATATCAAATCTGAAGATGATCCTCTTTTTGATGCGATCGTACTTTTTGATAAAATATTTGCAGATTACATAAATACTAGAGAAAAAATATTTATGGCAACTGCTTTAAGTCAATCACCTGCTGATAAACCAGTCTATTACTACAGACTTAAAAATCATAAAAAATTTCTAATGAATTTTAAAATAGTTGTTAACGAAATATTACCAAGAATGACAAGAGATTTCACATTAAATTTTTCTAATAAGAATGATTGTCTAGAAACTGAGAAAAAACTTAATAATATATATTTAAATAATAATAATGTCTTTGAGGTTGATAACAGAGGTACATCCTTGTTTGTTACATTGAAATATTCTGAAGAAATTCGAAATGATGATTTTTTTATATTTGAAAAAATTAAAATTAAGGCTAAGGAAAATATTTCTTTTGTAGCTATAAAAAATGGTATCCACAACAAAGTAGGCTATCTTTATCATAATTTGAATTCAGTAAATGATAGTAATTTAAAAAGTATTTTTCAAATTAAAGATTTTCTTACCAACAATATTCCACGTAATATTTAATTCTAGAATTTTTTTGATTAAATTTTTGCATATTTATTTCTAAAAAATAAGTAAAATAGAAATAAAAATATAAACAAAGCTAGGGAGAAAAATGGATTCAGTATTGAATACGTTAGATAACCGATTATAAAAAAAACTATATTTATAGAAATAACAAACAAATTAGTTAATAACACTGATTTGGTTAATTTAAATAATAGGTGATGCAAATGATCTTGACCAGCCTTGAACAGCCCTTGATTTCTATTTAACCGAATAAAATTAATGGAAATGAATTCGTAAACAAAAATTGTAATTGTCCAAGCAAGCAATATGGGGTGCACTAAATTTTGAAAAGCAAGAAATATTAAAATAAAGGACACTACAAAACCTAGAAGTAAGCTACCACTGTCTCCTAAAAACATTTTTGGTAATTTAGCTAAAGAAAAATTAAAAAATATAAAGATAAGAATAGGTATTATTATAATTATTATAAATGATTGAAATTCTTTATTAGGCACCAAAAAATATAAGATTGCAAAAACTGAAATTGTTGAAAAACTCAATGTTCCATCCATTCCATCAAAATAATTAAATGCATTAATTAAAAATAATACACAGAGTAAAGTAAAGGGTAGTGAAAATGTACCTAAATTTAATTTAAAATAATAATAATCACCTAGATCATTTAAAGCCAAATTTTGAAAAATAATTAGATAGAATATAGGAATTACTTGCAAGCTTAGTTTACTGCCTACAGTTAAATCAAACTTATCATCAATAAAACCAATTATGGAAATCAAAAATGCCATTGAAATTATTAAATTGAGATTATTACTTGAGATTTCAAATAACAAAATAGAGATTACAAATGATACAGAAATTGCAACACCTCCTGTATAAGCAGTAGCAATATTGTGAATCTTTCTTTTATTTGGAATATCAACTAGTTTAAATTTATAAGAAAATATAGCCCATGCAAATAATAAAAAAAAACTTAAAATAGAGTAAATTAAAATTTTATAGTCCATCACTTGAATTCAATATATTTTTAAATATTTAGATTATATCAATCTATACTAAGTTCTAAATACTAAAAACAAAAAATATCTACACAAATTAGTCAAATAATATTAATAATCTAATGTGAAAGATTTGATAAATGATATTTAATTCCAGACAGGAAAGGTTTATATTTTATTACATACCAGCTACATTGTTTTGTTTAATACCATTTTTCTTAATCACTGGCTCTTTTTTGAGTGATTTATCAATATCATTAATTGCCGTATTATTTGTAATTTATTGTATTAAAAATAAAAACTTTTCATATTTTAAAAAGAAATATTTTTATTTTTTCATCATTTTTTGGTGCTATTTAGTTTTAAATTCATTAATCAATAATTTTAATATTAATAATTTTGCAACTTCTTTGGTTTATTCTAGATATGGCATTTTTATTATTGCGGTAGTTTCATTATTAAAATTTAAAGATAATTTTATAAAATATTTTTTTTATTGTATTCTTATATGTTTTACTATTTTAATCTTAGATGGATTTTTGCAATATTTCACTGGGGAAAATATTTTAGGATGGCAAAAGACTACAAGAATTTCAAGTTTCTTTGGTGAAGAGAAAATATTAGGAAGCTATCTAAGTAGAATATGGCCAATTTTTTTTGGTATATCTATATTAATTTTTAATCAAAAAAATAATAAATTATTTATTTTGTTGATATTTATTTTTATTTTATCTGAAGCATTGATTTTTTTGAGTGGTGATAGATCCGCTTTCTTTTATATAAACTTATCAGCTATTTTTATAATACTATTTTCACAAAATTTATTAAAACTAAGACTATTCACATTATTAGCAAGTATTTTATTACTTTTATTTATTAGTTTAATTAATCCTAGTGCGAAAGAAAGGGTTTTTAATCAAACTGTAGACCAAATGAACTTAACAGGTAGTGAACAAGATATAATCTATATATTTTCTAAACAGCATACCCATCTTTATATAACTGCATATAGAATGTTTTTAGATAATAAAATTCTTGGTGTTGGGCTAAAAAATTTTAGGAATTATTGTGGCAATGAAAAATATGAAGAAAGTAAACTATCTTGCTCTACACACCCTCACAATACTTATATTCAAATATTAGCTGAGACTGGAATAATTGGTTTCTTTTTTATTATAATTGCTCTCTATTATTTTTGTAAGTATATTATTAAGCATATACGATTTAAATTTAATGCTAGCCAATATTTTAATGATTTTGAAATTTGTATTTTATCTGGAATTGCTATTTATTTATGGCCATTTATACCAACTGGTAGTTTCTTTACAAATTGGTTGACAATTATAATGATAATTAATTTTACCTTTTTCTTTTGGAGTAGAGAAACAAATAAAATAAACAAAAATAAATTGAACTAATTATTTTGAATATAAGAATAATAAAATAGTTTAAAATATTAAGTATAAACTTTAATTAAAGTTTTTTTAAAACTTGTATCAGTTTTGTTACATCTATTTCAGAGTTGTAGTGAACCATACTAGTTCTTACGACCCCGTCCTCAGTATTTATTCCTAGAGCCTTAAGGCATCTCCAAGCATAAAAATTATCATTTCTTGTAGCTATTCCATTTTTAGTCAGATAATTACTTAAATCTTTCGATGAAATTTTATCAGAGTAAAAAGAAATGGTTGGTGCTCTATTTTTATTTTTTATTTTTTTCTGTCCAATCAAAATTAAATCATTCCGTGAATTTAAATAATCTAATAGTGGATTAGCAATTTTTTCTTCATGTAAAGATATGATTTCATTAATCCTTTCTATTTTTTCTCTTAATTCTAAATTATCTGCTGTAAAATGATGATTATAGAACTCATTAAAATATTCATATATTCCAATTAGAGAAGATAATTCTTCATGATTTGGTCCGCCTGGATTAATTGTATATGGATAACTATCTTTTAAAAACTCGTGATTTTGATTAGGTAATTCTTTAAGAATTTCTTCTTTACCATATAAAAGGCCTAAGTGAGGCCCATAAGTTTTATACAAACTAAAAGTATAAAAATCTACATCTAATTCTTTTACATTTGGAAAACCATGAGGTGCATAGGATACACCATCGCCTATAATAATTGCATTTTTTTCATGAACTAATTTAGAAATTTTCTTCAAATCATTAATGCTTCCAACAATATTTGAACAATGTGTTACAGCAACTATTTTTGTTTTATCAGATAATAACTTTTCCAAGGTTTCAATTTCCAACTCTGCAGTTCCTGGATTCATTTTCCATTCTTTAATTATAGCTCCAACTTCTGATAATCTTCTCCATGGACTAATATTAGCTTCATGATCCTGATTAGTAACAATTACTTCATCTCCAGGTTGTAGTGAATATTTTAGAGCATTTGATAAAACGTATAAATTAATAGATGTAGAGCCACCAATAATTATTTCTTTACTGCTTGCATTAATCATATTTGCAAAAAGTTCAGTGGCTTTATCCATGTTAATACCAGCGATCTTTGACATTGGATATTCAGCGTAAGGTTGAACTTTATTAGAAATCATGAATTTATTTAATCGATCAACTACTTGTTGTGGAACATAACTTCCACCTGCATTCTCAAAAAAAGACCAGTTTTTGCATAATGAATCTTCGAAAGCTGGAAATTGCGACCTAACAAAGTTTATATCAAGTTTTATATTTTCTAGTTCCACTATTTCCTCTTGTTGTGTATTGTTTTATTGAAATTTTAAAAAAAATAAATGAATATCTTTTATTAAATTTACTTAATATGCTTAATAAACGTGAATTTTATATAAATGGTAAATGGATAAATCCTGAAATAAAAAATGATTTTGAGGTAATTAATCCTTCTACAGAAAATCCAATTGCAATTATTTCTTTGGGAACTAATGCAGATGTAAATCTAGCTGTATCTGAAGCCAAGAAAGCTTTTTTAGCTTGGAGTCAAGTAGATAAAAAAGAAAAAATATTTCTTCTTGAAAAACTACTTAAAATTTACAAGAAAAGATGGAATGATATTACTAAAACAATGTCTGATGAAATGGGAGCACCTTTAGACTGGTCTTCCTCAGCTCAAACTTCTTCGGGTTTCGATCATATTAATGATTTTATTGTAAGGTTAAAAAATTTTCAATTTGAAACTAAATTTAATGAGAATTCAAATAATTATATTGTTTATGAGCCAATAGGAGTTTGTGGACTTATCACACCATGGAATTGGCCTATCAATCAAATTACTTTGAAAGTAATTCCTGCTCTAGCTGCAGGTTGTACAATGATTTTAAAACCATCTGAAATTGCTCCTTTATCTGGAATAATTTTTGCTGAAATTATTCATGAAGCAGGTTTTCCACCTGGGGTTTTCAATTTAATTAATGGTGATGGCGAGGGAGTAGGAACAGATCTATCTTCTCATGATGATATTGATATGATTTCTTTTACTGGATCAACAAGAGCTGGAAAATTAATTTCTAAAAATGCATCAGATACAATTAAAAGAGTTTGTCTTGAGCTTGGAGGGAAAGGAGGTAATATAGTTTTTAGTGATTCACATTCAGAAGCAGTAAGAGAAGGTGTTAGGAATATAATGAGTAATTCTGGTCAATCTTGTGATGCACCTACAAGAATGTTAGTTGAAAAATCAATCTATAAAAGAGCAATTGAAGAAGCTGCAGACGAAGCAAAAAAAATTAGAGTTGATGTAGCCTCTAAAAAGGGCAATCATATTGGTCCAGTTGTTTCTAAAATTCAATATGATAAAATAATTGATTTAATTAATAGTGGAATAAATGAAGGTGCTACACTTATTGCTGGAGGACCGGAAAAACCAAATGGTTTAGATAAAGGATATTTTGTAAAACCTACAATATTTACAAATGTAAATAATGAAATGAGAATTGCAAAAGAAGAAATATTTGGTCCAGTACTCACAATAATCCCATTTGAGGATGAGGATGAGGCTGTATCAATTGTAAACGATACATCTTATGGATTAGGAAACTACGTTCAAACACAAGATAAAGAAAAAGCAAAAAGAGTAGCAAGAAAATTTAGATCTGGAGGTGTTTATATTAATGGAAATACTGCTGACCCAGGCACACCTTTTGGTGGTTATAGGCAATCAGGAAATGGAAGAGAGGGTGGTGATTGGGGATTAGAGGAATATTTAGAAATTAAAACAATCTGTGGATGGGAATAATTAAACTTGAATATTATTGAAATAATTTAACCTTCCTATTATTTCGTCCCTTTCAATATAATATCCTTGAAGATGTCTATTCCCTGAATTTGGATCAAATTCTGTTCTACCATGTAATACTCTTCTATTGTTAAAACAAAAAATATCACCTGCTTCTAATCTAAAATCGATTTTAAATTTTTTGTTTTGAAGCAGTGATGCAAAATATTGGTAGGCATCATAAAATTTTTTCATTTTTTTTGGATCAACATCGACTGCTCCCATTGCAGCCATACTAAATCTAATATCATTAAAATCATTATCTCTTGTAAGTGTAATGATAGGTGAGTGAAGAATTCTGACAGCTTTTTGAGTATAATCCGTATCTTTGAATTTAACGTGAGTTTTTGTTAAAATATTAAAAACATCTTTTTCATTTTTTTTTAAATAATTTGCTACTGCAAATCCATCTACAACAGATGATAATCCACCATTAGCTTCATTCACTAAACAATGAAGAAACTGGTAGCCTGGAGCATATTCAAAATAAGGTAAGTCGGTATGATTTCTTAATGCATCTGCCGTATAAGCGGTGTTATTTGGCTTTGGAATGTTAATTACTTCAAATGGTGTACCAAAAAATGTTTCTCTATGATGGCTTATTCTATTTAATATTTTGAATGCTGATTTTTTGCTAGTTGGTGCATTTTTGATTAATGCAAAACCATAAGTATGAAGTAAATTTAGCCATTTACTTAAATGTTTGTCATTTTTTATTACACTATTATGATCAACAATAATTTTCCTTAAATTTTTTTTTAATTTACTATCCCAAAAAACATAAGGTGATTTATATTTTCGATTATTTATTTCGGTATAACAATGATCTCTTAACCATTTTAAATTGAATTTGCTACTATGATCACCTTCACTCCAATCAATATTGAGTTTATTTTTTTCAATTTTATAATTTTTAGGAAATATATTTTTACTAACAGTTAAAATATTAAAGACTCGCATATTTGCAGTAGGATGTATTGCTGTTGGACAATTATCTCTTAACCACATAAAATGGAATTTACTTTCAAAATTATCTTTCCACAAAATACTTAAATAGTCATTCTTTTTTTCTAATTTTTTTACATGATATTTACTACTCATTTTGAAATATTTATATCTGAATAAATTATCATAGTATATTTAACAAATTAATGAAATCCAAAAATAATAATCTCTTGGGAATTTCTTTCATGTTATTGTCCATGTTTTGTCTAAGTATAAATGATATCACGTATAAATATTTAAGCTTTCATTTTCCTGTATGGGAATCAATATTCTTCAGAGCACTAAGTGGAAGTATTATTGCAACTTTTTTAGCAATGTATTTTGGATTTGATAAGTTAAAAACTAAAAAACCAGTTGGACATGCTATCCGAGCTCTTTCCGCTTCTGCTTGTGTTGTATTCTATATTTACGGAATTAATCATTTAATGTTATCTGAAAATATTGCTATTGCACATTCTGCTCCCATTATTGCTGCTTTTCTTGCTGTACCAATACTTGGCGAGAGAATTGGGATTTTTAGAACTACTGCAATATTGATTGGTTTTATCGGTGTATTAATTATTGTTAAGCCCGGTACTGACTTGTTCAAATTAGAAACACTCTATCCTCTAATATCTGCAGCTTTTATGGCTTCTGTTTATTTATCAACTAGATCAGTAATGAGTACTGATTCTAGTGTTGCAATTGTTTTTTATTACTCTTTTGCATTATTAATTACGTCAATAATATTTTTCCCTGATAATTTTATTATGCCAAATGGAATTCAATTAATTTTAGCTATGAGTTTAGGTGTGTTGGGATCACTAGGACATTTATTTATGTCTCAAGCAGCTAAATACGCAGATGTTGCAATTACTTCGCCCTTTGAATACTCATCTTTTATATTTGTAGGAATAATGGGATATTTAATTTATTCTGAGGTTCCAACTTTAAGTATTTATTTAGGGGGAACAATAATTATTAGTACTGGAATATTTATAGCTTACAGAGAAAGAAAAAATAGCTAAATTAAAAAATTATTCCTTTTAAATTTTTCTTCTTATATTTTTGGTTTCTAATTTTATTTAAAATATTTCTTTTACCTCCACACATTAAAAATTTATTATCAATATCTTCGTCTTTTAAAGGGTTATTTTTTCCTCCTTTAATATGTGATATTTTTTCAATCAATATATTTCCATCATTCATTATAACTTTAATTATATCAGGATACTTAGGATCATAGTCTTCAAAATTATTTGGAACTATGTAAGTGATTAGTTTAATCTTTCTAGTCAATTTTAAACTTTTTTTATTTTTAGAAATATTTAAACTATTTAAATCAAATTTACCATTAATGAGAGCGGTTGCTAAACAATAACTCAATGAAAATCTAGCTTCAGTAGAATTTTTAGGTATATGAAATTTTGATACTCTGAACCAAGGTTCTGGAAACTCAATTGTGATAGATTTAATATTTTTTTTTATAAAAATTTTTTTATTTAAAATTAATCCTCCTTGTATAACCCTTTGTGAATAACTACAAACTGGCCAAAACTTAATGAAATTTGGAAATTTAATTATTGCATTTCCTAAATCTGATCTTTTAAAATTATTATTTAATTTTTTAGAAAATTTACTACCATACAATTCAATAAATCCTCTCTCAATATTCCAAATATCTTGATTAGCTGTCCCTCCATTTTTTGCAAGTAAGGCTGATTGTACCCCTGCTTGTGCGGCAAACCCTATATGAAAAGCTTTTGTATCTTTTCCGAATTGTTGTTTTAAACCAGATGAAAAACTTGTTGCAATAGAAATTGCATTTGCCATTTGATCTGCATTTAATTTTAACACTTTAGATACTGCTGCAGCAGTTCCAACCACGCCTATTGTATTTGCTGAATGCCATCCTTTATAATAATGATCATAGCTAAGTGCTTGTCCTAATTTTATTATTAATTCATATCCTACTACCCATCCCTGATATGTTTCCTCAATTGAGATGTTTTTCATTTGAGCAATAGATATTAGAGCTGAAAAAATTGGCGCACTAGGATGAGATCCTGCAACGTATTCGTAATCATCAAAGTCTATTGACGCTGATCTTACTCCATGTAAAAAACATGCTTCAGAAATAGATAATTTTTTTCCTCCTCCAAATATCTTAATGTTTTTTGAATTATTATTTTCTAAACAGTATTTTAAAGCAACCTTTGATTGTTTTTCTTTAACACCTGATAATATACAAGCTAGGGTATCTATTAATGCATTTTCTGCTCTTTTATAAGTTACCTTATTGATATTAATTTTTTTTTGTGATGCCCAATTACAAAATTTTTTATGAAAACTCATTTTTTATATTTTGCAATCATTGTAGTTTCTTGTTTTTCATTAAGAATTCTTCCAATAATTTCATCATCTCGATTTTCACCAATTTCTACAAAGAAATTATTGTTATATACAAGAGGCGCTGTAGCTTTATATTCAAAATAATTGTACTCAATCTTGTTTTTTCTAGCAAGATTTAAAAGATAAGTTGCTTGAAGAGGTGCATGTACTAATAATCCCATATGACCCTCATAATTTTTTGAATAATCATTATCATAATGAATCTTATGTCCATTAAAAGTTAAAGCAGAATATCTAAACAGCAAAGTTGATGAACTAAAAATTTCTACTTTATCAATTAATTTTAATTCGTCTTTTATTTTAGGAGTAATGGAGTTTTTATTTATTTTTTCTCTATAAACAGCAGTTTGATCTTCTGATATTATTAATTTATTTTTATTTAAATATTCATGATTAATATTAACAAAACATAGATTTCCTGATCTACCTTCTTTAAATTCAATACTTGAAATGGTTGAATTTTTTTTAATTTCAGATCCAATTTCAAATTCATCAAATATTTTTATTTTACCACCAGCCCACATTCTAATTTTATAAGGTAACTCGGGTAAGAAAATTCCTAATTTTGCATTTCCATCTTTGTCTAGATCATTTATTGAAGCTACATCTGAGCATAAACATAAGAAAATTCCCTCAGGCACAGTTTGATCACTTAAACAGTTTTGATCAATTGTTTTTTTTAAATGATCAACTAATCGAGGAGTAATAATATCGCTTCTTGAAATTTTCTTTCCAATCCAATCTTTGTAATTATTCATATTTAATTTACTCGAATTTACTTATAAATTAATAATTAGTATAATTTATATTTTAAAAAAATGAAAAAAACATTTGACTATATAATAGCAGGAGGAGGATCTGCTGGCTGTACATTAGCCTCAAGATTATCTGAAAATAAAGATATAAAGGTATTACTAATAGAAGCAGGGGGGTCAGGAAAAAGTTTATTCACTCAAATGCCCGGTGGTAACGGATACATTTTCGGAAACCCTAAATTTGATTGGGGTTTTGAGTCAGTACCTCAGCCTTCTTTAAATAATAGAAAAATTTTATACCCTAGAGGTAAAGGGCTAGGAGGATCTTCTCTTTTAAACGGTATGATTTACATGAGAGGCGCTCCAGGTGATTTTAATCGGTGGAGACAAAAGGGCTTACAGGGTTGGTCATATAATGATGTATTACCATATTTCAAAAGATCTGCCTCAGCTTTTCATAGAGAAAAAAATAAATATCACTCACATTCAGGTCCTTTAAAACTTACACCAGCTGGTAATTACAATTCTATCGATAAAGCATTTATTGATGCATGTGTTGAAGCTGGGGCAGAAATTAATAATGATTTTTACAATGGCAATCTAAATGGAGTAGGCCGATATGATGTTAAAGTATGGAAGGGAAAAAGACAATCATCTGCAGAAGCTTATTTGAAATTTAAACCTAGCAACTTAACAATTTATAAAAATACATCTGTAATAAAAATTTTAATTGAGAAAAATAAAGCTAAAGGATTACTTTTATCAAACGGTGAAGTTTATGCATCATCAGAGGTAATATTATCTTTAGGAGCATTCGGTAGTCCCAAATGTCTAATGTTGTCAGGAATTGGCCCAGAAGAACATTTAAAAGAAAAAAATATAGAATTATTAATTAACTTACCTGGAGTAGGTGAAAACCTTCACGATCATCCTGTTATGCCAATGAATTGGGCTTTTCAAAACAACAATTTAAGTTTCTCTAAATATCAAAGGATCGATAGAGCTATTATTGTAGGATTAAAATATATTTTATTTAAACAAGGATTAGCTGCTGCTCCTTTTTGGTCAACAAATTTATTTCATGCAATAAGAGAAAAAGAAATGCCTGAAATACAAGTGTTCATGACACCTATGTGTTTTAAAGAAGAAAAAGATAACTGGTCTATGAGTTTAGACAATTTATTAAATTTTGGTTCATTATTTTTTTCTAGAGGTAAAAAAGCTTTTCCAGGATTACACTTTCAAATTAATTTATTAAGACCAAAGAGCACAGGAAGTGTAAAACTTAAAAGCTCAAATCCTAATGATGAACTTAATATAAATCCAAATTGGTTCATCGATCCATCGGATATGGAAGATATGATAGAAGGGATGAAGCATACAAGAGAAGTATTATCAAAACCCAGTTTAGCTAAAATTGTTTCGGAGGAAATACTTCCAGGAAAAAAAATAAAAAGTGATCAGGATTTAAAAGAGTCAGTTCGAAATCATGTACAAACAGGGCATCATCCTGCATCTACTTGTGCAATGGGTTCCAGTAATAACAAAATGGCTGTACTTGATAATCAGCTTAAAGTTAGAGGAATAGACAATCTTAGAGTAGTAGATGCATCTTCTTTTCCAGATATGATAAGTGGCAATATAAATGCATCTGTAATTATGTTAGCAGAAAAAGCATCAGATATGATATTAAAAAATTAATTAATCACAAATAAGTTGACCAATGAAAATATTTAAGTTTAAATAAATTATGTCTGAAATTCAAACCTACAAATTTTATGCAGGAAATAAATGGCATGACCCTTCTTCTGAAAAATATTTTGAAAGTGAGGATCCATCTATAGGTAAAGTATGGGCAAAGGTCCCTGACTGTAATAAAAAAGATATTAATCTTGCAGTATCATCTGCTAAACGTGCTTATTATGATGGCCCTTATGGTAAAATGCATCCAGCAGAAAGAGGGAGAACATTAACTAGAATTGGAGATATTATTGCTAAAAACGCAGAACGCATTGGAAAAATAGAAACCAAAGACAACGGCAAACTTCCAAAAAATATCACTCCTTCTTTAACTAGCTGGCAGACTGAGAGTTTTTATTATTATGCAGGTATGTGCGACAAGTATGAAGGTAGACTGATACCTTCAGAGGTTCCAAATATGCATAATTATTTAAAATGGGAACCATTTGGAGTTGTTGCCCTCATTCTACCTTGGAATTCACCAATTGGAACATTAATCTGGAAATTGGCACCAGCAATAGCAGCAGGCAATACTGTTGTAATTAAACCTTCAGAAAGAGCATCGTGCTCTACATTAGAGTTAATGAAAATTTTAGAAGAAGCGGATCTTCCTGAAGGTTTAATTAATGTTATTACTGGTTTTGGTCCTACCACTGGTGCACCTCTTATTGAACACCAAGATGTTAGAATGATAAGTTTTACAGGCGGAACAAAAGGGGGGAGTGCAGCTAGTTTAAGTGCATCCAAAAACGTTAAACCTATTATTATGGAGCTAGGAGGAAAATCACCACAAATTATATTTAAAGATGCTGATTTAACTTTATCAGTTAATGGAGTTGTTTCAGGAATCTTTCCAGTTTCAGGTCATAGCTGTATTTCAGGATCAAGAATATTAGTGCATAAAGATATAAAAGATAAATTTACTCAAAATTTATTAGAAGTTGTTAAAAAAGCTAAAGTTGGTCACCCAAATGATGCAGCAACACAAATAGGACCTATAGCAAATAAAGAGCAATATGATTTAATTTTATCTAAGATAGAAGCGGCTGAAAAAAGAGGTTTAAAATTATTAATTGATGGAAGAAAAGAACAAAAATCTGAAGGGTACTATATTGGACCAACTATTTTTGATAATGTTCCAAATGAAGATGATTTGGCTCAAAATGAAGTATTTGGACCTGTCGCCTCAATACAATCTTGGGATAATGAAGATGAAGTAATTAAAATTGCAAACGATACTATTTATGGACTTGCAGCAGGTATTTGGACTAAGGATACTAATAAAGCTATACGTTTAGCAGATAAGATAGAGGCTGGAACTGTTTATATAAATAATTATTTTAATGCTTCTACTCAATCTCCAGTTGGAGGTTTCAAGCAATCAGGATACGGTCGTGAAAATGGATGGGAGGGAATGCAAAGTTACATGCAGACTAAATCTACATGGTTAGCTACCAATCCATCTCAACCTGACCCATTTTAAGAAGTAATTATTCTTTCCAGTTTGGCTCTCTTTTTTCTAAAAAAGCTTCAATACCTTCTTTGGAATCATCGTGTAACATATTTTGCGTCATTATATTTGAAGTAAAAGTATATGCGTCTTCTAAATTCATATCTTTTTGTTTGTAAAAAGCTTCTTTACCAATTTTAATAGTATTAGAAGATTTAGATGATATTTTTTTAGCAATTTGAAATACATTTTCTTTTAAACTATCTTCTTCAAAGACATCATTTATTAAACCAATCCTTAATGCTTTATTTGCATCTATAAGATCTCCAGTGAGAAGCATTTCCATAGCTTGTTTTTTACCTACAGTTCTTGATAATGGAACCATTGGTGTAGAACAAAATAATCCAATATTAACACCAGGAGTTGCATATTTTGCTCTGCTACTTGAGTAAGCTAAATCACAGCTAGAAATTAACTGACAGCCTGCTGCAGTAGCGATACCATCAACCATAGCTATAACTGGTTTATTATTTTTATTAATTTTCAGCATAAGTTGAGTGCACATTTGAAATATTTTTTTAAAATAGCTTTCACCTCTGTCATTTTGCAATCTTTGTGAATTTAAATCTTTTAAATTATGTCCTGCACAAAAAATATTACCTTTTGATGATAAAATAATTACTTTTACTTCTTTATCTTTATCAGCAATATCTAGCGCTAAGGTTAATTCATTGATCATGTTTTCGCTTAAAGTATTTTGGTTTTTCTGATCATTAAGAATAATATTAGAAATGTTATTATTTTTTTCAGATAATATTAGATTAAAATTCATTTAATTAATTTGAATTTCAACATCTTTAGATAGTGAATTAGCAATAAAACAATACTTATGTGATCTCTCTTTCATCTTTTTCATTTCTTGATCAGAAATATTAAAATTATCTTCAAATACTATAGCTGGATTTAACTCTATTTTGTTGACGAACATTCTTCCTTCTGCATTTTTTCCTAAATACGAAATTGCTTTATCTTTGTAATTAATAACTGGCCATTTCATTTTTGCAGCTAAAGCTAAAAACGTCATCATAAAACAACTACTTACAGCTGCAGCTAGTTTTTGCTCTGGATTAATATTACTTTCGCTTCCTCCATAATCTGGAGATGATCCTGCATCAATAGATACATTTTCGTTAAGCATTACTGTGTGATCAGTTAAATATTTTCCAAATTCGAGTTTCTGATCTCCTAATTCCCACTTTAATTCGATTGAATGACTCATTTTAAGAATAATTAAAAGGTAGTGAGCACACTTTACCTTTTCTCTCAATATTGTCTGGTGTTAATACAATAACATCCTGCCCATCATTCCAATAATCTCTATCAACCATTGATAGTCCAATATTGGTTTTTAAAAATGGTGAATAAATACCAGAGGTGATATTACCAATTTGAAATCTATTTTTTGAGTATACAGGAAAAGGTATTGTGCAGGGAGGAGTCGGGGACCCATCAAAAGTAATTCCTTTTATTTTTTTTTCTATTCCATTTTTTAATATTTTTTTTAGTGCATTTTTTCCAATGAAATCATGAGATAAATTGTTACAATAATTATCAAATCCACATTCAATTGGATTATTTTCTAAAGTAAATTCATTACCATAGGATAATAAACCGCCTTCTATTCTATCAATTAAATTTGGACATCCAGGTGAAATATTAAAATCTTTTCCTGCTTCCCAAATAGTTTCCCAAAGTTTTTTTCCTAAACTAAAACCTTTAAGATAAATTTCAAAACCATCTTGTTTGCTATATCCTGATCTTGCAATTATTTGCTTTGTTCCTTCAAATTCAAAAAAAGAAAAATGAAAGAATTTTAATTTTTTTATTTTTTCACCAAATATTGATGACATTAATTCTTCAGATTTTGGACCTTGAATTGCTAGGGGGTAAATATCTGGCTCTATAATATCAACTTTAAAATTTCTTCCTACAGCCAAACCTTTTGCCCAAAGAAGAACATCTGAATCGGCAACTGATAGCCAATATTTATTTTCACTTAATTTTAAAAGTACGGGATCATTTATCATCCCTGCATTTTCATCAATCATTGGATAATAGTAACATTTACCAATAGGCATATCTTTTATTGATCTTGGAGACATGAGTTGTATTAATTTTGCAGAATCTTCTCCTATTATTTGAACCTGACGTTGACATGAAACATCCCAAATTTGAGTATTTTTAGATAAGTGCCAATAATCTTCTTCTACTGTTGCTTTATATGATTTTGGAAGCAGCATATGATTAACTACAGTAAAACCACTTACACCAGCCTCAATTACTTTCTCGGTATAGGGAGTCCTCCTAATACGTCTAGACATGTTTAATCCTGAATTACTCATTTTATTTAGACCACCATATTGAGTATCCATTTGGAGAAACAATTAAAGGTATGTGATATTTTTTAAGAGGATCTTTCATTTTAAATTTAACACTGATTGAATTAATTATTTCACTAGTATTTCTAAAATATTTACCAGAATTAATTATCATTTCATAATCACTTTCACAATCTTCTTTCGTTAATTCAAATTCTTTAAGCATTCTTCCAGAACTGTCTGTTTTATCTTCTAGAAATACGGCTTTGTTATTATTATTTACTTTATAAATAATAATTTCTACATCACTTGCATGCGTACCATCTATTGAGTTTAGTAAATGTGTAGAAAAAATTGCCATAAGTTACTCTATAGACGCTTTATCTCTTTTATCACTAACTGCAGCAACTATTGGACTTATAACACCTTTAGCCTTAACATTTACACATGCAGTTTTACCACTTTCTATCGCTCTTTTTAAAGCGGGGCCTAAATCTTCTCTTTTAGTAACTAATTCTCCATGTCCTCCAAAACCCTCAAAAATTGAATGAAATGGAATATCTCTAAAATCAGTTGCAAAGTGTTTCCCACTTTCAAATAACCTTTCTTGTTGTTGAGAAATACAGTCAAGACCTCCATTGTTATCGATAACTACAACAATAGGCTTTTTTTCTTGAAATGCAGCTTCAATTGATAATCCGCCAGATAAAAATGCACCATCTCCACTTATTAAAACAACATTAGATTTAGGATTAAGATTTTTCGCTGATACTGCAAAAGGAACGCCAACACCTAACATACTAAAAGTGCCTGGATGTAATATTCCTCCAAGTTTTTTACCTTTTGATCCAGCAATATTAATTGCAATCTCAGACCAGAAATGTGTGTTTCCACCGTCGATAACTAACCAATCATTTTCAGTTAATACTTCTTGAACATCTAAAGCTAACT
Organism: uncultured Alphaproteobacteria bacterium; assembly: GCA_902618015.1. GTDB lineage: Bacteria > Pseudomonadota > Alphaproteobacteria > HIMB59 > CACPNW01. Next base: position 55,267 of record CACMYX010000003.1, on the reverse strand, counting down.
GAAGAGGATGAATTTTTCCACCTTCTTTTTTAGCCTCTTCAGTTTCTTTATTTAAATCATCTAATGTTTTATCAATCCAATTTTTTTTCTCTTTTTTATTCTTATCAAACCATTCATTGTTTAATTTCCATTTACTATTTTTCTTAAATTCTACGAGTTTATCCAAAAAGACTCCAGGATCACAAAGTAAATTAATATCTGCCGCTCTATTTAATTCTATTTCTTCATGTGATCCATTAATACAAACAAGCTTTGTGCTTTTTGGAAAAAGTGGAGGATTACCAAAATTCATTTGATTATCAAGACGTGCACCAATCATAAGAACCAAATCTGATTCATTGAGAGCCATCTTTGATGGGGGGTATTGATGTATATCTGCCAGACCCATATATGTATCTGCCTCTTCACCTAAAAGTTTTTGGTGGTATGGTATATTAAATATAGGAATATTTAATTCAAATCCAGCTTGTTCTAATTTTTTTTCTGCACTAGACCACCAAACTCCATGCCCTCCGATAAAAACAGGTTTTTGTGAATTAATTGCAAGATCAAATATTTCATTTAAACTCTTAGGATCGGGCCAAGCTTTTGCTAAAGGTTTTTTTTGTTGAGTAAATGGTCTTTCTTCTAAACCTGCATCATCTGCAAATGATGAAAACATTATATCTACTGGCACACTTAAATGTACTGCACCAGGATAACCATTTGTTGCAATTCTATAAGCTTTATCTACGAACTCCCTTATTCTATTGCCATCTGTTATACTCGCACTGTATTTTGTTAAAGGTGCAGCAATAGATACATCATCTATTTCCTTAAAGCCCCCTGATCCTTGTCTTTTTAAGCTACTAGATCCAGTTATAAAAATAACAGGGGATCTTTCACCCCAAGCTTCCATCATTGAGGGTACTGCATTTGCGAAACCTTCTGGTCCCACAATACAAACAGAAGGTTTCCTTGATATTCTAGTATGACCATCAGCTAAATGGCCAGCAATTTGTTCATGAGGACAATTAATTACATTAATTTGACACTCCATAAATCCTTCAAGTGCCGGATTACAAAAACCTCCAGAAAGTGTAAAAACATTATCAATACCTTTGTCTTTAAGAGCTCTAGCAACTAATGCCCCACCTCTAATCTTTTTATCTCCCATCTTAATACTTTATATCCTTAAAAAATTTCTCTGCTATAATTTTTTTATCAACTTCATTTATATCGGTTAATCCCACTAAGCCAAGATTTGTACTTAACTCTTCTTTAATTAGGTTAATGATTCTTCTAAGACCTCTTGCACCATCTGCTCCAATAGCATACATTAAAGGTCTGCCAAACATAACAAAGTTAGCTCCCAGAGCTAATGCTCGTAAAATATCACTACCACTTCTAATGCCACTATCAAAAAGTATTGGAAAATCGTCTCCCAAAGCTTTTCGTATTAATGGCAAAGCATTAATAGAAGCAGTAGCACTATCTAATTGCCTTCCACCATGATTTGATACTTGAATTGCATCAGCATCAGCCTCTTTAATTTTCAAAGCATCTTCAGAATTCATTACTCCTTTGATAATTAATTTTCCTTTCCAAGCGTCTCGAACTCTTTTTAGAGTATTCCAATCAGTTGCTCCTCTACTTTCTTTGCGTCTAAAAATTTGATCACCACTTTTAGAGGTAACATAATTCATTGGTTGTGGAGCGCCTTTAAACAAAGTTGTTAAACTCCATTGAGGATGAAGTGCAAAATCTAAAAATTGTTTTGGACCAATTTTAAATGGATAACCAAAGCCATTTCTATCATCTCTAGCTCTTCTTGAAAGAATTGGAACATCAACAGTGAGGATCAAAACCTTGTATCCAATACTTTCTGCTCTTTTTAATAATTCCATAATAAATTCTTCGCTTTGAAAAATATATATTTGCATCCATGAATGACCTTCTGAAAAAGTAAACATATCTTCAAGTGTAGTACTCGAAGCCATTGAAACACATGTTGGAATATTATTATACGCACTTTCTTTTGCTATCATTTTATCTGCTTCAGGCCATGAAAGATTTGTCATTCCCATAGGCGCAAATCCAAATGGATAATCAAAATGAAAATCAAATATTTTTTTACTTAAATTTCTATTCTCAACATTTCTAAAAACCTTAGGTTCAAGTCTAATTTGATCTAATGCAGTACTATTAATTCCAGCAAGTTTATCATCTCCTGATGCTCCATCAATAAAATCAAAGACTAATTTTGGTAATCTTTTTTTCGATAATCTTATTGCATCATCTATTGTATGGATTTTAGTGCTAGGTCTAATAAGATCATTCATATTAATATTTGTATTCTAATATAATTTATAATTCTATTATAAAATATATTCGTTTTTTGAAATACCCTTCCAAGGTATTGGACTAGATGGAATATCTTCTTTTAAACCTCTTTGTATTTCTCCTTTCTCATCATACATTGGTAAAGTACATATTTGACCTTTTTGCACACTACCATCATCACATCTAACATCTACTATTGTGTCTGGCCCAAACTCTGCTTTATCCATATGAACTATAGCAACACCACAAACTTGAAATGGCGACCATGTACTTGAAGTTACAATTCCAACTTTTTTATTATCAATAGAAATTTCAGAATCAACCAACGCAAAGCTATTTTCCACTCTCATACCCCATGTTAAACAATCTTTGTTTACATTAAGTAAATAATCTCTTCCAATAAAATCTCCTTTATTAAAATCTATAAACTTTCCTAATCCAACGGCAAATGGAGATCTGTCTCTTGTAAAATCTCTCCCTGCAGATAAGAGACCTGCCTCAATTCTTCTACATCTAAATCCTGGTGAGGCTGTTAGAATCATTCCCATTTCTTCGCCTTTACTGAGTATTAAGTCTCCAATTTTTTTTGAATCATTTTCTGGTCTTAAATAAATTTCCCAGCCAAGTTCATTTGTAAACCCTGTTCTGCTTATAATCACTTCTTCTGAATCAATTGAAGTTTCAACCCAATCAAAATAATTAAAATTATTTTTTAATGGTATATCAACTAGTTTTTCTAAAAGTTTTAGAGATTTAGGGCCTTGTATTTGACTTACCCAAACGTTTGGATCTTTAATTTCAACATCTAAATTTTTCGAATGAGCTTTGTACCAACTATATAAATGTCCATCACCTTGTGCAAACCAAAATTTATTTTTTTCTAATCTTAATAATAATCCATCTGAAATCATTCCTCCATCATGGTAACAAGCAAATTGATAAGAACATCGTCCTATTTTTACTTTTGAAATATCTCTAGGAAATATTTGTTGAAGTAAATTTTCAGCATCCGGACCAGAGATTTCGTATGGATGCTCACCTGTATGACGTAAAATTATTTCTTGTCTAGCTTTCCAATACATTTCATCTGCTGTAGCATGAGATAATTTTTCAAGCGTAAATCTCCCATCGGCGTAGTTAGTATATTCTGGGTTAAGTGGTAACTCTTGATAAGTTAAAGGATGTATTTTCATGGGTCTAGCCAAATCTAGAGATCTACCAGTTTCTTTAATAACTGGCTTTACAACAAATCTGTAATTACTAACTAAATTTCCCATAATATTTATTCAACTTATCATAAAATATTGAAAAAAAAATTTTAAAATAAATTCTTAATAGCTTCAATATGTCGTGGCTTTACTTCACAGCATCCACCAACTAGAGTAACACCTTCATTTAAAGAATTTAAAACAAACATTTTATATTTTTCTTCTCCAAATTCTTCATTTCGAGTGCCAAGTAACTCAATGGGATCAATATAATCATAATGTCCTTCAAAACCTTCTGAATTAAATTTTTCTTCATTACTAGTAGGCAGTTCTTTAAATAAATTCATTTTATAACCAAAAGGAAGCTTTTGTTTATTAAATATAGGAATACTCAAATTAACGATTTCAGGTGATACGCAGGATGATACTATCCCGCAACAATTAAATTTTTGAATAGTTTCAAAAAGTTCATCAAGACTTTCTCCAGATGGTAATTTTCCATCATAACGTAAGTGTGCACCTACAAGAACTTGTTTATTAAATTCTTTTGAAGCTTCTAAAGCAATTTTTATTTCTTTGATGGAACATAAAACATCTAAGTAAAATATATCGACATAATCTTTTAATATTTTTGCAATTTCATTAAAATAATTAAACATTGTTTCATCAGTTTCAAAATGTATTGGGGAATATGTATTACCTTGATTTGGCAATGAGCCTGCAATAATAACTTTTTTTTCACTTTCATTTTTTGCTTTTAATGCAAGTGCTCCAGCAGATCTTATTCCAAATTCAAATTTATCAAGTAAATTATATTTTTTTAGTAGCCTCCTTCTAACACTAAAATTTGAAGTGACTATTAATTGTGATCCAGCATTTATAAAATTTTTATGCATTTCTACGACCATTTGGTGATTATTTTCATTTAATAAAGCTTGAGCTGACCAAAGATCACCTGTTGTCTTTAAACCCATTTCCATTAAAGTTTGACCGGAACCTCCATCAAAGAGGTATTTCTTATTTTTTAAAAACATTTTTTTGGAAGATTAGTAGAAATAGTGTGGCGCATTTAAATGCGCCACAAAGAAAATTAATATTTTATGCAAACCACCAACGTTCAGAAAGTTTGTTACCGTCACTTTCCCAGTTACCAGCAACATCTTCACCGTGAGCAAGTTTTTTAGAACCAGCACCAACGTATTGGTTAAATGCATAAACAATTGCACCACCATCGTAGTTACAAAGAGCTTGTGCTTCCCAGTACATTGATTTTCTTTTTTCTGCATCAAGTTCTGATCTAGCAGATCTAACAAGTTCATTGAAACGAACAGTTGAATCAGTTTGAACTAGATTACCCCAAGCAGCTTCGTTCCACTCTGTGTCATCTGTGAATGCAGCAGACCACATCATATCTTCTGTAGGTCTTCCACCCCAAGAACTCATACTGAAACCTTTAGTGTTCCATACGTTACTCCAGTAACCATCTTCAGGTTCTTTTTTAACTCGAAGATCGATACCGCATTCTTGAGCAGATGCTGCAATCAAGTTAGTTGCATCTGTACATCCTGCATAAGGAACCTCAGAAGTACTAATTTCAATTGGTCCACTTACTCCAGACTTTTTCCAGTGATAAGCAGCTTTATCAGCATCGAACTCTCTCTGCTCTAAAGCGCTATTATGGTATGGGTGAGCAGTAGAGATCGGATGATCATTACCAACAGTACCATATCCAAGCATAATCTTATCAACAATTTCCTGTCTTTTGATTGCAAACTTCATTGCCATACGCACATCAAAGTTATCAAACGGTGGAACGTTCAATCTCATTGGAGCTGTATAGTGAGCGTAACCAGAAGCTGCTGTAATTTCTACACTAGGATTTCTAGTCAATAGATTAGCAGTTCTAAGATCAACACCATTCATCCAGTCAATTTCACCGTTTAATAATGCTGCTTGTCTAGTAGCAGGATCATTAATTCCGATTACTTCAACTGAATCAAAGTGTGCAACACTATCACCTTTGAAATAATTTGGATTTCTTTTTCCAAATTTTGCACCAACACCAGGATTGAATTCATCCATAATATATGGACCAGTTCCAATCGTTGATTGTGCATCAACAACTCCATCTTTTGTTGGTTTAATCATAATGTGATAGTCAGTAGTTATTGCAGGCCAATCGGCATTTGCACCTTTTAGCTTAAAAATAACTCTTTCATTTCCATCAGCAGAAACTGTTTCAATTTGAGATAAAAGTCCACCTGCTGCCGAAGCAGTATCTGGATTCATATGATACTGATAGTTGAGCACAACATCTTCTGCTGTCATTGATTTACCATTATGGAATTCAACACCTTTGCGAAGATTATATACCCATGTTTGAGCATCGTCTGATTCAATTGACTCAGCAAGCTCTCCAACAATTGTGTGATCTGAATCAACAACAGTTAGACAGTTCTGATATGACCAAGCAGTAGCTTGCATAAAAGAGCTCTGATAAGTTGCTGGATCAAGAGTATCAGTTGCATCTGCTGCACTATTACCCCATCTTAAATGTCCACCTTTTTTTGGTGTAGCTGCAACTGCTTTATCTGCTAATGATAATGCAATTGGTAGCGTGACCCCAGTAGCAAGGACAGACATCATGAACTGTCTTCTATCAATAAGCCCTTTTGTTAGCTTTGAAGACTGTTCTTCAATGTATTTGTCTATTTTCTTATTTTTCATTTGTCCTCCCTTATAATTGAACAAAAACCTAAGATTTTTGTTCATAATTTCTAGAAATTTAACAAAAAACAAACTTAAGTTAATATATAAAAACATATATAACGTTTTAATTCAACGTATAAATTATTAATTTTAGCTTACATGTTGACCTAATTTAGACAAAACTTTAAGAATTAAGATTGTATCTTTAAGGAGGGTAATATTAGTAGAATTCATCCAATATTTAGAACAATTTTGTTAAGGCTTAGCCTTGGTCTCGTTACAGTTTTTGCATTTTCGGTAATAATATTTAGTACATTCTCTTTTTTACCGGGAGACTTTGCAACGGAAATATTAGGTCAAAGTGCAACAAAATCTGCAGTAAAAGCCCTAAGAGCAGAATTGGGTTTAGATAAACCTCCGGTAACAAGATATTTTGATTGGTTAGGAAATGTTTTTCAAGGAGATTTTGGTAGTTCTTTCTCTGGAAGATCTAAAGTTCAAGGGGATCAAGGTGATAGGTCTAGAGAAGTTGTTGGTTTAATTGTCCCTAGATTAAAGAATACATTATTTTTAACAGGGGTTGCCGCCATGTTGGCTATTCCTCTATCTTTAATCTTAGGTATCTCAGCAGCATTATACAGAAACTCTTATTATGATAGGTCAGCAACTGGAGTTAGCTTAGTAACTGTATCTTCACCAGAATTTTTTACAGCCTATATTTTTATTCTTTTACTAGCGACACTGTTTCCAGTTTTTCCAACTATTTCTAATGTGGATGAAGCTTCAACTTTGGCTGAAAGATTTTACAGGACTGCTCTTCCAGTTTTTACTTTGACATTAATTACTATGGGCCACATGATGAGAATGACAAGGTCAGCGATAATAAATATCTTATCAAGTGAATATATTGAAATGGCAAAATTATCGGGAGCTTCTAGATACGAGGTAATTGTTAAACATGCACTTCCAAATGCTTGGGCACCTATTTCTCAAGTAATTGCAATAAACTTAGCTTATATGTTGATTGGCTCAGTTGTTGTTGAATATGTTTTTAACTATCAAGGTATTGGTAGGTTGATGGTCGGATCAGTTTATAATCGAGATTTACCAGTTGTTCAAGCTTGTGCATTAATTTTTGCATCAACATATGTAATATTAAATTTAATTGCTGACTTGATCGGAATTATTTCTAACCCAAGGTTACTATACCCAAAATGAGCGATAATTTATCTTATTCTGCAAAAAGTGAAGTTGCAAATCTAATTAAAAGAAGAACTAGATTAGAAAGATTAAAAATTGCCTTATTAAAAGCTCCAATCTCAGCTTGGTTTGGTATGATTGTACTATTTATATATTTTTTTGCTGCAATATTTGCTCCCTTAATTGCTCCACATGGAGAAGCAGAAATATTCCCAGTAGCTTATGCTCCTTGGGGTGATGGTCATATATTTGGTACTGATCAAATTGGAAGAGATATTTTTTCTCGCATTATATATGCTGCAAGAAATACAATTGGTATTTGTTTATTGGCTACTTTTATTGCTTTAGGAATTGGAACAGTATTTGGAATTATAGCTGCTCTGGATAGAAGGTATTTAGATCAGCTATTAAGTAGAATAGTAGACACGCTTATGGCTATACCTGTAATGATTTTTACTTTTATACTTTTATCAGTTTTTGGACCTACTAATTTTAATTTAATTGTCATTTTAGGAATTTTGGAGTCAACTAGATTTTTTAGAATATCAAGATCAGTTGCTGTTGGTCAAGTTGTTCTAGAATATGTAGAGGTCGCGAGATTAAGAGGTGAAAATTTATCATATATTATTTTCAGAGAAATACTTCCTAATATAGCTTCACCTTTGATTATTGAGTTTGGTTTAAGGTTCATATTTATAATTTTTACAATATCTAGTTTAAGTTTTTTAGGAATTGGTATTCAACCCCCTTCAGCAGATTGGGCATCAATGGTGAGGGAAAATGCAATACTTATTCAATATGCGCAATATGATATAACAGCAGGTTTAACACCATTAATTCCAGCTGCTGCAATTGCTTTACTTTGTGTATCAATTAATTTTGTTGTTGATTGGTATCTTTACATTACTAGCGGATTAAAAGATGACGTTAAATAAATCAAAAGAACTCCTACTTGAAATGAAAAATATTCATATTGATGGATTTTCAGATGAGAGATGGCATAAAATTTTAAAAGGTGTAGATTTGACTTTACACAGAGGAGAAATACTAGGATTAATTGGAGAGAGTGGTGCCGGAAAATCTACTATGGGTAAAGCTGCAATGGGCTATACCCAACCAGGTTGTAAGATTATAAAGGGAGAAATTAATTTTAATGGCATAGACCTCGCTAAACTAACTGAATTTGAAAAGAGAAAAATTTGGGGAACTAAAATATCTTATGTTGCTCAATCAGCAGCAGCATCTTTTAATCCTGCTCATAGATTAATGGACCAAACAATAAGTGCTGCTAATAGATTAAAGATAAATCCAACGGATGTATTAAAAAAAGATGCGGTTCAACTTTATGAATCACTACAGCTTCCAGATGCGGAAAATATAGGAGATAGATACCCGCATCAAGTATCTGGAGGGCAACTACAAAGAATAATGACTGCAATGGCTATGTCTCCAAGACCAGAGTTAATTATATTTGATGAGCCCACAACAGCTTTAGATGTAACAACTCAAGTTGAAGTATTATCTGCTATGAGATCTATAGTAGATAAATTTAATACAGCAGCAATTTATATTACTCATGATTTAGCCGTAGTTGCGCAAATGGCTGATAGAATAAAAGTTTTGCGATACGGTGAAGAAGTTGAAGAAGCTGAAACAAGAGATATGCTATCAAACCCAAAAGAAGAATATACCAAATCTCTATGGTCAGTAAGATCACTGATCAAGCCTGAAGAAACAAATGAAGATTATATGTTGTCTATTAAAAATATTGATGCAGCATATGGCTCATCAAAGGTCTTACACAATGTTTCTATAGATATTCCTAAAGGTAAAACAGTAGCTATAGTTGGTGAAAGTGGATCAGGAAAATCAACAACAGCAAGAGTAATTACAGGCTTACTTCCTCAATTAAAAGGAGAAATAATTTTTGATGGAAAAAAATTGTCTCCAAAGCTTGAGCAAAGGTCAAAAGAAGAATTAAGAAGAATTCAAATAATTTTTCAAATGCCTGACACTGCAATGAACCCTCGTCAAACTGTTGATGAAATAATAGGAAGGCCAATAGAATTTTATCAAGGTATAAAAGGGAAAGAAAGAGAGTCAAAAGTTATTGAATTATTAAAAATGATTGAGCTAGATGAAACTTTTTTAGATAGATTACCATCCGAATTATCTGGAGGTCAAAAACAGAGAATATGCATTGCAAGAGCTTTAGCGGCTAACCCAGATTTAATTATTTGTGATGAAGTGACATCAGCGCTAGATCAAATTGTTCAAGAAGGAATATTAAAATTACTCCAAAAATTACAAAAAGAGCTTGGTGTAACTTATATTTTTATTACTCATGATATAGCAACAGTTAAAGCAATCTCAGATGAAATAGTTGTTATGTATCAAGGTGAGGTAGTGGAACAGGGTTTGAAAAGTAAAATTTTAAATCCACCATATCCTGATTATACAGAACTTTTATTGTCTTCAGTCCCAGAAATGGATCCTGATTGGCTAACCAATCTTCTGAATAAAAGATCTTCCTAGTAAATCTATATTTTAAATAATGAATATATTTAAATTTTTACTTAATTTTTTTTCTAGTAAAGAAAAAAGAATAAATAATCTAGAGGCAAAAAATATAATGATAATTGAGAACAATTTTAATAAAGATAATTTAACATTAGGTTCTATTTACAAAGTAAATCAAAATATAAAACTAAAAAATTTTAAAAATAAAATTCTTGAAGACAACTTAATAATAGTAGTTACTGACAATAAGGGTAAAACTATTGGATATATTTCTAAAAAAGAGATAGATAATATTCAATAAATGAAAATTAATCTTAGTAAAAAAAATTATATTATTTCTGCTGGTGCAGATGGCTTAGGTTTTGCTATAGCAAAAAAAATAATCAGTTCAGGAGGAAAAGTATATTTATCTGATATAAATAAATCAAAAATTGATAAAATAAATTTAAACAAAAAATATCGTAATAAAATATTTGCTAAACACTTAGACTGCACAAATCCAAAAGACATTAAAGAATATTTTAAGTCTCTATCTAACTTAAAAAAAATAGATGGATTAATAAATAATATAGGCATTGCAGGACCTACAAAGTATCTTCAAAATATTTCAATAGATGAATGGGATAACACGATTAAAACCAATTTAAGTTCACATTTTTATTTCACAAAATTTGCTATTCCATTTTTAAAAAATGCTAAAATAGGATCTATTATTAATTTATCTTCAACTGCAGGATTATATGGTTTTGCTCAACGTTCACCATATGCATCAAGTAAATGGGCAGTAATTGGATTAACTAAAACATTAGCAGTTGAATTAGGAAAATTTAAAATACGTGTGAATGCAATTTGTCCTGGCTCTGTTAATGGCGATAGAATGGATAGGGTAATAAATGCAAAAGCTAAATTAATAAATTCTTCAAATAAAAAAGTAAGAAAAGAATTAGAGTCAATGGTTTCATTAAACACATTTGTAGAAAAAGAAGATATTGCATCAATGGCATTATTTTTATTGAGCGATGCTTCAGAAAATGTATCTGGTCAAATCATGACTGTTGATGGAAATACTGAAAGAATGAATTAGTGGACAAAAACGCTGACTACATCATTGTTGGAGCAGGGTCAGCAGGTTGTGTTTTAGCTAACAGATTGTCTTCACAATCAAAGAATTCTGTAATTTTATTAGAAGCTGGCCCATCCAGTAAAACCTGGAAAGTTGATATGCCAAGTGCACTTCTATATGCAATGCATGACCCAAAATATAATTGGAAATATTATACTGAGCCTGAACCATTTCTAAATAATAGATCTTTATATTGTCCAAGAGGTAAAATGATCGGGGGATGCTCTTCGCATAACGGAATGGTTTTCGCTAGAGGTCATAAAGAGGATTTTGATAGATGGTCTTCAAGTGGTTTAACTAATTGGTCATATGAAAAAGTTTTACCTTTTTTTAAAAAATTAGAAACTTGGTCTCATGATAGCAATGTAAGAGGTAAAGAGGGGCCATTAAAAGTAAATAAATCAAACATAGATAAAAAATACCCTTTATTTAAAAAAGTTTTAGAAGCTGCACAAGAAGCTGGATATAAAATATTTAATGACTCTAACAGTATTGATAAGGAGGGTTTTGGAACTTTTGATGTAACAATAAACAAAGGTGTAAGACAAAGTGTTGCTAAGGCATATTTAGAGCCAATCCAAAATAGAAAAAATCTAAGAATAATAAATAATATTGATGTTAAAAAAATTCTTTTTAAAAATAAAACTGCAATTGGTGTTGAAACAATTAAAAAAAATATAACCAATAATTATTTAGCCAATAAAGAAGTTATACTTTGTGCTGGTTCAATTAATTCACCTAAAATTCTTCAATTATCTGGAATAGGTAATGAAACGTATCTTAAAAGCTTGGGAATAGAAGTAATTAATAATTTAGTTGGGGTGGGAGAAAATTTACAAGATCATTTAGAGATGTATATTCAATATATATCTAAAAAAAATGAAACATTACATTCTTTAGCAACAAATTTTCTCTATCAAGCAATAGAAGGATCAAAATGGTTTTTATTTAAAAAAGGTAGGTTAGCAAACTCACACTTAGAGTTAGGAGGTTTTGTTAAATCTGACCAATCATATAATCACCCAAACCTACAATTTCATTTTTTTCCCTACTTAGTTATTAACCATGGTTTAGAAAATCCTAATTTTGAAGCTTTTCAATTTCATGTTTGTCCAAATAGACCAAAAAGTCGGGGGTTTGTTAAAATTAAAACAAATAACTATAAAGATGATCCTAAAATACAATTTAATTATCTTAAGCATGAAGACGATTTAAAACAAATGAGAGAAGGTGTAGGAATTGCTAAAAAAATTTTGTCTCAAAAAGCACTTAAAGAATATGTCGGCACAGAAATTAGGCCTGGGAAGAATGTATCTAATCAAAATGAATTAGATGAAGTTATTAAAAATACATCTGAATCTGCGTATCATCCGTCATGCACCAATAAAATGGGTGAGGACAAAACTTCAGTTGTAGACCAAAACTTAAGAGTTCATGGAATTCAAAATTTAAGGATTATAGATGCTTCTGTAATGCCAGATATTGTTAGTGCTAATTTAAATGCAACAACTATTATGATTGCTGAAAAAGCTTACGACCAAATAAATAGTACCGTTAGTTAGAGAATTAAAATCTAATATAATTAGATAGTTTTTCTTCTAAGAGTCCAACCGTATCTTTCGCTGTAGTATGCTTCTATACCATCAGCAAGATTAAGGTCATAATTTGAGTCTATAGATCCCTCAAGAACCTTCTTCTCGATAGAACTCTGCTCTAGGCTTTCTTTTTGGTTATTAAAATTTTCTGTTAATTTACTATTCATATTTACAGATTTTACAAATACATAATAAAATAAAAAAAAACTAGAGTTTTTCTTATTTTTAATGTAAAGAAAATTACTTTGAACTTTTTATTTTTGTAAATTTTGTAAATGAATATTGAATCTGACATAAATTTTGGTCCAAGGTTAAAAAAACAAAGGATAAGCAAAGGTTTTTCACAAGCTGAATTATCAAAAACTATTGGAATATCTCCTAGTTATTTAAATTTAATTGAAAGTGGAAAAAGAAAAATACCGCTTTCCTTACTAATTAAAGCAGCTGATAAATTAGATTTATCAATTAAAGACTTCTCAACAGAATCTAGCAAACGACTTCTTTCAGACGTGATGGATGTTTTAAGCAATGAAATTTTTGATGATTTAAAGATAACCAATCACGACACAAGTGACTTCATTGGTTCAAATCCTAACATAGCTAAAGCATTACTGACAATAAATGATTCTTTTAAAAGCTTTAAAGAAGATATGCAAAATCGACTTGAAACGATGGATGTCAATGCAAATCAAATAGAAAAACCAACAAGACTACCTGTAGAAATTGTTTCAGATATTCTTCAAGAAAATAAAAATTACTTTCATGATTTAGAAGTAAGTTCTGAAAATCTAAGAAAAGAAATAGGTCTTGAAACTGGACCTAACATTGGTTCTGGATCTAAATTATCACTTTATCTCAAAGAAAAACATGGAATTGAGGTTAAAATTGTAACCATAAACGAAGATGAAAAAATAGTAAAAAGATTTGATGAAAATTCAAAGATTTTTTATCTTTCTGAAATGTTAACTTACACATCAAGAAACTTTCATTTAGCATCACAAGTTGCTTATTTAGAGGCTAATGATGTTATCAATAAAGTTATTAAAGATAATAATGTTGAGTCAGAGGAAGTAGAGCCTTTGCTTAAACTGTCTTTATTAAATTACTACGCTGCTGCTTTTATGATGCCTTATAACGATTTTTTAAAGAGTGCTAAATTACATAAATATGATGTGGAAATTTTGATGCATCATTATGCTTGTAGTTTTGAACAAGTTACACATAGATTAACAAATCTTCAAAGACCTGGAAACGAAGGAGTGCCATTTCATTTTTTAAAAACAGATATTGCTGGAAATGTGTCAAAGCGATTTTCTTTATCTGGTATTCATATACCAAGACATGGTGGTTCTTGCCCTAGATGGAATGTGTATACTGCATTTTTAAATCCTGGAAAAATTCATCCTCAAATATCTAAGATGCCTGATGGGCGAGTATATTTTTGTATCGCAAGAGCTTTTGAGAAAGGAATTGAAAAACATGGAATGCCTAAAAGTTTTGTTTCGATTGGTCTAGGTTGTGATATGAAATACGCTAAAGATCTAATTTATTCTGAAGGAATTGATCTAAATAATAAAAAATTACAAATGCCAATTGGAGTTTCTTGTAGGATATGCCCTAGAGTGGAATGTCAGCAAAGAGCTTTTCCTCCAATTGATAAAGAACTTAAATTAGATATAAAATATAGAGGGACATCTCCGTACGTTACAATTTAGTTTGTACATGTACAAATTTGGCTAAAAACTCTAGGATTTAAGCGTGATTTTCAGGGTATCGCCTGAAAATACATGTACAAGAAAAATGCCGAGTCGGAGTGAAATATCCGACTTGGTTTTTTTTCCGATACATGTACAAGTAATTGAATGAATTTATTCATTTTTTTAATGTAATAATATTATGGAATTACATAAAAGTTTAAAGCACGATGACTTGTATGTAGAGTACACTAGAGCTTATAGTAAGGTTGAAAAAGAGTATAAAGATAAATTAAAATTATATAATAAAAATTATTCAATTATTTTTTTATTATTGATAATTATATTGCCAATCGTTCAGCAAAGTTTATTTAGTTTGTCTTTCACACTTCCAGTATTTATTCTGGGTTTTTTTATCATATTTTTCTTAAATAAAATTACATTTATTCTGCACGTTCAAGATATAAAACTAGGAGAGAGTCTTCGCGAAGTAGTTAATAGAAGATTTGTGGAAGAGGGCAGAAAGCCTAGTTATAAAGATTTTAAGGAAAATGTAAAAAAACTGAAAGAACATTACGCAACACAAGAAAAATTACAAAAAGAACTTGAAGATATTAAAAAAAATCAACCTGATTTATGGGAAAAAATTATAAAAAATAAAAAAAATCCTTAGTAGGTTATAATAATTAAAGAAATTATGGAGGTTTTATGAATGAAAATCATGAAAATTTTAGTTCAAAGGTTGAAGAGGTAGTTAAAATTAATGATGAATTTATTGGTTATTCAAAAAAATATTATAGAAATATTTTTTTATCTTTTTTATTTATTATTGTTCCTTCATTTTTGCATTTAGCATATGCAGATAATATTATTGCTACAATATTTATAACTGTACTTTTTACTAGTTTAACTGTTGTATTTTGGATTATTACTTTTGAAACTAATCAAAGAATATCTATGGGAGTTATAACATCACAGATTAAAGTAATTGGTGATAAACATTTTTAATATGTATTTAAATTTTTTTATAAAAATATTATTTTTTATTTTAATTTATAGTAATCTTACTGTGTATGCTGATGACCGCAAATTAGATACAGGTTTTGGATTTACGATTACTATCCCAGAAGAATTTGCTTATTTTGGTAGAGAAACTGGTGAAGAATATAAACAGTTTTTGAAAGAGCAGGGTATAGATTTCAAGGATTATAATAATCTAGACTTGAGCGGCTCTGGTATTTTCTTTGTTAATATTGAGCAGTATAAAAATTCAGATTATCCTGATGAATTATATTTAAGATTTTTTAAGGAACGGCAAAGAAATTATGTAATAGATAAAGAGTATTGTGATGGATATTTAGAATATTATCAAAATCAACTACCCACAACTGAGGTATATCAACATACATGTACAGAAACCGAAGCACCAAAAATAAAACTAGGAAATGCACTACTGATTATTCATGACATACATTATCCATATGGAAACATGAATTATTCAGTACAGTTTTATTTTGACAAAGATACTTTAGTAGGATTTGCAGCTAATTGTTTGCCCGAAACTTGCGAGGTAGCAGAAAATGCAATGTACGAAATGCTACAATCCATGGAGAAAACGCAATAGTATCTTGAAAACATTAGTCGGATTTGAGTCGGATATAATCGGATATCTCCGATTTAATGCACCAATTTTAATAGAGAATACTTTAGTTTTTCTGAACAGGGATTATCGAGGGACGTCGCCCTACGTTACAATTTAGTTAAATTTTGACTAACATTTTACCTAAATTTTTTCCATTAAGTAAATCTATAAATGCTTTAGGAGCATTTTCTATATTTTCATAAATTGTTTCTTTAAACTTTATTTTTCCTTCAGACAGCCAATTTCGCATATCAGTTTCAAAAGGCTCATTATCATTTTCATGATCAAAAATTAAAAAACCTTTTATAGTTAATCTTTTTACTAATACGTGCGCCATATTTTTTAGTCCAGAAGGAGCAGAAGTTGAATTCATTTGAGAAATCCTTCCGCAAATAATAATTCTTCCAAAATTTTTCATTCGAAATATTGCAGACTCTAAAAAATCACCTCCAACATTATCAAAGTATAAGTCAAATCCTTCAGGACAAACTTTTTTTAAGTGAAGAACAAGGTTATCAATTTTTTTATAATTAAATGCTACATCAACATTTAATTCATTTTTTAACCAATCAACTTTTTCATCTGATCCAGTACTAGCATATACTTTGCATCCTAAATTTTTTGCAATTTGACAAACTGTTGAACCAACACTTCCACCTGCTGAAGATACGAGAATACTTTGTCCCTTTTGTATATTCCCATGATTAAAAAGACCAATATATGCAGTTTGCCCTGTCATTCCTAAAGGTCCTAGATAAGTTTGCAATGGAAGATTGGAATTTTTTATTTTTTTTAAATCACCGCCTTTGCAAATGAAGTTATCTCTCATTCCAAAATTACTGAAAACAAAATCCCCTTCTTTAAATTGTGAGTCTTTTGATTTTTGGACTGAGCCAATTGCATAACCTTCCATTTCCTCGCCTAATAAAAAGGGTGGTTTATAATTTTTACGTTCTGTCATTCTTGCTCTCATATACGGATCAACAGATATCCATGAATTAAGAACATGAATATTATTTGTTTCATCTAATTCTAAAGTTTTAGATTTAATTTCAAAATCTTCTTCTTTAGGTAACCCAGTTGGTATATAATTTTTTAAAGCTACATATTTTGAGATTATTGTCATAATTATAATTTATATTTTTTCTTTAATTCTAGCAAATCTATTAAGAAATTATCTCTTATATTACTTAAATCTTTTATAGAATGATTCTTTGATTGTTTTTTTGTGCCTTTAATGATTTTTTCTTTAAGTGTTTTTGTTAGTTTTGGAGATTTGAGTTTAGTCCATGGAAGTTTCAATGCTGGTCCAAACTGATCTAGCATATGTTTCATACCCATTTCTCCTCCCGCTAAGTGAAATGTCAAAAAAGTTCCCATTAGAGCCCATCTCATACCAGGACCATAAGTTATTGCTTCATCTAAATCTTTTGTTGAAGCATATCCATCATTTATAATATGTAAACCCTCTCTCCACAAAGCTTCTTGCAATCTATCAGATAAAAAGCCCGGTAATTCTTTTTCTACTAATAATGTTTTCATTTTAATTTTTTGATAAAATTTTTTTGCTTTATTAAGATATAAATTTGTAGTTTTTTTACCTTTTACAATTTCAACCAATGGGATAATATATACAGGGTTAAATGGATGAGCTATGATTAACCTTTTTGGATTAATACATTTTGATTGTAAATCTGATGGAAGTAAACCAGATGAACTTGAAGCAATTATTGAATTTGAGGGTGAATATTTACTTATATTTTTTATAACATCTTTTTTTAAAGTTAATCGTTCGGGTACATTTTCCTGAATTAAATCTGCATTTTTTACTGCTTCTTCAATACTGTCTACGATTTCCAAATTTTTGAAATTGATTTTTGTATTATATAATTTTTTTATAATTAAGTTTGTTCTTGTTATTTCTTCTTTTAGAAAATGTAATTGCTGAGAATTTTTATCAAATGCTTTGACTCTTATACCATTAGCGATAAATCTAAGTATCCAGCCGGTACCAATTACACCAGTTCCAATGACAGCAATATTTTTCAAATTAAAAATGTTTTTTTAGTTTTAATTTCTCTCTAGTCTGTTGCGGCGATAAAATAGAAGCCCCCATATCTTCAACAATACATCTGGCCTTTTCAACCAACTGTGCATTTGATGCAAAAACTCCTTTTTTTAAATAAAGATTGTCTTCCAGTCCTACACGAACATTTCCTCCCAAAATAACTGCCTGTGCAGCCATAGGCATTTGCGATCTTCCTATTCCAAATCCAGACCAAACACCTTCAGAAGGTACCATTTCAGCCATAGCTTTCATTGCGCTCGTTGTTGCAGGTGACCCCCAAGGGATGCCAAGGCATATTTGATAAAAAGGAGGGCCATCAATTAAACCTTCTTTATAAAGTTGGTTAGCAAACCATAAATGACCCATTTCAAAAGCTTCCATTTCTGGTTTCACTCCAAGCTCCTGCATTTTTTTTGCTGCAGTTCTTAGTTGTATCGGTGTATGAATAAAAGTCATGTTTGAGTCACCAAAATTTAGTGAGCCGCAGTCTAAAGTACAAATTTCAGGCAATAACTCTTCAACATGTTCTAATCTGCTTAATGCATCGATCATATCTGTATTTGCTCCCACTGGATTTAAAGGATCTTTACCTGTTCCCACTTCAAAATCACCACCCATACCTGTAGTAAAATTTAAAACTACATCAGTTTCTGAGGAGCGAATTCTATCTGCCACCTCTTTATAATAACTTAAATTCCTAGAAGGTTTGCCATCAGGTTCTCTTACATGTACATGGGCTATTGCTGCACCCGCTTTGGCGGCTTCAATTGAAGCATCAGCAATTTGTTTTGGTGTTATAGGTAATTCAGGATGTTTACCTGCTGTATCACCTGATCCTGTTACAGCACATGAAATTATTACTTCATTATTCATTATTTTAAACTACTATATTTTTTGAATTAATAAAGAAAAACAATGAAGATATATTTAAATTCAGGAAGAGTTAAAAAGGAATGGACCGATTACAATGGTCATATGAATTTGGCATTTTATATTCATCTTTTTGATGCCGGATGGGAAGTTCTTTTACAAAAATTTAATATGGGTGAAACGTCTGCAAAAACAGAGAAGAAAACCACATTTGCAGTAGAGTCACACACAACTTATGACAAAGAAGTGAAAGAGGGTGATGAAGTAGATATTAATTTGTTATTTCTTGATAGGGATAAAAAAAGATTAATTTATAAATTAGAAATGACACATAAGCTTGAAGGTTATAGAGCAGCAACAACAGAGGTTTGTTCTTTATATGTTGATTTAAATATTAGAAAAGTTTCTGAATTAGAATTAGAAAAACAAAAAGATATAGATAAATTTATTCAAGAAAATAAAGATAACTTTGATGCAGGTAACCTTACACTAATCAATAAGCTAAAAAAATAATTATAAATTTCTATAAGGTGTTCTATTAAATATTCTTTGAACCATTGGAACAAAATCTTTTAAGGGAATTGTATCATAATTTGGATCAAATGATGCTTGATCCCATCTTTCACAAAAATCTATAGTGTCTTTAAAGAATTCATGACCTTTGAATTTATCTCTTAGATTTCTATCTTTTCCATAATAATGATTATAGTAGTAGGCTTGAAACAAACCGTGTTGTTCTACAATCCATCTTGTTTTTTCAGACACAAACGGTTTTAATACTGCAGCGGCGAGTTCAGAATGATTAAGAGGTGCAATTTCATCGCCTATATCATGCAATAAAGAGGCTACCACCATTTCTTCAGAAGCTTGTTCTCGTAACGCTCTTGATGCAGTTTGAAGAGAGTGTTCTAATCGAGATACCTTATAACCACCTAAAGAATTGTCTAAACTTTCTAGCACTCTAACTATTCTATCAGCTGTACCTTCAATAAATTTATTTTCAAAATTAGCAAGAATTTCATAATCCTCTTTATCACCATGTTTCATTTCAGTGAATTTTACTTCATCTTTAGACATGAAATAATTATACATATTTTTAAATTTTATGAAACTAATTCCTGAATGGTATGAACACCAATATTGTTTGATTGCTTGGCCGTGTAATAAAGATCTTTATGGTAAAATTATTAATAAAGCCAGAGATGAAGTTGCAAATATAATTAATGAAATTGCAAAAACTGAGCATGTTATTGTTTTGTCAAATAAAGAAGACATAAATGAAATTCAAAATAAAACTTATCATAAAAATATTGATATTATAGAATGTAAATTAGATGATTCTTGGATGCGGGATATTGCACCAATTTTTTATAACGAAGATGAAAAATTAAAATCAATTAGCTTTGAATTTAATGGTTATGGAAAGTATCCAGATTATTTAAATGATAATAAAATATCAAAATTTATTTCAAACTATTTAAATATCCCAACAAAAATTTCTGACTTAGTTATTGAAGGAGGAGCAATAACTTATGATGATAAAAAAAATTTATTTAGCACTAAAAATGTAATATTTAATAAAAATAGAAAACAAAAACATAATAGTGAATATATAATTGAAGAATTAAAGCTATTGTTTGACTTAAATTATATTTTTTTCTTTGAAAATGGACTAATGGAGGATGATACAGATGGTCATGTAGATAATTTATTATGCCCAATAGGAAAAAATAAATATTTAATTGCTACAACTCACAAATTAGATCCTAATTATGAAATATTAGAAAAAAACAAATCTGATCTTATTAAATTTTTTAAAGATACTAATCAGACATTTGATTTAATTGAAGTTCCTTTACCTACAAGAAAAAAGATTAATAATAAGAATATTATTAGCTCATATATAAATTTCTATTTCAGTAAAAATAAAATTATCTTACCTAAATTCAATGTTAAGGAAGACAATGAGGTAAAATTAATTTTTGAAAATTTATTCCCAAATCGAGAGATTATAATGTTGGAAACAGAAAATATAAATTATGGTGGAGGAAATATTCATTGTATAACAATGAATGTACCAAAAATATGAAGGTAAAAGTAGCAACATCACAATTTAAGGCTCTTAAAGGAGACTTTGACGCTAATTTAAATAAAGCAATTAGTTTAGTTGAAAACGCTTCAAATGAAAATGTTGATATTTTACTTCTGCAAGAATTATTTCAAGATTATTATTTTTGTTCAACAAAAAATGATAAATTTTTTGATCTTGCAATTGATTTTCCTTCCCATCCAATGTTCGAAAAATTATCTAATATTTGTAAAGATAAAAAGATTTCTTTACCAATTAGTTTTTTTCAAAAAAAGGAAAATAAGTTTTTTAACTCTCTAGTTATGATTGATTCTTTCGGTAAAATAAGTGAAGTTTATAATAAATCTCACATCCCTGAAGGGTCTGGATATAATGAGAAGTATTATTTTGAAAAAGGCAACACAGGTTTTATGGTTTTTGACACTCCTCTAGCAAAAGTTGGATGTGCAATTTGTTGGGATCAGTGGTTTCCTGAATGTGCAAGAATATTAACATTGAAAGGAGCAGATTTAATTTTTTATCCATCAGCAATTGGCTCTGAGCCACATATGCCTGAACTAAATTCCAGGGATCATTGGATTAATACAATGGTAGGACATGCTGCTGCAAATCAAATTCCTATAATAACTTCAAATAGAATAGGGAAGGAGGTCGAAGCTGATATTGAATTAAATTTTTATGGTAATTCTTTTATATTGGATCATCTTGGAAATGTAATAAATCGTATGAATGATAAGGACGAGGGAATAATAACTGCGACTTTAGATTTGTTAATTTCAAGAGAATATAGAAAATTATGGGGTAACTTTAGAGACAGAAGGCCCGATCTATATAAAAAAATTCTCGATTTTTAATTTATTTTATTTAATGTAATTTTTATTTAGGAGGGGAATAATGCTTAAGTATTTTATATCTCTATTAGTTTTAATTTCTTTTTCAGCTCAAGCTAAAGAAGAATTATTTATTTACAATTGGTCTGACTATATTGCTGAAGATACAATTGAAAATTTCGAAAATGAATTTGGCATTGATGTAACTTATGATGTTTTTGATTCTAACGAAGTTCTTGAAGCTAAACTTTTAGCTGGTGGTTCTGGCTATGATATTGTTGTGCCTTCAGGTTCTTTTTTAGAAAACCAAATCAAGGCTGGAGTTTTTCAAAAACTTGATAAATCTGAATTATCAAACATAGGAAATCTAGATCCTGAAGTTTTATCAAAGATAGATGCTCATGATCCAGGCGGTCAGTATTCAGTAAACTACATGTACGGCACAACTGGTATTGGTTACAATACTGATAAGGTGGATGAAGATGAAGTTACTAGTTGGAGTGTTTTGTTTGACCCAGCTATAGCTTCTAAATATGAGGATTGTGGTATAGCAATGTTAGATGCACCATCTGAAGTAATGGAAATTGCCTTAAAATATGTAGGTAAAGATCCTAATACTGAAGACGAAAATGATTATAAGGCTGCTCTTTCAATGTTGCAGGAAATTAGACCTTTCATTAGGTATTTTGATTCCTCTCAATATATAGATGATCTCGCTAATGGTGAAATTTGTCTAGCTATGGGATGGTCAGGTGATGTTTTTATTGCTGCTTACGAAGAAATAGAACCAGTTTGGTATTCTATACCTTCAGAAGGAACAGTAATTTGGTTTGATATGATGGCAATTCCAGCTGATGCAAAAAATGTTTTAAATGCACATAAGTTTATAAATTATATTTTGCGCCCTGAAGTTGCTGCAGATATTACTAACTATGTTTGGTATTCTAACCCAAACAAAGCAGCTAATGAGCTAGTTGATCCAGAAATTTTGGGAGACCCAGCTATTTATCCAGATGAAGCAACTTTAAGTATGCTATTTGCTGATACTGCTGACTCACCTAAAAAAGCACAATTATCAACTAAATATTTTAATAAATTTAAATCAAATTAAAAAATATACTTCATTTCAGCACTAATATATTAATATTAGTGCTGATTTAAGATGGATAATAATTTTCTTGTAATTGAAAATATTTCTAAATCCTTTGGAGATAACAAAGTTTTAGAAAATATTAATTTAAATATATCAAAATCTGAATTTTTTGGTCTCTTAGGATCTTCTGGTTCAGGCAAAACTACCTTACTAAGAATATTAGGCGGATTTGAGAAGCCGGATACAGGACGTGTAATACTCGATGGAATAGACATAACAAACCTTGAGCCTTTTGATAGGCCATTAAACTATATGTTTCAATCGTATGCTCTATTTCCTCATTTAAACGTATTTAATAATTTAGCTTTTGGAATAAAAGAAAATTTTACCCAAAAAGAAATTGAAATAAACGTAAGAAATATTGCCGAACTTTTATCTATTGAACATTTATTAAATAGAAGAATTAAGCAATTATCAGGGGGAGAGCAGCAACGAGTTGCCCTTGGAAGGTGCTTAATAAAAAAACCTAAGTTATTATTATTAGATGAGCCTCTTGCGGCACTAGATAAAAAACTAAGATCAAAAACGCAATTAGAGTTAACAACACTCCAAAAGAAACTAAAAATTACATTTGTTTTTGTCACCCATGATCAGGAAGAAGCAATGTCCTTATCTGATAGAATGGCAATAATGAAGAATGGTCTTATTTTGGAATGTTCTAGCCCTGAAGATATTTATGAAAATCCTAAAAGTCTTTATACTGCTAATTTTATAGGAATTGCAAATATAATTAAGATTTATAAGAAAGATGAAAATTTTTATTCTGATGATTTAGGTATAAATTTTAAATTAAGCAAAGAATTAAAAAATACAAAAACTAATATTTTACTAAGACCAGAGAAAATAAAAATACAATCAATAAATAATTTGAAAACAAATTCATTTAATTACTTTAGTGGAGAAATTTTAGAAAAATCATATTTGGGAAGCTTTACACGTTATGAAATTAAAATTAAAAATATGATAATTTCAGTTTTAGATCAGAATTTTAACTCCAACTCAAATTATAATTTCCCAAAAGGGGAGAAAGTCATTTGTACTTGGGAAAGTGAATCAATTAAGATTTTAGAGGATTAATTGAAAAATAAATTATTTGAAAAATATTTTGTTTTTAGTCCTTATTTTTGGCTTGTTCTATTTTTTTTTATACCATTAGCTATAATTTTTAAAATATCAATTTCGGTATCAGAATGGGGGATGCCTCCTTATCAAGCTATTTTTCTTTTTGATAATGGATTTAAGATCAATACTACATTTGAAAACTATGTTTATATATTTAGTGATTATTACTACATTGGATCTTTTGTAAACTCTTTGATACTAGCTCTAATATCTACTTTTTTTTGTTTACTTATTGGGTTCCCATTAGCTTTTTATATTGCGACTTCAAATATCAGATTAAGAAATATCCTATTAGTTTTAGTAGTTATTCCATTTTGGTCATCATTTTTATTAAGAGTATATGCATGGAAAATAATTTTACAGAATAATGGAATTTTAAATGTAATACTTCTAAACCTGGGTATAATATCAGAACCACTTCAATTATTATACAATCAATATGCTGTCATCATGGGAATTGTATACACTTATTTACCTTTGATGATTTTACCACTCTATGGATACTTAAATAAATTTGACTTAAATTTAATTGAAGCATCAAAAGATTTAGGATTAAATCGTATTAAAACCTTTTTTAAAGTTATTCTTCCTTTGTCTGTTCCAGGAATTGTTGCTGGATCTTTATTAGTTTTTATACCTGTTGTTGGAGAATTTATTATACCTGAAATGTTAGGTGGTAGTGATAGATTGTATTATGGAAAAATATTATGGGAGGAATTCTTTGTTAATAGAAATTGGCCCGGTGCTAGTGCTTTAGCTTTTAGTGGAATTATTATTTTGGTTTTGCCAATTGTTATTTTTCAAATACTTTATTCTCGTTGGAGTCAAAAAAATGAAATCTAGTTTAATCAAAAGTACAGTTATTTTTTTAGGTTTATTTTTTTTATATTTCCCAATTTTAGTTTTAATTTTTTACTCATTTAATGAAAATAAGAGAGTAATGGTTTGGAAAGGATTTTCTTTAAGATGGTACAATGAATTATTTAATAATGAACAAATAATTGAGGCATTTATTATTAGTATTAAAATTGCAGCTTTGTCTGCAACTTTTGCTACAATTTTAGGAGTTATGATTGGATATTCACTTGTAAGAATAAGAAAAATTCCTTTTAAATCATTCTATATTTTTCTTTCTTCAACACCTTTGGTTTTACCAGAATTAATTTTAGGTCTTTCAAT
This sequence comes from uncultured Alphaproteobacteria bacterium, assembly GCA_902618015.1. Classification (GTDB taxonomy): domain Bacteria; phylum Pseudomonadota; class Alphaproteobacteria; order HIMB59; genus CACPNW01. The sequence continues at coordinate 29,943 of CACMYX010000003.1, read as the reverse complement.
GTTACTTTTTTTTATAAGCTTAAATAATGTAATTGGATTTCCATCATCTAGAGGACAATTAACTATTTTTATATCGCACGTTACTTTTTGTATTGCATTTGTCGCAATTATTATTCAAGCAAGATTAACTGACTTTAACAAAAATATTGAGGAAGCTGCGATGGATCTAGGCTATAATTATACAAAGGTACTCTATAAGATAACTTTACCAATAATTTTGCCTTCTATTATTGCTGGCTGGTTATTAGCTTTTACAATTTCTTTAGATGATCTAGTTGTTGCGAGTTTTACTACTGGGCCTGGAGCTAACACATTGCCAATTGTAGTTTTTTCTAAAGTTAGATTAGGATTGAGTCCTGAAGTAAACGCATTATCAGCAATTTTAATGTTTGCTTTAATAATAATTGGTTTATTTTATTTTTATTTTAATAAAAAATTTAAACATTAAGTAATAAATATTCTCGCTCCCAAGAACTTATTACTGATAAATAAGCTTGATACTCAACTCTTCTTATCGCAGCAATCGACCTTACAAATTTTTCGTTAAATATAGATTTTATATCTTCATCATTTTCAAAGAGAGTTAACGATTCATCCATATTTTTAGGTAAATTAGAATTTTTATCTTTAAATGCACTATCTTTAGTTTCTGGATTTGGTTTTAAATTGTTTTTCATTCCTAAATATCCTGAAGCTAAATTAGCTGCAAAAACAAGATATGGATTTGTATCAGATCCAGGAATTCTATTTTCAATACGTATATTCCCTTCCTCAATTGATGGAATTCTAAAACCACAACTTCTATTACCTATTCCCCATTTAACATTTTTAGGAGCACCCCAAGTTGCAAACAATCTTCTAAATGAATTTATATTTGGAGCGTATATAGGCATTAATAATGGAGTATATTTTTCTAACCCACCTAAATAATTTTTCATTTTTTTTGAAATTTTAGATGATTGATTAAAAAAAATATTTTTATTTTTTTCATTATATATCGATTGATGTATGTGCATTGCACTACCTGGTTGGTTCTCCATAGGTTTTGCCATAAATGTTGCATGAAGTTTATGTTTCAAAGCCGACTGTCTTAGAGTTCGTTTAAATAAAAATACCTGATCTGCTAGATCTAAAGGATCACCATGCTGAAAATTAATTTCCATCTGAGCTGAACCAGATTCATGGTTAATAGTATCAATTTCAATATTTTGTGCTTCACAATAATTATATACATCTTCAAAAAGATGATCAAATTCGTTAACAGCATCTATACCCAAGGCTTGCTTACCTGTTTCTTGTCTACCTGATTGACCCACTGGCACTTCAAGAGGATAATCTGAGTCAGCATTAGGTTTTACTAAATAAAATTCTAACTCTGGTGAAACAATTGGAGTTAATTTATCTTTTTTATAAAGTTTAAGAATATTTTTTAGAGCATTCCTACTAGAATTTATAACATCATCTCCGTTAAGATTTATTGCATCGCAGATAATTTGTGCAGTAGGGTCGTCGTACCAGGGCACTACTCTCATTGTATTAAAATCTGGTTTTAAAATTACATCAATGTCAGTTGGATTATAAACACTTCTTGGTAAAGCACCGGCAGAGTCCTCAGTTGCATAATCTCCTGATATTGTTTGAATAAAAGTTGACTGTGGTAATCTGTGACTTTCATTTTCCAGTCCTTTTAAAAATTTATTAGTTGGTAAAATTTTTCCTCTTGCTATACCTCCAAGATCTGGAACTAAACATTCAACTTCTGTAATAGAGTTTTCATGAAACCAATTTTGAAATTTTTCAATCATATTGAGACTGTTTGTTTACTAATTATTATTAAACCATTAAAGATAAGTTAATGTTTACTACAAAAAAAAGGACCTTTAATCAACATGATAATGAAAAAGAGAGTTTTTATAAATTTTCGGCACCTAATTTTCCTAATCAAATTAAATTAAATGAGAATATTTCAACTGATGTATGTATTATTGGAGGTGGTTTAACAGGTATTTCTTCTGCATTAAATTTATCTAATCAAGGTTTATCAATAACTATTTTGGAAGCAAACAAAGTTGGATCTGGTGCCTCTGGTAGGAATGGTGGCCAACTAGGAATTGGTATGAGAAAGGATCAATTCTACCTAGAAAAAAAATTTGGTATTGAAAAAGCAAAATTTTTTTGGAAAGTTGGATTAGATGCTGTTTCAAATGTAGTTAATTTAATTGAAAAATACAAAATTGATTGTGCTCTTAGACAAGGTGTTCTTCATGTTGGCAACACAAAAAAAGATTATAAATATTTTGAAGATGAAATTGAGCATATGCAGAAGAATTATAATTATAGTAACTATGAATACTTTGATCACAATTCAATAAGAGATGAAGTTAATAGTGACAGATATTTTTCTGGGATGCTTTTAAAGGATTCTTATCATTTGAACCCATTAAAACTAACATATGGCTTAGCAGAACAGTGTTTAGCAAATGGTATAAATATATATGAAAATTCTCCAGCTGATAAAATTATTGATAATCAAAAAGAAGTTATAATTCATTCTGGAAAAAATATTATTAAAGCGAAGAAAGTAATTATTGGTTGTAATGGTTATCTTGATAATCTTTTAGGATCAAAAAGAAATTATTTTATGCCTATAAACAATTATATTATTGCAACTGAACCTCTCGGAAAAGATCTGGCAAGTAAACTAATCAAAAGAAATTGTGGCGTAATAGATTCTAGATTTATGATTGATTATTATAGATTTTCAGAAGACTACAGACTTCTTTTTGGAGGACCTGAAACAATTACATCTCATTTTGTAAAAGATGCAAAGAGTTTTGTTTCTAAACGAATGTATAAGGTTTTTCCTGAATTAAAAAAATTTAAAATTGAATTTTCTTGGGGAGGTACGTTGGCAATATCGATTAATAGATTGCCTATTTTTGGGACTATAATGAATCAAAAGTTATATTATGCTCATGCCTACTCTGGGCATGGTTTAGCTATGAGTATTATGGGAGGAAAAATGGTAGCTGAAAAAATTTTAAATAAATCAAATAAATTTGATATGTTTGAGCAAATTAATCATTTTAAAATTCCAGGTGGCAACATGTTTAGAAGACCATTGTATTCTTCAGCCATTATTTATTATAGGTTAATGGATTATTTAAATAGATTGTAATTACTTAATTGCTCTTCTTAATCTGTCATTTATAGTTTTGCCAAGCCCTTTATCAGGTATTTCTACTACAGCAATTTTTTTGCATCTACTTTGATCTAATTTATGAAGATAATGATAAAAATTTTTTGCTGCTTCATTTAAATTTTTTTTATTACTCAAATTTAAATTAATTATTTTAGACTTTAATTTATTATTGCCAAAATTTAATAAACCTTCATTTTTTAGTATTCTCTTAGCATTCATTCTTATTGGCTTTAAAGTTGAATAATGTTTTTTTAAATTACCAGGAGAAATAGATGATTTCTTTTTAATTTTTACTTTTGCATATTTATTTAGCTCTTCAACAGTTATGCTGCCATATCTTAATACTTCAATTTCATTATTGGTATCAATTCTAACAACTGTGGACTCTAGTCCATGAGAAGACTGTTTATCTTTTAAAACAAATATTTTTTTTACTAGAATAGGATCGATATCCATAATATTGGTTACGGAAGTTCTTTCTGACAGATTAGCACTAGGGGCTGCAATAGGTAGGTCAAATAAAGTAATTAATTTTTTAGCCAATTTATTACCAGGAATTCTGCAGCCAACTAAAGTTGAGTTATTAGAGACTAATTTTGATATTTTAGAATTTTTCTTTTTTTTTAATATTATTGTCAAAGGACCAGGCCAGAATTTTGAACCTAATTTTTTTTCAAATTTATTTAAAATAAAATATTTTTCTATTTGTTTAATACTTTTAAAGTGACAGATAATTGGATTACTTCTTGGTCTTTTTTTTACTTTAAAAATAGATTTTACAGCCTCATCATTTGTTGCATCTGCTCCAAGACCAAATACTGTTTCTGTGGGAAATATTACAAGTTCTCCACTGCTTAATAAATTTTTTGCAATATCTAACTTATTTTTTTTCATATTTTTTTATAAAATGTTTCCATCTATCTTTAAAATAGTTATTATCAATACTTGTATATGGGAAAAGTTATAGCATTTTCGAATCAAAAAGGTGGTTCAGGTAAATCAACTCTTTCAGCAAATTTATCAGTTTTGTGGAGCAATAGTGGTTACAAAGTAGCTGTTATAGATGCTGATGCACAAAAAAGTCTATCATATTGGCTTGAAGCAAGAAAATCTTATTATGGTGAAGATGATATTGGAATAACTCAATTAAATTTTGATATAAGGAATTTAATAGATGAAATTAAAGCCATAAAAAGAAAGTACGACTTTATAATAATTGATAGCCCTCCATCTATAACTTTTGAAACAATGCAGGTTGTAAAAGCTTCTGACAGAGTATTTGTTCCAGTACAACCAAGTCCAGTAGACTTAATGGCTACACTTCCTTTTTTAAAAATTGCAAAACAAGAAAGAAAAAATCCAATAATTATTCTTAATAGAGTGATGCCGAGAGCAAAATTAACTGACGCAATGATTTTGCGTTTAAGATACGCTGGTGCTAAAATTGCTCGCTCCCGACTGTCTAGCAAAGTATTATTTGCAGAAACATTCTCAGTTGGAAGGGGTGTAGTAGATATAAGTGTTACATCAGATGCTTCAAAAGAAATAATTAATGTTGGAAACGAAATTTTAAGAAATTTCTAACTTAATGTCTGATATCACAACTGTTATACTTGCTGCAGGCAATAGTACGAGATTTAAAGCAAGTAAATCAAAGCTTGTTTATCCATTATGCGGGTTACCAATTGTTTCACATATTTTTAATATTGCAAAAAAAATATCTGGTAAAAATATATTAGTTGTATCTAATGAAAAAAATAAAAAAGAATTAAAGTTAATATTAAATACCTCAAAGTTAGTTGTTCAAAAAAAACAAAAAGGAACCGCTGATGCAATTGAGCAAGTTAAAAAATTTGTTAAATCAAAAAATATTTTAATTTTATTTGGTGATACACCTTTAGTTGAAGTTAAAGATATAAGAAAACTAGTAAGTAAATTTAAAAAAAGTAAAGCGAAAGCTTCATTAATTGCATTTAATACTTCAGAGCCACATGGTTATGGTAGGATATTATTGAATAACAACTACGTTGAAGAAATAATTGAGCAAATCAATTTAAAACCTGAACAAAAAAAAATTAATTTATGTAATTCTGGTATTTTGATAGCAAATACTAAATTATTATTTGATAATTTAAGAAATATTAAAGAAAATAAAATTAAAAAAGAAAGATATCTTCCTGATATATGCAAAATTTTTTCAAAAAAAAATATTCCTATCAATTATATTGAGTGCAACAAAGAAACAATGTTGGGCATAAATACATTGGATGATTTTAATGTTGTACAAAATATCTTGCAAAAAAAATACGTAAAAAATTTTATAAAAAATGGAGTCAATTTTTTAAAACCCAATACTTGTTATTTAAGCTATGACACCAAAATTGAACCTACTGTTACAATTGAAAACAATGTTACAATAAAGGAAAAAACAATTATAAAAAAAGGTTCAATAATTAAAAGTAATTCATACTTAGAAGAAGTTACAATAGATGAAAATTCACATATTGGTCCAAGTGCTAGATTAAGGCCAAAAACAAAAATCGGAAAAAAATCAAAGATTGGTAACTTTGTTGAAATTAAAAATTCTAAAATTGGAAATAATGTTTCTATTGCTCATCTTTCATATGTTGGAGATTCAGAAATAGGAAACAATGTGAATATAGGTGCTGGCACAATAACTTGTAACTATGATGGAAAGAAAAAACATAGAACGATAATAAAAGATAATGTATTTATAGGTTCAAACACATCACTCATTGCTCCACTTGAAATTGAGTCTAAATCTAGAATTGGTGCAGGTAGTGTTATTACCAAAAATATTCCTAAAAATTCACTTGCTATTGAAAGATCAGCCTTAAAAATTCTAAGAAATAAAAGGCCTAAATAATAACCCTTGTTTCAGGATTTATAAGGGTTTATGAGCTTTTTCAAATTATGAGCAATAAATGGTCACCTAATAGTTGGAGAAATAAAGATGCTCTTCATATGCCAAACTATAAAAATGAAGATCATCTAAATAATACTCTAAATGAAATTTCCAAATATCCACCTTTAGTTTTTGCTGGAGAAGCGAGACTATTAAAAAAGAAACTTGGAGAAGTTGCTAACGGAAATGCTTTTTTATTACAAGGTGGAGATTGTGCAGAAAGTTTTGCAGATTTTCATCCAGATAATATTAGAGATACATTTAAAGTTATTTTACAAATGGCTGTTGTATTAACGTTTGGCGCGTCTTGTCCAATTGTTAAAGTAGGAAGAATTGCTGGACAGTTTGCAAAGCCAAGATCATCTGCTACAGAAGTTATTAATGATTTAGAACTTGAGTCTTATAAAGGCGATATAATTAATGGGATAGACTTCAATCAAAAAGACAGAGATCCTAATCCAGATAGATTAATTCAGGCCTACAATCAGTCTGCATCTACACTTAATCTTTTAAGAGCTTTTTCTCAGGGTGGTTTTGCCAATTTAAATAAAATACATCAATGGAACCTAAATTTTGTTAAAGGTGAGAATGCTGCTAAATTTAGAGAGATATCTTCTAGAATTGACGAATGCTTATCTTTTATGGAGGCATGTGGAATAAATGGAAACAGTGTAAGACAATTAAATGAAACAGACTTCTTTACAAGTCATGAAGCTTTACTTCTTCAATATGAGGAAGCATTAACAAGAATAGATAGTACTTCAGGTAAGTGGTACGATGTTTCAGCTCACATGTTATGGGTAGGTGACAGAACTCGACAACTTGATGGAGCACATATTGAATTTTTAAGAGGTATTGAGAACCCTATAGGCGTTAAAGTTGGTCCAAGCACAAAGACAGAAGAACTATTAAAGATATTAGATGTGTTGAATCCAAATAATGAAGCTGGAAAAATAACGCTGATATGTAGAATGGGTCATGAAAAAGTTAGTGGAATACTTCCAAAAATAATTAGATCAGTTAATTCAGCTGGTAAAAATGTTGTTTGGACTTGTGACCCCATGCATGGAAATACTATCAAATCTAACACGGGTTTTAAAACTAGGCCATTAAAAGATATAATTTCTGAAATTCAGCAATTTTTTCAAATTCACAGAAGTGAAGGTACATATCCTGGAGGCGTCCATTTAGAAATGACTGGTCAAGATGTTACAGAATGTATGGGAGGTCTTCAAGAAATAACTGATGAAGATCTAAAAAATAGATATCATACATATTGTGATCCGAGACTAAATGCCTCGCAGTCTCTAGAATTGGCTTTTTTATTATCAGATTTTTTAAAAGAAGAAAAATTGCTCTCAAAGCAATCTTCAAATTTATAAATTTATATTTATATATTACTTATGAATTCTAAAGATAAGATCGCATTCATTTCTAATTGGATTAAAGACTATGCTATATCTATAAATAAAAATCCAACTACCTTAGTAATAGGAGTGTCAGGAGGAGTTGACTCAGCTCTTACCAGTACCTTATGTGCTCGTACTGGTTTAAAAACTATAGCCGTTTCAATGCCCATCAAGCAAAATTCATCACAACATGATTTAAGTTTGAGACATTTAGAATTTTTAGAGCAAAATTACCCAAATGTAGAAACAAAAATAGTTGAGCTAGATAATGTGTTTAAAACTTTTCAAAATACGATGCAAAATTTTGATAGTGAGTTAGCTTTTGCAAATTCAAGATCTAGACTGAGAATGGTAACTTTATACCAAATAGCTCAAAGTAATAATGGTATAGTGGTTGGTACTGGAAATAAAGTTGAAGATTTTGGTGTTGGATTTTATACAAAATATGGTGATGGAGGCGTAGATATATCGCCAATAGCAGATTGTACTAAAACTGAGGTGTGGGAATTAGCCGAAGAAATTGGGGTTATAAAAGATATTATTAGCGCAGCACCGACAGATGGTTTATGGGATGATAGTAGAAATGATGAAAGCCAGCTTGGTCTTTCATATAAGCAATTAGAAGAAGCAATGGAAAATAAGTCTAGTGAATACTACAGTAGATACGAAGAGATTAGAAAGCCAAATCTTCATAAGATGAAGCCTATTCCCGTTTGCGAAATTCCTAAAGAATAATATGAAGTGTAGGTTCGCTCCTAGCCCTACAGGAAAAATACATATCGGTAATGCTAGATCAGCAATTTTGAATTGGATTTTTTGTCAAAAAAATCAAGGTGAGTTTGTATTAAGAATTGATGATACTGATGCCAATAGGAGTTCTAAAGAATTTGAGACAAGTATCAAAGATGATCTTACATGGCTTGGATTGAATTGGAATTATACTTTTAATCAATCTTCTAGGAAAAATATTTACAATGAGAAAATTGAAATTCTAAAAAAAAAGAAAAGACTTTATCCATGTTTTGAAACAGAAGAGGAATTAGCTTTAAAGAAAAAATCTTTGTTATCATCTGGGAAACCACCTATTTATGATAGATCATCATTAAATCTAAGTGATGAAGAAGTAGAAAAAAAAATAGAATCTGGAATCCAACCCCATTGGAGATTCAAATTAGATCATGAAAATATTAGTTGGAAAGATATTATTAAAGGGGATGTTTCATTTGATGCAAAAAATTTGAGTGATCCTGTTTTAATTAGAGCTGATGGAACATTGTTATACCATTTACCTTCAGTCATTGATGATATTGAAGAAAAAATTACACATATTATTAGGGGGGAGGATCACATAGCTAATACTGCCTATCATATTCAAATTTTTAAGGCTCTTGAATCTTCTATTCCATCATTTGCTCATCATCCATTCTTAGTTGATGAAACTGGTAAAGGTTTTAGCAAAAGACTTGGAAGTCTTTCAATTGAAAATTTTAGAGATGAGGGATATGAAAATATTACATTACTTAATTATTTTCTTTTTATTGGTTCGAGCAGTAATATTGATGCAATCAAAGATTTAAATGAAATAGTAAAAAAATTTGATATTCAAAGCTTATCTAGATCTTCTGCTAAATTTTCAATTGAATCCTTAAGAAACCTTAATGAAAATACCATTAAATTATTTAGTTATAATGAAATTAGTCATAAGTTAAAAAATATAAAATCAAATTTTCAAAAAGAGAGTTTTTGGCGTTTTATTAAAAATAATATTTCATTTATTAAACAAGCTAAAGAATGGGAAGAAGTAATTACAAAAATAAATAATGCTAAAGATTTAAATATTGATGATATTTTTATTAATACGGCAGTTGATGAATTACCTGAGGATCCTTTTGATGAAACAACATGGGATCATTGGACATCAAAAATTAACAAAAAAACTGGACTTAAAGGAAAAGATTTATTTATGCCTTTGAGGTTGATTTTGACAGGAAAATCTCATGGACCCGAATTAAAATATCTACTACCATTATTTGATAGAGACGAAATCTTGCAAAAACTTGGAAAAATCTAGTAAATTTAAATTTATACTCTATTAGCGATCTAGTAATTATGGAAGATAAAGTATATTTATTCGATACGACACTTAGAGATGGTCAGCAAACAACAGGAGTTAATTTTTCTGTTAGTGATAAAATGAATATATCCCAACATCTTGATGATTTAGGAATAGATTACATTGAAGGTGGATGGCCGGGAGCAAATCCTACTGATAATGATTTTTTTTCAAGAAATACAAAATTTTCAAAAAGTAAATTAACTGCCTTTGGTATGACAAGAAGACCAGGTAGAAGTGCAGATAACGATCCAGGATTAAATGCACTTATTAATTCAAGCGCAAGTTGTGTTTGTATTGTAGGTAAATCATCATCATTTCACGTAAAAAATGCTTTAGAAATATCTGAAGATGAAAATTTAAAAATGATCAGTGATAGTATTCAATCAATAAAAAATAAAAACAAAGAGCCAATTTTTGATGCAGAACATTTTTTTGATGGCTTTAAAGAAAAAAAAGAGTTTGCATTGAGTTGTATTAAAGCAGCGTATGAGGCTGGTGCAAGATGGGTTGTTCTTTGTGATACAAATGGTGGAACTCTTCCAGATGAAATTTACAAAATTGTTTCAGAAGTAGTAAAAGTTATACCAGGTCAAAATGTTGGTATACATGCTCACAATGATACTGATAATGCAGTTGCAAATGCATTAGCAGCTATTAATGCTGGAGCAAGACAGATACAGGGAACTATTAACGGTTTAGGAGAAAGATGTGGAAATACTAATTTAATTTCCTTAATTCCATCTTTGGTTTTAAAAACAAAATATAAAACAAACATTTCAAAAGATAAATTGAAAAATTTAATTCATATTTCTAGAACATTAAATGATATTCTTAACATGCCTTCAAGAAAAAATGCTCCATATGTTGGAGATCACGCTTTCTCTCATAAAGGTGGGTTGCATGCATCTGCAATAGAAAAAAATTCTTCAACTTATGAACATATTAAGCCAGAAATAGTTGGTAATTCTAGAAACGTTGTCATTTCTAATCAGGCAGGAAGATCTAATATATTAAATCAATTGAATAAGATTAATATTGATTTGCCTAAAAATGAAATCAACAATATCTTAGAGATTATCAAGGAAAAAGAATCAGAAGGATATTCATTTGATACTGCTTTAGCTAGTTTTGAATTACTAGTTAGACGTCACCTAGGTCATTTTGAGGATTTTTATAACTTAGAAAAATTTAGAGTCACAGACGAAAGAAGATGGAATGCTAAAGGTGAAATTGTTACTGAAGCAGAGGCAACAGTATTTTTAAAAGTTAAAAATTCAAATATGATGACAGTGGGCACTGGAAATGGTCCAGTAAATGCTATTGATAGTGCATTAAGAAAAGCTCTAATTGATTATTTTCCTAATCTCAAAGATTTAAAGTTAACTGATTACAAAGTTATGATTCTTTCATCAGAAAAGGGCACTGGTGCTATCACAAGAGTTTTAATTGAATCATCTGATTCTACTAATACACATTGGACAACTATTGGCGTATCTCCAAATATTATTGATGCATCTTATAGCGCTATTTTTGATAGTATTACTTTTAAGTTGTTTAATGATTCAAAGAATAAAAATTGACTTCAAAAAATCCAAGCATAATTTTAGTTAGACCTCAACTTCCTGAAAATATTGGAATGGTTGCTCGTGTAATGCATAACTTTGGTCTAAAAGATCTAATTGTTGTTTCTCCAAGAGATAATTGGTTAAATAATAAATCAATAAATGCAGCGAAAAAAGCAACGAAAATTATAAAGAATATTAAAGTTTATGATGATTTAGAAATTGCACTCTCTAAATTTTCTTATGTTGTGGCCACTACGAATAGAAGAAGATATTTAGAAAAAAATTCATCTAACAATTTTAAATACATTAAAAGAAAAATTATTGTTAATAAAAAAACAGCAATACTTTTTGGCCCTGAAAATTCAGGACTTTCAAATGAGGATTTGAGATTATCTGATATTATTTTTACTATTGACACAAGTAGTAAAAGTAATTCATTAAACCTTTCTCATGCAGTTACTATTCTATGCCATAAATTATTTGAATTGAATAATTTAAATTTTGCTAATTTTAATATCATTGAAAAAGATTATATTAGAAAACAACAATTATCTAAATTTTTAAATTATATGTTTGAAAATCTTGAAAATAAAAAATTTTTTACACCAAGGGAAAAAAAAGAAAGTATGAAAAATAATATTTATAGTATTTTCACAAAAATCCCTTTAACAAAGAAAGAATTGCAGACTTTATGGGGAATTACAAAAAAACTTAATAAATAAGCCAAAAATTGAGTATATTCAATTTGACATAGTACTTTAAATCACTATATACCCCTCATAATAATGACAAAAAGACATAACGCTAAATACAAAATTGATAGAAGGCTAGGTGTTAACTTGTGGGGTAGGCCTAAAAGTCCATTCAATAGAAGAAACTCTAAACCTGGTCAACATGGTGTTCAAGGTCAAAGAAAAAAACTATCAGATTATGGTAATCAGTTATTTGCTAAGCAAAAACTGAAATTTTATTATGGTGATTTAACTGAAAGGCAGTTCAGGAATATATTTAAAAAAGCTTCTAATATTAAAGGTGATACAAGTCAGATTTTAATTGAACTTTTGGAAAGAAGACTTGATGCTGCAGTTTATAGAATGAAATTTGTACCTACTATTTTTTCTGCAAGACAGTTAGTTAATCATGGTCATGTAAAAGTTAATGGTAAAAGAGTTAATATTCCATCATATAGTTTAAGTGATGGGGATGAAATCTCAATAAGAGATAAGAGTAAAGAAATTAACTTAATTGTAGAATCAGTTAGTTCTCAAGAAAGAGAAATTCCAGAATACTTAGAAGTAGATATTAAAGAATTGAAAGGTCGTTTTTTAAGAGCACCTCTAATTCATGATGTTCCTTATCCTGTAACAATGGAACCAAATTTAGTTATTGAGTATTATTCAAGATAATTTCTTTTTTATAACTATCATAAATATAAATTATTATTCCTATCCAAATAATTATAAAAGATACCAGCTTAATTTGTAAAATTTCTTCGTTAAGAATAAATACTGAAGTTATAAAATGAAATGTCGGTGCTAAGTAAAATAAAACTCCAGCAAGACCTAATTGAATAAATTTTAAACCCAAATTAAAAAAAAATAATGGAAAAATCGTTACAGCTCCCGTAAGAATTAAAAATAATGATGTCTTCAAATCAATACTAAAGATACTATTTTCATTTTGCCAAAATAAATAAACTAAGTATGGGATAGATATTAAAGATATTATGAAAGTCTCATATAGTAAACCAATTGAAGGATTAACATTAACCTGTTTTCTTAACAATCCATATATTGCCCATGAAGTTCCAATCCAAATTATTAGGAATGGAAATTGATTTAAATTAATAAATAAGAATAATATACCTGAAAACATAAGACATACGGATGCAAATTTAGGCTTAGTTATTTTCTCATTTAAAAAAAAATAACCAAGAACAATACTTATCATTGGGGTAATAAAGTAACCCATTGATGCATCCTGAACTCTTTCTTGTCCTACAGAATAAATAAAACCTGCCCAGTTACCTGAAATAAGAAAAGCTGTAATTGTTAAAATAAAAATTCTTTTTCTAGATTTAAATATTTCAATAAAATCACTTATGTTTGAGATTAAAATTAATAATAAAAATAAAAAGATAAATGACCAGAAACCCCTATGAGCTACAACTTCAATAGTCTCAACGTGATTTAATTCATTAAAAAAAAGGGGTTGTGGAAGCCCCCAAAAAATTGCTGCAATACAGGAAAATATTACACCTTTAGAAAATTTATTATTTAACAAACTAGGACGGATTTACGTCTATTCCATTTGTATTGAATAATTCTAATAATTCACCACTTTCAAACATTTCAGTTATGATATCACACCCACCTATAAATTCTTTCTTTACATAAAGTTGTGGTATGGTTGGCCAATTAGAATATTTTTTAATTCCCTCTCTCATTTCGTCGCTATCTAATACATTCACACTTCCAAATTTAACACCTACTTTATTTAATATTTCAACTACTCTTGCAGAAAATCCACACATTGGAAATACAGGGGTACCTTTCATGAAAAGCATTACATCATTAGAGTTAATTTCATTTTCTATATTTTGAGATACATGGTCGTTATTATTCATTATTACTCCGATACAGTTTTTAGCTTAAGTGCGTGCAAATCACTACCCATTTTACCATTAAAAGCATCATAAACCATCTTATGTTGTTCTACTCTTGTTTTACCAGAAAAAGATTTTGACGTTACAGTAGCACTGTAATGATCGCCATCTCCTTTAAGATCTTCAATTTCAACAGTTGCATCTGGTATAGCTTCTTTAATAAATTGTTCAATTTGTTCAACAGTCATTGGCATAGCTATAAAATAGTTCAGATATTAGTAAAAATAAAGACTATTTAATTTTATTTTTAAAAATCCAATCTATTTTCTTTAGATCATTATCATCTTTAATGATTTTCCCGATTTCTTTTGAATTTAATATTTTATTTAATTCTTTATTTTTTTGAAAAACTTGTGAAAAATTCTTATTATTATTCCATGTTTCCATGGCACTTTCTTGAACAATTTTATAAGCTTGTTGTCTTTTCAGTCCTTTTTCAATTAATTTTAACATAATATTGTGAGTTCTATGTAAGCCTCCAAGCATATTCAAATTTTTCAACATATTTTTTGGATAAACTTTTAAATTCATTATAATTCCATTTAAACGATTTAGTGCAAAATCAGTTGCAATTGTAATATCTGGAGTCATAATTCTTTCAACACTAGAATGACTAATATCTCTCTCATGCCAAAGTACGACATTTTCTAGTGAAGGCATTACACCACTTCTAATATAACGTGAGATACCTGTTAAGTTTTCACTCAATACTGGATTACGTTTATGAGGCATTGCAGAAGAACCTTTTTGGTTAGAAGAAAAACTTTCTTCAACTTCTAATACCTCTGTTTTTTGTAAATTTCGAATTTCCACAGCAAATCTCTCAATAGAAGATGCTAGAATTCCTAATACTGAGAAAAAATATGCATGCCTATCTCTTGGAATTACTTGAGTTGATATATCTTCAGAATTAAGTTTAAGTTTTTTTGCTACATAGTCTTGAACTCGTGGGTCTATAGAATTAAAAGTTCCAACAGGTCCAGAAATAGCACAAACAGATACTTCGTTAATCGCCTGATCAAGTCTTTCTAAATTTCTTTTAAACTCAAAATAAAAAGAAGATAATTTTAATCCAAAAGTAATAGGTTCAGCATGTATACCATGACTTCTCCCAATCATTAATGTGTTTTTATATTTTTTAGATTTGATTTTTAAACTTTGAATACACTCTACTAAACTTTTTCTTATTATTTCTGAGGTTTGCTTAAGTTGTACTGAAAATGAAGTATCAATAATATCACTTGATGTTACACCAAAATGAAAATACTTTGATGAGTTGCCAATATATTTGCTTACATTATTAATATAAGCAACAACATCATGTTTTGTTTCTTTTTCAATCTTTTCTATTTCTTTAACATTGAATTTTGCTTTATTTCTTATTTCTTTTGCAGCTTTTTTAGGAATAACGCCGAGCATTGCTTGTTTTTCCGCAATCAAACACTCAATCTCTGTCCAAATTGTAAATTTATTTTCTAATGACCAAATCTTTTCAATATTAGGTCTATTATATCTAGGTATCATTTAATTTACTTATACATCCTTTATTGGAAAAGCTGTATTATTTTTAGATAATGTAAATACTTCATTTCCTTCTTCTGTTATTCCAATTGTATGCTCGAATTGAGCAGATAAAGATTTATCTTTTGTTACAGCTGTCCATCCATCATTTAGTATTTTTGTTTGCCATCCACCTAAATTAATCATTGGTTCAATTGTTAAAAACATTCCAGGTTCTAACATTGGTCCTTCACCTGGTTCTCCAAAGTGTAAAACGCTAGGTGGAGTATGAAATTCCTTTCCAATTCCATGACCGCAAAAATCTCTTACTACAGAATAACCTTTTCCTTCTGCAAGTTTCTGAATTTTATTTCCAATATCACCAATATGTTTACCGGGTTTGGCTTCACTAATACCAATTAATAAAGATTCATAAGTTATTTTCAAAAATTCGTAATTTTTTTTGTTAGTCTTGCCAGCAACAAACATTCTCGAGCTATCACCATACCATCCATTTAGAATAACTGTTACATCTACATTTACTATATCGCCATCAGATAGAATTTTTCTTTCAGAAGGAATTCCATGACAAACAACATGATTAACTGATGTACAAACTGATTTTGGGAAACCTTTATAATTTAAGGGAGCTGGTATTGCTTTGTTTTGAATAATTTGATCATGACATATATCATTTATTTCTTGAGTACTTATACCTGGAACAATCTTTTCATTTAAAGAATCTAGAACATCAGCAGCTAAAGACCCAGCTTCTCTCATGCCCTCAAAATCTTTTTTCGTATGTATTGGGATATTGTTGTTTCTCATTTAAAAAATAATTACTTACGATTAATAAATAATATATAGAAAATATCAATTAATCATATGAGTTCTTTTACTGCAGGAGTTATTGTTATTGGTGATGAAATACTTTCTGGTAGAACTCAAGATACAAACTCAAATTATATTGCAAAAAAATTATTAGAAGCTGGTATTAAGTTAGAAGAAGTTATTGTTATTCAGGATGATAAAAATACAATTATAGAAAACGTTTTAAAATATAGCTCAAAATATTCTTATGTTTTTACTACTGGAGGAATTGGACCAACTCATGATGATATAACTTCAGAAAGTATATCTGAAGCCTTTAATTTACAATATGAAACAAATAAAATGGCTTTTGAGATACTCGAAAATTATTATCCAAAAGGTGAATTTAATGAAAGCAGGCAAAGAATGGCCAAAATGCCATTTGGTTCAGAGCTTATTTTAAATCCAATGACTGCTGCACCAGGATTTATTGTCAAAAATATTTATGTTTTACCTGGTGTACCAGAAATAATGCAAGTTATGTTTGAGGAATTAATGAAAAAAATTAAAAAAGGTAACCCAAAACTTGTTACAACAATTAATACTAATTTATACGAAAGTAAAATTGCAAAAAATTTAAAAAATATTCAAAACAATTATACAAATGCATCAATCGGTAGTTACCCATATTTTAATCTTGCAGCTAAAACAGGTGGTGTTAACATAGTTGTTTCATCATGGGATATGAAATCTATCCAACCAATAGTTGATGATATAACTAAGATGATTGAATTAAATGGTGGAAAAAGTTCTATAGTTTGATATTAATCCAAAATTAGGCCTCGTGGTGGAATGGTAGACACAAAGGACTTAAAATCCTTGCCCTTTTGGGAGTGCCGGTTCAAGTCCGGCCGAGGCTACCAATCTCTAAATTATGTATGCTTTTATTACCATTGGAACAAATAATTTAAAAAAATCATCTGAATTTTATAGTAAAATTTTAAAACCTCTAAAAATTAAAAAAGTTTTATCTCATAATCGTTATTTTGGTTATGCTAAAAAAGAAACTCCTAAAAAAATAGAATTATACTTGATTAGACCTCATAACAAAAAAAAAGCAACCATAGGAAATGGTACAATGATTACTTTTAAAGCTAATTCTAAAAAAACTGTTGATGAATTTTATAGAATTGGAATTAGTCTTGGAGCAAAAGATGAAGGAATGCCTGGGCCTAGACATGGTAAAGATTATTATGCATATTTAAGGGATTTAGATGGCAACAAGATTTGTATTTTTAAAAAAATTTGATCTTAATAATTAAATTGCTCATTCAAAATTTTATCTTCAATAGAGTGCTTACTATCAAACAATACAGTACATTTATTTTCATCTGAAGAGACAATATTCACTTTACTAATATCTCTAAATTCAACATTGTCTGCTGTTACGCTAGATGAGCGTTCATCATTATTTAATACCTCAAAATCAATTTTACTAATTTCAGATAACAGAGCGCCTCTCCATCTCCTTGGTCTAAAGGCGCTAATTGGAGTTAATGCAAGTATATTTGAATCTAAAGGTAGAATGCTACCGTGCGCGGATAGATTATAAGCTGTACTTCCTGCTGATGTAGATAACAAAACACCATCACATATCAACTCTTCCATTTTTACTTTCTCATTTATTTTGATTTTAATTTTTGATGCTAAATGAGTCTGTCTCATAAGAGAAACTTCATTATAAGCATATGCCTCAAATATCTCATTATTTACACTTTGCGCAGTCATTTTTAATGGTTTAAAAGTAGATTTTTTAGCATTGGAAATCATATCATTTAAATTTTCATTACTAAGATTATTCATTAAAAAACCAATTGAACCAAAGTTTATTCCAAAAAATGGTTTGTTTAGTTTATTAAAATTATGAAGCGATTTTAAAAGTAATCCATCGCCTCCAATTGGAATAATGTAGTCGGCATCTTCAACAGAATTTTGTCCAAATAATTCTGTTAGTTTTTTTTCTGTATTTTTTGCCTCAGGATTGTTTGAAGATAAAAAATGAAATTTCATTATCCACCTGTTACGTTCATATGTCTTTTCATATATTTATTAATCTTTTCTCCAATCATAAAATCATGTTGTTTTGGTTTAATATTAAGAGCAAACTTAATTTTTTCTTTTATATAATCATCACTATAATCTTTTCTCATTATATCTCTAAAATCAACAAAATCATTCTGACCAAGGCACATAAATAGTTTACCAGTGCTTGATATTCTTACTCTATTGCAAGATTCACAAAAATTATTTGTTAAAGGACTAATAAACCCAATTTTGTTAGACACCAAATTGCTAGTATAAAATGTAGCTGGGCCTCCAGTACTGTAATCAATTTTAGAAAATTTATATATTTTGTCTAGTTTTTCAAAAGTGTCAGATAGTGAGATAAACTGATATTCTCTTGATATATCAGTTTCTTTCATTGGCATTACTTCAATAAATGTAAGATCAATTTTTTTATTACTAGTCCAATTAATTAATTCTTCAATTTCATTTTCATTAAAATCTTTAATTACTACAGTATTAATTTTTATTTTTATATTGGCATCAAGTGCCTCATTAATTCCATCAAAAACTTTTTCAATATTTCCAAATCTTGTTATTTTATTATATTTTTCAGGATTAATTGTATCTAGAGAAACATTAATCCTATTAACACCATTTAACTTAAGTTGTTTTGCATATTTTTTTAAAAGCGTCCCATTAGTTGTCAGTGTAATCTCTCTCAGATTTGTTTTCTCTTTTTTATTATTAAGTTTTTCAATTAATTTTATAAAATCATTTCTTACCAAAGGTTCACCTCCAGTTAATCTAATTTTTTCAACTCCGAGTTCTATAAAGTTATCACATAATCTTTCAATTTCTTCTAAAGTGAGTATGTCTTTTCGTGGAAGAAATTGCATTTTTTCTTTCATACAATAAACACATCTTAGATCGCATCTATCTGTAACAGATACTCTTAGGTAATTTACTTTTCTTAAATACTGGTCAATTAGTTGCATTTATATTAATTATTTTTAATTCAACTTCTTTAGGGTTAATAGTTTTTTTTCCAACATTTTCAAAATTTATTGTAACGATATTGTTAATACATGATTGAACTTGACCAATACCCCATTCTTTTTCTTTGCTTACATTTATTACAAAAGTACCTGGTGTAAGATCACCTATATAAAAATCTGACATTTTAAAAAAAACTAGCTTATTCTTTTTTCTGCTTTTTCATGCATTTCTTGAGCTTCTAAACTCAATGTTGCAACTGGTCTTGCTTCTAATCTTTTAATACTAATTGGATCACCTGTTTCATCGCAATACCCATATGATCCATCTTCAATTCTTTGAAGGGCGGCATCAATTTTATTAATTAGCTTTCTTTCTCTATCTCTTGTTCTAAGTTCGAATGATCTATCTATTTCTTCAGACGCTCTATCGGTTATATCAGGTTTTGCTTCATTTTCATTCTGAAGATTATTTAAAGTTTGAGATGACTCTTTGAGTAAATCTTGTTTCCAATTGACTAATTTTTGCCTAAAATATTCTTTCATTTTGGCATTCATAAATTTTTCTTTCTGTGTTGGTTTATAATTTTTAGGTAATTTGGTCATAATTTTAAAAAGCTGCTGATTTATCAAATGATTTTATTTATTCAAGCAATATTCAAATTTTATTAATTATAAATAATTCATATATTTCAATATTTTAATCAAATTTTCACAAAAGAACAAAAATAGAACTTTTAAAAATAGAACAAAACGTGTACAAGTAATCATGATTTGCAAGAATCTTAATAAAAACATAGGAAATTAATGGAGAAATGTAATGTCTCAAGCTAAATTAAAAGTAGTAAATAACGAAAATTCAATGGATAAAGAAAATAGAAGTAAATCTCTGGAAGCTGCTGTAAGCCTAATAGAGAAAAATTATGGAAAAGGCTCAATAATGAAATTGGGCTCTAAAACAAACGTAGATATTGAGGCAATATCTACTGGTTCATTAGGTCTTGATATAGCTCTCGGTATAGGCGGAGTTCCAAAAGGGAGAATTATTGAAATATATGGACCTGAAAGTTCTGGTAAAACTACTTTAGCTACTCACATTGTTGCAGAGTCTCAAAAACAAGGCGGTAATTGTGCATTTATAGATGCAGAGCATGCTCTAGATCCAGCATATGCAAAGAAACTAGGTGTAAATTTAGAAGAATTATTAATCTCCCAGCCTGATACAGGAGAACAAGGTTTAGAAATTGCTGATTCTTTAATTAAGTCTGGAGGTATTGATGTGCTAATTATTGATTCAGTTGCGGCACTTGTGCCAAGAGCTGAACTAGAAGGCGATATGGGAGATTCACTACCTGGTTTACAAGCTAGATTGATGAGTCAGGCTTTAAGAAAACTCACAAGCTCTATTGCACAATCAAACACCTTAGTTGTATTCATAAATCAACTTAGAATGAAAATTGGCGTTATGTTTGGTAGCCCTGAGACAACTACAGGGGGTAATGCTTTAAAATTTTATTCTTCAGTAAGAATGGACATTAGAAGAATAGGTGCAATAAAAGATAAAGATGAAATCATTGGAAATCAAACTAGAGTTAAAATAGTTAAAAATAAAGTCGCACCTCCGTTCAAAGTTGTTGAATTTGATATAATGTACGGAGAAGGGATATCTAAATTAGGTGAGTTAGTTGATTTAGGTGTCAAAGCAGAAATTATTGATAAATCAGGATCATGGTTTTCATACAAAAATACTAAAATAGGACAAGGTAGAGAAAACGTTAAAAACTTTCTTAAAGACAATCCAACTATAGCTAAAGAAATTGAAAATCAAATTCTACAAAATGCTGGAATAGTTGAAAAAGCTATGATGGAAGGTAAAGTAGAGGATAAAGAAAAAGAAAAAGAGGCTAAAGAAGCTGAAGAAATGAAAGAATAGTAAATATTGTTTTTGATTGGTGCGCCTATTTAAAAATAGGCGCTTTTTTATTTAGACAATAGAGTTTTCAAGTTATAATACCTTTTCATGAATTCAAATCAGATTAGGTCAACATTCCTCAATTATTTTAAAAAAAATGGACATGAGGTTATTCATTCTAGTTCTCTAGTACCAGATAATGATCCTACTCTAATGTTTGCTAATTCTGGAATGGTACAATTTAAAAATATTTTTACAGGTAAGGAAACAAGAGATTATAACAGAGCAACTACTGCTCAAAAATGTGTAAGAGCAGGCGGTAAGCACAATGATTTAGAAAATGTAGGATACACTACAAGACACCATACTTTTTTTGAAATGCTAGGTAATTTCTCTTTTGGAGATTATTTTAAAGAGATGGCCATAGAACTAGCTTGGAATCTAATTACCAAAGAATATGCAATCAATAAAGATAGACTATTAGTAACTGTTTATTCTGATGATCAGGAAGCATTTGATTTGTGGAAAAAAATAGCTGGATTGTCTGAAAATAAAATTATTAAAATAAGTACATCTGATAATTTTTGGTCAATGGGTGAAACAGGTCCTTGTGGTCCATGTTCTGAAATATTTTATGATCATGGTGATAAATATGAAGGAGGCCCTCCAGGTTCTCCAAACGAAGATGGTGATAGATTTATAGAAATATGGAATTTAGTATTTATGCAATTTGAGCAAATATCTAAATCTGAGAGAATAAATCTACCAAAACCCTCCATTGATACTGGAATGGGATTAGAGAGAATGACAGCTCTTCTAGATGGTTCTAACGACAATTATTCAACAGATTTATTTCAACCGATTATAAATGAATCAACAAAACTATGTGGCGATGAAAGTACAATGACAAATCCTAGTCACAGAGTAATTGCAGATCATTTAAAATCCTCCTCTTTTTTAATTGCTGACGGGGTAATGCCTTCAAATGAAGGAAGAGGATACGTCTTACGAAGAATAATGAGAAGGGGAATGCGACACGCTCATTCTTTAGGAAATAAAGAACCTGTATTTCATAAGCTATTCCCTATTTTTTTAGATGGAATTAAAAATTCATACCCTGAATTAGACAGAGCAAAAGATCTCATTATAAATACATTGATGAATGAAGAAACTAAATTCAAGGAAACTGTTGAAAATGGAATTAAAATTTTAGATGAGGAAATTTGTAACTCAACAAATATATTTAATGGAGAAGTAGCATTTAAATTATACGATACATATGGATTTCCATTAGATTTAACACAAGATTATTTGAAAAGTAAAAATATTGAAGTCGATATCAAAACATTTGAACAAAAAATGTTAGATCAGAAGGAAAGAGCAAGACAAAGCTGGAAAGGTACAGGAGACATCGCGGATGAAGGTATTTGGTTTGAAATAACTTCTAAAATAGAGCCAACAGAATTTTTAGGATATTCTGATATTGAAGCTGATTGTAAAATAATTTCAATCATTTCAGAAAGTAAGTCAGTAGATAAAATTAAAAAAGATCAAGAAGCAATTATAATATTAAATCAAACACCCTTTTATGGAGAAAGTGGTGGCCAGGTGGGTGATCAGGGTTTTTTTGAAAATGATAACTTTAAGTTTGAAGTTATAAATACCACAAAAAAATTTGGAAACTTTTTTCTTCACAAAGGTAAAGTAACTAAAGGCGGGTGCAAAGTTGAAGATACTATTAAAGCAAGTATTAATACAGTGAATAGAGATTTTATTAAATATAATCATTCATCAACCCATTTATTACATGCCGCTCTAAGAAAAATACTGGGTAAGCATGTCACGCAAAAGGGTTCACTTGTAAATTCAGAAAAACTCAGATTTGATTTTAGTCACAATAATCCAATTGAAAAAGATCAACTCATGAATGTTGAAGAAATTGTAAATGATCAAATTCAAAAAAATGGAATTGTTGAAATAAAAATTATTGATCAAAAAAAAGCTATTGAAGAAGGTGCGATGGCATTATTTGGAGAAAAATATAGCGATGAAGTAAGAGTAGTAACAATGGGTCAAGAAAGTGAATCATTCTTTTCAAAAGAATTATGTGGGGGAACTCATGTTGTTAAATTAGGGGAAATAAGTAAATTTAAAATAACTAACCAATCTAGTGTTGCGTCTGGAATTAGAAGAATAGAGGCTGTATCTAATGCTGCAGTAGATAAATATATTAAAGAAGTAGAAAGAAATTTATTAGAAAAAAATAAAAACCAAGATAATCAAATTGAAGATTTAAAGAATAAAATTAAAAAGATTAATGCTGATTATAATTTTAAAAATCAATCAGAAAACAAAGCTTTATTAATTAAGGAATTAATTCAGATACACGAAAAATTAAAACAAAATATGTCTATATCAAAAAATATTGATAATATTGTCGTAAAAAAAATAAAAGAATTAAATTTTATATATTTAATTGCTGAGGATTACCCTA
Organism: uncultured Alphaproteobacteria bacterium; assembly: GCA_902618015.1. Taxonomy (GTDB): domain Bacteria; phylum Pseudomonadota; class Alphaproteobacteria; order HIMB59; genus CACPNW01. The sequence goes on along the minus strand of CACMYX010000003.1, from coordinate 6,285 downwards.
ATAAATCTTTGAAAACATTTATTGATGAGCAAAAAAAACAATATAACAAAAATAGTGTTTCGTTAATAATTTCAAATAATGATAACAAACTATCTATAGTGCTAGGAGTTACAGAAGATATTACAGATCTTTTTGATGCTTCAAAAGAAATAAGAGAAATTTCGATTATTCTAGGTGGAAAGGGTGGGGGTGGTAGAAAAGATCTTGCTCAAGGAGGGGGATCAGATGTTAGTCAAATTAATGAAAGTATAAAATACGTAGAAGATAAATTAAATTCTATTAGTTAATTTGAAAATTTTTTTTTATTGCACTTAAAAAATCTTGAGTGTTCAACCATTTCTGATCTTTGTTTATTAATATTGCTAAATCTTTTGTCATTTCACCACTTTCTACAGTTTTGATACACGTTTCTTCCAATTTTTTAGCAAAATTTATTAATTCATTATTACCATCAAATTCTCCTCTAAAACTTAAACCTCGTGTCCAAGCAAAAATTGATGCAATAGGATTAGTTGAAGTTTCTATACCTTTCTGATGATTTCTATAATGTCTTGTAACAGTTCCATGTGCAGCCTCAGCTTCTACTGTTTTACCATCTGGGGTCATTAAAACACTTGTCATTAAACCCAGTGATCCAAATCCTTGCGCAACAGAATCTGATTGAACATCTCCATCATAATTTTTACAAGCCCAAATAAAATTACCTTCCCATTTTAATGCTGAGGCCACCATATCATCGATTAATCTGTGTTCATAAACTATATCTTTTTCTTTAAACTTATTTTTAAATTCTGTATCAAATACATCCTGAAATAAATCTTTAAATCTTCCATCATAGATTTTTAAAATAGTATTTTTAGTAGAAAGGTAAACCGGCCAACCAAGATTAAGTCCATAATTAAAACAAGCTCTAGCAAAGTCTTTAATTGAATTATCTAAATTATACATTGATAGAGCTACACCAGATTTTTCAAATTCATATACATCTTTTGTAAATCCTTCAGATCCATCTTTAGGTTCAAAAACCATTTTAAGTTTCCCTGGTTTATTAATTAATGTGTCAGTCGCTCTATATTGATCACCAAAAGCATGTCTAGCAACTACAATTGGATGGTTCCAGTTTGTGATTATTCTTGGAACATTTTTGCATATGATTGGCTGTCTAAATATAGTTCCTCCAAGTATATTTCTTATTGTTCCATTTGGAGAACGCCACATTTGTTTTAATTTGAATTCCTCAACTCGATTTTCATCAGGTGTAATCGTTGCACACTTTATTCCTACACCATATTTTTTCACCGCCTCAGCAGCGTCTATGGTGATTTGATCATTTGTTTCATCTCTTTTAATTACTCCAAGATCAAAATATTTGATATCTATATCAAGATAGGGCAAAATTAATTGTTCTTTGATGTATTTCCAGATGATTCTGGTCATTTCATCTCCATCCATTTCCACTACAGGGTTTTTAACTTTTATTTTTGCCATTTTATTAAAATATTTTTTAATTGATCAACTTTATCTATAATGTGAAAACTGTTTTGTAAATTTTTATTTGAAAATTTTTCATCTTCAAAAAATTTAAATTGATGAAATAGATTATCCCAGAAATTATTTTTATTAAAAAATATTATTGGCTTATTATGAATACCCATTATTTTCCAAGATACAACTTCTACTATTTCTTCTAAAGTTCCTGTTCCTCCTGGTAATGCTAAATACGCATCACCTTTCTCAAAGAGTAACTTTTTTCTTTCAGACATATTATCCACTATTTTTAACTCATCTATATTTTCAAAAATTATTTCTTTCTCAGATAAAAAATTTGGAATTACTCCAATAACTCTATTTTTATATTTTTTTGCTGTCTTAGCTACAACGCCCATAATACCAACTTTTGCCCCACCGTAGACAATAGTTATTTTAAATGATGATATTAATTTGCTAATTTCTTCTGCATCTTGATAATATTTATTACTTAATTTATCTGAAGATGAGCAATAGACAGTAATTGATTTAATAGTCATATATTTAATTGTTTATTAGAAAAAATTTAACTAGAAATTTTATTCTTATACCAATTTTTAATGTTTTCTCTAAACATTAATGCTGACGGAGTTACAACTAATGTAAGAAATGTTGCAAAAAGTAATCCAAATACTATAGCTGTTGATAATTGTACCCACCACTGGGTATCTGGTGAACCTCTGGTTATTTCTCTAGATATGAAGTCAACATTTGTCATTGTTACCATTGGTAATAATCCTAGTACTGTTGTAGTTGTTGTAAGTAAAACTGGTCTAAGTCTCTGTGCTCCTGTTTTGATAATAGCTTCTCTTATAGATGAGGTTTTAGTTTTTAAAAAATCAAATGTATCAATCAATATAATATTATTGTTTACCACTATCCCGGCAAGAGCAATTACTCCAACTCCTGACATAACAATACCAAATGGCTGTGCTGTTACCATTAAACCTATAAACACACCGGCTGTGGACATTACTACTGCAAAAAGAATTAAGAATGCACTATAAAAGCTATTAAACTGTAATAGAAGTATCATTAGCATTAAAAATAAAGCAACACCAAAAGCACCTGTTAAAAATTCTTGAGCTTCTTTTTGGTCTTCATTTTCTCCAATAAGTTCAGCCCTTACTTTGTTATCTAATTTATAACGAGGTAAATTTAATGTTCTTCCTCTCCAAGATGGAGCAGTATCCGAAATGCCTAACACATACTCAAGTTCTCTAACTTTGCCATCAGGGTATGTTCCTGGCTCTACATCTGCTTGTATGTTGATTGCATTTTTTGAATCTACTCTAATAATATTTCCTGTTCTATTATTTGGTACAATTTCTACAAAGTTGGATATTGGAACTAAACCATTTGCAGTAGTTACTCTTAAGTTATCAATTCTATCCAATGTTCTTCCTTCGTTTGGATAACGTAGATAAAGTGGTATACTTTCATTACTATCATCAGGTCTATATTCGCCAAGTTTAAGACCGTTTGTTGCAAGTTTAATCACATTACCAATTGATGTTATGTTAGCTCCAAATTTAGATGCTTGTTTTCTATCTACATTAATTTCCCATTCAATCCCAGGTGCTGGTAAATTATCTTCAACATTCATTAACTTTGGGTAACTATCCATAAATTTTTTAAGCTTGATTCCTTCAGCAATTAAAAGTTGTTTGTTATCACTGGTTAATTTAATGTTAATTGGTTTGCCTTCACCAGGACCACCTTGTTGTTCTCTTGATTCTACTTTGATTCCATTTATACTTTTTGTGGCTTCCAAAATTTCTGCTAGAATTACTTTTGATTTTCTTCTTTTATCCCAATCTGTATATTCTAAACTTATTGATCCTATAAAGTCTTCTGATGCTTCTGATTGCTCACTTACATTCCCACTTAAAGAATAAATATTTTTAAATTCCTGTCTTTCCGATTGAAGCTTTAAAATAATATTCTCAACTCTTGATACATAATCTTTTTTTTCTTCAACGGAGAGATTACCTCTTGCAAAAACTACGATTTTTGCAAGATCAGGCTCAACATCTGGGAAAAATTCTACACCTTCTCCAACTTGAGTATAGGTGTAATTTACAGCAATTAATATTACTAAAGCACTAATCATCACCTTCAAAGGATGAAATAATAAAAAGTTTAATATTTTAGCATAAAATCCAACAAAACCAGTTACGTTTAAAACCGGTTCATTTGATTCCGAAGATAAGATTTTTGCATTTTTAGAAACTAATTTATCTGTAGAGTTTACATTTTCTGAAATTTTATAAACCCTTGGTATAATTCTTATAAATACGAATATAAATAAAGCAAAGCTTAGTAGATATTTTCCAATTGTGATGAATAAACTAAATTCTTGAAGCTCTAATAATCCAAATCCATAAGACAACAGATTGTAAAAAATTAATGATATTAGTAATGGCACAATAAATTGTAGAAGTATTCTTGATACAGTATTTAGAATAGATCCCAAAACTGGGACAAACAGTAGTGCCATAAACAAAGAGGAAATAAGAACGCATATAAGTGTTATTGGTAAATATTTCATAAATTCACCAGCTATACCAGGCCAGAATATTAATGGTAAAAAGGCAGCTAGGGTAGTTGCAGTCGATGATATAATTGGTAGGGACATTTTTTTTGATGCGTTTGCGAAAGCATCTTTTACACCGAGACCTTCTTTCATTTTTCTATCTGCATATTCAACAACAACAATTGCTCCATCGACTAATAGTCCAACAGATAAAATTAGAGCAAATAATACTACTATATTAATAGTAAAACCCATTACAGAAAGAGCTAATAAACCTGATAAAAATGATCCTGGAATAGATACACCAACTAATAAACCGGACCTAACGCCTAATGCTCCTAAAATAATAATTAAAACAAGGATTATAGCTGCTATGACATTATTTTGCAGACTATTTAACATAGTTTTAATGCCTTTTGATTGATCATTTCCAAAAGAAATTTCGACATTTTCAGGAAAACTTTTAGCAGTAATTGCAGTTATTCTTTTTACTTCTTCAATAGTATTAATTATATTTTCACCAATTCTTTTAGAAACATCAATAGTTATTGAATTAGATCCATTTACATTTGCATAAGATTGCCTATCTTCGAATGTTCTTTTAACTTCAGCAATATCCCTGAAAGTAATAACTGAATCTCCATTAGTTTTAACAGGAGTATTTAATACATCTTCAATAGTTTCGTATAAACCTGGAACTTTAATATCAAAACTTCCGTCACCAGTGTCTTGACCACCAGCTGACACCATTTTATTATTTTCCCTAACAATATTAATTAGACTCTCAAGATTGATACCATAGCTATCAACTGCGGTTGGATTAATTAGTATGTCAACTTGCTCATTTCTTTTACCACCTATTTTAGCTTCTAAGACACTGGGAATTGTTTCTATATCATCTTGCAAAATATCAGCCAAATCTTGAAGAGTTCTATTAGGTACATCTCCACTTAAAGATATGGATAGGATAGGAAATGTACTTATATTAACTTCGTTAACTGTTGGTTCATCTGCTTCACTAGGTAGATCACCTTTAGCTCTATCAACTTTATCTCTGATATCAACCATAGCTTGATCAGAATCAAATCCAGCATCGAATTCTAATAAAACATTTCCTCCACCTGAATAAGCTGTTGATCTTACTTCTCTTACTCCTTCAACAGTTTTAACTTCGTCTTCAATTGGTTTAACTAAAAGCCTTTCAGAGTCTTGTGCAGAAATACCATTTTGACTAAGTGAAATATAAACTATTGGTATGCTTACATCAGGAGATGATTCTTTGGGCATTGTAATGTAAGTAGATGCGCCTGAAAAAATAATAAAAATAAGTATACCCATGAAAACTCGGGAATGGGTAATTGCATAGTCTATAATATTAATTTTCATTTAGATTAGTTTATTTTTTCACCAATACTTATATATTCTTGTCCACTTACAATTAAATTTACTGTTTCAGGTAACCCAGAAACCCACATGCCATCTATTGTATCTTTAATTGTTTTGGTTGGATAGAATGTAACTTTATTATCATTATCTACAGCTTTAACACCTACAGTTCCATCATCTAATAAAGTTAGTATAGAAGGTGGTATTTTGTGAGCTTTCAGTTCTGAACCTTTGATAACTATTTTAGTTGTTATGCCACTTTTATAAGAGAGATCTTTGTTATCAGCTTCAATCGTAATTTCGAATGTTCTAGTACTAGTTTCAGCTGATGGAGAAATAAAAGATATTATTCCATTTTTTTTAATACCATTACTATCTTCAATTAAAGCTTTGGTACCAACACTCACTTTATTTACATCAAATTCAGATAAATAACCTTCAATCTTGATAGGGTCTAAATCAATTATGGTAAATAGGGGAGTACCTATTGAGATGAATTCAGTTTCCTCAACCATTTTTTCTGAAATTATTCCATCAAATGGTGCCTTGATAGTAGTTTTTTCTATATCAAGTTTTATGTTTTTTAAAATTGATTTCACATTTGAAATTTGAGCCTCAAGGTTTGCTAAGGTAGATTCAAATTTTATTTTAATATCCTCTCTATCAGCTTGAGCATTGGCAAGATTAAAAGATGCTAAACTTAATTTTGATTTTGAACTTAAACCTTTATCAATAAGTTGCTTTGCAGATGCATATTCAATTTCATACAATTCAATTCTCTCCACATTTTGTCTAAGTAGATTGTCTCTGTTTTTTTCATTTAAGATTAATTCTTT
>CACMYX010000002.1 GCA_902618015.1 uncultured Alphaproteobacteria bacterium | reverse complement strand
AAGAAAATGCAGCGTGAAGGTTTATATAAAGAAATGAAACTTCGTAAACACTATGAAAAACCTTGTCTGAAACGCGCTAGAGAAAAAGAAGAAAATATTAGAAGAGCTAGAAAATCTGCAAAAAGAAATAACGATTAAGCAGAAAGACTTTTTACAATATCCTCACACATTTTTTTAGCATCTCCAAATAGCATAGTTGTGTTATCTCTATAGAATAACTCATTATCAACGCCTGAATAACCAGTTGCCATTGAACGTTTTACAAATAAAACGCTCTGAGATTTTTCTACATCTAAAATAGGCATACCAAAAATAGGAGAAGACTCATCCGTTTTTGCAGCAGGATTTGTTACATCATTTGCCCCAATAACAAAAGAAACTTCTGTCATTGGAAAATCATGATTAATTTCATCTAGTTCTAAAACTTCTTCATAAGGAACATTTGCTTCAGCTAGTAAAACATTCATGTGACCTGGCATTCTTCCTGCAACTGGGTGTATTGCATATCTTACCTCTATTCCTTCTTTTTTTAATATATCTCCCATTTCTCTTAAAGCATGTTGAGCTTGTGCTACTGCCATTCCATAACCTGGTACAATAATTACTGAGTCTGCATTTTTCATTATATATGCAGCATCTTCTGCATTACCTTGTTTAACAATTTTATCTGAGTTATCCTTACTAGCACTAGTGTCTTGCTCGCCACCAAAACCTCCTAGAACAACATTGATAATTGATCTATTCATCCCTTTACTCATTATATAACTTAATATTGCGCCAGACGCTCCGACAAGAGCACCAGTTATAATTAAGAGATTATTACTTAGGGTAAATCCTATGCCGCAAGCTGCCCAACCTGAATAAGAGTTTAACATAGAAACAACAACTGGCATGTCAGCTCCACCAATGGGAATTACTACAAGAAAACCCAATAATATTGAAATAATAACTATTGTCCAAAAGATTGTTGGAGATTGATTAATTACAAATATTATAATCAGGAAAATAATTAGAAGGAAAATTAATGCATTTATAAGATGCTGAAACTTAAATACTATGGGCTTTCCTGAAATTGTACCTTGCAATTTTCCAAAAGCTAAAACTGAACCAGAGAAAGTTATAGCACCAATAAATGTTCCAATACTCATTTCAACTAAACTAGCAGTTTTAATCGAACCAACTTTTCCAATACTAAAAGCTACCGGATCATAGAATGCAGCAGCAGCAACAAATACAGCTGCTAATCCCACTAAGCTATGAAAAGCTGCTACCAATTGAGGTAATGCTGTCATCTCAATTCTGAGAGCAATAAAGGAACCTATAGCACCACCAATAAGTATCGCGGCTCCAATTTCATAATAGCTAAGAACAGATTTAAACATTAGTGTTGTGAACACCGCTATAATCATTCCAATGATGCCAAAAATGTTACCCATTCTTGAAGATTCAGGGTGAGATAAACCTCTTAAAGCAAAGATAAATAATAACGCAGAAATTAAATATAATATCGCAACCATGTTTGAAGACATTATTCTTTGTCCTTTGTTTTTTTAGTTTTTTTCTTAAACATTGAAAGCATTCGATATGTTACAAGGAAACCTCCAAAAATATTAACTGAAGCTAATACAACACCAATTAGTCCAAAAATTTTTGAAGTATCAAAACCTTGAGGACCGGCTGCCAATATTGCTCCAACAATAATTACACTTGATATAGCATTTGTCACACCCATCAATGGACTATGTAAAGCTGGAGTAACTGACCAAACTACATAATAGCCAATAATACAAGCTAAGAAAAATACTGTTAGTCCAATAACAAAAACTTCTGAGGAATGTGCTTCCATATTACTTAAATTGCTCCAATCTTACATCCCCATCATGCGTTAGCAAAACAGAATTAATTATTTCATCATTAAAATCAAAATTTATTTTTTTATTTTCTTTATCTATTAATAAACTTAAGAAGTTAAAAATATTTTTAGCATACAGTGCTGAGGCATCCTTTGCTACTCTTCCAGGAACATTTCCATAACCAACGATTTTTACTCCGTTATGCACTACTATTTCATTCATTTTACTTAAAGGGCAATTACCCCCAGCTTCCACAGCCAAATCAATTACTACTGAACCTGGTATCATCGAAGAAACCATTTCTTCTGTGATTAAAACTGGAGCTTTTTTTCCAGGAATAAGAGCTGTACAAATTACTATATCTTGTTTTGAAACTGTTTCTGCTATCAATTGAGCTTGTTTTTTCTTGTAATCTTCACTCATTTCCTTAGCATAACCACCTGAAGTTTCAGCATTTTGAGCTTCATCATCTTCAACCATTATGAATTTACCTCCAAGACTTTCGACTTGTTCCTTAGTTGCTGCTCTTACATCAGTAGCAGATACTACTGCCCCAAGTCTTTTTGCTGTTGCTATTGCTTGTAAACCTGCAACACCTACACCAAGTATCATAACTTTTGCTGGATTTACTCGTCCTGCTGCAGTCATCATCATTGGAAAAGCTTTTCCAAATTGCTCTGCTGCATCAATTACACTTCTATAACCTGCTAAATTAGCTTGGGATGATAAAACATCCATACTTTGGGCTCTACTTATTCTAGGAATTAATTCCATGCAGCATGATGATATTTTGTTTTTGTTTAAATTAGCAAATTCAGATTTATTTTCGTATGGATTTAAAATCCCAATAAGTAATGAATTACTTTTTAAGTTATTTATATCATTAGTGCTTGGCATTCTAACACATAAACAAACATCAGCTTTTAAACACTCTGATCTAGTAACAATTTTTGCCCCAGCTTCTTCATAACTTGAATTTTGATATCCTGAAGTTTCTCCCGCTCCATTTTCAATTATAACTTCAAAACCTAGTCTAGAAAAAAGCTTTACCGATTCAGGGGAGATAGAGACTCTTGTCTCATTGTTATCATTTTCTTTAATAGCAGATAAGAGCATGAGTTCTTATATTGATAGGTCAGCTAAATTTAAAGCTTTTTGTTGGTTTTTCATTAATTTTTTTGAGTTAAAATCTTCAATGAGCTCATGGAATATTCTGTACCAATTAACTTCAGCTTTTAAATGCATAAATACTGAACCAAGTCCTACTGCTGCTCTATCCATGAACACAAATTCTTTTGGCGGTTTAACACCACCTAGCTTCTTAAGTTCTTGATGAACTTCAGATGCAATTTGTGCCCCATATATACCACTGTCACTTTCTTGTATTTTTTGAACTTTATCTTCCATCAAAGGTGAATATAAAAATCCCGCCCATTTATTTAATACTTTTAATTTCTCTTTCGTGATATCTGTAAATCCCCATTGCTCATATGCATAAACTGCCTTTGAATTGTCTTTTTCTTGAAGAGCAAAATATAAGTCAATTACACCTTGAATGAAATTTCCATTAAAAATTCTCATACAACCAAAGTCATAGATATTAATACTTAGGTCTTTTTTTTGTACAGAATAATTTCCTAAATGTGGATCTCCATGAAGCACTCCGTATTCAAAGAATGGTTTATACCAAGCTTTATACATATTAGCCGCTAATGTGTTTCTTGTTTCTTTAGGAGATTTTTTAAAATTCAAAATAGGCTCGCCATCTAGCCAACTCATAGTTAGCAATCTCTTTGTAGATAATTTATCATAGGTTTTTGGAACATGAACAAAATTTATATTTGAAAATATATTTCTAAATACAGCCATTAATTTTTTTTCTCTTTCGTAATCTAACTCTTCTTTAAGTCTGTCAGTGATTTCTTTATATACTTCATCAGTTTTGATGGCTTTATTATAAGACTGATAAATTGAAAAAATCATTTTTAATTGTGAAAGATCTGCACTTACTGCTGAAGCCATGTCCGGGTATTGGAGTTTGCAAGCGACTATATCATCATTTTTTATTTTAGCTTTATGAACTTGTCCAAGAGAAGCTGCTCTTGTTGCTTCTTTATCAAACTCAATAAAATTTTTTTGCCAATCCTGCTTTAATTCTGCAGCCATTCTTCTTTTAACAAATAACCATCCCATCGGTGGAGCATTAGACTGTAAATGCATAAGCTCTTGCGCATACTCATCAGGTAGTAAATCAGGTATAGTTGCTGATAATTGTGCCACTTTCATTAAGGGTCCTTTAATACTTCCAAGAGCAGCTCTTATTTCTGAGGCATGTTTTTCTTTATCTAACTTAACACCTAAATATCTTTGGCTTGCAAGTTTGGTGGCTAATTTTCCAACAACACCACCAACTTTCGCATACCTTGTAAGTTGTTTTGTTAGAGATTTCGCTTCTTTATCTTTCATCAATTTTATTCTTCTAATTGGTCAATCAAATTCTCAATAACATTAACTCCTTTTTGCCAGAAATCTTTTTTCTTGGGATTTAATCCAAAAGGCTTCAATAGTTTATCGTATGTATCACTGCCACCGCTCTCTAACAAAGTAATGTATTTGTCTTCAAATTTAGGTAGCTTGTTTTCGTAAACATTAAAAAGAGAATTTACAAGACAATCACCAAAAGCATATGCATAAACATAAAATGGTGAATGAATAAAATGGGGTATGTAGCTCCAGAAATATTTGTAATCATCATTAAATTTTATTGATGGTCCTAAGCTTTTCTTTTGAACATCAATCCAAATTTCACAAATCTCGTCAACACTTAATTCTTTGATTTTTCTTTGATGATGAATACGTTTTTCAAATTCAAAAAATGCAATCTGTCTAACAACAGTGTTTAGCATATCTTCGACTTTGTTTGCTAAAAGCCCCTTACGTTCATTTTCTTTTGTAGTAATAGATAAAAGAGATTTAAAAGTTAACATTTCACCAAAAACACTTGCAGTTTCAGCAAGAGTTAATGGTGTTGATGAATTAAAATAAGTTTGTTTTCGTCCTGCTAAATATTGATGAATTCCGTGTCCTAGTTCATGTGCAAGAGTTGCTATATCTCTTGCTTTACCCTGATAATTAACAAGTATAAATGGATGAACTGATGGAACAGTAGAAGCAGCAAACGCTCCAGGAGATTTTCCTGGAATTACTGGAGCGTGTATCCATGAATTATCAAAAAATTTATTTACAATATTTCCAGCTCTCTTATCAAAATTTGAATATGCATCAGTTACAATTTGTCTTGCATCTTTCCATGAATAAATACTCTGTGTTTGAAAAGGAAGAGGTGCATTTCTGTCCCAATACATTAAAGGTTTCTTTTTTAGCCATTTAGATTTTATTTTATAATAACGATGAGCTATTTTTGGATAATTTTCTTTTATTGTTTCAGTTAAGGCTTCTACAACCTCATCTTCAACCACATTGGATAAATTTCTTGAACTGACTGGATTTGGCAATCCTCTCCATTTATCATTGATTGATTTGTCTTTTGCAAGATTATTAGTAATAGATGTAAACAAACTAATGTTATCTTTTAAAACAGAAGATACAACCTCAGCTGATTTTTTACGATTTGATTCCTTTTCATCGGAAAGAAAATTAAAAATTTCAGCACTTGATAAATTTTTTCCCTTAAATGGAAATTTTAGTGATGCAATTGTATCATCAAATAGTCTAACCCAAGCTGATCTAGAAGTAATACTTTTTTCTTGTAGTAATTTTTCTGTTTTAACATCCAATTGATAAGGTTTGAATTTTCGAATATTTTTTATCCAGTTTTTATAAATCTTTAGATTTTTGTCAGCATAAATTTTTTTTAAATTTTTTTCAGAAATTTCATTTATCTCAAGACTAAAGAAGACAATTGAGGAGGCAATATTTGTTATTTGCTCCTGTATTTGTTGATAAAAAATTTTATTCTTTTCATTGTTACCATCCTCTGCAACTAATAAATGTGCATAAGACATAATTTTATCTATTTTTGTATCAATATCCTCCAATTCAATAATGGCTTTTAAGAGTTGATTAGAACTAATCTTTGTGATTTTGGATGCGTATTTTTTCTCAAATTTTTTAGTCGATATTCTGAGCTTATTTAAATCATTATTCAGCTTCTTAGTTTTTGGGGATTCATATAAATCCTTTAAATTCCAAATAGGTAGTTTACCAAGGGTATTTTTTGTTAAATTTTGATAATTTTTTTGTTTCATATTTTACTATTTCGATATAGGTCTAATATCAAAGCTTTGTAGGGAGGATAGAAAGCATGATTGTTAATTTTGACGAATTTAATAGCATACCGGGTATATTTTATCATCAAGCAAATGAACTAAAAGATCAACCATATTTATGGAAGAAAGAGAGTGATAAATATGTTTCTTTAAGCTGGTTACAAGTAAAAGAACAAGTTGAAAGTTTGGCAACATACTTAAAAGATCTAGGAATTTTAGAGGGAGATAGAGTACTAATTTTATCTGAAAATAGACCTGAATGGCAAATCACGGATTTAGCAATAATGTCCATAGGAGCAATTTCAGTTCCTGCTTATACTACGAGTACAACCAATGATTATAAATATATTATTGAGCATTCTGGTGCTAGATGTGCCATCGTATCATCACACGAGTTAATGAAAAAAGTTCTACCTGCAATAGAAAAAATTTCACATTGTCAAAACGTAATAAAAATTAATGATGATAATGAAACCTATACAGAAGTTGTAAATATTTTATCATACAATAAAATTATAAATGATAATTTAGAAAAAAGTAAAAATTCTAATGAAATAGAAGAATTATCAAAAAATTTTAAAAGAAAAGATACAGCATGTATTATTTATACATCAGGTACTGGAGGCAATCCTAAGGGCGTGATGTTAAGTCATGGAGCAATGCTGAGAAACTGTGCTTCCTGTGATAAATTACTTGAGAGTCTTACTAGTGATTTAACTAAAGAAATTAGATATTTATCATGGTTGCCATTATCTCATTCATATGAGCATACTTTACAATTCTTAGAAATGGGACAAGGCGCACAAATCTATTACGCTGAAAGTATAGATAAATTATTAGTAAATATGGCTGAGGCAGCGCCACATTTTATGACAGCTGTTCCAAGGTTTTATGACTCTTTACACACACGTATTTCACAAGGTCTAAAAAACCAAAGTAAATTAAGTCAACGCTTCTTTGCAATTACATTAAATCTAGGAAAGAAAAAATATTTTGGTGAGGAGATGAGCTTCTCTGAAAGATTTATGAATGGATTGATGGATAGGATAGTAAGAAAAAAAGTTAAGAAAAGATTTGGCGGAAGTCTCAGAGCATTGATATCAGGTGGCGCAGCACTAAATTTTGAAGTTGGATTATACCTGAGCGCCCTTGGCCTTCCACTACTTCAAGGTTACGGACAAACTGAAACGGCTCCTGTTATTTCTGCAAACCCTCCTGAAAAAATTAAATTAGATACTGTTGGAAAAGTTCTTCAAGGAAATGAAGTAAAAATTTCTGAAGATGGAGAAATTTTAGCTCGTGGTGAACTAATTATGAATGGTTATTGGAATGATCCTGAGTCAACTAATAAAACTATAATTGATGGGTGGGTTCATACAGGTGATATTGGTGAATTTGATGAAGAAGATTATTTAAAAATAACAGATAGGAAAAAAGATATTATTGTAAATGCTGGTGGAGATAATATTTCTCCTTCAAGAATAGAGGCAAAACTAGATATTGAACCTGAAATTGCTCAATCAATGTTATATGGAGACTTCAAAAATTACCTAGTTGCAATTTTGGTGCCTAATAAAGATTTAGCTTTAGAATGGGCAAAAGAAAATAATGTTGAGGGCGATTTAAGTAAAATAATTCAAGATTCTTCATTTAATAAAAAGATGAAGGAAGTTGTAGATAAAGTTAATAAAAGCCTCTCTGGTATTGAACAAATAAGAAAATTTATTCTCATTGATCACGAGTTTACAATTGAAAACAATATGATGACACCTTCCATGAAAGTAAGAAGGTTTAAAGTAAAAGAGATGTATGGAGAAAATTTAGAGAAACTATATTAAGTTTTTCCTTTATCAAACTTTTCTTTTTGCTCAGGGATTATTTCTTTTTGAAATTTTGTTTTCCACTCTAAGTATGGCATACCATAGATCATTTCTCGTGCCTCATCGTATGAAATAGAAATATTTTTCTTCTCTGCAGCACTAACGTACCATTTTGAAAGACAGTTTCTGCAAAAACCTGACAAATTCATTAAATCAATATTTTGAACATCTGTCCTATTTTTTAGATGATGTATCAATCTTTCTGCAACATCAGCAAGTAAATCTCTATCAAAGTTTTTGGTCATATTACGTAAATAAATTATATAAATCTTTTTTTGTGATATATATATAATAATTAATGAAACGTAACAGAAAAGCTAAAATTTTAGCTACCTTAGGACCCGCATCATCAGATAAAAAAATAATAGAAGATTTATTTGTGGCTGGATGTGATGTTTTTAGATTAAATTTTTCACATGGTGATTTAGAAACTCATAGAAAAAATTATGAAACTATTAGATCTCTTGAAGAAAAACATAATCATGCATCATGCATATTAGCTGATTTACAAGGACCCAAGTTAAGAGTGGGTACATTTAAGAATACAAAAGAAAATTTAGTTAAAGGTCAAAATTTTATACTAGATCTTTCAACTGAACCAGGAGATAATAATAGGGTTAACTTTCCTCATGAAGAAATATATGATTTTTTAACACCTAATTCTATTTTATTAATAAATGATGGAAGGATTAGATTACAAGTTGTTGAACAAAAAAAAGATAGTTTAATAACAGAAGTTTTAAATGATGCTGAAATCTCAAATAACAAAGGTGTAAATATTCCAGATGTGATTCTTCCAATAGACGCTCTTACCAAAAAAGATAAATCTGATCTTATGAAGGCATTAGATATGGGAGTTGATTGGGTTGCACTTTCTTTCGTGCAACAAGCAGAGGATATACACAAACTAAAAAAAATAATTAACAATAAAGCACTCGTGATGGCGAAAATTGAAAAGCCTTCAGCAGTAAAAAATATTGATGATATTATAAATGCTGCAGATGGAATTATGATAGCTAGAGGTGATTTGGGTGTTGAAATGCCAACAGAACAAGTGCCGATAGTTCAAAAAAATATTATTAAAAGATGTAGGCACTTTGGTAAGCCAGTTGTTGTTGCTACACAAATGCTTGAAAGTATGATTGAAAATCTTGTGCCAACGAGAGCTGAAGCATCTGATGTTGCTAATGCTATTTACGACGGAACAGATGCTGTAATGTTATCTGGTGAGTCTGCTGTTGGAGCACATCCAATAGAAGTAGTAAGAACGATGAATAAAATAATAGAAAATGTTGAGAATGATAAAAATAATTATGATTTACAAATTACTCAAGAAAATATTGATGATGTTGATAATACAGATGCAATAACATTAGCAGCTTACTCAATTGCAAAAAAATCAGATGCAAAAGCAATAATTACATTTTCTGTAAGTGGAAGAACAACGACAAGAATGGCTAGAGAAAGAGCACCAGTTCAAATTGTTGGTTTATCTCCAAATATTAATACTACAAGAAAAATGCAATTATACTGGGGTGTAAACTCCTGTCATACTCAAGAAGATGCTAAAAATGCACAAGATATGGTTAATATTGCATGTTCGATTGCAAAAAATAAAAAATTAGTAAAACCAGGAGATAATGTAGTTATCTCAGCTGGTGTTCCATTTGGAAGTGCTGGTACTACTAATCTGCTTAGATTAGCTGAAATAATTGCTGATAAAGATCTTACGTAAGCTTATTACAAGCTTCTTTTATTCTGTTGCACGCATCTTCTAGAATTGCATCACTAGTTGCATAAGATAATCTAAAATAAGGCGATAACCCAAATGCTGCACCATGCACTCCTGCTACACCTTGATCTTCTAAAAGGTATGTCATGAAATCTTCATCATTGGAGATATGTTTTCCATTTGGTGTCTTTTTTCCAATTATACCCTCGCAATTTGGATAAACGTAAAAAGCTCCTTCTGGTTTTTGACATGTAATTCCATTAATATCATTTAATTTATTCAATACTAAATCTCTACGTATCAAAAATTTTTTATTATGCTCGTTTATAAAATCCTGAGGACCACTTATTGCTTCAACTGCAGCAGCCATTGTAATTGAAGAAGTTGATGTTGTGCTTTGTGATTGTATTTTGTTCATAGCAGCAATAATCTCTTTTGGAGCTCCACAATATCCAAGTCTCCATCCGGTCATGCAATATGACTTTGAAACACCATTAAGTGTCAAACATCTGTCTTTCAGTGAAGGTTCAATAGAAGCAAGAGTATGAAATTCTATGCCATCGTAAACAATTTTTTCATATATATCATCACACATTATAAGAACATTAGGATATTTTTTTAAGATAAGTGCTAAGTCTTCTAACTCTTTTTTTGAATAAACTGAGCCAGTCGGATTACTGGGACTATTTAACATTAACCATTTTGTTTTAGAGTTTATATTTTTTTCTAGTTGTTCGGGTGTAATCTTAAAATTTTGTGATTGAGGGCACTCAACTATCACAGGGTTCCCTTCTGCTAATAAAACAATATCGGGATAACTAACCCAAAAAGGAGCTGTTATAATAACTTCATCTCCCGGATTAATTGTTGCCATCATAGCATTATAGATAATGTGTTTGCCTCCGACACCGCATATGATTTCATCTAATTGATAATCAATATTATTATCTTCTCTGAATTTTTTCTGAATTGCTTTTTGTAATTCTGGTGTACCTTTACCTGGTACATATTTTGTTTTACCCTCTTCCATCGCTTTACTAGCAGCATCTCTTATATTTTTTGGTGTGTTAAAATCTGGCTCACCTGCTGCAAGAACAATTACATCTTTACCCTCGTCCTTCAAAGCCTTGGCTTTGATATTTATACCTACAGTCATTGAAGGTTTTATTTTACTTAGTCTATCTGCAACAAAATTCATTTAAATTATAAAATGTTCAATAATTAGACTAGCACAAGTTAACAACAAAAAAATAGCAAAAATCTTTCTTAATACTAACTTATCTATATTTGATGAAACTTTTGCACCAATTCCAGCAGTAAATATACTAGTTATCGATATAAAAAAAACTATTATAATATTTACGTAACCAAGAGAATAAATGGGAAGTTCATTTATATTTGACCCAGTATACATAAATGTAAGTGTTCCTGGAAAAGCAATTAAAAAACCAAAAACAGCAGAAGTACCAACTGCTTCATGAATCTTTTTTGAAAACATTGTTAAAGTAGGAACACTAAAACTGCCACCACCTATACCAATGGTTGCAGATAAAAAACCAATAGAAGAACTAATTAAAAAGTTAATTATATTAGATGATGGTATATCCTTACTTACAATTATTGGGTTTTGTTGAAACAGCATATTTAATGAAATCAAAAATGCTAGAATTATAAAAAGAATTACTAAACTCTGTCCTGAAATAGAACTAGCTACAATTGATCCTACAATTGATCCTATTATTATTCCTACTGCCCATTTTTTTACTATTATTAAATTTGTATTTTTAAGTTTAACATGGGATCTTATGGAAGAAATTGAAGTAAAACAAATTACACCAAGGGAAGATGCTACAGCAACATGCATGACAATTTCAGAGCTATAACCAAGATTAAGTAAAATAAAGTAAGTTACAGGTACAATTATTATGCCACCTCCAACTCCTAATAATCCTGCAATAAAACCAGATACTAGACCTGTTAATAAAAAAATAGATACTATTGAAGTCAAATAAATTACCGTATTTTAAGTTTCATTAATGTAGTAAACAATTTAATATAAAAGTAAATAAGACTATGAAACATGTACATTGGATAGGAACAGGATTATCTTCCATACCAGGAATTAGAAGATTAGCTAAAAATTTAGATAATTTTACAGTATGGAATAGAACATTAGATAAAGCTATAAAGAGTATTGACCATGTAGATAAAAACAATGTGAACGCAAAACAGTTTGATGTTGATTTATTATTTAAGGAAACAAATCCGGGTGATATTGTTATTTCTCAACTACCAGCAAACAAACATTTAGAAATAGCTAAACTTTGTTTAAAGCATAAATGTCATTTTGCATCTACTAGTTATCTTAATCCAGAAATAAATATGCTAAATTCAGATGTAAAAAAAGAAAATTTAGTATTTATCAATGAGGTAGGTTTAGATCCAGGTATCGATCATTTTTTTTCTCATTTACTTGTCAGTGATCTTAAAAAAATCTCGACTGGAAAAACAGAAGTAGTTTATGAATCATATTGTGGGGGTTTTCCAGCAATTCCAAATGATTTCAAATACAAATTTAGTTGGTCTCCAGCTGGAGTAATTAAAGCATTAAACAATGATGCAAAATATATAACGAAAGGTAAAATAAATACTGTAACTCCTTACAAATCTATTAGTTCTTATTCAATATCTGATGAAAATTTTGAAGCTTATCCAAACAGAGATTCAACACCATATGTAAGTGAATACCTATTTGACGAGAAATGGAAAGTCAAAGAATTTGTAAGAGGAACCTTACGGCTAGAAGGTTGGAAAGAAGCATGGCATGATATCTTTTCAATGCTTGAAAATAGATCAGATAATATAGAAGCTGATATTAATCAAAAAAGTGAAGAATTATTAAAAGATAATAAATATTTACCTGAGGAAGAAGATCGTGTTGTACTTTCTGTAAAACTTAAAGCGTTTGAAAATCATAATAAAATTTTTGATAGTTCTTATTTTTTAGATGAAAAAGGAAGTGGTGAAAATACTGCAATGGGCAAACTTGTATCGATTACTTTATCAGCTGCGATTGATCTAATTTTGGATAATAAAATTGAGACTGGTGTTAAAACTGCACCACATAAAACAGAAGACATAATGTATTTTTTTAAAATTTTAAAAGATTTTAAAATTAATATCCAACAAGAGAATGGATAAGCAATTAACCAATATTGGTATTATTAGAGAGTCTAGAAATGATGAAAATAGAACTCCTCTAGTCCCAGAACATATTAAAAAATACAAAGAAAGCAATCCAAATATTAATTTCATTATTCAGCCATCAAATAGTAGATGTTTTTCTGATGAAGAATATGAATTATGTGGTGCTAAAATTAATGAAAATTTAAATGAATGCTCAATCATATTCGGAGTTAAAGAAATTGATCCCAATATTTTAATTAATAATAGGACATATCTTTTTTTTTCTCACACTTTTAAAATTAATAAACAACAAAAAAATATTGAAAAACATAAGAAAGACCTACTCTTATCAATTTTAAATAAAAAAATTACATTGATTGATTATGAAAATATCAGAGGTAAAAATGGTACAAGATGTTTAGGTTTTGGAAGATTTGCAGGTATTGTTGGTTGTTATAATACCTTAAATTTATTGCTTAAAGTGCTTGGAAAACAATCTCTTGCTAGTGCCTATAAAATTAATGATTATGAAAGATTAGTATTAAATTTAAAAAATTTATATTTTCCTAAAACTAAAATTCTAGTTACTGGTGATGGTAGGGTTGCAAAAGGAGTAATTGAACTTTTAAATCTAACAAACATTAAAGCAGTATCAAAAAAAGACTTTTTGGAAAAAAAATTTGATCAACCTATTTTTTGTAATTTAGAAACTAAAGACTATGTTACAAATAATTCTTCCACAAACTTTAACCTTGAACATTTTATTGATAATCCTCAAGATTATTCGAGTTCTGCATTACAATATTTAAAAGAAACTGATATACTTATAAGTGCACATTACTGGGACCCATCTTCTCCAAAAATATTTGAGAATGAAGACTTAAAAGTTTTACAAAATCTAAAAATTGTTGGCGATATTACTTGTGATATTAATGGCTCTGTTCCAACTACAATACGATCAACAACAATTGAGGAGCCAAATTATTGGATTGAAAGATATACTTTAAAAGAAATAGATGAAAATAATGATGGAATTGCTGTTATGGCAGTTGATAATTTACCATCTGAATTACCACGTGATTCAAGTACAGAATTTAGTGAAGGTATTATCAAAGAAGTTCTTCCTTTTTTATTAAAAGAAGATGATGGAAGAATATTAAATGGAACAATAACAACAGATGGTAGTTTTTTAGAAAAGTACAATTATCTAAATGATTATATTAGAATCAATGAATAAAGCAGAAAAAAAACATCATCTCTCTTCCGAAATCACAACACCTTTTAAAATTGTAAGTGATTTTAATCCAAGTGGTGATCAGCCTGAAGCAATTAAAAGTATTGTTAAAAGTCTAAATGAAGGAGAACAAGAACAAGTTCTTTTAGGTGTCACTGGATCAGGTAAGACCTTTACAATGGCTAAAGTAATTGAAAAAGTACAGAAACCGACTTTAATAATGGCACCAAACAAAACATTAGCAGCACAACTTTATGGAGAAATGAAAAATTTGTTTCCAAATAATGCTGTTGAATATTTTGTCAGTTATTATGATTATTACACACCAGAAGCATATGTACCAAGGACGGATACATATATTGAAAAAGAATCTTCAATTAACGAACAAATTGATCGTCTAAGACATTCAGCTACTAGATCTTTAGTGGAAAGAAGAGATACAATCATAGTAGCATCAGTTTCTTGTATTTATGGTATTGGATCAGTTGATGCTTATTCTTCAATGTCTTTTACTTTAGATAAAAATCAATCCATAAGTAGAGAGATAATTATCAGAAAGTTGGTAGAACTTTTATACAAACGTCGTGACATGGACTTTAGAAGAGGTAGCTTTAGGGCAAAGGGAGATATTTTAGAAATTTTTCCCTCTCACTATGAAGATATTTCTTGGAAAATATCTATGTTTGGAGACGATATAGAGAGTATAACACAAGTGGACCCACTCACTGGAGAGAAGCTCGGAGAACTTGAACAAATAAGAATCTTTGCAAACTCTCATTATGTAACCCCAAAGCCAACAATAAAAAAAGCAATTACGATGATTAAAAATGATCTAAAAAAACAATTAGAGATTTTTGAAAAAGAAAAAAAATACTTAGAAAGACAAAGGTTGGATGAGAGAACTACATTTGACTTAGAAATGATGGAAACTACTGGAAGTTGTAGTGGTATTGAAAATTATTCTAGATATTTGTCAGGAAGACAGCCGGGAGAGCCTCCTCCTACACTTTATGAATATATTCCAGAAGACTCTTTATTGTTTATAGATGAAAGCCATCAGACATGTGGTCAAATAGCAGGAATGTACAAAGGTGATTTTTCTAGAAAATCAACTTTAGCTCAATATGGATTTAGACTACCAAGTTGTGTTGATAACAGACCTTTAAAAAGAGAAGAATGGGATGCAATGCGTCCACAAACTATATTTGTAAGTGCAACACCAGGAGATTATGAACTCGAAAAGACAGGTGGTACCTTTGTTGAACAAGTAATTAGACCAACAGGTTTAATTGATCCACCTATTGAGATAAGGCCAACTAAACATCAAATTGATAACTTAATTGATGAATGTAAAAAGACTATAGATAAAGGTCATCGTGTTCTAATCACAACACTTACAAAAAAAATGGCCGAAGATCTTACTGAATATATCAATGAAGAAGGATTAAAGGTAAGGTATCTTCACTCTGATATTGATACATTAGAAAGAATAGAAATTATTAGAGATCTAAGACTAGGAGTTTTTAATGTTTTAGTAGGAATAAATCTTCTTAGAGAAGGTTTAGATATTCCTGAATGTGCTTTAATGGCTATATTAGATGCTGATAAGGAAGGTTACCTTCGTTCTAGAACTAGTTTAATTCAGACTATTGGTAGGGCTGCAAGAAATGTTGAGAGTAAAGTCTTAATGTATGCTGATAACATTACCACTAGTATGAAAGAAGCAATCGAAGAGACAGATAGAAGACGAACAAAACAACTAGAATATAACAAAATAAATAAAATTACGCCAATCAGTATTAAAAAGAATATTCAAGAAATAATTGAAAACACAGCTGAACAAGATCATGTTACAGTTGAAATTGATAATGCTAAAGAATTAGTTGGTAAGGATCTTAATAAACATATTAAAAATTTAGAGAAAAAAATGAATGAATTCGCCTCAAAACTTGAATTTGAAGATGCAGCAAGATTACGAGATGAAATTAATAGATTAAAGGCAAAAGAAGTGGGTCTTTCTAATAAAGTTTTGCATTTTAAAAAGAATTAATGGATATTGTATTTACAGAAACTAACCAAACTGGAATCATTAAACTAAATCGTCCTAAAGCTTTAAATGCTCTCAATTTAGAAATGGCAAAAAAATTCCATGACAAATTATTAGAATGGGAAGAAAAAGATAATATCTTAAGAGTATTGTTAGTTGGAGAAGGTAAACATTTTTGTGCAGGAGGTGATGTAAAATCTCTTGTTCTTGCTGGACAAGAAAACTCTTTAAAACATGATTTTTTTAAAATTGAGTATAAACTTAATTATTTAATAAGCCAATTTAGTAAAGAATTTCTTTCAGTTTGGAATGGTGTAGTGATGGGGGGCGGGGTTGGTTTATCAATCTATGGTGATCACAGATTGGCAACAGACAATTCAAAATTTGCAATGCCAGAATCTGCAATTGGCTTTTTTCCAGATGTTGGCGGAAGTTATTTTTTATCAAATCTTCCAGGTAACATTGGTAAGTATATTGGTTTAACGGGGGAAGTTTTAGGATTAAATGAATTAATTTTTTTTGGATTAGCAACACACTACTTTAGAAGTAATAAAATAGAAGATGTTAAAGAAAAATTTATTACAAGAGGAGAAATTTCACACGATAATTTTGAAGTAAAGAATGATACATATCTAATTAAAAATATGAATTTAATAAATGAACTATTCAATGGAAATATTCAAACAATCATAACAAATTTAAAAAGTCATAGCTCAGAGTTTTCAAAAAAAATTTTAGATATTCTTTTAGCTAAATGTCCAATGAGTCTTGCGATAAGCACTAAACTTATAGATGATGCAAAAGGTAAATCGTTAAAAGAATGTTTAGAAACTGAATTTCAATTAAGTCAAAAAATAGTATACCGTAGTGACTTTGATAATGGTGTAAATTCTGTGCTAATTTCAAAAGATCATAATCCTATTTGGGAGCCATCAAAAATAGATGAAATAAATATAGAAGATCTAGATTTTTATTTTGAAACTCATACTGAAAATCTTTATCTATAATATTACAAATGAGTAATAAAATTCCTACTTCTGCAAAAGTAGTCGTAATAGGCGGTGGTATAGCTGGATGTTCTGTAGCTTATCATTTAGCAAAATTTGGATGGAAAGATGTGATCTTGCTAGAAAGAGATCAATTAACTTCTGGAACTACTTGGCATGCAGCAGGACTGATTGGTCAGATTGGTGCATCAGCAACCATTACAAAACTTAGAAATTATTCGTTAAATTTATATAAAGACCTGGAAAAAGAAACAGGATTAGCAACAGGTTTAAAGCAAAACGGCTCTTTAACTATTGCAACAACTAATGATCGATTAGAGGAATTAAAAAGGCAAGCTACTTTTGCTCAAAGATTTAACATAGAAGTTAATGAATTAGAAAAAGATGAGATTAAGGATATTTATTCTCTTATAAATACTGATGACGTTGTTGGTGGGATATTTATTCCAAAAGATGGTCAAGCAGATCCTGTTGGTATAACCAATGTTCTTGCTAAATCGGCAAAAATGCATGGTGCTCAAATATTTGAACATTGTTCTGTAAATAAAATCCTTACTAAAAATGGATCAATAGAAGGTGTAGATACAAAACATGGAAAAATTAAATGTGAGTATATTGTTCTAGCATCTGGAATGTGGTCAAGACAAATAGCCAATGATATTAATGTTAGTATACCGCTATATCCAAATGAACACTTCTATATATTAAGTGAGCCTCTAAAAGAAATTTCTAAATCGCTTCCAGTTCTTAGAGATTACAATAATTGCTTATATCTAAAAGAGGATGCGGGAAAAATTTTAGTAGGAATTTTTGAGCCTAAAGCTAAACCTGCATTTACTGATACGTATAAAGTGCCCAATGATTTTTCTTTTGGAGAACTACCTGAAGATTTTGATCATTTTGAACCGCATTTAAAAAATGCTATGAAAAGAATACCAGCCCTTGAAAATGTAGGTATAAGAAAATTCTTTAACGGTCCTGAAGCTTTTACTCCAGATACAAATTATCTTTTAGGAGAAACACCAGAAATAAAAAACTTTTATGTTTGTTGTGGATTTAATAGTATTGGTATTCAGAGTGCTGGTGGTGCAGGTAAAGTAACTGCAGAATGGATGATGAACGGTGAGGTTAATGATGATCTTTACTCCTTAGATATTTCAAGATTTGAAAAATTTCACTCTGAAACAAAATTTATAACTGAAAGAGTTACTGAGTCATTAGGAGATTTATATGCAATGCACTGGCCTTACAAACAACATAAATCTTCGAGAAATATTAAACTACTTCCTTTTCATAATGATTTGAAAAAAGAAGGGGCATGCTTTGGACAAGTGGCCGGTTTTGAAAGACCAATGTGGTATGCTCTAAATGGTAAGAAACCAGAATATGAGTATAGTTATGGCTATCAAAATTGGTATGATGCAGCAAAGTATGAAACAATAAACACAAGAAAAAACGCTGGTTTATTTGACTTAAGTGCTTTTGCAAAATTTGAAATTAAAGGAGATACTGCCTTTAACGATCTTCAACGATTATGCTGCAATAATATTAAAAATAATCCCGGTGATATAACATACACGCAAATGCTTAATTCAAATGGCGGTATTGTTGCTGATTTAACAGTTACATGTATCAAAAAAAATTCTTTTCGTATCGTGACAGGTTCATCTGTGAGAGAACATGATAAAAAACATATTTCAGAAAATTTAAGTAAAAACACAACTTTAATTGATATTACTGAAAGTTTAGCTTGCTTTGGTATTTTTGGTCCTAAAAGTAGAGAAATTCTAACAGAAATATTTGGAGAACATTTTTCAAACGATAAGTTTAAATTTGGAACTGCTAAAGAAATATCATTGAAAAATAATAAATTAATCTTCCAAAGATTATCTTTTGTTGGTGAACTTGGTTGGGAAATTTATGTTCCTATAAATATATCTAGAGAAATTTATTTAGAGTTAGTTAAAGTTGGAGAAAAATATAACCTTTCACATGCTGGTGCCCATGCACTAGATATCATGAGAATGGAAAAGGGATATTTACATTGGGGTCATGATATTTCTCCAGCTGAAAATCCTTTTGAAGCTGGATTAGAATTAACTGTTAAATTAAATAAAAAAACAGATTTTATAGGTAAACAAGCTTTAAAAATAAAAAATAGAATTAAAAAGAAACAACTAACAAATTTTGTTTTAGAAAAATCTACGCCAGGAAATCCTCTCTTATTGCATGATGAGCCTATTTATTATAAAAATAAAATTGTGGGAGAAACAACTTCTAGCAATTATTCATTTTGTTATAATAAAAATATGGTCTTTGGATATATAGATTCAGAAATAGATTTAAAAAAATTAAATGGCTGCAATTTTGAGGTTGAAGTTGCTAAAAATAAATATGTTATGTCTGTTCAATTTAATCCATTGCATGATCCTGAAAATAATTTTACAAAAATATAGTTTTTTACGATCTAATATATGAAAAAAATTAGATTATTTTTTTCTATAGTAGTAATTATATTAATAATTTTATCTATCTTTATTTATATTTTTCTAAATAATTTTGAAAAAGAAAAAATAATTAGTGATATCGAGAAGAAATTAGAAATTAAAATTAATGAAAATAACAAAACTAAAATCAATATTTTTCCAATTGTTAAGCTTAACACAAACTTAGAAATTAAAGATTACAAAAATAATTTATACATTAATAATATTAATATCAATATTTCTCAGCCTGTATTTCAAATTTTAGGAAATTTAAATATTCTAATTGATAATATTAACATTAATAATTTTAATTTTAGTGAAGTAAATATTAATGGAAAAGTAAATTATATTGAAAATTATCTTAAATATAGTGATAATTTAGAAAATTTATTTGATTCAATTTATAAAATTAATGGAAAAATATTTTTAGAAACGACTAATGAAGAAAAATTTCTTATTTCATTTTTAAAATTATTCTTTGAAAAATTAGAAAATCAAAACAATCAAAAATTTGCATTTTCTGAATTAATAAATGCTTTTGGTAATGAAAGTTCTAATTTTAAAGGCGAAATAAATAAAAATAAGAATATTTTAGAAACTAGCAAAATAGAAATTAGTAATAAAAACAACAGAATTCTTATAAAAGGAGAATACAATTACAATAATAATTTTATAGATATTATTTTAAACTTATCTCAAAATAATGAAATATATTTAACTACTTTAATTAAAGGAAACTTAAATAATCCTAATATAAGTTTTGATGAAAATTCAAAATTTTTACAAAATTTAAACTCAAATGAAAATAATATAGTTGAAGAAAGCGTCATTCAATTTTTAAATAATTTTTTTGATTTAAATGATTGACTTATTTAATATAGTTAGCAGTGTGTTTGGATATATCCTTTTTGGATTTTTTGTAAATAAATTACAAATACTTCCAAAAAAATATATTGATTATTTTGATTTTACAGGTTTCAACATTCTTCTGCCTTTAGCTTTAATTATATATTTTTGGCAAGTCTCATTTCCTCAAATTAATTCTATTGGTCTGATCATCTCATTTTTTGCTTCAGGAATTTTTATATCCATGATTGGATTTTTAATTAGCAAACAATTTTTAAATTTTAAAACAGATGACTCTGCACTATTTGGATTAGCTGCTTGTTTTGGTAACACAGTAGCAATGGGAATACCTCTTATGTATGCAGTTTTGGGTCCAATAAATACAATACCTTATATGATATTAGTTTTTTTTCATGGTATTGTTCATTTTAGCTATACTGTTATTATAATAGAAGTTTATAGAAATAGACAAAAAAGCATTGTCGAAATTTTTTATCAAATATTATTAGGTATAATTAAAAATATTGTACTTTTCGGAATGATAATTGGTATCATTCTTAATTACTCTAATCTTATTGTTCCATCTATTCTTAAAGAGCCCTTAGATATTTTTGTAAACCTTGCTCTTCCAATGGTTCTCATTTCTTTAGGTCTTGCGTTAGGAAATTTTAAAATTAGAGAAAATATTTATAGTGCAATACTATTAACTATCTTAAAAAATTTCATTCACCCTATAATTGCATTTTGTTTAGCACAATTTATATTAGAGCTTGATAGTCTCTTGGTAATTATTGTTACTATGGCCGCAGCTTTACCAAGTGGGTCTCAGTCATATTATTTTGCATACAGATATAACTCACTAAAAGCTGTCGTTTCTTCCAATGTAGTATTAAGTACGTTTGTTAGTTTTTTTACACTGTCTTTATTATTAGTATTTTTTGATATTACGTAGATTGAGAAATAAACGATTGTATTCTCTCTTTTTTATCCATAGTTTTTACACTATAAGGAAAAATCTCTAACATCTTGTCATATACATCAATTGCCTGTTGAAACTGACCCTGATGAATAAAAATTAAACCCATTCCATCTAGAGCACCAAAATGTCTTGGTTCTAATTCAAGAGTTTTAATGATGTCTTGCATAGATTGATCAAAATTACCCATCATGAAATGAACAGTTGCCCTTTTATTCCAACCTTCAGCAAAATTAGGATCTTCTTCAATTAAATTATTAAAGAATCTTATTGCAAGTGGATAATTTCTCAAATTCATAGCTTGAATACCTTTCTCAAAATATTCAATTACTTTTGGATCATCAACTTCGTACCATATATTCCAGATATCAGATATTAATTCTCTTATCTCTTCTTGGTTCTCTGTCTGATTTAATTTTTTAAATAAATTATTTAATCTCGGATCATTTTGATCAGCTATTGCAATATTACTAAAAAATAAAATAATAATGCAACTGATGAGTATTCTAAACATAACTTTCATATTTAAATGGTTTTTCTGATAGATTTCTTTTTTTCTCGTGCTTTCTTGATCTTCCGCTCACTCTAGTTCTCCATAATTTGAATGATCGAGGTTTGAGATTTTTTCTCATTATTTTTATAACCTCTGATTCGGTAACTCCGTGAATCCTTTTTATTTTTTCAAATGAAGTTTTATCACACCAAGCTAATTTAATGATTATATTAGTATTGTAATCCACTAGTATTTATATAGTTTTGAATTAAAAATAATCTAACCATGATTGATCTATATTATTCACCAACTCCAAACGGCAGAAAAATCAGCATATTACTTGAAGAATTAGAAATTGATTACAAGACTATTCTAATTGATTTAAATCAAAATGAGCAATTTACTGATAATTTTTCTAAAATTTCACCAACTAATAAAATACCTGTAATTGTAGATAATGATAATGGAAATACAGTTTTTGAATCAGGTGCAATCCTTCTATATTTAGCAAATAAACATAATCGATTTATTAATAAAAGTAATTATTGGGAAATAATTCAATGGGTTTTTTTTCAAATGTCATATGTAGGGCCAATGCTAGGTCAAGCACATCAATATTTATACTATCATGCTGGTAAAAGTAAATTTGCCTCAGAAAGATCAAGGAATTATGCAAAGCATGTATATAGTATTCTAGATAAGAGACTTTCAGTTAGTGAATATTTTTCTAATGATTATTCAATAGCTGATATCTCTATATGGCCTTGGGTAGCTAGATTTGAAAGACATGAAATTCAAATAGATAAATATCCAAATGTTTTAAAATGGTATTTAAAAATTTTAAAAAGACCAGCTGTCGTTAAGGGATATAATATTGCAGGAGAATTTCATAAAATTCCAGTACCTTAAGCGTTATATAATAGAACTGAAGCAGCAGTTGCTATAAGCATTATAGCTAAAGTTAATTCAACTATTTTTTTCAATTTATCATTATTAAGATAATGTCTGATAACACTTCCCCCATAAGCCCATATACTAATAGAAGGAATGTTAACTACAGTAGACATAATAACCATAAATAGTGTGCCAATAATTATATTTTCATCTTTTGGATAATATAATGTTACTGCAGTTGAGCAGATTACCCAGGCTTTTGGATTTACAAATTGAAACAAAATTGCTTCATAATATTTTAATGGTCTTGACCTATCTTCAGTCTTAGAAATATTTAAAGACCCAAACATTTTATATGCTAAATAAAGAATATACCCTGCTCCTATATATCTTAAAATATCATAGAGTATAGGATAGGTAATGAATAAGGATCCAAGACCCAGACATACAAGTGCTAATTGCAAACCATGACCAGAAGGAATACCAAAAATATTAGGAATAGATCTAACAAAACCAAATTTTATACCTGATGCAGTTAAAATACTATTGTTTGGGCCTGGTGTTACGTACATAATAAAATTATACACTGCTAAAGCAGCAATTAACTCCCAGGTAATCATTTTTTAATCTCTAAAATTTACAAATTGGACTGGTATACCTATCTTAGCATCTTCAATAAGCTTCATAACACCTTGTAAATCATCTTTTTTCTTTCCTTCAACACGAAGTTCATTCCCATTGATCTTAACTTGAACTTTTAATTTAGAACTTTTGATATCAGAAGTAATTTTTTTACACAGGGATTGCTCAATGCCTTCTACTAATTCATAAGTCTGACGAATTTTATTCCCCCCAGCTTTTTCAATATCATTTTTTTTTAAACATAAAGGATCAACTTTTCGTCTTACAAAATGAGTAACTAGCATGTCATTTACTTGACCAGCTTTCATTTCATCATCAGTAATAACAACTATAGTATTTTCATTTTTTTCAATTGAAGTATCTGATCCTTTAAAATCATACCTTGTGGTAATTTCTCTTGTAGCATTTCCTAGCGCGTTATCAATTTCTTGATGATCTAATCTGTTTACAATATCAAAACTAGGCATTAATTTAGTTTATTACATCGTCATTTATATCTGGCAACTGTTTTTTAGTACTCAATCTTCCTAATTTTTTCATCTTTTCTACTTTTTTAGTCAAACTTCCAGAACCATCTTGTAATCTTTGTTTAGCTTCATCCATTTTTGATTTAGCTACATCTAATGATTGATTAGCTTTTACAAATGACTCATACACACTAACTGTTTTGTCGTAAATGTCTGATGCTGCTGATGCTATGTCTTTTATTGTTTTAGATTGTTTATCAACCCTCCACATATTTTCTACAGCTTTAAGTAAAAAAGGTAAAGTTGATGGTCCAACAATAATTATTTTATTGTTCCATGAATCTTCGATAAGTTTATTTGCCTCATTATATAAGGTAAGTAGTGCTGGTTCTATTGGAACAAACATTAAAACATTATCAATTGTATTGATTCCATAAATTTTTGAATAATTATCTTTACTCAAACTTCTAATCAAAGTTTTTGTTGAATCCAAAAATTTTTTCAAAAATATCTTCTTTTGTTGATTGTCATTTGTATTAGAATAATCATGCCAAGAATCTAAGGACACTTTTGAATCTATAATTATGTGTCTATTTCCTGGCATATGAACAATTACATCAGGTTTTTGTAAATTACCATCTTCATCTCTAAAAGTTTTTTGAGTTGAGTACTCTTCTCCTTCTCGTAAGCCAACACTATCTAAAATATTTTTAAGTACAAATTCTCCCCAAGGACCTTGTTGAATCGCGCCACCTCTAATTAATGTATTCTCAATTCTATCTTGCGCTAAATTAAAATTTTGTAAAGATTGCTGAATTGATTGCATATGATTTTTTAAGGAAGTAAGATCAGTATCATTTTTTATTTCAGAATTTTTTTCTTTGCGAAGAAAAAATATAATTGATAAAAAACCAACTCCAGATAAAAAACCAATAATGAAAACAAATATTAGATTTTCAGACATCACAAATTAAATAAGATATAAATATATTATCAAATATCTAGCAATTTTCCCAATAGATACAAATATTAAAAAAAAAGTAATATTATATTTTAGTGTGCCTGCTGCAAATGCAATTGGATCTCCAATAATAGGTACCCATGAAAATAATAATGACCATTTTCCATACTTTTTGAAAATATCTGTAGCTTTCTGTAATAAATATTTATTTAACGGGAACCAAGGTTTCTTAATAAGAAAATTTACAAAGTAACCACATATCCAACTTATTAGAGATCCTAAAATATTACCTGCTGAAGCAAAAAATAATAATAAAAATGTACTATACTTATTAGATAATAATAGTGCTGATAAATATGTCTCTGAAGCAAAAGGAAAAAAAGTACCTAAAGACAAACAAAAAATGAATAATGATGAATAGATCAAAGTATTTCTTATTGTTAATAAATGTTAATGCTATGATACTTATCAATTTATGAACGATTTTCCAAAAGAAGAATTTATTTCCAGAATTGAAAAAATACAAATTCATATTGAAAAAGAAAATATTGATGCAGTTATTATAACTTCACCATCAAATTTTAGATATTTCACTGGACTTGATAGTAATTTTTGGGAAAGCCCCACAAGGCCTTGGTATTTAATTATTTCAAAAAAAAATCCAATAAAAGCAATAATACCATCAATTGGTGTTACAGCTATGCAAAATACATTAGTTAATGATATCGAGACTTGGGACTCTCCGAATCCAAAAGATGAAGGGATATCTTTACTTAAAAAAAATATTAAAAATTTTCCTAAAAATTCAAATATCGGATTTGAATTAGGAAATGAAAGTTTCTTGCGAATGAGTGTTATAGATTATCAGAATATTCAAAAAAATTTATCAGAATATAATTTTGTTGATGCTAGTAAGATAATTTGGAATATAAGAAAAATCAAATCTGAAATAGAGATCAATAATATTAAAGAAATTTGTTCCATTACAAGTAAGGTATTTGATAACTTTCCACAAAAAATTAACTTAGGAATGAGTGAAAAACAAATTGCTGCGATATTTAAAACAGAATTAATTGAGAGTGGTGCAGATTATATTCAATACATTGCATGTGCTTCCGGATTTAACGGATATAATCAAATTATATGTAATCCAACGGATAGAATAACTAAAGATGGTGATATTCTAATTATTGATACTGGCTCTACACTAAATGGATATTTCTGTGATTTTGATAGAAATTTTGGATTTGGAAATATTAGTCAAAAATCTTTAGATGCTTATAATAAATTATGGGATACTACAGAAAAAACTCTAGAAATAATTAAACCGGGTATCAGTTGTAAAGAGGTTTATGAATTACTAAGTAAAAATTTATTTTCAAGTAATGTTAAAAGTAAAGTTGGAAGAATGGGACATGGTTTTGGTCTTCAACTGACAGAACCACCTAGTATTATGATTGATGATAATACAATTTTAGAAAAAAACATGATCTTAGCTTTAGAGCCTTCAATCGAGATTGAAAATGGTTTGATATTAGTTCATGAAGAAAATGTTTTAATTACTGAAAATGGTAATAGATTATTAACAACAAGAACGCCTAAAGAATTACCAGTAATTAATGTTTAATTATTGTTTTAACTAAAAGTTTGTTAGTATTTAGAAAAATTTTCCATTATTGCTGCAGCGTATTTTATACCTTTTATATAGTTTTCAACCTTAATATTTTCATCTGGCGCATGAAGATTTGCACCAGGATTAGCAAACCCAGTTAATACACATGGCATCCAAACATGTTTCAATATAGTTCCTTCTGCTGAAACACCATTTACAACAGGTTTTTCACCAAATACTTCCTCTGCAGCTTTAATAATAGCTTGAGATATATCTTCTTTAACAGAAATTTTGTAAGGAGGTTCTGCTGCATCAAAAGCTTTCACCTCAAGATGACCAAATCCATGCTCAATCAAATGATCTTTTAGTTTTTTTATACATTTTTGTGGATTCATATGTGGAAGTAACCGAAAATCTATTCGAACTTTTGCTTCGCTTGGTACAATAGTTTTGTGTCCAGGACCAGTATATCCTGAAATCATTCCTTGAATATTTGCAGTTGGCTCGTATGTTCTCGCTTTGATTGCCTCAACTCCATCTCTGTTTAGAACAAAATTTTCAATACCAAATTCTGATTTTAATGCAGATAAATCTACTCTTTCATTCTTTTCATCAAGTAAATTTATTTCTTCCTCTCCTAATTCGTATAATCCCTCATACCAATCCTTAATTAATATTTTTCTATCTCTTGTCATTATAGTTGATAAAGCATGAACTAATTCCCATGGAGGACTAGGTACAAGTGGAAAATTAAGAGAGTGAATATCTTTTTTTCCTCCTCTTGCGATTAATTCCACAAATAATACTGATTTTAAACCAAGCTCAACCTCCGGCACTTTAGCAAATTCGTCAACTGTTCCATCTAAGCAGTGCATTCCATCAGCTTCTAAGAGTTTTTTATTTTTTTCGACCCACGGGCCAAGATGAACAGAACCTATTTCTTCTTCCCCTTCATAGAAAAATTTTAAATTTAAGGGAACTTCACCTCTTACTTTTAAAAATGCTTTTGCTGCTTTATTAAAAGCTAATAAACCACCTTTGTTATCTGTAGCCCCTCTTCCATAAATTACATCATCAACTAAGGCACCAGACCATGGACCTCCATGTGACCACTCTTCAATAGGTTCTGGTGGTTGAACATCATAATGAGAATAACAAAATAATGTTTTTTTAGAATTTGAAGATTCTAAATGCCCAAAGACTAAAGGAGGGCCATCAGGTATCTCATGTAATTCAGCGGGTAAGCCATCCTTGTGCATTTTCTCAACAACATAATTTGCACATTCTTCTAAACCTAATTTTTGAGCAGATACTGAGGGCTTTCTTATAAACTCTTGCAAATCCTTTACATATTCGTCAACATTATCATCTATATATTTATATATATCTTTCATTTTTTATCCTCATTAGATAAATCCCATGCATTTATATGCTTTCCTATAAGATGTTTATAATTTCCAGAAGCCAATTTCAAAAAAGCTGGAGTCAATTCAATTGGATCTACCCATTTCTTTTTATATTCATCAGTATAGTTTTGTTCTGACATGGGAGTATTCATAAACATTCCAGGGGTAATAGTAAATACTTGAATACCAATACTAGAGCCTTCAATAGATAAACTTTTCATTAATCCTTCTAAACCATGTTTTGCTGCACAATAGGCACTTTCATTATCAAAACCTTCTACACCAGCACGTGATGAGACAAAAATTATTATACCTCTTCCATTTTTTTTCATACTATCCCAGACAAATTTAGATAAAAGAAATCCACTATTTAAGGAAATATTAAGTACATCATTCCAATATTTTTTGTCAGTATTTTCAAATGATTTTGGGATAAGAATTGCAGCATTATGTATTAAAATATCAATTGATTTTTGTTCTTTAGATAAATTAAGAAATATTTTTTCTAAATTATCTATTTTGCTTAAATCACATTCAATATTTTTTGCATTACGAATATTATTTTTTATAAGTTTTTTATAATCAATGTCTAATAAAAATAAATTAGCTTTTTTTTCTGAAAAAGCTTTTGAGACTGCAAAACCTAAACCATCTGCTGCTCCAGTAATAAGGATATTTCTATTTGAAAAATCCATTTTTATAAATCAATCCATTTTCTTTCTTTTGTAGATTGGAAAACTGCATCAACTACAAGTTGATTTTTTAATCCATCTTCAAATGTTGAACCTTCATTTAAAGATCGGTTTTCCCTAATAGCTGAAGTTAATTCTTCTAATAAACTAACTACTGAAACATTCCAAATACCTTTGTTAACGCCGTCAAGTGATGCGTTAGGATCTTCAAAAGATAATTTTTTAAAATCTTCTGCTTTTTTTGCAAATAATATTTCTTCTGTCTTGTCTTCTAGAATAATGGTACCTTCTGATCCAAAAATTTGAGTTTTATTGCCTAACGAATGACTAACAACACCGCTCATAAAAACATTAGCGAGACCACCATTTAATAACTCTAAAGAAAAGTATGATAAATCATCGGCAGTAGCTTGCCATTTTTCTTTACTATTTTTATCTATTCTATCTTTTACTATTGTTAAAGCTTGTCCAAATACTGATTTTATTTCACCACACCACCATCTTATAAGGTCTACTTGATGTGATCCATTTGCTCCCATTCTTCCCCCACCTCTACTACTTAGACTCCACCAATCATCTTTTGGTCTTGATGATGGATCCAACCAACTATTAGATACATTTAAAATATTTATGTGTTGAATTTTGCCAATTTCTCCACTTGAAATCCATTCTCTAATTTTTTTTCTATTGGGATTAAATCTTAATTCATGATCAATCATATGAATTTTATTATACTTTTTTGCAGTTTCTAACATTTGAGTCGCCTCTTCAGCATTCATAGCAGTAGGCTTTTCACATAAAACATGAGCTCCTTTTTGAAGAGATTTTAAAGTAATTGGTGCATGTAAATCCGTAGGAGTAGCTATACAAACTAAATCAAGCTCATTTTCTTCAATCATTTTTTCCCAATTATCGTAAAAATTTTTTATATTAAATTTTTCAGCACAGGATTTAGCGCTTTCTAATCTATTTGAGGATAGACATGTTACTTCAACTCCTTCTATGTGATTTAAAGCAGGTAAATATGCAGCTTTTGCAAAACTTGCTCCTACTATTCCAATTTTAAGTGTCATTATTCTACCTCCTTTAATCTTGGATCTAAGTAATCTCTTAACCAATCCCCAACAATGTTGAATGCTAAAACAGTGAGTAAAATTGCCATTCCTGGAAAGAAAGGCATCCACCATCTTTTAGCAAATATATGATCTCTACTCTCTGCCAACATAGCTCCCCATGTTGGAATTTGAGGTGGAACCCCGAGACCTAAAAAGGAAAGAGCTGCTTCTGCTAAAATAACACTTGCTACATTAAATGAAGCAATAACAATTAAAGGAGCAAAAATATTAGGAAGTATTGAACCAAACATAATGCTAAAATTATTTACTCCTAGTGCTTTTGCAGCTTCTACATACTCTTTTTCCTTTTGAGAAATTGTCTGAGCTCTAGCAATTCTTGCATATGTAACCCATTGACCTATACCCAGAACTATAATTAAATTTATTAACCCTTCACCTAAAACAACAAGAAATAGAATTGCTAAAAGTATAAATGGAAATGCAAGTTGTATATCAGCTAAACGCATTATTATATCATCTATCCATTTTCCATAATATCCTGCATAAACACCTAAAGCTGTGCCTAAAATTCCACCAACAAGTACGGCTGAAAAACCAACAATTAAAGATACTTGAGCTCCAAAAATGAGTCTTGAAAATGAATCTCTTCCTAAAGCATCAGATCCAATTAAGTATTTCATGTTTCCTTGTTTGTCTAGGGTTAGTGGAGGGGCTACCCTTTCCATAATATTATTTTTATTTGGATCAAAAGGTGCAAGTTGTGATGCAAATATTGCGATTGCTATAATTATAAATAACCAAATTATAGATGTTAAAGCCCACTTATTTTTTATAAGTGCAAATAAAAAATCTTTTATATTTTGATTATTTGTTTTTTTACTGTTCATAATTTTATTCTTGGATCTAATTTTGCATAAACTAAATCTGTGATTAAATTTATTACTATTACGAATAGAGATATTACTACCACAGCTGCCTGCACGAGTGGAATATCTCTATTTGAAATTGCATCAAAAACCGTTCTACCTAATCCAGGCCATGCAAAAATTACTTCTACAACTACTACCCCACTTATTACAAAGCCAAATTCTAAACCAATAATTGTTACAACTGGTAGCCAGGCATTTCTCATAGCATGTTTCATAATGACTATGTATTCTGATAATCCTTTTGATCTTGCAGTCCTAACATAATCTTGAGATAAAACTTCTAACATTGAAGACCGAATTAATCTTGCATTTCTAGAAACTGAGTAAAAAGCAACAGCAAAGCTTGGTAGAATTAAATATGTTATTGTAGTAGGTAGATTTTTAAATGCTTGAATAAATTCACCTTGAAAAATTAACATTAAAAAAGGAACATGTCCCGATATAGGGAGCCAACTAACATTTAATGAAATATAAAGAATACACATTATACCCAGCCAAAAACTAGGTATTGATTGTCCAAGCATAGCAATAGCCATTAATGATCCATCA
Source organism: uncultured Alphaproteobacteria bacterium (assembly GCA_902618015.1). GTDB lineage: Bacteria > Pseudomonadota > Alphaproteobacteria > HIMB59 > CACPNW01. Next base: position 307,857 of record CACMYX010000002.1, on the reverse strand, counting down.
ATCCATTTTCCTCGATAAATTGCTGCTAAAATTCCAAATGGAATTGATCCAAAAATTGCAATCAACATTGAAAAAATTGTTAGCTCAATTGTTGCTGGTAATGTTTCAAGAATGACTGTTAATGCAGGCTGTCTATAATAAAGTGAATCACCAAAATCTAATTGAACTAAATTTGATAAATAAATTAAATATTGAATATGAAGAGGTTTATCAAATCCAAGCATTTTTCTGGTCTCTTCTATTTCTTCAGGTGATGCTCTTTCGCTTACAAATAAATATGTAGGGTCGCCTCCTATTTGGAGTGCAATAAATGTAACTAGAGTTACACCAAAAATAACTAAGACTGTTTGAGGAATTCTTCTTAAGATATAAAAAAACATTTTTTTAATTTAAAAAATGATGTTGGCTCCAAATTGGAGCCAACATTAATTATAAACTACTTTAAAGTAGCGTTAAATAGATCAACCTTTTCATCTCTTCGTGGATTCCAGTTTACTCTGTTACTCACACCATAGAAGTCAGGTTGGAAATATAGATGTAACCATGGTCCTTCATTGTAAAAGACTTCAAGCATTCTATCAATTTCTCTACGAATAATATATTCGTCATTAGTATTATTGATAACTTTCCATCCTTTAAACCATTCCTCATTCATCCATTTCGTATAGTTTGGACCTGAGTCAGGAGCTGATAAATCTGCCATATCATATAGCGGACTCCAAGTTGCTCCACCTGAACCAATGAAATACATAGGACCGGCTTTTTTCTCTTTAATAAGAGGTATGTAAACAGCTGACCAGTCTAATATTTCACAATTTGTTTTTACTCCAACATCATCCAAGTATTGGCAAATAGCTAAAACAACATTTTTGTCATTTAAGTATCTTCCCTCACCTGCTTGTAAAGTAATTTCAAATCTTACTCCATTTGCATCTCTAGGATATCCAGCTTGATCTAATAGATATTCAGCTATTTCTGGATCATACGGATAAGGTTCTAGATTTGGATGTGCGTTGTTAGGATTAACAATACCAGTCATTCTTGTACAAGGAGCATTTAAAAGATTTTCACAAATTGCTGGAACGTTGACAGCATATTGTAAAGCTCTTCTAACTTCTGGTTTTTGAATTGCTGCTCCTCCAGGAGTAACTGCAAATTCTGGTCCCTGATGAAAACCAACATACATTCTTCTAGTTCCCTGTACCTTAGCAACTTTTGCTGTGCTAGAAGCATCAATTGCTTCTACCTGATCAGGTGATGCATTAGTTATCATATCTACATTTCCTGCAATTAATTCTGCAGTTCTTGTAGATGCTTCAGGAATAACTCTCCAAATAACATTTTCAAAATTTGTTGGTATAGGTGGATTAGCTGCTTTCTTTAAAACAATCTGACTACCTTTATCCCATTTAACAAATTCATAAGGTCCGGAACCAATTGGGTTTGACGCTGCTTCATCTTTAGACATTTTTTCATAAGAATCTTTACAGTGTACATAAACTTCTGCAATTAAACCTAAAGCAATATGATTAGGTCCACCCAGAACAATAGTAACTTCTCTTTCACTATCTGCTCTAGCTTCTTTAAAGTCTATAGATTTATAAACGAAACCTGCTGAGTTACCAGTAAACGCAAGATCTTCATCTGCTACTCTATTAAATGAATATGCAGCATCTTCTGCTGTTAGCGCCTCACCATCGTGACAAGTTAAACCTTCCTTTAATGTAAATGTATATTCTTTTCCATCATCAGAAATTTTATAACTCTCAGCTAAGTTAGGATCGATTGAACCTGTTTCAGAAACTGAATATAGTTGTCCAAAAATATGCTTCATTATATTCGCAGTATGTCTTGAACTAATTTGGGCAGGTTCCAAACCGATTGTATCTGTCGGCAATCCAACAACGAAAGTATCGTCTGGTGGAGCGGCTATTGTAAAAGTTGATGGGAATATCAAACCTAATACAACTGCTACCCCAGTTATTAATTTTTTCATACAACCTCCATTAGAAAATATGATTAATGAAGGAATAAAAGAAATTTAGAATATTTGAAATAGTAAATAAGTCATATCAGTGATGACTATATGTCATGTATTATTTAATAGTATTGCAAAAAATTATTAATAATTATTAGCTTAATATCCTTACTTTTTTTCCAGTTTTAGAAGATTTTATACAAGCATCTACTACAGCTAATGATTTTAGATGATCAGAGTTTATTTTGTAAATATCCTTTTTCTTTCGAAGAGAGTCTAAAAAATCATTTAATAATAGATTAGCATCGTCGAACCACATTTTTATTTTTTTAAGTTTGATTTTTTTTTCTACTTTAGATTTGAAATGTCTGTAATATAAGTCTTCAAATTGTTTTTTTTGAATTATTATTCCATTTTCACAATCAGTTCTCCACTCAAAATTTAATGACTTAGAATTACTCTGCCAATTACCTACGTAATTTATTATTATTTTATTTTTTAATTCGAGTATTGCATTAACATTTGTATCATCTTTATACATTGACCAAGGTGGATTTGACGTCGTAGCATATACGCTTTTTATTTCTGAATTGTATACATATCGTATTAAATCAAAATGATGAATTGATTGCTCCCAAAGCATTGGTTGATCCATTAAAAGAGGGTATTTATTTAATCGCATAAGCTTTCCATCTCGCCATCTCTCATAAACAAATCTTGCAAAATTTGGTTTTCCGACTTTATTTAATTTAATTAATTTTATTTTTTCAATTGTTGAAGGAAGATATCGAAAATTTAAACCGACCATCATTAATAATTTATTTCGGTTCATAAATCTCACTAATTTTTTTGCCTCATTAATATTAACAGCAAGTGGCTTTTCAACTAAAACAGGCAATTTATATTTTGCGCAAACTTTTAAATCTTTCATTCTTGATGCTGGAGGTGTTGATAATACAATAAAATCTGGATTATTTTCAAAAATGGCATTTTCAATCTTTAAGTAAAAAGGAATTTTCTTTGAGTCTTTATTTTTGGTTTTTAAATTGATGTCACATATTGCAACCAACTTCACATTTTTGTTTTTTTTTAAAATTTTAGACCAAATTTTACCTCTTGGGCCGTAGCCAACTAATACCACCTTATAAGTTTTCATAATTTTTAATTAAGTTAAATGCTCTTTGAAAAGTAGTCCATTTTTTAAATAATATTTTATCAATATAAATTGAATAACTCGCATTATTATTATTATTTTCTAATGAATTAATTAGTTTATTATTTTTAGATATTTTTTTCATTAAATAGATATCTTTATAACAATAAGGAGATACTAAATTGAGTAACTTAAAATTTTGATTATTTATAATTATGCTATTTAAAGCTTTGGGTATATCTTTAACATATGTCCAATCTCTTAAGGTATCAAAATTACTTGTTTTTAAGATTTTATTTTTTTTGTTATCATTAATCCATTTCTGAATTTGTGATACATTTAATCTACTCCATTTTATTTTCTCATGACCACTATAAATATTACCTATTCTCAATATAGTAAGTTTAATCTTATGTTTGTTACAAAAATCTTTTGATATTTTTTCACCTTTTAATTTTGATTTTGAATAACTATCTTGTGCAGAAGTTTTTGATTTTTCATTATATTTGTATTTTGAGAATTTTCTATAAACAGAAGTTGAGCTTATAAAAAAAAAATTTTTACAATTAAGTTGCTTAGCTAAAATTAATGCTTTCCTAGTCAATTTCGTATTAACTTTAAATAAGTTTTTATTTTTATCTTTATATGTTTTAGTCAACGCACATGCATGAATAAAAATGTCACAATTGTTAATATTAATCTTGTGTTTGTTAGATAATAAGTTTTCTTTAAGAAGAATTATTTTTTTATTTTTATTTATTTTATAAGAGAAATTTATATCATTTGCATAAATATGATAATTTAATAATGAAAGTCCATTTACTAATTCAGATCCTAAAAAGCCTCCAGCGCCCGTGATATAAATTGATTTAATATTTATATTCCTTGATAAGATTTATATTTTTCTAATTCTTGGTCTGTGTAAACTTGCATTAATTCTACTTCAATATTATCAACCTCATTATCTAAAAATGCAATAAAACCTTCAGGGTGAGGATGATTTCCAACTACTTTACATGCCTTACATTCCCTAAGAGTAGCACCTTCGTCTGTCATTACCTTTATGGACTCATCTAAATTTTTAACTACGTAACAAATATGGTGCAAGCCACCTCTTCCTCTTTCTTTTATCCATTTATTAAATCTTCCATCAGGATCTTGTGATTGACAGAGTTGATATTCTATATCTCCAATATTAAAAACAGCAACTCTTGTACGTGATTTTGGCATATCTTGAATTTCTATATCATTTGATACACCCATAAATTTTTTATAATACTTTAGTGATTGTTCAATATCTTCTACAGCAAATGCCATGTGTTTTATTTCTAAAACCTCATTTTTTAATTTGGCATTCATATTGTTGATACAACTTTTTTTATTCTGGATACTGCTTCTTTAATTTTATTTGCTGGTTGAGTTAGAGAAAATCTTACAAAATCATCACAGTGATCACCATATAAACCTCCAGGGTATATTATAACTTTTCCCTCTTCCAATAATTTCAGACAAAAATCTGTAGCATTCATGCCTGTTTTTGAAACATTGGCATATACGTAATATCCTCCTTGTGGTTCTGAATAAGGTATATTAATTTCATCAAGTCCATTGCATAATATTTCACATCTTTCCTGCATGATTTGCTGCATTTCTTTTACGCAATCCTGAGAACCCTTTAGAGCTGCAAGAGCTGCATGTTGACTAACTGCAGGAGCGCATATTGCAAATCCATGATGAATCTCACCTAAATGAGTTATCAAATTTTTTGGTGCAGCAAAATATCCTACTCTCCATCCGGTCATACAATATGATTTTGAAAATCCATTTAAAGTTATAGTTCTTTCAAACATTTCTGGTAAGGCTGCAACAGGTTGTGCTGTATGATTTCCAAAAGTAAGACGAGAATAAATCTCATCAGATATTACTATAAGATCATGTTTTATTGCTAATTGTGATAATTTAAGTACTTCTTCATAAGGTGTAACTGCACCAGTTGGATTGCAAGGATTGATAATAACCATAATTTTTGTTTTATCAGTTATTAAGGGTTCAACAGCTTCAGCAGTCATTGCAAAATTATTATCAATATAAGTCTTAACCATAACTGGCTTCGCTTCTGCTAATTCAGCTGCCTGAAAATATGGATTGTAGCCAGGAGCTACAGCAATCATTTCATCACCAGCATTTAATATACCTAAAGCAATTGCAAACATTGCTTCCTGACCTCCAGCTGTAACAACTATTTCGTCATCGTTATATTTTGCTCCGCCGTTCTTTAATATATCGTTACAAATTTCATTTCTTAATTCTGGCATACCCATAGGATGTGTATAATGTGTTGCTCCATTGTTTAGAGCATTTATACCTGCATCTATGATATGTCTTGGTGTATCTAAATCAGTATCACCTCTTCCCATTGCAATTACATCATCTAATTTTTGTTGAATATTCCACATTTTTGTTACAATATTAGATTTATGATCTTTAATTCTTGAAGCGACAAAATTTTTCTTAATCATTAAATTTTACTCCATAAACTTGGCTGGCCTTGCCTTTAAGATAATTTATATAAGGTAAAGGATTTAGAGTTTCTCCAGTAGACCTTTCTAATAATTCGTTTCTTGTGTATCGTCTTCCATGAGTATGAATGTTTGATGTTAACCAATTGAGTAGTGGCTCATAATTAGCTTGATTAATATCATTTTGTATTTCTGGGTTTGTTTTTTTCATTGTTTCCATTAGCTGAGCAGCCATTACATTTCCAATTGTATAATTACAAAAAGTTCCAAATTGACCACCTGACCAATGAATATCTTGTAAGACACCTTGACTGTCATCAGGTACTTCGAGATCTAAATATTGTTTTATTTGTTCATTCCAAACAGTTGGTAAATCTGCTACTTTTAAACTTTTATCAATTAGCATACTTTCTATATCAACTCTTAACATGATATGAAAATCGTACGTAGATTCATCAGACTCTACTCTTATAAGACTTGGTTCAACTACATTTACTGCTCTAAAAAAGTCTTCAGCAGAAACATTTTTTAATGCTTCCGGAAAGCAATCTTTTAAATCACCAAAGTGGTTTTCCCAAAAAATTTTACTTCTACCAATATGATTTTCATATAATCTTGACTGAGACTCGTGAGCTCCAAAACTAACTCCACCAACAGCATAAAAGCTTAAAAAATCTGTTGTCATTGCTGAGCGAGTGTATTTTTCATTAATATTTTGTTCATAAATTCCGTGACCTGCTTCATGTAAAGTACCAAATAAAGATGGATTTATAAAATCTTCATAATATCTTGTGGTAATTCTTACATCGTCTCTAGTAAAAGAAATTTCGAAAGGATGAACAGTGCTATCTAATCTTCCCCTGTCAAAATCATATCCAAACTTACTTGCAATTTTTGTAGAGAACTCAATTTGTTTTTCTACAGGATAATTTTTATATAAAAAACTTTTATTTGGTTTTTCTACTTTTGAGGTTTCTTTAAGTATTTCTCCAAGGCCTGACTTTAATACATCAAATAATTTTTTAAGTGATTTTACAGACTCACCTGGTTCAAATCTTTGCATCAATGCATCGTATGGATGCTCTTTAAAACCGATACAGTGAGCTTGCTCAATTGCTATATCAACTTGCTCCTGTAAGAGTGGTTTAAAAATGCTAAAATCTTTTTTTTCTCTTGCTTCAGCCCAAGCATTATGGGCTAAAGGTTCAATTTCAGCTTTTCTAACTTGAATTTTTTCTGGTATTTTATCATGATACTCAATAGCCTCACCTAAATGTTTAAGTGTTTTTCTTTCAAAAGTATCATCATTTAAATTATGAGTTTCATTATCAGATTCATCAAATAATTTTCTCATTTTTGAAGATAGTAATATTTCTCTAGCTAAAGATGTAAGACTTCCTATCTGTGAACCTCTTCCAGATGCCCCCTTTTTTGGCATTTTAGTTCTAGAATCCCAAATCAAAATATTCATGGTGTTTAAGACATCATTAAATTTTTTAATTTCATTATTTAAATTTTCAAATGAAGTTCCCATAAAAATCGTATCTAAATTGTTTTTATAATTTAAGAAATAGATAATTTATCATTTTGGTGGTGATTATTTTGCAATATACGAGTATTTTTTAGATTACATTTTATCAACACTGTAATGACAATTTTGTTATTCTTTATTTAAATTAAACAAGATATTTCTCTCAATGTGATTTCAAATTTAAAAACTAATGAGAAAAATTTAATAAAAATGTCAATTGGGGGTTTTGCAACGCAACCCTCTTTTAAAAATCCTGGATATATTCCAAATAATGATGGACAGGCTGTGATTTATCCAGGAATGTTTGGTGTAGTAAATAATATTAAAGTAGGAGATAATGCATTTGGTTGGGCTGGAGACCACGTTGAACCAGGTGTTTCAATAGACTCTGAAAATCCTAATGAGCATTTTGCTTTGCATTATTTGGTATGCACTGGAAATAAGGCTATAGTTAGATCGGGTGAAGCTAAAGGTGCAATTGGCATAGTGACTGGGGAACATGCAAGAAATTTAATCCATTTCGAAAATAAAATTCTTGATAAGATTTGCATAGGTGATCAAATTGATATCATAACTCATGGTAGAGGATTAAAATTATTAGATTTTCCAAATATTGAAATTAAAAAAATTGACCCAAAACTTTTAAAATCTTTATTTTTAAAAATTGTTAAAAAAACATTAATAGTCGATGTCGCAATCGAATTACCAATACGTATTATGGGATCTGGAGCAGAGTTGAATTCTGAATACGTAGATCAAGATCTGATGTCTGGTGATCGAGCCTTAATGAAAAAATTAAAAATTGACCAAATGAAACTTGGTGATTTAATCGCTATAAATCATGCAGATCACAGGTGGGGCAGATCATATAAAAAAGATTATGTTAGTATAGCAATTTGCATTCATGGAGATTCTGTAATGTCAGGTCACGGTCCTGGAATTATGACTATAATGACAGGCAAAAAAAAAGATTTAAGTTGGAAAATTAATAAAAAGGCAAACATTAAAAATTTATTAAAAATAAAAATATGAAGATAGAAACTAACGAAAATTTATTAGTTAATGTCAGTGTAATGGGATCTGTGTGTCAACCAAATTTCCAAGGGTTGCCTGCTGAACCGTACCGCTTAGACTCTGACGGTATTCCTTTTCTTTTACCTACATGGGGATCCATAGTTCATAATGTATCTGTTGGCGATTCTGCATTTGGTTGGGAAGCTGATTGTATTCATCCAGGTGTTTCTATTAAATATCCTAGTGAAGGAGGTAACAGAGGTTTAAATATTTTATCATGTGTTGGTAATGAAGCAATTATAATGAATGGTGAAGCTAAAAATTCAGTTGGATTTGTATCTGGCAAGTCTGGTAGATTCTCTGAACAAATAATTATACATTTCGAAAAGAAAGTAAGGGAGAGGATTTCAATTAATGATAAAATTTTAATAAAGTCATTGGGCGTAGGTTTAAAAATAAAAAATTTTGAAAATATTTTCTGCAAAAGTTTATCACCTCAAATTTTTAATAAAATGAATATCAAGATTAAAAATAAAAAATTAAACATACCAGTTACACACATTATACCAGAGCACTTAGTTGGAGCTGGTTCAGGATTAACAAGTGAATCAGGTTCTTTACACATTCAAACAACAGATCTAAATGAAATGAAAAAGTATAAACTTAATAATTTGCGTTTGGGTGACTTTGTATACGTAGAAAATTATGATAGCAGTTATCAACATGGTTTCTTAAGAAAAGCTTGGTCAATAGGTATTGTAGGTCAAACTAATGGTCCAAGAGCCGGTTATGGACCGGGTCTTACTATATTAATGTCATCAAAAACAAATGATGGAATTCCAAAATTAAACAGTAACGCAAATATTGTAAATTATTTAAAATTTAAAAAATAATTTTATGCAAAATATAGATATGACATTGGTCAACTTTAAAAATTTAGAAAATTTTGTACTTAATTCTTTTTTAGCAATGGGATTAAGAAATGAAGATGCAAAAATTTTTACTGACGCTTTGATGTTTTCAGAACTGAGATTTCATAGCGGTCAAGGTCAAGGAGTTCAAAGAATAACAACATATTACAAAAGAATTAAAAATAAAGAAGTAAACATAAATATTGATTTAGATATTGTAAAAGAAAGTTCTTCCTTAGCTTTGGTAGATGCAAAAAATGGAATTGGAACAGTACAAGCATCTAAATGTATGGATATTGCGATTACAAAAGCAAAGAATGAAGGCATAGGTCAAGTAATTATAAAAAATTCAACTCACTTTGGTTCTAGTTCAGTTCATGCAGTAAGAGCAACAAAAAAAAATTGTATTGGAATTGCGTATACAAATGCAGGACCCGAAATGGCTCCATGGGGATCTAGAAGTGGAGGCGTTGGAACAAATCCATGGGGTATTTCTTGTCCTACTAATAGAGGTTATCCTTTAATTTTAGATATAGCATTAACAACAGCTGGCAAAGGAATGATGAGATGGCATGAAAGAGAGCAAATACCAATGCCAAACGATTGGGCTCTAACTAAAGAAGGTGAAGAAACAACCAATCCTTCTGATGCTATGGATGGTTTTTTATTAGGTATTGGAAAATATAAAGGTTATGGTTTATCGTTTATGACTGATATCTTAACAGGAGTTATAAGCGGTGGCGGATATGGATTAATACCTTACTCCGATCCAAAAAAACTAGATGTTTCCCATTCATTAACAGCGATAAATATAGAGTGGTTTATGGAAATTTCTGATTTCTATTCACGCATAAATGATTTTGTTGATACGCTTAAAAAATTGCCACTTAGACCTGGTTTTGATGAAATTTTAGTTCCTGGCGATCTTGAGAATAAAAGAGTTAAAGAAAAATTAGAAAAAGGAATACTAATTGATAGTGAAGTAATAGATTCTTTTAACATTTTAGCAAAAGATTTAAATATTGATAAACTTAAAATTTAATAAAATGAATGAATTTAAAAAAATAAAACCATTAAGTAATAATTTTTATAATCAGACAAGAAAAATGTTGCTTAGACTAATAGAAGAAAAAGATCTAGATGGATTTCTTATTACTAACCCTGCAAATATTTTTTATTTTACAGGTTTCTTTTATGTAACTAACGAAAGACCATCAGGTTTTTTTTTAAGTAAAGAAAATAAAAGTAAATTATTTATTCCTCTATTAGAAAAAGAAAATTCAGAAAACACAATTATAGATGAAATATTAATCTATGAAGAATATCCAGGAAAGATAAATCCTTATTCATTTATGGCTCAAAATATTAATGAAAAAAAAATTGGTACAGACATAAATAAAATAGATATTATAGAATTAATCAAAAACAGATTTGAAATACTAGATTATAAAGTCAATATAAATTATTTCAGATATCAAAAACTAAAAGAAGAGATCGATATAATTACTGAAGCAGCAAAGTATGCTGATTTAACCCTTGAATATTTAAAAGAAAATGGGAAGGAATTGATCAATAGTGAAACAAATGAAAGAGAATTAGTGAAAATTTGTACTGAAGAAGCAAAAAAAGAAATGTTAAAAAACTTACCGGCTGATTTTGATGAAACACCATGCAATGTAGTAGCCACTATTCATTCAGGACCGAGAGGAGCGTTTCCTCATGGCAAATCATTAAGCAGAGTACCAAAAAGAAATGAAACATTAATTTGTGGTGTTGGAGCTTGTGTTGGTGGTTTATACGCTGAATCTGGAGTAACTTTTATTCTTGGTGAGCCAAGTCATGATCAAATGGATATTATGAAAACAATGAAAGAAGTTAATGATGAGGTAATTAAAAACCTTAAAGAAGGAACTGAATGTGAAAATATTAATGAAATTGCAACAGCAATATACAAGCAAAGTGGTTATTTCGAATTTGTGAGACATCGTATAGGACATGGTATGGGATTTGAAGGACATGAAGCTCCTTGGTTATCACCTGGAGATAAAACCATATTAAAAAAAAATATGATTTTTTCAAATGAGCCAGGTATTTATAGACCTAATATTGATGGATATAGAACTATTAGCTCAATGATTGTGGACGTAAATAATGGAAAACAAATATCAAGCTTTTTAGATAAAAGTATTGATTATAGAATTATAAACTTAAACTAAAGGATAAAATTTATGCCAGAAGCAGCACCTTGGAAATTTAGAAAAATAATTAAACCACTTTTTGATTTACAAAAAGAGAACATATTATTTAAATGCAGGGTAATTGAAACAAAATCTCTTAAAGTAATCGAAAATGGATTTGTCGAAATAGATAATGGTAAAATAATAAAAGCAGGTTCTCAATCTGATTTAGACAGTAGTGCAAATTCCAAAAAAGTTTTAGAACTTAAGGATCATACAATTTTACCTGGACTAATGAATTCGCATGCCCATCTTGCTTGGGATGGAACACATGATTTAGCTCAGCAGTCACTTGATGATCCATCTGAAATTTCAGCTTATAAATCTTGTGCGAATATGTTGAAATCATTGAGGGCAGGTGTAACTCTTGTAAGAGATTTAGGAATGAACAAGTCTAATATTTTTGCTAAGCAAGCAATAGAACAAGGTATATATCCAGGTCCAAGATTAAAAATATGTGGAGAAGCTATAGTACAAACTGCAGGACATACATATTGGTGTTGTCGTGAAGCTTCTGGAGCTGATGAAATGCGAAGAGCAGTACGAGAACAAGTTGGAAGTGGTGCAGATCTAATTAAAATTATGGCGTGCCATGATACTCTTGAATTTACTGATGAAGAATTAGAGGCAGTTATCGATGAGACTCATCGAAATGGATTATATATTACCGCACATGCTACTTTTGATGCAGCAATTAATAGAGTTACTGATTTTGGAATAGATTGTATTGAACATGGGGGGCCTATGACAGATGCAACAATTGAAAAAGTTGCAAAAAAAAATATTCCAATATGTACAACTTTTTCACCAGTAGTAATGCAAAGTAAGGAAGAAATTGCAAGACAGTATAATATTCCTGAATGGAAAATAAAAGAACGACAAAAAATTGTTAAAGATAAATCGAGATTTGATTCACTTGTTAAAGCAAGTAAAGCAGGCATTGACATAATTTTTGGAACAGATGCAGGTTCACCAGTTGTACCACATGATGCTATAGTTCCTGAAATGAAGTTTATGATTGATCTTGGTGTAGTTAAAGATAATTTAGATGCTATTCAATCTGCTACTTATAGAGCAGCAAAAGTAAATAAAATTGAAGACAAATTAGGATCAATTGAAATTGGTAAAGATGCAGATCTTATTATTGTACAAGGCAAACCTGATGAAAATATAGATGACTTATCTAATGTAAAACAAGTTTATATTCATGGAAGTAGATTAATATAGTGAGCATAGTTTTTAATAAATCTAAAGAAATATCACTAGACGATGAGACATTAAGATCAGATCTTTTAAAAATAGCTTCAGGTATGGATAATGTAATAGCTTTAGGAAGAGGAGATCCAGATTTTCACACACCACGACATATAGTTGAGGCTGCAAAAAAAGCCCTTGATGAAAACAAACATCATTACACACCTCCAACTGGACTGCCAGAATTGAGAAAATCTATATCTAAAAATTTTGAGCTAAAATATAATTTAGATTATTCTGAAGATGAAATAATTATCACAGCTGGTGTTCAAGAAAGTATTGCTCTCGCAATGATTTCATTATTAAAAGCAGATGATGAAGTCTTAATTACTTCACCAAGATTTACTACATATGATTTAACAGTAAGGATGTGTAATGCTAAACCTGTACCTGTTCACACATACGAAAAAGATAATTTTGCATTAATGCCAGAATTAATTGAACAAAAAATTACTAAAAAAACTAAGTTGCTTGTTCTTGTTTCACCAAATAATCCTACAGGTGCTGTAACACCTCCAAATAATATTAAAAAAATTGCTCAGATAGCAATAGATAATAATTTAATTGTAATATCAGATGAGATTTATGCTGACTTAATTTATGATTCGCATGAACATCTATCAATTGGTTCACTTGAAAAAATGAAGGAAAGAACATTAACACTAAATGGTTTTTCTAAAACTTATGCTATGACTGGTTGGAGAGTTGGATATATTGCAGGTCCGAAAGATATTATAAATAAAATGACAGAAATAAGACATGCCTTATCAATAAATTCATGTACATTTTCTCAATATGGAGCTTTAGCTGCTTTAGATGGGCCTCAAGAAGAGATTAATAAAATGAAAAATGAATATGATGAAAGAAGAAAGTTTAGCATGAAAGCCTTAAGTGATATTGGTTTTACTTATGGTGATCCAGGAGGTGCTTTTTATATTTATACAAATGTATCAAATTCAAATATGACTGCTTCAAAATTTTGTAGAGAATTACTTGTTAATACTGGTGTTCTTATGTTTCCTGGTATTTTGTTCGGTGATGAAGATGATAAGTATTTACGCTTATCTTATTTACAACCTATTGAAAAAATAGAAGAGTCGATGACAAGGATAAATAATTTTTTAAAATGATCAAAAATGGAAAAGATAAATTTGTTGGAATTCAAATAAGTCCGATTTCATTTATTGATGAAGGAATTGATAATGTATTAGATACATTACAAAAACGTGTTGGTGTAAATGTTCTACTAATTGGGACTGTTTCATGGCTAGGATTAAAATCGGGAAGATCAGTGTCTTGGGAAATAGATGGTTGGCCAGATCATGGAATTCCTGAGCCATTTTCAATGAAAGGTGGTGCATATTTTGATCCAGATCCTAAATTTTATAATAAAACTTTCATAAAAAATTTTAAAGCCCAAGACAAAGAAATGAAAAATAAAGATATTTTAAAAATGGTTATTCCTAAAGCAAGGGAAAGAGGAATGAAAATTTTTATTGAATTAATGGAACCCTTCTTCAATTATGCAGGTCATGGGTCTGCCACCGGAGTAGATATTCCAAATTTAGTTCAATGTATGGAAATAGATGTTTTTGGAAAAATTGGTAAATCACCTTCCACAAGTAATAAAAATTATAGAAATTGGATCTTATCAATGATCGAAGATCAAGTTGCAAATTATGATATTGATGGTGTTATGTGGTGCAATGAAAGATATTCACCTCTTGATCAATTATTTCAAGGAAATGAGCCTGGAGACTTTTCTGAAGATTTTTTAATAGAAGCTAAAACTCATAATTTAAATATTGAAAAAATTAGATCCTCACTTTTGAAATTATATGAATTCTTTCAAGAAACTTTAAATGGAAAAAACTTTGTTGATGGAAACTTAATTGAATTTTTTAGGATTTTATTTGATAAACCGGAAATTTTAGAGTGGGAAAAATTTTGGCTTAAAAGGAACAAAGATTTAGACAAAGAAATTTATGGTTTAGTAAAATGGATAAAACCTAATTTATCTTTTGGGTTAAATGTATGGAATAGAAATCATTTTAATTTTATTAGAAAAGTACAGTGGCCTTGGAAAGAACAGGTAGGTTATTCTGATTGGGTAAAACCTATAACTTATCAGCATCAATCAGGTGAAATATTTCATAGAGAAATAAATATATTTGGAAAAACGATCTTAAATGAATTATCTAATTCTGAGTTGGTTTCATCTTTTTCTAAAATTTTAGGAATTAATGAAACTAGCTTAGACAATCTAATAGAAAGAGGATTAGATCCAGATACATATATTTATACTCAATGTGCAGATGCAGTCAGGGGTGTTGATGGTGGCTCCAAAGTATATATGGGCATTGGTATCGATGCACCAAGATCATCAAAAGAACAAGCAATCTGTACACCAGGTATTGCATATAGATCGGTTTTAGCAACTTATAAAGCTGGAGGAGAAGGGATAGTGTTGTCACCAAATTATGCATCTATGAAACTTTCAAATCTTGATGGAGTTGCAAAAGCTTTAAAAGAACTGAAAATTTTTGAGTGATGATTATTAATTGTGACTTGATTATAAAAAATGGAAAAGTTTTTGAGAAAAATAGATTTAAAAAAAACCATATTGTGATCAAAGATGGTAAAATTTTTAAGCTAACAAATAATATAAAATCATTTAAGTCCAAAAAAATTATCAATGCTGATAAAAAAATTGTTATTCCTGGAATAATTGATATTCATTTTCATGTTAGAGCACCATCATTTCCTCAAAGAGGTACAGTTCAAAGTGAAACTAAAGCTGCCGCGAAGGGTGGAATAACTACACTTTTTGAAATGCCTATAAGTAATCCGTGCATGTCAAATGCTAAGGTGCTCAACCATAGAAAAAAACATTTTGATGAAAATACTTACATTAATTTTGCTATGATTCCTGCTTTAGGAAAATTCAATGATAAAAATCTAAATGGATTAATAAATAGTGGGGCTATTGCTTTTAAAGTTTTTACAATTGCTCCTCCACTTGATAGAAAAAGTGAATTTGAAGGATTGTGTTTTACTGAAGAAAAAAATATTCTCAAAGCATTAATACATGCAAAAAAATCAAATTTAACGACAATTTTTCATGCTGAAGATCAGAATTTACTTGATCATTTTGAGAAAAAACAAAAAAATTTTAAAAAAAATAATCCAGCAATGCATAATGCTATGAGACCTGCTGTTGTAGAAGCAAGTGCAATTGAAAAAATATTAAGGTTAAATTCAATTGTGAAAACTAAAGTTCATATTGCTCATGTAACTTCAGAACTATCTTTAGAAGTAATTTCTAAATTTAAAAATAAAGGTCAAAGTATAACTGCAGAAACCTGTCCACATTATTTATTTAAAAATGAAAAGGATGTAATTAGATCAGGCCCATTTGGAAAAATTAATCCACCAATAAGGAATCAAAAGGATCAAAAAAAATTATGGTCAGCTCTTAAGAATAAAACTCTTGATATTATAGCTTCAGATCATGCTTCTTTTTCATACAATGAAAAAATAAAGGGGGAAAAAAATTTTCTTAAAGCACCTCCAGGTGCACCTAGTGGTGAATTAATGTTACCACTTATGCTTAAAGCTGTTTCAGAAAAAAAAATCAAATTAGAAAAAGTAATTGAACTGATGTGTATTAATCCAGCAAAAAGATTTAATATTTTTCCAACTAAAGGTTTAATTAAAAGAGGATCTGATGCAGATATAGTTATTTTAGATATGAATAAGAAATGGACTGTGGATAGAAATACCCTTGTTTCAAAAGGAAAAAACTGTGCTCATCTATATTTTGGGGAAAAAATAAAAGGAAAGATAAATAAAACTATAGTTAATGGAAAAGTGGTTTATGATGGAAAAAAATTTTATAGGAATAGAAAAATGAATAATTTTGTATCTCCAATAAAAAAAAATTAATATGAATAGTGAAAACTTATTAAGTATAAAGAATTTAAAAACACATTTTACTGTTGGTGAATCAGTTGTTAAAGCTGTTGATGGTGTTTCTTTTAATTTAGAAGCAGGGAAAACTTTTGCGATAGTTGGGGAATCAGGCTCAGGTAAATCTATTACAGCATTATCTATAATGGGCTTGTTGCCGAATAACTTAGCACAAACTGAACGAGGTGAAATATTATTTGATAATAAAAACTTAATTGATCTTGAAGAAAATGAAATGAGAAAAATTAGAGGAAATAGAATCTCTATGATTTTTCAAGAACCTATGACAAGCCTAAATCCAGTTTATGATTTATCTTTTCAGATTTCAGAAACAATTATTCTTCACCAAAAGAAAAGCAAAGAACAAGCAAGAAAAATTGCTATTGAAATGCTAGATCTTGTAGGCATACCTGAACCCCAAAAAAGAATTGACTCCTATCCTCATGAATTATCTGGTGGAATGAGACAAAGGGCAATGATCGCGATGGCTTTAAGTTGTAATCCTAAAATTTTAATTGCTGATGAACCTACAACTGCTCTTGATGTTACAATACAAGCTCAAATTATAGACCTAATGCAAGAACTGCAAAAAAAACTTGGGATGTCGATTATATTTATTACTCATGATCTTGGAGTTGTTTCTGAAATATCAGATCATGTAATGGTAATGTATTTGGGTAATGTTATGGAAATTGCAGAAACATCAGAATTATTTAATAATCCGCTGCATTCATACACTAAGTCATTAATTGATATAGCGCCTCAAATTTCGGATGAAAAAAGAGAAATTAAGGTACTAAGAGGTGAAATTCCTAGCCCAACAAACCCACCTTCTGGTTGTGTTTTTAGGACTAGATGTCCTAATCCTGGTATAGGCTGTAAAGGTGGAGATATTGAGATGGGTTTGATTGAAGCCAAACCAGGACATTGGGTTGATAGATGTTGTTATGAGTGTAATCAAACGTGATTAGAGTAGAAAATATAAAAAAATATTTCCCAATAAAAGATGGATTTTTTAACAATAAATCGGGAGATGTAAAAGCAGTTGAAAACGTTAGCTTTGAAATTCCTGAAGGAGAAATTCTTGGTCTTGTCGGAGAGTCTGGATCCGGCAAAAGCACTCTCGGAAGAGCAATCATTAGATTAATTGAGCCTACTGAGGGAAATATTTTTTATAAAAATAAGAATATTACAAAATTATCAGATAGTGAAATGAGAAAATTACGAAAAGATTTTCAAATAATTTTTCAAGATCCATATGCTAGCTTAGATCCAAGAAAAAAAATTTATGACATTATATCTCAAGGTATCAAAGTTCATGAAAAAATGGATAAAAATTCTATTAATCAAAAGGTAGAAGAAATAATTCAAGATGTTGGTTTGCAAAAAGAACATTTAAATAGGTATCCTCATGAATTTTCGGGGGGACAGAGACAGCGCATTGGTATAGCTAGAGCGTTAGTTCTTAATCCAAAATTCATAATAGCAGATGAACCAGTGTCAGCTTTAGATGTAACCATTCAAGCCCAAATTCTAAATTTAATTTTAGAACTTAAAAAAAAGTATTCTTTAACAATTCTTTTTATTTCACATGATCTTTCAGTAATAAATCAAATAGCTGATAGAGTTATGGTGATGTATTTAGGTCATATAGTAGAAGTTGCAAATACAAGTAATTTATTCTCAAATCCTCAACATCCTTATACTAAATCTCTTATTGAAACTGCTCCACAAATATTTAGAAAAAATAAAAAGAAAACTCTACTTAAAGGTGATATTCCTAGTCCTATTAATCCTCCTTCAGGTTGTGTTTTTCGAACACGATGTCCAAACCCTGGTATAGATTGTAAAGGAGGAAATATTGAAATGGGTTTGATTGAAGTAGAGCCAGGACATTGGGTCGATCAATGTTGTGCAAATTGTAATTAGTTAAATTACATTTTTAAGAATATGAATAAAAAACTATTTGTAATTTTGTTATCTTTATTAGGTACTGGTACAGCAGCAATTATGGTTTCAGGAATAAAACTACTTTCACAAGATTTAAACCCTTTCATAATTGCATTTTACAGATGTCTATTTGGGGTTATTATTATGTTACCTTTTATGATTTATAATTACCCAGAAGCTTGGAAAACACATAACATAAAACTACAGTTTGTAAGATCTGCGATTAATGTTTATTCAATGATAAGCTGGTTTACAGCTATAGGAACATTACAACTAGAAAAAGCAGCAGCTATAGGTTTTACTACTCCACTATTTACTACCATCCTCGCAATTATTTTTTTAGGTGAAGTAATTAGAATTCAAAGAATTACTGCACTAATTGTTGGCTTTATAGGAATTTTGGTTGTTATAAGGCCTGGGTATATACCTTTTGAGAGTGGAGCTTTATGGCTTCTATCAGCAGCAATAACTTTTTCAATAGTAATAATAATTGTAAAAAAACTTACTGAAAAGGATTCAAGTTTAACGACTGCATTTTACCAAATGGCTTTCATGGTTCCTCCGACATTTTTTATTGCATTGTTCTTTTGGGAAAGCATTAATATAAATCAATTTTTATTATTTATATTTGTTGCTATCGCGGGATTTATAACACAGTTCAGTTTTGCTCAATGTTTAAAAATGGCTGAAACAACTTTTATAATGCCAATACAATTTACAAAACTAATTTGGCTGTCTTTAATTGGATATTTCTTTTTTATGGAAGTGCCTGATATTTGGACATGGATAGGAGCTTCTATAATATTCTCATCAATTCTCTTTATAGCTTATAGAGAAGCTATTAATAAGAATAGCTTACTTAAAACTAAAAAAGTTGATAAACTAATCTCAAATTATTGATGAAGTATGGTTTACTAGGAATTGGCCAAGCAGGTTTAAGGCATTTTGAGGCTTTTAAAAAAATTAGAAATTTAAAATTAATTGGATTTACAGAATATGATTTAAAAAAAGCTAATAAATTTAAAAAATTAAACAATGTAGAGCATTTCAATAATATTAATGAACTTATAAAGTTAAAACCTGATTTTATAATTATCGCATTACCACATTTTTTGAGAATAGAACCAATATTAGAGTGTTGTAAAAATAATATAAATCTTTTGATAGAAAAACCATTAGTTTTGAATAGTAATGAGCTAAGTTCTATAAAAAAATATATATCGAAAAAAAATATTACCCATACAATTAGTTTTGTTCATCGATACAGAAAGGAAGTATTTACTGCTTACAAACTGATACAGAATTCAAAAATTGGGAAAATAAAATTTATTTCTGAAACAATGATTTCTCAAAAAAACAAATCCTTACCAAAATGGATAGATGTTAAGAAATTTTCTGGTGGAGGTGTTTTACTATACAATGCAATTCATAGTTTAGATAAGATTTCATACTTAGCTAAATCTAAAATTCATGAGGTTTATGCAAAAAAAATAAATATAAACAACAAAATAGATGTTGAAGATATAATTTCAATTTCAATGAAGTTTAAAAATGGAATAACTGCTCAGTTAATAGCAACTTTTGTGCCATATGAGACTACTCCAAAATGGGAAACAAAAATATTTGGCACGTCTGGACAAATAGATATTAATATTAGAAAAGGATTAGAGCTAAGATCAAAAAATAAGATAAAAACATATGATTATTCAAAATATTACAATAAGAATGGTCTAAACTATAATTTTTATACTCAAGCAAAATCATATGTTGATACACTAAAGAAAAAAACTAAACCTTTTATTGAGATACAAGATGGAATAAATTCTGTCTTAGTTGTTGATGCAATTTATAAGTCAATAAATATAAATAAAGTTATTAAATTAAAATACTAATTAATTAGATTTAGTAGATGATTTGATAAAGTTTCAATTTCATTTTTTGTCATATATTGATGACATGGAAGATTAAGAATCTCAGAATTAACTTTTTCTGTAATTTTTAAATCAAAATTATGTTTAAAATTTTTGTAACATTCATCTTGATGATTAGGCGGTAAATAATTAAGTTTTACTAATGAATTTATAGAATTTAATTTATCATATATTTTATTTCTATTTTTTATTATTATCGGAAAATTTCTCCAGGAGGATTTTGCATCTTTAAGAGTTTTTTGAAATTTTATTTTTTTAGAGAATAAAATTTCTTTGTACAGTTCTGCGTTATAATTTCTAATTTGTATATATTCATCAAGTTTTTCTAATCTAATATTTAGAATTGCGGCACTAATTGTACTTAATTTTGAGTTATAACCTATTGTATAAGATTTTACTGGCCATTTTTTTGGCCTCTCTTTTCTTCCATAATCACGAAGCTGAAGTAACTGAAGATACAAGTTTTTACTGTTAGTTGTAATAATACCACCTGGGCCTATACCGTCTAATATTTTACCTGGATTAGTACTAAAAACTGTCAAATCACTTAATGAACCAATTTTTTTATTTTTGTACTCTGCACCAGTTGCCAAGCACGCATCTTCAACAATCTTTAATTTATGTTTTTTTGCAATAGATGATATTTTCGACATATTACATGGATTTCCAAATAAATGCACAGGTAAAATTGCCCTGGTATTCTTTGTTATATTTTTTTCGATTTTGTTTTCATCAATATTTAAAGAATCTTCATTAATATCAACCCATTTAATTTTTGCTCCAACAAGAGTAATTGCGTGACTTGTTGGAATATCAGAATTAGATACAGTTATAACTTCATCATTTTTTTTTAAGTCTAAAGTTTTAAGGGCTAAAAGTAACCCCATAGATCCAGAAGATACAGTTACACAATATTTTACATTACAATATTTTTTAAAATTCTCTTCAAATTTCTCTACTTCCTCACCCATTTCTAAAATACCCTTGCTAAGGACATTTTCAATTTTTGATAAAATAATTTTTTTATCAGCTAGAAAATGTTTTTTTAGATCGTACATATTATTTTAGTAAATACTATTTTTTAGCTTTTTTAAAGTATTACATAATAGCAATTCATTTAAAGTGTATACAAAATGTCAACAACAACTATACAATTTGTTTATTTATTTATTTTTGAAATTTAATTAACTTACAAATATGATTTTAAAAGATAAAATATCAGTAATAACTGGTGGAGCAACTGGTATTGGAAAAGCTACAGTAGAAACATTTGCATTACAGGGTGCAACAGTTATTTTTTGTGATGTAAACAAAAATGAGGGTGAAAAAACTCAAAAGGAGCTTGATAAAAAAGGTCTGAAAACTTATTTTGTAAAAGCTGATGTATCAAAGGAAAAAGATATTATTAATTTATACAAATATGTAACTAAAAATTTTAAAACTTTAGATACTGTTTTTAATAATGCTGGTATAGAACAAGCAGTTACTCCATCACATAAATTAAATACAAAAATATTTGAAAAAATTATTGATATAAATCTTAAGGGAATATTTTTATCTTGCAAGCATGCCTTACCTATTTTGTTAAAAAATAAAAAAGGTTCAATTGTAAATAATAGTTCAATAAGTGCTTTTGCAAATGTAGGTGGTAATCTTAGTTATGCAGCTTCAAAAGGAGGAGTGATGTCACTCACAAGAGTCTTGGCTATTGAGTATGCAAAAAATAATATAAGAGTAAATGCTGTTTGTCCCGGAGTAATAGATACTCCTATGAATGAAAGAAATCTAAAAAAAACAAAAAATAAAAAAGAGCTTATCAGTAAATGGAAAACGATTACACCATTAGGAAGAGTTGCAAGTCCATATGAATTAGCCCAAACTGTTCTTTTTCTTTCATCTGATATGTCATCTTTTATAACAGGCGTAGGTCTTTTAGTGGATGGTGGTAGAGCTGCAACATAATACTTTTAAAAATTTAAAAGTTTTTATTACAGGTACTTCCAGTGGGATTGGACATGCAGTATCCAAAGCATATTTAGAGAGAGGTTCGATTGTATATGGTATTGATAATAAAAATAATAAAAGTTTAAATTTACAATTTAAAAATTTTGAGTTTTATAATTGTAATGTTCAGAACTACAAAAAGATGAGTTTGATTGTAAAAAAAATATTAAAAAAATCAAAAAGAATTGATGTCCTTATTAATTGTGCAGGTATTATTGATTTTAAAAGTATTGAAAAAAGTACAATTGATTTTTGGAAAAAAATTATCGATGTAAATTTGACTGGTACTTTTATAAGCTGTAAACTCATTGCCCCTTATATGAAAAAAAATAAAAAAGGTTCTATTATAAATGTGTCTAGCAGAGCTGCTAAGTTTGGTGGATTAGATGAAACTGCATACTGTGCCTCAAAATTTGGGGTTGAAGGATTAAGTAGGTCTCTATATGAAGAATGCAAAAAATATAATGTATTTGTAAATACAATAACTCCAGGAACTCCTATTAAAACTTCTATGAGTAAAAAAACTTATTCAGATGAAAAGAAAAAAATATGGAAAGATCCATATTTAATTTCACCAGCGTTTCTTCATTTAGGAGTACAAACAAAAAGTGTTATAAATAATAAATATATTGATGCTTGGCAATTAACAAAAAAAATTAAGCATAAATATAAATTGAATTAATATAGATATGAGAAAAATAATTAAAACCAAAAAACTAATAAATGGTGTAAGTAAAAAAATTTTAGAAAACAAATGTATCATAATTGAAAATGGAAAAATTACAAAAGTTTTAGATTTAAAAAATTTTAAAGATAAAAAAGGTGACAAAGTTTATAATTTTAACAAAGAAGTGGTTATGCCTGGAATGGTTGATGTCCATGTTCATTTGGCATTCTCAGGAATAACAAATAATAGATCATTTAGAGCAGAGTCTGCTGATCTTGATTATGGAGCTCAAGCTTTAAGAGGTTATGCATTTGCATTAGACCATCTAAATTATGGATTCACAAGTATTAGAGATATGAATGCTCCAGGAAATGTTGCAATTAATATTAGAAATATGATTAACAATAACAAATTAAAAGGACCTAACATTTTAGCCTGTGGACTAGGATTGTCAGTAACCGGTGGCCATATGGATCAGCCAGGATGGGGGAGTCATGTAAATTTTAAAGATATGACTTATCCATGTGATGGACCAGATGAATTTATTAAAGGTGTTAGAACTCAATTAAAAGCAGGTGCTGATTTTATTAAAACAAATTTATGTGTAAGTTCAACTTATGATCTAAAAAAACCTTATAAACAAGAGATGAGTAACGAAGAAATTGAAGCAGTCGCAAAAATTACAAAAATGTTAAATATTAAAGTAGCATCTCATACTTCTGGTGGTTCTGCTATTACAAAAGCAGTTGAATGTGGATTGCATTCAGTTGAACATGGGCATTGGCTTGATAATAAAACTGTTGATTTGATGAAAAAAAATAATACTTTTTATGTTCCTACACTTTTAGTCAATGAAAGAAATTTTGATTTTAAAGAAAACGAAAAATTTAAATCTTCTAAAAATTGGAAGTGGTTAGAATTATCTAGAGAGGCAAAATGGGTTTCTTTAAGAAAAGCAATTAAATCTAATATTAAAATAGCAACCGGAACAGATGCAGGTTTTATGCTGCCACATGGGGAAATGAACTACAGAGAATTAGAATACTTGGTTCAAGGAGGTATGACAAATATGGAAGCAATAATATCTGCAACTAGAATTGGTGGTGAACTTTTAGGAATAAATGTGGGTACAATTGAAGAGGGTCAAAAAGCAGATATCCTTGTTATAAAAGGTGATCCTTCAAAAAATATAAAAATTTTAAGCGATAAAAAAAATATAAAAGTTTTTAAAGACGGTAAGCTATTAAAAAATAGTATTTAATTCTAATAAATTTTCTCAAAAATCCTGTAAAATAGGGTTTTTTGAGTGATGTCTAAAAAGCATTACAAAAATGCTAATTTTAAACTTTTTGTAATTTTTAAATGATTTAAACTATTTATAATTTTCTTAACAAAGGAGATAATATGAGAATATTATTAAAAATTGCTCTTGGTATAACTTTTATATTCTCAAGTCTTTCTTTTATTAATACTGCGAATGCATTGGATATTGTTTTTGCAGAGGATAGACCAGATTTGAGAACACTAGATCCAAGAATAACACAGTCAAGACATGAAGAGATGTTAATTGTAAATATGTTTGATCAATTAATATCAGCTGACTCAGAAGGAAATATATATCCTGGTCTTGCAACATCATGGGATGTCTCTAGTGATGGGTTAGAATATACATTCAGCTTAAGAGATGATGTAATTTTCCATGATGGAACAAAATTTAATGCTGCAGCTGTTAAAGCAACATTTGATAGCATTGTAGATCCAGAAACTGGATCACAAGGTGCAGTAGATATTTTAGGGCCTTATAAAGAAACAATTGTTATAGACGATTTCACTGCAAAAGTAGTTTTTGAAAGACGTTATGGATCTGCAATAACTGCATTTACAGAAACAGAGTTATCAATTGTTAGTCCAACAGCTCTAGACAAACTAGGCAATGAAGGATTTGGGATGGCTCCTGTGGGTACTGGACCATTTATATTTAAAAATTGGGAGGCTAACAAAAAGGTCGAGTTAGTGAGAAATCCTGATTATAACTGGGCTCCTGAATATATGGATGGAAGTGGTCCTTCTCAAGTTGCAAATTTAACATATAGATTGATTAAAGATACTAGTACTAGAGTTGCTGCTCTAGAGGCTGGTGAAGTTGATATAGCAGAATTAGTACCTCCGCTTGATATGCGTAGATTTGATTCTAGTGGAGATCTAAGTACTGTTACAGGAACAGTATCTGGATTACCTTACTCAGCTTTCTTGAATACAACTACTGGTGTCTTCCAAGATGTTAATGTTAGAAAAGCATTTTTCCATTCACTTGATAGAGTAAAAATGACAAGTGATTTATTTTTTGGATATGCTGAAGCAGCATTTGGTCCAATTAGTAGCTCAACACCAAGTTATTGGAGTGGTAATGAAGATTATTATCCTTACAACCCTGAAGGTGCAGCTGCTTTATTAGATGAAGCAGGCTGGGAAATGGGTTCTGATGGTGTTAGAGAAAAAAATGGTGAAAAACTTACTGTATTTTTTCCATGCTTACTAGAACCTGACACTTGCGTTGCTATACAAGGCTATGCAAACAAGGTAGGATTTGATGTTAATGTTGAAGTAGTAATGAAAGCAAGACAAGATGAATTAATCTTTGCTAATGGTTACGATATGTTAGTTATTAGATGGGTATCTCTAGATCCAGGAGTATTAATTATTCCTTTCCACTCTAGAAATATTCCAGAACCAGGTAAATTCAAATTTAACTGGGCTAGATATGCTAATGCAGAGCTTGATCAACTTCTTGAAGATGCTGAAAGTGCAGAAACACAGGAAGTCAAAGATGATCTATATATGCAAATACAAAAACATATAATGGATCAAGCAATTTTTCTTGCGATTCACGATCAAGTACAAACAGTTGCATACAATCCTGATTTAGAGGGTGTAAGATTTGCCAATGGTAATTGGCAAATGCGTATGTATGATGTACGAAAAAAATAATTAATTAATTAAATTTAGCCACCTTTAAAGGTGGCTAAAAAATTATGAATTTTTTTATTAAAAAACTCCTAATTGTAATACCCACACTGTACATTGCTTGGACAGTAGTTTTTGTAACACTAAATATTATTCCTGGAGATCCAGTAAATTTAATGCTTGGTGGAAGACCTGCATCAGATGAAGTAAGAGAAAATGTTAGGAAGAATTTAGGTTTAGATAAACCTGTTTTTGAGAGATATACTTCATTCTTAATTAATGCAACTAAAGGTGATTTAGGAAAATCATATCTCACTAGGCAACCTGTAACAACAATGATTAAAGAAAACATGATGCCTACAATAGAACTTTCTATAGGAGGTTTAATATTTGGAGTTTTTTTTGGTGTCTTTTTTGGAATATTTGCTGGAACCAAACCTAATTCAATGCGTGATACTTTTTCAATGATTATTGCTCTTTGTGGTATTTCTCTACCTAGTTTTTGGATAGGGATGATGCTGATTTATATATTTGGTACAACTTTGGGATGGGTACCAATTGTAGGTGATGGCTTTGTCTCTTTAATTTTACCATCTATTACAGTTGGCTTATTTTTTGCTGGAGGAATGGCAAGATTAACAAGATCAAGTTTAGTAGATGTATTAAATCAAGATTATATAAGAACAGCACGTTCAAAAGGAATATCCAAATATAGAATAGTATTAAGACATTCATTAAGAAATGCAATGATACCTCCAGTAACATTACTTGGTATACAATTTGGATTACTTATTACGGGAGCTGTAATTACAGAAGAAGTATTTGCAAGACCAGGACTTGGTCAATTATTGCTTCAAGCTATTTTGGCAAAAGATATACCATTAGTTCAAGCGCTAGTTGTTTATATGACAGCAGTGTATATTTTTTTAAATTTGATAGTAGATTTTACTTATGGAATTATTGATCCAAGAATCAGACTAGAAAGAAGTAGAGGGTAATGAAAAATTTTTCAATTATTTTAAAAAGATTTTTATTGAATAAAGGATCAGCTTTTGGCGGAATATTTCTTTTAATTATAATTATTGGAGCTATTTTTGCGCCATTGATTGCTCCATATAATTGGAATGAAGTTGATACTGGGCCAAGATTAGCCCCACCTAGTTTGGATTTTTTATTTGGCACAGATATTCATGGCAGAGATGTATTTTCAAGAATAGTTTATGGAGCGCGATATTCTTTAAGTGTGGGTGTTATTTCAGTTTTATTTGGTATCGTTGCTGGTAGTATTTTTGGAATAACAATAGCATATATCGGTGGTAGAGTGGATATTATTGGGTCAAGAATAATTGATGTTATGTTTGGTTTCCCATCCTTCCTTTTGTCTCTTTTAGTTGTTGCAATAATTGGTGTTGGTTTATGGAATGTCGTGTTCGCAGTAGGATTGGCAAGTATTCCACATTTTGCAAGAATTATTCGTTCAGCGGCACTACAAGTTAAAGAGCAACCTTATATTGAAGCATGTGTAAATATGGGTTTTGGAAAAATACGAATAATGTTTAATCATATTCTTCCAAATATATTTCCAATAATTATAGTTATTGCAACTATGGATTTAGGTGGTGCTATAATTTCTATAGCATCCTTAAGTTTTCTTGGATTAGGTGCACAACCTCCTGAACCTGAATGGGGTGCCATGTTGAGTTCAGGAAGAGAGTATATGCGATATGCGCCTTGGACTATGATTTATCCAGGACTTTTTTTATTTTTAACTGTTATGTCGGTTAACTTACTAGGTGATAGGCTAAGTATTGCACTTGATGCGAGACAATCAGTAGATAAAGGTAAAGTGTAGTTATGGTAGAAATTTTGAATGTTTCTAATTTAAGTACTGCCTTTCAGTCTGATTATGGATCAAAACAAGCTTTAAAAAATATTTCCTTTAAGATTAATGAAGGAGAAGTTCTTGCTTTAGTTGGAGAATCAGGTTCAGGCAAAACTGTTACCAGCCTCTCCATTATGGGCCTTCTACCTAACAATGCCTATATTCAAGAAGGTAATATAAATTTAATTGATAAAAAAAATAATCAAGTAAATATTTTAAAACTTACTGATGAGAAACATAACTTGATAAGAGGAAATGATATTTCAATGGTTTTCCAAGAACCAATGACATGTCTTAATCCAACTATGACTATTGGTGATCAAATAGTTGAGGTTATTTTAAATCACAAAAAAATCTCTAAAACCAAAGCAGTTAAAGAAATGATTGATTTATTGGGTCTTGTTGAAATACCTGATCCAACTCAAAGAGCTAGGGAGTATCCACATCAACTCTCTGGTGGAATGAGACAAAGAGTAATGATTTCAATTGCTCTAGCATGTACTCCTAAACTTATAATTGCTGATGAGCCTACATCTGCATTAGATGTCACCATACAAGCTCAATTATTACAATTATTAATGAAGTTAAAAAATTCAATTGTATCTAAAACTAGTATTTTATTTATTACACATGACCTTGGTATTGTTCGGGAATTAGCTGATAGAGTTATTGTTATGTATCAGGGTGAAATTGTGGAAGAGGGTCAAGTTAAAGAAGTATTTGATAATCCTGAACATTCGTACACTAGAAATCTTATTCAATCATTACCCGAATTTAAATTGGAAGAACGCAAATTAACTAAAAAAGATGATAATAAACAAACTAAAGTTGATGATAATGAAATAATACTAAAAATAGAAAATTTATTTAAAGAGTTCCCTGTAGAAAAAGGTTTTTTTAAAGAATCAAATGAAACTGTAAAAGCTGTTCAGAATATTTCATTGAATGTAAAGAAAAATGAAGTTTTAGGCTTAGTTGGAGAATCAGGTTCAGGTAAATCAACTTTAGGTAAATCTATAATTAAATTATTACAACCCTCTAGAGGTCAAATTTATTTTAATAATGAAAATATTTCAGAATATTCAAATAAACAAATGATTAAAATAAGACAACAAATGCAAATGATTTTTCAAGATCCTTTTGCAAGTTTAAATCCAAGAAAAAATATTTTAGATACATTGATTGAACCTATACTTGTACATAATTTAATGAAAAAAAATGAAGCTATTAATTATATTAAAGAAATAATTAACGATGTAGGATTGCCTATAGAAAGTCTAAGAAGATTTCCTCATGAATTTTCTGGAGGACAAAGACAGAGAATTGGTATTGCAAGGGCTTTAGTACTTAAGCCAGAATTTATTGTAGCTGATGAGCCTGTCTCTGCTTTAGATGTTTCTATTCAGGCACAGGTTTTAAATTTATTAGAAAATTTAAAAAAATCTTATAATCTAACAATGATTTTTATTTCACATGATTTAAGCGTAATTGAATTTTTTTGTGATAAAGTTGCAGTTATGTATTTGGGTCATATAGTAGAAATAGCACCAGTATCAAAATTATTTAACAGTCCTAAACATTCCTATACTCGAGCACTTTTATCTGCAGTCCCAAAAGTAAAAGGAAAGGGTAAAGAAAAAATATTAATTAAAGGTGATATTCCTAGTCCTATTAATCCTCCTTCAGGTTGTGTTTTTCGAACACGATGTCCAAACCCTGGTATAGATTGTAAAGGAGGAAATATTGAAATGGGTTTGATTGAAGTAGAGCCAGGACATTGGGTCGATCAATGTTGTGCAAATTGTAATTAGATATAATTATCCTTAATAATACCTTTTAAGACTTTAAAAACTTCTTCAAAATTTTTAATACTCATATATTCTTTTGGATTGTGACTCCCATTCTTATTTCTTATAAATAACATTAAAGAAGGTATGCCATAATTTGCGAAAACACTAGCATCATGCCCTGCTCCACTTGCCATAGTTTCAAATTTCATTGAAATCATTTTGGAATAGATTTGAAACTTTTTTATTAATTTTTTATCCATTAATGCTGGTTCTGAATTTGTTTCCTTACCTAAAAAAAATTTTGTCTTTGTTTGTTTTTCAATTAATTTAATTTTTTTGATTAAAATTTTTTTGGTATATTCAAGTGTATTTTTTGAATTACTTCTTACATCTATACAAAAATTAACAAGACCAGAGCTTTTTGCAAAAGAATGCTCCTCACTATCAGTAAAAAATTGACCAAAGGTAATAACTAAATCTTTATTTTTTTTTAGTTGTGCTTTCCAAAAAATATTCATTTCATTTACTAAATTGGATACTGCAACAACGGAGTCTTTCCTATAATCATAAGGAGTTGCTCCAGAATGTAAATATTCACCTTTACAAAAAGCATCTCTGAATCTAAAACTTCCTCTAATTCCTGTAACTATACCTAGGGGTATTTTCTTTTTTTCAAGCACTGGACCTTGTTCTATATGTGGTTCTATAAAAAATTTAAAATTTTTAATATCGAATTTTATTTGTTTTTTAGATACTTTCTTAGCATTAAATCCTGATTTGTTTATATGATATGAAAGAGATTTTTTAGTATCTGATCTTTTTAAAGAGTCTAATAGTTTCTTGTCAAATTTTCCAATTGCAATTTTGCTTCCAATATAACTGTATGGAAACCAACAACTTTCCTCTCCTCTTATACCCATCACTGATATTGAATATTTTGGTTTTATGTTATTCTCAAAAAAAAATTTTATTAATACTAGACCCATTATCACACCAGTAAGTCCATCAAAGTTTCCACCATGTTTTTGACTATCAAGATGTGAGCCAATGACAATTTTTTTTTTCAATTTTCCAGGGTAGGTGGCTAGAAAGTTGCCTCCATAATCAATGATAATGTCTTTGGTAAATTTATTTGCTTCTTTTATTAAAAAATCATGTGTTAAATTTTCACCCTTTCCATAAGTATCTCTTATTACACCAGGATTAGCAAAAGAGATTTTTTTTACAGAATCAAAAAGATATTTTGTGTACTGAATATCATTCATTGAAGTTTTTAATCCAATGAGATGCTATTTCTTCTCTGTTACAAATCCAGACCTTATCTAGTTTTTTTATATGATTTATTATTTTTTCAACTGCAACAATTCTTCCAGGTCTTCCTATCAGTCTTGGATGAAGTCCAATATTTAACATCTTTGGTTTATGAGCGCCTTCTTTGTATAAATAATTTATAGTATCACAAACATATTCATAAAATTGATTTGATCCACTAAAACCAGAAGGAAGTTTGAAATGAACATCATTAGTATCAAGTGAATAAGGTACAACTAAGTGTTTCTTCTTATTCACATTGACCCAATAGGGCAAATCATCATTGTAAGCATCGCTATCATATAAGAAATTTCCATTTTGCACTATTAGCTCTCGGGTGTTTTCACTTGGGGCATATCTACAATACCAGCCTCTTGGAGCTTTATTTGTCAATTTTTCTATTAAATTAAAAGCTTTGCTAATTTGATTTTGTTCTTTTTTTTTAGTTAATTTATAATGTTCTTCCCACCGGTAACCATGACAACAAATATCATTTTGAGAATTTTTAATATAATTACATATTTCTTTATTTTGAAGTAAAGTAAGTGCGCACACAAAATATGTGTGTGGAATCCTGTATTTATCAAAAAGACTTGTTAATCTCCAAAAACCAACTCTTGAACCATATTCATAAATTGACTCAATTCCTAAATCCCTTTGATTTTCTTTATGTCTACCTCCAGGAACTTCTGAAAGTCCTGACTCAGATTTTTTATCTCCAAGTAAAGGCGAATATTCTGATCCTTCCTCTACATTTACAATAAAATTAATAGCTAGTTTTGATTTCTTTGGCCATCTAGGATTTGGACTTGATTGACCATATCCTACTAAGTCTCTGTCAAAAGATATCATTTAATTTTTTTACCATTCACCCTCGATTATAGCATAAAAGCAACACCAATCTCCTATTGTAACATTTGGTAAAGCTCTCAGGCCAAAAAACATTCCATCTTCTGGCGCTTTTAGAATACATAATTCTTTTCCTTGATAATCAATGATTTTTGCAATCTCATCATTTTTTTTCATCATAGTTAAAAATTTAATATTTGGATTAGGAAGAAATACGCCACTCTTAGGCGCTAAAAGAGCTTGCTGAAAGCCTTTATATCTTATTTCAGGGTAATGCGGTGTGCCTTCTATCATTTTATAATGAGTTAAAATGTTTATGCATGCTTTTAATAATGTTTGTCCTACTTTGAGGAATGCTCCAGGAGCTGTAGAAGATCGGCCACCAAGCTCAACGGTTAGTGCTGGTTTACCATTTTCAGCCATTACTGCCATTGGACTTTTTGATGTTATATTAGAATATAGACATACTTTCCAATCTTCACCCATTGCTCTTGCAAGTTCTTGCGTTTTATCATCTTTGGCTGCAAACATAGCTTCTGCAAGATAAGAATGGGCGCCTCCTGAATGAATAGAGATTTCCATATCAGCATATTTAATCATCCATTCTTTATGAACATGTGCAATCCTTTCGCTCAAGTATCCATCTTTTTTTCCAGGATAAATTCTATTCATATCGTATGAAAAGGTATCTAATGGATTGCCACGTTCTGCTGCTTCCATTGCGGGTACATTCATAACAGGTATCATAACAATTGAGCCTGCAAGATCATCTGGTTTAATTTTTTCTTTTAATAGTGTGCATGTGAGAATACCTTCAGGTTCATCTCCGTGAATACCCCCGTTGATCCAAAAACAAGGCCCAGGTTTTGAACCATTGATAATAGTAACTGGAATTGTTAATTCGCTTCCGCCAGCTAATTTTTCTACAAAAATATTTCCCTCTGCTATTCTTCCAGGTTCAGCAATTGCTGATCCAATTTCAATTGTTTTAGACATTTTTATACTCCCGTTACTTTATATTTTTTTAATTCCTCTTCCGTGTATACTTGCATAAATTCAATTTCAGTTCCTGCCGCTTCATCATCAAGAAAAGCTACAAAACCCTCTGGATGGGCATGACTTCCATATACATTACATGCCTCACAAATTCTTAATTTAGCATTATGTTTTTGAGCATGTTCAAGTGCTTTATCAATATTATCTACTTCATAGCAGATATGATGGAGACCTTCTCCATATTTCTCTATCCATTCAGTGAATCTTCCATTTTTATTTAAAGACTCACATAGTTGGTACTCGATATCGTTAATATAAAAAACTGCTACTTTTGTTTCCGCTTTCTCCCATATAACCTTTTCAGTTTTTTCAGAAACAGATAATAAAGATTGATAATTTACAAGAGCCTTATCTACACTTCTTACTGCAAATGCCATATGTTTTATTCGAATTGATTTGTCCTGATTTAATCTAGCTCTCTCTCTGTAGTCCATAATGATTTTTTAACAGAGAAATTTCAATGCCAAAAGTAGAATATAATCAATTTTGTGATGACAATTTCTCAACGCTTATTTATAATATCCATATGTTATCAATTGAGTACAGATATTTTTATCAATCTGCGCTTGATAGCTCAATTAGAAAAGCTTCTCAAAATTTAAATATAAATTCGTCAGCTATAGTAAGACAAATCCAAAAATTAGAAGACAGACTTCAAACAAAATTATTTATAAGAAATGCAAGAGGATTAGAATTAACAAATGAAGGAAAATTATTATTTGATCATCTAAAAGTTCAAAATGAGACTAATCATAATTTCTTATCAGATTTAAAACAAAATAAAACTTCGACTTCTGGAGAAATAAATATTTCTACTGGTGAAACATTTGCTGTTCAATTTTTGTCACCTATTATATCAAAATTTAGAAAAGAATATCCAGATATAAAAATAAAAATATCTTCAAGGCAGCCTGATACAATTTTAGACAATCTAATTACAAATAAAACTGATTTTGGAATAACATTTACAAAAGATTTACCTAAAACATTAAAGGTACTTTACCTGTATAATTTTCCTATGGGGGTTTTGTGCTCTTCTAAGCATATTCTATCAAGTAAATCAGAAATTCTTTTAGAGGATTGTTTAAAATTTCCTCTAATTTTTCATCCTGGGACAGTGACTTTTTGGAATTCTATACAAAGAGATGTAGGAGAAAAATTATATTCCATCAATCCTAATCTTATTTCAAACTCTTTTTCTTTTATAAAAAACTATCTAATTGAAGATAGCAATTATTTAACTTTTTTTACAAGTGCGGGATCAGTTAAAGAAATAGAAAGTAAAAAATTAGTATTTAAAAAAGTTAATCACAGATTATTTTTAGATAATAAAGTTGGAATTATTGTTTCAAAGAAACAAAAGTTAAAGAAGTTTACTGAAGACTTTATAAATTTAGTAAAAAATGAATTTGATAATTCATTAGACTTGACTAAATAAGTGATTCTATTTTTGGCATTAACTTAATCAATTGTTTTGTATAATCGTGCTGAGGATTATTAAACAAACTTTCAGTTTCATTACTTTCACATACTAAACCATTTTTAAGAACAACAATTCTATTACACATCTGACGTATTACTGGAAGATCATGACTTATAAACAGCATTGTTAAATGGAGTTCATCTTGAATATCTTTCAGTAAATTCAAAATTTGAGCTTGAATACTAACATCTAAAGCTGAAGTGGGCTCATCACAAATTAATAAACGAGGTCTTGTAGCCAGAGCTCTAGCTATTGATATTCTTTGTCTCTGTCCGCCAGAAAACTCATGTGGATATCGATTTAGAGATTGTCGTGTCATGCCAACAATATCAATTAAATCATGAATATTTTCTGTTAGTTCATTATTATTAATATTTTTTCGAAAAAATTTTATTGGTTCAGAAATTATATCTCTAACCTTAAATCTTGGGTTTAAAGAAGAATAAGGGTCTTGAAAAATCATTTGAATTTGTCCTCTGCTTTTGTGAATTTGATATTTGTTATTCGAGTTATACAATGACTCGTTATTGTATTTAATATATCCATTATTTGGATTAACTAATCCTGTTATGATTTTTGCAATAGTTGATTTACCAGAGCCAGATTCACCTACCAATCCAAGTGTTTCGCCTTCAATAAGATCAAAAGATACATTATCCACTGCTCTGACAATTTGATCATCAATTTTTTTTCTAGAGCCAAATGGAAAAATGCTTCCTAAAGATTGATCATCAAATATTTTAGTAACATCTTTAAGTTCTATTAGTTTTTGGTTTTTATTTTCTCTTACGCCCCAAGTTTTAATAATATTTTTTGTGAGATTTGTAGAATTTGATGCAATTTCTTTTCCATCAGGACTAATCAATTTAAATCTGTCAATTTTTTTATTTGTAGGAGGTACTGAAATTACTAAACTTTTTGCTTCAGTAGATTTTGGATTTGTCAGCAATTCTTTAGTTTCACCTTGCTCTACAATATGGCCATATCGCATTACAATAACTTTATCAGTCGTCTCTGCTATTACTCCCATGTCATGTGTTATTATTATAACACCAAGATTTCTTTTCTTTGTGAGATCCTTAAGAAGTTCTAATATTTGGTATTGAATACTTACATCTAAAGCTGTTGTTGGTTCATCTGCAATAATTAAGTCAGGTTCACAACTTATTGCTAAAGCTATCACAACTCTTTGACGCATGCCGCCACTAAATTGGTGTGGATAGTCCTCAATTCTTTTTTCAGCATTCTCTATTCCAACCTCTTTAAGTAATTGAATTGATTTTGTAAGTGAATCTTGGTAGCTTAAATTCAAATGTGCCTGAATAGTTTCGATTAATTGATCTTTTATTTTAAATAGAGGGTTTAATGAAGTTTGAGGGTCTTGAAAGACAAATCCAATTTTTTTTCCTCTAATATTTTGAATTATTTCTTCATTACTTCTTAATTCAATATTGTCTATTTTTATTGAGCCTTCTGTGATTTCACCTGGAGGATCAATCAAGTTAATTATCGCATTTGCTATTGTAGATTTTCCAGATCCAGACTCACCGACAATTCCTAAGATTTCACCTCTTTCTAAAGAAAATTCAACATTTCTGCTTGCAACTATAGTTTCCTTTCGTGTTGGATAGCTTATGTTTAAATTTTTAACTTCTAAAAAACTCATCTCTTTTTTAATTTTGGATTTAGAGCATCTCTCATCCAATCTCCTAATAAATTAATTGATAAAGCCAGAACAATTAAGAAAATTGCTGGAAAAAAAGTAATCCACCACTCTCCTGAAAATAAAAAATTATTTCCGAATCTTATTAGAGTACCAAGTGAAGGTGTTGTTGGTGGAACGCCAACACCTAAAAAACTTAGAGTAGACTCTGTAATAATTGCAAGTGCTAATCCAATTGTAGCAATTACTAATATAGGTCTAAGAATATTTGGTAAAATGTGTTTAAACATAATTAAAATATTTGATAGTCCAATAATTCTTGAAGCTGAAACATACTCTTTATTTTTTTCTACTAGAGTTGATGCTCTTGATACTCTTGCAAACTGAGGCCATTCAGAAATACCAATGGCAAAAATCAAAACATAAATTGCCATTTCATCATGCATTGATTGTGAGATAATTGCCCTTGCAATTCCATCAACAAGTAAAGCCATTAAAATACTTGGAATAGTTAATTGTACATCTGTAAGGCGCATTACAATAATCTCATATCTACCGCCAATATATCCAGCTGTTATTCCAAGGAATACTCCCAATATCATAGCAAAAATTATAGATGCAAAACCAACGATAAGTGAAATTCTTGAACCATAAATCATTGTTGAAAACATATCTCTTCCCTGCTGATCAGTTCCTAAAATAAAGCTAAAACTTCCTCCCTCCGACCATACTGGTGGGGTAAAGGCATCCATCAAAGAAACTGATGCTGGATCAAAAGGATTATAAGGAGCAACTATCCCAGCAAATACAGAACAAAAAAGTATAATAAAAAATATTGTTGAGGAAATCACTGCTAATTTAGAATTAAAAAAACTATATCCAATATCAGTATCATATATTTTATTATACGTTTTAAATAACATTTCTAAATACCCTCTTCCTTAAGCCTAATTCTAGGATCAATAAAATAGTATGTGATATCTACAATAAAATTTATCATAACAAATATAAAAGCTACCATGATCATATATGCTGACATTATAGGAATATCGACAAAGTATACTGCTTTGATAAATAATGACCCCATGCCTGGCCATTGAAAAACTGTTTCTGTAATAATTGAAAAAGCAATTAACGTTCCGATGTTGATACCAGTAATTGTAATAACTGGAATTAATCCATTTTTTAGTGCATGCTTATAGTTAATAGCACTCCTTTTTATACCTCTTGCTTTTGCAAATTTAATATAATCTGTTTGTAAAATTTCCATCATTTCGGCGCGAACTAATCTAATAACATAAGTCATTTGAAATAAACTTAACGTAACAGATGGAAGTATTAGTGCTTTTAATCCTGAAGTAGTTAAAAATCCTGTAGTCCAAAAACCTAATTGTGTGACTTCACCTCTTCCAAAGGATGGAAGAACTCCTAAAATTACTGAAAACAAATAAATTAACATTATTCCTATAATGAATGTTGGTAAGGAAACCCCTGCTAGAGAAATCACAAGAATAATATTAGAAATAAAACTATCTCGATGGATACCAGTATATACACCCAAGATAACACCACTAATGATTGCAATTAAAGCAGATACAAATACTAACTCTAAAGTAGCGGGCATTCTTTCTGCAATTAAGTCTGAAACTTCTCTTTTTAATTGATATGATATTCCAAAATCACCTTGAATTACATTGCCTATAAAACGTGAAAATTGAACATAAACAGGATCATTTAAACCTAATACTTCTCTAACCTCAGCACGTCTTTCATCTGAAGCATCTTCTCCAGTCATACTATTTACTGGATCACCAACAAAATTAAATAAGGAAAACGAAACAAAAGCGACTACAATCATTACAAGAATAGATTGAAGGAGTCTTTTAAAGAAATAGCTAAACATGGTTTAATTTCTGGCCAGGTTACTGGCCAGAAAATATTAAATTTATTAGTTTACGTTTGCAAATCTAAATAATGGCTCGTTGTTCATTCTAATTGGAACATCGACATTACTTTTTGATGCTTGGTTAACAACTTGGTGATGTAAAGGAAGATATGTTACATCATCTTGAGTAATATCCCAAGCTTCAGCAATCATAGCATTTCTTTTATCTTGATCAGTTTCAACACCCATTGCTGCTACTAACTCATCAACTCTAGCATTACTGAAATTAACTTTATTCCAGCTACCAGCACTATCAAATAAGTATGAATATACGTAGTGACTGTCAAAAGTTGGAACACCCCAACCTAACATGTACATGTCACTTGTCATACCATTTGCGTCACCTTCTTTAACTTCTGAGAAGTGCTGACTTTTAGTTTTTGCATCAAGAGTTACATCAACTCCAATTTTAGCAAACATACCAATTGCAGCAACACAGATTGCTTCATCGTTGATATAACGATCATTTGGACAATCTAGTGTAACTTCAAATCCATCTGGATAACCAGCTTCTGCTAATAGTTTTTTTGATAGCTCTGGATCATAAGGTAATCTTTCATCACGTGCAGCTGTATGACCATTTACACCAGGAGCAGTGATAATTCCTGCAGGAACACTTTGTCCTCTCATTACCTTATCCTTAATAGCTTCCATATCTAAAGCATGGTACATAGCTAAACGAACTCTTTTATCTGCAAAAGGATTTTTACCTTTGATATTAGATGAGTTTAATTCAGCAGAACCTTGATCCATTCCAAAAAATATTGTTCTATTTTGAGGAGTCATTTTTACACCATGTCCAGCAGAAGATTTGATTCTTTCAATATCTTGAACAGGAACAACGTTTGTGTAGTCAATTTCTCCAGATAGAAGTGCTGCAACTCTTGTTGCATCATTTGCAATTGGAAGAAGTTCAATAGTATCTACATTGAAAGTACTATCATCACCCCACCAATCATTATTTTTTTCAAAAACAGTTCTTACGTCCTGTTCTCTGAAAGTAATTTTGAAAGGTCCAGTTCCGTTTGCATTTGAAGCACAATAAGATGTTTCACCTGCATCCCAGTTGTATGAGACTTCACAACCATTTGCTTTTGACCAATCTTCAGACATTACGAATATCTGAGTTAGTTGGTTTAAAAGAATTGGGTTTGGTCCATCAGTTACAACTTGAACTGTATGATCATCTAAAGCTGATGCTGATTTAATACTTTTAATTAAATCTACCATATCAGATGGAGCAGTTTTTGCTCTATTGATACTAAAAGCAATGTCACTAGCAGTTAAATCTGATCCATCATGGAACTTTACACCCTTACGAATGTTAAATACCCAAGTATCAGCAGCAGTTGTTTCCCATGACTCAGCAAGCTGAGGAAGTATTTCCATATTAATACCTGGAGTTACTAAACCTTCATATACTTGACGTGAAACCATGTGAGTTGGTCCTTCGTTTTGTGCGTGCGGATCAAGAGTTAAAGAGTCACCAGGCATTGACCATTTAAGAGAATTAGCAAATGCTGGTGAAAAAATACCCATGAAAAGCAAAGACAAAACAATGCTTAAAGTCTTTTTCATATTATTTCCTCCATAGAAATTTGATGTTAGACCCATACTACTTCAATGGAAATATTCAATATTATTAGTATTAATAAGTGCTATATTTTGTCATAATTATCAGTAATACTTAAGACCTAATCATTGGAGGAGGCTTTATAAAGTGAAAAGAATAGAGAAAGCTCAAGAGATCTCCAGAATACTCAATCGTATATATAGAAAAGTCCCTATTCCTCTAAATCACAAAAATAAATTTGAATTAGTTGTGGCTGTACTTCTTAGTGCACAATGTACTGATGAAAGAGTTAATCAAGTTACACCTGCCTTATTTAAGAAAGCAAACACGGCTATAAAAATGACAAAAGTGCCAAAAAAAACAATTTATAATATTATTCGCCCATGTGGTTTAGCACCCCAAAAATCAAAAGCTAT
Organism: uncultured Alphaproteobacteria bacterium; assembly: GCA_902618015.1. Lineage (GTDB taxonomy): Bacteria > Pseudomonadota > Alphaproteobacteria > HIMB59 > CACPNW01. Next base: position 267,807 of record CACMYX010000002.1, on the reverse strand, counting down.
ATTTGAACTCTCAAGAATACTTGTCAAAAAATTTAAAGGAAAAGTTCCCGAAAGTTTTGAGGAATTGGAAAAATTACCAGGTGTTGGTCATAAAACTGCAAGTGTTGTTATGTCTCAAGGATTTGGTCACCCAGCATTTCCTGTTGATACACACATTCATCGATTAGCTCAACGTTGGGGTATAACAAATGGTAAAAATGTTGTCCAAACAGAAAAAGATTTAAAATTTCTTTTTCCAAAAAAATCTTGGAACAAACTTCATTTACAAATAATATTTTATGGAAGGGAATTTTGTCAGGCAAGAAGTTGTTATGGCTTGGAGTGTGAAATATGCAAAGCTTGTAATCCAAATAGAAAAACACCTATCAAAACAAAAAAGTAGTAATTAAAAAGGCTGAAATACAACAAGTATAAGTATAAAAATCAATATTACTGCTGGCACTTCGTTTGTAATTCTAAAAAATTTAGTGGAGTATTTATTTTTATCATTTTTAAAATCATTAAGAAGTTTTAAGCAAAAAAAATGATAGCAAGATAATAAAATTACGAATAAAATTTTTAAAAGTAACCAAGTATCAATACCCACATAATGTGTAAGTGTAAAACCCGATATCCATGTCACTATAAAAGCTGGAAACATTATTATTCTGTATAATTTACCTTCCATTAATTTGAATGTTTCTGAGGTTTCTTTAGTAATTTCAGGATTAGCATGATTTACAAACAAACGTGGCAGATACAAAAGTCCAGCCATCCAAGCTATGATACTAAAAATATGAATAACTTTCAGCGTATTAAATAACATGATTTATTCCCATACTGCATGAGGAGGCATTGACATTAATATAGCATCAACATTCCCACCAGTCTCCAGACCAAACTTAGTACCTCTATCATACAATAAGTTAAATTCAGCATAGCGACTACGCTTAACTAATTGTATCTTTTTTTCTTCTTCATTCCACTCCTCATCCTTTAGTGAAATTAAAGTATTTTTGATAAGCTGATGAAAATAAGTACCTACGCCTTGGACAAACTCAAAATCTTTTCCCCAATCACCGGTTTGAAGGTAATCAAAAAATATTCCTCCAACACCTCTTGGTTCGTTTCTGTGTTTAAGAAAAAAATAGTCATCACACCATTTTTTAAATTTAGGGTAATAAGATTTATCATATTTATTACACAATACTTCTAAACCACGGTGATATTTTTCCTCATACTCGAATATTAAACAAGGTGTAATATCCATACCTCCACCAAACCATTCCTGAGTGGTTTTAATAAATCTTGTATTAAAATGCATAGAAGGAATTTTTGGTGAAACAGGATGTAACACAACACTAATACCAGTTGCATTATAATTTGGATCTTCTTTAGCACCTGGAATGACTTCTCTCATATTTTCATTAAATGTTCCGGCGACGGTAGAAATATTTACTCCACCTTTTTCAATAATATTACCCTTTATTTTACTCATTTTACCACCACCATCCCCTTTGTGATCCCAGTTACTTACTTCAAATTGTTTTTCATCAATATTTTGAATAGTCTCAACTAAGTTATCTCGTAATTTTTCAAACCATTCTTTTGCAGTATTAAATTTAGGATCAGTAATCATAATGGCCAACCTTGAATATGTTTTTTTATCAGACTTACAAAAACGTCTATATGATCATCGTGATCATTCAAGCAAGGTATATAATGGTAATTTTCTCCACCTGACTCCATAAAATATTCTTTATTTTCTTCTTCAAGTTCTTCAAGTGTTTCAAGACAATCACTACTAAAACCAGGAGATATTATATGTATATTTTTAATCCCTTGTTTTGGTAATTCTTTCAAAGTTTCACTTGTATATGGCTTTAACCATTCTTCTCTTCCGAATCTACTTTGGAAAGTAGTCATTATCTCATCATCAGATAATCCCATATGTTCTTTAACCAATCTTGTGGTTTTAAGACAAAAGCAATGATATGGATCACCATTAGTCAAGTACCGTTTTGGTATACCATGATAACTAAAAATAATTTTTTGTGGTTTTGGAGTTTTTTTCCAAAATGACTTTATAGAATTTGATAATGCTTCAATATAATTATTTTCTTCAAAGTATTGATTGATAAAACGCATTTCAGGTATCCAACGCCATTTTTGCAAAACATTAGTTACCTCATCAAATGTACTGCCTGTTGTTGCAGCGCAATATTGCGGATACATAGGTAAGACTAATAATCTTCTTACTTGTTTTTTTTGAAGTTTTACCAAAGCATCTGGAATAGATGGGTTGCCATAACGCATCCCAACTTCAAAAACTATATTTTCATTTTTTGAAGAAAAAGATGATTGAATTTTATTTAATTGTCTGTTTGCAATATCTAAAAGTGGAGAACCCTTATCAGTCCAAATTTGTTTGTATGCTTCTGCTGACTTTGATGGTCTTATCTGTAAAATTACTAGCTTCAATAAAATTTGCCATAAGATTTTAGGTAATTCGATTACTCTTGGATCTGATAAAAATTGATTAAGATAAACTTTTAGTTCTTTTTTATTTGGAGCATCTGGAGTTCCTAAGTTAGTAATTAAAACACCAATTTTTTCTTTACTCCCGTGCTCATAATCTTTTTCACCTATATATTTAACCATATCTATTAGCTAAATTCTTTTCTGATATTTTCTATAAATAAATGAACATTTTTTTCTGGAGTATTTTTGTTAATTCCATGTCCAAGGCCACAAATCCAGCCATTAAGATTTTCAATTGATTTCATTTTTTCAATAAAATCTTTTAAATCACTAAGAAATGTGTCTGTTTCATTCAACATTAATTGTTCATTGAAATTTCCCTGAATAAATCCATGATGTTGATTTTCAAACATAGATTTTAGATCAATTGTGTGATCATAACCAAAACCAGCAAAGGGAAAACTGATGATAGGATTTAGATCTGACAAACTCTTACCTCTTGAATAATAGCCAACTTTATTTGGAAAAGAAATTACAATCTCTTCTAAAAATTTAGAATAAATTTCATGAAAATTTATTTTATCTAAATCATACAAGGAACTATCAAAAACCATAACAAGTTCAACACCTGCATCTAATTGTAATTGAATATTTTTCTTAAGAAGGGGTAAAAGAATTTTTGAAATAAATTCTAAATTCATTTTAGTGTCGATTAAATCAGAGTTATTATTTCCAAATGCATATTTTGATAATGTCCAAGGTCCACCAACAAATCCAATTAAACTTTTATTATTTGGTAATTTCTCTTTTGTTATTTTTATGGCTTCAAATTGAAATTGCATATGCTCAATGCCACGATCAATATTACTATAATCATTAATGTTTTCTGAATTTATATAAGAATTAAATTTAGGTCCTGGGTCAAACTTTAATTCTAAACCAAGTCCCTCCAAGATAAATAAAATATCACTGAATAAAATTGCAATATCATAATCAAACTCTTGTATTGGACCAAAAGCGACTTCTGCGGCTAGATCTGGAGTTTTACAAAGTTCTTCAAAAGTATATTTTTCTTTGAGCTTGCGATAATGCGAATGATACCTCCCAGCCTGTCTCATGAACCAAATGGGTGGTGTTTTTTGAATATTTCTTTTGAGAGCATTTTCGAATAAAATATTTGTCATTTTTAGGCTTTTAGTAATTTTTTCTTCCAACTATCATAAGATAGCTCAACAAAAAGATTTTTATCATTACCTAATATTTTACTAATCTCATTGTAAGTATTTCCTGGGCCGCAAAAATGATATTTTTCTATAATTTTGGGATATTTATCAATACTCGCCTTAAAAGCTGAACTGCTCATCCAATAAAAGTACTTTTTCTTTTCTATATCTATTTCAAAATCAATAGACTGCAATTGATACGTTTCAATTTTATTTTTTATCGAACTTTCAGGAGATTGAGAATGAGTTAATTTAACCCAAGGATTATTTGTAAGCGCATTAATATCTTTATCAAAATCCTCACCAAGACCATCTGAAGTTCCATTAACCCAAATACCTCTTTCAGCTAAATTTTTCCATGTTCTTAAACCACTAGTCCAAATAACATTATTTGATTGGATTTTTGACTTATCTGGGATTGAGCTAATTCGTGAAACATAAATACATTTATTTTGTAAATTATTTATATCATCGACATTTTCATTTAATTGTTTTCTAGAAAATATTTTATAATTTTTTAAATTTTCAGGATAAATTTCATCTGTTGTATTACTAGAAAAACTTGTATCTTTTGGATCAATAAAATCCCAGCTCTCAAAATGATTGCCATTTTCATCTTCACCTCTTTTAGATACAACCAATCCTAATTTATGTGAGATGTAAGATACTCCTATTTTTTGGTGACATCCTCCTCCATAATTTTTTAAAATATTTCTTTCTTGAATAACATTTGAATAATCTTTGAAAAAATTAATATCATTTAAAATTTCGTTAAGTTTATTATCTTTAACTCTTGTTTCAATCGCTAGAGCACCTTGGCCAGGAGAACAAGGATTTATAGACAATGGTAAAACAGACCATAGACATTCGTTAATATATTTTTTTAGAGTTGTTTTTAATTCATTAAAATCAGAATAATTATTTAAAAGCAATCTATCAATTGCTGCCTTAGCAACGATGAACCCGTCACTATTAGGATCTTCCAAAAATTTTTTAAATCTAGTGGGTATGTTACCTCTTATATTTTCAAAGCAAACTTCATCAAACTTTTGTGGAAGATAATTTTCAATAAAATTTTTTAAATTATATTGTCTTCTTGGTGATGAACAAAGAATAGTAATTTTCTTACTATCCATTTTTTTATTTTTGTTTAAGAATAATATATCTCTTTTGTCAGCTCGTTTTAATGTTGCTGCTATTTTAGTTTTATCACCAACTTCAATTGGAAGATCCTTCCACGAGTGAACAATTAAATCACATTTATTATTTATTAATTCATCCCTTAAATCATTGGTAAAAACTCCCTCAGTTGGCATTTCAGATAGAGGTGTTTTTAGATCTTTATCTCCTGAAGTACTTCTTGTTAAAAATTCTATTTCTACAAAAGGATGTTTTGATTGCAAATAATCGGAAAATTCACGTGCTTGAATTATTGCCAAGTCACTTTTTCTCGATAAAACTCTAATTTTCATGGATACTATTATTTTAAATAGCACTATATGATAAAATTAGTAATGATTGAATTTAAAGGTACAAAATCTTCTTGGGGCTTAGTTGCAAAACTTTTTCATTGGTCATTGGCACTTCTTATTTTTTGGCAAGTTGCAACAGGGATTAGCCTTCATAATATGGAATTTTCTCCTCTTAAAGTTGGCTTTATTATTACTCATAAATTTTTTGGCACCTTAGTCTTTAGCTTAGTTGTGCTTAGATTAATGTGGAAATACATATTTAACACTCATCCCAAATATGAAAATATACCCTTATTTCATAAATTGGTTTCGAATTTAGTCCATTTTATTCTTTATGGTTTAGTTATTCTTATTCCTATTCAAGGTACCTTTATGACATGGCTTGGAGGAGAGGATGTTCATCTCTTGGGATTAATTAAAATACCACCTTTAATCGAAGAGAACTTTTTTCTATACCCTCAAGCTCTAGCTATACACTACTATTCAGCACTTATATTAACAGCTCTTTTTTTACTTCATATCACAGCAGCATTGTATCATCGATTCATAATTAAGGATAAATATGGTGTCTGGAAGAGAATGTCTTTTAGTAGAAATAAGGTGTGACAATTCATTCAATTAAACACTTACAATTAAACATTGTCTAAGATATCTAATAAATAAATATGCAATACAAAAATTTCTTTAAATCTGAATTAAAAAATCTCAAAGAACAAGGACTTTATAGAGACTTTAGAAACATAGACAGACCTATAAAAAGTTTTCCAAATGCAAATGAAAGTTTTAAAAACAAAGAAAGAGAAGTTGAGGTTTGGTGCTCTAATGACTATCTTAACATGAGTCAGCATCCAGAGGTAGTAAATGAAATTGTAAAAACACTACTTGAATATGGATCAGGTTCAGGTGGAACAAGAAATATTTCTGGCACATCAACCTATCATACTGAACTTGAAAAAAAACTGGCAAATGTTCACAATAAAGATGCAGCTTTAGTTTTTGCCTCTGCGTATACTGCAAACCAATCTACTTTATGGACTTTAGGAAAAAAAATTAAAGATATCGAGATATTTTCTGATGAATTAAATCATGCATCTTTAATACAAGGTATTAAGAATAGTGGAGCTAAGTGTCATATATTTAAACACAATGACATTGATCATTTAGAACAGTTACTAAAAGAGTCAGATGTAGATAATCCAAAATTAATCGTTTTTGAAAGTTTATACTCTATGGAAGGTATAAGATCACCTATAGTTAAAATTGTAGAGTTAGCAAAAAAATATAACTGCATGACATATCTTGATGAGGTTCATTCAGTTGGACTTTACGGTGAAGAAGGTAAAGGTATTGCAGTAGAAATGGGAGTTGAAGATAAAATAGATATTATTAATGGAACTTTAGCAAAAGCTTATGGTCAAATGGGAGGCTATATTGCAGCAAGTTCAGAAATAATTGACTACATTAGGAGTTTTGCACCAGGTTTTATTTTTACAACTTCGATCTGCCCATCAATTGCTGCAGGAGCTGCTAAAGCAATAGATATTGTTTCTTTGGCTGAACAACTAAGAATAAGAATAAAAGAAAATGCAGCCTTAATAAGAGAAAATTTAGATTCCTTCGCAATCCCGTATTTGGATACAAATTCTCATATTGTAGCAGTATTAATTAATGATCCTTTTTTGTGCAAAAAAGTGTCCATAGATTTAATTGATGATCATGGTATTTACGCACAACCAATTTTTTACCCGACTGTACCAAAAGGTTTAGAAAGACTAAGAATAACTGTTACCCCGAAACATAGAAAAGAGCATATTGAAAAAATGATTAAAGCTCTTGATACAGTTTGGTCTAAAAATAATTTGCCAAGAAAAAATATTAATAAAATTACAGCAAATATCTAAGTCTTAATATTGATATCAATCTGCCTAGCAGCAAAACCATAATAAACTACAGCTAGAGTAATTATTAAACCTCCAATTATTACAGTTGTACTTGGTACTTCATTAATTCCAAAAATAGGGAGCCAAACCCATAGAACTCCTCCAACAACTTCCATTAACGATAAAAGTGCTAGCTCTGCTGAGGGTAAGTATTTTGCTCCAAGACTGTAAAGTATTAAGCCAGCTGCAACAATTATTCCATGAAGTATACTCAAATAACTATTTATTTCAGGCATCAGAATAAAAGGTTCAAAAGAGAAGCCTAAAATAAAAAACGCAAATATTGTACAAAATATTCCCGCTAAAACAACTGTTGTGAATTTTGGTGTTTCAGGTTTCCATCTTATTGTTACCGTGTACAATGCAAAACCAGTTGCAGAAATAAATCCTATTATTGCTCCTAAAGCAGTTCCAGAGATACTGTCATTTATAATCATTACGAAAACACCTATAAATGCCACAACCATTGCAATTAATGTTGATCTTTTAAGTATTTCGCCAAGAACAAAATAACCAACAATGGCTGCAATAAAAGGCATAGCTGCTAACATAAATAATGTAACAGCAGCCGTAGTCATAGTAATAGAAAAAATGAACCCAGTAAAAGCTGTTGCCAGAAATAAACCTCCAAGTATAGATGGTATTCCTATTTTGAGAAAATTTTTATAAAAAGCAAAGCCTTCACGAAAAAATAAATATATAAGAAGAATAATTGAAATTGTTAAACCTCTATAAAATAAATATTGAAAAACATATTGATGACCATCCACCATATATCTAACAGTCAACGCTCCAAAACTCCAAAAAATTCCAGCAAGAAAAACTACACAAAAAGCATATAAATAAGAATTTTGACTCATTATAAAAAGGTCAAATCATTAAATTTAATGAAAGTAAATTAATATTTTAGTTATTTATTTGAATACCAGTTTCTTTGCTTCCCAAGATTCTAAAATTAACTTTGTTTTCATCATTTTGTTGTATTTCAGACACAGTTGACATTTTACAACTTGCTACAAATAGAAACAAAAAAATTATTGGCAACTGCCTATAGATCCAAGAGCACATTTTTTACCATCTACCCAAACTGCATTTGACAAATTTGCTTCATCAAAAATTGCACCCGATATGTTAGCACCAAGTAGGTTTGCCTCATACAAATTTGCACCATTAAAAGTTGCACCAAAAAGATTGGATCCCTCAAAGTTTACTTTAGCAAGGTTTGCATTGTCAAAATTAGCATTATTGCAATTTGCACCTTGTAAGTTCGAAGCATATAAATTTGAGTTACTAAAATTTGAGAAAATAAAATTACCAATCGATAAATTTGAGTTGTTAAGCTGAGATTTTTCAAAATTAGATAAAGATAAATTAACTCCTGACATTTGAGAGTTAGCCAGACCAAAACCAGATAAATTTACATTTTCATTAAAATCACAATTGGTCCAATCAACCTCATTTGCTGGCTGATCACTACAAGCAGCAAATACAGATAATGGACTGAAGAAGCTAAGAATAAAAAAAATTAAGAATCTCATATCGAATTTTTATGATCAGTTTATGTTAAATTTAAGGCAAATTAGCGAGAAGTGAGTTTTAATTCAATCCTTCTATTTTGCTGCAGGTCAATCTCAGTTTCCCCTTCACTAATAGGGTAAAACTCTCCATATCCTGCCGATGCTAGTCTATTTGGAGGAAAACCAAGATCAAGAAGAAGTTTTAGAACTGTATTAGCTCTGGCTGAAGATAGTTCCCAGTTAGATGGATATCTTATTGTCTGTATAGGTCGTTTGTCAGTGTGTCCTTCCACCATAATAATCCAATCAATTTCTGATGGGATATCATTAGTAGTCTCTTTTAAAGTAAGGCCAATTTCACTTAACTTTTCTTTACCAGATAGTTGTAAATCTGCTGAAGCAGAATCAAATAATAACTCTGATTCAAAAATAAATCTATCTCCTACAATTTTAATGTCTTTTCTATCACCTAAAATAGATTGTAATTTGCCAAAAAACTCAGATCTATATTTTTGGAGCTCAAATACTTTAGATGTAAGGGCTTTGTTTAATTTTTCACCAAGTACTTCAATTTCTAAATCCTTAATTAAAGCCTGACTTTCACTCGCTTCTAAAGCACTATTAAGTAAAGCTATTTCATTTTGTAAAGTATCAATTTGATTAGAAAGAATTTCTACCTGTTCTAATGTTTTTGAAGCCTGTATTTCCATTTTTTCAATTTCTTCAAGTGAAGTTTCCTTTTGTGCTTGATTCTCTTCTTCTAATGAAACAATTTGATTTTGGAGGAGTTCAAGTTTTTCAAGTTGCTGTTTTTGTTTTTCTTCAGACAAAGAAAGTACATTATTTAATTCAGAAATTTTTCCACGAAGATTGAAGATGGTATTATCTTTCTGTAATAAATCTTTATTTAATCTTGCTAGTTCCTCATTTTTAAATCTAATTGCATCAAGTTGCTCATTAAGTGATGCATCTTTTAAGCCAAGACTATCATTAATTTCTAAAAGATCATTCATTAATTTTTGATATTGAGATATTTGATTTTGTAATTCATCATCTCTTAAAGATAATTCAATATTTGTTTTCTCTAACTCGTTATTTAAACTTAGTAGTTCTTCATTTTTGTTTTTTATTGCTAACAATTGCTCTTCAATTCCTACATCCTCTAAACCCAAACTTTCGTTGATTGCCATTAAATTATTATTCTTTTCATTTAATTCTGAAATTGTTGCTTTTAGAGATTTTTCACTTTCTATTAGTTTAAAATTAGCATTATCTAATTCTTGATTAAGTATTTTAAGTTGATCAATCCTTGTTGCTAGTGCTTTATTTATTCTTTCACCTAAACCTTCGGTTTCGAGTAAGGCAATTTCTTGCCCTTCATACGTTTCTAGAGCATTTGCAACTATTCTTAACTCTTTTAGAAGACTGCTAATTTGCTCTGATAAAGCAATGATATTTTGCTCTTGAACAAATATTTCTGATCGTTTTTTTGCTACATCTGTTTGTAATTGTTCACTTAATAACTGTTCACTTTGTAAATTTGACTGCGTATCTTCAAGTTGTTTCTCCGTTTCTGAGAGAGTTGAGAGAGCTTCTTCTTTGTCTTTGGTTTCAATAACTAATATTTTTGAAAGTTCATTAATTTGTGATCTTAAATCTTGGAGTGCTTTATCTCTTCCTGATATAGCATCACTTAAGTATATTTGTGAAACTGTAAAAACCATTAACACAAAGATAATTACAATTAATAATGTAGCTAAAACATCAACAAAACCAGGCCAAATGTTTGTTGTATCAGCAAGTCTATTTCTTAAAGACCTAGTAGACATTATTATTTTTTAATTTTCTTTAATTCTTTTTCAATATTCTGAAAATACTCTTTAACTTTTTTTGCTTCTAATATTCCATTTTTACTTAACGCTTCAGTTAAGTTCATAAGAGAAGACTGTGTGTTTAACTGAGAAGATAAAAAGTTTGATAGTTGTTTATCGACATTGGATGAGTTCGAATTTATTTTATTAAGTGTTTCATTAAATTTATCTAAATTTTTCGAAATTTTAGTTTGATTTTCAGATGATTTTTTAAAAGCATTTAGAAGATTTTCTAAATTATCATAAATTTTTTGAATTGCTTCACCAGTTGGTTTATCTTCAACTTTAGAAAAATCGGGCGATGAGTTAGAATTAAGTATTTTCTCAAAGTATTGACTAAATTTGTTTTGCGCTTGACCAAGATTTAGATCAAGTAATCCTAATATTAAAGAGCCAGCCAAACCCAATAATGAACTACTAAAGGCAATACTCATTCCTTCTAGTGGAGCATTTAAACCATCTTTAAGAGAATTAAAAAAACCTGCAACATTTGTATCATCTATACCTAAACCACTAATAACATTACCAACAGATCCAATAGTTTTAAGTAGACCCCAAAAAGTTCCAAGAAGTCCTAAAAAGACTAGCAGTCCAACTAAGTAACGAGAAGTTTCTCTTATGCTAATTAAAGTCATGTCGGAATTTTCTATCAATCTATTTATTGATGAACTTTTAAAAAGAAATTTTCCATCAAGATTTTTTAATTCAAGAGAAATATTTTTATCCTGCCCTCTTAATGTTGAAAATGCTTCTATAGAATTAGTAATATTGAAGTTGGAATAAGCTATATACTTATAATTTAAATTAATTAGATGAAAAAAATTAAATACAATTCCAGTTAATAAAGCTAATAAAATTATAATATTAATAAAGATATTTGATAAAAAAGCATTTTGTAAAACTGGGTATAATAAAACAACAATAACAAAAGTAGCAACTAAAAATATTGATGCTCTAATAATATAATTGTTAAGTGATTGTGCCATAAATAAAAGATTATATCACCTGTGTTTGAAATTCAATAAATATAAAGTACTTAGTTGTAGATATAATTTCTCGTAAGAGGCAGATTGTTAATATTTTTTGCTATTTGTATTTGAAAAACTACATTACCCATATTTACAAAAGAATACTTACTTGCCAGAAGATAAAACTCCCACATTCTAAAGAAACGTTGATCGAACATCTTTATAACTTTATCTTTATTTTCCAAAACATTTTGATACCAACGTGTAAGAGTATGAGCATAATGTAGTCGTAATACTTCAACATCAGTAACATTTATATTAAGTTTTTGTGTTTCTTTCATAACTTCAGATAACGATGGAATATATCCGCCTGGAAAAATATATTTTCGTATCCAGGGACTTGTGGCAGTTGGTTTACCTCTTTGACCAATTGTGTGTAAAAGAAAAACTCCGTTTTCATTTAAAATATCATTCGCTTTACTAAGGTATGTTTTAAAATATTTAACTCCAACATGTTCAAACATTCCAACCGATACTATACGATCATATTTTTCAGTTTCATTTCTATAATCCTGTAAAGCAAAAGTAACTTTATCACTTAAGCCTTCTTTTTGTGCACGTTCAGAGGCTGTTTTAAATTGATTTTCTGAAAGTGTAATTCCTTTGACTTTAGCTCCAGTAGATTTTGCTATTTCTATTGCCATGCCACCCCAACCACATCCGATATCAAGAACACTCATATTTTTATCAATTTGCAGTTTTCTGATTATGTGTTCTTTTTTATCTTTTTGCGCTTGTTCCAAGCTAATGTTAGGGTTATGAAAATATGCACAAGAATACTGCATATCTTTATCTAAAAATAGTTTGTACAAATCTTCATTGATATCATAGTGGTGCGCAACATTATTTTTTGAATTTACAAGCTGATTAATTTGCTGAAGTGGCATGAAGATAGAAGATAAATATTCATAAAATTTATAAAATTTATTGTTTGAAATAAAATCTTCGTAACAATTAGTAATTAGATTTAGAAATTCTTCTATAGTGCCTTTTTCAATTATTAACTCTTCATTCATATAAGCTTCACCAATATGTAAATTGGGATTAAAAAAAAGTTTTCTCTCTATAGATTTATTTTTTAATCTAATACGAACCTGTGGATTTGAGCTTCCGAATTTATAAATTTTCTCATTAGAATCGATTATCTCTAATGTTCCATCAAAATTTAGTTTTTTCAGTACACTAAATAGCATGATATATTTATTTTAAGAATATCGTTACTTATGTCAATAACTCTAAATTATTAACATTTGATATGAAAATAAATTGTAGAGGTAGACTTAAGCAGCAATGCGACGATTTTTTTGAGCTTCTTTTTCTTTTTTAAGCTCTTTTTCGTCAATATAAGCAACATCACAGTGATTCTGACAGTAAGGCTTGCCAGCAACTGTATCAGCTTCACAAAAATGGAAGTCTTTTTCTTGAGGATCGCCAATTGGCCATTGGCAACTTGAGAAACTGTGCATTACACTGTTTTGTTTAAAATAGTTTTTTAATATAGACATAATAATTTTATTAATTTCGAGGTAGTTTATATTTATGAAAAAACCAGTATTCAACATTAAATATAAAAAAGTTGTTAATTATCAATATGTTAGTATCTTAATCTTTTTGACCTACTATATGTTGATACATAATTTATAAGAAAAACGAATCGGTTTATCGAAAAAATAAAATTATAAACAATAGTACCAAAAAAAACAGATACGATTTTATCACAAAACTTTTAGTTAATTTGGATTTAGGAGGTTTTCTCAAATATATAAAGAAAACAATTGTACTCCAAAATAATAAAAGTATTACCCAGCCTGTTAAAAATGCGTAATAAAAATCGACAGACATAAGATCCTTAAAGAATTAATCTATATAGTGCAGTGTAAGCCTGTTTTTTGAATATATTTTTGATGATATTCTTCAGCTTTATAGAATTCCTTAGCTTCTGATATTTCAGTGACAATATTTATTCCTGCACTTTTAGCATATTCATTTTTTGAATGAATAGATTTATTTTTTTGATCTTCGTTATAATAATATATCGCTGATCTATATTGTGTTCCAATATCAGGACCTTGTCTATTTAAAGTTGTAGGATCATGACACTTCCAGAAAACCTTCAAAAGATCTTCATAAGATATTTTAGAATTATCAAATTCAACTAAAACAACCTCAGTATGATTTGTATTTCCTTGGCAAACACTTTCATAAGAAGGGTTAATAGTATCGCCTCCAGAATAACCAACTAAGGTATTTATTACACCTGGAGTTTTACAAAATGTTTCTTCCACACCCCAGAAACAACCTGCACCAAATAATGCTTTTTCCATATTTATAAATATATATGTAATATAAAATATATCAATTTTTATGAGTCCAAAATTTAAAATTTTAGATAAAAAGAATATTCACGACGGTTTCTTTAAAATGAATGAAGTTACTCTTAAATACAAAAAATATAATGGAGATTGGAGTAATGAAATAAAAAGGGAGTTATTTGGTGGTGCACAAGTATCTGCAGTCTTACCATATGACCCTATAAATAAAAAAATCGTTTTAATTCAACAGTTCAGACCAGGTACAATGTCTAGAGATAATCAAAATTATCTAGATGAAATAGTTGCTGGAATCATTGACTCTGGTGAAACTCCAGAAGATACCGCAAAAAGAGAATGCTTGGAAGAAACTGGATGTGAAATAAGCAATCTTACATCTATACAAGGTTACTTTCCTGCTCCAGGATCATCCGAATCTTTTTACAATCTTTTTTTAGGCGAGGTAATTGCTCCAGATAAAGAAATTATAAGGGGTCTAGAGAATGAAAATGAGGACATATTAGTTAAAAGTTATAGTTTTGATGAGGTAAAAACAAAGATGAATAAAAAAGAAATTTTAAATGGACTTACACTAATAGCATTACAATGGTTTTTTTTAAATATTGAACGGTCTTAAGTTCCTATACCTCTTTCATAAGGTTGAACTAATTCTTTACATATTAAGTTCATATCTAAAGTCTCTACATTTTTATCTATAGTTTGATATTCCTGACACTCATATAATTCGTTATCTTTTTGGAGAACTGTAACAAATAAGATTATTGTTAAATCATTTCCAACCTCTATGTCACTTATAGCGTAGCTTTTAACTTCAAATCCTTCATTAATAAGATCTTTATAAGATTTCTCTGACTCTAGCCATTGATCTATATTTGGATTAGCTATCGAAAAGTTAGAGAAAAACAGAAATACAGAAAATAAAAAAATAGTTAGTTTTCTTTTAGCCATTGTAGAACTTCATTTATATGTTTGTTAGGAGGAAAAATAGGGTAGAATACTTTTTTAACAATATTTTTTTCCACAATAAGAGTTGATCTTTTAAAATAAATTTTGTTTTCAATTTCAAAATGTGGCATTTTTAATGAATTAAGCAAAATATTTTCTGAATCACTCAAAACATCATAAGGAATTACTAATCTATCTGTCATTTCCTTAATATAATTTATTGTTTGAGTTGATATTCCTATAGGCAGCGCATTAAGTTTGATTAATTCTTCATAATTATCTCTAAAACTACAGGTCTCCACAGTACAGCCAATGGCTCCTGGAGTTTGATTCCAATTTTTAGGTAAAGTTTCATTTGGATTACCTGTCATAGGATAAAAATATAAAATTAAACGAAAAGTGTCAGATCTTTTTATTTTTAATAGATTACCCTGTTGATTTTTTAGAGAAATATCCGGCAAAAACTTATTTAAAAGATGATCAGCTTTTCCATCATTTTGCGGTTTAGGAAATTTGCTATAATCCATACTAATTTGTCTTGTATAATCCAGTTCTATATACCATAAGATACTTTTATGACTCAAATTAAACCTCTATCTAGTATGGAAACTCCTCGCTTTGCTGATGTTGCTACTTTTTTTCGTTTACCTGTTGTAAGAGACTTAAATAAATTAGACTACTGTATTGCAGGTGTACCATGGGATGGGGGAACTACTAATAGACCTGGAGCTAGACATGGGCCAAGAGAAATTAGAAATGCATCATCACTTGTTAGGCTTTATCACCCAGTTTCACTTAATAGTCCTTATGATAAATTTAATATTGCAGATATTGGTGATTGTCCTGTAAATCCAGCAGACTTAAATGATAGTTTAGATAAAATAGAAAAATTTTACTCAAATATTTATAATTCCAAAACAATTCCATTATCAATTGGAGGTGATCATTTAATTAGTTTACCAATTTTAAGAGGTATTGCAAAAGAAAAACCAATAGGTTTATTTCAGTTTGATTCTCATTCTGATACTTGGGATTCCTATTTTGGAGGATTTAAATATACTCACGGCACACCTTTTAGACGAGCTATTGAAGAAAATCTTATTGATCCAGAAAAATATGTAATACTAGGGGTTAGGGGTGCATTATATGATCCAAATGATTTAACATGGGCTAGAGAACAAGGTGTAACCATAATTACTATAGATGAATATTATGAAATGGGGTTTAGTAAATGTGTTGAGAAAATCTATACCGTTTTAGGTAACACAAATACTTATTTTACTTTTGATATAGATGGAATTGATCCTACCTTTGCTCCAGGAACTGGAACACCAGAAGTTGGTGGTTTTAATGTGAGGGAAGCTCAAACTATTATTAGAGCTCTAAATAAATTAAATTTTGTTGGTGGCGATGTTGTAGAAGTATCACCACCATTTGATCTTAATAATATGACTTCACTTGTTGGGGCAACAATTGCATTTGAAATGCTTTGTACTATGACTAAGGTAAATTAATTTATAAATATTTATTTACTAGACATCAATCATACTTCTCTCATCTAGAAGATTTTCTTTTATTAAAATATCCCATAATTCTTTTGGTATAGGATAATTTAAATTTTCAAAGTTTTGTTGAATTTGTTCAATTCTATCAACGCCTAATATCATGGATGATATTAACTTATTAGAGTATGAAAATTGAAGTGCTGCAGCAGGTACAGGAACATCGTATTGTAAACAAATTTTAGATATGCTTTGATATTTTTCTTTTATATCGATTGGTATTTTATCATACCTATAAGTTATTTGATCACCAATACCTTTTGCTAAAATTCCTGAATTGAAAACACCGCCTAAAATTATTCCAATATTATTTTTTTTTGCAATTGGAAAAAATTCATCGAGTGCAGTTTGATCTAAAAGTGTATATCTTCCTGCAAGAAGCATACAATCAAAATCACCCTCATTAGCAAATCTTGCACAGATATCGGCATCATTTAATCCTACTCCAATAGCTTTAATAACTTTTTGTTCTTTAAGATCATTTAATGCTTTATATGCACCATTCATTGCAATTTTAAAATAATGATCTACTTCATTACCGAAAGTGTATCTATCTACATCATGAATCAAACAAATATCAATCTCCGGTACTGCTAATCTGTGTATTGATTGATCAAATGATCTCATAACTCCATCATAAGAATAATCAAAATGTGGAATAAAATTTATATGACCTTTAAATTTTCCATCTTTAAAATAATTTCTTTCTGGGGTAAGGTATCTACCAACTTTGGTTGAAAGATAATAACTTTTGGGATCAATAGTTTTTATAAAATTACCAATTCTATGTTCACTTAAACCATATCCATATAAGGGTGATGTATCATAGAGATTGATGTTATTTTCAAAACAACTTTTAACAATATCAAAACAATCAGTTTCATTTAATTCTTCAAACAAATTACCTAAAGGAGCTCCACCAAATCCAATTGATGTTAGTTTGATATCTGTTTTACCTAAGTTTCTTTTTTCCATTTAATATTGAAATTATTTAAATTAATTAAATAAATCAACTAATATAGAAATTATTTTTAATTTATAAGTTTATTAGTTATAAATAGTAAATGCAAAATTCATTTAGATGGTATGGCCCAAACGATCCTGTTAAATTAACTGATATAAGACAGGCTAACGCAGAGTATGTGGTAACATCACTACATCAAATTCCTTATGGTGAAAAATGGAGTAAAAATGATGTAAAAAAAAGAATAAATTACATAAATAAAAATAATAATTCTTATAATATAAATTTAAAATGGAATGTTGTTGAAAGTATTCCTGTACATAATAATATAAAATTAAGAACTAAAAATTTTAAGAAATTAATAAATAATTACAAAGATACAATAGCAAATATTGCTGCTAATAATATTAATACTATTTGTTATAATTTTATGCCAATAGTAGATTGGACAAGAACTCAACTAGATTTTAAATTACCTACAGATGGATTAGCCTTAAAATTTAATTATTTACAAATAATTATATTTGAAATGTATATTCTCAAATTAAAAAATTTAGAAAAAAGATATTCGAATAAACAAATAAAAAATGCCGAGAAACTTTTTAAGTTAATGAAAACAAATGATATTAAAAATTTAAAATTGGCAGTAATGGGCGGTTTACCTGCCTCAGAAACGAAATATTCTGTGAGTGAATTTAAAGAAATGCTTAGTGCTTATAAAGAGATGGATAACATTGATATAAAACAGAATTTAAGAGAATTTATTAAAGAAATAATGCCTGTAGCAGAGGAAAATAATGTTAAAATGGGTATACATCCCGATGATCCTCCTATCCCACTTTTTGGTGTCCCAAGAATTGTATCTACTATGGATGATTATCAATATATATTTGATTCTTATGATTCTCCATGTAATGGGATGACTTTTTGTGCAGGATCATTAGCATCAAACTTTTATAATGATGTTTATAAAATTTTTAATAAATTTAAAAAAAGAATTAATTTTATCCATCTTAGAAATGTAAAAAAAGAAAAAGATAGAAAAAGCTTCTATGAATCAAACCACTTAAATGGGGATGTCGATTTTGTTAGACTTATAAAATTAATTTTAAATGAAGAAAAAAGAAGAAGTATTAATAAAAAAATTGATATACCAATGAGACCAGATCATGGGCACTCATTATTAGATGATCAAAATAAAAAAAATTTTAATGCAGGATATACTGCAATTGGAAGATTGATGGGTCTTTCTGAATTGCGTGGTATAATAAAAGCTGTTATTTAAATACTAAATTGCTCAAAAAATTAGTAAACGTAACTTTTTTTATTTGATTTATATTATTAATAATATTCTTTTCTAAATTAATTTTTTGATACTCATTTAAATTAAAAAGATTTTTCCGATTAAGTAAATTTAGAACAAAATTTTCTTTATCATTCTCATAAGTATTTATTATAAATTCTTTGTTTGAATCTGATAAGTTACTTTTATTATTTACTATCATATGTTGTAAAAAAAGAATCCATGATGTAATTATTGCATCAATATATGGTGTTTTATTTTTATTTTTTTTATAGGTATCTAATAATCTTATAGGAATTTTTAGTGATCCATCCATTGCAATTCGTATTAATTTATCTTCAATATATGGATTTTTAAAACGACTTAAAACGTTATTTTTATATTTTTTGATGTCAAAATTATCTTTGTTTTCAAAAGTTGGAAGAACTTCTAGATCTAAAAATTGAGAAATAAAGTTGAAACAGATTTTATCAGCCATTGCCTCATGAACATGAGTGTGACCCAATAATATTCCTATATAAGCTAAAGAAGAATGAGCTCCATTTAAAATTTTTAGTTTTATATTTTCATAGAAGTTAATATTATTAACAAAAATTATATTTTTATTATTTAGTATTTTTTTAAGTACTTCATTATCAGATTGAATATACCAATCTCTATATGGTTCAGTTACAACGATAGAATTATCTTCATATGGAATATTAAAAAATTTTGAATTCTTATTATTATTAGGAACAATTCCATCTACCATGGATAAAGGAAATTCTACGTTAGAGAGAAACCATTTTAAGCATTGAGGATATATTTTAGTTAAAAATTCATATATTAAATTTTTAAGAATATTACTGTTTTCACTTAAATTATCACAACTCATAATAATTATTTTTTCTTTATTTAATTTAAATCTTTGAATTAACCCAAAAGAGATATGACCAATAACCGTATTCAAGTTTTTATTTTCTAAATCATTTATTATATCCTTTGAATAATTTAATTTTTTATCTTTATCAAAATGGTATCCTTTTTCAGTTACGGTTATAGTAATTAATTTTATATCTTTAGACGCAATTAAATTTTTAATTTCTATTTTATCTTTTTTTCCAAATAAAATTTTTTTTATTGGATTAAGAATTTTTATTTCTTTAAAATCTTTTGATATCCTCACTAAAGTATAAAGATAATCTTGTTTAATTAACTTTAAATTAGTCTCATTTGATCTCAAATTAACACCAACAATTGAAATGTTTTTATTATTTTCTAGGAGTTCATGAATATATAAAGCTTGATGAGCTCGATGAAAATTTCCAACTCCAAAATGTAATATGCAATTCAGTTTTTTTTCTATGTCATAAGTTGGATAAATTTGTTCTTTTAAAAGTTTTTTATTTATATTTTTTGTTAATTGCATATTGTTAAATAAAATATACTTTAAAGAAAGATGATCAATAAAATTTATAAAAGTGTTTTAATAACAGGTGCATCAAGTGGAATTGGTCTAGAAACATTAAAAAGATTTTTTAATGAAAATATAACAATATATGCACTTGATAAAGATGTATCAAAATTAGAAAAATTAAAAAGGAAACATAAATTTAATATTATTCAAATGAATCTTTTTGACACAGATGAAATTTATAATAAACTCAGTAATCTTAAAATTGATATCATTATTTGTAATGCCGGAATAGGAAGAGGTGCTGAGGGTATATTAAAAGCTTCGAGAGAAGATATAGAAGTTTCAACAAAATTGAATGTTGAATCTTATCTTCATACCCTAAAAGCAATTGTACCAGGTATGATAAAAAGAAGAAAAGGTCATGTTGTTTTAATGGGATCCCTTGCTGGGTTATATCCTCAAATTAGTTCGGTATATGGAGGGCAAAAAGGGGCTATTCATAGGATAGCTCAAAGTCTAAGAATAGAACTAAGTGGTTCAAGAGTTAAAGTATCAGAAATTTGTCCAGGAAGAACCAAAACAAATTTTGGAAAATCTGCTTTTAAAAACAAAGATAAAGCAAAAAAATTTATGTCTGGTTTTACACTTCTTGAACCAAGAGACATAGCAGATGCAATTATGTTTTCATTAAGTGTAAGATGGAGAAGCAATATAAGTACAATAGAAATCTCAGGAACTGAACAGTCACCTGGTGGTGTTCCTATAATTCCAGTTAAAGATCCTATTTTAAGTTAACTTAAATTTAGAAAATTTTGAGTATTTTTATAAAAGAGTTTTGATACATCGTCACTAATTTGATTTTCAGAAATTTTAAAATTTTTTAGCTGAATTTCCTTATAATGATCATATAGGACGTTGCTTAATAATACTTTAAAATGAAACCATTTATAAATTAATTGATCTGTGACTCTTGCATCAGAGTGCTGTGGAATAAAATTTAATCCCAATAATTCAATTCTTAAATTTAAAATTAATTTAATTAAACTTGGTTGGTTCATAAACCACCAAAAACCAAAAATTTTAAGGTTCTGATGTTTTCTTGCTAATACCGTTAATTCATGTTGATCATTTAAAGATAAACATGAACAAAGTATTTTATTATTTGGATATTTATTACATATTTCACTAAGATTATTTAAATCAACTTTGTCTATACCGTCTCCAGCAAGCAGAAATTCTCTATTAACTTGTCTTTTAACGCCTAAAAGTAAGGATAAAGGAATATTTTTTCTTTCAAGCCATTTAAAAATATCTGGTACAAATCTATTTTTTAAAAAAGATTTTAATTGTAGATTATTTAAGGACAATGCTGCATAAACAGGTTTAGATTCTAAATACACTTTTTCTAAATATTTAATTATTAAGTCATTTTCGTTATCAAAATGATCAATATTTTTTTTACAAATATCTAAACATTTATCTAAATTGGTAAATATGTCATCTAGACGAAGTGAGGCTAGGTATTTTTTTGTATCCCA
The DNA here is from genome assembly GCA_902618015.1 of uncultured Alphaproteobacteria bacterium. Taxonomy (GTDB): domain Bacteria; phylum Pseudomonadota; class Alphaproteobacteria; order HIMB59; genus CACPNW01. The sequence continues at coordinate 246,258 of CACMYX010000002.1, read as the reverse complement.
TTTTTTATTATTGAATAATTGCCATTCTGATTTATCAAATGGGTTGTTAGTCATTACAACTTTTGTGATTTTACTGATTTTAAATATTTGTAAATCAGTTAAATTTAGTTTGGAGTATTCATTATTTATTTCATCAAATGACTTTGAGATATAATCAATTGATAACTGTGACAAAATTGTTAGGACGCCCTTACAGGCTTCAGAAATAGGAGTTCTTTTCCTAAATAATTCTTCCCAAATTATGTTTGATTTCTCTTCATTTGTTAATCTATAAAATTTTTTTATATTTATATTTGTTGTAGTGAATAATTCTGCAATTAAATAATGATAATTTAAAACTTCACTTATACCTGAAAGATGATATTTTTTAAATTCAGCTGGAAAAAGATGGGTATGAATATCAAAAATTTCAGTTTCATTAACAATTTCATTTATAGTTTGTTTTAAATTTTTCATACAAATTATTTTTTGATTTTATAGTTATAGGATTTTATTTTAAAGTAGTTCAAACAATTTTTTAAAATTAAATCACAGGAATTTGGATACCTTAATATAATTTGTTCTTTCTGTATTTTTCCTTTTCCCTCTAAATTAAATAAAAGTGATAGTTTATTTTTTTTAAATTTAATTAAAGGAGTTAATATCAAATTTTTTTTTATTTCGTAATCAATTGTTTTTCCATCATCAAATATTAATGGTAAATTTTTTTGTTTAAAAGAGATATCAGTTAAAGAAGGAAAAATTACTATTTCTTTTATTGGAGCTAAATGAGGTTCGTAAAAATTTATTTTTAATTTGGGTATTACTGTACCACCTCTGATAATTATGGGCAGTTTATTAATTGGTGCATTAATATTCACCCATCCACCATTAGAAATTAATTTTAAATTAAAATAATCAAACCAACCTTCTCTACAAAAAGGAAGGAAAACTTTTGTTCTATTTCTTTTTTTTACTAAAACAGGAGCTACAATAATTCTTTCATTTATAGAAAAAACTTCTTCTTGTTCAAAATGTTCTTTCTCTGGAAAATCTAAAAATAATGGCCTTATTACTGGCTCACCTTCTTTATAAAAACGCCATATTGCTGAATAAAGAATTGGCAGTAGTTGATATCGTAATTGAATTAATTTTCTAACAGCTGGTATAGTATCATTATATAGCCAAGGTAAATTAGTATTATTTAGATTAAGTATATTCTTATTTTTACTTTGTTTTTTAGTATTTGGCTTCCATGAATTCATATGAAATCGAGGATGAAATAACATTAGTTGAAGAGAACGTATCATTAATTCTCTTGAAGTTTTTTTACCAGTAAATCCACCTATATCATGTCCAAAAAATCCAATTCCAGACAGGGAGAGACCTAACCCTATAGATGCACTCCACTTTAATGAATGCCAAGATGTATCGTTATCGCCTGTCCATGTTTCTACGTAACGTTGAATTCCTAATGTGCCAGATCTGGTAACTCCATGATTTCTTATTCTTGGATAGTAGTTTCTTGTAGCTTGAGAGCTAGCCTTTGACATTAGGATAGCTTGTAACGGTAGCAATGAACTTGTTTTAACTTTTTTATTTAAATATAATGAATAAGCATCTTTGCCTTCTAGATCATATTCATTGTTGTCATTCCAAATTGCATCAAAGCCATTTGATAATATGTATTTTGTAACATATTTTTTCCACCAAGTGGATCCCGTTTTTTTTGTAAAATCAATTATACTCGCAGTTTCATCCCAAAATTGAATTACAATAGGTTTATTATTATTATCTGATATGAAAATTTTCTCTTTTACTCCTTTTCTATATAATGGGTGTGAAGTTAATATTGCTGGTTTTAAATTAGCAGTAAGGTGTATACCGTATTGTTTAATTTTATCTAAAAATAATTTTGGTTGAGGAAATTTTTTTTTATTCCATTTAAACATATATCTTTTCTTACCATGCAAAGTATATCCAGAGCCAAAGTGCAAGCTACTTAATGGAATTTTTAATTCTTTACATTTATTTAAAAATTCTAAGTACAACTTTTGTGAATTTTCATCGTCAGCAATTTCCATAGAAGAAAATTGAAAACCTAAACTCCATTTTGGTGGAAAATATCTTGGGCCAATAAAATTATTAAGAGAAGAAATAATAGATTGTTTATTATTTATAAAAATAAAAAGTTGAATTCCTTTATTTTGGAAATTTGCATATCTATAAGGATGATGATAATTTGAATGTTCACTTCCTAAATCAACAACACCATAACCTAAAGTATTATATAAAAGTCCATAATCACAATTTCTATTATTTTTATTTATTATGTATAACCAAGGAAAAGATTTATAGAGAGGATCGCTCTTTTCTCCATTATAACCCAGTGCATCTTTTTGAGATAATATATATCTTCTATATGATTTTTCTAAATTACCAGTTTTCTCACCAAGACCATAAATATTATTATAAGAATATCTATTTTGATAATGAGTTGTCTCATTTTTCTCTTCATTCCAATACCAAGAACCAGTTTCTCTATCAGAGCAGATTTCTTGCCAATTATTTCTAATTTTTCTATAAACTGTTATTCGAAAAGGATTATCATGAACCTTTATTTTAGTAAGTTGTGATTTAATTACATAATAGTTTTTATATTTTGAGACATTTGTATTTTCATAAATATGATTTTTTTCATTAATTATTTTTGGTAAAACTTTTTTATTATTTTTATCAAATAATTCAAAGTTAATAATATTATCATTTGATATTGCAATATAAAATCCCCAATTATGCTCTAAATTAAATAGGACCTTTTTTTTGAATACTTTACAACTTAAAATTTTATCAAATTTTTTCAAGATGTTAGAGCAATACCATCTTTATCAAACCAATGAGCATCATCTAGTTTAAACCCAACCTTAATTGTTTGATTGGCCTGTATATCAGTTTGATAATTAAGTTTTATTGAAATTTTTTGTTCACCTGAGGTTGTTCCATACAAAAAACTATCAGAACCTAATTGCTCAACTGTTTCAACATTTAGTGATAACGAATTTTCGTCTTTAATTGATAGATGTTCAGGTCTTATTCCAAGACTTGTAGAGTTAGACGGTGCTATTTCTTTTAAAGAATTTGGAAGATAGTCAAATTGTATAAAATTCATTTTTGGTGAACCAATAAAACCAGCTACAAACTTATTAGATGGTTTGTTATATAATTCTAAAGGTGCTCCAACTTGCTCAATAATACCGTCATTCATTACAACGATTTTATCAGCCATTGTCATTGCTTCTACTTGATCATGAGTTACGTAAATCATAGTATTACCTAATCTTGCATGTAATGCTTTTAACTCAACTCGTGTTGCAACTCTAAGTTCAGCATCTAAATTAGAGAGTGGTTCGTCAAATAAGTATATTGATGGTTCTCTTACAATTGCTCTGCCAATTGCAACTCGTTGTTTTTGACCACCAGATAATTGGCCTGGTTTTCTCTGTAAATATTCTTCCATTCTAAGTAGTCTTGCAGCTTCTAAAATACGTTTATCAATTTCATCTACTTCCATTTTTAAGTTTTCCAGTCCAAAAGCTAAATTTTGTCTAACACTCATATGAGGATACAAAGCATAGGATTGAAAAACCATTGCTAAACCTCTTCTTGCTGCAGAAATATTATTTACTAATTGTTCATCGATTAAAATATCACCCTTTGTAATCTGTTCTAATCCAGCAATCATTCTTAATAATGTAGATTTGCCACACCCTGATGGGCCTACTAATACACAAAACTCTCCATTATTAATAAATAAATCAATGCCGTGAATTACTTCCAAGTTTCCATAATTTTTTCTTACTTGTTTTAATTCTAAAGTTGCCATAATTATTTAATTCCTGTGTTAGCGATGCCAGTAGTAATATATCGTTGTAGAAAAACAAATACTAAAGTCGTTGGTATAAGACTGACAACTGTCATTGCCAATCTGTAATGCTCTTGAGCTACATATTCACCTTGAAAATCTAGAAGACATAATTGAATAGTATATGCAGTTTTTGTAGTTGATACTGCTATCATTGGTAAAATTAAATCGTTCCATCTCCAAATAATTGATAAGATTGCAAGAACTGCTATTGCTGGTAATGCGAGTGGAAAAACTATTCTCCAATAAATACTCCATTCACTAGCAGCATCCATTCTTGCAGCTTCAAGAAGTTCGTCTGGAATAGTTAACATATATTGGCGTAACATAAATACACCAGTAGGGGTTGCGGCTCCAGGTATAATAACTCCCCATAAAGTTCCATTTAAGCCAGTCACAGAAACCATTTTAAATATACCAACAATTAAAACCGAAGCTGGAACCATTAGAGTTGCGAGAATAATAATGAAAAATATTATTTGTCCATTGAATTTATATTTTGACAAAGCAAATGCTGCCATTGAATTTATTAAAACCGTGATAATTGTTGCAATAATTGTTACAAAAACTGAATTGTTCAAACACTTGATTGCATCAAAACTCATACCTCTTACATTATTTGTTAAAGGGTCAGAATAATTAATCCAAGAAGGTCGAAGTTTTTTATTAACGATTATATCTTCAGTAGGAATCTTAACAATACCACCCTGAGGATTTGAAATTAGCCTAGCATTAACAGTATCTTTATTTGTGTTTAATCTGCTTACTGAATATTCCTCAATTTCATTAGTTTCTGTATTTTTTGCTGAAATTAAAATTTGAGAGGTAAATCCATTAGGCTTATAAGGCTTTAAACCAAGAAATTCTGATAAAAGTCTAACTTCCTCCTCATTTAAATTTATTAAATATTCTTCGGGATTATATTCTTTTTTTGCATCAGGAAACATACTTGGATATTTTATTAACCACTCAGGAAAATTTTTTTCTTCGATAAGTTCCTTGGCATGATCAGAAACTAATCCTAAATGAGTTCTTAAAGCATAATATTCTTTGCCTTCAAATTTTGAAATGAAAAGATTAGGGTCATTAACTTCTTTTTTATCTTCATCTCTCAATTCATTCCAATATATTACCCAATCTGGAAGATCTTTAATTATAAAAATTTCCTTTCCATCTGGCCCGAAAACTGTTGCTCTTACAACTCTGTCATAATCTAAAGGCAATAAGTTAGTATCTAATTTTTGAAGTAAAAATTGAGATTTTATAGAATTTAATAGTAACCACAATACAGGTAAGAAAATAATTAGAAATCCTAAAAAAAGATAAAGATAAGCAATCCAATCAATAAAAGAAAGTTTATTTTTTCCCTGGGTTCTCGAAAAAAATTTGATTACAGCGCTCAAAGTTTAACCTGCCTTCTGGTCAAATAAAATTGTAGTAATGATAAAAGAATTAACAATAAAGCAACTAGTAAAGATGCCATGGCAGCAATACCTAATCCAAAAGTCGTTTTCTGACCTCTTAAACCAGCTGTTTCAAAAATGTATGAAACTAATGAAATCCAGCCAACTTGTAATGCAAATAATTCTTCGAAAGCCTGAAAAGCTTTTATTAAAGATAAAACTGTAACAACTAAAAGAATAGGCATTAAAAGAGGAAGGGTAATTCTCCAAAATGCCCTCTGATCTGATGTTCCATCCATTTCTGCAGCTTCATATAAATCTTTTGGAATTGATTGTAAGCCAGCTAATAAAATTAACATATAAAATCCTAAGTGAGCCCAAGTATAAATAAATACTGACCAAAACATTGTCCATGAAGGATCTGTTAACCATTGAATAGGTTGGTCAATCCAATTCCATTCCATTAAAGTTTGAGACAATAATCCTTGTCTTTTTAGAATTAAAGTCCAAAGAAAAGCAACTACGACTGGGCTAAGCATGACTGGATAAAAGTATACGGCTCGCCAAAAAGCTCTTCCTACTATTTCTCTATTGAGAACAACTGCTGTTATTAATGCTACCACGATCATTATAGGAACTTGAAATAAGACAAATATGAATGTATCTGCTATTGAAGCTTTAAACTTATCATCCTCCATATTTTCAATACCGGTATCAATTTGTGTTTCTAAAATTATTCTAGATAAATTATCTGAGCCAGAGTAATCTCTTGAAGAAAAGTTTATACTTTCTCCATCGGTTACCGAAAATCCAAAATTCATAAAAAGTGGTAAAAAAGTAAAAAGACCAAAAATTAATATGTTAGGAAATAAAAACAAGTATGGTAAACTTTTTGTACCACTTAGTCTTTGTGCTAATTCTATTGGCCATCCAATAACAGACATGAGTCTAGAAATATTACCAATGACCCCTTTGGATAGTAAAAATCCAATAAACAAATAAATAAATATTACAAAATACCAGTAGTTAAAATTTAATATGTTTTCAGACATTAATTTAACTAAGGCCGATTTTAAATCGGCCTTAGAATTAAAATTTATTCAGCAATCTTTGCAGCTACATCTGCATCAATCGCTTCCAAAGCTTCATCAAGAGTCATCTCTCCTGTAATTGCTTTAGTGATATAGTCAGGAACAATCCCATATATTGCAAAGTTTTTATTATAACCTTGGAACCAATAAGCTTGAGGGGTTGTATCTGCTGCTTTTCCTGCATTTGCTGCAAAAATTGCAAGACCTTCAGCAACATTAGGACTAACACCCGTATAATCTATACCAGATTTTTGTAAACCTTGGTGAGCAGTAATGTTACTTGTAGAAGCAGCAAATTTTTCAGCATTTTCTGTTTGTGACATAAAATCGATAAATGATGCTGCAGCCTCTGGATGTTGTGTTGATTTAAATGCAACTATACCTGATCCACCTGGCATTGCTCCACATCCACCTGGACCACAAGGAATAGGTACTACCTTCCACTCAAAATCTGTGATGTTAGTGTCATAGTTTCCTAGCATCCATGAACCCGACATGTGCATTGCAACTGTTCCATCTAGGAATAAAGGAGCGGCATTTCTGTAAGAAGTACCTGCACCTGCAGGCCAACCTTCAGCAGGCATTAATCCTTCTTCATGCCATCCAACAAATACCTCAGAAAATTTTCTAAATCCTTCATCAACTAAAATTGGTGTTCCATTTTCGTGAAACTTTGCTCCATAAGAAAAAGCTGGTCCAGCCCATCTATGTGCAGTTCGATCTAATGCAAGACCTGCTGTTAAACCAAGTTCCGATTTTACTTGTCTTAAGGCTTCAGCCCAGTCGTCCCATGTAGCACCTTCTTCAGGCATATCAACGCCTGCATCTTCAAACATTGTAACATTTACGTAAGGCCCTGTAACAGTTAATTGAGTTTGCCAACCGTAAATACCATCATCACCTGAAGGTTTTCTGTACCAAGGAAGTGTTGCACCATAATTTGCTTCCCAATATGAAGAGTCAACATAAGGTTTTAGGTCTAAATAGAATTTATTTAATCCTCCTAAATTTGTTACTCTAGCTAAATCTGGTGCAGCACCTGATTCTAATTGATTTTCTAGTTGTTCTCTTATTACTTCATATCCAACTGTTTCAATATTTAATGTATGACCAGTTGATGCTTCCCATGACTTAGCCATGTCTGCAATAGTATCACATTCATTAATATCTTGATAACATATGAACTTCAATTCTGCTGAATTTACAGTAAATGAAGCTGAAGTAACAAAAAGAAAAATAGCCAATATTCTTTTCATAATTCCTCCAATTAAATTTAATATAATATTGATAACACGAACCCATACGAATTCAAAAAAAATTAATGTAATTTATAAGAAAAATAGTGGTTATTTGTATAATTAGTCTTTGAATTTTTTTATTTTCATGGTTTGGGAGAAAATTATTAAATATAGTTAAAATAATAATGATTGGATACCTAGGATTAGCACGAGAAACTTTTGATGTACCTTTTGCAATATCTAAGTTTTTAGAAGGTAAAAAAGTTTTACGAAATATATTTACTGAAATAAAAGGAATTGATTATTTAATTACCAATAATGAATTATCAGATAGAGCATTTAAATATTTTAAAGATAATAATTTTAAAAAAATTATAATTTTTCAAACTACATTTACAGATGCAAAATTTTTATTACATTTTGCTAGAAAGATAAATAAACCTTTGTGTATTATTGCCTTTCCAGAGCCACGAACAGGAAAGAGATTAAGACTTAATTCAGTATGTGGATTAAATTTAGGAATGCACTCATTAATTAAAAATAATATTAATGCTGAATTCATATTATATAATAATCATAAAGACGTAGAAAAAAGAATTAAAAAATTTATTAATAAAAAAATTTATAGCAATAAAATAATTGAATGGAAACAGATTAGAAAAAAAAGTTATAAAAAAATAGATATAAAGAAACAAAACATTGGACTTGTTGGTGAAAGACCTGAAGGTTTTGATACGTGTGATTATTCATTATTAGAAATTAGGAAAAAATTAAATTTTGATATTAAAAAAATAAAATTAAATGAACTATTCTCAGAAGCTAAAAAAATTAAAAAGTCAGTTTTAAATTCAACACAAATTAAAATTGAGAAAAATTTGAAGAATTCAAAAAAATTAAATCAACATGAATTAAAAAAAAGTATTTCAATATACCATGGATTAAATACACTTCACACAAAACACGATGTTCAAGCATTTGCAGTTAGATGTTGGCCAGAAATGTTTACAGAATTTGGTTGTGCTTCTTGTGGTCCTATGGCTATGATGAATGAAAAAAAAATTAGCAGTGCTTGCGAAGCAGATGTTTTAGGAGGAATAAGTTGCAACATACTAAACCAATTAAACAATCAACCTTCTTTACTAGTGGATATTGTCGATATAGATGAAAAAGATAATTCTGTTGTTTTTTGGCATTGTGGGTTAGCGCCTCTTAGTATGTCTAAAAAAGGTAATGCAAAAGCGGATATACATTCTAATAGAAAAAAACCACTACTTCATAATTTTGCTTTTAAACCAGGAGATATAACAATATTCAGAGTTTCAAAATCAGCAAGCAAATTAAAATTTTTTGTACTTAAGGGAAAAGTGATCAATAGGAAAAATTCATTTGCTGGAACTTCAGGTGTAGTAAGTTTTGGCAAAAATACAAAAAATAAAATAGAAAAAATGTTTAAAGGTGGACTTGAGCATCACGTTGCTTTTACTTATGGTGACTATTATAACGAAATTGTTAATCTAGGTAATCAAATGAAAATTCCAATATACACAGTATGAGCAAAAGTTTTAAATATGGGATAATAGGTGCTGGATCAATGGGTCGTGAACATATCAGAAATGTTAATATAATTGATGAAGCAGAAATTGTTGCTTTAAGTGATCCACATGATGAATCAATTAATCAATCTTTATCATTACTTAATAAAAAAGTTCCATGTTTTACAAACTATAATGAAATGATACAAGCTGATCTTGTTGATGGGTACATAATCTCTACTCCTAATTTTACTCATATAGATGTACTAAAAGATGTAATTAAAACAAAGAAACATATCTTAGTAGAAAAGCCGTTATGTACAACAATTAAAGATTGTATCGAATTTAGAGATTTGACTAAAAATTATCCAGGTTTAATTTGGACCGCAATGGAATATAGATATATGCCACCCGTAAAAAGAATGATTGATGAAATTCATAATAAAACAATTGGTAATTTAAAAATGTTATCAATTAGAGAACACCGATTTCCTTTTTTAGTTAAGGTGAATAATTGGAATAGATTTGCGGAAAATACTGGAGGCACATTAGTTGAAAAATGCTGTCATTTTTTTGATCTAATGAGGTTAATTGTGAATAGTGAAGCGAAACAAGTTTATGCAAGTGGCAATCAAGATGTTAATCATTTAAACGAAAAATATAACAATAAAACTCCTGATATTCTTGATAATGCCTATGTAATTGTTGATTTTCAAAATGGAGTTAGAGCTTTGCTTGATCTCTGTATGTTTGCTGAAAACTCAACAAATCAAGAGGAGTTATGTGCGGTTGGAGATATCGGTAAAATTGAAACTGCTGTACCTTCAGCTAGTTCAGGCAAAAACTCATCTGAATTAAGGATTGGATATCGAGGAAGAAATTTTGAAAATGGAAAAACTCTTAATGAGCTCGTGGAAGTTGATGAAGAGATTTTAAAAGTAGGAAATCATCATGGCTCTACATATTATGAGCATATTTCATTTCTTGATTCTATTAAAAATTCTAAACCAGCTGCTGTAAGTCTAAATGATGGTTTACAAGCAGTTGCTATTGGTGAAGCTGCCGAAATTTCTATAAAAGAAAATAGAATTGTTAAAATGGATGAATTTAAAATTTAAAATTAGAAAAAAATTCGTTTGTTTTATTCATAATAAACTCACTTACTCTTGTATTAGATTCTTCTGTAACTCCTGCAATATGTGGTGATAGAATACAATTCATATCGTTTGTAATATTTTTTAAAAATATTTTGTTTACTGGTTCATGTTCATAAACATCTAACGCAAATCCTGAAATATAATTATTCTTATACGCTTCAAGTATGTCTGTTTCATTTATAATTCCTCCTCTAGAAGAATTAATAATAATTGGTTTATTATTCATTTTTTGAAATGTTTTTTTATCAAATAAATATTTCGTTTCATTATTTAATGGTACATGTATAGAAATTATATCAGCTAAAGAAAGAATATTTTCAAAAGTTACTTTTTTAACATTGTGTTCTTCCATTTCTTGAGAAGTTATAAAAGGGTCAAATGAAATAGTAGTAACTTCAAAAGCATTTATAAGTTTTAAAACTTTTTTTGCTATATCACCAAATCCTATTAGACCTAAAATTTTTCCCTTTAACTCGTTCGTAGCAATTGACGTTCTAGGCCATTGTCCATTTTGTGTTTTTGCATTTATTAACTTTGTTTTCTTTAATAGGCTAAGGGAAGAGCTTATTACATATTCTGCTACAGAGTCAGCATTCATCCCAGTAGCTGGTTGAACAAATATATTATTTTTTTTACAGTATTCAGTGTCAATATTATCTAGACCTACACCCAGTCTACCAATATACTTTAAATTTTCTGCCTTCTCTAAAATAGATTGATTTAAATTTGTTTTATTTCTTACAATTATTCCTTCAAATTTATTAATTTCTTTTTTTAAATAATCAGAATTTTCCCAAATATCTTTTTTATAGATCACATTAAAATCTTTACTTAAGATTTTTAATGCTTCCGGATCTATAAATTCAGTAATTAAAATATTTATCATTTAATTTTACTAATTTTTATTTTTTTTGAAAATTTATTAACCAAACTAATTGTAGGTATTGAATATATACCTCCACTTTGCATACATTTTAAAGTTGCAGCAGCAGATGCAAAAATAATACTTTCTATATTTGATTTATTTAGAGATAATGCAGATGCGAAAGCTCCATGAAATACATCTCCTGCACAATTTGTTTCAACTGTTTTAACTTTTGGAATTTTACAGTGATACAATGAATTGTTATCTATCCAAAGAACGCCTTGGGAACCTAATGTAACCGCTACAAATTTTTGTGTTTCATCAAATATTTCAAAAAGGGCAATCTTCATATTTGTATTTGGTTTATATGTTTTTAAACCCTCTTCAGAAAATATTGGGTGGGAGGCATTTTTAACAATTTGAGATATATGTGATGTTTTTTTAAAATTATCTAGATCGGCAACGCATTTAATATTATTTTTGTTGGTTTTTTTAGCAATTTCATTAGCTATGCTTATCCACCTCATATCTACTGCATAAATATCTTTTTTTCTAAAATCTAAATTTGGTATTTTCTTATATTTAAGTAACTTTGGATCATTATAAGCAGCTAGTAATCTTTCACCATTTATATCTTCAATTACAAAACTTTGTGAGGATTTACATTTTTTTATTGAAATAGATTTATTAATGTTAATTGAAAATTTTTTAAATTCATTTTTTAAGAAAACAGAAGCATCATCATCGCCAAATTTTCCAATAAATTTAGAATCACAACCTAATTTTTTAGCAGTAAATGCTGATACTGCTGCTGAACCACCTAACCTTTTATCAATACCTTTGGATAAAACTTTAATTGGTTTTTTCGGAAACTGATCTATCCTACTTATATTATCTAAAAATATTGATCCTGCACAAATGATCATAAATATTTATTTAGAGGTATTTAATTATACCTATAAACTTTCTAAATCTATCTCTGATAGTTATAGGATTGAGAGGAATTGGGTCAATTTTGACATTCCCAGAATTAATTTTAGAGATAATTACGTAGGAATTATTTTGATCATTAATAGCTTTTGATAATTCATTCGCTGTTTCATCTCCAGAACACTCAACTACATTTTTACAACCAGCACCTATTGCAACATCTTTTAAAGAAGTATTTTCATCAGTAAAAGTCCTTTGATCTCCTGTTGATCCATATGATCCATTATCAATTATTAATAAAGTATAATTTGATGGTGCTCTATTGCCAATTGTTGCTAGTGTATTCATATTCATTAAAACAGATCCATCACCATCTATACTAATAACATTTTTATTTTGAGATAATGACAAACCTAAACCAATAGAAGAGGACAAACCCATACTGCCTAACATATAAAAAAAGTTTGATTGATCGTTAATTTTATATAATTCTTGAGATGGAAGACCTATATTACAAATAACTAAGTTATCTTTAAGAATATTTTGTATTTTATTTAATAAGTCAAACCGGTTCATTTATCATCTTTCATTAAATTGAAATCACATAATATAGCAACTGGTGACTCAACAACTTTAGCATGTTTGCTAAATGTTGAAATTTTCTCAAGATCATTTTCTGAAGAACAATGCAACATAGGTATTCTTAAAGTTTGTAAAATATCTTCAGTTATTTTAGCCATTCCACCTTGTGCTCCTACTGGCTCACCTGGTGTACCTCTGTAACTAATTAGAAAAACAACAGGCATTTGATATAATTGCAATAAAGAAACAATTGCATTCACTGAATTTCCTATTCCTGTATTCTGCATCATTATACAAGGGAATTTATTTCCTAAATAAGCTCCAGCACAGATACCCATACCTTCTTCCTCACGTGGTACAGCCGAATAGTAAACATCATTATCTTTTTCAAGAATATCAATCATGTTAGCTAATAACTTACAAGGAACACTTAAGTAAAAATCTACACCGCCCTTTTTTAAATTATCAATTATTTTTTTACTGATTTTCATTTTTTTGATGTCTATAGATATAAAATGATTAAACAATAAATTAATTTATTTAAAATCATTTCTTAATTTTATTTTGGTGTTTGAAGTATATTTTTCACCTTTTTTTAATATAGTTGATGGAAAATTTGGTTGATTAATAGCATCGGGGAAGATTTGTGTCTCTAAACACATTCCGTATTGTAAACCGTAATTTCTATCATGTTTTCCATTGTATGACTCCTTCATCATGTTACCAGTATAAAATTGTATTCCAGGTTGATCAGTTGAATATTCAACACCCAAACCAGTAATGTTGCTGTAGATGGAAGCTATAGATTTATCAATAGAATGATCTTTGAGAACATAATTGTGATCGATCCCACCACTTTCTAAAAAAGCATTATCTATTTCAAATGAGTTATTAAGATCATATTTTGTATCAGCTACATCTAATAGCTTTCCAGTAGGAATTGAACCATGATCAGTTTCACATATTTGATTAGATGATATTCTAACAACATGGTCAGTAATATTTTTATAATTATCTTTATGACCATGGAAATTCCAATAATTATGATTAGTCATATTAACAATTGTATCTTGATCTGTAGTAGCATTAAATGAAATTAGAATTTCGTTATTATTACTAAGCTCGTAAATAGTTTTACAATTTAAGTTGCCTGGATAATTTTCTTCTAAATGTTTAGAGTGATAAGTGAGCTCTACTTTTATACTTCCACTTGTTTTTTTAATATCACCTATTTTCCAAATCTTTTTATTAAAACCTATCTTACCACCATGAAGATGATCAGGCTCAGTATTAGAATATAAATTATATTCTTCTCCATTAAGAATAAATTTACTTTGCCCTATTCTATTACAAACTCTTCCAATAATTGAATTGAAATATCCATGCGCTTCCAGGCAATCATCTAAATTCCCATAACCTAATAATACATCCTCTGTTTCAGAGTCATTAGAAGAAGTTGGAATACATACTTCACTTATATAGCCGCCATACGTATAAAAACTTAAACTGTAATTATTTGAGTTAATAATATTGACTATATCAATATCTAAACCTTTATCATTTTGAAGTTTGGTAATTTTGTATTCCATTATGTTTTTCTTAATCTTTGAAAATTATTTTTTCTTTGTTGAAGATAGATGATTAATCCACCTAAAACTATAAAAAAAGCACCTGGGAAGAGTTGATCCACTGGCCATTCTGCAAAAAATATCCAACCTAAAATAAGTGCAAAAAATATCTCAATATAATCAAATGGCATAATTTTGCTAAGTTCTGCTTTTCTAGCACCATAGATTAATAATAAAGTTCCAGATCCTCCTGCTATTCCCATTAAACAAACTACTAAAAAATCATTTATACTTTTGAAATTTTCCCACATACCAAAAAAAACCACTAACATACATGCAACTATGATTGTCCCTGTTTGACCATATAAGTTGATAAGTGGTGAAGGAACATGATCCTCAAAACTTAAAGATGTTACCCTTGCTAATGAATACCCTAAAGCAGCAAGTATAGGAAGTAGTAACATATAGTTAAAATCTGATGACCATGGTTGCATAATTAAAACGATACCTGCAAAACCAGAAATTACTGCACTCATTTTATACCAACCAAATTTTTCACCTAAAATAGGAATAGCAAGAAGAGTAACCATCATAGGTCCAGTGTATTCCATGGTAGCGACTAAAGCAAATGGGAGGTAAGCATAAGAAGTGTAGAGACACAATTGAGCTAAGGCTACAAAAACTCCACGGAATAAACCTAACTTCCATTGAGTTATTTTTATTTGTCTACCGTTTCGATGCCAATCTTGTGAAAAATATAAAGCAATAACACATGGAATCATCCCAAATAAATTTCGAAAAACAGAAAGTTGAGCAGCTGGGTAATCGTTTCGCAAAAACTTTATCGCTATGCCCATACAATCTAATAAGAACAAACCTGAAAGTGATAGGATAACAGCTAAAAATAAATTACTTTTCATAAAATGTTATGTGTTTTTAAAAGATACTTTTTTATAAAACACAACACTGGTCTACCCAGTGACCTGGTTCAACTTCAGTAAGGCCCATTGTTATCTCGCCACCTTTGCAATCTATTCCAGGGTTAGGACATCTTGTTCTAAATACACAACCTGGCGGTGGATTTAATGCACTAGGTATTTCTCCTTTTAGTTCAATAGCCTCAGATCTTTTCTCTGGATCAATTGAAGGAATAGAAGATAATAATGCTTTAGTATAGGAGTGTTTAGGGTTCTTAAATAATTCTCTTGAGGGACCCATTTCAACTATATGCCCTAAATACATAACTGCAACAACATCACATACATGCGCAACAACACTTAAATCATGACTAATAAATAAGTAAGTAAGGTTAAGTTCAGTTTGAAGTTGTTTTAAAAGATTTAATATATCTGCTTGTATTGATACATCTAAAGCAGCAACACTTTCGTCTGCTACAATAAATTTTGGATTACTTACTAAGGCTCTTGCAATTGATATTCTTTGTCTTTGTCCTCCAGAAAATGCATGAGGGAATCTTCGTAAATGCTCAATATTTAGTCTACATTTAGCTGCGATGTCTCTTACTCTTTCATCAGTCTCTTGTCTTGAGTTTGTTATTTTCATTACTTCTAAAGGTTCTGCAATAATATCCCTAACAGTCATTCTTGGGCTTAAAGCAGCATAAGGATCTTGAAAAATTAGTTGAGCTTTTTTTCTATATTCTTTTAAATCTTGTTTGTTCATATTAGTTAAATCATAATCTCTTTCATCATCATGAAAAATAACATTTCCTGAACTAATTTTATTAGCCCCAAGTATTGCTCTACCGAGAGTAGTTTTTCCTGAACCTGACTCGCCAACTAAACCAAAAAAAGATCCTTTTTTTATTTTAATATTAATATTGTTAACTGCATGTATTTTTTGTTTTTTTGAAATAAAATTTTCTTGATAATCAAAATTTACTGAAACATTATTAACTGAAATTAAATTATCACCCATTTTGGCCACACTGAATTCCACACTGGTCAACCCAGTGACCTGGTTCAACTTCAATTAATTTCATTTCTATTTTACCATCTTTACCCTCAGGATTATGATGAGGGCATCGAGTTCTAAATACACAGCCTGTAGGTCTATCTAATGGACTTGGAATATTTCCAGGTATAGGAGATAATGGTGCATCTAAGTTATTAATATCAGGCAAGGCTTGTAATAGACCTTTTGTATAAGGATGTTTAGGATTTTTAAGAATCTCATTTACTGGACCTTTTTCAACTACACTTCCTAAATACATTACTGCTACATGATCAGCGACCTGAGCAATAACACCTAGATCATGAGTAATAAATATTACGCCCATTTGATATTCTTTAATAATATCTTTAATTAAGTTTATTACTTGAGCTTGAATTGTTACATCTAAAGCAGTTGTAGGCTCATCTGCTAATAAAAGTTTAGGCATAGTTGATAATGCCATAGCTATCATAGCTCTTTGACGCATTCCTCCAGATAGTTCAAATGCATATTGATTAAACCGTTTTTCTGCATCTGCTATACCTACTCTTTTAAGCATGTTTATAGATATTGATTTTGCTTCATCTTTATTAATATTTTTATGAATTAGTAATTGCTCAACCATTTGTGCTCCAATTTTTATTGCTGGAGCAAAGCTTGCCATAGGTTCTTGAAAAATCATTGATACTTTTCCACCTCTAATTTTCTTTAAATCTTGCTTAGAAGTAAATTGAAGCACGTTTTCGTTATCTAAAATTATTTCTGCGTCTTCATTATAAGAGGTATTACCTGGGTTTAACTTCATAATCGATTTAGCTGTAACAGATTTACCTGATCCAGATTCGCCAACTATACCAAGTACCTCTCCTTGATCTACAGAAAGAGAAATATTTTCAACTGCTGTTATTCTACCTTCATCAGTATCAAATTTTACATCTAAGTTTTTTACTTCTAATAAGTGACTCATATTACTTTACCTTATGAGGATCTGCTGCATCACGTAATCCATCTCCTACATAAACAAATGTTAAAATTAATACGACTAAGAAAAATACAGGGATAAAATACCATTGATAATTTAAAAGTACATCAGCCTTCGTTGCATTTTGCAAAAGAACACCAAGAGAATTTACGGGTTCCCTCAAACCTAATCCTATAAAACTTAAAGCAGTTTCAGATAATAACATGTATGGAAAACTAATTACTAAATCGACAATAATGTAACTCGTAAAACTTGGTAACAAGTGTCTTACGATAATATGGGTAGATGACGCACCACAAAGTTTTGCAGCAAGAATATATTCTTGGCTTCTTTCACTGAGTAGATGAGTTCTTACTCTTCTTGCAAGTGTTGGCCATGAAATTAATCCAAGTAAACATGATATAAAAAAGAAACGTAATTCAGAACTCCATTCTAATGGCGCAAAGGCAGCAAGACACATAAATAAAGGTATTGGTGGTACCGTTCGAATTGCATCAGTAAACATCTGCAATACACTATCAATCCATCCACCATAGTAACCTGATATCCCACCTATAATTAGCGATAGTACAAATGAAATAAAAACTCCAAGTGTACCAACAGCTAGCGAAATATAAATTGCACTTAAGGTTCTACTAAATAAATCTTTTCCAGCCTTATCTGTTCCAAATATATGAATACCACCCTCTTCAACTCCAAATAAATGAGTATTAAATGTAAAACCTGGAATCTTAAAATCTAAAATTTTTCCTGGAAGATTTATATTAAAATCAAAAACTTTATATTCCCAACCTTCAACAAAAAAATAAACGTATCTTCTTTTTTCAGTATCAACTTTATAAACCCATCTGAAATTTGTATCTGCTCCTCTATACTTTTCTAATGTGTGTAGAAATGGCCTAGCTGAAAATCCATTATCATCCCAAAACATTGGAATTTGAGGTGCTCCATTTTCATAATCTTTATCTCTTCCTTTAATTGTTGGATCGTAAGGAGATAAAAAATCTGCAAAGAGACTACAAATAATCATAAACAGTAAAATAGAGCCAGCAATCATAGCAGATCTATTTCCAAAAAAGCGTGTTCTTACTAACTGCATCTGCGTTGCAGTATAATAAGCTTCTTTTTTTTGATTACTAACCTCCACCCATAACTCCTTTTCTTATTCTTGGATCAATTATAGCTAAAATAATATCCGTTATAAAATTAACAAAAACAATTGTTGCTGTTAAAAGAAAAATAATTGCACCTGCTAATTGCTGATCATTTGATCTTGCTAAAGCTTCAATCAATAGTGCGCCAGCTTCCGTTAGAATTAAAATTAAGGCTACAATTGGTAATGCACTAAATATTCGATTAAGGTCAAAACCTATAGAATTGATTACTGGACCTAAAGAATGTTTTGCGGGATATCTCCACAACAAACTCATTCCTGATATACCTCTAGCTCTTGCAGCCATTACATATAATTTATCATTTTCATCTAGCATCAGTGCTCTAACTGTCTGAAGAGCAAAAGCTGTTGCGTTCCATCCTAAAACAAAAATTGGAAGCCAAGCTCTACTTAAAAAATCAAATAATTTTGCTGATGACCAGGGTTCATTTTCATATTCTTGAGAGAATAAACCTGTCATTGTATCTCCATAATAAACAGTCATAAAAAGCATAATACAAAGAGCTACTAAAAAATTGGGAAGGGCAATTCCAAGATAACTAATGAATTTAAGTGTATTATCTAATGAAGCATATCTTGTCGTGGCCGATATGATCCCAACTGGTATGGCAATTAAATATGAAAATATTAGCGCAACCAAACATATCGTTAGAGATAAAGTAAATCTTCCACTTAACAATTCATTTATATTCATTCTTAAAATACAACTGTCACCAAAATCTCCATTAAAAACTATATTGGAAACCCATTTACCATATCTATACAAAAAAGGTTTATCTAGACCTAAACGAATTTTTTCTTTTTCTATATCTTCATAAGTTATTTGTGATCCTTGCGTATTTTTAAATGCTAAATATCTTTCAGCACAAGTTCCAGGAACTAATTCCATTAATGAAAAAACAATAAAGCAAACAAGTAACAAAGTTATAACTGCAAGTCCTGCTCTTGTGAGAGTAAATTGTATAAAATTAATCATATTTAATAATTAGGAGACAAGAATAATTAAAAAAAGAAAAGCGGCAATATATAATTGCCGCTTTTTTTATTATTTATTGAGTTAAATTACTCGTCTAACCACCATTGAGTAGCTAGGTATGGGTATGTTCTATAATACTCATACGAAGTAGTTTTAAATTGCGTAAAGTTTTTCAACGCGTTTCTATGATAAGTTGGGAAAGGTGCTTTCACTGTACCAATCAATAGACTTTGCTCTGTTAACATTGTTGCAATTTTTTCACCCCATTCATTAGACTCAGCAGTACCAAGAGCGTAAGATTGGAATTTATCAATTCCATCACTTAAGTCATATACCCACTGAGGAGGTTTAGTACCTTCGTCACCATTACTATCAATGTATGCTGCCCAATCTAAACCTTGTGTATGGTTAAAGTAGTTACCAAACGGAGGTTTAAATGTTTCTGGGTTACCAGCAACAATTGCTAATGGTTGACCTTTGTCCCAAACATGAACATCAAGTTGGTTAGCAGCTTGCGAACCACGATATTCATCTGGAGTTACCTCTTTAAAAGTAGTTTTTACTCCTACTTCATTGAAGTATCTTGCAACAAGTTCAACTTCAACACCACCAATACCTTGAGTAGCGTAGTCAATATTAATAGCTAGAGCATCACCATTTGGTAATTCTCTAAATCCATCACCATCAACGTCTTTTAATCCTACTTCATCAAGAAGAGCATTTGCTCCATCTGGATCGTATTGAGTCATATGCATTTTTATACTTTCAGGAACGAAGTCAGGTGCAGGAGAAAATCCTACAAACTGCTCAACTTTACCTAAACCATAATATGCAACTTCGTTGATCTCGTCTCTATTCATTGCAATTGACATTGCTTGACGGAAACGAATATCCCCATAGACTTTACGTTTTTCAGGATCAGGATGTGTTACATTAAAACTAAATAATGCAGCACCACAACCTGGATTGATTTGAACTTGATATCCACCAGACTCAGCACCATCAAGTAATTGAGGAGCAGACTCTAATTGAACAGACTGTGATTTATAATCAACTTCACCATTAACAAGTTTTAACAATCTTATTTCATTTTCATTGATGTATCTTTCATTTTGATAATCAATGTATGGTAATTGATTTCCAGCTGTATCAACTTGGAAAAAGTATGGGTTAGCTGCATAGACTCTACCTTCAGTAGTATCTTCAATAGTCATATAAGCTTCTAAAGAAGGATAAGCTGCATAAGGTAATCCAGCAACTAGATCTGGTTTAGCTAGTAAAGGAGTTGGAGTATCAGTCCAACCTGAGTTACCATAATATGCTGCTAAAGCGTCATACCCATCTGCAAATCCTAATGCCTGAGCATTTGCATCAGCATTTGAATCAATTTCCGGATGGAATTGTTCTAGGAAATGTGAAGGCATAAAGAACTGATTATATGACCATGCAATAGTTGCAGTTAAACCAGGGAATGGAGATGGTAAGTTAAATCTTACTGTTTGATCATCAATTACATCAACAGTCATTGGCTCACCACCAACTAAAAGATATGGATATGGTTTTTCACGAATCTTTGGATTCATCATTAAATCTTCGTACCAAAACTCAACATCTCTAGCCACAAAAGGTTCACCATTTGACCATTTGTGACCTTTACGTAACATGAATGTTAAAGTGGTAAAATCATCATTCCACTCATAATCTTTAGCAACGTTTGGAACAATTGTAGTTAAGTCATCAGCAAAACGTAATAAGTTTACGTGTCTTGTAGATAACATATCAGAAGTTCCAGCTTCAGTTGCGTTCGATAAGAAGTTTATTGTATTTCCATATTTACCAATAGACTCATATGGTACTACAACAAGCGGCTCATCAGGTAATCTATCCTCAACTGGAGGTAGACTTCCTGGGTTACCTTGTATTGTAGCGTTAATGCTAGCAATATTTGGATTTTCAGAAAATTTCATTGTACAACTAGCTGCACTTTCATATTCTGATAATTCATATTGCTGAGGATATTTTCCGCCTGTCTGTGCATCGTTCATTGTTGTACCTACACAATGACCGCCTGCAAAAGAGCTTCCACTCCAAACAAAGGTTGCGGAAGAAAATAGCAACGCTATGAATAATTTTCTTAACATATATTTTCTCCTAATAAGTTAAATTTATCGTATAATTTTGTTTGTAAACAATTTTGACTTTTTATCAAAAATATTTGACACTTTTATTAAAGTTTTTTTTAAAAAATTGTGTATTTCTTAATAATTAATTACTTTAATAATCTTTTGTAAATATGGAAAAATCCAAAAAATCTGTGCTATTTATATGTGCTGACCAATGGCGTTTCGACTGCTTTAGCTTCCTAGACCATCCATATGCTCTAACACCAAACTTAGACAAACTTGCAAAACAAAGTTTTGTTTTTAAATCGCATTTTGCAGGAATTGTCCCTTGTGGTCCATCTAGAACTACTATGCTTACAGGCTTATATCCATTTATACATCGTTCAGTATATAATGGTGCTCCTCTTGATAAAAGATTTACAAATATTGCTAAAGAAGTTCGTAAACTAAATTATAAACCAAGTCTTTATGGTTACACTGATACATCTTGGGATCCAAGATACTTAGACCCAAAAGATAAAAAAAATTTTACCTATGAATCGCCAATGGAAGGATTTGATGATGGTTGTGTTTTACCAGGAGGAAAACCGGAGCCTTGGGCTAACCATCTTAATCAAAATGGTTTTGAAATTAATAAAGCTGAAGATTTGTACAAAGGAAGAAAGCCCAAAGATGATCAAGCATATATTTATGAACCATATTATATTCCAACTGAATTTTCAGACACCGCATTTTTAGCAGATAAAGTTGTTAACGATTTAAAAAAAGTCAAAGGTCCATTTTTTATGCATGTATCTTTTTTAAAACCACACCCACCCTTTCATGTAGCTGATCCATGGTTTAGTAAATTTAATCCAGATAATATTAAATTACCTAAAAATGATATTTCACTTAAAGAATTATCAAAAAAACATCCTCTGCTTGAAGAGTTATGTAAAAAATTTTTATTAAAAGAAAATTTCTCTGAAATTAATTATGATCTTTTAAAAGATCAAGATATCAAAAATATTATGAGTGTCTATTTTGCTATGTGTGCAGAAGTTGATTTTAATATTGGTAAAATTTTGAATGCTCTTAAAGAATCAGGACAAGAAGAGAATACAATGATAATATTTACTAGTGATCATGGAGAGATGTTAAATGAAAATAATTTATGGGGCAAATTAGGTTGGTGGGACTCTTCTTATAGAATTCCATTATTTATTTATGTGCCTCAAAACAATCCAAAAGAAATTAACCATTTAACAGAATCTGTAGATGTTGCTCCTACAATTTTAGAATGGCTTGGTGGTGACATCCCCATTGATTGGAATGGTCAGTCACTAATGCATAATATTTACGATCAATATGAAAAATCACCTAATAAAGAATTTGTTGTTTTTGATTATGATTTTAGAGAAAGTACTGAATTTGTTAAAGATAAAAAATTAGCTCCCGAGCAATGCAATCTATCAGTCATTAGAAATAATAAATGGAAATATGTTCATTTCCCTTCATTACCATGTTTATTGTTTGATTTAGAAAATGATCCTAATGAAATTAATGATTTATCTAGAATAAAAAAATTTCAAGACATTAAAAATGATTTAGTATCAAAACTATTAAGCCACCGAATGATTCATCAGGAAAGACAGTTATCGAATACAAAACTTTCTAGCTCAGGAGTTAAAACAAAATCTGGACCATTTAGCAGAAGAATGGAATAATAAAGATATGTTAACGACTGTTATAGGCGCCTATCCAAAACCAAGTTATTTAAGAATAACTGATTGGTTTAATGCTTCTGGTGGTACAGATACCGAATACCCAACAAAATTTTATGAAGATGAAATAAAAAAAATGGGCGATAATGTTGAAGAGTTATTTAATAAAGCTACCAAAGAAATAATTAGTGATCAGGAAGAATGCGGTATTGATATCTTAACCGATGGTGAAGTTAGAAGAGAAAATTATATTCACTATCATTGTAGATATTTAGAAGGAATTGATTTTGCAAATCTCACAGAAAAAGTTGCTAGGACAGGGAATTATAAATGCTGGTTACCAACAATAACTTCAAAAGTTAAAGCAAAAGAATCTTTTTTAGTTGAAGAGTGGAAAAAAAATCAGAGTTTAACCAAAAAAGATTTAAAAATTACTATTCCTGGACCAATGACTATAACAGACACCATAGCAAATACATTTTATGACTCAGATGAACATATGGGTGAAGACTTAGCTGATGCTATTAATGTAGAAATTAAAAGATTGGTTGATGCAGGATGTAAATATATTCAAGTCGATGAACCATTGTTTGCTAGAAAACCAGAAAATGCTCTTAATTTTGGAATCAAAAATTTAGAGAGATGTTTTAAGGATATTAATAATCAAAGTATTGAAAAAATTACTCATATTTGTTGTGGCTATCCTGATAAATTAGATGCAGTAGATTATCCAAAAGCGCCTTTAGATTCTTACATTAAAATTAGTAAAGCTTTAGATGAATCAATTATAGATACAGTTTCTATAGAAGATGCTCATCGATATAATGATTTAAATTTTTTAAAAGATTTTAAACAAACAAAAGTTATTTTTGGTTTAATAAAAATAGCAAGCTCTCAAGTTGAGACAAAAGAAGAAATTGTCTCAAGAATAAATGATGCATTAAAGTTTATTGATAAGAAACAATTAATTGTTGCTCCTGATTGCGGTCTTGGTCACTTACCTCGAGATTTGGCAAAAATAAAATTAAAGATAATGGTAGAAGCTTCTAATAGTTTCTAATGTACTAAAGTTTCTGGATTAGCATAATCATAATTTAAATCATCAGCAATAGCTTTATATGTAACGGCCCCTTTAAAAATATTTAAACCATTCATAAAATTTTTATCATTTTTTAATGCATCTTTAAAACCGTTAGAGGCTAATTTTTGAATAAATGGTAAAGTGACTGCATTTAAAGCAAGTGTGGAAGTTCTAGGAACTCCCCCTGGCATATTTGCAACACAATAATGAACAACATCATCAACAACATATGTAGGGTTTGCATGAGTTGTTGGTTTACTAGTTTCAACACAACCACCTTGATCAATTGCAACATCAACAATTACAGATCCACTTTTCATCTCTTTTATCATGTCCTTAGTTATAATCTTTGGAGCATTAGAGCCTGGAACAAGTACGCCACCAATTAGTAAATCACATTCAGAAATATAATCTTTTAGATTTATTTTATCACTGTGTAGTGGTTCTATTTTATCACCAAATTTTTCTTGTAATTCTTCTAATCTTTTTTCTGATTTATCAACGATGAAAACTTTTGCTTGCATTCCGGTAGCAATTATCGCTGCATTTTCACCTACAACACCTCCACCTAAAATTAAGACATTTCCAGGTTGAACCCCAGGAGCACCCCCTAAGAGTAAACCGCTTCCACCCTTATGTTTTTCAAGTGAATAAGCGCCAGCTTGAATCGACATTCTGCCGGCTACAGCACTCATAGGTGCAAGAAGTGGTAACTTATTATTATGATCACTTACTGTTTCATAGGCTATACAAATCGAATTTGAATCAATTAAACCCTTAGTCAATTCTGGAGCTGCTGAAAGATGTAAATAAGTAAATAAAATTTGGTTTTCTCTTATCATTGCTACTTCATTCATTAGAGGTTCTTTAACTTTTACAATCATTTCAGAATCATTGAAAATATCCTCTGCTGAATTTACAATTTTTGCACCTGATAATTCATAATCACTATTGGAAAATCCGGCACCAATACCGGCATCTTTTTGAATTAGAACTGTATGTTTATTCTTTACTAATTCTTTAACACTTTGCGGAGTAAGCCCAACCCTAGACTCCTGAGCTTTAATCTCAGAGGGAACACCTATTTTCATTATCTGTCATGCATATAGTTTGAGATACCTGTTCTTAATTTTTCAATTATCTCATCAATATGTTTTTTTTCACAAGTAAATGGAGGTGCAACAATTAAACAATCACCTGTTGCTTTCAAGCTTAAGCCTGCTTCAAATAATTTTTTAAAACAAGCATATCCAGCTTTGCCTAAACGCTCATCCATTTTAATATCAATTCCTCCCATCATTCCATATCCTCTTATATCAGTAATGATATCTAAGTCTTTCAAGGTAAACAAACCATCTAAGAAATATGGAGACATATCTTTTGCTCTATTAAATAAATCTTCTTTCTCGATTATATCTTGCATTGCTAAACCTGCTGCCATTGAAACAGGGATAGCAGAATAAGTATAACCATGAAAAAATTCTATAGCTCCTGTAGGTGAAGCATCAACAATAGTATCATAGATATGATCACGTGAAGCTACTGCTCCTAAAGGTACAACACCATTAGTAATTGCTTTAGCCATTGTCATGATATCAGGACAAACATCAAAAGCTTGAGCTGCAAATGGAGCGCCCATTCTTCCCCAGCCAGTAATAACTTCATCAAAAATTAAAAGAATTCCATGTTTGTCACAAATTTCTCTTAGTCTTTTTAAATATCCTTTTGGCGGAACTAAAGTTCCTGTTGATCCTGCTACTGGCTCAACAATACATGCAGCAATATTTTCTGCACCAATATTACCAGCAATTCTTTCAAGATCGTCTGCTAGATCAGCACCTGTTTCAGGTTCGCCTTTTACAAATAAATTTTCAGGTAAATGAGTATGTCTTAGATGATGTACATTTGGCATGAGAATATTTGAGAAAGTTTTTCTATTAGCAATCATTCCGCCAACAGAAATTCCCCCAATATTCATTCCATGATAACCTCTTTCTCTTCCTACTATGTGAGATCTATGGCCTTCTCCTTTTGCTTTAAAATATGCTATGGCTGTTTTAATTGCTGTTTCAACAGCTGATGAACCACAAATAGTAAAAAATATTTTATTTAAATCTTCTGGTGTATGTTTTGAAACTTTTCTAGCTAAATCAAATGAACCGCCAAAACCTTGTTGGAATGGTTGAACATAATCTAATTGTTCTAATTGTTTTGATACTGCTTCTCTTATTTCTGGTCTTGAATGACCCGCTGGACTACAAAATAGCCCTGAGCTAGCATCAATTAATTTATTTCCATAATGATCAGTATAATAAACACCTTCTGCCTTAACCATTAATCTTGGACTATTTTTATAATCTCTATTAGATGTAAATGGCATCCAATGTTCTTCTAATGAATTAGGTATTTCAGTTCTTTTTTCTAAGTCCATTTTTTTCCTTATTAAAGATTGAGTATATGAAATTATCGATAAATCAAAGAATATTTCTTACACAATAAAGAAATATCATAGGAAAAATTGTAGCAGTGGTATAGAGAGAATACCAAATATGAGCATATTACCAGAAGATCTTAAAAGTAAAGCTTTGAAGACTCCTAACATACCCGCAGCTGTTGTATGTCCAAATCAAGAAAGTATCTTATCAGCTGTAATTGAGGGTAAAAATATGAACCTTATCGACCCAACTTTAATTGGAAATAAAAGTTTAATTGCAGCAACAGCAAAAAATTTAAATTTAGATATTTCAGATTTTAATATTGTAGAAGCTATAGATGAAGAAGATAGTGCTTCAGTTGCTTGTCAAATGTCTAATGAGAATAGAAGTAAAATCATAATTAAAGGGAACCTTCATACTGATATTTTAATGCGCTCTTATTTAAAAAAAGAATTTAATTTACTAGATGGCAGAAGATTAAGTCATATTTGGCATATGACTACACCGCAACTTAAAAAACCTCTCTTTATTACTGATGGTGCTCTGAATGTTTTACCAAGAATTGATATAAAATTACAGATTTTAAAAAACGCTGTTCAATTTTATAACAAATTAAATAGTAACAAACCAAAAGTTGCAATTTTATCAGGTACAGAAGATCCAATTGAAAGTATGCCAAGTTCAGTTGATGCCAAAAAGGTTATGGAACTTGCGTTAGAAGAAAAAATTAATGCATTTATTCATGGGCCGCTTGCTTTTGATAATGCAGTTTCTGAGGAAGCGGCTACAATAAAAGGAATCAAAAATGATGTGGCTGGTGATGCTGATATATTATTAGTACCTAATTTAGAAACTGGAAATTCATTATCTAAAATAATGGTTTATTTTATGAACGCATGTGCTGCAGGAATAGTAATTGGTGGTAAAGTACCAGTTGTTGTTCCTAGCAGAGCTGATAGTAAATATTCTAAACTTGCATCAATTATGGCAGCTGTTGTTGCTGCAAATAATTAATTAATAAATAAATTTTAAGTCAAATGCTTTTGAGACATTATATTTTAATTTTAATAATCACTTTTTTATTTGGAAGTGCCTACCCAGTTCAGAAAGTTATTTTTAATGAAAATGTACCCCCATTATTAATGGGAAGTTTAAGAATGTTAGTGGTTTTTATATGCCTTTCACCTTTTTGGAGATTTAGAATTCCTGAAAAAAAATACTGGCTACCACTATTCTTTTTTTCAATCTCTATGGGTTTTTTAGCAAATGTCTTTATGACATTATCATTAAATGAAGCAAACATAGTTTCTCCAATCATTATTGGTTCTCAACTGGCTGTACCATTTGCAATACTATTAAGCTCATTTTTTTTAAAAGAAAAAGTAAGTATTAAAAAATGGGTACTTATATTTATTTCTTTCTTTGGTATTATTTTATTGGGCTTTGATCCATTAATAAGAAATGAAATTTATGCGTTAATCTTAATTACCTTAATGGCATTCTTTTATGCTAGTGCACAGGTATTTTCTAGATACCTTAAAGATTTAGAAGTCACACTCACAAATGCAGTAATGGGATTAGTTGGATTTATATTATTAATTATCTCATCATCAATATTTGAAGGACAAACATTAAATGAAATAAAAAATATTAGTTTTCAGTCATGGTTATTAATATTGCACTCAGGTATCTTTGTTTCAATCGCTGCACACATGTCGCTGTTCTATTTATATAGGATGTATCCTGTTAATAGAGTATTTCCTTTTTACGCTTTATTTCCTGTATTTGGTGTGCTGTTAACATTTATAATTTTTTATGAAATACCAACTTTAATTACTTTTATAGGTGGTATAATTGTAATCGTAGCAACTTATTTTATAAATAAAGAAAATTAATTTTTGATTATTTAGCTGTCCATCCTCCATCAATTACTAACGAAGAGCCAGTCATCATTGATGCAGCATCTGAAGCAAGATACACCACAGCACTAGCAATATCACTTTCTGTTGCTACTTTTCCTAAAGGTATATTTTCAATCACAGATTTTTTAAAACTTTTATCTTTAAAAAATTTTTTGACCATTGGGGTTTCCACAAATGTAGGACAAACGGAATTAACTCTAATGTTGTGCTTAGCCAGATCAATAGCCATCCCTTTGGTAAGACCTTCAACACCAAATTTAGTCATATTATAAACACTTCTAAGAGGAGCTCCAACTTTACCTAACTGAGAAGAGATATTTATTATTGATCCACCAATTTTTTTTCTATTTTTTGATTTAAGCATAACTTTTGTAGCTAATTGAGCAATATCGAATGATGCTTTAATATTAAGATCAACCACTTCACTCATATCTTTTCTTTTAATTTTGGTGAAATATTCAGGTCTATTTGTGCCAGCATTATTTACTAATATGTCTAATTTATTGATTTTAGAAAATATTTTTTTTATTTCTTTTAAATTAGTTACATCACACACATAATAACTACATTTCTTTTTGAGTTTTTTAATTTTGTTTTGAACAATTAATAGATCTTTTTCTGTACGACTAAGAATAATTACATTTGCACCTGCTTCTGCTAACGCTATAGCACATGCTTTACCTATGCCTTTGCCTGACCCTGTCACAAGAGCAGTCTTATTTTTTACATTAAAATTTTTTAGAAACATTTGATCTGATTATTTACAATGAAAAAATAGATTGATCTAATAAATTCATTTTTTTAATACACATTTGAAAACTATCTTCCAAATGGTAATCACCTGGAAACCCAATGCATTTAATTCCAGCACTTACGGCAGAATTACTACTTTCTTCAGTATCCTCTATTGCAAGACAATCTTCTGGCTGTAAATTTAATTTATCCAATGTAACTTTATAAATTTCTGGATCTGGTTTTTCATTTTTAACAAATGATTTATTACCAATGAATTCAAATTCTTCTTTTGAAATTTGACCGGAAAGACTTTCAAATACTGCATCGACATTATTTAAAGTTGTAGAAGTTGAGAAAGCAAGTTTAATATTATTATCTTTTGTATACTTAATTATTTCATCAACACTCTTTCTTAATTTTTGTTTATTCTGAATAATGTACGAGCTAAAGATTTCTGTTTTTCTATTTCTAATTTGTGAAGCATTTACATTAACATTATTTTTTTCTGCAAAATCCTCTATTCTTTTTGTACCACCAGATTGTTTAAGCAATAATCTATAATCCTCTTGATCCCAATACCAATCTAGTCCAGCTTCTTTAAAAGCTTCATTAAATGATTCTCTTTGCAAATCTGATGTTTCAATTAAAGTTCCTATTGAGCCAAATAATATTGCTTTATAATTCATTTTATCCTTTCAATTTTATGGAATAAGAAATCATAAAACTTATTTTATTGAGCCAAGTCCTCTAGAAATATTAATATCTCCAATGTTTCTCGCTTTGTTAAATTCTTTTATTCTATCAAAAACATTAACACCTATTTGCTGATAAACATCGAGAAGGTCTACTAAAACCCAATTCTCTCTGATAAGACCATTTTCTAATCTCCAAAAATCTAAACTCCGCATTTCTATAATTTGATTTGATGGAGCAATACCCATCCATCCATCTTGAGAAATTGTAGATCGCATATTTGGCCAACCAGTTTCACAGACATAATCGCCTTCATATATCCAATGTGTTTGCATATCCTGCAACCCCTCATTTTTTAAACTATCATTTGATGAGCCTCCCTTTCTATCAGGCATTGCACGCAAAAAAGGTATTTGATGCCAATGGCGAAATCCTTCGATACCCCTTGCTGTGCCAATTCCAACTGGTCCGTACCAATTAAATCTGGGGTGCCAATATTTATCTAAATTCATAACTTGTGGATTTGGATTACTAGGGTGTAAAACCATATCTCGAAGCATATTTATTACAATGTCAAAATTTTTTGATCCATCACCTTCTATCTTTAAACCGTCTCCTGTCATAGGAGATGGTGTGCATAAAAAAGATCCTAGCTGAGGACTCATTGGCCATGCATTTGCCTGCATCATCAATTCAGGTAGATCCCAAATTGATTGCATTTCTATAATTTGATTATTTTCTATTTGGAAAAACTCATGATAACGCATATGAACTAAATTTCCTGTTGGCGGAATATCTAAAAATGATTTTAAAAAAGTTCCCATATAATTGCCCATAGTGCCTAACCAATCTTTACCTTCAGGTGTTGTGCCTGCCATAACAATCATATCTCTTCTTTCAAGATCAGGAATGCTATCTAAAAGGGGGTTTATACAATTAGTTAACAATTTATCTAAGCCATTAAATGTTCCAAAAGGATAGCAGAAATGAAACACCGAATTTTCAGAAAAATATTTAACTAGAGAATTTTTTATTGAATTTTTGTTAAAATTTTGAGTAGCTAATTGATAATTTTCAAAATTTTTTTTTAACTCTTCAGGTTTCATAATTTTTAACCTTTAACTGCTCCAGCTGTTAATCCGCTAACAATCTGTCTTTGAAAAAACATTACAAGAAAGAATAATGGAGCAGTTGCTGAAACAACGGCAGCTACAGCATACATTACTTTACCTTCTTCCTGTACGGTACCTAAAAAGCTAGCAATTGCTGGGATCATTGTTTCATTTTCATCTGAAAGCAACATAGATGTAACTGTAAAATCATTGTAAGCAAGAAGGAAACTAAATAATCCAGTAGTTATTACACCCGGCCACATTATAGGAATGATCACATATCTAAATGCTTGAAATCTATTACAGCCATCGCACATAGCGCTTTCATCTAAATCTTTTGGTATATTTAAAAAAAATGAATGTAACATCCACAGAGTAAAAGGCTGATTAATTGCAACAAGTACAATTATTGTTGTAGGTAAAATTCCCCAAACATTCCATGCAAAAAAAGGTTGAAGATATCCTGAAACTAAAGTCATATGAGGCATCGCACGAAAAATAAGACCTGCCATTAAAATCCAGAAGGCATATCGATAAGTAGACCTTGCAAGAGCATAGCCTCCTAAAGTTCCAAATATAAGAGAAATTAAAACTGTAAAAAATACTACTATGCTTGTGTTAATAACAGCGCGCCAAAATTCCTCTTCTATCCAAGAGCCATAATATCCATCAATAGTAAAAAAATTACCTGTTTGTTTTTCAGTATGAAAGCCAAATATTGCATTTGCCCAGTCAGCTTTTGAAAAAAAATCAGCTTGTACTTTAAAAGACCCCCACAATGTCCAGATAAAAGGAAACATAGCAACAATCAACCAGAGAGCCACGAATACAAAAGCAATAATTCGAACTGGGGTTAATTTATTTTCAATTTTTGTATTCATAAATTTCTAACCCTTATTTTTTTCATTAAAATCTCTCCATGTTCGAATTAGCACTGGCAAAAGTAAAATTCCTACGAAAAAAATAGTAATCATAGATGTTGCTCCTGCTGCATTATATAGAGGGTAAGCACTTTCACGCAAATGATTCCATATTAACCAGGATATTGAGGTAGCGTGGGCTTCTGCTCTAAAACTTATTATTGGTTCAAAAACTCTAAAATTATCCATTAAAAGTATTAAAGTTATAAAAATAGCAAGTGGCATTAAATGAGGAATAACGACATGGCGTGTTCTTTGAAATTTAGATGCACCATCTATAGTTGCTGCCTCAATTGTTTCATGAGGAACTGTTTGAAGACCTGCATAAAAAACAATAAAACTAAACGGCATCAAATGCCATATACCATAGACCATCAACATGACCCAGGTAAGCACAGGTGATGCTTTCAAGCTCAAAGAATTATCATTAAATATTTTTTGGAGTGTGGCTCCAATAACACCATCGCCATCAACCATCCAAAACAATATCAATGAACCAACAAGAGGTGTAACTATCATTGGAAGAAGAGATGCAAAAATTGTTGGACCTTTTAACAACTTAGGAAGATTATTGACTCCAAGAGCAACTAAAAAACCAAGAAATAAAACAAACGGAGTAACTACAAAGGTGTAAGTAAGAGTAAAGCTAAGCGCTCTATATAAGGGGTAATTATATATTTTTTTTACAAAAACTATAAAACTATCCGAGCTATTCCAAGCCTCTCCTATTTCATCAAATGCAAAATGCATTCTGTTTGAATACGTTTTAAATCCATTAAATTTACCAAGAGGTGCTTTTTCTTTTAACTTCGCAGAAGCTTCAGTATCCACAGATGTTGTTGTCTCACATCCAAAAGGATCACAATTTTCTGAAACAATTATTACTTGTTTATGTTCTATATGTAGGGATTGAATAAAAACAGAAACTATAGGTATTGCAATAAATAAAAACATTACACTTAATGAAGGAAGGGTGAATAATAAGAATGTGCTGTGCTTCATTATGCTATTTTAAATTACATAGAAAGATATAAGGGGTTTTCAAATTTGAAAACCCCTTTTTATTGATTTATATTTATTGACTACAGATAACCTGCGTCTTTAGCAGCTGTTTCGTAAACAGCCTCTACATCACTAAGTGCTTGTTCAGCACTTTCTGCTCCCTTTAAAAAATCAACTAGCTCTGCACCTAATGCATTGTGCAATAATCCCATTTGAGCAAACATTGGATAAGATTTAGCGCCGCCTTGAGCAGTTGCAGACACTCCTGCTGCAGCTGGACCAGGTTTAAAACCATCAATTAACCAAATTGCATCATCATTATTAGCAGCAACCATTTCTGAAGTCATACCACTTACAAGTGCTGCAAACGTTGCTTCCGCTTCACTGTCAGACACGTTAGTTGCTATAGTTATTCCATCCCACCATAAAGTTGCTCCTGGTATTGAACCACCAGTAACAGTTGGAGCTGCAGATAGAACAGTATTTGAAGTCACCTCAGCTGAAGAACCTTCATTATCTAGTATAACTCCTCCACGAGAACCCCACATAAAGCCAATTGCAGCTTGACCAGCTTCCCATAATCCTTGCGTATCATCAGATGCCTGTGTTAAATGATCAGGATGAGCATACTCAACTAGAGCTTTCATTGTTTCTAGAGCCGCAATACCTTTAGCGTTATTAATAGATGCTTCTGCACTACCTTGCTTAAAGAATTCTCCACCATGTGCTAAGTATATAGTATTAAATACTTCTCCAACATTCCATCCTACTTTAAGATTCATTACAAGTGGATGCTCCATAATACCAGCTGAACGTATTTTTTCAGCAGCAGAAATTATTTCATCATAAGTTGCTGGCATTCCATCAACTCCAGCTTTATCTAAAATATCTGTTCTATAATACATGTGCTGAGAATTAGCCATGAATGCTATAGCCATTATTTTACCATCAATAGTTATAAGTTGATTAGATTTTAAGTTGCCACCATATTTTTCAACTAGGTCATTTAATGGTCTAACTAGTCCATCATTCATTAACTGAACAAGAGTAGAGTTAGCTACAATCACTGATGTATACTCTGCTGGATCTGGTGTTTGAGCAGCGTTCATTATTTGGCGCGCTTCAGTAGTATGATTTCGAGTGAATTCAGAAGCAGATCCTGCGCAATTGCTTTCAGCAGAATTTGCTATTGCGTGAATTGCTGGAAAATCACTTGCTAAAATTCGGATGGATTGTCCATTAGGACCACAATCAGCCGCAAACAAAGATGAGCTGAAGAATAGTGCTGTTAATCCACTTAAAATTAATTTTTTTAAAAACATGTTTCCTCCATATATTACGTATAAAAAACAATTTTTTTACGCGTATGTATATAAATATAATTATTAAAATGATATTGCATTACTTTGAATTAATATGCAATGTAATGAATAAATTAATAGTGGATAAATGAACATTCAGAAAGCAAAATTACCAACATCAAGTAGTGTGGCAAAGCTAGCAGGTGTGTCACAATCGGCTGTTTCACGATGCTTTACAAAAGGAGCAAGCATTTCTAATAGAACAAAATTGAGAGTTATCGAAGCAGCAAAAAAACTAGGATATAAACCACAGTCCTTTTCAACTAATTCTCTGAGTTTAGATGAGGGAGGTTTAGTTGGTGTTATATTACCATATATTACGAATAGATATTATCCTGAAGTGCTTATCGAATTACATGAAGCTCTAAGAGTATCAGGGTATAGAATTTTATTAATTACTACTGATGATGGTGAGGAATTAGATGATAATTTAATTCAACCCTACTTAAAAGAAAAGTTAGTTGCGATTGTTTCAGCAACAAAGCCTACTGATGCGTTTGTAGAAAACTGTTTAGCCAAACAAATTCAACTTATTGCATTTAATAGAAATTGGAAAATACCTACACTGAGTTCTGTAGCTTGTGATCATAAGTATGGTGGAGAAGCGGCGGCAGAACATTTCGTTAATAATGGGCATACTAAAATAGGAATGGTTGAAGGACCAATTGGATCATTTGTAAGTGAAGAAAGATGTAAAGGTTTCAAAAACTATTTAAATAATTTAGACAAAATTAAACTGTTTCATGAAAGAGGAAATTTTACATATGAAGGAGGTTTAGATTCAGCAAAAAAACTTTTAAAAAATAATATTACAGCATTGTTTTGTGCTGATGATATTATGGCTTTTGGTTGTGTTGATTATATTAAAAAAAATACAAAACTTAATATACCAGAAGAGATAGAGGTAATTGGATATGATGACATATCTTCAGCAAATTGGCATTCATATAATTTAACAACAATTAGACAACCAGTAAGACAAATGTCTAAACTTGTAACCCAAATAATAGATGATAACATTAAGGATCCAGAGTTAGAGCCTATCAATCATTTAATTCAGGGTAAATTTATTTATCGAAATACAACTAGATAGAAATTGGGTAAAGTAATTTTAATCCCTGGATACATGTGTAACAAAAATATTTGGGATGCACAAATATCTATTCTAAAAAAAAGATATAATGTTTCCATTCCTTCTCTAAAGAATATTGCTACAGTTGATGATGCTGTACAAAAAATCATAAACAAAAATAAAAAAAAATTTCTGTTATTGGTTTTTCAATGGGAGGATTTATTGCAATAAAATTAGCAATCGAGTATCCAGAAATATTAGATAAATTAGTTTTAATAGGAACTAATGCAAGAAATATTTCACAAAAAAGAAAGTTGCTTTTAGAAAAGTCATTAACAACCTTAAATAAAAATAACTTCGCAAAATTATTTTATCAAAAAAACTATAGTTCCTATTTTTCTAATAAAGATTTGAAAAATACATCATACCAAAATACTGTTTATTTAATGGCTA
Source organism: uncultured Alphaproteobacteria bacterium (assembly GCA_902618015.1). Taxonomy (GTDB): domain Bacteria; phylum Pseudomonadota; class Alphaproteobacteria; order HIMB59; genus CACPNW01. Next base: position 210,294 of record CACMYX010000002.1, on the reverse strand, counting down.
AACAATTAGGATATAAAACTTTTTTAGACCAAACGAATTTGATTCTAAAAAGACCTAATCAATTAAATAAACTAGATAAGATTGTATCAAAAACTCTTATTATTCGTGGCAAAAACGATAAACTATCCTCTAATATTATGAACAATGAATTAAATAAGAAAATAAAATATTCAGTTTATACAGAAATTAAAAATTCTTCTCATTTTGTAATGCTAGAGAAGCCAAAAACTTTTAATAAAATTATTACTAATTTTTTATTTTAAATCAAATCGTTTTAGATGCTATTTGAGTGCCCTCAACTAACGAAATTAATTTCTCATAACAAATTTTTTCATCAACTTTTCCAAATCCAGCAAAAGTACTAAAACCACAATCTGTACCAGCCATAATTTGCTCCTTTGGTACAAAAGTAGAAAATTGTTTTAACCGATCAGCAACAACTTCCGGGTGTTCAACAAAATTTGAAGTAGAATCAATAACACCGGGCACAATAACTTTATCTCGTGGCAATTTAATCTTTTCAAAAACTTTCCATTCATGAGCATGTCTTGGATTAGAAGACTCAATTAATAAATATTTACTTTTTGCCTTAAGTACTATTGGTAAAATTTTTTCCAAACCAATATCAAAGGTATGAGGTCCTTCATAATTTCCCCAGCAGATATGCATTCTAATTTTGTGTTGTGGAACTGATGCCAGTGAAAGATTAAGAGCTTCAATTTGTTTTTCAGCTCGCAGCAAAAAACTTTTTTCATCTAATTCTTTAAAATTCATATGCCTTGCTAGGGCTAAATCTGGACAATCAACTTGCAAGAATAAATTATTAGAAGTAATTTGTTGATATTCTTCTGCCATAATCACGCTAAGCTTACTTAGGTACTCGTCATCATTTTTGTAAAATTTATTAGGTAAAAAAACATTTATGACTCCTGGTGAAGCAGCATTCATAAAGCCCTTAGTATGATTATTAGCACTTAATGCAGAAGATAGATTATTTATATCTTTTAAAAGATCATCATTATTTTTAATAGAAAGTTCTCCAGTACAACAGGGTCGGGTATAAGTAGGTGTTCCCCCACTTTTAGCAATTTTATCTTTATATTCAGGAAATGCATCTAAGTCAGCTGGCGCTCTTCTTTCACTTTCACCGGAAAAACCATTAATTCTATCTTTAACATATGTAGCATAACTGATTTTACTCATTTCACCATCACTGACAAAATCAATACCTGTATCAAGTTGTTTTTTGACAATGTCACTTACATTTTGTTTTACAACATCATCAAATTCATTTTCACTAAAACTATCTCCCTTATCTTTTGCAAAAAGTAATTCTGATAAAGCTTTAGAACGAGGTAAACTTCCTACATGTGTTGTTAAAATTTTCGTGTTCAATCTTTAGCTATCCTGTTTTCATCAAAATTTGTTTCCAAATTTCAGTTTCATCAAACAAAATCCATTCATTTTTAATACCTCGTGGTCCAAATTCAACATGTGATATAGCCATGACATGAACTGCTGCTTGACTAGGTACTCCAAAATATCCCGAACCCGAATGAACACCATTAAGTGACCATCTAATAGCTGCCTTTCTGTACTGATTTGGTTCTTCTAAATAGCTAACATGATCAATTGAAAATGTTGCATCAGGAAATGATGACAATAGAGAAGTCCAAAAAGTTTTTACTTCTTCAACTCCGTAAGCTTTCAATCCGCCTGGTAATTCTTGATTTATTGCTCTATCATATTTTTTATCAACTATATTAATATCTTTATTAAATATAGATTTTAGGACTTCTGCATATTCATAACCTGAATTTTTTTCCGGTAAATTTAATTGTGAATATTTTAAATCCAAAGGCGTATTTTTGTTAAAAGGAACTGCGCAATTTTCAACACCCCCTTGATTATCAATTATTTGTTTTGCATATTTTTTTGGATCTAAATTAAGTTGTCTTACGATTGCGCCCTGATCTCTAACAAGCCATTCATCATACACTTGATTATCCTTGCATGCACAATCTGCAATTACTCTATAAATAAGTTTTTTTCCTGTTGCTTTTCCATAAACACCATCATTCAAGTGGGTTGCTCTAGTTAAAATTCGGTGCGAAGATAAATACCCATCATGTTCATTACCTATCCATATGACATCTTCACCTAAAAGTTGACGGTCAGGAAATTCTTCTAAAGTTGCATAAGTTGCTTTCACAACTGCATCAGGTCCATACACAACTCCAGCAGGGGACCTAACTGGAATTCCTTTTGCATAATATTCTCTTATTGACTCAACATCCTTGTCTTCCCAAATTTGATATGTAATTTTTAGTATATAATCGGGTAGATCTCTAAATTTTTGATCAAAACCCTGCATCTTTTAATTTTTTTGGCGCACTATATAAATGCTACCTTTATCGCTACTTATATTTTTAAGGCTTCTTGTAGAGTTTTTTGGAGGGGAGAAGGCATCTCTAGAGCCAATTAACACCTTTTTATCATTACATGTAATTTCCCATTCTCCCTCCAAACATAAATAAACTTCAGATTTTGATGAGGTGTAAGAATGGATATGAGCATTATTTCCTTCAAGAAGAGTAAGTCCAAATCCAGTTTTATGACTAATGTATGGTTTAAATTCTTTATTATGAATAGTGAAATCATCTAAATAATTTAAAATAGAATTTGAATTATAATGTTCGTCATCTAGAAAATAATTTTTTTGATCTGCATAGCGAATTACAAATTTTTCAATTTCCTCAGAAGTGTAATGATCAAATTGTGTTAATTCATTATCTGTGATTGGTTCTATTGCTTTTTTACCATCAGGTATTTGATTTTTTTCTAAATCAATAAGAGAGTTATCATTTAAAAGAACCATTCCAGTTTCTTTTGCTTTTTTTAACAATGAAGGAGTCCATGTAATTACTCCAGGATCATTTTCACCTAAAACTACAAACATTAATGCTTGTTGATCACTAACATTTTGAAATCCTCTAAACATATTAGTAGGAAATGAAGCGACATCTCCTTTATGTAAAATAACCTCACCCTCTTTTCCATCTGATCCCCAATAAAAACGCCATGAACCAGAAAAGATAATAAACACCTCAGCTGTTGTATGACTATGAAGCCCAGAACCATTCATCGGTGCAGCACTTACTGCCCCAATATTAAACCCATGCTCCTCAGCAATTTTTACATTTTGTTTAGAATCTTCACTTACGCCAGGACCCACTAATGAGTAATTCAATCTATCTTGATGTCCTTTTAATTTACCCTCAACAAAAGGAACCTTACTTGGTATTAAATCATTAAATCTCGCAAGACGACTTTCTATATTTATTGACATATTAAGAAAAATTATATTTTATGCATTTTTAATGAATATTATTCAAAATATTGAATAAATCAATTAAATATTGAGCCTAAACTGTGAGTAACTAAAACTAAGTAAATTATGACAGAAATTGAAAATTTTAATACTGGAATAAAAAAAGAAGGAAGCACTGAAGTAATTAATTTAAATCCAAAGATAAATATAGCAAATAAAAAAAAAATCAGAATTCTTTTAAAAAATATAGCTGAATCCAATTCAGAAAATATTAATAAAAATATTAGTGATGCGTATCATGATGATGCAGAAATAAGAACCTTCCATCCACTTAATGACTTAAAAGGCATTTCTGAAATAACAGAAAAATTATGGAAACCGCTTTTAAATGCATTTCCTGATCTTGAGAGAAGGGATAACCTAATTCTTGGGGGTTCTTTTCAAAACTCAGTTTTTGTTTCAACAATAGCTCATTTAACTGGGACTTTTGTTAATCCATGGCTTAATGTTCCTGCTCATGGCAAAACTATACATTTAAGAATATGTGAAGCGCATCAAATTAAAGATAATAAAATCATTCAATCACATATTTTGATTGATACTCTAGATTTTATTCGTCAGGCAGGATTTTGGCCAATAAATAAATCATTAGGAGTAGAAGGAATGTGGCCTGGTCCTATAACCGGTGATGGTACAACATTTGAAAATATGGATGATGAGTTGTCCATCAATTCGATGAATCAAGCTTTAACAATGCAGAGAAGTTTAAATATAAAACCAGAAACAGATCCTGGATCAACGCATGAATACGTTAGAGATAAATTACTAAATCATCCTCAAAAAGAATTCTGGCATCCTAAAATGATGTGGTACGGACCTTGCGGTATTGGTACAGCAAGAGGTTTAAAAGGATATGTTGATCATCATCAATTACCTTTTAGGTTTACATTTAAAGAGAGAGATTATTGGAAAATTGGTCATTATATAGAAATAGCTGATGGTAATTATTCAATGACATCAGGCTGGCAAAGTATTGAGTGTATACATGGTTCTAATGAGTGGCTAGGCTACCAAGGTACTGGTAAAGCTGTCACAATAAGAGTTATGGATTTTTATTTACATCATGAAGGGCGAATTAGAGAAAATTGGGTGCCAATTGATATAGCACACATACTCGATCAAATAGGTATTGATATCTTTAAATTAATTCATAAAAAATAATTATGGCAATTGAATATTTAAAAAAAGGATTAGATGAAAAACAAAGAATTGAATATAATGATAAAGTAAAAAAAATTGTTGAGGAAACATTAAGTAAAATTGAGTCACAAGGTGATAAACACATTAGAGAGTTATCTCAAAAATTTGATAACTATTCACCAGATAGTTTTAGGTTAAATGAAGATCAAATTAATCAATTAATCAGTGAAGTATCTGATGATGATAAAGAAGATATTAAATTTGCTCAGAAACAAGTGCGCACATTTGCTGAAGCACAACTAAAAACTTTGAGTGAATTAGAAGTAGAAACACACCCAGGTGTTATTCTAGGTCATAAGAATATACCTGTACAAGCAGTTGGTTGCTATGTTCCAGCCGGTAAATTTCCAATGGTGGCTTCTGCACATATGTCAGTTGTTACTGCCTCTGTTGCTGGGGTGCCAAGAATTGTAGCCACTACTCCACCTTTTAAAGGTAAACCAAATCCAGCAGTTGTAACAGCAATGAAAATGGGCGGTGCTCACGAAATTTATGTTTTAGGAGGAATGCAAGGAGTGGGTGCAATGGCCATTGGTACAGAAACGATTAAACCAGTTGATATGCTTGTTGGACCTGGCAATGCATTTGTTGCTGAAGCGAAAAGACAATTGTATGGCAGAGTTGGTATCGATTTATTTGCTGGTCCAACTGAAACAATGGTTATTGCTGATGAAACTGTTGATGGTGAAATATGTGCAACTGATCTATTAGGACAAGCTGAACATGGATATAATTCTCCAGCTGTTATGATAACAAACTCAAGAAAGCTTGCAGAAGAAACATTTAAAGAGATTGATAGAATTTTAAAAATATTACCTACTAAAGAAACAGCGAGTACAAGCTGGAAAGATTATGGAGAAATTATTTTATGTGACACCTATGAGGAGATGTTATCTAAAGCAAATGAAATAGCATCAGAACACGTACAAGTAATGACAAAAAAAGATGATTGGTTTTTAGAAAATATGACATCTTATGGAGCTCTATTTTTGGGAACTAGAACTAATGTTGCTAATGGTGATAAAGTAATAGGCACCAATCATACTCTTCCTACTAAAAAAGCTGGAAGATATACTGGTGGTTTGTGGGTTGGTAAGTTCATTAAAACCCACACTTATCAAAAAATTACAACCGATGAAGCAGCTACACTTATTGGAGAATACGGATCTAGACTTTCATACCTTGAGGGATTCATTGGTCACGCAGAACAATGTAATGTTAGAGTGAGAAGATATGGTGGTTTAAATGTAGAATATGGCAAACCTGCTAAAAAAATTAAAAATTAAATAATATTATTTTTTTTCATATAATTTAAAATTTCATCAGCTAATACTTCAGGCTTTTTTGAAACTGTTTTTAATTTTATTTCTGGAGTTAAAGGTATTTCGTAATCAGAGTCTATTCCTGTAAAATTTTTTAGTTTTCCTGATCTTGCTTTTTTATATAATCCCTTAGGATCTCTTTTTTCACATTCTTCTATAGGCGTATCAACAAAAATTTCTATAAATTCATTAGTATCAAATAAATCTCTTGCCATTCTTCTCTCAGATTTAAAAGGTGATATGAAAGAAATTAATGTTATTAATCCTGCGTCAGTCATTAATTTTGATACTTCAGCGACTCTTCGAATATTTTCTACTCTGTCAGCATCAGTAAATCCTAAGTCTTTATTTAATCCATGCCTAATGTTATCCCCATCTAATAGGTATGTTCTTTTATTAAGTTGATGTAATTTTTGTTCTAAAATATTTGCAATAGTTGATTTACCTGAACCAGAAAGTCCTGTGAACCATAATGCACAGGGTTTTTGAGAGTTCAAAGTTGATCTTTTCTTCTTATCTATTGTCATATCATGCCATGAAATATTACTTGATCTTCTTAGCTCAAAATCAATCATTCCAGCTCCGACTGTTAGATTATTAAATTGATCAATTATTACAAAACTTCCAAGCTGATTATTCTGAATATAAGATTTAAAAAAAGTTGGCTTACTCAATGCAATTTTACAATATGCAATATCATTTAACTCTAGAGATTTTGCTGCAATTTTTTCATAAGAGTTAATATTTATTTTGTATTCAAGATTTGTAACTTTGCCGTTTATATATGAATTAATAAATCTGAATATATAATTTCTTTCAGGCAACATGTTATCTTTATGCATCCATATTAAATGTGCTGAAAATTGATCTGCTATTTTAATTTTATCTAGATCAGTAGTAATTATATCCCCTCTAGAAATGTCTATCTCTTTATCTAGAGAGATAGTTACAGCTTGATTTTCAAATGAAAATTCTGCATTTCCATCGGGAGTTAATATTTTACGAACCTTCGCTTTCTCTCCTGATGATACTACTGTGATTTCATCGTTAATATTAATTTTTCCTGAAGAGATTGTTCCACTATATCCTCTAAAATCTGAACTTGATCGGTTAACCCATTGAATAGGCATAGAAAATTCTTCACCTATAGAAGATTTATCAATATCAAAACTTTCCAATATACTAATTAATGTTTCATCAGCATACCAAGGCATTTTTTTTGATTTTGAAAAAACATTATCACCAATAAGTGCTGACATTGGAATATATCTTTTAGATAAGAAATTAAAATTTTTAGATAGTTTTTCAAATAAATGAACAATATTGTCAAAATTTTTTTTATCATAATTCAAAAGGTCCATTTTGTTTACAGCTATTACAATGTGATTTACTCCTAACAGTGATAGAATGAAAGCATGTCGCCTAGTTTGATCTAATATGCCCTTAGTTGCATCAATTAGAACAATACCAATGTCTGAATTAGATGCACCAGTAGCCATATTTCTTGTATATTCTTGATGACCCGGTGTATCTGCAATTATAAACTTACATTTTTCAGTTTCAAAATATCTATAAGCTACATCGATTGTTATACCTTGTTCTCTTTCAGCTTGTAAACCATCTATTAGTAATGCGAGATCTATTTCTTTACCTTGAGTACCATATTTCTCACTTTCAAATTTGGTCTGTGAAATCTGATCACTGTAAATACTTTTAGAATCAAATAGAAGTCTTCCAATTAAAGTTGATTTACCATCATCTACGGAACCACAAGTTAAGATTTTAAGTTGTTTTTTGGAATTTTGATTAATAAAAAATTTTTTTAAATCCATTAGAAATAACCATCTTGTTTTTTTATTTCCATTGATCCTATTTGATCTGAATCTATTAGTCTTCCTTGTCTCTCAGAATGCTTTGATTCTAATAATTCTATAATTATTTCTTCAATACTTGATGCTTTAGATTCTACTGCACCAGTTAAGGGATAGCAACCAAGAGTTCTAAATCTAATTAATTTTTCTTCTATCTTCTCACCTTTTTTTATTTCTAATCTATTGTCATCTACCATAATCAACATATCATCTCTATTTATTACAGGTCTTTTTGCTGCAAAATATAAGGGAACAATGGGAATATTTTCTTGATATATATATTGCCACACATCAACTTCTGTCCAATTTGATAATGGAAATATTCTTACACTTTCATTAGTAGATATTTTTGTATTAAATAAATTCCATAATTCAGGTTTTTGATTTTTTGGATCCCATCGATGATTTGTATCTCTAAAAGAAAAAATTCTTTCCTTGGCTCTAGATTTTTCTTCATCTCTTCTTGCTCCTCCAAATGCAGCATCGAATTTATATTTGTTTAATGCTTGTTTTAATGATTGAGTCTTCATAATGTCAGTATGTGTTTTGGAGCCGTGAGTTATTGGTCCAACCTTATTATTCACTCCTTCCTGATTTATATGTACTATTAAATCTAAGTTCTTCTCTTTAATAGTTTGATCTCTAAATTTTATCATTTCTTTAAATTTCCAAGTCGTGTCTACATGTAAAAGTTTAAAAGGAATTTTATTTGGAGCAAAAGCTTTAATTGCTAAATGCAACATAACTGAAGAGTCTTTTCCAATTGAATAAAGCATGACCGGATTTGTAAATTCAGCTGCTACTTCTCTAATTATATAAATGCTCTCAGATTCAAGTTTTTTTAAATGATTAAAAGTCATTTTAAATTACAAAGTCAATATTGCTGTAAGCAAAAAATTCAGGGTTAAGAATATTTTCTTTTTCATTATATAAAATTTCCTTATTATCGATGCTTTTAAGTTTTCCACCAGCTTCTTCAAGTATTATATGTCCCGCTGCTATATCCCATTCAGAAGTTGGACCAAATCTGGGATAAATATCAGCAGATCCTTCAGCAATTAAACAAAACTTTAAAGAGCTTCCTTTTTGTAAAATGTCAAATTCGTTAAAATTCTTATTAACCCATTTATCAAGTATAGGATTTGAATGAGATCTACTTCCAACAATCTTAATTTTATTTGATTTTTTTTTATTAATTGAAATTCTTTTTGCTTCTTTAAGTGTATTTAATTTTTTTTTAGTAAATATTTTATATGATCCAAAGTTCTTAATTGAATAAAATAATTCATTTAAGGCTGGTGTGTAAATCACACCTAATATTGGTCTATTATTTTCAATTAATGCTATATTAACTGTAAATTCATCATTTTTTTTAATAAATTCTTTAGTCCCATCAAGAGGATCGATTAACCAATATTTTTTCCATTTTTTTCTTATTTTCCAATCAATAAATTCTTCTTCACTTAGTATTGGAATATCTGGTGTAATTTTTTTAATCGAGTCAGTAATTATTTTGTGTGAAGCAAGATCTGCTTTTGTTAAAGGCGATTCATCATCTTTATAAATGACATCGACATTTTCATTATAATAATTTAATATTACTTCACCTGCATCTACAGAAATATTTACAATTTCTAATAAATTTTCTTTACTGAGCATAAACTTAAAATTTTTTTTATTTTTAATAAAATTTTATGATAATATTATATTCTTAGTTTCATTAAATAAAGTATTTAAAACACATGGATCAAATAATTAATAATGAATTGATAGAAATTGATAATATAACTTATCTTGAAGAATCTGTCATAGTCAAAAGAATGATGGATTACTTGTTACCAGAATACTTAAATAAAAAAGATCAGATAAATAATAGAGCTCTAGAAATTGTAAGAGAGTCAAGAAAATCTATTAGTTTAATTAAGAGTCCTATTGAAAATCTTCTACAAGAATACAAACTTAATACTGAAGAGGGTACTGTTCTCTTATGTTTAGCAGAAGCTTTACTTAGAATACCAGATCAAAAAACTATTGATAGACTTCTCGAAGATAAGTTTACATCGACAGATTGGAAAAAACATACTGGTTTTGATAAAGGTATATTTGTGAATGCTTCATCATGGGCATTTTTAATAACTGGGAATATATTAAAAAGAAATAAATTTGATGAAAGCTCAATAGAAGAAAATTACAAAAGCCTTTTAAAGAAAAGTTCAGAGCCTGTTTTTAGAAGTATAATTAGAAAAGCTGTTATGGTTTTAGCAAAACAGTTTGTGTTCAAATCTAAAATGGAAGAAGCAGTTAAATTTACAAAATCAGAAAAATATAAGAATAATATTTTTTCCTTTGATATGTTGGGAGAGGGTGCGAGAACACAAGAAGATGCTGAAAAATATTTCCAAGAGTATAAAAAAAGTATCGAGTTCACTGGTGATATTTTATCTAATGATGAAGATGTGAGATATTCTAACGGAGTATCAATAAAACTTTCTGCACTAAACTCAAGATATGAAAGACATAAATATAAAGATTTAGAAACTGAATTAATTCCAAAATTGATTGAGTTAGGACTTCTTGCAAAAAAGAAAAATATTCAATTGTGTATAGATGCTGAGGAGGACAAAAGATTTATATTATCTTTGAAAATATTTAAGAAATTAATTGAAACAAGGGAGCTTAGCAATTGGAATGGACTAGGTTTAGCTTTACAGGCTTATCAGAAAAGAGCTTTCTATACTATTGATTGGATTAACAATATAGCAATAAAAAATAATAAAGTCATACCAATTCGTTTAGTAAAAGGAGCCTATTGGGATAGTGAAATTAAAGCTGCACAAGAATTGGGGCTTGAAAAATATCCAGTTTTTACAAGAAAAGCTATAACTGATTTGTCTTGGATGGCATGTGCGATTAAAATGTTGAAGTATCAAAAAAATATATTTCCCGCTTTTGCAACTCATAATGCACATTCAATAGCGTTTATTGAAGAAGTAGGAAAAAATTCAAATTTTGAATTTCAAAGAATTCATGGAATGGCTGATATTCTAAATGATTATTTTAATAAAAATTTAAATAATAATTATTCTAAATGTAGAATTTACGCGCCGGTAGGCAATTATGAAGATCTCCTTCCTTATCTGATGCGAAGATTGCTAGAAAATGGTGCAAACACTTCTTTTGTAAATAAATTAAATGACCTGAAAATAAAAATTGATGAGTTAATTTCAGACCCTATAGAAATTGTGAAATCTTATAAAGAATATGATAATCCATATATTCCGCTACCTAATAAAATGTTTTTACCAAATAGAGAAAACTCATTAGGTACAAATTTATTTAGTGAGAAAACAATTGCAAAATTAGAAAATTTTTTTAGTTTAAGCAATGAGAATCATAATGCTCATTCATTAATATTAAATAAAGAAAAAATTAGTTCAAATAATATTAAAATTTTTTCTCCTTCATCTAATACAAAAATAGTTGGTAATATAAGTTACGCAGATGAAAACACAATTAATGATGCATTAAAAGTATCTAAAGAATATCAAAAAAAATGGAGTGGTGTTGGAATTGATGAAAAGACAAAAATAATTAAAAATTTTGCTTTATTATTAGAAAATAATAAAGAAGATCTTTTGAAAATTTGTGTAAATGAAGCAGGTAAAACAATTAATGATTCATATAATGATTTAAGAGAGGCAATCGATTTTTGTTATTACTATTCAAGTGAGGCTAAAAAAATATTAAATAAAGAAATTATATTTGATGGTCCCACTGGTGAAAAAAATAAATTAATTTATGAGTCTAAGGGAGTTATTTTCTGTATAAGTCCATGGAATTTTCCAATAGCAATTTTTGTTGGTCAGATTGTTGCAGCTTTGTTGTGTGGAAATACCGTAATAGCCAAACCAGCTGAACAAACATCAATCATTTCATATAAAATTATTAAACTTTTATTTGATGCTGGTTTACCAGTAAACGCATTACAATTAATATTAGGAGAGGGTTCTAAAATAGGTGAAAAAATATTACAAAATGATTGTATAAAAGGTGTACTGTTTACAGGCTCGTGTGAAACAGCAAAAAGTATTCAAAATTATTTAAATAAAAGAGAAGAATTGGTATCATTGACGGCAGAAACTGGTGGTCAAAATTTTATGATTGTTGACTCATCAGCACTTACAGAGCAAGTAGTAGATGATGTAATTGAGTCAGCTTTTAACTCTGCTGGACAGCGCTGTTCGGCTTTAAGAATATTAGCCATACAAAACGAAGTATATGAGAAAACTATACAAATGTTAATTGGTGCAACTAAAAAAATCAAAGTTGGATTACCTGAAAAACTAGAAACTGATTTAGGCCCACTCATTGATGAAAATGCAAAAGAAAAAATTAATAATCATTTAACAAAATTTAAAAATAAAATATTATTTGATCTACCTATAAATAATGACTTAAATGGCTTCTATGTAGGTCCTAAAATAATCGAATTAGATAAACTAGGTGATGTTAAAAACGAAGTTTTTGGTCCCGTTTTACATGTCTATAAATATAAATCTAATGAACTTGAAAAATTAATTGAGTCCATAAATAAGATGAATTATGGTTTAACATTAGGATTGCACAGTAGAATAGATAATACTATCAACTATGTTTTTAAAAATGCAAATATAGGAAATATTTATATTAACAGAAATATCACAGGGGCTGTAGTAGGTGTACAGCCCTTTGGTGGCAGAGGTCTGTCAGGAACAGGTCCAAAAGCAGGTGGACCTAATTATTTGATTAATTTACTTAATGAAAAAACTTATTCTCACGATATGACAACTTCTGGAGGTAACGCTTCACTATTTATGTTACCTGAAAAAAAATAATTTAACTAATTATAAACTTTGGTTTACCTAATTTCGTAAAATCTAATTCTACTCCAAGACCATAACTATCTGAAGCCTTAAATTGTCCATTTATTCTTTGTGGCGATCCTTCAGAATAATTAATAGCATTATAACTATTAAAATCTGTTGAAGAAAAGCGGTAATCTACAGGAGTGCTATGTGCTAAATGTGATATAGCTGCTGTTGCTATATCACCGCCCCAAGAGTCTTCAATTGTCATAGGAATATTAAGTTCAACACATAAATCTCTAATTTGTTTACTTTTAGTCAGACCGCCTAATTTACTAATTTTAAGATTAATTATATCCATTGCATTATCTTTATAAGCAGTTAAAAAACTATTTAATGAAAAAATACTTTCATCAAGAATAAAAGGCTGATTATTTTTCTCTCTTATCAAAAGACATTCATTATAAGTTTCGCAAGGTTGTTCATAATAAATATTTAAATGACATGTTTTATCTATTACCTTAAGTGCCTCATGAGTTTTCCACCCTGTATTTGCGTCAGCAACTAAGATATTACTATCATTAAGTATAGAATCAACTTGTTTAATTCTTTCAATATCATCTTGATAATGGCCACCTACTTTTAATTGAAATTTTTTATATCCCTCACCTTTGTAATGCTTTACACTTTCTTTCATCTGTACAGGGTCTTCTTGAGATATAGCTCTATATAAGCTAATGGTTTCTCCATACTTACCTCCAAAGAGTTGCCAAATAGGAGCTTTATAATATTTTCCTATTATATCCCAACAGGCCATATCAATAGGTGATTTTACATATGGATGACCATATAAACTTTTGTCCATCTCTATATTGATTGTATTTATATTTGTAGGATCTTTTCCTATCAAATTTTTTCCAATTTCTAAGATTCCTGATCTAACACCTTTTGAATATGCTGGTAAGTACGATGATCCTAAGTTACAAACCTCTCCTACTCCTTGAATATTATTATCTGTTTCAATAACTACGATTGTAGAATCAAAATTATTAACTATATTTTCATTAGCCCACTTATATGCTTTTTCTATCAGAGGAATATCAATCTGATAAACTTTTATATTATTTATTTTCATCAAAATAATTAACTAAATTATTTTTAATTCTCTACTAAAAGTGGTCAATGATTCACAAGAGTTATTAGTTATAAGAACATCATCCTCAATTCTTATTCCTAAATGATTTTCTTTATACAAACCTGGTTCTATTGTGATTACCATTCCCTCTTCTAGTAATTCATGATTTTTTCTCATTACATATGGATCTTCATGTACATCCATTCCTAATCCATGGCCAGTTTTATGAACTATATATTGTTTAAAATTTGAAGCTTCTAGGATTTTCATAACGTTATCATCTAAGTCATGCATAGAAATCCCAGGTTTTGAAACTTTCCTTCCAACTGAGTTTGCTTTATAGACAACATCGTACATGTTTCTATTTTCTTCATTTACTGAACCTAAGAAGAAAGTTCTAGTAATATCAGAGTTATAACCATTAACGTTAGCACCAAAATCGAATAAAATACAATCACCTTTTTTTATTTGATAATCATCTCTAGAGTGACCATGACACAATGCAGAGTTTGAACCAGCTAAAACAAGTGGCTCGAATGCAATATCATTTGCACCAAATTCTAATAATTTTTGCATAAGATATTTTTTAATTTCAATTTCGGTTCTTCCCTCTTTAACAAAATTAATAGTATCACTAAGAGTTTGTTCAGCTATATCTACAGCTTTACGTATATTTTCAACTTCATATTTTTTTTTATGTAATCGAATTTTACTAATTATTTTATGAGCATTTTTTATTAAAATTCCTTCTGAAGCTTGCATAATTGCCTGCATCTCGAATGCCCTCATTAATTGACCTTCAATTCCTAAATTAAAATTAGTACCTAATAATTCAAAAGCTTTATTAAATGCACTTTGAAATCCATCGTTGTCTTGCCATTCAATAATTTCAGCATCAAAATTTAAATTAATAAAGTTAGAAACCTCCAAAACAGGGACTATAGCAACTGGCTTATGAGACTTTGAAATTATTAGCACAAAGGGGCGTTCCATTAAAAAAAATTGACCGCCTGTTATATGTCTAAAATTTGGACCAGGGACTAAAGCAATTGCATCTAATTCATTTTTTTTGTCATTAAGCAATCTTTGTAATTTTTCTATCATTATATTTTTTTTTTCATTTTTAGTTGATGTTTAATAAAAAAGGGAATTAAAAAAACAGTAAGAAAATCAATTTTTTTTAAATCTTTATCTGAATAGTGATTTTCTTTATTTAGGATATTTACAGTTCCTATTGGCCTACCTTGAAAAAGAATTAATAAATTGATTATTGAACCACAACCTAACGAAAAAATTATCTCATAATCAAAAAATAATTTTTTAATCTCTTTTTTTGATTTACAAATAAAATGTTGTTTATTTTTAAGAACTTTAGTTGACCAGATATTTTTTGGCATTTTTTTTTGGCCAAGTATTGGATATATTTTATTATTATTTGAATATACTCTTTCACAAAATTTTAATTTTTCATCAATAACTGTGAATGTGATTAGTTTATGACCTATTAAAGAATGAACAATTTTATCAATTTTTTTATAAAAATTTTTTTCATTTTCTTTTTTTATATCTTTAATAAGTTTTTGATTTAAATTAATCACAAAAATTATTTTTTTCTTAAATCTTCTGTTGCTTTATGATCAATTTCAAGATTTTTGGTAATAACAACTTTATAATCCTCTTTTGCCTTCTCTATTGAAACATACCTATTTTGTACATCTTTTAAAACATCATTAGGCTGCCTTTCGAGAGGCTCTTCAAAACCTCCTCCTCCTCCAGTATATGTTGTTAAAACTGTTCCATTTTTAATTTGTAATCCGTTTGCTTTTAAAATATTTTTTTCTGGTGAATCAGGTATTTTGATATTTACATTAGGTGGCATGCCATCTTTTCCTCCAAATAAACCCCAAGCAGGAGTAACTGATCTTTCGAACCACAATGAAACAAATCCATCAGTATTGATTGTGTATTCTCTATATAGTCCTGATCCTCCTCTGAATTTACCAAGACCCCCAGAGTTTTCTCTAAAACCATAATTAAAAATTGAAACAGGATACTTATTTTCAAAAACCTCTATTGGCAAATCTTTAAAACCACCATTAACATTATTAATTAGAGCATCAGCTCCATCAGAGCCTTGAAAACCTCCCCAGCCTCCACATGTAGGTTCAACTGATAAAAATGGAAAATTATTTCTTGGATCAACACCACCAATAAATATAACCATTGAATCACCATAATGTGCTGCAGCTGAAAGATCCTTGGCTGATCCTGAAAGTGCTTTTACAAACGCATCAATAAGTAATCCAAGACTTGAAAAATACCATTGGCAAGCTGCAGGTTCTTCAGCTTTAAAAATTGATCCCTTTGGTGCAGTTACATCTAGTGTCTTGAATGTGCCACCATCAACTGGCCTCTTAGGGTTAATTAAAAGTTTAAAAGCTACTCTGCATGCAGAGATGGTTTGAGCAAACCCACAATTAACAGGTCCTTGAGTTTGAGCTGCTGAACCATCCAAGTCAATTGTTATTTTTTCATCTTCAACAATTACTTTCATGTTGATTTTAACTGGATCACTACCAAGACCATCGTCATCCAAAAAACCGTCAGCATAATAAGTACCATTCTTAATACCTTTTACTGCTTCTCTTTCTAATTCTTCAGATTGTCTAAAAATTTCATCTCTTGCTGATTTAACTAAATCGATACCAAATCTATCAAGTATTCCCTGAAATCTTTTTTCACCGGTTTTACCTGCTGCAATTTGAGCATTCATATCACCAATTAAAGAGTAACCAAATCTTCCATTAATTCTTAAAAATTCAATAATTTCTTTCTTTGGTTCATTATTTTCATATAATCTTGTAACAGGCCATCTAAAACCCTCTTGGTAAATATTAGAAGAATCCATTGAGCCACCTGGATCCTTAGCACCTACATCCAACCAATGTGCTCTACTTGCAGAGAAGCCTGCTAACTGTCCATTCCAAAAGATTGGAGCAAAAATTGTAATATCATTAAGATGTGTTCCAGTAAAAAAAGAATCATTTACAAAAAAAATATCACCTTCTTTAAAATAGTCCCATCCATAAATTTTAGCAGTTTCTTGAACACAAACTTGAAGATTGCCTAAAAATAAAGGTAGGCCGGAAGATTGACCCAACACTTCACCTTTTTCATCTAAAAGAGCTACAACACAATCTTTACCTTCATAAATAACAGGAGTGTAAGCACTTCTGATTAAAACCGCATTCATATCTTGTGCAATAGAAATAAATGCATTTCTAATTATTTCAGTGCTAATTGGATCTGCTTTTTTCATGATTTATCCTTAGTTATGATAATATTACCGAATTCATCTTTTATAATTGAATAGTTTGGTGGAATAACAGTTGTTGCAGTTGATTCTTCAATTACTGCTGGTCCTTCAAAACTTTCATTGACTCTTATATTATGTCTTGCATAAATTTTTGTTTCATATTCTTTTTGGTTAAAAATAATTTTTCTTTTTGAATCTTTAATTGTTTTATTATTTTCTATACTCTTTACAGAGTCTGTTTTTTTAATCTTTCCTGTTGCAATTAATCTTAAATTTATAAATTCACTTGGACCTTCTGGGGTTGAGTGACCGTATTGCTTTTCATATGTTTTGTGAAAATTATTATTAATTTCATTTAAGTCAAAAGGTTCACTAATATCAACATTAACGTAGTATTCCTGACCAATATATCTCATATCTGCTGTTAAGCTGAAACTCATATCATTTTCATTAACATTTTCACTTTTTAATAAGGATATTGCTTCATCTTTTAACTTATTAAAATTTTCTAGAAGTTTCTCTTTTTCTAATGATTGAAAATTTTGATAAAAATTAACAGTCAAATCTCTTCTAATATCTGTTTGTAACATACCCCAGGCAGAGAAAGTTCCAGGATCATTTGGAACTATTATTTCATTTATCTCAAGTTCTTCAGCTAACCAAACAGCATGCATAGAACCTGCGCCTCCAAAGGCAACTAAACTAAATTCTCTTGGATCTATTCCCTCTTTAACAGTAATAGTTCTTATGGCATCAGCCATTTTGGCATTAATGATTGACAAAATTCCCTCAGCTAATTCAGTTGAAGATATATTTAATTTTTCAGATAAATTTTTTAAAACACTCTCAGAGGCATTCAAATCTAAGTCCATCCAACCACCAAGTTTTGATTCTTTACCAAGTCTTCCTAGATACAAGTTTGCATCTGTAACAGTTGGTTCTTGTCCACCTTTACCATAACATGCTGGTCCAGGATTAGCCCCTGCACTTCTTGGGCCTACTCTAAGTGCTTCATTCTCTAACCATGCAACTGATCCTCCGCCAGCTCCTATTGTATGAATATCTACAAGTGGAATTAATAAAGGAATGAATTCTTGTTCAGTTTCATTAGTTACTGAAGGTTTCCCATTTATAATTAAACTCATATCAAAAGATGTTCCTCCCATATCAACACAAATTAAGTTTGGCCTTTTAATTAATTTTGATAGCGCTTGCCCTCCGATTGTTCCTCCCACAGGACCAGATAAAAGAGTTTTAACGGGTTGTTCAAGCGCTGACTCAGCTCTTATAACACCACCATTAGATTGCATTATATAAAGAGGTTTTTTATAATTACTTCCCTCAAGTTGTTTCTGGAGTGATTTTAAATAATTATTTGTAACTGGACCAATGTAACTATTCATTACGGCAGTAGAGGCTCTTTCATACTCTCTCCACTCTCTTGCAATTTCATGGGACAGTGAAATCACTACATCTTCCTTGATAAGTTTTGATAGGTAATTTCTACTTTGAATTTCGTGCTGAGGATTTACATATGAATGCAAGAAACAAATTGATACTGCTTTAATATCTTCTTTATTTATTATTTCAGCAATATTAGAAAGATCATCTTCGTTTAGTTTTGTTTTAATAGATCCATCCCACATAATCCTTTCTTCTACTTCATAGACATCTTTTCTTGGAACAAGTGTTCCTGGTTTTGTATATCTGACATTGTATAATTCTTTTCTATCTCCTCTAGCAATAGTATATGTATCACTAACTCCTTTTGTCATTATTAATAAAACTCTTGAACCTTTTCTCTCTAAAAAAGCGTTCAAACCTACAGTTGTTCCATGGACAATAAAATCTATATTTTCAATTTCTAGATTAGAATTTAAACCATTGAAAACTGCATTCGCTGGGTTTTCTGGTGTTGAGAGCACTTTGATTGTTTTAATACTATTGTTTTCAGTATCATCGACTACTATGTCAGTAAATGTTCCTCCTATATCTGCAGATACTCTATACATAATTAAAAAATTAAAATGATATTTAATAAATAGTTAATATCAAAATATTCTTTAATTCCAGTAAAAAATCATTTTTTTAAAATTTTTTTACGAAAAATTAATATCAATTTTTAAGATAATTCTTCGAAATTAGACATTAATATTTGAAATGTTATTGTAATTATGATTAGTTTAAAAAAATTAAGTAAAACAATCTTTTAGGAGGTATAAATGAAGAATAAAATTATACAAATTTTTGCATTGCCGTTGTTTGTATTTTTTCTTTCATTTTCTTCTTCAGCAGCAAATTTGAATATTGCTTTTTTTGCTTCATCAAGTGAAAACGGTTACAATCAAGCGACCTGGGAAGGTGTAAAAAAAGCTGCAAGCGAAGCAGGGAATGTTAACGCAGAAATATTCAATGGTGAATTTAATGCAACATTACAATATGGACAAATAGAAGACATAATAGCATCGGGTAAATTTGATGGTTTTGTTGTTGTGCCAAATGATACTGTTGGTATTGCAGGTGCAATAGAACAAGCTATAGATGCAGGTATAAAAGTTGCCACAAGTCTTTTTCCAATTGGTCCTGATTTAACTACTTTAGAACCACAAGTAAATGGACTTACAGCAACAGCTGCTGGATCTCCAGTTTACGGAGCAACTCTACAAGCCAATGAAGTGGTGAAGTATTGTGCAGACAAAAATCCTTGTAACACAATTATAATGATTGGACAAAAAATTTATCCATTTGATAAATTAAGATACGATACTTTCCTTGATATTTTGGGTAAGGAATCTAACATAAAAATAGTTGCAACTGTTGAGGGTAATTATTCTCCAGATGTTTCATTGACTGGTATGACAGATGCGCTTCAATCAGCAAAGGATGTTCATGTAGTTCTATCAAATGCAGATCAACATCTTTTAGGTGCTGAAATAGCACTCGCAGATGCAGGTTACAATGTAGAAGATTTGTATTTAATGGGCGGAGGTGCTGCAGAAGTAGCTATTGATGCAATTAAGGCAGGTCAATGGGATGCAACTTTTATAGGAGTTCCTTTTTCAGAGGGATACCTTGCTGCAAAGGCAGTTATAGCTGCACTTAACGGTGAAAACGTTGATCCAGTAATTGATATTACTAAACCTGAAATTGTTGGTATTGATCCAATTATTACTAAAGAAGTTTTAGATGCTAATCCAAGCTGGACACCAGAATGGGGAGGTTAATTTAAATTTTTTAGTAGACAAAAAATGAATACAAATAAAGAACCTGAATTAGAAAATAATAATTCAGGTTCTAAAACAAAAATAACATTAAAAAATATCACTAAATCCTTTTCTGGGATAACTGTCCTAAACAACATTAATTTAGAATTTAATTCAGGTGAAATTCATGGATTAGTTGGTCAAAATGGAGCTGGAAAATCAACATTAGGAAAAATTATAGGAGGACATTATAAGTTATCTTCTGGTAAAATTTTTCTTAATGATAACTTAATCAAGAAATGGTCATCTAAAATTGCACTTGATAATGGTATAGCAATGATTCATCAAGAGTTAGCTTTAGTTCCTGGCATGACTGTTTATGATAATATATTTCTTGGAATTGAAGAAAATTATTATGGAATTTTAGGCAAACAAAATACAAAATTATTTAATGATCTTGATCAAAAAATTGGATTTAATCTTGACCCTAATCAAAAAGTATCAAGTTTACGTATTGCCGATCAACAAAAAGTTGAAATAATTAGAGCTTTAGCAAGAAATGCAAAAGTAATTATTATGGATGAACCTACATCATCATTAACAAATGATGAAGTAATCAAACTTCATGATTTAATGCATAAATTAAAAAAATCAGGATATTTAATCATATATGTTTCACATTTCCTTGACGCAATTATTGAGGTTTGTGACAAAATATCAATATTAAGAGATGGTAACTTAATCCGTTCATCTAAAATCCAAAATGAAACGAAATCAAGTATTGTTGAGGCTATGCTTGGTACTAAAGAAGAAATTGCTTTTCCTAATAAAAAAA
The DNA here is from genome assembly GCA_902618015.1 of uncultured Alphaproteobacteria bacterium. Taxonomy (GTDB): domain Bacteria; phylum Pseudomonadota; class Alphaproteobacteria; order HIMB59; genus CACPNW01. The sequence continues at coordinate 189,177 of CACMYX010000002.1, read as the reverse complement.
AGGGTAAAATATTTGATAAGAAAATTTTAGAATTATCAAACATCAAAACATCTACAGGTGTCAAAAATGTAAACTTAACAATAAATAAAGGTGAAATTGTTGGTTTATTAGGTTTAGTTGGAAGTGGAAGAACGGAAATATTAAGAAGTATTTTTGGCATTGATCAAGTTCAAAGTGGAAGCATAAAATATGAGAATGAAATAACTAATTTTAAAAAAGTTAAAGATGCAATTGATAAAGGTATTGTAATGATACCTGAGGATAGAAGAAAATTAGGTTTAGTATTTACACAAAATACAAAGTCAAACATCTCAATTACTAACTTAAAAAATGTCAGTAAAAATCAAGTTATTGATAGTCAAAAAGAAATTAAACTTGTTAAAGATCTAATAAATTTATTAGATATTAAACCAACATCAACAAATGGAAATATTGCTTTTTACTCAGGAGGGAATCAACAAAAAGTTCTTTTTGCAAAATGGATTTTTAACTCACCAAAATTAATTTTATTAGATGAACCTACAAGAGGAATCGATGTAGGAGCAAAGAGAAAAATTTATGAATTAATAAACAATCTTTCCTCCAAAGGAGTATCTATTTTATTGGTATCTTCAGAACTAGAAGAGGTTATGGGTCTTGCAGATAGAGCATATTTAGTTAAAGAAGGTGAAACAATTAATGAAATTATTCCATATCAAACTTCTATCGATAATGTTCTTTTTGAGCTATTTGGTGCAGAGAAAGTAAGCAATGAATAGTCCAAAAATAATAAATTTCTGCAGAGATTATGCTGTTTTGATTTTAATTGTTTTATTAATGATAGTATTGACACTTTCAAGTGACGCTTTTTTAACGCCAAGAAATTTATTAAATATATTAAATCAAAATGCACCTTTAGCGATAATTGCTTGTGCTCTTACACTAGTAATAATTGTTGGAGGATTTGATTTATCTACTGGTGCAATATTTGCTGTTGCTAGTGTAAGCTCAGCGTGGATTGCAATTAATTATAATCCTTATGTTGGTTTATTAATTGCACCAATTATAGGAATTATTTTAGGATATTTAAACGGAATAATAATTACATCATTTAAAGTACACTCTTTTTTATCTACAATTGCAACAAGTTTAGTATTTAGAGGTTTAGCTATTTTAATCACAGGTGGATTTCTAATTCCCGTCAGGATGAAAGAGTTTACTTGGTTAGGAAGAGAAAAAATTTTTGAGGTTCATGTTGCAGTATATACTCTTATAGTTTTTGCAATAATTTCTACTTTTATTTTAACAAGAACAACAATAGGAAGATATATTTTTGCTATTGGTGGAAATGAAGATGCATCAATATTATCTGGTATAAAAGTCAATTTTATCAAAATTTTTGCTTTTTCATTTTGTGGACTTGCAGCTGGAATAGCTGCAGCAATACAAGTATCTCGAATATCATTAGGTACATCTCAAGCTGGTTTAGGAATGGAGCTTCAAGCTATAGCCGCAGTAATATTAGGGGGAACAAGTATTTATGGTGGTTCAGGTGCTGTTTGGCGATCAATAGCTGGTGTGATGCTTCTTGCATTAATTAATAATGGTTTTAATATTTTAAATGCTGATCCTTTTTATAAAGACTTAACAACTGGTCTTGTAATTATTGCTGCTGTAGCTCTAACATCTGGTAGAAAATAAAGTTATCCGTAAATAAAATACATATAAGAAAAATACAAACAAAGACCTATAACTCCATATAATCTTCCTAGTTTTTTGAAAAAAAGCATAAAAAATAAAATTAAAACTGTAATAAAAAACATAAAAAAAAGATCTTGAATTGCTAAAATATTAGGAATTGAAAATTTACCGAAAAAAGAACTTATTCCAAGCACTCCAAGTATATTATAAATATTTGATCCTAAAATATTTCCTAATGCAAAATCTACTTTTCTTTTAAAAGCAGATATTATTCCTACAACTAATTCAGGTAATGATGTACCAAATGCAATTAATGATAATCCTATTACTGACTCAGAAACGTTGTATATTTTAGCAATTTTGATTGCTGAATTAACTAGTAAATCTGAGCCTAAAACTAATAAGATAATGCCCGATACAATTAATATTATTGAAATTATAATTGAGTAATTATTTTTATCTATTTCTGAGTTATCTATTTCTCCTTTTTTTATTTGAATGTACATTAAATAGATAAGGGAAATAATAGCTACTATTCCAAAAATATAATTGAAATAAAAAAATGTCATAATAATAAAAACAACAGCTAAAAAAATATTTATCCAAGCTTGATTTATTTGGTTCTTATTTATATTTACGATTGGAAAAATTATTGTTGTTGCAGCCATAACAAGTATTAAATTAGCTATGTTACTTCCAACTACTGCGCCTAACGCTAGATCAGAATAATTATTTAGGACTGCATTAATACAACTTGCTAACTCTGGCAGAGAAGTACCTCCAGCTACAATTACAACTCCAATAGCAAATAATGAAATGTTTATTTTTTTTCCGAAACTAACTGAACCTCTAATAATAATTTCTGCACCTACTACCAAAAGACCCAAACCTATTATTGCGAGAAAAATATTCATTAATAATTTTTAATTATTTAAGTTAGTTATATGTTTAATTTAATTAGTATATAATAAAAAAAATTTATGAATTATGAATGAAAAATTTGATTATATTATAATTGGCGCTGGAACAGCAGGTTGTATTTTAGCAAATAGACTAACTGAAAACAAAAAAATTAGAGTTTTATTAATTGAAGCTGGAGGTAAAGATAATAATCCTTGGATACATATCCCAGGTGGATACTTTAAAACAATGCATAACCCAAATACGGATTGGTGTTTTACAACTGAAGAAGAAAAATTTTGTAATAATAGGAAAATGCTTATTCCAAGAGGAAAAACTCTGGGTGGTAGTTCGTCAATAAATGGCATGTTATATATAAGAGGTCATGCTAATGACTACAATTACTGGAGGCAACTTGGTAATATTGGTTGGTCTTGGGATGATGTATTGCCTTATTTTAAAAAATCAGAAAATTATAAAATTGCTAAAAGTGATTTTCATGGAGTCAGTGGTCCTATTAAAGTAGAACAAATTAGATCAAAATTTAAACTATTAGATTTATTTTTAGATGCTTCTGAGGAATTTGGTTACAAAAAAAATCTTGATTTTAATGACGGTGAAAATGAAGGTATGGGATATTTTCCTATGACAATTGATAGAGGTTTTAGATGTAGTTCTGCAGTTGGTTTTCTAAATCCTATAAAAAATAGAAAAAATTTAAAAATCATTACAAATGCACATGTAAAAAATTTAATTTTTGAAAACTTAAAAGTAAAAAATGTGAATGTATGGAGAGGCAATGAAGAATTTGTTTATTCTGTAGATAGAGAAGTATTATTATGTGCTGGCACTATTGGGTCTCCTCATATACTTCAAACATCAGGCATTGGACCAGGTGATTTGTTAAATAAAAACAACATAAATGTTGTTAAAGAAATAAATAGTGTGGGAAAAAATTTGACAGATCATTTAATGTTAAGACCCGTATATAAAGTTAAAAATCTGCAAACATTAAATGACATTTACCATAGTTTTACAAAAAAATTTTTAACTGGATTAAATTATTTAATTTACAGAAAAGGCCCATTAACAGTTGGAGCTAGTTATTTATGTGGTTTTATTAAAAGTGACTCTTATTTAGAAAATCCTAATTTACAGTTTCACATTTCACCTGCTAGTACTGATTTATTAGGTAAAGCTGAACTACATAAATTTCCAGCTTTCACACCTACGATTACAAATGTTCGCCCAACAAGTAGAGGAACAATAGAAATCAAATCTTCTGATTCAAGAATTTATCCAAAAATAAAAATGAACTATCTGTCTACTTATGAAGATAGAGAGATTGCAGCGAAATCAATTAAAATTGTTAGAAAAATAGTTTTAGAGTCGAAGGCCTATAATAAATATCAGCCAGAGGAATATAGACCTGGAATAGAATTTAAAGATAATGAATCGTTAGCAAGAGAAGCAGGTAAATTTGCGAATACTATTTTTCATCCAGTTAGTACATGTAGAATGGGTAATGATGAAAACTCAGTTGTTAATGATAATCTCAAAGTTAAAGGTATAAGTAACTTAAGAGTAGTTGATGCATCTGTGATGCCTACCATTACATCTGGAAATACTAATGCACCAACAATGATGATTGCTGAAAAAGGTTCTGATCTAATAATTAAAGATCAAAAATGATTATTGAACTACTGTATCTTTAGGATCAATTCCAGCTACTTCTACTGGAGCTTTCATTGCATCTCTTCTAAAAGGCTCACCTAATTCTTGGTTAAGCATTACTTCAATAAAGGTTGTTAGTCCTTGCATCTGATCTTTACAAGATTGTTGTAAAGCCTCTGTTAGTTCCTCTTGAGTATTGACTTTAATTCCCTTAAAACCACAAGCCTCTGCAATTTTTGCATAGCTTAATTTAGGATCAAGTTCTGTTCCGACAAAATTATTATTATACCAAAGTGTAGTATTTCTTTTCTCCGCTCCCCATTGATAATTTCTAAAAATTATCATTGTAATATTTGGCCATCCATCTCTATTGCAAGAAGTCATCTCACTCATACTAATTCCAAATGCGCCATCACCTGCAAAGCCTACAACTGGTGTATTGGGACAGCCTATTTTTGCTCCAATTACGGATGGAAAACCATAACCGCATGGTCCAAATAAACCAGGTGCTAAATACTTTCTACCATTCTCAAATGTTGGGTAAGCGTTCCCAATTGCACAATTATTTCCTATATCACTTGATATAATTGCATCTTCAGGTAGACCTGCTTGAATAGCTCTCCATGCCATTCTTGGTGACATTTTCTCTGGTTCTCTATCTCGTGAGTCTTTATTCCATGACGTGCCTGGATCGTCTTCTTCATGGTCGAGGCCAGTTAGTGTCTGAAGCCAAGAAGATTTTGTTCTATGGATTAATTCCTCTCGTTCTTTTCGCTCTTGATCACCTGCTTTTGTTGCAAGATTTTCTAAAATTTGTTCTGCAACCAGTTTTGCATCTCCGCAAATACCAACACTAATTTTTTTTGTTAAGCCAATACGATCAGAATTGATATCAACTTGAATGACATCAGCATTTTTTGGCCAATAATCTATTCCATAACCTGGTAAAGTTGAGAAGGGATTTAGTCTTGTACCAAGTGCGAGAACTACATCTGCCTTGGAAATTATTTCCATTGCTGCTTTAGATCCATTGTATCCTAAAGGACCAACCGCAAGAGGATGTTTGCCTGGAAAACTATCATTATGTTGATATCCGCATGCAACTGGAGCACTTAATTTTTCTGCAAGTTTTTTACAATCATCAATAGCGTCAGCTAAAATTACTCCAGCCCCAGATAAAATAACTGGGAATTTTGCTTTAGATAAAAGATTTGCAGCTTCCTTAATTGCTTCAATTCCACCAGAGGGTCTTTCAAATTTAATAATAGGTGGCAGGTCAATATCAACAACTTGAGTCCAAAAATCTCTTGGTATATTTAGTTGAGCAGGAGCAGATCCTTTAATAGCTTTAGAAATAACTCTATTTAAAACTTCTGCAACTCTAGCTGGATCTCTAACCTCTTCTTGATAACACACCATATCTTTAAATAAGTTCATTTGCTCAACTTCTTGGAAGCCTCCTTGACCGATAGTTTTATTAGCTGCTTGAGGAGTAACTAAGAGCATTGGAGTATGATTCCAAAAAGCAGTTTTTATAGGTGTAACTAAGCCAGTTATACCAGGTCCATTTTGAGCAATACACATTGCGATTTTACCAGTTGATCTAGTATAGCCATCGGCCATAATTCCGCCATTTGACTCATGAGCAACATCCCAAAATGTTATCCCAGCTTTAGGGAAAAGATCAGATATCGGCATAAATGCAGATCCAATTATTCCAAAAGCGTGTTGAATACCGTGTTTCTGTAAAACTTTTACGAAAGCCTCTTCTGTTGTCATTTTTGCCATAGTAAACCCTTAATATATTATTCTTACCTACATTAAATTAATTATTAAATGAACTACAATAATCTTGTTAGTTATTTATTAATTTTATAAAATTCCTATTTAAAGAAAAATTAATTATTTGCGATTGATAAAATGACGCTTCTTGGACAAGAGATTATTAAGGCTACATCTAAAACTTTACCAAATCAACCTGGTGTTTACCAAATGCAGGATGATAAAGGTAATATTTTATATATTGGAAAAGCAAAAGTATTATCAAATAGAGTAAAGAATTATCTATCTCTAAATAACCTAACCAGAAGAATTCAAAGAATGGTTAGTCTAACTAAATCAATGAACTTTTTTGTTACAAATACAGAATTAGAAGCAATTATCCTTGAATGTAATTTAATTAAAAAACATAAACCAAGATTTAATGTTCTTTTAAGAGATGATAAATCATTCCCTTATATATTTATTTCTTCAGAACATGATTTTCCTAGAATTGAAAAACATCGTGGTCCACAAACGAAAAAGGGAAGATATTATGGACCATTTGCAAGTCCAGATGCAGTAAATAGAACTATTAATACAATACAACGGATATTTCTTTTAAGATCATGCACAGATAAAGAAGTGAGTGCAAGAAATAAATTATGTTTTAATTATTATCTAAAAAGATGCTCTGGTCCTTGTGGAGGAAAAATCACGAAAAAAGCATATTCAAAATTAATAGAGGCTGCAGATGATTTTTTAACTAGTGGTAATTCTAAAAAAATACAAAAAAATTTTACAGATCAGATGTATAAAGCTTCAGAAAAAAACAATTTTGAATTAGCGGCATCTTTACGAGATAGACTTAAAGCTCTGAAACATATTGAACAAAACAATTCAATTAAAATAAGAGATATAAAAAATGCTGATATTTTTGCAATAACTTCAAATGAAGGAAAAACATGTGTTTATGGAAGTTTTTTTAGAAACAATACATCTTATGGCGGTAAAGCTTTCTATCCAGATCATGACAATTTATTAGATCACGAGGAAATAATGTTAGGTTTTCTAAATATATTTTATGCTGAAAAAGAAATCCCGGAAACAATTATTACTAATATAGATATAAATAAAAAAAATAATTCACAAATATTAGGAAAGAATTTTGAAAAAACAAAATTTATTAAACCAAAAAAAGGGCCTAAAAAAAATTTACTTAAATTTGCAGAAAAAAATTCTAAAATAAATTTAGATATAAAAATAAATAAACTCAAATCTTTTGATAATTTTAATGAAGAAATTAAAAAAATATTCAAAATAAATGATGAAATAAAAAAAATAGAAGCTTATGATAATAGTCATACATTTGGAAAACATCCTGTTGGTGTAATGATTGCATATAATCAAAACGGGTTTATAAAATCAAATTATAGGAAATTTAATATTAAATTTAATCTCGAAGAAAATAAAAATAAAGTTGATGATTATTATATGATGAAAGAAATGCTAACAAGGAGATTTAGAAATTTAAAATTTCAAGATGAATTAGAATTGCCAAGCTTGTTACTTATAGATGGAGGAAAGGGACAATACAATTCAGCAAAAAAGGTATTGGATAATTTAAAAATAGATATACCTATAATTTCTATGGCGAAAGGCGAAGAGAGAGATTCAGGTAGAGAAATACTGATACATGATAAATTTACACATAGATTAAATGAAAATAATCCACTCCTTCATTTTTTACAAAATATAAGAGATGAAGTACACAGGTTTGCAATTACAACACATCGATCCAAAAGAGCAAAGATGAGTGTCAGATCTGTATTTGATGAAATAGAAGGAGTAGGTCCCGAAAGAAAGAGAATTTTAAAAAAACATTTCGGTACAGTTGAAAAGTTAAAATTAGCTAGTTTAGATGAATTAAAAGCAATTAAATCTATACCTGAGTCAATTCTAACTAAAATTTATGAATATTTTCATAGCGTTTAAAAAATTCTTCATCTACAAAGAATAGAGATGAATATTTCAAATATTCTAACAATAATTAGAATTGCTATTATTCCAATTATAGTTGTTTGTATATATCTTACAAACCCATACTTTGGCTGGATTGCTTTTATATTATTTTGTTTAGCTGGAATAACAGATTACTTTGATGGGTATTTAGCAAGATTAAGAAATGAAGTAACAAATTTTGGAACATTTCTAGATCCAATCGCAGATAAATTATTAGTAGCAGCAGTTATTCTTATTTTAACATCAAAAGGTGTTATAAAAGACTGGGATACTATTCCAGCTCTAATAATATTGTTAAGGGAAATAACCGTATCGGGTTTAAGAGAATACTTGGCAGGTATTAAAGTCAGTATACCAGTTTCAAGAATTGCAAAAGCAAAAACCTTTCTTCAACTAGCTGCATTAGGCCTGCTTATATTATCTGAGAGTAATCTAAATTTATTATTTGTTATATTTTTAGGTAAAATTTTTCTTTGGATTGCTGGAATTCTAACTCTCTACACAGCCTATGATTATATTAAAGGATCAATAAAACATTTTTAAAATGCGAATTCGATATTTTGCTTGGATTAAAGATATAACAAATAAAGAAGACGAAATAATTGATATAAATCACCCTAAAACCATACAAGAATTAAAAAAATATTTAGAAAACTTGTATCCTGATCTAAAAAAACATTTTTTACAAGATGTTTTAAGATTTGCAGTTAATCAAGAATATGTTTCAGAAAATTTGAATTTAAAACCAATTGATGAAATTGCAATTTTTCCTCCAGTTAGTGGTGGGTAATGATAAAAATACAAAAAAAAAATTTTAATTTAGAAGAAGAAATAGAGAAAATTAAAAATAAACATTCAGATATAGGGGCACTAACTTCTTTTGTTGGGTATGTAAGAGATTTAAATAACGATAAAGATGTAAAATATTTAGATTTAGAAGTTTATCAAGAAATGGCATTTAAAGAATTATCAAAAATTGTAAATAACGCGACTAAAAAATGGAGCTTAATTGATACTTTGGTAATTCATAGATATGGAAAATTAATTGTTAATGAAAAAATTGTTTTAGTTTGTTGCTTTTCACAACATAGAAAAAATAGTTTTGAAGCTTGTGAGTTTATTATGAATTATTTAAAAAAAGATGCACCATTCTGGAAAAATGAATTTTATTATAAAAATAATGAATGGTTAGAAAATTCTAGCTAGAGTTTTTAACCATATCACTAAAATCATTCATAAATTTAAAAGTAATAGTGTTGTCGCCAGTATTATATTTAAAATCATCAATGGATTTAATAGGGGTAATTTCTGCAGCAGTACCAGTTAAAAAGGCTTCATCATAATTTCCGATTTCGTCAGGCATTAAATGCTTTTCTGTAATTTCAAAACCTTGATTAGTTGCCATTTCAATAACTGTTTGACGTGTAATCCCATTAAGAAAACAATCTGGAATAGGAGTATGGATATTTTTATCTTTGATAAAAAAAATATTTGCCCCTGTACCTTCAGCAACATAACCTCTGTAATCTAGCATCAAGGCATCGTGATAGCCTTTTTTTTCTGCAAATTCTTTTGACAGAGTGCAAATAATGTAGGGTCCAGAAGCTTTTGCTTCATATGGAGCGGTATCTGGTGCAGGTCTTTTCCAGGGAGATGTAATTAATCTCAAACCTGCCTTTTGATCTTCAATTTTAAAATAAGTTGCCCAATCATCCCAAACAGCAATGGCTACATTGATATTCGATTTACCAGTTGATAAACCCATTTGATCTCCACCTCTCCAAGCAAGTGGTCTTACATAACAATTTTTATAATTCATTTTATCAATAAGCTCGTATTTTGCTTTATTAATTTGATCATGAGTAAAAGGAATTTCCATTCCAATTATTTCGGCAGATTTGAAAAACCTTTTAGTATGCTCTTCTGATTTAAAAATCTTACCATTGTAGGCCCTTTCTCCTTCAAATACTGCACTTGCATAATGAAGACCTTGGGAGATTACATGGGAATGTGCGTTCTGCCATGGAATTATTTTACCATTCATCCAAATCCATCCATCTCTATTTTCAAATGATTTAAGCATATTTTTTATTAACTTTTTTTAATGACAATTGACTATCAGTGATGCATAATTAAGTCAATATGGCTGACCTAAATAAATTGTTAACACCTCTTTTTCTAAATGAGGGGGAAATTAGGAAAATTATAGAGCTATTATTTTTCTCATATAGAGATTTTACTGAAGGTCCTGATAAAGTTTTGGAAAAAATTAATTTTGGCAGAGCCCATCATCGAGTGATATATTTTGTTGGAAAGCAAAAAAATCTTACAATTAAGGAGCTACTTTCAATATTGAAAATAACAAAACAAAGTTTGTCTAGAGTATTGAACCAACTTGTAAACGAAAAATATATTATATTAACTGTTGGTGAAGATAAACGTACTAAGAAATTAACACTTTCAAAAAAAGGTCAAGAATTAGAGATAAGATTATCTGAAATTCAAATAAAAAAAATACGTAATGTTTTATTAAAATTTAATGAGATGGATATAAATGGTTTTAAAAAAATACTGTATGAAATGGTCGATGATAAAAATAAAGAAAAGTTTGATGAAATAAATAAACAATAATGAAAAAAAATATCTTGATTGTTGATGATGATAAAAGATTGAGAGAACTGCTAAAAGATTATTTAACTGAAAAAAGTTTACAAATTTATCAAAGTGAGGATTACAACGAAGCAAAAGATATTTTATCTCTTGTTTTGTTTGATTTAATTATTCTTGATAGAATGATGCCAAGTGGTGATGGTTTAGAGCTAATTAAACATATAAAACAATTTTCTAATACACCTATAATCATGCTTACAGCAATGGGAGAGGACAAAGATAAAATTGATGGATTAAAAATTGGTGCCGATGATTATTTATCTAAACCATTTGAGCCAGAAGAATTATTTTTAAGGATTAAGAATTTACTAGATCTATTTGAAAACCTTAAAAACAAAAAAATTAAGATTTCATTTGGAGAATTTACCTTTGATACATCTAATTATAAATTACAAAAAAATGATAGATTAATTTATTTAACAGAAGGAGAAAATAATTTACTTGTTAAATTAATAAATAAAAGAAATGATATAGTTTTAAGAGAAGAACTAGCAGACCAGGAATTTGATGAAACTGAACTTAGAAAAGTTGATGTGCGAGTTACGCGTTTAAGACAAAAAATTGAAACTAATGCAAAACAACCTCAATTTATTAAAACAATTAGAGGTAAAGGATATAAATTAATTTGTAATGAAATTTAATGATTAAAAAAGTAATACCATCTACACTGATTGGAAGATCAATAATTATCATCTTTGTGCCTATAATTATTATAGTCCTACTTACTTCTTTTGTTTTCTATCAAACCTCATGGAGTATTATTTCAAAAAGACTAACGGAATCTGTGGCTGCAGATATTAATGTTTTAGTAAAATTAATTAATAGTGATCTTACTGATAATGCAATTAATATAGCAAATCAGGATTTTAAAATGAAAATCAATATTATTAATGACAAACAATTATTGTCTTCAAAATTTAGTTTAAATTCAGGAATATTATCTAATAGATTAAACCAATCCTTAAGTAATTTGAAAAAAAAATTTGATTATGATTTGTCTAATCTTGAAGAAGGTGTTCTAATATATATTCAAATTGATGAAAATATTTTAGAGATTAATGTTGATAAAGATAGACTATATAGTGAATCTGCTTTTGTCTTTCTACTTTGGATGATTTTTGCTTCTATTATTCTTTTTTTTATGTCTTACTTTTTAATGAGTAGACAATTAAGACCCCTCAAAAGACTGGCGATAATTGCTGAAACATTTGGAAGAGGTTTAGACGCTCCAGATATTAAAACTGCGGGTGCATACGAAATAAGGCAGACAGCTAATGCTTTCAATCAGATGAGGACAAGAATTAAAAGATTTTTAAAGCAAAGAACAGAAATGTTAGCTGGTGTTAGCCATGATCTTAGAACTCCTTTAACAAGAATGAAATTGCAAATTTCCTTAATGCAAGATGAGAAAGCAAAATCTGAACTAGAAGTAGATGTTAATGAAATGACTTCAATGTTAGATAGTTATGTTAGTTTTGTAAAAACTGAATCACCTGAACCAATAGAAACGATTGTAATAAATGAATTAATTGGTGATATTTCTAAAACTTTTGAAAAAAATGGTGTTGATTTAACTATAAAAGAAAAAAACACTATTCAAACTTCTGGTAGACAAATCCAGCTTAAAAGAGCTTTCAATAACATAATTGATAATTCACAAAGATATGCAAAAAAAATTGAAATAATTCTTTATACAAATGAAAAGGATTGTGTAATTGAATTTAACGATGATGGTGAGGGTATACCAAGAGATAAATATGAAGATGTATTTAAGCCATTTTTTACTTTAGATCCCTCCAGGAACAAACTTAAAGGAGAAAGTGGTTTAGGATTAACTATTACTAGGGATATTATTAGATCACATGGAGGTGACGTTAAATTATCTGAGTCAAATCTAGGAGGTCTCAAACTTCAAGTTTTACTTCCTCTTTGATTTTAAAATAATTTACCCCCATTATTTACTGGTTTATCTGGAGACAACAAAACTGGTTCGTTTTCTAAATCTGGTACACCAAGAACCAATACTTCTGAAATAATTTTACCAATTTGTTTAGGTTCAAAATTTACAACAGCAATAACTTGCTTATTAATTAATTCATCACTTTTATAATATTTTTGTAATTGTGCAGAAGTTTTTTTTATGCCAACTTTTTCACCAAAATCTATTTTCAAAATTATGGATGGTTTTTTAAGTTCATTATATTCATACGCTTCAATTACTGTTCCTATTCTTATATCTACATTTTCAAATTCTTTGTAATTTATGAAATACTGAGAACTCATGAAAATTTTATAACTTTTTCAATAGTATTTAAATATTTATCTAAGGTACTCATTGTTTTTTCTAAACTTTCATTTTCATCATTAAACCAAGTAAATAGGGTTATATAATAAAGAGCAAAAATAATTTTTATTTTTATAACACCCTGAATCCCACTAGGATTAATATTTGCAAAAGTAGCAATTAAAATTTTGCTCTCAATTAATTTAGGAATAAGTTTTAGTACTCCTTGCGGTCTAGACATAAAATAATTAATTATATTTTTTACAGAGGTTCTATATTCATTCAAAATATCATAACGGGCCATCATAATTTCAAATAACATATCTCTCTGTGATGACTTTTCTATATTAACAAGATTTTTTTTTAATTTAAAATCAAAGAAGTCATTTATATTTAAGACTAAATCAATTTTATTTTTCATATTTGGGACTTTAGCATTAGATAAAAAATTTTTAAGATTAATGTCCCTTAATTTTTTTTTCTCTAAATATTGTAAAGTCTTTTTTGCTAGAGATATTTTATTTTGATTCACTTACCTCCACCTTGTTGTTTTGCTCTTGTATATGCTGCCCTAAAAACTTGATTAAAAATATCATCAACCTTATTTATTTTCATTTTTTTGATTCCTGCTTCGGTTGTACCTCCTCTAGTTGCAATAGTTTCAACCATTTTTTCAGCAGAAATATTATTAGAGTTTAATAGATTTAAAGAACCTCTAAAAGTTTCATTAATTAAAATTTTAGCTGTGTTTTTAGAGAAACCTAAATTAATTGCAGATTTTTCCATAATATCAATTAACTGAAATATAAAACCCGGACCACTCCCTGACACAGCAGTTGCTTTGTCTATAAAAGTTTCATTATTAAAAAAAAGTGTTTTGCCACTCAAAGAGAACAGTTTATCAATTTCTTTAATTTCTTTTTTAGTAATATATTCATTCGTATAAATACAATGAACACCCTCTCCTATTAATGCAGGCATGTTTGGCATTACTCTTACAATTTTGTTTATATTAAATAAATTATTTTTAAAAATTTCAGTTTTTTTTCCAGCTATCACACTTATTGCTATAGCTTTTTTATTAAAATTTATATTTTTTAATTCTTTAAAAACATTTGTTAATTCAAGTGGTCGAGTTGCAAATATTATATAATCATGATTATTTTGATGATTAATATCATCAATTGATTTATAAAATTTTATTTTCTTATTTCTATTTCTTTTTTTAAGAATTCCATATTTTTTTTTATCTATAACACTAACGGTATAATTTTTGGAGTTAGACCATCCAGACATTAAAGATCCTCCCATGTGTCCACATCCAATTAATAAGATATTTTTCATCTAATTATAATATAGCAGTTTTATTATAAAATTTAAGCTCTACCAATAACTTCAAAATTAGAGAATTTTATAGCTTCTTTAGGAGGAATATCGTCAAAGAGAACTTGTTGAAAACTTGGATAAAATTTTTCACACTCATAAATTCCGATATCAACAAGGTCTTCAAATTTTTTATGTAATGTTTCTGTAGAATTATTTGATAGTAAAGTATGCCTAAATGCAGGGATTCCATTTTTACTTGTTATGTCAAAATGTCCAATCCATAGATTCTCATTAATAAGTCCTAGTAATTCATAAGCATTATTAAGTTTGGTTTCGGGAAACTTAATATCAGAAGTTATTGAAAAACTTAGCGCATTGATATTTTCAGACCATGTGAAATATAATCTGTAAGCACACCAATGGGATGCAATCTCGGCAACTAATTCATGATCAGCAGCTCTGCTAAAATTCCATTTTTTTTGATGAATGACATCTTCAATGATATCTATGGGATTTAACAAAATATTCTCATTTTCCATACATTATATAGTCGTGTCAGATATAATTAGTACTATATATAGATTACTAGATTGGTATCGTATTTTGCAAGGCAAAATCAATAAAAATTGTGAATTAGTTGAGGATTCCTACCTTTTTGATTTCTTTTTAATAGTTTTATTCTTTTTGACTGTTTTTTTCTTAGATTTTACTGATCTTGAAGATGTTTTTTTTAATTTTTCATTTTCAATCATTACTTTTTGCACCATTTTTTTCAGTGCATCAAATTCATCTTTTTTAACAAGATTCATTTTTTTTATTATTTTGTTAACTCGTAAAGATACGATTGTTTCAATTTCTTCTTTAACACCTGAAAAAGTGCTCATAGCATCAACTGCAAATTTTGATAAATCGGAAAGTATTTTGTTTCTATCAACCATGTTATAATATTAAATATAGATAAATGAATTTTATTCAACCATCAATAGATCCTGTCATCTTATCAATCGGTTTTGTTGAGATAAGATGGTACAGTTTAGCATATATATTGGGATTTCTTTTAGGAATTTATATTATTAAAAGATTAAACAAAATTTATGGAAATCAATACAATAATAAAAATATAGATAGCTTTCTTGTTTGGGCAGTATTAGGTGTAATTATTGGAGGACGAACAGGTTATGTTATTTTTTATCAACTTAATGAATTTTTAACTAATCCTTTTTATCTATTTGAAATTTGGAATGGAGGCATGTCATTTCATGGTGGGCTGATAGGTATAGTAATAAGTACTTTAATATTTGCAAAAATTAATAGAAAAAGCTTTTTCTACTTATCTGATTTAGTTTCAATCGTTGCTCCTATTGGATTATTCTTTGGTAGAATTGCAAACTTTGTTAATACAGAGCTAGTAGGTAGACCAACTGATTTTTATATATCAGTTATTTATCCATCAATAGATAATATACCGAGACATCCTTCTCAAATATATGAAGCTTTTCTTGAGGGAATTATTTTATTTCTCATATTATTAATCTATTTTTATAAGATAAAAAAATACAAAATTTATGGAGTAATTAGTGGTCTATTTTTAATATTTTATTCCATATTTAGATTTTTAATTGAATATGTTAGAGAACCAGATTTGCACCTAGGATTATTTTTTAATTTTATTTCAATGGGTCAAATACTATGTATACCTTTTTTTATTTTTGGAATATTGATAATTCAAAATGTTAAGCAAAAGAAAAATTAATAAAAAAAATCTTCTTAAAAATAAAAAAAATTTGCGTTTAGATAAATTTATTGACTTGGCTCTATACGAAAGAAATGGTTATTACTTAAGCAAAAAACCAATAGGAAGAAAATTTGACTTTGTTACATCTCCAGAAATTTCACAAATGTTTGGAGAAATTGTTGGGGTATATTTACTTTATAATTGGAAAGAAAAAATTAACTCAAAATTTAATTTAATTGAACTAGGCCCAGGAAATGGGACGTTATTTAAAGATATTGAAAGAACTGCAAGAATACTTCCTAACTTTTTCGAAAGTGCTGATGTTTATTTTATAGAAATAAATAAAGAATTAAAAAAAATACAAGAAAAAAATTTAAATTATTTTAAACAATCAAAAATTAGATGGTTTAAAGCTTTGAATTGCAGATCTAAGTTGCCTTCAATAATATATTCAAATGAATTTTTTGATTGTTTTCCTGTAAGGCAATTTTTAAACGATAATAATAATTGGTTTGAAAGATATGTAAAATTTAATGAAAAAGAAAATAAATATTATTCTATAAACAAACGTGTAATTAGTAAAAAAATATTAGGTTATTTAAGCAAATACAATAATCAAAAAATTTATGAAGTTTCTTTTTCAAGAAATAAATATTTTGAGCAAATTTGTAAATATCTAAAAAAAAATAGAGGTGTATGTATTTTAATCGATTATGGATATGATAAGAAAATAAAAAACTTTACATTACAGGCAATATATAATCATAAAAAAACCAGTATATTTGAAAATATAGGCAAACAAGATATTTCAAGTCATGTAAATTTCAATGAATTAATTGAAATAGCAAAACAAAATAAATTACAAATCAACGAATTTATTTCACAAAGAGATTTTTTAATAAAATATGGAATATTAGAACGAAAGAAAAAATTACTTACTAAAAATTCAAATTTAAATAAAAATTTATTAGATGAAGAAGTGGATAGATTAATTAATGTTGATAAGATGGGAAGCTTGTTTAAGTGTCTTGTTGTTTCTAACTTATGATTACTAAAAATTATTTTACACATGCAAAAATTAAATCTTTTGTTAGAGCAGGTTTTTTTACTAGAAATGGTGGAGTATCAAAAAAAGAAAACTATTCATTGAACTGTAGCTTAAACAGCAAAGATACAAAAGTAAATGTAAATAAAAATATTGATATCTGTCTTAAGAATTTAAAGATTAATAAAAAAATTAAATTTATTAGTCAAATACACTCCAACAAGATTGTAGAAATTAATAATAAAAATATAGGTAATAAATATTCTGGAGATGGATTAATCACAAGCAATAAGCAAATAGCTTTAGGGGTTTTAACTGCAGATTGTTGTCCAATCTTTATTTTTGATAAAAATAGAAAATATATTTGCGCTCTTCATTCAGGTTGGAAAGGTGCATTAAAAAATATAGCTGCTAAAAGTATAGGATATTTTGTTAAACAAAAAATAATTAAAAAAAATATTGTGGTTCTTATTGGTCCTTGTTTGAGCTTTAAAAACTTTGAAGTATCAAAAGACTTTAAAAGTAAGTTTATAAGCAAAAATAAAAAATACTCTATTTTCTTCAAACACAAAAATAAAGACAAAGATTTATTTAATTTGAGAAGATTGATTAACTATCAATTTAAGGAATTGGGTATTAAAAATATATATAATATTAACAAAGATACCTTCTCAAATAAGAGAGTTTTTTTTAGCCATCGAAGGGAATCACAAAAATTTAGAGATACTGGAAGAATGCTCAATATCATTGCATTTAATGATTAATTTTGGTTGATCTATTATTATTCTAATATAGTAATTAATTTGATTATATGAAAATAATCGCCTGTAATAGTAGCAAATCCCTAGCAGTAAAAATTTCTAAACATATTGATGTGCCATTAGCAGACGCCTCTGTTAGAACTTTTAATGATAGAGAAATATTCGTCGAAATAAATGAAAATATTAGAGGAGAAGATGTGTTTATTATTCAATCCACATCACATCCGGCTAATGACCATTTAATGGAACTTTTAATTACAATAGATGCTGCAAGAAGGGGATCAGCAAAAAGGATAACTGCTGTTATCCCCTATTATGGATATGCAAGACAAGATAGAAAGACTGGGCCTAGAACACCAATCACTGCCAAACTTGTAGCAAATTTAATTACATCCGCGGGCGCCGATAGGGTATTAACAATGGATTTACACGCTGGTCAAATTCAAGGTTTTTTTGACATTCCTTTAGATAATATTTTTTCTGTAAGACCGATAATCGATGATGTTAAAGAAAGATTTAATGGAAACAAAGATTTAGTTGTTGCTTCACCTGATGTTGGTGGTGTTGTTAGAGCAAGAGCTTTTGCTAAAAGATTAGAGGCTGGACTGGCAATTGCAGATAAAAGAAGAGAAAAAGCTGGTGAGTCTGAAGTAATGAATATCATCGGAGATGTAAAAGATAAAACTTGTATTTTACTAGATGATATAGCTGACTCAGCAGGCACGTTATGTAATGCTGCTGAAGCTCTAAGTAAAAATGGGGCTAAAGAAATTTATTCTTATATTGTTCACGGTGTATTATCTGGAGATGCGCTAAAAAAGATTGAAAATTCAAGCATTAAAGAATTGGTATTAACAGATACAATAGAGCCTTCTAAAGATGTAAAAAGCACAAAAAACATTAGACATATTAGTATTGCTCCTTTAATGGGAGATGCGATTAAAAGGATTAACACTGATACTTCAGTGTCTGCCCTTTTCGACTAAATTTTTATTTTATGAGTGATTTAAAAGCAATAGAAAGAAATAAAGATATTGGTTCAAATAATAGTCTTTTAATGAAAGGATTAGTCCCTGGTATTATTTATGGCAAGGGAACTGAGCCTAAGAAAATTGCTCTAGAAGATAAAATACTCAAAAAATTAATGGGTACTGGTTCTTTTTATTCAACAATTATCAATCTTGATGTTGATGGAAAGAAAGAAAAAATACTTCCAAAACAACTACAATATCATCCTGTAAGTGATCAACTTATACATTTTGATTTTTTAAGAGTTCAAGAAAATACAAAAGTCAACGTCGAAATTCCTGTTGAATTTTTAAATCAAGATAAATGTCCTGGTTTGAAAAAAGGTGGAGTCTTAAATACTGTTAGAAGACTTGTTGAACTAACATGTGATGCAAATAATATACCTAGCAAACTAGAATTTGATTTAATTGAAAGTGAAATAGGTGATGCAGTAAAAATTAGTAATATTCAACTACCCGAAGGAGTTGCTCCTACTATTTCAGATAGAGATTTCGTAATAGCTACTTTAGTTCCGCCAACTGTAGAAGTTGAAACTAAAACTGAAGAAACAACTGAAGAAGGTGCAGCAGAAGGTGATGAGGAGAAATCAGAGGAAAAGAAGGAAGAATCTTCTGATAATAAAGAAGAAAATAAAGAATCTAAGTAACTTTACTTTATATTTCATTTTATGTTTTTAATTTGTGGACTTGGGAACCCAGGTGTAAATTATAAAAATACTAGACATAATGTAGGTTTCCATTTAGCGGATAATATAATCTTGCATTTTAATTTAGACAAAATCAAAGAAGATAAGATTAAAGAATTATATTCAGGCGTAATAAATAATCAAAAAATCTTTGTGTTAAAACCTCTTACATTCATGAATTTATCTGGAAAAGCCGTTTCAGAAATTGTGAATTTTTATAAAATAAAATTAGACCATACTTTTGTTATACATGATGACCTTGATTTAGAATTATCGAAAGTAAAAATAAAACAAGGTGGTGGAAACGGAGGTCATAATGGATTGGAAAGTATTGATCAATTTATAGGAGAAAATTATTTTAGAATACGTATTGGAATTGATCATCCTGGGCATAAAGATTTAGTTTCAAGTTATGTTTTAAATAATTTTTCAAAATCAGAAGAAGAAATAATAAATAAAAAAATTGATAAAATGGTTAAAAATATAGAATTAATATTTTCAGATATTCCTCTTTTTTTAACAAAAATAAGTGAGCAAAATTAATTATGGGATTTAAGTGCGGGATAGTTGGATTACCAAATGTTGGTAAATCTACTTTATTTAATGCTCTTACCCAGTCAAATAAAGCAGAGGCGGCAAATTATCCATTTGCAACTATAGAACCAAATATAGGAAGAGTAGCAGTACCCGATGACAGATTAGACAAACTTGCAATCATTGGAAAAAGTGAAAAAATAATACCATCTTTCATGGATTTTGTTGATATTGCAGGATTAGTAAAAGGAGCCTCTCAAGGAGAAGGTTTAGGAAATAAATTTTTAGGACATGTTAGGGAAGTTGACGCAATAGCTCATGTTGTGAGATGCTTTGAAGATACTAACATTACTCATGTATCATCAAAAATTGATCCATTAGATGATATTGAAACAATAAATTTAGAATTGCAATTGGCTGATCTTGAAAGCTTAAATAATAAAAAAACTAGTTTAGAAAAAAAATTAAAAGCAAACGATAAAGAAGCTAAACATCAATTTGAGATAATAAATAAAATCTTACAAATACTAGATGCTAATAGTATCTTAAAAATTGAGGAATTTGCTAGTAATGAAATTGACTTTGTAAATAGTCTTAACTTAATTAGTCTAAAGCCAACTATGTACATATGTAATGTAGATGAAGAATCGATTCATACTGGAAACGAATTATCAAAAAAAGTCATCGAGTTTGCCAAAAAAAATAATCATTCTATAGTTTTAATCTCTGCATCAATAGAAGCACAAATAGCAGAATTAGATAATGAAGAAGAAAAACTTGAATTTCTTAAAGAACTTAATTTAGATCAAACAACATTGAATAAGGTTATAAAATCAGGATATGAACTTTTAGGTTTGATAAACTATTTTACATGTGGTCCAAAAGAAACAAGATCATGGACAATAAAAAAAGAAACACTTGCACCTCAAGCTGCTGGAAAAATTCACACTGATTTTGAAAAAGGATTTATTAGAGCAGAGACTGTCTCTTATGAAGACTATATAGAAAATAATGGTGATGCTGGAAGTAGAGATTCAGGAAAGCTAAGACAAGAAGGTAAAGATTATATCGTCAGAGATGGTGATGTAATGAACTTTTTATTTAATGTCTAAGTGACGTCTCGCCAAAGTCTGTTTTTTGCTAAGTACACAATTGTTCCTAGAATAATAAAGAATAATATTACTTTGATTCCTAAATTTTTTCTTTCTTCCATTTCTGGTTCAGCAGCCCAGTGAAGAAAATGTGTTACATCAGCCGATAACTGTTCTGCATTATTATCAGTGCCGTCATCATAATCTACACTTCCATCAGCTATAGGTGCTGGCATAGCTATTTGATTTCCAGCCATCCATTTATTGTACCACATCCCATTACCAACCTCCATTCCCTTTGGAGGTTCAACATAACCTAGAAGAAGGTTATAAATATAATCAACTCCATATTTTCTAGCTTTTGTAATTACACTCAAATCTGGAGGATAAGCTCCATTATTATTTGCTCTTGCCTCGTTATCATTAGCATATGGATTGACAAATCTATCTGCTGGTCTAGCCGGTCTTTCAAACATTTCACCATCATCATTTGGACCGTCTAATACAGTATATTCAGAAGCAATAACTTTTACTTGAGCTTCAGAAAAACCAACGTCAATAAGGTCTCTGTAATACAGAAGTTTCATTGAATGACATCCTGCACATACTTCTCTGTAAACTTTATACCCCCTTTGAATTGCAGCTCTATCAAAAGTTCCCGTTACTCCTTTAAAAGACCAATCATGTTTTGGCATTTTTTCAGTACTCATTTCTGCAGCAAATATATTTGAAGAGAATAATAGAAAAATAACAAATAATAGGCGCATTATAGATTTGTATCTTTTTGCATTGCTGGTGAAGGAATTCCTTTTTCTCCTCCACCAATATTAGGAGCTATATTTTTAGCATAAACATCACTAATACTGAGGGGTAACTTACTTGGCTTCTCTATCCAACCAACAAAAGGTGTAATGATAAAGAAAAAACCAAAGTAGTAAAGTAAACCTACTCTTGCAATTAAAAGATATAAACCTTCAGCAGGGAGCATACCAACGTAGCCTAATGCAAAGAAGTTAACAAAAAAGCCCATCATAAACCACTTATATATTGGTCTATAATTACAACTTCTCACTTTTGATCTATCAAGCCAAGGTAGAACAAAGAGAATTACTATCGCACCAAACATTAGGAGAACTCCTCCTAATTTATCAGGTACTGCTCTTAAAATTGCATAAAAAGGTGCAAGATACCAGTTTGGAACAATGTGAGCTGGGGTAACAAGCGGATCTGCTGGAATATAATTATCAACTTCAGCCATAAGATTTGGTCCAAAGAATATTACTGCAGAAATAGCAATACCAAAAGCACACATAGCTACTGTATCTTTAATTAACATATATGGAAAAAAGTTTACTGAGTCATTGTTAGTTTTAATGTCAATCCCATCAGGGTTATTTGAACCATGAACATGAACTGCAGCAACATGTAATCCTACAACACCAAAAATAACAAATGGTAAAACATAATGAAGAGCAAAGAAACGGTTTAAAGTAGCATTTCCAACATTGTAATCTCCAAGAAGCCATGTCTTTAATCCCTCACCAATAAATGGAATTGCACTAAATAAATTTGTTATAACTGTAGCTCCCCAATAAGACATTTGTCCCCACGGTAATGTGTAACCAAGAAAAGAAGTTGCCATCATTAATAAAAATATAAATACACCTAAAATCCAATTAAGCTCTCTTGGATATTTGTAAGAACCAAAATACATTGCTCTTACTATATGAATGTAAACTATGATGAAGAAAAAGGCTGCACCATTGGAATGGATGTATCGCATTAACCAACCGTAATTGACATCTCGCATTATTCTTTCAACACTATCAAATGCCATATCAGTATGTGGTGTGTAATTCATTGCAAGAAAAATCCCGCTTACTATCATTGTAACAAGCGTAATTGTTGCTAATGCACCAAAGCTCCAAAAATAATTACAATTTTTAGGCATTGGATAATCGCCGTATTCTTTTTTGAAATAAGAAATAATTGGAAGACGAAACTCTATCCAATTAAGGACAGGATTTTTAAACTGATGTACTTTTCTATTCTTATCCATAGTTATCCAATCTTTATAGTGTTATCATTTAAAAAAGAATAGGGCGGAACGTCCAAGTTTTTGGGAGCTGGCCCTTTTCTTATTCTACCTGACGTATCATAATGTGAACCATGGCATGGGCAATACCAACCATCGTACTCACCTTTCATATCAGAAACTTTCTGACCAAGCGGAACACAACCTAAGTGTGTGCACACTCCCACTAAAACTAACCATTCTTCTTTTTGTACTCTATCAGCATCATCTTGTGGGTCTCTTAAATCAGAAGCTTGAACCATTTTTGCAGCATCTATCTCTTCTTTTGTTCTTTTTTTAATGAAGACTGGTTTTCCACGCCATTTTATTGTTATACTTTGACCTTCTTCAATAGCACTAATATCTACTTCAGTTGATCCTGCAGCTAATGTGTCCTCTGCTGGACTCATACTTTTTAGAAAAGGCCATATAAAAGCAGCTGTTCCAACAGCACCAAGCGTTACAGTACTAAGTTGCAGGAAATCTCTTCTCTTATTTTTGGGTTTTTTAGCCATTTATTGTGAATTTCTTATATCTTAATTACTCAAAAAAATACTTTTTAAATATGTGCCAGCGTGACGCAAGTAATAAAATAATATAGTAAAAAAACATGAGAATTGCTCTATTTGAACCCGATATACCACAGAATGCAGGAAACATATTTAGACTAGGTGCCTGTCTTGGAATACCAGTAGATATAATAGAGCCAGCTGGCTTTATAATTGATGATAAAAGACTAAAAAGAGCATCAATGGATTACTATGATTATCTAGAATTAAAAAAACATTTAAATTGGGAAAAATTTTATGAGTGGTCAAAAGATAATTCATATCGACTCGTTCTTCTAACAACAAAAAGTAAAAAAAGTTATTTCGATTATAAATTTCAATCAAATGATATTATTTTATTTGGCAGAGAAAGTGCAGGGGCTCCAGATTATGTCCATAGCTCTGTCGAAGAGAGGTTAAC
This sequence comes from uncultured Alphaproteobacteria bacterium, assembly GCA_902618015.1. Taxonomy (GTDB): domain Bacteria; phylum Pseudomonadota; class Alphaproteobacteria; order HIMB59; genus CACPNW01. The sequence goes on along the minus strand of CACMYX010000002.1, from coordinate 164,940 downwards.
AATACCAATGATAAAAGGACCTAGATCAATTAATCTAAGTAGTTCAGTTGCAATAGTTGCTGGTGAAATGTTACGCCAATTAACTTAAGCTAAGCTTCCCATCTTTCCTTCTTGATAGTCCATCATGGCTTGCTTAATTTCTCCCTCAGTATTTGCCACAAAAGGACCATAACGTGCTACAGGTTCTTTGAGCGGCTTTCCTGCTAATACTAGATAGGATCCCTTTTCTGATATTGATGTGAGTTGAACTTCATCACTTGACTGATCAAAGTAAATCATATCGCCTTTATTAGCGATTTTATCTTCCTCATTGAACTGTAACTGACCATCAATAATATAAATCATAAGATTTTGTTCTTTATCAATATTAAACTTTGTCATATCTGGTTTTGTAAATTGAATATCAAATATTGATACAGGTGAATATGTTTGAACTTTGGATTTGGTTCCATTTATTTCACCCACAAGAACTTTAATTTCTATATTTGTGTTTTCAGTTACTGATGGAATATTATTTTTCTTAATATGTTGATACCAAGGTTTCACTTTTTTATTTTTTTGTGGAAGGTTAACCCAGATTTGTAATCCTTGCATTATACCACCACTTTTCTTAAATTTTTCTGTTACTAATTCAGAGTGAATTAAACCTGAACCAGTTGTCATCCATTGCACATCACCAGTTTCAATTTCTGCTTGTCCGCCAAATGAGTCTCTGTGTTCTACCTCACCACCAAGCATGTAAGTAATTGCCTCAAATCCACAATGAGGATGCGCAGGTACGCCAGTTGCCCCTCCTGGCTCATAATTAATTGGGCCGAAATGATCAAAAAGAAGAAATGGATCATTTTCTCTCATACCAGGGACAGGGAAAGCTCTCGTTACAGGTATCCCGTCACCCTCGAAAGTCTTCATGCACTCTTTAATTTCTATAATTTTTCTCATAAATTTGTTTAAAAATTATTAAGATATAGATATAGGTATGATTATGAAAAATCAAAATCCAAACCCACCAAAGTGTGGTTGCAGTTGTAGCTGTTGCTGTACTTGTGAAGGTGGAGGGTGCTGTTAATTAACACCCTCTATTTAAATTTAATACTTAAAATATATTTCTAACAACCTTTAAGTTCATTTCCTAAGTTTTGTATTAACTTAAAATAAAGATCTTTATTTGAGTCAATATTAGCACCTAGAGGATCAAAAACTCCTGTTTTGATATTCATGTCTTCAGCTATTGTTGTAATTATCTTTGGATTAAACTGAGGTTCAGAAAAAATACATTTTATTCCTCTGTCCTTAATTACATCTTGAATATCAGCGATTTGCTTAGCACCAGGTAAAACATCTGTATTCAAAGTAAGTGCTCCAGCAGCCCTAACTCCAAATCTTTCTTCAAAGTATTGATAAGCATCATGGAAGACAACAAACTTTGCATCTTTATTTATTCCTTTTTCAATATCGTTAACTAATTGATCTAGCGCTTGGATTGTAGCTTGTGCATTAGCTTCATATTTATTCTTATTTGCTGGATCTAAATCACCTAACTCATGAGCAATTTCATGAACCATTTCTTTAGCATTCATTGGATCTAGCCAAATGTGAGCATCGAATTCACCATGTGCATGACCGTGGTGATCGTGTCCGCTGTGATCATCATGGTCGTCATGGTCATCGTGATCATCATGGTCGTCATGGTCATCGTGATCATCATGGTCGTCATGGTCATCGTGATCTTCAAAAATCGATTCTTCTCTAAACTTCAATTTATTAATACTTTCAACTTCCATGAACTCTACAACTTCTGCATTTTTGACAATTGACTCAAGAGGTCTTTCCATGAACGTTTCTATACTTTCACCAACCCAGAATATGATATCTGCTTCTTCTAAAAGTTTGGCATGAGAAGGTTTTAATGTAAAGCTATGGGGGGAAGTACTTCCCTCAATTATAAGTGATGGCTCACCTACACCATCCATTACATTCGCAATTAGTGAATGAAGTGGTTTAATTGTAGTTACAACTTTTAATTCTGCTCTTACAGCTGAAGTTGCAACTAAAATTGATGAAAAGAAAAATACTTTCAAAAGCATCAAAAAAATGTTGTTTTGTCTCATAAAAAATGTTCCTATTAATAATTAAGTCTGTTAATGAACGTAATGTTATAATATTACATTTTATATTGTAAATACAAAAATGAACGAAAATAATAATTTATTGGTAAGATTAAAAGATTGCGGTGTCCAAAAATCTTCAAAATGGATTGTAAAAGGTATCTCTCTTGAAATTCATAAGGGGAAAATTGTAACCTTGATTGGCCCAAATGGTTCAGGAAAAACAACTACCGCTAAAATGGCACTTAATATTCTAAAATCAGATGAAGGTTCAATTGAAAATTATTCAACAAAAATGGCATATGTTCCTCAAAAAATTAGTATTGATTGGACTATGCCACTTCGAGTTATAGATTTTATGAATCTAACAAGTCATATTAATAAAGATGAAATTATTGAAGCTCTAGCATTAACAGGGGTTCAGCATTTAATATACGATGAGATTCATAACTTATCTGGTGGAGAATTTCAGAGAGTTTTAATCGCAAGAGCAATTGCTAAAAAACCAGATCTACTTGTTTTAGATGAACCTGTGCAGGGAGTAGATTTTAATGGAGAAATAGCTCTATACAATCTTATAAAAGAAATTTGTATCAAATTAAATTGTGGCATCCTTCTTATATCTCATGATCTCCATTTTGTTATGTCTGCAACAGATCATGTAATTTGTTTAAATGGTCACATTTGTTGTTCTGGATCACCTAAATCAATTGTAAAAAATTCTTCTTACATAGAATTATTTGGAGAACATAATGCTGCTACCCTATCGCTCTATCAACATGAACATGATCATTCACATCAGACGGATGGGAGTGTTAAAAATTAATGTTTGATGATTTTTTTATTCGTGCACTTGTTGCAGGGGTTGGTATAGCTATTGTTGCTGGACCACTTGGATGCTTAGTTATCTGGAGGAGGTTATCATATTTTGGTGACACCTTATCTCACTCAGCCCTTTTAGGAGTAACATTAGCATACTCATTTAGTTTAAATATTGCTTTTTCTGTGTTTGTAATATCAGCTGTTGTTGCTTTACTTCTTGTAAGCTTACAAAAAAGAACAAAACTAGCTGGGGATTCTTTACTTGGACTTCTTGCTCACTCAACACTTGCCATTGGTTTAGTATTGATTGGTTTTTTATCTTACATCCGATTTGATCTCATGGGATTATTATTTGGCGATATTCTTGCAGTGACAACTGCAGACATTGGTTTAGTTTGGATAGGTGGAAGCATAATATTAATTATCTTATATTTTATTTGGAAATCTTTATTTTCAGCAACTGTAAATTATGATTTGTCAGCTGCTGAAGGTATGCGGCCGGAATTTTCTAATTTTATATTTACCCTTTTATTGGCAGGAGTAATTGCTTTGTCTATTAAAATGATTGGGGCACTATTAATTACAGGTTTACTTTTAATTCCTGCAGCTATTGCCAGAAACATTAGCAACAGTCCTAGACAAATGATTGTTATCGCAATTTTATCAGGTATTTTATCAGTAGTAGTTGGATTATTTGCTTCTTTAGAAGTAAATACTTCTTCAGGGCCTTCAATAATAGTGGTGGCTTTAATACTTTTCATTATTTCATTGGTTCCTCTTGAAATTAAGGGTCAGTTGCAAAAACGATAGCAATTTGGTAATCTAGATTATGTCTTTAGAAACTTTAAACTTAACTAAAAATCAACAAACAGTTCTGGATATTTTAGAAAGCGCATCAGAACCTCTTAAGGCATATACAATCCTTTTTGATATTCAAAAAAAAGGAATTAAATCTCCTCTTCAAGTTTATAGAGCTTTAGATAAGCTTATAGAAATTGGCAAAGTACATAAAATAGAAAGTAGAAATTCATATGTTGCTTGTAAGCATGAAGGCTGTAATGCAAAAACTTCTACATCTTTTTTGATATGTGAAAACTGTGATAGTGTTACTGAACTAACTGGAAATAATTTGATTTCTTATTTTTCAAAACAAGCAGAAAAGAATAACTTCAATTATAAAAAACATAATTTAGAAATATTTGGTTTGTGCGAAAATTGTAAACTAAAAAACTAATTTATTAAATTATCAATCTTATTCAGACATTTATTTAATCCAAGGTCATATTTTGTTCGTAAGAAATGCTCTTGAACTATTTCAACCCATTTAAATTTTTGTAACGTTTGATGAGATATGTAAAAACAATTTAAAGGAAAAGACATATTAAACATTTTTAATATTTCTTGCCTTATTACATCGTTGGTCAACACTGCCAAAGATTCGTGAATATATTTTTCTACAATTTTTTGATCACTTAAAGATGTTTTAGGTAAATTAAACAAACCTCTAAATCTAAAGTATCGATAGATTCTTAAGTAATCTTCTTTTATTCTATCTTCAATTTCACCAATAAAAGAAATTTTACTCTCATTTAAATCTGATTGGCCATTGTAATAATCATGTAGTTTATTATTGTTTCCAACATATAAAGCATTGAAAGTAAAATCTCTTCTGGCTGAATCTTTTTTCCAGCTGTTGGTGTAAATTACATTTGTATGTCTTCCCATTTGATTAACATCTTCACGTAAAGTTGTAATTTGTATTTTTCGATTATGAGGATAAGCAATTATAGATCCATATTGAATAGCAAAATCATCATATTCAATATTGTTCTCTTTTAGTAATGACAAAACATCTTGAGGCTCCAAAGTTGTTGCTGTATCAATATCTTTGATTTCTCTTTCAAGAAGAGCATCTCTTATACATCCTCCTACTAATCGAATTTCAATATTATTTTCTCTAAAGATAGATATTAAAAACTTAACATGCTCCAGATTCAATAAATTCGTAATTTTATTTATTTCCATTATCTAGCTATTTCTTCAAAACAATTTATATTACAATAACAATGTCGACTTCTTCAAAAGAAAATGCTGCAGAAATATTTGAGGATATAAAGAAAAATTTAACTAGAGGAGTTAAAGATAGAAAACACGCATTTCATACGCCAGTCTTTAGTAATATTGATAGTGAAGGTGGAATAGATTCTAGAGTTGTAGTCTTAAGAAAATTTGATCCCAGTAGCATGACACTAAATTTTCACACAGACTTTAGATCTCCCAAAGTGCCTAATTTAAAAAAAAATAGTAGTTCTCAATTTGTTTTTTATGATCATAAATTAAAAATTCAAATGCGAATCAAAACAACGTCTTTTGTTAATAATCAAAATGATAAAGCTAAAGAAATGTGGGACAAAACAAGATTGTTTAGTAGAAAATGTTACTTAACATTAAAAGATCCAAGTTCAATCACTGAGTTTCCAGAAGATGGTATCCCTGAACACTTAACCGGCAAGGAGCCAAGTCATGAAGAAAGTGAAAAAGGATATAAAAATTTTACAGTAGTTGAAAATAAAATTAATGAAATTGATTGGCTTTATTTAGAAATTTCAGGTCATCGTAGATTAAAATTAACATTTATAAATAATGAACCAGAATATAATTGGTTAATACCTTAATATAACTTAAAATTGTCAATAATTCTTACATCACCAATATATAAAGCAATAAATAATCTAGCTTCAGAATAATTTTTTGTTATTTCTAAATTATTTTCATTTCTTATTTCTAAATAGTCAATTTTATTTATATTATTTTGAAGAAGCTCTATTTTTAATTGATCTAAATTATTCATTTCATTTTGTGTTAATAGATTAATATGTTCTTTAATTTTATTTCCTAATACATTGAAAATTTTTAATTGATCATTAGAAAATTTAGAGTTCCTTGAAGATAAACTCATACCTTCTTTATCTCGTACAGATGGACATTGAATTATTTTAATATTGTGATGATTAATGTTTACTAAATCTTGTATTATTTTTACTTGCTGAAAATCCTTCTCACCAAAATAACTGTTCGTTGGTTTAATCATATTAAAAAAAAGATCCACAACAGTAGTAACTCCATCAAAATGGCCAGGTCGAAATTTATCACATAAAATATTTCTAAAATTGTTTACAATTTTTTTCTTTGCCAATCCTTTAGGGTATATCTCTTGAACTTCAGGCAAGAAGAGTACATTACAACCAATATTTTCTAATTTAGAAATATCTTCATCAATTGTCTTTGGATAAGAATTGAAATCATTTTCATTGTTAAATTGAGTAGGATTAATAAATATTGAACAGATCACAAATTCGTTATGTAATTGTGCTTCTCTAATGAGAGATAAATGTCCATCGTGTAAGTTTCCCATTGTTAAAACCAAACCAATAGACTGGCCCTTGTCTTTGATTGAAACTAAATTTGGTACTAATTCACTAGCTTTTCTGAAAATTTTCATCGATTACATAAGTAAATATTTGACTTATATATAATGAATTCGTATTAGGCCCAGAGATTTATTATGAAACGCACTTACCAACCTAGTAGAGTAATTAGAAAAAGAAGACACGGTTTTAGGGCTAGAATGGCAACTAAAGCAGGTCGTCAAATCATTAATAGAAGACGTGCAAAAGGAAGAGCTCAATTAAGCGCTTAAAAAGGCCAAATGGCCCAAACATTATTTACAATTAAGAAAAGATCGACTTTCGTTATGATACGAAACCAGGGAGAATTTATAAAAGGTAAAAATATGAATATCCAAATTTTACACAATCAAGATCTAGAAAATTCTATAGGTGTAGGATACACAGCTTCCAAAAAAATTGGCAACGCAGTAAAAAGAAATAGAGCAAAGAGAATAATGAGAGAATTAGCTAGAAAAATTATTATTAATGGTAAAATTAATTCATATTATGTGTTAATAGCTAAAACGTCATTGCTCGAAGAGAAATTTGATAAACTTTTATTAGAACTTAAGAGAAAGATAAATGGTTAGTAAATATATTTCATTACCTTTAATCATAATAATTAGATTATACCAGTTATTGATTTCCCCAATACTTGGGCAAAATTGTCGGTATTTACCAACCTGTTCTGAGTATTCTGTTAAAGCATTAAAGGAACATGGGTTATTTAAAGGATCAATTTTATCGGTGAAAAGAATTTCAAAATGTCATCCCTGGGGTTCCCACGGATTTGATCCAGTACCAAAAAAATCTGAGTTAAACAAATGAACGAGCAAAGAAATTTATATTTGGCTATTGGTATTTCAATTGCGATAATTATTTTTTTTCAATTATTATTTCCAACTCAACCAATTCAAACAACATCCTTTGAAGAAGACGAAGTATTAGAGCCTGCAACATCCATTGACGGACAAAGCATCCAAGCTGTTTCAGAAATACAAAGTAGAGATGAAGCTTTAATTCAAACCGACAGAGTTATTTTTGAAAATGCATCTATTAAAGGTTCTATAAATTTAAAAGGAGCAATTTTAGATGACCTCATATTATCAAAATATAAAACTAGCTTAGAACCTGATTCGAATAATATACAGCTTTTGTTACCGGATGGGACTGCTAATCCATATTATATTGAAACAGGTTGGAAAGAGCTAAAAAATTCTAACATTGAATTGCCTAATTTAGAAACAAATTGGAAAACTAACTCTACCACTCTAAGCCCCTCAAGCCCTGTTACACTTAGTTGGACAAATAATAAAAATATAACTTTCAAAATCAACTATCAAGTTGATGATGAGTATATGTTTACAATTACACAGGAAATAGAAAATAACAGCGGTGAAGATATTGAAGTTTTTCCATACAGATTAATCAAAAGAATAAACACACCAGATACAATTAATTTTTTTATACTTCACGAGGGTTTAATTAGTCTAATAAACGACGAATTATTGGAAAAAAATTATGATGATATTGCCGATGATTGTAATTCATCAATGCAAACAAAAAAAGAGTTTTGCGATAATAAAACGCAAGGAGGTTGGTTAGGTTTTACAGACAAATATTGGATGTCTGCTTTAATTCCTGATGCTGACCAATCCATTAATGTCAATTATAGGTATGGTAATAATGGACGTGATAGCTATAGGGCAGGTTATGTTGGTCAGATATATAAAATTAACTCGGGTGAAAATATATCTTACGGTGGAAAATTATTTGTGGGTGCAAAAAAATTAAATGTCTTAAGTGCTTATGACGAAAATCTCTCTATACCAAGATTTACTGATGCAATTGACTGGGGCTGGTTTAGCTTTTTAACTAAACCTGTTTCATATGCCATTAATTGGTTTTTTGGTTATGCAGGTAATTTTGGTCTAGCAATAATTGCCTTTACCATTTTAATGCGTTTAATTTTATTCCCACTGGCACAAGCATCTTTTAAATCTATGGCAAAGATGAAAAAACTTCAGCCTGATATGCAAAGATTAAAAGAAACATATCCAAATGACAGACAAAAAATGCAGCAAGAACTAATGGCCTTGTATAAAAGAGAGGGAGCTAATCCTGTTGCGGGTTGTCTACCAATTTTAGTACAAATACCAATTTTCTTCTCTTTGTATAAAGTGTTGTTTGTTACGATAGAGATGTATCACGCTCCTTTTTATGGATGGATTCATGATCTATCTGCACCAGACCCATTAGGCTTAATGACAATATTTGGATTAGTTCCTTGGGATGTACCGCCTTTACTGTCAATAATTGATATTGGTATTCTTCCTATCATTATGGGCTTCACTATGTGGTTACAACAAAAACTAAATCCTGCTCCCGCTGATCCAACACAGGCTAGAATTTTTGCATTACTTCCATTTGTGTTTACTTTTGTACTAGCTGGTTTTGCAGCTGGTTTAGTTTTATATTGGTCAGTGAACAATATTTTATCAATTGCGCAGCAATGGTATATTCAAAGAAGAATTTTAGCCAAAAATGGCTAGCTTAAATAAAAATTTAAATAACTTTTTTAATAATAATAAGTTTTTAGGTTCCTTTCAGTCATTTAAAGACATTCCTTATTCAGATATAAAAAAAGAATGTTGTTTTATAGGAAGATCTAATGTTGGAAAATCTAGTTTAATAAATTCGTTAACTAAAACAAAAAAACTAGCCAAAACTAGTAAAACTCCAGGAAGAACTCAGGCTATAAATGTTTTTTTAATTAGTGAAAAAATAAATATGATTGATTTACCCGGTTATGGTTTTGCCAAAGTATCAAAAGTTGCACGAGAAAATTTAATGATCTTGATTGAAGAATATATAGAAAATAGAGATACACTTGATCATGTTTTTTTACTCATTGACTCAAAAGTTGGTATCAAAAATTCTGATATTGATATGTTGGATTTATTGAGTGATTGCTCAAGAAAATTTTCCATAATTTTAACTAAAATAGATAAAATATCTAATAACCATTTAGAATATCAAAAAAAATCAATTTTAAGTTTAATGCAAAATTATAAAAAATCATTTACGAAAATATATCAATCTGAGACCAAAAAAAATAATGGTATTACAGAGATTCAAAGATCTATATACGGGTTATCACAATAAATATGAAATTTGATTTTTTATCAGAGAGTGATCAGGCTTATTTTATACATAAAGCCTCAACTTTAGTTGAAGCTCTTCCATACATTCGAGAACATAGTGGTGATACCATTGTAATAAAATACGGTGGACATGCAATGGGAGATAAAAAACTGTCTGAGAGTTTTTCAAGAGATATTGGATTATTAAAAGAAGTAGGTGTGTCACCAATTATTATTCATGGTGGAGGACCTCAAATTGGCAAGAGACTTAAATCAAAAAATATATCAACACAATTTGTTGAAGGATTACGAGTTACTGATAAAGAAACAATTAAGGTAGTTGAAGAAGTATTATCTAAGGATATCAATTCAGAAATAGTAGAATCTATAAGTGCCTCGGGAGGAAAAGCGATAGGAGTATCTGGTAATGATAACTTAGTCACTGCAACTAAATTGAACGTGGAAATTAAAGATAGTGATTCAAATATTGAAAAGATAGTTGATATTGGTTTTGTTGGACAACCAATAAAATTAAACAAAGATATGCTAACTAACTTTATAAAAAATGGTCAAATACCTGTCATATCTCCTTTAGGTAAGGATAAAAATAATTTTACATATAATATTAATGCTGACACTGTTGCGGGTTTTATAGCAGGTGAGTTACAGGCAAGTAAATTATTATTACTAACCGATGTACCTGGAATTTTAGACAAAGATGAAAAATTAATCTCATCAATAACTTTAGAAGAAGCTAAAAGTATTGCTAATAAAGAATATATTTCTGGAGGTATGAAGCCGAAAATTAATACATGTATTGATGCAATGAAAAAAGGTGTTAAAAAATCTACTATTTTAGATGGAAGAATTCCTCATTCAGTAATATTAGAGTTATTCACTGAACATGGAATTGGTACACAAATAACAAGTAATTAAATGAGCTTTAAAGATAACATCAATACCTGGATATTTGATCTAGACAACACACTTTACTCTGCAGACAGTGGAATTTTTCAGCAAGTACATAAGTTAATGGGTGAATTTGTAGCTAAAAATTTAAATATGAAATTAGCTGAAGCAAAAAAACTACAAGCAAAATATTACAAGCAACATGGCACAACTCTAAGAGGTATGATGGATAACCATGGCGTAGATCCTGATTATTTTTTAGAAGAAGTTCATAAGTTAGATTACTCAATTGTTGGTCCAAATCAAAATCTTAATGATGAATTATATAAACTTGAGGGAAGAAAAATTATTTATACAAATGCAAATAAGCAACATGTCTTAGATGTATTAGAAAAAATAAATCTAACAAATTTTTTTGATGAAATATATGATATTAAAATGGCTGATTATATTCCTAAGCCAGAAATTTCTCCCTATGAAAAAATTATCGACTTATTTAATATCGAACCAAATAAATCAGCAATGTTTGATGATATCGCAAAAAATTTAGTTCCAGCAAAAAAAGTTGGTTTTACACCTGTCTGGGTTGATGCTGGTTATGAGAATTTTTCCGATGATATTGAAGCATCTAAAGAATATTTAGATTTTCAAACAAGAGATTTGAGTTTATTTTTAAAAGATGTAAATGAGGGTAAAATATGAGTGATCTCGAAAAAATTATAAATGATGCCTTTGAGGATAGAGATAATATTAATGTCAATACTGCAGGTAATATTAGAAATGCAGTAGATGAAACTTTAAACAAACTTGATAGTGGAAGCTTAAGGGTTTGTGAAAAAATTAATAATGAATGGCAAGTTAATCAATGGATTAAAAAGGCAATTCTTTTAAGTTTCAGATTAAATGATAATGAAATCATTAAAGCATCGCATGCCACTTGGTTTGACAAAGTAGAAAGTAAAACTGCAAATTGGACTAAAGATGACCATCTGAAAGCAGGATTTCGATATGTACCAGACGCTGTTGTAAGAAAATCTGCATTTATTGCTAAAGGTGTTGTTTTAATGCCTTCTTTTGTAAATCTTGGTGCATATGTTGATGAAGGAACAATGATTGATACTTGGGCAACAGTTGGTTCATGTGCGCAAATAGGTAAAAACTGTCATATTTCTGGAGGCGCTGGTATTGGCGGTGTACTTGAACCTCTTCAAGCAAATCCTGTGATTATTGAAGACAATTGTTTTATTGGAGCAAGAAGTGAAGTGGCTGAAGGTGTTATTGTTGGTGAAGGTGCGGTTTTATCAATGGGTGTATTTATTGGAGCATCTACAAAAATAGTCGATCGATCAACTGGGGAAATTCATATGGGAAAAGTTCCAGCGTATTCAGTTGTGGTACCAGGTACATTACCAGGAAAAAAAGAAGGAGATATTAATCCTTCTTTATACTGTGCAGTTATTGTTAAAAGAGTTGATGAAAAAACTAGAAGCAAAACATCAATCAATGATCTTTTAAGAGATTAATGTCAAAAATTAATTTTGATCCAGTTACTCTTACACAATCCTTAGTTAAATGTGCAAGTGTAACTCCAAAAGATGAGGGCGCTTTAACAGTCGTTGAAAATCATCTAATTGCTATAGGATGTGACTGTCATCCATTAACTTTCTCTGGAAACAATTCTTATGAAGTAAAAAATTTATTTGCAACGATAGGAAATGAAGGAAAGCATTTTGCTTATGCTGGTCATACAGATGTAGTTCCAGTAGGAAATGAGAATTCTTGGAAATACCCTCCTTTTTCAGCAAAAATAGATGAAGGTAAACTTTATGGAAGAGGTAGTGAAGATATGAAAAGTAGTGTTGCTTGTTTCATCAGTGCCGCTAAAAGATTTGTAGATAAATATAAAAATATTCCAGGCAAGATTTCATTTATTATTACAGGAGATGAAGAAAGAGATTCTGTAAACGGCACACCAAGAATTCTAGAATGGGCAAGTAAACAAAATTATAAATTTGATCATTGTCTTGTTGGTGAACCAACTTCTAAAAATGAGGTGGGCGATAAAGTAAAAATTGGAAGAAGAGGATCAGTTAGTTTCTTTTTTGAGGTAAAAGGTATTCAAGGACATACGGCGAATTCTCATTTAGCTGAAAATTCTTCGCATCACTTAGTGAATTTATTAAATAGTATATTAGAAGAGCCGCTAGATGAAGGTAATGAAAATTTTTTACCAACATCAGTTCAAATTGCTACTATTGATATTGGCAATCCTGTTCAAAACGTAATTCCAGAATTAGCTAAAGCAACAGTTAATATTCGATTTAATGATATGCACTCATCTGACTCACTTATAAAATGGATCGATAATAAAATAGAAAAGATTTTCTCTAAACTGGAAAACGCTAGTTGCACTTATACATATGATGCAACAGCTGAGTCATTTTTAAATAAAGCTGGCGATTTATATAATATTATTTCAAAATCAATTTCTGATGTCACAGGCAGAAATAGCCCGCCTGAGCAAGCTACCGATGGTGGTACTTCTGATGCAAGATATATAAAGAACTATTGTGAAGTAGTAGAGTTAGGTCTTAGAAATCAAACTCTTCATAAAGTAGATGAATTTGTTTTTGTTGAAGATATTATTAAATTAGAAAGTATTTATTTTAGAATTTTAGAAAATTACTTTGATGTCGATTAATATCCTTTAAATAAATTAACATCTGATTTTAAATTTTTATATTTTTTTAGCTTCTTGTATTTAGAGTACATATATTTAACAGATGGTTGTATGGCAGTTACAGCAGCTACATGTGGTGTAATAGTTACATTTGGCAGTCTCCAAAATTGACTACTTGATTTTAAAGGTTCATATTTAAAGACATCCAAATAAGCATAAAAATTTTTGTTTTTCTTTAGGTGATTTAGAAGATCTTTCTCTTCAATTGCATTACCTCTACCTATATTTATTAAACAAGAATTTTTTTTCATATTTTTTAAAAACTTTTTATCTATTATATTATTTGTTTGAGGTGTTGATGGTAGAATAGAAATGATAACATCAGAGCTTTTAATAAAACTGATAATATTTTTACCCGTATATATTTTTATGTTTTTTACTTTTGCTCGATTTTTTTTATATGCAATTACATTATAATTTAATTTATTGAGTAACCTTGCAATATGTTTACCAAGAAAGCCTAGGCCTAGAATACCTATTGTTAAATTTTTATTATCAATTGGTGTCCTTTCACCAGACCAGTATTGTTTGCTTTGAGCATTTTGAAAAATTTTAAAATTTAATTGATAATTTAGTATTTGAGCAAGAGAGTAAATCGCAATTCTCTCCCCCATTTCTTCATCTTTTATTCTGATTATAGGAATTTTCTTATTATAATTTTTAAGTTTTAGAATGTGATCTACTCCAGCTCCCATAGAGAAAATAACTTTGAGATTTTTTAGTCTTGAAAGAATGTTATCTGGTAGATTCCAAATAATTGCACAATTTACATCATTAAAATTTTTATAATCTTTGATCGAAATTATTTTTTCATTTTTAAAATATTTTTTTATTGTTTTTTTCCAAACATCAATTTTATCAAAAGTTGTGTTATGAAATAATATGGTCATTGAATATCATCTATCAACTTATTGTATTTTGCTACTTGTTTTTCCCAGTTTAATTCATTATCTGCTCTATTTTTTGCATTTTGTCCTAATTCAATCCTATTTTGTTGATCCTCAACTAAATTCTTAATTGATTCTTCTAATTCATTAAAATTATTAATAATTAAACCTGTTTTATTATGTAATACAGCTTCAGGAGTGCCTCCAACATTTGAGGCAATTGAAGGAATTCCATATTGTGCTGCTTCAATGTATGCGATTCCAAAACCTTCAATAGAATTTGCATGAGTTTCATCTATTGTCGGCATGATCATAATATCAGTCTTAGAAAATATGAATTTTTTTTGATTTTCATTTATTGTTCCAACTAACTTTACATTTGGTTCTAGATTATAATTTTTTATTTCTTTCTTGATATTCTCTAGCTGATCACCTTCACCAGCAATTATATATTGAATATCTGGATAAATTTTTTTTAAATTAAAAATAGATTTAAGAATATACGAATGTCCTTTTCTTTTTTCTAGTCTGGCGAGAGTAAGCAACGTTGGGTAACTATCATCTAAATCTATTGCTTGTTCTATAATATTCTTAGTAGATTTTACACCTGGATAGATAACCTCAATTTTTTTAAAGTTTTCACTTATTTTTGAAAGTAAGTTTTTAGTATATGATGAATTAACCACTAATGCGTTTGCTAATTCTAAAACCTTCTTTATTCGTTTATGATGATTATCGTTTTTGATTATTATTTCATTTCCATGAACAAGACTAATAATTGGGATTTTTTTCTCTTTTAAAAAATTAATTGGTAACTCAAGACTTTTCCAGCTATCAGTGATGACTGCTTCAATATTATTTGAAGAACAAATATTTTTTAGTTGATTGAATTTATTTCTTTTTCTTAAGAATTTTAAACCTTTAAATCTTAATGTTGAAAAAATTTTATTGTTTTTATCAAATTCTAAATCTTTAGTGCTGTCTTGTTGGTCAGCTAAGACTTTTATATTGTGTTTGAGACTTAAATTTAATGCTATGTCATACATCAATGTCTCAATTCCCCCTACTCTAGATGGAAAGCATTGTGTTAAAATAATTATCATTGAAATTTAAAATATTTTAAAATTTATGAAGTATTAATGTACAAAGTCAATCAGGAACAATTAATTTTAACCATTATTAAATAATTTAAGTAAATTTAAATTTTTCATATATTTATATATGCATTTTTTGCATATTAAAATTCATATTTTTATACTTTGATTGCATAGAATAATTACTATTTTATTATTGAAAGGAATAAATAATGATTAATGTTTTTAACTTTTTTAATAAAGTTTACGAGGATTTAAGGGAAAAAAACTACAATTATGATGAGGATTTAGTTAAATATTTCAAATCTGAATATGGAAAAGAGTGGAAAATTGAATTAGATAAGCACCTCCTAAAAACTGAATTTGATATTAATAAGAAAGCCGCATAATCGTCAGCTTTAGTTAAATTTTAGAAGTTACCTCTTTGAGCCAATCTTTCTCTTTATCTTCAAGGTACGTCTCCAGAGTATCATACACCTTTTTATGATATGTATTTAACCAATGTCTTTCAATTTGATCCAGCATACCACTCTCAATGAGATCCAAATCTATTGGACACCAAGAAATGTTTTCAAAGTATAATTTTTTATTATTATTCTCTTTTATAACGACTAAATTTTCTGTTCTTATGCCATATTCATTTTCTTTATAGTATCCAGGTTCATTGGATAAAATCATTCCTGGAAGCAACTCAACGCTATCAAACATTGATTTTTTTGCAATACGTTGTGGAGCTTCATGAACACTCAAAAAACTTCCGATACCATGACCGGTACCATGATCATAATCTAAATTAATTTCTTGTAGACTTTTTCTTGCTAGATAATCAATATCAGTTCCTTTTGTTCCCTTTTCAAAAACATGATTTGATAATGCAATATGACCTTTAAGAACTCTAGTAAATCTATCTTTTTGTTCTGTTGTTGCTTCACCTAAAATTATAGTTCTTGTTATATCGGTTGTTCCATCGAAATATTGCCCTCCTGAGTCAACAAGGTAAATATTATTATCTGAGAAAGATGATTTTCCTTCTTCAGTAACACGATAATGAGGAAGGGCCGCATTTTTATCAATTGCTGATATTGTATCAAAAGATAGAGAATGAAAAAATTTATTTTTTCTTCGCAGATTTTCTAAATGCTGTGCAACACTTATTTCATCATTTGATTTAGGATCCATGATATTTTTTAACCAATAGATATATTTGGTAATACTAACACCATCTCTTATATGTGCTTTTTTTGCCCCATCTAGTTCAGTTTCATTTTTGATAGCTTTTAACAAAATACATGGATTTGCTAAATTTTTAGTATTTATTTTTTGTTTTCTTAAAAGATCTAAAAAATAAAAAGTGCTGGAATTAAAATCTAAACCAATTGATTCGGATGAATTAATGTTATTAAAAATTGATCCGATGTTTTCAATATTATTAATATTTATTAGTGTTTGGATTTCCTTTTTTAGTATTTCTGGCATTGCAGACTCTTTAATATACAAAGAGTGTTTATTATTTTTTGAAATTAGAAGATAAGAATAAAGCAGTGGTGTATATTTAATATCATCTGCTCTTAAATTTAATAGCCAAGCAATATTATCAAGTCCAGAAACAAAATAATGATCAATTTCATTTTGATCTAAAAATTTTTTTAAAATATCTAATTTTACTCGTCTGTCCTGACCAGCAAAACTTGTTGGATGATCAAATATATCTGTATACTGAGTTTTTGGTTGATTTTCCCATATTAAATCAACAAAATTTTTATCTATTAGTTTGAGTTGAGATGTTGAATTCTCTAACATTTTTTCCACTTTTTCAATTTCTATAATTGAATGAAGAGTTGAATCTAATGCAATTTTACATTCTTTTTCTAATAAAATTTTTTCTAAATCTGTCCAAAAGCTATTTAAGTGTTTTGCTAGAATTTCTTTGTCATTAATTTGAGTATTTGCTTGAAAAGTATATCGTCCATCAACATATAAGAATGCATCTGTTGGTGTTATAATTGCTCTTCCTGCTGAACCTGAAAAATTTGTTATAAAATTTAATCTTTCTGCATTTGGGGAAATATACTCATTTAAATATTCATCACTTCTATTAATGACAAAAATATCGATATCTTTTTCTTTTAATAGATTTTGTAATTTTTTTAAATTTGATTGATTCATTATAACTTATTAAATAAACTTAAATCGATATTGCCGCCAGAAATCATCACTATAATTTTTTTATTTTTAACATCAATTTTATTATTTAATACTGCAGCTGCTGCAACTGCTCCACCTGGTTCCACTACTATTTTAAGTTGTTCAGCTAGTAAAATTATGGTTTTTGTTACTTCTTCATCAGAAACACTTAATCCTCCTTCAAGATTATTTGAATTAATTTTAAAGGTTATATTTCCAGGTTGAGGTGCTAATAGTGCGTCACAAAAAGATTCAGCATTTTTTTTATTTTCAATAATTTTTCCAGCTTCTAAAGATCTTTTTGTGTCATCAAATTCATCGGGCTCTACAGAATATGATTTTATATTTGGATAAATATGTTTTAAGTAAGTTGATGTTCCTGCAATAAGACCACCACCTCCACAACAACATAAATAAAGATCAGGTTCGATTGATAGTTCTTCCAAATCATTTACAATTTCAATAGCTGCAGTTCCCTGACCAGCAATTATATCTTCATCATCATATGGTTTAATAAGAGCTCTATTATCCTTCTTTTGAATTTCATTTCCTATTTCTTCTCTATTTTGAAAGTAAGTGTCATATAATATTACCTCTGCTCCATAATTTTTTGTGTTTTCAATTTTTATTTGAGGTGCAGTTTTAGGCATTATTATCTTTGCACTAACATTATTAATCATAGATGCATAAGCTACAGCTTGTGCATGATTACCCGATGAATATGCCACTACACCTGAGTCTTTTATATTTTCTATTAATTTTGTAATTTTATGTGTAGCTCCACGTAGTTTAAATGATCCAGTATTTTGTAAATTTTCAAGTTTAAAATAAATTTCTGCTTCTAAAAGATTATTTATATAATCATTAGTTACCAAAGGAGTTTTTGTTACCTTTTGATTGATTAATTTATAAGCATTATCAACATTTAAATAGCTAAAATCAGTCATAATTTTAGAGTTTTACATCGTTTTAATGGAATAAACTAAAAAAAAATATATGTATATTATCATGGAACAGAACAAAATAACTTCGCCTTGCATTAGTGTATGTAAAACTGACCCAATCTCAGGTTATTGCTATGGTTGTGGTAGAACCAATGAAGAGAAAGATATTTGGAAAGATGAAAATACTTCAAATGAATGGAAACAAAATAATTTATCTGAACTAAAATCTAGATTTTCAGATTGGCAGTTAAAGGCATTTGAAGAATCGTATAAATCCAAAGTTGAAACGGGTTTATCTCTTATTAAAAAAAAATTAGCAGAAAATCGTAAAAATTGAAAAGTTTAATAATTTTTGTTTTTATTTTATTTTTTTCATTCAATCTTCAATCTCAGAATAAAATGATACTTGATAACTTAGAAACACCCGGGATTTCTACTCAAGGTCAAAATTGGGCTTTCTTTACTGATGGAGTGATGGGTGGATTATCCCAAGGTAAAGCGATCATATCAAAAGTTAATGATGTTAATTGTTATCATATGACAGGAAATGTAACCACTGAAAATAATGGTGGCTTTATTCAAATAAGAAATCAATTAAAACCTTCAATATCAACAGAAGAGTTTGAGGGTGTTTATTTTAAGGTGTTTGGTAATAATGAAGAGTATTCAATTCATGTAAGAACTGCTCTGACGATGGCTCCATGGCAATATTATAAATATAGTTTTAAAACTAATTCTGAATGGGCAGTAATTAGAGCACCCTTTAGTGAATTTAAAAAATCAAATGCATATCAACCTAAAAAATTAGTTGGTCAGAATATCAAGACATTAGGACTAGTTGCTGGGTTTAAAGATTTTCAAGCAGATATTTGTTTATCAGAAATCGGCTTTTATTAATAATCTATTTTCAATAAATATAATCCTTCAGGTGGCGCAGTAACTCCAGCAAATTCTCTTCTTTTGGATTGAATAATTTCTGAAATAGATTTTTCTATTTTATTTAATCCTATGTCGACTAGTGTACCGACCATGATTCTAACTTGAGAATGTAAGAAGGATTTAGCTGATATTAAAAAATTTATTTCATCATGATTAAAATTTATATCTAGTGAATTAATAGATTTAATTGCTGATTTCGATTGGCAATTTATTGATCTAAAAGCAGATAGATCAAATTTGCCTATAAATTGTTGTGATTGTTTTATTATTTTTTCAGTATCTATTTTTTTATGCACACACCAAACTTTGTTTTGCTCTAACGTAATTGGTGATCTTCTATTTAAGATCTTGTATTGATACCATCTCAATTTTGCGGAAAATCTAGAATTAAAATCTTTATCTACTTCTTCAGCATGTAAAATAGATATGGGTTGAGGTCTTAGATAATGATTAATTCCATCTCTAATAGTATCGGTATCAAAATTTTGCTCTAATTCAAAATTAGCTACCTGCCCTCTTGCATGCACACCTGCATCTGTTCGACCAGCTCCAAAAAGTGTTATTTTTTGTTTTGATAGTTTTGCTATTGCCTCTTCAACCAATTGTTGAATAGAAGAACCATTTTCTTGACGTTGCCAACCAACATAATTAGTCCCGTCATATTCTAATGTTATCTTGTAGTTAGGCATTTATTATATCATTAATCTTAAAGCTATAACCTCGAAGAAAATCATCTTTAAAAATAGCATTTTTGCCTTCTCTTTGTAAAATTAGTGGCTCAATACTTCCGTCATTGCACCCAATATCAAAAGTTTCATTGAGAATTGTCGATGCATTACCGTTAGAGTTTGATTGTCTTGCTTTAATGATCTTAATTCTTTCATTTTGTATAGTAAACCAAGCACCAGGTTTAGGAGAGTGCGCCCTTATAAAATTTAAAACTTCATTTACAGATTTATTAAAATTAATTTTTCTGTTTAGTGAAGAAATTTTATTTGCATAGGTTGCATCATTATCATCCTGATCAGAATAGGAAATTTTTTTATCAAATATAAGAGGAATAGTTTCCACTAATAATTTTATTCCAACATCTGTTAATTTTTGACTTAATTCATTTTTATTACAATCATCTTCTATATCCACTTTTTTTTGCTTAATAATTGGTCCAGCATCTAATTTTTCAATTAGTTGTATTATAGATATACCCGTCTCTTTATCACCACTCATTAAAGAATGTTCTATTGGTGCTGCGCCCCTCCATCTAGGCAACAAGGATACATGTATATTGATACAACCAAATGGGGGAAGGTCTAAAATATCTTTTGGCAATATTTTACCATATGCCATGACAATGATTAAATCAGGATTTAATTTTTTTACTATCTCAATAGTATTTTTATCAAATATGTTTGGACAAAAAACTTCAATGTTATTTTTATTTGCAAGCTGATGAACTTCAGATTCAATTATTTTCATTCCTCTAGATTTCTTTTTTGGAGGTTGTGAAAATACTGCGGAAATTATGAAATTACTTTTAATTAAAGCCTCAAGATATTCAGAAGCTATTTTAGGCGAGCCCATAAAAATTATTTTTTTATTATTCATTATTTTTTGTTTTTTAAAAATTTTTGTACTTTTTTGATCATTATATTCTTTTTTAATGAAGAAAGATAATCTACAAATAATTTTCCAGAAAGATGATCAATTTCATGTTGTAAAATTCTTGATTCCACTCCACTCACTTCTTTTGTTATTTGTTTGTTATTTTCATCTAAGTACTCGATTACTATATTTTGAGGTCTCTCTATTTCTGCAAATTGTTCAGGAAGAGATAAACAACCCTCTTCCATAACAATTTTTTCTTGAGAGTAAGAAATAATATTAGGATTAAATAATGTATATTGTGTTTCTTTTTTAGTCTCTTGATCTACAAAAAATATAGTCACAATTTGTTTTAGAATACCAATTTGATTTGCTGCTAAACCTACACCTGGTGCTTTTAACATTATTTGCATCATTTTTTTTGCAATTTCTTTTTCCTTAATTCCAACAGATTGAATTTTATCTGCTTTTTGGCGTAATAGTGGATTTGGGACGTAAAGTAATTTATCCATTATTATTTATGTAATTTTTTTTCTGGATTGAAATGCAGTATTTAATGTATTTTCATCTAAGTAGTGTACTTCTCCACCCATAGGTATACCTTGTGCAAGTCTTGTTACGTTTAAATCTTTAAATTTTTCAAGTTTATCTGCAATTACAAAAGATGTTGTTTGTCCTTCCATAGTTGTACTTAAAGCAAGAATAATTTCTTTAACATTATTTTTTTCAATTCTGTTTAGCAAATGTTCTATTTTCAATTCATCAGTTCCTATACCTTGAATTGCTGATAATGATCCACCCAGTACATTATAGAGGCCTCGATAAAATCCTACTTTTTCAAAAGTCCACAAATCGGATACATCCTCAACAACACAAATAGTTGTTTTATCCCTTTTAGGATTTGCACAGATATTGCATGGATTCATCATATCTATATTTCCACATTCTGAACATTCAATAATTTTATTATAAGATAAATTTAAACTCTCAATCAAAGGAGATAAATTTTTATCTTTATTTTTTAATAAAAAAAGAGCAATTCTTTGAGCTGATCTTCTTCCTAATCCTGGAAGTTTTGAAATATCGTTTATTAATTTATCTATTGGGGATTGCTCCATTTTTAAAAAGGAAGTTTCATTCCTGGAGGTAATGGTAAGCCACCTGTGAGATTTTTCATTTCTTCTTGGGCTGCAGCTTCTCCTTTTTCTTTGGCATCATTTATTGCAGCAACGATCAGATCTTCAAGTATTTCTTTCTCATCTTTTTTGATCAGGCTATCGTCAATCGAAATTCTTTTAAAAATACCTTTTGCGGTAGCTGTTACCTTAATAAGGCCTCCTCCAGAAGTACCCTCAACTTCAATATCATTTAATTTATTCTGTGCTTCAGCCATTTTTTTTTGCAACTGTTGAGCTTGCTTCATCATATTACCTAAATTAACCATTATTTCTCCTTTTTCATCTTTGGTTGATTTATATCTGCTTCATCATCATTTATTTCACCTAATTCTGTAATAGAGTGAATTTTACTTTCAGGAAATTCATTTAATATTTTTTTTACTTCTGGATGATTTTTCATTATTTCAATTTCTTTTTGTTGATTAATAATATCCTCATCATGTAAACTTTTTCCAAGATTACTTGTAGATGAATGTATCTGCCATATTCTTCCTGTCCATTTAGAGATTAATTTTGCAATTGTTCTATTGAAGGCAGTGTCATTAATTTTAGAGGTATTTAAAGTAACTTCTCCCTCTTTAAAAGAGACTAACTTCACATCATTGTACAACTTAGTGTGGAGTAATCCTTCTCTATTTTTAAAAAACATATCGACAAAATGTCTGAAGTCTTGAACATGCGTTATATCTACTTTTTCTTTTGGTAAAATTTCTTTTTTATTTTCATTAAAATTTAGAACTTTGCTACTTTCATTAGCTTCATTTTGTAGTTCAGGATTTTTTTCTAGGGGTTCTTTTTTGACAACTTCTCTGTCCATTTTTTTAATTAAATCTTCTGGACTTGGACCATCATGTAAATAAATTATTCTTAAAATAATCATTTCACCATGTTGATATAAATGAGAGCTATTTTGTAATTCTTGATAACCTTTGAATAAAATTTGCCATATAATATTCAAATTATTTAATGTCATTTTTGATGACAATTCAGCTCCCTTATTTCTTTCAAATTCAGGAATATAAATGTCAACTTTTAAATCTGGTGCTATTTTTATTTGAACAAGGAAATGTACTACGTTTAATAGTTCATCAAATATCATTGCTATATCTGCTCCTAATTCATACAATTCTTTATATTTGTTAATTGCATCAAGCGCATCTCCTTCTAAAATAACTTCAACTAAGTTAAATATTTTTTCTCTATCAGCTAATCCAAGCATGCTTATTACAGTTTGTGAGTCAACTTTTTCATTTGGGCTAGTTATTGCTTGATCTAATAAACTAAGACCATCTCTTACAGATCCATCTGCCGATCTAACAATTAACGAAATAGCGTCTAAGTCAATATCAATATTTTCTAGTTTGGAAATTTTTAATAAATGATCTGATAAAATTTTATTCTCTATTCTATGTAAATCAAATCTCTGACACCTCGATAAAACAGTTATTGGTACTTTTTTAATTTCTGTTGTGGCAAAAATAAATTTAACATGTTCTGGTGGTTCTTCTAAAGTTTTAAGCAGCGCATTGAATGCACTTTTTGAGAGCATATGAACTTCATCAATTATAAATATTTTATAATCTCCAATAACGGGTTTATATTTTACATTATCAATTATTTCTCTAATGTCATCAACTCCAGTATTCGATGCTGCGTCAATCTCAATAACATCAAGATTGCTGTCTGAAGTTGTTGATTTGCATGAATCACAATTTCCGCATGGTTCGCAATTTTTTTTATCCCTATTTTTACAATTAATACTCATTGCTATAAGTCTAGCAGTTGTGGTTTTTCCAACACCTCTGACACCAGTTAGAATATAAGCATGAGCTAGCCGATCATTATTTATAGCGTTTGATAGAATTTTTACTAATAATTCTTGACCAACTAAATCTTCAAATTTTTGAGGTCTGTATTTTCTAGCTAAAACTTTATATTTTTTTTCTTCTGTCATTATAATCAATGGAAGGAGTTGAGACCCAAACAAGATTGTTACAGCTGCTTCTTTTCAGATCTGACTGGATTAGCAATTTATTTGCCCTCAATCCTCCCTGTAGCAATATAACATTAATGTAAATAAAATATAAATAGACTTTTCAAAAAATCCTATTTTTTCCTGAATGAAGATTTCTCATATACTCCAAGGATTTCTATCTTCTTACAAAAAAATTTCATCTCTTCTAATGCTAATTTTACAGATGTATTTTCAGGATGTCCCTCAAAATCAACATAAAATTGTGCAACATCAAAACCCTGTGGGTGAATGTAACTCTCTAGCTTAGTTATATTAACACCATTACTAGCAAATCCACCAAGACATTTATATAAAACCGCTGGAATACTTCTAACTGTAAATACTAATGTTGTAAGAATATCCTTATTATCTGGATTTATATCTAATAAATTTTTTTGCATAACAAGAAATCGGGTTACATTATTTTGGTTATCTTGGAAACTTTTTTCCAAAATTTCAAGATCATAGATCTTAGCAGCAAGTGCAGATGCGATAGCAGCATCTTCAATATTGTTTATCTCTGAAATTAGTTTAGCAGATCCAGCTGTATCAGCTTCAACAATCATTTGTTTATCTAGTTTTAAAATTTTATTTCGACATTGAGCAATTCCCTGTTCATGACTTCTTATTCTTTTGATATCTGAGATTTTTGCACCTCTAATTCCAAGTAAGTTATGATTTACCTCATGAAAATATTCATAAGTTATTTTTAAATTAGAGTCGGGTATCAATCTTTGAGTATCCGCTACTCTTCCTGCAAGTGAGTTTTCTATTGGAACCATTGCTGCTTCTGATTTTCCTGATCTAACATGTTCAAACATATCTTCAAAAGTTGCACACGGTATACTTTTTGCGTTTGGAAAAATATTTTTTCCAGCTTGTTCACTATAAGCACCATTTACACCTTGAAATGAAAAACTATCAACTTTTATCATTGTACTCTCTTATATTAGTTTCAATATTTATTAAATCCTCTTTTGTATCTACACTCATTGGAACTTCAGGAACATACATAACTCCAATTGGAATGTTAGAATCCATAGCTCTCATTTGTTCTAAGCTTAGATCTATTTCATTTTTTGATTTAGGTAGATTGATAAATGTATTTATTGAATCTGGAGTATAACTATAGATACCAACGTGATGGTATAAGTTTTTATTTTCTATCGTAACTTCTCTATAAAAACTTAACGCCTGCGCTATTTCATTTTTTTTAAAATCAACTTCAACTTTTGTTACATTGGGATTATTTAATTCATTATCATTTAAGTTTGTTGCGAGTGTACCAATAGTAAAATTTCTTTTTATTGGGTCAGTAACTTTAAGAATATGTTCTGGATTTATAAGAGGCATATCACCTTGTAGATTGATTATTAGATCAATATCTTTGTTATTTTTTATCTTTAAAAAAGCGGAGTGAACTCTATCAGTTCCAGAGGGGAGATTTGGATCTGTCATAATAGCTTTGCCACCATTATTTACTATTAAATCATGCACTTCAATTTCCGAGCAAGCAACAAAGACTTCTCCAATATTTGATTCAATTGCTTGTTGCCATACTCTTTGTATCATTGGAATACCATTTATCTCCATTAATGGTTTGCCTGGCAGTCTAGTGGAGGCCATTCGTGAGGGTATAATTACTACGCTTTTCATAATTTATGCGACAATTAAGCAAGAGAATTTAAATTTCATACTTACGACAAATATATTCTTTCTTCTAAAAAATCTGTATATGTACTTATACATGTCTGGGCTTGAAGTTAATAAAATTTTAGCATCAATTATATTAGCAGTCTTAATTGTTACCCTTATCGGCCATTTTGGAGACTTAGTCATTGATATTGATCATGATGAGAAAAAAGAAACTGCTTATAAAATAGATGTCCCAGAGGATTCTAATGGTATAGGAGTAGTAGAAAAAAAAGAAGAGGTAATTGAACCAGTTTCTATTTTACTAGCAAGTGCTTCTCTTGATAATGGAGAAAAATTATTCAAGAAATGTGCAACATGCCATAATTATGAGAAGGGTAGTGCCAATAAAGTGGGCCCTCACTTATGGAATATCATTAACAGACCAAAAGCAAATGTTGAAGGTTTTGCATACTCTAAAGCTTTAGCGGAATACGGTGGAGAATGGGGGTATGAAGAATTGGCAGAATTTTTATATAAGCCAAAAAAATATATAAAAGGAACAAAAATGAACTTTGCAGGTTTGAAAAAAGTAAAAGACAGAGCAGACTTAGTTTATTTCCTAAGAGAACACTCAGATAATCCAGCACCACTCCCATAAATTTAAGTAATGATTTTAAACACGGAAGAGTTTTCAAAATTTGCAAACTCTTTAGCCGATGATGCATCTAAAACTTCAATGCATTATTTTAGAAACAAAATTGAAATAGAAATTAAAGATGATGAAAGTCCTGTAACTTTAGCAGATAAAGAAACAGAACAAGTATTAAGAGAGAAAATAAGAAAAGAATATCCACATCATGGAATTTTAGGTGAAGAGTATGAAAATGAAAAAATAGACTCTGAATTTTTATGGGTATTAGATCCTATAGATGGGACAAGAAGTTATATAGCAGGACATAAAGATTTTGGTAATTTAATTGCATTACTTCATAACAAAAAACCAGTTTTAGGAATTATTAATTGTCCAGCACACAATGAGCGATGGATGGGAATAAAAAATCAACACACAAAATATAATGGAAAAGATGTTCAAACTTCCGCAATTAAACAAATCAAAGATGCCTATCTTTTTACATCTGGATTATATTTTGATGAACCTCATATTAGAAAAGGGTTAGAATTACTCAAAGAAAAATCAAGATACTATAGACTTGGTGGTGATTGTTATATGTATGGGATGTTAGCCTCAGGTTTAATTGATATTGTTTTAGAAGATACATTAAAAGTGCATGATTATATGGCTCTTGTAAATGTAATTGAAGGAGCTGGTGGAGTAATTACGGATAAGTTTGGACAAGATATATCGCTAGACTCAGATGGCAGTTTAGTTGCCTCCAGTACAAGCTCTCTTCATGATGAAATAATTAAATTAATAAACTAAAATTTATTTTAATTTTTAATAAATAGACATATATTATAAGTATGAAAATACTCACATTGATCTTTACGTTTACTCTAATTTTTCAATTAAAAGCACAAGCAAATACTAATATTTCACATGCAATTGCAATGCATGGTGATCCAAAATACTCAGAAGATTTTGAAAATGTTGAATACATTAATCCAAATTCCATAAAGGGTGGATCAATAGTAAGAAGTGCCATTGGAACCTACGACAGTTTTAATCCATTTATTTTAAAAGGTACCTCAGCAGCCGGAATTGGCGGATTGTATGAAACATTAACAACGGGATCAAGTGATGAAGCGTTTACGGAATACGGATTATTGGCAGAAACGATTGAATGGCCAGATGATAGATCCTGGGTTTCATTTACATTAAGAAACGAAGCGTATTGGCACGATGGGAAAAAAATTACAGCTGACGACGTTGTTTGGACATTTAATACCCTAATGGAAAAAGGACACCCATTTTATAAATACTACTATGGAGATGTAAAAGAAGTAATTAAAGAGCAAGAAAATAAAGTGAGATTTAATTTTACAACAAACACTAATAAAGAATTAGTATTAATTGTTGGTCAATTACCTGTACTACCAAAACATTATTGGGAAAATAAAAACTTTGAAGAAACATCTCTAGAAATACCAATTGGAAGTGGCCCATATAAAATTAAATCGTTTGATAGTGGAAGATCAATTACTTACGAATTAGATCAAAATTATTGGGGTTTTGCTGCATCAATACCAATTAAAGTTGGAAAAGATAATTTTGAAAGGATTAGGTATGATTACTATAAAGACAGAGGTATTGAAAGAGAAGCTTTTAAATCTGGTGAAATTGATTTCTTCTCAGAAAATTCATCAAAAGAATGGGCAACTGCTTATGATATAAACGCTGTGAATGAAGGTTTAATAAAAAAAGAATTAATAAGTCACGAAAATCCTCAAGGTATGCAAGGTTTTGCATTTAATATTAGAAAAGATAAATTTAAAGATAGAAGAGTAAGAAAAGCTCTTTCTTTTGCTTTTGACTTTGAATGGTCTAATAAAAATTTATTCTTTGATGCATACAAAAGAACAGATAGCTTTTTTGAAAATTCAGAACTTGCTTCCTCTGGTCTTCCTTCAAAAGAAGAATTAAATTATTTAAATCCATATTTTGATGTACTGCCAAAAGAAATATTTACAGAAGAATATACAAATCCAGTCACAGATGGTTCAGGTTATATGAGGATGCAATTGCAAGAAGCTTCAAAACTTTTAGAAGAATCTGGATGGGAATTAGTTGATGGTAAACTTCTACATTCTAGTACAAAAGAACCTTTTGAATTTGAAATCTTATTACGGTCACCAGCTTTTGAGAGAATAGTTTTTCCATTTAAAGATAATCTTGAAAAATTGGGAATAAGTGCTGAGGTAAGAACAATCGATAGTGCTCAATATCAAAAAAGAATGGAAACTTTTGATTTTGATATGGTTGTGCAAACATTTGGACAATCATTATCTCCAGGTAATGAGCAAAGAAATTTTTGGGGTTCTGATGCTGCAGACACTGATGGCTCTAGAAATGTTGTTGGTATTAAAAATTATGCTGTGGATGGATTAATTGAAAGTCTAATTAATGCTAGTGATAGAGAAGAATTAGTTACAATAACCAAAGCTCTTGATCGTGTTCTTCTATGGAATTACTATGTTATTCCTCAATGGCATATTTCATCATATAGAGTTTTATATTGGGATTTTTTTGATCAACCAAAAATAAAACCAAAATATTCTTTAGGTTTTGATACATGGTGGATTAATCAGAATAAATTTGAAACAGTCCAGTCAAATAGAACATCAAACTAATTATTAAAGTTTATTAGAAATAATATAAAATAGCACAATATGGGTGCGTACTTAATAAAAAGACTTCTTTTAATTATCCCAACTCTTTTTGGAATAATGGTTATAAATTTTGCAATAATTCAAATTGTTCCAGGTGGCCCAGTAGAACAAATGATTGCACAAATGACTGGTACAGCTGTTGAATCAACAGCACGATTTTCTGGCGGTGGCGAAGGTGAAACTTTAGAGTTTAATCGAGATAATTCTACATCAGTTAATGATAGTAAATATAGAGGAGCACAAGGCCTCGATCCAGATATTATAAAAGAAATAGAAAAGATGTATGGAATGGACAAACCAGCACATCAACGTTTTATCAAAATGTTAAAAGATTATTTAACCTTTGATTTTGGAGAAAGTTTTTTTAGAGATCAAAAAGTTACTTCTATCGTTTTAGATAAAATGCCAGTTTCAATATCACTTGGTTTATGGACAACTTTATTAGTATACTTAATATCTATTCCTCTTGGTATAAGAAAAGCGATAAAGGATGGATCAAAGTTTGATATAGTATCAAGTTCAATTGTAACAATTGGTTATGCAATACCAAATTTTTTATTTGCTGTAATACTAATAGTATTTTTTGCAGGAGGAAGGTTTTATGATATTTTTCCTCTAAGAGGTTTATTTTCTGAAAATTTTGATGAATTAACATTATTTCAAAAAATAATAGATTACTTCTGGCATTTAGCACTTCCTTTAACTGCGATGCTGGTAAGCGGGTTTGCTGGCTTGACTTTTTTAACAAAAAATTCATTTCTTGATCAAGTAAATCAACAATATGTAATTACAGCACGGTCTAAAGGTTTAACAGAAAGAAAGGTTCTTTATGGTCATGTGTTTAGAAATGCAATGTTAATAGTAATTGCTGGTTTTCCATCAGCATTTATTGGAATTCTTTTTTCAAGTTCTCTGTTCATTGAGGTTATTTTTTCTTTAGATGGTTTAGGTTTACTAGGATACGAAGCTGCTCTTACTAGAGATTATCCAGTTATATTCGCAACACTTTATTTTTTCTCATTACTCGGATTGGTTATGGGAATAATTGGCGATTTTATGTACTCAATTATTGATCCACGTATAGATTTTGAATCAAGACAATGAAGAAATTATCAAAATTAAATCAAAGAAGGCTAAATAATTTTAAGAACAACAAAAGAGGTTATTACTCTTTCTGGATATTCAGTTTTTTGTTTATTATTTCTTTATTTGCTAATTTTATTGCAAATGAAAAACCCTTGTTAGTAAAATATAACTCAAACTTTTATTATCCAATATTTTCTTTCTATTCAGAAACAACATTTGGAGGAGATTTTGAAACAGAGGCAGATTATAAAGATCCATATGTTAAAAACTTAATTGAGGAAAATGGTTGGATGATTATGCCTATAATTCCATATTCATATAATACTATAATAAGAGATTTATCCGCTCCAGCTCCTTCACCACCTTCAAATAAAAATTGGCTGGGTACTGATGATCAAGCAAGAGATGTACTATCAAGATTAATTTATGGTTTCCGAATATCAGTATTATTTGGATTTACTTTAACATTTTTTTCGATGATTATAGGAGTATCTGCAGGGGCAATACAGGGTTATTTTGGAGGAAAGACTGATCTATTCTTCCAAAGATTCATGGAAGTCTGGTCAGCCATTCCAACTTTGTATGTCTTAATAATTTTGGCTAGTGTAATTCAACCAAATTTTTGGTGGCTTTTAATTATCTTATTACTTTTTAGTTGGATGGGTTATGTTGGTGTAGTTCGTGCAGAATTTTTAAGAGCAAGGAATTTTGACTATATAAGAGCTGCAAAAGCACTAGGTGTTTCGAACATAAGAATAATGATTAGGCACATGTTACCTAATGCTACTATTGCTACTGTTACTTTTCTACCATTCAGTTTAAGCGCTTCTGTAACTGCATTATCAGGTCTTGATTTTTTAGGTTTTGGCTTACCGCCAGGGTCAGCATCATTAGGAGAAATGGTAAATCAAGGAAGGAATAATTTACAAGCTCCATGGCTTGGAATTACAAGTTTTTTAACCTTGGGTTTGATGTTAGGTCTATTAGTTTTTGTAGGCGAAGCAATTAGGGACTCTTTAGATCCCAGAAAGACTTTTAATTAGAATGGATAAAATAGTTTCAATACAAAATCTTACAATTGAATTTAATAAAAATATTGAAGTAGTTAAAAATATAAATCTAGATGTTATAAAAGGAAAAACTACTGCTATAGTTGGTGAGTCAGGTTCAGGCAAAACTTTATCTGCACTAAGTATTTTAAAGCTACTACCTAATGGGGCTGAAATTAAAAATGGTAATATATTTTTTAATAATATCAATTTATTGAAATTAAACGAAAGTGAAATACAAAAAATAAGAGGAAATAAAATTTCTACAATTTTTCAAGAACCTATGACAAGTTTAAACCCTTTGCACACTATTAATAAACAAATTGAGGAGGTTATTACAACCCATAATTTAATAAGTAATAATGAAGCAAAGAAAAAAACTATAAATTTATTAAAAGAAGTGGGTTTAGATAACATTGCATCAAGGCCAAAAATATATCCTTATGAATTATCGGGTGGACAAAGACAAAGAGCTATGATCGCAATGAGCATAGCTAATAACCCTGAAGTACTTATTGCTGACGAGCCTACAACAGCATTAGATGTTACAATTCAATTACAAATTTTAGAACTGTTAAAAAATATACAATCAAGACTAGGAATGTCTTTGGTTTTTATAAGCCATGATTTATCAGTAGTAAAAAAATTATCAGACTATATTTATGTAATGAAAAATGGAAAAATTGTTGAATTTGGATCAAATAACGACATATTTAATAATCCAAAAAATGAGTACACCAAAGAATTAGTTTCCTATCAAAGTAATATTAAAAAGAGTAAAAATTTTAAATCAGATTCTATCTTAAAAGTTGAAGATTTAGATGTATGGTATCCTATTAAGAAAGGTCTTTTAAAAAAAACAATCGACCATGTAAAAGCAATTAAAAATGTAAGTTTTGATTTAAAAATTGGTGAAAGCATAGGTATAGTTGGAGAGTCAGGTTCAGGAAAAACATCTCTTATTTTAGCAATTTTAAATTTAATAGAATCAAAAGGAAAAATAAAAATAAATAAAAAAGATCTTAGTCAATTAAATAAAAAAGAGGTTTTAAATCTAAGAAAGGAAATACAAATTGTTTTTCAAGATCCATTTTCATCATTAAGTCCAAGGATGAATATAGAAGATATTATTTCTGAAGGAATGTTAATTCATTATCCAAATATAAGTAAAATAGAAAAAGAAGAAAAAATAAAAAATATATTAGATAAAGTTGGATTAGAGTATAAAAATACAATTGAAAAATATCCTCACGAATTTTCGGGAGGTCAGCGTCAAAGAATTGCAATTGCGAGAGCTTTAATTTTAGAACCAAAAATTTTAATATTAGATGAACCTACATCAGCTTTAGATGTCACAATTCAAAATCAAATAATAAATCTCCTTAATAAACTTCAAAAACAACTACAGCTTAGCTACATATTTATTAGTCATGATATGACAGTTATCAAAGCAATATCAGATAGGATAATTGTATTAAAAGAAGGATCAATTGTAGAAGAAAATATTAGTAGAAATATATTTAATTCTCCCAAATCTGATTATACTAAAAAACTTATTTCTTCTGTCGTATAGATGAGTCGTATAGAACCATCAGAAATTAAAATAAAGGAATTAATATCCTTATTTGATAAAAAAAATTTTGATGAACTGTTGAAACTATCAAATGTGCTATTAGATGAATTTCCTAAATCCATTCTTCTTCAAAATATACAAGGCGTAGTTCATACAGAACTTAAAAATTATAGATTAGCAAAAAATTTATTTATCAAAGTAGTGAATCTAAGCCCTAATTATACTGATGGTCATTATAACTTAGCTAATATTTACAACAAATTAAATGAAGAAGAAAAAGCAATAGAAAGTTATAATAAGGTAATAGAACTAGATATTAATTATTTTAAAGCTCATAATAATCTAGGAAATATATATAGAAAGAAAGGTTTGAATAAAAAAGCTATTGAATGTTATTTATCAACTTTAGAAATCAATTCAAATTATAAAGTAGCATATTACAACTTAGCTGGAGTGCTTCAGTTTTACATATTAGATACAGAGCATAATAATGTTAATAAATATCTTTTACATCTTTTAAAAGAAAAAGATATTGTCAGGCCAAATTCAATTGCCCCTAATGTTATAAATGGTTTATTTTTAAATACAGATCTTAAAAATAATTTATCTTTAATTAAGGATAAAATAACTTATGAAGATTTTAATTATGTTTTAGATAATTTACAGAACAACTCTCTTCTAATGCAATTTATGAAAGTTTGTCCTATTCCTGATTATTATATTGAAAAAAATTTTGTTAAGATAAGAAAAGAAATTTTAAACCAAATATACAAATCAAATATTAATAAAAATCACATTAATTTTTTAATTTCTTTATCTATGCAATGTTTTCTTAATGAATACATATATGACCAATCAAAAGATGAGATAGAAAAAATAAAAAAAATTGATGAAAGAATTAAAAATAATTTAAAAGAAAATAAAAAAATCAGTGATTTAGAAATATTGTGCCTATCATGTTATGAGCCTTTAAATAATTTTAGTTGGTCAAATAATGTTATATTTTCAGATAGATTAAAAGAAATATTTGAATTACATCTAAATCAAAATAAAATTGAAAATCAAATATCTAAGTCAATAAAGTCTATATCAGAAGTAGAGGATAACGTTTCAATTAAGGTAAAGAAACAGTATGAGGAAAACCCCTATCCTAGATGGGAAAATCTTGGATTAAGTATTAAGCCAAGGAATATTAAAGATGTAATTAATGATAGCGATTTGAATTTAGATTTAGAAAAAATAGCAAACTCTGATAGTCCTCAGATACTAATTGCGGGTTGCGGTACTGGTCAACATGCCATCACAACTGCTTCAAAATATAAAAAATCGAAAATACTTGCTCTGGATCTAAGTTTTAAAAGTTTATCTTATGCAAAAAGAAAAGCGAGTGAACTAAAGATTAACAATATTGATTTTATTCAAGGGGATATCCTAGATTTAGAATTAATAGATAAAAAGTTTGATATAATTGAATCAGTTGGTGTTCTTCATCATATGGACAATCCATTTAAGGGATGGCAAATATTAACATCATGTTTGAATAATGATTCTTTAATGCTTATTGGATTATACAGTGAAAGAGCGAGGGAACATATAAAAGAAATAAAAAATAAAATTAATAAGCTCAAACTTCAGCCTAATTATAAAAACATCATTGAATTTAGAAAAGATTTAATTGAGAATGATAATAATCAATGGAATTATATTAAATCAAGCCCAGATTTCTATTCAGTAAGTGGGGTAAGAGATTTATTATTTCATGTTCAGGAACATAGGTTTACAATAAGTAAAATAAAAGAGTATTTAAATAATTTAGGTTTAATTTTTTTAGGATTTGAAGATCAATTGGTAAAAGAAAATTTTAAAAAAATTTATACTAATAATTTTGATTTATATGATCTAGACAAATGGGAGAATTTTGAAAAAAATAATCCTAGAATATTTGCAGGGATGTATCAATTTTGGTGTATGAGATCTAAAAAAAAATAAATTAATTATTTTTTTCAAAAAATGTGAAAGCTTCTTCTATACCTCTTTTAAAATTAATTTTTGTAACAAATCCTAATTCATGTTGTAATTTTGTATCTCCTCCTCTTGCAAATACACCCTCTGGTTTATTAGAAGTACCAACAACTTCTGTTTCAAAGCCTAAAATGTTACAGCCAATTTTTACAAATTCTTTAAAACTTGTAAGCTTACCAGTAGATAGATTTATAGGTGAACCATCATCAATTTTATCCATGGTAGAAACAACACCCTTAACACAATCTTTAATATGTATAAAATCTCTCATTTGATCACCAGTACCCCAAACCTGAATTTTTTCAGAATTTTTATTATTTAAAATCCTCTTGCAAATACTTGGAAATGGATAGCTAAGATCCTGATCTATTCCATAACCAGAGAAAGGTCTGTAAACCACACTTTTAATTCCATAGTTTTGATAAGCAATTTTTCCAAGATATTCAGATGTTAATTTTGCCCAGCCATAAGTTAAATCAGGAACTCCAATTGGTTGGTCGAAACTAACAAAGTCTTCTGATAACAACTTATAATTTTCTTTTTTTTGAAAGATTACAGGATAGCAAGCACTTGAACTAAATGTAAGAATTTTTTTTGGTTTAGACTTTACAGCCCATTGCCAAAAGTGTGAGTCAATTGAAAGATCATCACTGACAGCAATTGGGTTTTTTTCTATCATCATCCTTCCCCCAACCATTGCTGCTAGATGAAGGACATAATCGAAATCATCTTTAAAATTAGAAATAAACCAATCTCTACAATCTTGTTGATGAAATATAAAATTTTTATAGTCTTGTGGTATGAAAAATGGCCAGTTGCTTGGTTCTCTTGCCCCAGTATATTGTGAAATATTATCTACTACATGTACCTCATATTTTTGATCTAAAAAAAATTTAGTGAAATATCTTCCAACAAAACCCGCTCCACCAGTTATGAGTATTTTTTTCATAAAAAATGCTTTTGATATAATCTGAAAGCATCTTTTGATCTTTCTGGAATAAAATTTAAGATATTATTTGGATTTAAACTTAACTGATTTAATAGTTTTAGGTTATTTTCATATCCAATAACCTCTTTTTTAAAATCTATTGTCAAATCATGCTCGTTTCTATCTTGATATACTGAAGGTTCACTATAGACAACTTTAAACCCTAAAGATTCAACATAATACGAAGCCCAAATATCATCCATCCTACCTATATGAGGAAAAAGGAAATAATCTTTTAAAACTTTTTTTGATAAAAATGTATTTTGAGAATTAAAGGGCGAAAACTTATTTGAAGAAAATGGAAAACAATTATTATCAAATTTACATTCAGGGGCATGTTCCATTCTACAAACTGCATCTATGTCAGGATCACCATTCCAAAAATCTGCTTGGATATCGGGACAAATATTTTTTTTAATTTTTTTGGTTTCTCGTTTACTTAGAAGTTGTAATGGAAATCCTCTATGCCATAAATTATTGTGATTTGTAATAGAAATAGGGTCAAATGCAATTTCATCTGTTTGGTAATAATCTAAGTCAATCTCTTTAGACACCAGCAAATTCTTTCCCCAATTATCAAGAGGTATATTATCATCATCTATTGTTGCAATTATATCAGCATTTAGTTGATATGCTTTAAGTAATCCAAAGTTTCTTCTTTGAATACAATTCCATCCTATTGCATCAGAAAGTTCTTTATCATAATTCTCTTGATCTTCAGGGCTTAAATAAATCCCGTTTATTAAATTATAGTTTGAAGGAGTTTTTTTATCACCTACTACAATGAGTTTCCAATCAGACATGCTATCAAATTTTTGAATAGCCTCTGTAGGGCTGTTTATAGTTGTTGTAATAATGTACTTATTTTCCATATTATTTTTTTTTCCAAAAGAGTCTGATATTTATTGCAGTTTTAATATATCTGAAATTTTCAATAAAGCTATTTTGAGAAGTACCTTCAAGTCTTGCCTCCCATTTGGAGGGTATTTCTATTATATTCACTTTCATTAATAAAGGTTTTAAAATAGTTTCAAGCAAAAAAGGGTGTTTTAATTCTTGCCATTTAATTTCTTTAACTAAATTTGCAGGAAAAATTCTAAATCCATATGTCATATCACTTAGTTTAGTTAAAAATATACATCTGAGCATTAATTGAAATAAAAAATTAAAATAAAACTTGATTATGTTATATTTTTTAAAACTCCCACCTTTAATCCATCTATTTGCTGTTATAATACTACATGGGTTGAGTTTTGATAAATTAATCAAAATTTTTACATCATTTGGATCTGTTTCTAGATCACTAGCCATCATTATTATATGTGTACCTGTGCTCATTTCAAATCCCTTTTGAATCGCACCACCAATAAATGGAAGAGTTTGAAAATATGTATTTATTAAATTTGGATATTTAGTAGTTTTTAAATGATTGATTAATTTTAATGAATCATCATTAGTTTTTTCTTTTGATACAACAATAATTATTTCTGATATGTCTTCTTTTGAATTTTTGATAATTATTTCAACAGTTTTTTCCAAAGAAAATGTTTCGTTGATTACTGGAAGTATAACTGATACCTTAAACTTAGACATATTGTTATAATAATAAGGTAAAAATAAAAAATGGCTCAAGAAATAATTTCTTCATTGTTTTTTTTTATTGTAGTGTATTTAAGTTCACTTGGGTATGGAATTATTTTTAAAAAAATTTTTTTTGGAAACATTAATAATTCTCTTGGAGAAACTGGGATTTTTGGTTTATTTTTTCTTTGCTTTATATCAATTTTCTTTCATTTTTTTATACCTTTAAATATTTTCTTTAACTTGATAATAATTTTTTTAGGTATAATTTTTTTATATTTTGAAAATGTATTTAAACATAAATATTTTAAATTAGAATACTTTGTTATATTTATAATTATAATTCCATCATTAGTTTTATTTGAGTATCATGCAGATTATTTTTGGTATCACTTACCATACGTAAATATAGTAAATGATTTTAAAATTATTTTTGGGATTGCGAATTTAAATGATAATTTAGGTTATGGACATATTTGGTATGACCTTTTAGCTATATATACTCTACCATTTTTTGGCACGAAGTATCTTTCTGTTTTATCAATTCTATTTCTAAGTTTTTTTTTAATAATTTTAAAAGATATTTTCATTAGATCTAATAAAAATATAATTAAACAATTTGCTTTTTTTTGTTTTTGTTTTGTTTGTTTAACTTATTCGAATAGCAAAGATTTTGGAAGTGAAATCCAAGGAAATCTTATTTACTTAATTATTTGCATGTTTATTCTTAAATATTATTTGATAGAGAATAGAAAATATCAAAATTATATAATTCTATGTATTGTATTATTATTTTACTTTGCAATTCTGATAAGAACAAATTCAATAATTTTTGCTCCTTTAATATTAATATTTCTTATTCATAATATAAGGTATTTAATTAAAACAATTAAAAATTACAAATTATTCTATGCGTTTTTAATTATTTTTTCCATTTTATATTTATTTAAGAATTTTATTATCACTGGCTGTTTATCGTATCCTATTTATTTTACTTGTTTTGATATAATTGAATGGGGTGTAGGAATTGAACATGCAAAGTTAAGATATTATCATTTGTCGTCTCAATCAAAAGGTTACTTACTTTATTTAATTAACGAAAAATTTATTGAAAATATTTTTAATTATTACAATTTTAGAGAAGGAGAAAATTTTATTAGTCCAAAGAAATATCTCAATGAATACAACTGGTTAAATTATTGGTGGAAATATGAATATGATATAGATAGATTTTTAAACATAATTTATTTTTTTATTTTTTCATCAATTTTAATAATAATATTTAATTTTAACAAAATAAAATTCTATGAAATTATCTCAGATATTAAAAAATACTCATTTCTATTAATTATATTTACTATACCAATTTTTACATGGATATTTTTATTACCACAAACCAGATATGGAGGGTATGGAATTATATTTTCTATAACATGTTTAATAAGTCTAATATTGTTTCAAAAAATACATAAATTAAAAATATTTCCTTTTATAATTATTTTTACAATATCATTATCTTACTTTGAGTATAAAAATATAGATAGGATAATAAATAATTTTAATGGTGTAAGTCTCAATAATTACTATAATTATTATGAATACCCGTCTATTGATAGAAAACGATTTAAACTCAATGATAAGCTTGAAATGCCAATCATAGAAAGAACAATTAATAGTGAAGATGTACTTGGTAAACCTCTGTATTGTTATAATTTTAAAGGTTTATGCAGTTCTAGTTTTAGATTAGAATGTATTAATAAAATAAATAAAAGAAATAATTATATCTTTGTTATTCCAGATAAAGAAAAATGCACATCAATAATAGATAAGTATTTATGGTACTAATTAGGTATGGCGGAGAGAGAGGGATTCGAACCCTCGGTAGTATTGCTACTACACACGCTTTCCAAGCGTGCTGATTAAACCACTCTCACATCTCTCCATAGTATTTCAAGAATTTATTTATATATATAATTAAATATATAAGTTAAAATAATAAATTAATTTATTTTCTATAATGCAAAGCTTAAGTATTATCGTTCCAGTATTTAATGAAGAAAAAACTCTATTAGATATTTTAAAAAAGTTAGAAATATTAAAAAAAAAATGCAAGCTTGAAATAATTGTCGTTAATGATGGCTCAAAAGACAATTCAAAAAAAATTTTAGAAAATAATCAAAATTTATATAATAAAGCTGTACATCTAAAACGAAACTCTGGTAAAGGTAAGGCAGTTATCGAGGGTTTTAAACATTGTGCGCATGAGTATATTTTAATTCAGGATGCTGATTTAGAATATGACCCAAATGATATTCTAATATTTCTTAAAGAAAATAAAAAATATAATTACGATTTAATTATGGGGAGCAGATTCATTGGTGCACGAAGATCAGTTTTACACTTCTGGCACATGATAGGTAACAAATTTATAACATTTTTATTTAATCTATTAAACAATACCACATTTACAGATATTTACTGTTGTTACTGTATGTTCAAAAGAGATTTAGTTGATGTAAAAAAACTTCGTTGTAATAACTGGGGTCAGCAAGCAGAAATATTAACCTATGTTATAAATAAAAATTCTAAAATTTTTGAAATCGGTGTTAACTATCATGGCAGAACTTATCAAGAAGGAAAAAAAATTAGATATTATGATGTTTTCTCTGTAATTTATTGGATAATTTCAACAAAAATAAAAAAATATTTTTTATGAAGTGCAGAATTTGTAATTCAAAAAGAATATCAGAAGTAATAAATCTTGGAAAACAGCCATTAGCAAATAAGTATCCAAAAAAGAAACTTGAGCTTACAAATGAGAAAAAATATAGCTTGAAAATTTTATTTTGTAAAAATTGTAGATCTGGACAAATTAAAAAAATAATAAATAGAAATATTTTATTTGAAGATTATTATTATCTTTCTTCTGTTAACAAGAAATTGACGGAGCATTTTGAAAAATTAGCAGTAAAGATTCAAAATTATAATTTCGTAGTTGATATAGGGTCTAATGATGGTATTTTATTAAAACCTTTAAAAGAACTAAAAGTAAAATCAATAGGTATAGATCCATCTATAAATGTAGGTAAAATAGCAAATGATAAAGGTTTAGAAACTTTTATAGGTTTTTTTGATAATAAAATCATTAAAAGAATTTTAAAAAAATATAATAAACCTGATTTGATTGTAGCTTCAAGTGTTGTCACGCATCTTAAAAATCCAATAAAATTTTCACGAGATATCAAAAATTTTATAAAAAAAGATGGAACAATAATCATTGAAATTGAATATCTTCAAAATTTTTTAAAAAATTTAGAATTTGAAAGATTTTACTTTGATAGACCATTTTATTACTCTGCAAATTCTATAAATAAACTTTTTAAAAATGTAGATATGACATTGTATGATATAGAAAAAATTGATATTCATGGAGGATCTCTTAGATGTTATATTAAAAACTCGGTGAGTCAAAAAATTACATTTAGATGTAAGAAGATTTTAGACGATGAAAAACGAAATTTAAGTATAAATGCTTTTAAATTTTTCAATAAAAAAATATTTTTAAATTCAAATATTTTAAAAGAAAAACTAATTTATTTTAACAAAAAAAAATTGAAAGTTATTGGTTATGGCTCTCCAGCTAGAGTTTCAACAATTACCAATGTAGCAAAAATTGACTCAAATTTAATAAGATATATAATTGACGATAGTCCACTTAAACAAAATAGATTTTCGCCAGGTATGCATATTAATATTTTGCCAAGAAAAAATAACATAAACAAAAATATTGATATAGTTTTAGTTTTTGCTTACGAATATTTTAAAGATATCAAAAAATATTTTGGAAAAATGAAAGTTAAATTTTACAAACCTATCCCATTTAGAAAGTTATAGTGTCCTTTTTTTTAAATAAAGATATTAATAAAATAGTAAAGAACACAAGCAATATCATTAATAATTTTAATAACAAAAGAGTTTTGATAACAGGTGGTGGTGGTTTTTTAGGTAAATATTTTATTGAAGTATTTAAGGAATACAACAAAATATTAAGTAAACCAATGCAAGTAATTGCATATGACAAAGTATTTGATAAAAATCTAAAAAATAAATCTAATATTAAATTTATAAAAAAAGATGTTTCAAAAAAGTTTTTATACAATCAAAAAATAGATATTGTTATTCATGCAGCTGGAATAGCAAGTCCCTTTTATTACAGAAAACAACCAATAGAAACATTAGATGTTGCAATAAATGGAACAAGAAACTGTTTAGAAATTGCTAAAAAAAACAAAGCGAAGTTTATATTTTTTAGCTCTAGTGAGATATATGGGGATCCTGATAAAAAAAATATTCCTACAAAAGAATCATATAGAGGGAATGTAAATCCCATGGGACCTAGAGCTTGTTATGATGAAAGCAAAAGACTTGGAGAAACTTTATGCTATGTCTATAATAATTATTATAACCTACACACCAATATAATAAGACCATTTAATATATATGGTCCTGGGATGCGTCAGAAAGATTACAGAATATTTCCAAATTTTATAAGCAATATATTAAATAACAAAAATATAAATATTTATGGAACTGGCAATCAAACTAGAACTTATTGTTATATTTCAGATGCTATGGAAGGCTTCATAAGGGTTATTTGCTTCGGAAAAACTGGAGAAGCTTATAATATTGGAAATAGCAAACCAGAAGTATCAGTAAGAGATATTTATAAAATTTTAAAAAAAATTCATAGCAAAAAAATTAGAGCAAATTTTATAGATCATCCAAAATCATATCCTGATGATGAACCACAAAGAAGATGTCCTAATATTAACAAAGCAAAAAAAGATATAGATTATAAAACAGAAATTTCTTTAGAAAAAGGATTGGAGCTATTTTTAGATTGGGCAAAAATAAATTACAAAATTTTCTAAAATGATTAAAATTGCTTTAGTAGGTTGTGGCAATTGGGCATCAAAAATCATAAAAGAAATTGATTCAAATAGAAATTATATACTAAACTCTATTGTTTGTAGGAAAAAGAAAATTTTTAAAAATAATATTCAAATTTTTGAGAATATAGAAAAATTAGTTGAATCTGACATTTATGATTACATTTATGTTGCAGCATTACCTAAAATTAATTTAGAAATTATTAAATTAATAAAAGAGAAAAGAATCCCTTTAATTATAGAAAAACCTGTAGCTAATTCCTGTAAAGATTTACAAGAAATAAAAAAAATTTTGGAAGATTATAATCTTATAATTTATCCCAATCTATCAAATTATTTTTCAGAAACATTTGAAGAATTAAAGCAAATTGTAGATAAAAATTTTACAAAAATTAAAGAGATAACTATTTATGAGGGAAGTTTTGGTCCTTTTAGAAACGATATCCATCCCATTTGGGATTGGGGATTTCATTCAGTAAGTCTTTTATATTTACTATTTAGCGAAAAAAATTTCTCCGTAGTTAATAAAAAAGAAGTTAAATCAAATAATAAGTATGGAAGAGGAATGGTAACAAAATTTTTTTTTAAAATTAATTCAAATATAAATGTAAAAATAATTACTGGAAATTTGTTTAAAAAAAAATTAAGAAAATTAAAAATTGTACTAGATGATAAAAATTATATTACAAATGACATGATTTTACACAAATTAAGTTTTAATAATAAGGTTATATTTAAAAATAATAAATCACCAATCTCTTCATTATTAATGAAATTTGAAAATGGTA
Source organism: uncultured Alphaproteobacteria bacterium (assembly GCA_902618015.1). Lineage (GTDB taxonomy): Bacteria > Pseudomonadota > Alphaproteobacteria > HIMB59 > CACPNW01. The sequence continues at coordinate 121,908 of CACMYX010000002.1, read as the reverse complement.
ATTTGGAAGTTTCAAAAAAACTTATAGATGCATCATATAAAACAACAGTTTTTTTAGAAAAATTTTACAAATGCTAACTTGAAATGATTTTAGAAAATTTAAATTTATTTCTTTTTCCTTTATTTACTACACTTATATTAATTTCAATATTAGGTTATGGAACTTTAATAAATAAAATTTTATTTACGAATGAATTTGAATTAGGATTAAAAAATTTAATTTTTATACAAGGATTAATTTTTACTGGATTTTTTTTTACAATATTTAATTTTTTTATACCAATTTCGAATAACTCTAGCTTGTTGTTAATATTATGTGGAATATTAATATATGTATATTTTTTGTTTAAAAAACAAGAAATAAGAATTGAATTATTTTTTGTTTTATTTGTATCGCTGTTAAGTATTTTATATTCATTTTATTCTGGTTTTAATGATGATTTTAATTATCACTATGAAACAATTAAAAATTATAAAAACAAAAATTTATTTGATATTTTACATCATAGAAGAATTAGCTATAATTCACACTGGTTATTTTTAAATTCTATTTATTCATTAAGTTTTTTTACTAGTACTCTTGTAATTCTTTCATCATTATTTTTCTCTGTATCAATTTACGATTTTTTGAATTTATGTAAGAAAACTTTAAACCAGGGTAAATATTACATATCTATAATATCTTTTTTTTGCTTAATTTTTTTTTTAGGAGCTTTAAATCATTTAAAGGATTTGGGAACTGATATTCCAGGTGTAATAGTAAGTATTTATATTATTTTATTAATAACAAATAAATTTTTGGAAAAATCAAAAGAATCTTCTGAGAATATTTTTTTAATTTCAATATTATTATTACAATTTGCTTTTATAATTAAAATATCTAATTTTTTAGTTGTTTTATTTATATTTTTATTAATATTCGAAATCAAGTATCGAAAATTGAATTATTTTTTATTTTTGGTTATTTGTTTAATTCCAGTACCATGGTTTTTTCAAAATTATATAATTAGTGGTTGCCTGATTTGGCCGGTAACTATTACATGTTTTTCGAATATTGATTTAGCAATAAAAGAAATTAATATTATAGGAGCTTTTGCTAAGGGAGATCAACATAATTCTATGAATCTAGGTAATTTTAACTGGATATTAATTTGGCTTGATAATCACCTGTATAAGATTTTAGAAATTTATTTTATATATTTAATTTTATTATTTGTTCCATTCTTATATGTTTATTTAAAAATAAAGAATAGTTCAACATATATAATTAAATATTTTAGAAATAAATATTTTGAAAATTATTATATATTCTTAATTTTATTTATATTAATTTGTAATTTGATTTGGTTTTTCTTTGCACCAGCATATAGATTTGGAATATTTTATAATTTATTTTTAATAATATTTCTATTAGTTCCATTATGGCTTTTTATGATTAAATATAGTTTTAAGTTTATTACTGCTTATGCAAAAGTTATTTTAGTTGTAGTTTTTATTTATTTTATTTTTGAAAATTTAATGAGATTGGATTGGTATACAAAACGTTATAATATATGGCCACCCATTAACCAAGGAGAACTATTAGAAAGAAATAAAACTTAATTATCATTCATTTTTAAAGCGTTAAGAAATGTATTTTGTGGAATATCAACTTTTCCAAATTGTCTCATTCTTTTTTTACCTTTTTTTTGTTTATCTAAAAGTTTATTTTTTCTTGTTACATCTCCTCCATAAAGTTTTTGTGTAACATCTTTTCTAAATGAAGCTACTGTTTCTCGGGCAATTACTTTTCCACCAATTGCTGCTTGGATAGCTACTTTAAATTGTTGTCTTGGTATTAGATCTTTTAATCTTTCACATAAAGCTCTGCCTCTTTGCTCTGATCTATCCTTATGTACTATAAGTGATAAAGCATCAACTGGATCTCCATTAATTAATATACCAACTTTTACTAAATTGTTTACTTCATAACCTGTAATTTCATAATCAAAACTTGCATATCCTTTTGTAATTGATTTTAATCTATCATAAAAATCAAAAACTACTTCATTTAGTGGAAGTTTGTATTCAACTAAAGGTCTATTACCTGCATAACTCATATTTAATTGAATACCTCTTTTAGAAGTACATAATTCTAGTACTGATCCTAAAAATTCTTCAGGTACTATTATTGTAGCTTTAATCCAAGGTTCGGAAATATTTTCAACTTTTACTGGATCCGGCATATCAGTTGGATTATGAAGATTTATAGTTGATCCATCTTTCATTAAAATTTTGTAAACTACTGATGGAGCAGTGGTTACAAGTTCTAAATTAAATTCTCTTTCAAACCGATCTCTAATAATTTCTAAATGCAATAAACCTAAGAAACCACAACGAAAACCATAACCTAACGCAGGGCTTACTTCTGGTTCATAAGAAAAACTTGAGTCATTCAGAGCAAGTTTAGCCATACTATCTCGCATATGCTCATAGTCATCTGAGTCAACTGGAAACATTCCACAAAAAACTACAGGTTGGGATGGTTTAAAACCTGGTAGAACTTCATTAGTTGGAAGTTTATCATCTGTTATTGTGTCACCAACTTTACAATCGGAAACACTTTTAATACCAGAATTTATAAAACCAATTTCACCTGGTCCAAGTGTATCAACTTCAGTTGCCTTAGGAGAAAATATACCTACTCTATCAATTGTATATGTAGCTCCTGTTGCCATAAATCTAATTTTCTGACCTTTTTTTAACTGTCCATTTATGACTCTTATAAGTACCACAACACCAAGATAACTGTCATACCAACTATCTACTAACATACATTTCAATTCTTTACTTATTTCACCTGATGGAGATGGAAGAAGTGTTATGATTTTATTTAATAAATCTTCTATACCTACACCTGTTTTTGCTGAAACAAGAGAAGCATTGTCTGTTTCAATACCAAGCACATCTTCAATTTGTGATTTTATTTTATCTGGCTCAGAAGAAGGAAGATCGATTTTATTGAGAACAGGTAAAATTTCATGATCATTATTAATTGCCTGATACGCATTTGCTAATGTTTGAGCCTCAACACCCTGTGTTGAATCTACTATCAATAAAGAACCCTCACAAGCAGCTAAAGATCTTGATACCTCATATGAAAAATCAACATGACCTGGGGTGTCCATAATATTAAGCACATAAGTCTTTCCTTCTTTTGATTTATATGAAAGTCTAACTGTTTGAGCTTTAATCGTAATACCTCTTTCTCTTTCTAATTCCATTGAATCTAAAACCTGCTCTTTCATCTCTCTATCAGTTAAACCACCACAAAACTGTATTAGTCTATCAGCTAAGGTTGATTTCCCATGATCTATGTGAGCAACAATGGAGAAATTACGAATAGAACTAAGTTCTGTCATTAGTTTCTTATAGATGCATCAAGCGATTTAGATATTTCATCTATTATTTTATTTGATAATTCCTCAATTTCTTGATCGTTGAATGTTTTATCTTGAGGTTGTAATAATACCCTAAAAGCAATACTTTTTTTATTTTCTGGAAGTTTATCGCCATCATAAACATCAAAAATTGTTACATTTTGAATTATATTTTTATCTATTTTTTTTACTTTTTTAATTATATCGCCAGCGTTAACTTCTTTTGGAAACAGAAAAGCAAAATCTCTTTCAACCATTTGATAAGGATTGTTAGCAAAACCACCTTTAGAGGAAGATTTATTTTCTTGAAATTGTGCAATATTCTCCAAATATATTTCAAAACCAAATACCTTGAAATTAACATCCATTGTTTTTAATAAAATTGGATGCAACTCTCCAAAATTAGCTATTCTGTTTTTACCAAGCCTTAAAGAAGATGATTTACCAGGATGATAGATTTGTCCTTCAAGTTTTTCATATAAGAGATTATCTATTGGTACATTTAAGTTTGATAATATAGAAAATAAATCAGCCTTTATACTAAAGACATCAATATTTTTTTTATTTGATAACCAGTTTTGTTCATCAGATGAACCATAAGCTATAGCAGTAGCAACATTTTCTTGTTGATCTGGTAAAGATTTAGAAAAATTTGGACCTACTTCAAATATTTTAGCTCTCAAGTACATTCTAGCTTTATTTTGATTGATTGCTTCTAATAAATTTGGAAGCGTTGATGGTCTCATAGTGTTCAAATCAGTACTAATTGGATTTTTTAAACTAATTATTTCATCTGATATTATTTTTGCTTTTTTTTCATCCATAAATGACCATGTGACAACTTCAGAATATCCATTAAGTGCTATAGTTTTTTTGCTTTTATAAAAAGTTTTTGTTTTAGTATTTAAAATCTGCTTTTTTTCTTCTTGATTAGTTACTTTTTTTAGAGGAATTTTATTATAACCATAAATTCTAATTATTTCTTCGACGATATCTGCCTCACCGACAATATCTGGTCTAAAAGTAGGGCTTTGAATTTCAAACTTTGAATTTTTTTCATTAACAGAAAAACCTAGTGAAGCTAAGATTTTTTTCTGTTCCTTTTTATTGATTTCTATTCCACCAAAAGTTTTTATTTTATTTGTGTCAAACATAAATGGTTTATTTTTTTCTATATTAATTTCTGAAGAAACGAACTCACTTACTTCCCCTCCACATAATTCTAAAATCATTTGAGTTGCAGCATCTACACCCCAATAGATAGAATCAGTATCTATCCCTCTTTCAAAACGATAGCGTGCATCACTTTGAAGATTTAGTTTTCTTCCAGTTTTAGTTACAGAGATTGGATCAAATAACGCAACTTCTAGAAAGACATTTTTAGTGTTCATACTACAACCGCTATTTAAGCCACCCATAACTCCACCAATTCCATGAAGTTTATTTTCATCATCAGAAATTACAATCATATCACTGTCACATTTATAATTAACTTCATTTAGTGCTAAACACTCCTCATTTTTATTGGCTAATCGCATTGTTAAATTGCCTGAGACCTTGTCCGCATCATAAACATGAAGTGGTCTGCCTAAATCGAAAGTAATGTAGTTTGTAATGTCAACAAGAGCAGAAATAGGCCTTAAGCCTATTGCAGTTAATCTATCTTGAAGCCATTTAGGACTTTCTATATTTTTAACATTTTTGAAATATCGACCTGCTACACCAGGACATAGCTTATTATTTTGAAAATCTTTTTTCCAAGTAATTGGACTTTTGAATGTTTCTTTAGTTTTTTTATAATTTAAGTCTTTTAATTTACCAATTCCTGCTGCAGCTAAATCCCTAGCGATACCTCTAACTGATAAACAATCAGATCTATTTGGAGTTAAATTAATTTCTATAACAGGTTCATCTATTGTAAAAATTTTACTAAATAGATCTCCAATTTTATAATTATCTTTTATTTCAATAATACCATCGTGTTCATCAGAAATACCCATTTCTCTTTCTGATACAAGCATTCCACAAGACTCAACTCCTCTTATTTTGGTTTTTTTTAAATGTAAGTCTGTACCTGGAATGTAGCTATTTTCTGGTGCAAAAATGCCAAGCATCCCCCCTCTTGCATTTGGAGCGCCACAAACAACTTGAAAATTTCCATTTATTGTTTCTACCTGACATACTTTAAGTTTATCTGCATCTGGATGTTTTTCTGCTTTTAAAACTTTAGCTACTGTAAAATTCTTAAATATTTCTGATTTATCTTCGACACTTTCAATCTCTAAACCAATATTGGTTAAAGTATCTGTTATAGTATTCAAATTTTCAGAAGTATCTAAATGATCTCTTAACCAATCTAAAGTAAATTTCATTTATAGTCCTGATCGTGATTGATTATCCAAAATACTAAAACCATAATGATCTAACCATCTATAATTTGGATCAAAAAAACTTCTTAAATCTGTAATACCATATTTAAGCATCGACAAACGTTCAATTCCCATACCAAAAGCGAAACCCTGATACTGTTTTGAATCAATATTACAATTATCTAAAACCATAGGATTGACCATGCCACAACCCAGTATTTCTAACCATTTATCTCCTTCACCAATTTTAATTTTATTATTAACTTTAGTATAAGCTACATCCATTTCCGCACTAGGCTCGGTAAAAGGGAAATAGCTTGGACGAAAACGGTATTGTAAGTTTTTTACTTCGAAAAATTCTTCTAAGAATGAAACGAGTGTTGATTTTAAATCAACCATAGTAGAACTTGTATCAACGACTAAACCTTCTACCTGATGAAACATAGGAGCATGTGTAGCATCTGAGTCACTTCTATAAGTTCTGCCAGGCACAATAATTTTAATAGGTGGTTTTGTGTTGAGCATAGTTCTCACTTGAACTGGACTAGTATGAGTTCGAAGAACATTTTTGTCTCCATTATTTTGAATATAAAAAGTATCCTGCATTTCTCTTGCAGGGTGATGTTCTGGTATATTTAAAGCTGTAAAATTATTAAAATCTGTTTCTATATCTGGACCTGTTTCCACTGAATAATTTAGATTTCCAAAAATTTCTATAATATTAAAGATTGTTTGACTAATTGGATGTATTTTTCCTTTGTCAGAAATATTAGGTGGTAGAGTAACATCAATTGATTCTAAATTAATCCTGTTTGAAATTTCAATATTTTCAATTTCTGTTCTTTGGTTTTTAATACCTTCTTCAATTTCTTTTTTAATAATATTTAATTCCTGTCCTTTCGATTTTTTTTCTTCAATCGACAAAGAGCCTAATCCTTTTAATGCTTCAGGTATTAATCCTTTTTTACCTAAATAATATAATCGAAGTTTTTCTAAATCTTCGAAGGATTTTGAAGCTTTAATTTTTTTTAGAACATCAATTTTATTTTCAGCAAATGCCATCAATATCTATTATATTTTATTAATTAAAATTATCTAGCAGATTGAGCTTTATCAACTAAAGCTTTAAAAGCCTCTGGCTGATTAACTGCAAGATCCGATAAAATCTTTCTATCTATTTCAATAGATGATTTTTTAAGACCAGATATAAATTGTGAATATGTTAAACCATGAAGTCGTACACCAGCATTGATTCTTTGAATCCATAAACCTCTAAAATCACTTTTTCTTTTTTTACGATCTCTATAAGCATATTGCATGCCTCTTTCGACAGCCTGCACAGCAACTCGAAAAACATTTTTTCTTCTACCGTAATAACCTTTTGCTCTTTTAATTACTTTTTTGTGTCTAGCTCTTGCTGTAACACCTCGTGATACTCTTGCCATTGATTTCCCCTTACTTGTTGTATGGTAACATATGATCAATCAAAGCAGAGTCACCTGGTGACATAATTGCAGATCTTTTAGTGTTACGAATAAATTTATTGGAACGTTTACTCATTCCATGTCTCTTTCCAGCAGGTTTAAATTTAATTTTACCAGTACCCGTTCTAGAAAATCTTTTTTTTAAACTACTCTTAGTTTTAAGCTTGGGCATTACTATCTCCTATATTATAAGTTTACCCGTTAGGCTGCCCCGCAGGCCATAACAAGTTTTGAAGGCTTATACTGATAATTGAGTATTTTGCAACATGTAGAATTATTTAGCAACTTGAGGGACAAGTATCATCATTATTTGTCTTCCCTCAAACTTAGGAGCTACTTCAACTTTTGCATATTCTTCAACTTCTGAAGTTAGTTTTTTTAGAAGATCAAAGCCTAAATTTTGATGCTCCATTTCACGTCCTCTGAAACGCATAGAGACTTTAACTTTATTACCACCACCTATAAACTTTGATAGCGCTTTAATTTTAACATTATAATCGTGTGTATCAATTCCAGGTCTCATTTTAATCTCTTTGACTTCAATTGTTTTTTGTTTCTTTTTTGCTTCTTTCTTACTTTTTTGCTCTCTATATTTTAATTTACCATAATCTATAATTTTACAAACTGGTGGATTAGCTTCAGGAGACACTTCAACTAAATCAAAACCTTCATCTTCTGCTTGAATTAAAGCTTCACGAATGCTTAATATCCCCATTTGTTTACCACTACTAGATATTAATCTGACTTCACTTGCAGTAATCTGCTCATTTATTCTTGGACCAGTATCTTTCTTTGTTTTGAAATTTACAGCCAAAATTATATAGAGATTGAGTTAAAGCTATTATTTAATAGCATATTAGGAAATTAAGTGTTTTGTCATATTTTGTTAGGATATAATCTCAAATGAATTTAAATTCAAGGGCTGATTTTAAAAAATATAAACTGTTTTTTAAGTTATTAAATACACTTTATGAAAATTTGTTTGGTTAGAAACGATAAAATGGGAGATATGATCCTTACTCTTCCAGTTGTGCAAGGACTAAAAGAAGCTAATCAGGATTATAAAATTGATATTGTATCTTCTAAAAAAAATCAAAAAATATGTAAGAACTATAAATCTATTAACAAAATATTTTTACTTCAAAATAAATTTTATCAAGTCTTAAAAATAATTTCAAAATTAAGAAGTGAAAATTATGATTATATTTTCACATTTAGTCCTGGTATAAACAGTATATTAATATCAATTTTTTCTAAAAGTAAAATAAAGTCATTGTTAATTTTTAAATCTCGATACAAAAATAATTACATGAGTAAATTTTTTGATAGAATTTTGGGTAAAATCTTTTTTACTCACTACTTAATTATCGATCGCCAATTAAGATATTCAAAAAAAATCCCAATTCATCAAACAGAAATTATGATGGAGTTGGTTACTAAAAATGGATTAAATTTTAATAATTCAGCAGAGATTAAGAATGAAATTGGATTTAATAAAATAGAATTTAGTTCTAAAAAATTATGCTTAATTCATTTATCTTCAAAATGGATCAATAAATATTTTTCTGAAGAAAACTTTATCAATCTATTAGAGAATCTTAAAAATTTGAAAATCAGTATTGTAATGACAACTGATGGAACATCAAAAAATGTATTCTATGAAATATTTAAAAAATATGAGATTATTAATAATGAAGAATTTGAAAATCTTAAAAGTATAAATAATGTTGTAATCTTAGATCAATTAAATTTTGATAATTGGACATCAATAATAAATTCTTCAACATATGTAATTACACCTGAATGTGGATGCACACATATTGCATCACTTTCTGAAGCGAAACTTTGTGTTATTTATGATTCAGATAATGTTCCAGAAATGATTGCAGAAGAATATGCGCCATGGAAGAAAAAATATACTAAACTATTCTCTAACAACCAAAATTTAGAAAAAGAATTAATTTCATTTATTAGTTAATTTACTATTGTGTAAAAAATCTAAAACTTGTTTTACTGAAATTGAGTTCATTGTATCGGTCAAAATCGTATAAGCATTTTTATATTCAGACAAGTTTGATTTTGAGATAGCATTATCTTTAGCTAAAAAAAGAATAGGTGAGTTACTTAGAGCAGCTATATGACCTGGGCCAGTATCGTTACTAATTATAAAATTACTTTTTTTAGCAATGGAATAGATGATTTCAGGAGGTGATTTATCGCTTAAATCAATAACCTTCTGACATGCATTATTGATCTTTTCTACTGTTTGTTTATCTGATTTTTGCCCAATAACACAAATATTATATCCTTTTTTTTCAAGAGTACTTGCAAGTATTGCAAATTTATCTGGTGACCATTGCTTGTCCTTACCTGATTTAGAAACACCGGGTATCATTAAGATTATTTTATCTTCATTAATTGCCGTAGTATCTCTGAAAAGCCAATCTACATTTTGATTAATTTCATTTACTCCAAGTAACTTTAGTTGATTGTATAAACCTTGTTGTGGAGATTCAGTTCCTTGTGGAGGAATTACATATTGAATATCACAATTAGAACAAGATCCGTTAACTTTTACTTCTGAAATAAATTTTAAGAATGACCAATAATTATTTGTTCTTTTAGAATTCTGTAAATCTATGATTAGATCATATTTATTTTGATTAATTTTTAATATAACCTTAAGTGAATCAATTATTCCTTTTCTATTATCTTTAAAAATCGAATTAAAATAATTTGAATTGCTTAAAAAATTTACGTATTTTTCTTCAGTGAGCAAGTCAATGGTGGCATTATTAAAAAATTGCTTAATTGATGCCATAGCAAGTATAGAAAATGCAATATCGCCAAGCGATCCATGCTTTACAACTAGTATTTTGTTAAATTGACTGCTGTTCATATAAATCTACGTAACTTTGTACCATTTGGTTTTTTGAAAATGTTTTTGATATGTAGTCTTTGCTATTTAAAGAAATATTAGAAAATTTTTCTTTATCTATTTTTATAATATTTTGAAGTTTTATATCTATTTCACTATATTTATGAGGATGTACTTTATAAATATCATCTAATTTATCAAGCTGATCTTTGACACCACCATAGTTAAAAGTAAGTATCTTTTTTTTCATTATTAACGCTTCGCTTATAGTTCTTCCAAACCCTTCAGCTTGTAAAGGAAAGGAGGCAATAATTGATGATAGGTAATATAAAGTTTTCAAATCATCTCTTAGTAGATTGCCTATAATTTTACATTTATGACTAAGGTTAAAACTTTGAATTTTATTTTGTAGTTTTTCTGTATAAGATTGATTTTTTGTATCACCTGCAAAATAAAGCAAAAAATTATCATTTTGCATCTTATTAAATATATCTAAAAACTCAATTTGACCTTTCCAGTTTGTTAGCCTTGCAGGATATAAAATAATATTTTTTGAGGTATCAATTTGATACTTATTTATTATATTTTCTATTTGAGAATCTAAAATTGGTTTTTCAAAATATTTAACATCAACTCCTCTATTAATCACTTTAATTTTATTTGAATCCAAATTGTATTTTTTACTAATTTCATTTTTTACATAATTTGAAATCGCAACAATCTGATCAACTTTGGATAATTGCTTATTATAGATTTTTTTAAAATAAAAATTACCACTATACACATTATGAAATGTAGATATTGTTTTGAAGTTTCTATTTTTTATAAAACTTAAAATCCATGCTGGTGCTCTTGATCGTACATGAACAACATTAATATTTTGATTAAAAATTAATTTTTTTAATTGATTGGCAATTAATGGATAAATAAAAAAATTTTTTGAGTTAACTGGTAATTGAAAATGATCAGTATAATTTTTATCAATTTCCTTAATTAAACGCCCTCCATTTGAAATAATATTATTTTTTAAATTTAATTCAGATAAATAATTTGCAACTTCAATGGTGCCTCTTTCGATACCACCTGAATCTAAAGAGGGAAGAATTTGAGCGACATTAAATGATGACATTTTATTAAAATATAAGTATTTGTATCAAAGATGCCTTACTTTATTAATAAGAAAAAAGAAAGAATTCGCTATAAATCTATAAAGGGTAAGGGGCCTGGTATCATCTTTATCCATGGCCTTAACTCAGATATGAGTGGTCAAAAAGCTTTGTCTTTAGAGAGATTTGCGAGAAGAAATAAATTGCGGTTTATCCGTTTTGAATGCCGTGGTCATGGTAAATCTGACGGAAAATTCGAAGATTTTACAATTTCAGATTGGAAGAAAGACTTAATTGATATCATTGATAATATTGCAAAAGGACCGCAAATTCTGGTTGGTAGCAGTATGGGTGGATGGTTAATGTTTTTAGCCGCCAAAGCAAGACCAAAAAGAATTGCTGGATTAATTGGCCTAGCGGCAGCACCTGATTATATTGATGGGTTTTATAAAAAACTTCCTTTAAAGAAAAAACAAGAAATGAATAAAAAAGGAATTATTAAATATGCCTCCTACGGGTTTAGTTATCTTATAAAAAAGAAATACATTGTTGAAGGTAGAAAAAATAAAATTTTAAATAAAGAATTCAAATGGAATAAGCCCTTAATTTTAATACAAGGACTAAGAGATAATGTTGTCACTCCTGATGTTCCAGAAAAAATAGTAAAAAAAGTTAAAGGTAATCAAATCCAAATAAAATTATTAAAAAATAGTGATCATCGATTATCTACTCCATTTGATTTAAAAATAATGAATGATTCTATTCAATCAATAATAAAAAACTAAGCAGATTTTTCTTCTTGAATTAATACAGGTTGATCAAATTTATTTATCATTTCTTTTGGAACAATCTGCCAGAAGAGTAACTTCTCATTTTCCCAATTTTCGAGTAAATTTTTTGCGTACATTGAATTTGTTTCCTTGATATGTTCTTCAATTTTTTGATATAAAATTTTTTCCCAATAATTTGTCATTTGTTGTTGATAGAAAATATCTTCAAGATTAATTCGAAGTGGTAGAGTTCCTTCTTTATCGTAAACAAATGCCATACCTCCTGTCATTCCAGCTCCAAAATTATTTCCTACTTCGCCAAGAATAACTGTACTTCCTCCAGTCATGTATTCACATCCATTATCGCCACATCCTTCAATAACAGCATGTGCGCCAGAGTTTCTAACAGCAAACCTATCACCTGCAGTTCCAGCTGCAAAAAGTTTACCTCGTGTTGCTCCATATAGGACAGTATTCCCAATTATAACATTTTTGTTTGTTTTTAGTTTTGAAGATGAGCTTGGTTGAATAACAATTTTACCTCCCGATAATCCTTTTGCGACATAATCGTTAGCATCACCAAAAACTTTAAGAGTAGTTCCTTGCACACTCCACGCTCCAAAAGATTGCCCAGCAGAACCATGAAAATTAACTGTAAAAAAATCCTCTGGAAGAGAACTCATACCTTTTGTAGTAGTAATTTCTGATGCAAGTCTTGTACCAATAGCTCTATCCGTATTTTTGATATTATAGTTTAGTTCAATTTTTTGATCTGTATCAAAAAAAGACTTAGCATCCTCTATTATTTTAATATCAAGACTGTCGCTAACTTTATTTATTGTATTTTTCTTTATATCAAAATCTCCAACTGATGAATCAATTGATTGAATAATTGGATTTAAATCTAAATCATCAAGATCAGAACTTCCTCTACTGACTTGATATAAAAGATCAGATCTTCCAACTACTTCATCAAGAGAAGAAAAGCCAAGTGATCCTAAAATTTCTCTTACTTCATCGGCAATAAAACTAAATAGATTAATTACTTTTTCTGGTGTTCCGGTAAATTTTTCTCTAAGTTTTTCATCCTGTGAGCAAACTCCAACAGGGCAAGTATTTGAATGACATTGTCTAACCATTATACATCCCATGGCAACTAAACTTGCTGTCCCAATTCCATATTCTTCTGCCCCAAGCATAGCCGCAATGACAATATCTTTTCCTGTTTTCAAACCTCCGTCAGTTCTAAGAATAACTTTATCTCTTAAGTTATTTAAAGATAGAACTTGATGTACTTCACTTAATCCAAGTTCCCAAGGAAGTCCTGCATACTTAATGCTTGTTTGTGGGCTTGCTCCAGTTCCACCATTGTGACCAGAAATGAGTATCGTATCAGCTTTTGCTTTTGCTACACCAGCTGCAACTGTTCCAATACCTGATTGAGCAACTAACTTAACACATACTTTAGCTCTTGGATTTATTTGTTTCAAATCGTAAATCAGCTGAGCTAAATCTTCGATAGAATAAATATCATGATGAGGAGGAGGACTTATAAGCGTCACACCTTCAGTTGAATGTCTTAGTTTAGCAATTAATTCTGTAACTTTTCCTCCTGGCAATTGTCCACCCTCACCAGGTTTTGCACCTTGTGCAACTTTAATTTCAATTTCTTCACAATTATTTAAATACTCCGAAGTTACACCAAATCGTCCACTTGCAATTTGTTTAATTTTTGATGATGCGTTATCTCCATTTGACTTCGGTTTAAATCTAATTGGGTCTTCACCACCCTCACCTGAATCGGATTTAGCTCCTATCCTATTCATTGCTACAGAGAGAGTTTCATGCGCTTCTGGGCTTAAGGCTCCAAGTGATATCCCTGGTGCAACTAGTCTTTTTCTAATTTCTTGAGAAGGTTCTACGGTATTTATGCTGTTGTTATTGTTATTCTTTTTGAAGTCTAAAAGGTCACGAATATTTATAGGATCCATTTCATCAATCATCGAAGAATATTTTTTAAATAATGAATAATTATTAGAAGTTACTGCAGTTTGAAGCATATGAATTGATCTTGCTTCAAAAGCATGTTTTTCACCTCCAAATCTATAGCGATAGTTTCCTCCAATCGGCAGCGTAATAACACTTTCTTCATATGCGTTATCATGAGCTAATCTTGATCTTCTTTCAATGCCACTGATTCCAATACCAGATATTTTAGAACTCATAGAAGGGAAATATTTACTCATTAAATTTCTACTAAGGCCAATCGCTTCAAAATTACAGCCACCTCGATATGAATTAATCACAGATATTCCCATCTTACTCATAGTCTTAAGCAAACCATTATTTATGGAATTAATGAATCTTTCTACACATTCTTCGTATGAGAGATCTTTAAATAATCCCTTTTTATGTCTTTCCGCTATTGCTTGTTGTGCCATATACGCATTCACACTTGTTGCTCCTACTCCGATTAGCACTGCAAAATATTGTACGTCTAGACATTCTGCAGATTGAACATTTAAGGAAATAAAAGTTCGAAGATTTTGTTTAATTAAATGATGATGCACAGAACTTGTAACTAATATCATAGGAAGAGCTACTCTTGTTTTAGACATTTCTTTGTCACTTAAAATTATATGAACATACCCTTCTCTAACAGCTTGTTCTGCTTCTCGGTTTATTCTTGAAATTTCTATCTCAAAATTATTTTCAGGATTTGTTTTATCCATTGTAGTGTCAATGATCTTCACGGTATCTTTCATATATCTACGCATAGATTTGAATTGTTCAATTGAAAGAACAGGGGAGTTCAATTGTAAATGATCGCATTGATCTTCATCTTCATCAAGAATATTACTTAAGTTTCCAATTCTAGTTCGAAGACTCATAACAACTCTTTCTCTTAATGAATCAATTGGTGGATTTGTAACTTGACTAAAATTTTGTCTAAAAAAGTGATGGAGTCCTCTATATTTATTTGAGAGCACAGCTAGTGGAGTGTCATCTCCCATCGATCCCGTTGCTTCTTTTTTTTCGGCAATCATCGGATGAAGTATTAATTCAATGTCTTCTACTGACCAGGCAAAGCATGCCATTCTTTTTCGTAGATCTCCAGAGTCTAAATCTCTAAATTCCTCATCAACAGATTGAACGAGTTTATCAATGTACGTAATTTTTTTAGTCCAATCACCAAATGGTTTAGTTTCTGCTAAATACTTTTTTATATCATGATCTTTAAAAAATTCTTTTTCTTTAAAGTTGACTGCTATTAATTGACCTGGTCCTACCCTACCTCTTTCTACTATTTCATTTTCTTTAATATCAACCATTCCAGTTTCAGAACCCGCAATAAGAAGATTTTTTGTCAGTGTATATCTTATGGGTCTAAGACCATTTCTATCCATTCCAGCAATAGCCCAATCACCGTAAGCTCCACATATTG
Source organism: uncultured Alphaproteobacteria bacterium (assembly GCA_902618015.1). GTDB lineage: Bacteria > Pseudomonadota > Alphaproteobacteria > HIMB59 > CACPNW01. The sequence continues at coordinate 106,438 of CACMYX010000002.1, read as the reverse complement.
CTGCTGGACCATCCCATGGCTCCATAACTGCTCCACCATAAGCGTATAAATCTTTTATTTTTTTTGGAAAATCTCTTCTGTGGGACCAAGCTTCTGGAATTGTTATTATTTTAGCCATAGGTAAAGAGCGATTAGCTTTGACTAATAACTCTATTGTTGAATCTAATGCAGCAGAGTCAGAAGCTTTAGAATCAATTATGGGTTTTAAATCATCTATATTATTTCCAAAATTTTTATGTTCCATTCTTGGCTCATGAGCAGCCATCCAATTTTTATTACCTTTAAGTGTATTTATTTCACCATTATGCGCAATCACTCTAAAAGGCTGTGCTAAAGACCATGTAGGAAATGTATTAGTTGAATAACGCTGGTGATAAACTGCATATCTAGAAATAAAATTCTCATTTTGGATATCTGGATAAAAATTGGAAAGCTGTTCTGCTAAAAACATACCCTTATAAACAATAGACTGACAAGATAGTGAGCAAATATAAAAGTCTGAAATATTTTGATTTCTAATTTCTTTTTCTATTCTTTTTCTAATTATATAAAGTTTATTATCAAATTGCTTTTCATCTTCTAGTTCTTCATTACAAATTAGTATTTGTTCTATTTCAGGCCTTGTTGCTTTAGCTTTATCACCAATAATCGATGAATTAATTGGAACGTGTCTCCAACCATATATTTTCAAACCTTCTTTAATTATTTCAGATTCAACAATTGTACGAGCATTTTCTTGAGCGGCAAAATCTGTACGTGGTAAAAAAATCATGCCAACCCCAAAAGGTAAATCATTAGGAGCGTGACCAGTTCTTTCTATTTGTTGAGTAAAAAAATTCTTTGGTATGGATAACTGTATACCTGCACCATCACCTGTTTTACCATCAGCATCAACTGCTCCCCTGTGATACAAAACTCTTAAAGCTTGCACTCCTAACTTTACTATTTCTCTTGTCTCAGATCCATCTAAAGATGCTATTAATCCAACACCACATGATGAATGTTCATCTTGTTCATTATAAACGTGATTTTCTTCTAAGAATTTTTTATCCTTTTTATACTTTTCAATAAAGTGATTAGGCATTTACTACTTTCTTATTAATATTATTTTGATCGGAAAAATTGTTTTCTAAATATTCATTGATATTCTTTGCTGCATCACGACCATCTTTGATTCCCCAAACAACTAAACTTGCACCACGAACAATATCTCCAGCAGCAAATACACCATCAATTGATGTCATCATATTTTTATAATTAATTTTTAGTGTACCCCATCTTGTAACTGTCAGGTCATTATGATCAAAAAGCTTTGGTAAATTTTCAGGTTCAAAACCCAGAGCTTCTATAGCTAAATCTACATCTAGATCTTTTTCCGTACCTTCTTTTGTCTCTGGCTTCCTTCTACCTGACTCATCAGGTTCTCCAAGTTGCATTAAAACAGTTCTGACATTTTTCAATGACCCGTTCCCCGAATACTCAGTTGGTAAAGTCAACCATTGAAAATCGACTCCCTCTTCTATTGCATTTTGAACTTCTCTTTGCGAACCAGGCATGTTTGTCTTATCACGTCTGTAAAGACACTTAACAGATTTCGCTCCTTGTCTTACAGCTGTTCTAACGCAATCCATAGCAGTATCACCGCCACCAATGACAACTACATTTTTTCCATTTGCGTTTAATCTTCCATTTATGAAATCTTCAACTTTATCTTTTAAACCAGTCTTGTTACTCGCTATTAGGAAATCTAAAGCTGGTACAACATTATTAAAATTAGATGTATTTAGATTGATTTCTCTAAATTTGTAAACCCCGGTTGCTATAAGAACTGCATCATGCTTAATTTTAATATCTTCAAAAGTAATGTCTTTACCAATATCGCAGTTTAATTCAAACTTAATTCCACTTTCTTTAAGTCGATTTGTTCTTCTTATAACAATATCTTTTTCTAGCTTAAAATTTGGAATACCATAAATTAAAAGACCTCCTGGTCTATCGTAGCGATCATATATTGTAACTTGAAATCCTTTTTTACGAAGTTCTTCTGCTGCAGCTAATCCAGCAGGACCAGAACCGATAATTCCAACACTTTGATTTCTTTCTTCAACTGGTTCTATATTTTTAACCCAACCTTCTTCCCAAGCTTTATCCGTAATATATTTTTCTATCGATCCAATAGTAACAGTACCGTGGCCAGATTGTTCAATTACACAGTTACCTTCACACAAACGATCTTGGGGACATATACGACCACAAATTTCAGGCATGTTATTTGTAGAGCTAGAAATTTCAAATGCCTCCTGCATTCTATCCTCAGCAGTTAGTTTTAACCAATCTGGAATATTATTGTGTAAAGGACAATGAACTTGGCAGAAAGGCACACCGCATTGAGAACATCTAGAAGCTTGTTCTTCTGCCTTTTGTGAGGCATATTTTGCATAAATTTCATCAAATGATTTGACCCTCTCTTTAGCAGATATTTTACTAGGATTTTCCTTGTTTATTTTTGTAAATTTTAGCATTTAGTTATCATTTGTTTACTATTTTATCTAGATCGAACCAAATACACATTCAAGATAAAAAAAGAAAGAATAATTTTGTAATTTTAGTACCACTTATGTACTAAAAATCAGAAAACCCTTAATTTACAACAATATTTTTAAGTATTTCTAGTGTATCCTGTGGATTAATATCAAGATTTTGGAACGATTTATCGACATTTACGACAAGATTATCCTTTTCAAATAATTTTAACTGTTCAGACGTAAGAGGCGAAATTGGAGTTTTTTCAGCAATATTTATCATAGGTTGCATAAGTGCCATAGGAACAGGAACTAAAACTCTGGTTTTTTTTAAAAATTCAGAAATATAATTAAAGAATTCTTTGTAAGAATATATCCTAGGACCTGCAAGTTCGTAAATATTTTTCCCTTTAATCTTCGAATTAATTATTTCATCAACAGCTTGAGATACATCATCAATAAATACAGGTTGGAATTTTGTTGAACCATCACCAAAAAGTGGGACAAAAAATGAAGCTTTAAATATTGGCAATAGTCTTTTCATGAAGATATCGCCGCCGCCTATAATAACACCAGGCCTAATAATAATTACATTATCTAGTTGTTTAAAAGCCTCCTTTTCAGATTTATGTACTGCAATACTTCTTGTTGAATTTTTATCAATATCTACACCTAGACCAGAAAAAAGAATGAATTGTTTTAATTCCTTACTAGATTTTAAGATTCTTATAAGTTTCTGATTAAACTTATATATAGTATTATTAAAATCACCTTTCTTTTGATCGTATGTAGTTTTCAAGTTAATGCACAAGTCTGCATTATTTAAAACAGATTTAAGCCTTTTGTCTTCTAATGAAGAATAACGAAAGGGAATTATCTGTCCTGTTACACCTAAAAGTCGGATTTTAGCTTCTTGTACAGATCTTTGATATGGAACAATGATTTTATGGTCATTTTTAGTGAGACGTCTTATTAAATGTTTACCTACAAAACCTGCTCCTCCAAAAATTACTATTGATTTCATGACCTTTAATTAAATAAGTGATATAGAGAAAAAATATAGATTATACAGGCAATAAAATCAAAATGAAAATAAATATCTATAGAGGAGATCTCCCAGCAAGTTTTAAAGCTGCTAATATTATTGCATTGGATAGTGAAACAATGGGATTAAATCCTAAAAGAGATAAATTGTGTTTAGTCCAAATTTCTAATGGGGATGAAATATGTCATCTAGTAAAAATTGACTTATCTAAAGAAAAACCTCTAAACTTAATTAGAATTCTTAAGAATAATAAAATTCAAAAAATATTTCATTATGCCAGGTTTGATGTAGCTGTTTTCAAATACAACTTCAAAATTAATATAAAAAATATTTACTGTACTAAAATTGCGTCGAAGCTAGTTAGAACATATACAGATAAACATGGATATAAAGATCTTTGTAGTGAATTATTAGGAAAATCAATCTCAAAAACTGAGCAATCTTCCGACTGGGGAGGTGAATTGACTAAAGATCAGCAAAAATATGCAGCTACCGATGTTTTATATTTACATAAATTGAAAGATAAACTTGATATAATGTTATTCAGAGAAAAAAGAAATAAAATAGCTAAAGCCTGTTTTGATTTCATTCAATATAGAACGGATTTAGATATTAATGGATGGTCGGATCAGGACATATTTAAACATTAATGAATAACAATAAAAAAATAATCAGTAGTGCAAACAGAACGTTATTAAGAGAATTAAATAGTATAAAAAATATAAAGTCTACATTTAATAATAGTTTTTGTAAGGCAGTTAATTTGATTTATAATACTAAGGGAAAGATTGTTATTACAGGAGTTGGAAAAAGTGCTCACATAGGGAATAAAATATCCGCAACACTTACATCAACTGGAACACCTTCATATTTTGTTCACGCTACTGAAGCTAGTCATGGTGATTTAGGAAGTATAAAAAAAGATGATTGTGTAATAGCAATTTCAAATTCAGGAGAAACATCTGAACTAAATAACATAATACAGTTTACCAAAAGATTTAATATTAAGCTTATCAGCATAACAAGTAACTCGAAAAGTATACTTCATAAAAATGCTAATGTTGGTATTATATATAAAAAACCAATTGAAGCATGCCCTCTCAACTTAGCACCTACAAGCTCAACTTCAATGTCATTAATTATTGGAGATTGTATTGCAATTTCTTTATTAGAGTTAAGGGGTTTTAAAAGCACGCAATTTAAAAGGCTTCATCCAGGAGGAAATCTTGGAAAAGATCTAAAAAACTTAAGTGATGTTATGCATACTGGTAAAAAGTTGCCTTTAGCAAAATTAAATGAAAAAATGTCCAAATCCTTACTCACTATGACGAAAAAAAGTTTTGGTTGTATTGGAGTTATAAACAGTAAAAAACAAATAGTTGGAATAATTACAGATGGCGATTTGAGAAGAAAATTAAATTCAAAATTTTTTGATAAAAAAGCCTCTGAAATAATGACAAAAAATCCATCACTAGCTAATCAAAGCATGTTAGTTGGAGAAGCGATTAATTTGATGAATACAAAAAAGATAACTAGTTTATTTATTTGTGATAAAAAAGTTCCCTTGGGGATAGTTCATATACACGACTTATTAAGATTGACGAGTTAGTTTGAATTTTTTTTTATATATAAACAGAAAAATAATATTCTACTTAGGAATAACTATAATAATTTTTTTTCTTATATTAATTTTTTCTAAACAGATAAATCAAAAGAATATTGGATTAAATTATTCTAAATCACTTTTAACTGATGCTGATATATCTGAACCGAAATTTTCAATAAATAATGAGTCAAAAAAGATTTATATTACTGCATCAGAGGGAAATTTTATAAATAAAGATGAAATATTATTGAAAGACAATGTTAGATTTAAATCTAATGAATTTAGTATAGAAACTGACAAAGTTATTTTTAATAGAAATAAGCAAACTGCACAAAGTACTACCAAATCAATGTTTAAATCAAAAAATAGTACAATTTCTTCACAAGGATTTAATATTTTTGATAAAGGTAATAAAATTATCTTCTACGGAAACTCATATATAATTTTAAAATGAAAATAATTTGTAAAATTATATTAATATATCTTGTTTCTATAAATGTTGTTGCAAGAGAAGTAGGAGAAACAGAAATTACAACAGAAGATGGTATTGAAGTTTTCCAAAATGAAAAATTTTATTTATTAAAAAAAAATGTCAACATTCAATCAGATAGTTTCAATTTGGTTGCTGACAATGTTAAAATTAATTTTGATGAAAACTTGTATGATATTACTAAACTTGAAGCAGAGGGAAATGTAAAATTTAATTCTAAAGAATTTGGATTGAATGGGAATGGAAATATTTTGATATTTGAAGTCAAAATTGAAAGACTAAAAATACAAGGGAAAGAATCCAAATTAATTACAAATGATGTTCAGATGTTTTCAGATGGATTTATTGAAGTAAATAATTTAACCGGTGATTTTTTCATAAAAGGTTTAAATTCAAAATTAATTAATGAAAATATATTAATTAAAGCAAGAGCAATTGATGGAACTTTTACAAATGATGATAATAAAAAAGAAATTTCTTTTTTAAATGTTTATGATGAAAATATTTCTTATATTAAAAATATTGATACAGAGATGTACGCAAATAAAATAAATTTTAAAAAGGATACTTCAATTATAGAATTAATTGATAATGTTACAATAATTAGAAATGATGAAAAGATATCTGGGGACTATGGAAGTCTTGATACTTCAAGTAATTCATATAAAATCAAATCAAAAAATAACAGTAAAGTAAAAGTAATAATTCAAAATAATGAACAATAAATTTGATGTACTAGATAATGGATTGTCAATAAAGAAAATTTCAAAAACATATGGCAACAAAAAAGTTGTTAGAGATATTAGTATTTCAATTAAAAGAAATGAAATAGTTGGTTTATTAGGTCCAAATGGTGCAGGAAAAACAACTACATTTTATATCATAGTAGGTTTAGTTAAACCTGATAGTGGTAGTATAGTTCTAGATAAGTTTGACGTCTCAAATTTGCCAATATATTTAAGAGGCAAATTAGGAATTAGCTATCTTCCTCAAGAGGCATCAATTTTTAGAGGAATGAGTGTTGAAGATAATTTATTATCAATAATTGAAATCAAAGAAAATGATAAAATTAAGCAAAATATTATATTAGAGAATCTCTTAAATGAATTTGACATTAGTCATGTCAGAAAATCTAAGTCCATTGTATTATCTGGAGGTGAGAGACGAAGGTTAGAAATTGCAAGGACACTTGCGACTAATCCTAAATATTTGTTACTTGATGAACCTCTAACAGGTATTGATCCAGTTTCGATTGAAGAAATAAAAATAATTATCAAAAAATTAAAAGAAAGAAATATTGGGATATTAATCACTGATCATAATGTTAGAGAAACACTTAAAATTGTTGATAAGGTTTATATCGTTAATGAAGGTGCAATATTTTATGAAGGTGATCCAATATCTGCAGTAAATGATGAGAAAATTAAAAAATTTTATTTAGGTTCAAATTTCCAACTCTAAATGATTAGTAATTTAATTACAAAAGGTATGAATGGAATACCAAAAATACCTGGAGATAAATCTATATCACATAGATCAATAATAATACCATCCATTTCGAATGGTATATGTGAAATTAATAATATTTTAAAATCTGAGGATGTACTTCATACTCTAAAAGCCCTTAAAGCTTTGGGAGTTAGAATAATTGAAAAGGAAGAAAAAATAATTATTGAAGGTAGAGGATTAAACTCATTAATTGAACCAAAAAATCCAATTTATCTTGGTAATTCTGGAACAAGTGCCAGATTACTGACAGGGCTATTATCTTCTCAAAAATTTAAATCGATTTTAAAGGGTGATAAATCATTATCTAGTAGACCTATGAATAGAATTGCAAATCCATTAATTAATATGAATGCTAAGATTAATACAACCAATGGTTCTTTACCACTTACAATTGAAAGTAGTAACTTGATTGCTCGTGATATTGAACTTACAATTCCATCGGCACAAATCAAATCTGGTATATTATTAGCCGCTTTAAATACTGAGGGTAAAACAACAATAACTGAGAACAAAGTAACTAGAGATCATACTGAGATAATGCTAGAATCATTTGGAGCAAATATTGAAATTGAAAAATTAGGTAGTAAAAAAATAATTAAAGTTGTTGGACAAAGAGAGCTTTACCCGAATAATATTGATGTACCAAACGATCTTTCAAGTAGTGCTTTTTTTATTGTGTCAGCATTAATTAATAAAAATTCACATATAACTCTTAAAAATATTAATAATAATTCTACAAGAAATGGGATACTTTTAGCACTAGGAAAAATGGGTGCTAATATAAAATTGATAAATCAAAGAACAATTAATAATGAAAATCTATGTGACATTGAAGTATACAGCTCAGATTTAAGAGGTTGTGAACTTGGTCCTGAGTATGCAGATTTAATGATTGATGAATATCCAATTCTTTCAGTAGCTGCATCTTTTGCAAATTCACCAAGTGTGTTTCGAGGTTTAAAAGAGTTAAAGGTAAAAGAAAGTGATAGATTAAAGTTAATATTATTAAACTTACAAAATTGTGGAATTAATTGTAAAACTGAAAATGATGATCTGTATATTTATCCTTCAGAAAATTATAAAATAATAAATAGTTCTATTCAGACTGATTTTGACCATCGTATAGCAATGGCTTTTTGTGTGATGGGTACAAAATTAGGACCTTTAAAGATAAAAGATTTTAAGTCTGTTAATACAAGTTTTCCCTCATTTAGAGATGAATTTAATAAATTAGGTGGAAATATTTTTTGAAAAAAGTAATTATTACTATTGATGGTCCTGCAGCTTCTGGGAAGGAAAAAATAGCAAAATTTATAAGCAGAAAATGGAGACTTAATCATTTAGATTCTGGTATTCTTTATAGAAGGATTGCTCTTATTCTGTTCTCTAATAAGGTAAACTTTTCAAATATTGATCAAATTAAAAAAAAATTAAAAGAAATTAAAGAAATTTCTTTTAGAAATAGCAAAAAAATTAGAACACAAAAGATAAGTAAACTTTCCTCAAAAATTGCTGTTCATAATTTTGTAAGAGTTTTTGTTAATAAATTACAATACGATTTTGTAAATAAAAATAAAAACTTAAAGGGTTTTGTAATTGATGGCAGAGATATTGGGTCGGTAGTTTTTAAAAAGGCAGATTTAAAACTATATATAGAGGTAAATCCAGAAATTAGAGCAAAAAGAAGATATAAACAGTTGATTGATAGTGGTGAAAAGTCTATATACGCTCAAATTTTGAGGGATATAAAATTGAGAGATAAACAAGACAAATTAAGAAAACACTCACCTTTACTTGTTCCAGTTGGTGCTCATATAATCAATAACAATAACACTTTTGCAAAAACAATTAAGCAGATTAAGGTATTAATAGATAAAATTTAATATGGACGAACAACTAACAGGTAAAATAAGTAACACCGAATACGATACACTTATAACCAACTCACTAAAGAACTCTACAGCTAAGGAAAAAAGTATTACAACTGGTAAAGTAATCTCTATAGAAAACGAGATTGTGACAATTGATGTTGGTTTAAAAAGTGAGGGTCGTGTTCCATTAAGTGAATTTTCCAGACCTGGACAAAAATCTGAAGTAGAAGTTGGTGACGAGACAGAGGTATTTATTGAAAATGTAGATAATGCAAATGGTGAAACAATGCTTTCAAGAGAAAAAGCTGTTAAACAAAAATCATGGCATAATTTACAACACAGTTTTAATGAAAATAAAGTAGTAACGGGTATTCCTTTTAACAGAGTTAAAGGGGGAATGAGTGTTGATTTAGATGGTGTTGTTGCATTTCTACCAGGCAGTCAAATTGAAACTAGACAAATTATTAAAGATACTAAAGAATTATTACACAAACCTTTGGAACTAATGATTTTGAAAATGGATAAATACAGAGGTAACATAGTTGTTTCAAGAAAAGCTATTACAGAAAATGCACTAAAAGAACAAAGATCTGAACTTCTGAAAAATATTAAAGAGGGGTCAGTTATTGAGGGAAAAGTCAAAAATATAACAGACTACGGTGCCTTTATAGATTTGGGAGGTATTGATGGCCTTGTTCATGTTACAGATATATCTTGGACCAAAATTAGCAATCCTTCTGATTTACTTGAACTTAACTCAACAGTAAAAGTTAAAGTATTAAAATTTGATGAAGAGTTATCCAGATTAAGCCTTGGTATTAAGCAACTAACAGAAAACCCATGGGATAAAATTAACGAAAATATAAAGGCCGAACAAAAAGTTATGGGTAAAATAATTAGTATGAACGATAATAATGTGCATTTAAATATAAATAATAATTATGATGGTATTATCTCTTTAAACGAGCTAAGCTGGTTAAAAAAACCTCCTCATCCTTCAAAAATAGTCAATTTAAATGAAGAGATAGAAGTATTAGTTTTAGATATTGATGATGATAAGAAAAGAATCAATTGTAGCTTAAAGCAAATGAAAGAAAACCCATGGGTTAAATTAAAAGATAAATTTAATATAAACGATACATTTGATACAGAAATAGTTAACATTGTTGACTTTGGTATTTTTGTAAAAGTAATTGATGAAATTGATGGCATGGTGCATATATCTGATTTAAGTTGGGATGAAAAAGAGTGCGAAAAAATAATTAAAGATCTCAAAAAAGGTGAAAAAATTAAGGTAAAAATACTTGATATTAATGCTGATAAAGAAAGAATCAGCCTTGGTGTTAAGCATTTAAATAATGATCCAGTTCAAGATTATATTGAAGTAAATCCAATCAGTTCAAAAGTAACAGGTACAATTGTTAATATTGAAGAGAAAGGTCTAAAGATTGAACTTGATAAAGAAAAACAAATATTTGGTTTTATAAAAAGAACAAATTTATCTAATGATAAAAATCAAAACAAAACAGATCGTTTTGCTTTAGATGAAAAAGTAGACTCTATAATTTTATCAATAGACTCCAAAAATAGAACCATAAATCTTTCAATAAAAGAATTAGAAATTCAGGATGAAAAAGAAGCATTGAGTAAATATGGCTCAAGTGCATCAGGAGCATCTTTAGGTGATATTTTAGGCTCAGTTCTAAAAAAATAGGGTTGATGCTAAAATCACAAATTCTTGAAAAGTTACATAAAAAGCATAACAACCTGACTTTAGAAGATATTGATACTTTATTTAATATCTTCATTACAAAGATAAAATCTTCTTTAAAAAAAGGTCAGAATATTGAAATAAGAGGTTTTGGAACCTTAAGCAGAAAAATTAATAAAGAAAAACTTGTTAGAAATCCAAAAACAAATGAAAGAATATATAAGAATAAAAGTTTTAAATTACATTTTAAAATTGGAAAAATATTGCACAAAAAAATAAATGGTTTTACAGATTCTAGTATAGAAGATGAAATCTAAAAAAGTAATTGTAGCTTTAGATAGTAAAAACTTAAATAAAACTATAAAATTAGTTAAAACTTTAAATAAAGATGTTTATGCCTTTAAAATAGGTTATCAATTTTTTTTTAACTTCGGTGTTGAGGGTTACAAAAAAATTTATTCAGTTTGTCCTAAAATATTTCTTGATTTAAAGTTACACGATATTCCTAATACTGTGGAAAAAGGATTGGAAGCTTTATTTAAAATGAAACCTATTTTTACTACAATTCATATATCAGGTGGTGATAATATGATGAAGGTCTCAAGAATAAATAAAAAAAATACTAAAATTTTAGGTGTTTCAATTTTAACCAGCTTGAATAGTGAGCAAACTAAAAAATATTATAATCAAAAAAATATATTAATGTTGGTAAAAAAATTTGCTAAATATGCAAAAAAAAATAAGTTAGATGGGGTCGTATGTAGTCCCAACGAAATAGAAATTTTAAGAAGAGAGGTTGGAGCAAAATTCATAATTGTAACACCTGGAATTCGAATTAACAGTGATGTTAATAGTGATGACCAGAAAAGAATAGAAACACCAAAAAAAGCTCTTACACTTGGTGCAGATTATTTAGTGATAGGCAGGCCAATAACAGAGTCAAAAAATCCATTAAAAGTTTTAAAAGAAATTAATAAAACATTAATTTAAAATGATTATCAAAATTTGTGGAATTCAAAATCAAGACACATTGGTTTGTTGTGAAAAAAATAACGTTAATTTTTTTGGAATGATTTTTTATCCAAAAAGTCCCAGGAATATTTCAATTGAGAATGCAATTATATTACAAAACAAATCTCAAAATTTAAATATTAATGGAGTAGGGGTATTTGTTAATAGAAATATCAATGAAATACAAAAAATAATCGAAATTTTAAAATTAAATTTTGTACAATTACACGGGTCTGAGGATGAAGCATATATTAATACTATAAAAAATATGGGAGTAAAAATAATTAAAGCAATCTCTATTAATAGTAAAGATGATCTGAGAAAAATTAAAGACTATAATAATATAGATTATTTCTTATTTGATTATAAACCAATAAAAAACGAATTACCTGGAGGAAATGCTAAAAGTTTTGATTGGAATATATTAAAAAATCTACAAACTGATAAACCTTGGTTTTTATCAGGTGGTATTAATATAAATAATATTCAACATATAATTGATAATATAAATCCATTTGGTGTAGATTTATCTTCTGGAGTTGAAAAAGAGCTTGGCATTAAAGATAATCGCATTATAAATAATTTTATTGAAAAATTTAAAAATGCTTAGAAATACATACAAAAGCTATCCTAATGAAAAAGGATATTTTGGTCAGTTTGGTGGAAGATATGTTTCTGAAACTTTAATGCCTTTAATTCTTGAAGTAGAAAAAGAATATGAAAAAATAAAACAAGATAAAAATTTTATTAGTGAGTTTAACCATTATTTGAAGTCATATGTTGGTAGACCAAGTCCTCTATTTTTTGCTGAAAGAATTAGTAGAGATCTTGGAGGTCCGAAAATTTATTTTAAAAGAGATGAACTTAACCATACGGGTGCTCATAAAATTAATAATTGTATGGGGCAAATCCTAATGGCAAAAAAGATGGGTAAGACTAGAATTATAGCAGAAACAGGTGCGGGACAACACGGTGTTGCAACAGCAACTGTATGCGCTTTATTTGGTTTACCTTGTGTTGTTTATATGGGTGAAAAAGATATTGAGAGACAATCACCAAATGTTTTTAGAATGAAATTGCTTGGTGCAGAAATAAGATCTGTTTCAACAGGCTCAAAATCACTTAAAGATGCAATGAATGAAGCTCTGAGAGATTGGGTAACAAATGTTGCAGATACTTTTTACATTATAGGCACAGCAGCAGGGCCTCATCCATATCCAGCAATGGTTAGAGACTTCCAATCTGTAATAGGTAAAGAAGTTCGTGAGCAACTTGAAGAGGTAGAAGGAAAATTACCAGATTTATTAATGGCTTGTATTGGTGGCGGATCAAACGCTTTAGGGCTTTTTCATGAATTTTTAGATGATTCAAAAGTTGAAATGATTGCTGTTGAAGCTGCGGGTCACGGTATAGATACAAACAATCATGCAGCAAGCTTAACTGGTGGAAAACCAGGTGTATTACACGGAAATAAAACCTACTTATTACAATCAGATAGTGGCCAGATTCAGGAAGCACATTCTATATCAGCTGGCTTAGACTATCCAGGTATTGGTCCAGAACATTCTTTCTTGTTTGAAGAAAAAAGAGTTACTTATATGTCAGCAACAGACAAGGAAGCATTAGAGGCCTTTCAGTACTGTTGTAAATTAGAAGGAATAATTCCTGCATTGGAACCAGCTCATGCATTAGCTGTTTTAAAGAAAATAGCAAAAAACTATAGTAAAGATAAAATCATTGTGATGAATATGTGTGGTAGAGGAGATAAAGATATTTTTACAATAGCTGATGAATTAAAGATAAAAATTTAAATGACTAATTTAATTAGTCAAATATTTAAAAATAAAGATAAAAAATTAGTAACTTTTGTTACTGGGGGTGACCCTGATTTTGATACTAGCTTTGAAATTATTAAGACTATTATTAGTAATGGAGTGGATATAATTGAAATTGGAATGCCTTTTTCTGATCCAATGGCTGATGGTCCAACAATTCAATTATCAAGTAATAGAGCTATAAGTAAAGGTATAGATTTAAATGACATCTTCTCTTTAGCTTCAAAAGCTAAAAAAATAAAAGTTGACCTCCCAATTATTTTAATGGGTTACTATAATTTAATTTTACATTTTGGAATTAAAAAGTTTGTTAAAAAATGTAAAGAAAATGGTGTTGATGGTCTAATTATTGTTGATCTGCAACCTGAAGAAGATACAGATTTGATTAATGAGTTGAATAATAACCAAGTTGATTTGATAAGATTGATTACTCCTACAACTAATGAAGACAGGCTTAAGCTCATATTAAATAATGCAAGTGGTTTTTTGTATTACGTTAGTGTTATGGGTATTACTGGACAGAAATCTGCTAATTTAGATGAGCTTAGACAATCGGTTGAATTTATCAAAAAACATACTGACTTGCCTGTTATTCCTGGATTTGGAATAAAAAATGAAAATGATGTGAATAAAATATGTAAAATAGCTGATGGTGCAGTTGTTGGTTCAAGTATAATTAAAATTATTGAAGAAAATTTAAATGATAAAGAAAAAATGTTATCAGAAATTAATAAATTCTCAAAAGATTTAAAAAATGGGACAAAAATATGAATTGGTTAACAAATTTTGTAAAACCAAAATTATCTTCACTTGTAAAAAGAAAAAACGTTCCTGAGAGGTTATGGAATAATTGTATTTCGTGTGGAAATATGATTCATCACAAAGACCTAAAGGAAAATTTATATGTTTGTGTCAATTGTAATTATCATTTTAGAATGACTGCAGAAGATAGGATAAAGTTGTTTTTTGAAGATGGAAATTTTATTGAAATTAGTCCTGATAAAATTTCTGATGATCCTTTGAAATTTACAGACAAGAAAAAATATAAAGATAGATTGAAAGAATACAGAAAGAAGACAAACAGAGATGATGCTTTCATACTTATTAAAGGTAAAATTAAAGAAAAACAAATCATTTGTGGATTGATGAATTTTGAATTTATGGGTGGTTCTATGGGTAGAGCAGTAGGTGGAGCAATAGTTAAAGGAGCAAAAATTGCTATAAAAAATAAATTACCTTATGTAATTGTTACTTCTTCTGGTGGAGCAAGAATGCAAGAAGGAATAATAAGTTTAATGCAAATGCCAAGGACAATTGCTGCTGTAGATTTGTTAAATGAAAATAATATACCATACATAGTAATTCTAACTGAGCCTACTACAGGAGGAGTGACAGCTTCATTTGCTATGTTAGGAGATATAACAATAGCAGAACAAGGTGCTACAATCGGTTTTGCAGGTAAAAGAGTTATACAAGACACTATCAGAGAAGAATTGCCTATTGATTTCCAAAAAGCTGAATATCTAAAAGATCATGGAATGGTAGATATTGTTTCTCATAGAAAAAATCTTAAGGAAACATTATACAAAGTGTTAGATCATATAAGTTAATTAGTGAAATCTAAAACAGAAAAGTTATTAGATGAACTTGTTAAGCTTCATCCAAAATACATTGATTTATCTTTAGACAGATTAAAATTGTTATTAAAAAAATTAGGCAATCCTCAAGATTATCTCCCAAAAACAATTCATATTGCTGGAACAAATGGAAAAGGTTCTGTTCAAAGTTTTATAAGAAATATTTTGTTTAAGAATGGGTATAAATGTGATGCATATATCTCACCTCATTTATCTAGATTTAATGAAAGAATAATTCTAAATAATAAAGAAGTTAGTACAAAGAAGTTGTACGAAACTCTTACATTTGTAAAAAATATAAATAATAATAAACCAATAACTTTCTTTGAAATAACAACAGCTGCAGCCTTCATATTATTTAAACAATCAAAATCTGACTTTCTTATTTTAGAGACAGGATTAGGAGGCAGATTGGATGCAACTAATATAATACCAAAAAAAATTTGCAGTATTTTAACTCCAATTAGTTTTGATCATGAGGAATTTTTAGGAAAAACACTTAAAAAAATTGCTAATGAAAAATTGGGTATAGTGAAAAATTGTGATTTTGTTTTAGTTGGTAAACAAAAAAAAGAGTTAAGAGATCACATTCAAAAAAAATTAAATAAGTTTGAAAATAAATATTTTTATGGAAAAGAATTTAAAGTAACAAAATCATTAAAAAATAAGTTTGAAATGAAAGTAGATGGAAAAAAATTTCTCTATACTCAACCTTCATTAAATGGAAAACATCAGGAAGAAAACGCTTCAATATCTATATATTTTGCGAAAATCATGAATAAAATGGGTTATAAATTAAATACAAAGGAAATTAATACAGCGATAAAAAAAACAGTATGGCCAGGAAGATTAGAAATTATTAATTATAAGCATAAAAAAATAATTCTTGATGGATCACATAATATTGATGGAGCTGATAAACTAAATGAATTTTTAAAAACTAAAAGAATAAAACCCATAGTCTTGTTTGGAATGTTGAATAATAAGAAAGCAAATTTATTTTTGAATAAAATAAAAAAAAGAATATCAAAAGTTTTAGCTATAGAAATTCCAGATGAAAAAAATTCATTTAAAACTAAACAAATAAATGAAATTTGTAATTTTCATTCTATTAAATGTGAGCAAATAAATAATATAAATGATGCTTTAAATTATTTTAAATCTCATCAACAAAAAATATATTTAATTACTGGTTCTTTGTATTTGATAGGAAAAATTAGAAAAAAACTATTATAAATTGGATTGTATCCAGGTCTCTAATGCTGTTTTAGGAAGACTTCCAACCTTAGTATCGATTAACTCACCATTTTTAAAAATCATTATTGTAGGAATGCCCCTAATACCGTATTTTTGTGGCGTCATAGGGTTCTCATCAATATTCATTTTATATATTTTAACTTTATCTTTATTCTCAACAGCAATTTCTTCTAAAATGGGGTCAAGTACTTTACATGGACCGCACCATTCTGCACCAAAATCAACTACAACTGGAACATCTTTAGTAGATATATCATTGTCAAAAGTTTGATCGTTTGTTTTAAAAGTAGACATGATTAATATGTAAGAAATATTTATCTATTATCAAGCTAAATTAAATCTAATTTTCTAAAATTGATTTTTTATCCCCAATATGTCTAATTTTAGATGGGATTGTATAGCCTTTGATTTGATTGTTTTTTATTAATTTTGTCCAAATTTCATTCATTGGGAATATTTTTTTTCTATTATTAAAGATATTTTTAGATACGATTTGAAGACCGGAATAATACAATTTCTCATTTTTATTTTTCCAATTTATAACTATATTTCTTTTTAAATTAAAGTCTCCATTTTCTTTTTTTAAACCTAAAAAATTAATATCTTTAGACAACAACATTTTACAGTAGGATACATCTTGATAATTACTTAGAAAATATTTGATATGTGATTTATTTTTTTTTGTCCAAAAAATATCAGAATTAACAACACAGATTTTTTTTCTTTTTGTATGATTGAAAATATTTTTTACTCCTCCTCCTGTGCCAAGTATAGTCTTTTCATAGATAATCTGGATAGGATATTTTTTAAAATTTTTATTCAAATAATTTTTTATTTTATGATGTAAGTAATGTGTATTTATTAAGATTTCATCACATCCAATATTAGTAAAGAAATCAATTGTGTTCTTTAACAATACTTTATTTTTATATTTTAATAAAGGTTTTGGAGTACTGCGTGTCAAATTTAACATTCTTGATCCAAAACCTGCACATAAAATCATTAATGTAAAATTCTTCATAAATTATAAATACTTTTCATAAATTGATCTTAGTTCATAATTTTTAATATTATTCAATGTCGCTATTATTCTAGATTTAGTTATTTTTAAATAATCTAAGTATTGATTATCATTATTTGTACTAACTAATTTTTTCCATCTACCAAGTAATCGAGTCTGTCGAGCTAAACTTAAAACATAATATTGTTCCCGAAAAGTATTCAAATTTTCAATAATTGGCGCGTTATCATAAAAATACTCAATTAATTCATCGTTGTAATCTCTTGTAAAATTGATTCTTGGATTTTCTAATAGTGATATTAGGTCCCAACCTATAAATCCCATAAAAGCACTTTGGAAATCAATAATTCCACATTGTAGATGTGATTCATAATTTTCTAAAAAAAATAAATTAACAAATTCAAAGTCTTTATGAACAAAATTTTTCATATTATAATTTTGAGAATTAAATATACATTTCCATAATTCATAAAATTTTGAAGTTGGAAAATTTAAATTTTTTTTGGTAGGAATATAATAAGTAACAAACTCTTTAAGTTCAATTTTTAAATCTTCAAAGGTGTATTCTTTTAAATTTTTTAAATTATTTAAATTTGATTCATTTTGGATAACAATTATATTTTCTACAGCTAGTTTTAAAAGTTTATAAAGGTTGTCTTTATTGTATATTTTATTAAATCTATTTTTTCCAAAATCTTGCATATATATTTTATATTGCTTTTGATTAACTTCATATATCTTAGGAATTGATATATTAATCTTTTGTAATATTTCATAAACAATAAGGAAATTTTTAAACTCTTGTTTATCTCTAGAAAAATCAATTATTATTTTGGTATTCTCTTTTTTAGTAATTCTATAAATTAATTTATTAGATAATCCGTCCTCAATTTTTTCTAAATCATTATGATCAGAATTCATTAGACTATTGTTTAAAACAAATATTAATTTTTCTTTTAGTTTCAGAAATCATATCTAAATTTATTAAATAATGATTTTTGTTTAGCGGTAAACTAATCAACATTTCAGGCCACTCTACGAATGTTATATTGTTATTTAAATTTTCGAAGAAATCTAATTCCTCTAACTCCTTTAGGCTTTTTACTCTATAAAGATCATAATGATAGATTTGTGATGAATTCAATTCATAGGTTATCAAAATAGGGAATGTTGGACTAGTAATGGAAGATGGTTTTGGTAAATTATTTAATACAAAAAGATTATTAATTAATAATCTTATAAACGTTGTTTTACCAGCACCTAGCTCTCCTTTAAATAAGTAAATATCTCCAACAGATATGTCTTTACATAAATTAGTGGAGAGTTTTTCAAGTTCACGAAGATCTGAAATTTGATTACTTAATTTTTGCAAATTTTATTATGCAATACCTTTTAGAGCTTCCACTAAATCAGTTTTTTCCCAAGTAAAATGTCCCTTGTCACTTGGTTCTCTGCCAAAATGGCCATAAGCAGAAGTTGGAACATAAATTGCATTTGTAAGTTTTAAATGTTCTCTTATTCCTCTTGGGCTTAGATCAAATAAGTCTTGCAGAGATTTTTCAATTTTCTGTTCATCAACTTTATTTGTTCCATTAGTATTTACATATACCGATAAAGGTTTTGATACTCCTATTGCATAAGATAACTGTATAGTACACTCATCAGCTAGATCCGCTGCAACAACATTTTTTGCTAAGTACCTAGCTGCATATGCTGCAGATCTATCAACTTTAGATGGATCCTTTCCTGAAAATGCACCTCCACCATGGGGCGCTGCACCACCATATGTATCAACTATTATTTTACGACCAGTTAAACCGGAGTCGCCATCCGGTCCTCCAATTACAAAGTTACCTGTTGGATTAACATAGAATTCTTCATCTTTAAGACCTTCTAACAAGTTATTAGGTATGCACTCATATACGTAAGGTTTAACAATTTCTTTTACGTCCTCAGGAGATAAACCTTCTTTATGTTGTGAAGAAATTACTAAAGAAGTAACTTTGCTTGGTTTTCCGTTTTCATAAAGCATTGTAACTTGACTTTTTGAATCAGGTTCTAGACCAGATGCAGAACCATCTTTACGGGCTTGTGCCATTTTATATAAAATTTGATGAGAATAATGTATTGGTGCTGGCATTAATGATTCAGTGTCTTTACAAGCAAAACCAAACATGATTCCTTGATCGCCTGCACCCTCATCTTTATTGCTACCAGAATCAACACCCATAGCAATATCAGCGGACTGCTCATGAAGAAAGCTTTCGATATCACAATTCTGCCAATGAAAGCCATCTTGTTCATAGCCAATATCTTTAATACAATCTCTAACTTGAGATATAATCTGATCTTTAGAAACTGATGGACCCCTTACTTCTCCAGCTAAAACTACTTTATTAGTAGTAGTTAAAGTCTCACAAGCTACGCGGGTTTGTGGGTCACCAGAAGATAAATAAGTGTCAACAACCATATCTGAAATTCTATCACAAACTTTATCTGGATGTCCTTCAGACACTGATTCACTTGTAAATAAATAAGATCTTTTCATATTAACTCCTAATATCTGTAAGTATTATCTTTAAATGGACCTTGCTTACTAACACCGATGTATTCTGCTTGTTTATCAGTTAATTCTGTAAGCTTTGCACCAACCTTCTTTAAGTGTAATGATGCAACTTTTTCATCTAAATGTTTTGGCAAAACATAAACTTTGTTTTCATAATTTTTAGAATTTTTCCAAAGTTCAAGTTGCGCTAAGACTTGATTAGTAAATGATGCGCTCATAACAAAACTTGGATGGCCAGTGGCATTTCCTAGGTTAACTAGTCTTCCCTCTGATAGTAATAATATTTTCTTCCCATCTGGAAACTCTACTTCTCTTACTTGTGGTTTAATCTCATCAGATTTGTAATTTTGAAGAGCTTCTGTTTGTATTTCGTTATCAAAATGTCCAATATTACAAACGATGGCACGATCTCTCATTTGCCTCATATGATCTTGCGTGATTACATCAAGATTACCAGTGGCAGTAACAAATATATCACCATATTTACAAGCATCATCCATTGTAACAACTTCGTAACCTTCCATTGCCGCTTGAAGAGCGTTAATTGGATCTATTTCAGTCACACAAACACGAGCACCTGCACCTCTTAAACTAGCTGCCGAACCTTTGCCAACATCTCCATATCCAGCTACAACAGCTATTTTACCAGCCATCATTACATCAGTACCTCTTCTTATTCCATCTACTAAACTTTCCTTACAACCATATAAGTTGTCAAATTTAGACTTAGTTACGGAGTCATTAACATTTATTGCTGGCACCTTTAATGTTCCATTTTTTTCCATTTCTTTCAAACGGTGGACACCTGTAGTTGTTTCTTCGGATAAACCTAAAATTTCTTCCAACATTTTTGGATACTTTTCATGAATTATTTTTGTAGCATCTCCACCATCATCTAAAATCATATTTGGTTTCCAACCATCTGGGCCTTCTAATGTTTTCTCAATACACCACCAAAATTCTTCTTCTGTCATTCCTTTCCAAGCAAATACTGGAATGCCTTTGGCAGCTATTGCTGCAGCTGCGTGATCTTGAGTAGAAAATATATTACATGAACTCCATCTAACAGTAGCACCTAAGAATACCAGAGTCTCAATTAAAACAGCAGTTTGTATTGTCATATGTAAACAACCTACAATTCTAGCACCATCTAGTGGTTTAGAATCTCCATACTCTTCTCTTAATGCCATTAGACCAGGCATTTCTGTTTCAGCTATTGCAATTTCTTTGTCACCAAAATCAGCTAAACTTATGTCTTTAACCTTAAAATCTTCACTCATGATGTATCCCTTTATGATTATTTTAACTTTTTAATGGTAATTTGATTAGAAAACAAGCACCTCTAAAGTCTAATTTGTCACTTTCTGTTAATTCAATTGAACCATTGAATGAATTGATTATCTCGTAAGATATAGATAGCCCAAGACCTGAGTGTTTGTCCCTATCATCTATTCTATCAGTGTAAAATCTATCAAAAATTTTATTTTTTTCTTTAAAATCTATGCCTTTTCCTTGATCATAAATTTTAATTTCAACACAATTTTCATTTTTTTTATTTGATGTAATTAAAATATTTGAATTATTTTTGGCAATTGAAATACTATTATCTATTAAATTTAGGACTACCTGCAAAAATTTATCTTTGTTAAGAAGTACTAAATTTTTATTATTATCAGTTTGAAGTAAAATTTTAATATTTTTTTTATTAGTTGATTTTTCACCAAAATTTTCTTTTAGAAATTTGTTTACATTAGTTAGTTCAAAATTTTCTATTTCAATTTCTGCAATAGTTTTTGAAAAATGAGAAATGTCAGAAATCAATCTATTCATTCTGTCGATATCTTTATTAAAATTATTCATTAATTTTGATCTATTTTCTTTAGTCATATTTTTGCTAGTTAGTAATTCAATGGAAGATTTTATTGCAGTAAGTGGATTTTTTAATTCATGAGCAACATCAGAGCTAAATTTTTCTAATTGATTGATTTGTGATTTCAATTCGTTTGACATAAGTTGTATTTGATTTGATAAAATACCAATTTCATCAGATCTTAGAGGGTATATTAATTTCTTTTTATTTGATTTATCTCTTTCAAGGACAGTAATTTTAGTTAGTTGCCTTAGTGGTGTTATCAAGCCTCCCAAAAAAATAAAAGATAATAAAATTGTAACTACAATAAGTAATAGAAAAAAATTAAAAAAATTTAAAGATTGTCTAGCCAGCTCATTATTATTTAATAATAATTTATACTTTATTAGAACAACTCCATAGACGTTATTATCTTGGATTATAGGTGACGTTAAAATTCTAATTATATCATTATTTTCATCTTCGAAAGTTTTAACGAGTTTCTGCTTTTCTTTAATAGTGTCAATAATCAAAATAATTTCATGTACATTTTTATCTAAATTTTTAGTAAATTTATTTTTAAGAATGTAATTATTAATATAATTAAAATTATTAATATAAATTTTTTCAAAAAAATTTGAGAAATCAGCTATATTTTCAAGTGTTTCGGATAAATCTATTTCCTCAACATCTGTGCTCAGAAATAAATTGGATGAATCCGCAATTTTAATCCAATTTTCATTATAAATAATAGTGTTAAAATCTTTATCACCAAAGTTTTGAAATATAAATTGTTCAGTTGTAAACTTTTCTAACTCAGGTTCTGACAATTCTATAGGATTAATATTATCTGCCAAGTCACAACTCTCCTTGTATGCTTCAATATCTTGAAGATATCTGCAACGATAATCATACTGAAAAATTGGAACTCGTAATATTGAAGTGTTTTCTAAATATTTTGTTATATTTGATAAATTTAATCTTATTGATTGATCTCTATCATCTATGAATTTATTATTTTGAATTAAGTTGAAATTGAAATAAGATAAAAATACTAAACCTAAAAATACAATAATTAAATTAAGTATAATGAGTTGAAATGTTAGATTATAACTTGATAAGGTAAATAGTCTTTTAATCACGCCAAGAATATCCAGAGCCATATCTTGTTCTTATTTGATCAAAAGAATTATCATAAGATCTGAATTTTTTTCTTAATCTCTTTATATGGCTATCAATAGTTCTGTCATCAACATATATTGAATCACCATACATTGCGTCCATTAATTGATTTCTATCTTTTACTACCCCAGGATACTGAGCAAGCGATTTAATTAAATTAAACTCTGCAACCGTAAGTTCAATTTCTATACCTTTCCAAAAACATAATTGTTTATCTTCATCTAGTATCAAATCACCTTTTATAAAATTTTGTTTTTTAATATTATTATCTTTTTGTTCTTCATTTCTATTGTTATGAATTCTTAGCACTGTTCTTATGCGCTCATTTAATAATTTTTGTGAAAAAGGTTTTTTTATATAATCTGAAGCTCCCATTCTTAATCCAATTATCTCATCTTGTTCATGATCTTTAGATGTTAAAAAGATAATCGGAAGATCTTTTAGATTTTCAATCTTGCTCGAACGTACTTTTGAAAGAAGTTCATTTCCATCCATTTTTGGCATCTTAATATCAAACAGTCCTAAATCATAAGGTTGACTTTCTAGGGCTTCGAGGGCCTCAACCCCGTTAAGAAATGTATCTACTATAAATCCCTCACTTTGCAGAGAAAGAGATACTGAAGTGAGAATCGACTGCTCGTCATCAACTAATGCTATCTTCGGCATACTGTATTTTATTAATAATTTATGGCAGATTTAAGTTCAAAGAAAAAATGACTCAGTTAACAAAATGTGACTTAAGTTAATAAGTAAATGTAAATATTTCAATAACTTGTTTGCCTCATAAAAATATGAATTAAGTAAGGGATTGACATGATAAAAAAAATATTTATGTTCTTATTTTGTTCTTATTGCGATATTGAGCAAATATTGTATTGTCCCTTTTCGGCGGCACTACATATTGTGTTTTTCGACAATAATTTTTTAAAAATGGATAGAATTTAAATGTCAGACAATCTACAGGTATCAGCAAAAATCTCAGAAGAAAAAAGTGTAAATATTTTAACATTAAGTGTCGTGCGCCGTGACGGAGCTATTACTCCTTTCAAATCTGATAAAATTTCAAACGCTATAAAAAAAGCATTCTTAGCACAAACAAAAATTAGAAATGATAAAAATAAGGAAAAAGAACAACAAGATGGAATTCATAAAACAGTTGAAGCCTTAACACATAAAGTTGTCTCGGCTCTAACAAGAAGGATTGCTGACGGTGACATGATTCACATTGAGGACATACAAGATCAAGTGGAGTTAGCACTTATGAGGGATGAGCATCATAAAGTTGCTAGAGCGTATGTTTTGTATAGAGAACAAAGAGCGGCTTCAAGATATCACACTAAAAAACTAAAAGAACAAGTTGGAGAAAAAGCTTCTTCAATGATGGTAACTAAAAGAGATGGAAGTAAAGAACCAATTTCACTGGATAAAATAACCAATAGAGTTTCTGTTCTATCTACTGGTCTAAATATTGATCCAATTGTCGTTGTTCAAAAAGCTGTTCCTGGTTTATATAGTGATATTAGTTCCGTTGAAATTGATACTTATCTTGCTGAAACTGCTGCCGCTTTAACAGTTGAACATCCTGATTATTCTTATCTTGCAGCAAGAATAAAAGTTAACTCACTTCATAAAGAAACTCCAGGTTTCATCATAGCAACAAAAAATTTATACGATGATGGATTGTTAAGAGAAGAATATTATAAAAAGGTAATGGAGAATGCAGATTTAATAGAGTCCGTAATTGATTATGACAAAGATTATACTTTTGATTATTTTGCTCTGACAACACTTATAAGAGCATATTTATTAAAGTTCGATAATAAAACAATTGAAAGACCTCAAGACCTTTGGATGAGAGTTACTTTAACAGTTACCGGTAATGAGTTTAATTTAGATAAAATAAAAGAAACTTATAAAAGTTTATCAACTGGTATGTATACACATGCTACTCCAACATTGTTTAATAGTGGATTAAAAATGCAGCAATTATCTTCATGCTTTTTGATAGGTATGGAGGATGACTCTATAGAAGGTATTTTTAATACTATAAAAGATTGTGCCCTAATATCTAAAACTGCTGGTGGTATTGGCATGCACGCTCACAATATTAGAGGTAGTGGAAGTAGAATAAAATCAACAAACGGCAAATCTAATGGCCTTATTCCATTTTTGAAAATATTTAATGAGACTGCTAAATCAGTTGATCAAGGTGGCGGTAAAAGAAAAGGCTCTTTTGCAGTTTACTTAGAACCTTGGCACGCCGACATTGAGAAATTTCTAGAACTTAGAAAAAATACAGGTGCCGAAGAATTTAGAGCAAGAGATTTGTTTTACGCTTTATGGATACCAGATTTATTCATGAAGAGAGTAGAAAATGATGAAGAGTGGACACTTATGAGTGAACATGAATGTCCAGGCCTTTCAAGTGTTTATGGTGACGAGTTTGAAAAACTTTACACAAAGTATGAAAATGAAATGAAGCATTTAGAAAAAATTAAAGCAAGAGATTTAATGTCTAAAATCATAGAAGCACAAATAGAAACAGGACAACCTTATATGCTTTATAAAGACTCTATTAATAATAAGTCTAATCAAAAAAATATTGGTGTCATTAAATCTTCAAACCTGTGTGCAGAGATAGTTGAATATTCAGATAAGAATGAAACATCTGTATGTAACTTAGCTTCTATAGCTCTGCCAAAATTTGTAAAAAAATCAGATAAAAAATTAATATATGATTATGATGGTCTTTATGAAACTGCAAAATTGGCTACAAAAAACTTGGATGAAGTAATTGATATTAATTTCTATCCAACTGATAAAACGGAAAGGTCTAATAATAAACATAGACCTATAGGTTTAGGAATACAAGGGCTTGCAGATGTCTACTTTAAAATGGGAATAGCTTATGAATCTGAGGAAGCCAAAGAAATAAATAAATTAATTTTTGAAACAATTTACTTTGGCGCTTTAGAAGCTTCATGCGAGTTAGCAAAAGAAAAAGGAACTTACGAAACATTTAAAAACTCACCAATTTCGGAGGGTAAGTTTCAATTTGATCTTTGGAATGTTAGTCCTTCCTCAAAGTGGGATTGGGATTCACTTAGAGCTAAAATTAAAGAGCACGGTGTAAGAAACTCTTTAACAACAGCTTGCATGCCAACTGCGTCAACAGGTATTATATTAGGTAATACTGAAACATTCCAAATACAAACCTCTAATATATATAAAAGACAAACACTCTCAGGTGAGTTCTTACTTGTAAATAGATATTTAGTGAATGAACTTTCTCAAAGAGGATTGTGGAATAAAGAAATGAGAGATAAAATAATTTTAGAAAATGGATCGGTAGAAAACATAAATGAAATTCCAGCTGAACTAAAAGAAATTTATAAAACAGTTTGGGAAGTATCACAAAAAACTGTAATTGATATGTCAGCAGATAGAGCACCATTTATTGATCAAACCCAATCAATGAATCTTTGGCTTTCAACACCTACATTTGGAAAAGTTAATTCAATGCATATGTATGCTTGGAAAAAAGGTCTTAAAACAGGAATGTATTATCTCAGAAGTAGATCAGCAGTTGATGCTGTAAAAGTTACAGTTTCATCAGAAAAAGCAGCAAAAGATGCTTATATAAATACTGCTATTAAGCAAAACAATGAACCAGAAGATTGCGAAACTTGCAGTGCATAAAGAAGGAGTAAAGAATGATATCAAAAGGCGTTAAATCAATATTTCCAATAAAAAACCAAGAAATTTGGGATAGGTACAAACAACATATTCAGGCCTTTTGGACAACCGAAGAAGTATCCTTACAAGATGATCTGAGAGATCTTGAAACTTTAAATGATGGTGAAAAGCATTTTATTAAGCATGTACTTGCATATTTTGCAAACTCTGAGGCAATGATTAACGAAAACCTAGCAAGTAGGTTCTACAAAGAAATTTTAATTCCTGAAGCAAGATGTTTCATATCTATGCAAATGTTGAATGAATCAATTCATGCAGAGATGTATGGTCTTCAAATAGAAGCTTATGTAAAAGATGCAAAAGAAAAAGATATGCTTTTTGATGCAATACAAAACGTACCATGTATTAACCACAAAGCACAATGGGTATCAAAATGGCTCAATGGTAGTCAAAATTTATTAACAAGACTCATAGGATTTGGATTAGTTGAAGGTTTATTTTTTGCAGGCTCTTTCTGTGCAATATATTATTTCAGAAAAAGAGGTTTACTGCCTGGTTTAGCTTTATCAAACGATTGGATTGCAAGAGATGAAGGAATGCACTTTAGCTTCTCATCGTTAATGTTCAGGACTTTAAGAGACAAGTTTAATAATAAAACATTAACTGATGCAGATATTAGTGACTTATCTCTAATTCCTTCAGACGTTCCTCAATCACAATTTGAGGAAATTGTTAGAGAAGCAGTAGCTTTTGAAAAAGAATTCGTAAAAGATGCACTCCCAGTAGATTTGATTGGCATGAATGCTGATTTAATGTGTCAGTATATCGAAGCTGTTGCAGACAGGATTGCTGATCTATTTGAATTTGACAGAGTCTTTAAGACAGAGAATCCTTTTGATTTTATGAGAGCTTTAGACGTTCAAAATGTTACAAACTTTTTCGAAAAAAGAGTGTCTGAGTATCAAAGACCTACAGATAGAGCTTTAAGTTTTGATGAAGCATTTTGATGGAAGCAGAGATATATTCTAAAACTAATTGTGGTTACTGTGATAGAGCTAAACTGCGATTAGCTAAATATAATCCAAAGATTTATATGCTTAATACAGATTATACGAGAGAAGATTTTTTTGAAAAATTTCCAAACGCTAAAACTTTTCCTCAAATAATTTTAAATGGTGAAAAAATTGGAGGGTATCATGAACTTGAAAAATGGTTTGAAATGAATACCTTTGATGAAGAATTCTAAATAACCTTTTTTTTTCCTTTTCTTGTGTAAGCTTTTTTATTTCTAACAATTCTTTGTTTATATTTAGGTAGTTTTAAATCTTGAGCAAATGGATTTCTTTTCTTAATTTTTTTTTTAATTTCCATAAAATATATTCTAATGTGCCTGTCCCCAATGATCACCAGCACCAAAATCAACAGTGAGTGGAACTGCAAAATCTTTATATTGTAAATGTACAGACTCCATAATCGTTTTTACATTACTTACTAAATTGTCATATTTTTTACTTTCAACTTCAAAAATTAGTTCATCATGTACTTGTAAAAGCATTTCAGCCTCAATATTTTTAAGTTTTATTTGCTTATGAATTTCAATCATGGCTAATTTAATAATGTCTGCTGCACTACCCTGAATTGGTGCATTAATAGCTTGTCTTTCTGCAAAACCTCTAACAGCAAAATTCTTATCGGTAATTCCCTTAATATTAATTTTTCTTTTAAAAATTGTTTCAACATATTGATTTGTTTTTGCGAAATCAATTTGATGCTCCATATATTTTTTAATTTTTGGATATTTAATAAAATACTCATTTATGTAATCTTTTGCTTCTGTATTGGAAATATCAAGTTGTTTAGCTAAACCATAAGGACTAATTCCATATAGAATGCCAAAATTAATTGCTTTTGCTTTTCTTCTATAATCGTTGTTTATTTGACTATCGTTTAGATTAAATATCTCTTTTGCAGTTGATGCATGAATATCCTCATTGTTTTTAAAAGCTTTAATAAAATTTTTATCACTAGAAATTTCTGCAGCTAATCTAAGCTCTATTTGAGAATAATCAAAACTGACTAATTTTTTTCCTTTTCCACTAACAAAAGCTGTTCTTATTTTTTTTCCATTTTCTGTTCTAATTGGGATATTTTGAAGATTTGGATCTGTAGAACTTAATCGACCTGTTAAAGTATTAGCTAAACCAAATGATGTATGAACTCTACTTTTACCATCTGTTAATCTAAATAACGCATCTGTATAGGTTGATTTAAGTTTTGTTAATTCCCTCCAATCAAGAACAAGTTGTGCAATTTCAAATCCATCTAAGGCTAAATTATTTAAAGTTGAAGAATCAGTTGAATATGTGCCTGATTTTGTTTTTTTACCACCAGGTATTTTAAGATTAACAAATAATATCTCTCCTAATTGTTTAGGTGAACCAATATTGAACTCTTCTTTTGAAAGTTTATAAATATTTTTTTCAAGTTTTTTACTTTCATTTTCAAATTCATTACTTAAATTTGTTAAAAACTTTTTATTTACCTCGATACCATTTGCTTCAATTGAAGATAATACCTCTACAAGAGGCAGATCGATCTTTTGATAAACAAAATTAGACTTTTCTTTTATTAAACGAGGATAAAGATTTTGAAAAAGCCTGAATGTTAATAGAGAATCTTCGGCAGCATAATTAATTGCATTATCAATAGTTACTTTATCAAAAGTAATTTCATTTTTACCTGTGCCTACAACTTCCTTATATTTAATAGTTGTATGATTTAAATGATTAAAAGATAGATCATCTAAATTGTGCTTATAAATTCCATTATCAATTGAGTAGGAAATTAACATTGTGTCTGCAATTGAATTAAACGTTACACCATACTTATGTAAAATTCTAATATCATATTTTATGTTTTGACCAATTTTTAAGATTGATTCATTTTTACAAATTTTATTAATATGACTAATTACATAATTTTCTTCTAACTGATGATCAATTTTTTTTGATCCATCTAAAGTAGTATGGTTTATAGGAATATAGTAAGAAATGTCTTCACTATAACATATTGATATGCCAACTAATTTAGCTTTTGCTATATTGAGTGAGTTAGTTTCAGTATCAATGGCGCATATACCTTTTTTTTCAATTTCAGTTAAAACCTTTTCAAAATTTTTCTTTGAATTAATTAATTGGTACTTAGGTTCTATTTCTTTTTTTTGAATAATATTATGATTATCAGTAGATATAAAAGAATTGGATTTTAATCTTTCAGATGTTGATCTAAACCCTTGCTCTTTAAGAAACTCAAAGATATTATTTTTTTCATTTTTTAATTCATTATAAGTTTTTATTTTGTTAATACCCTCAGGTATTTTCACATCATTTTTAAGTGTTACAAGTTCTAAACTTATTCTAATATCATTTTCTGATTCTTTTAAAATTTTTCTTCTTTTTTCTTGTTTAATTTTATCAAGATTATTAATTAAACCATCGATGTCGTTATATTCATTTATCAGTTGAGAAGCTGTTTTAGGGCCAATACCAGGAGCACCTGGAATGTTGTCTACTTTGTCTCCTGTTAGAGCTTGAATAAAAATAACTTTATCTGGGTGCACTCCAAATTTTTCTTCTACATCTTTAGTTTCAATTTTTTTATTTTTCATTGGATCAAGCATTGTCACATTATTACTAACAAGCTGCATTAAATCTTTATCTGAGGAAACAATGATAGTTTCAATTTTATCTTTTTCAGCTAATCTTACATAAGTAGCTATTAAATCATCAGCCTCAAAACCCTCTATTTCTAATTGCGGAATATTAAAACTCTTTACACACTCTCTAATTAAAGGAAATTGTGGTATCAAGTCATCAGGAGCTTCTCCTCTATTTGCCTTATATTCTCGATATATTTCATTTCTAAAATTTTCCCTTGCGGCATCAAAAATAACTATCATTTTATCGTCGCTATAATCTTCTATCAGTTTAACAAGCATATTCGTAAAACCAAAAACAGCGTTAATTGGAGTTCCATCTGCACGATTCATAGGGGGAAGTCCATAATAGGCTCTAAATATATAAGCAGAGCCATCAACTAATATTAATCTACTCTTTTTATTCATTGTAAATTTAAATATATAAGATTTATATTAAATGTCAGATTATAAATATTCAATTGAAGCAAAAAATGTAAATAAAATCTTCTTAAAAAAAACTCAGGAAGTTAAAGCTCTTATTGATTTTAGTATCACAATAAAAAAGGGAACTATTCATGGTTTATTAGGGCCAAATGGTGCAGGAAAATCAACTTTTATAAATATACTAGGCGGTTTAGTTAAAAAAAATTCAGGTGAAGTTAATGTTTGTGGGATAAATATAGATAAAAACATCAAATTAAGTAAATTTAAAATTGGCATAGTTCCACAAGAACTTAATATCGATCCTTTCTTTACTCCAGCAGAATTATTAGAACTTCAAGCAGGTTTATATGGGGTTCCAAAAAAGAAAAGGAAAACTGATGAAATTTTAGAAAACTTAAAGTTAACTGATCAAAGAAATGCGTATGCTAGAACTTTGTCAGGAGGAATGAGAAGAAGATTATTAATTGGTAAAGCCCTAGTACATGATCCTGAAATTATTATTTTAGATGAACCGACAGCAGGTGTAGATATTGATATAAGAACATCAGTTTGGAGTTATATAAAAAAAATAAGTAGACAAGGTAAAACTGTATGCTTAACTACACATTATCTTGAAGAAGCAGAAAAACTTTGTGACAATATTACTATAATTAATCATGGTAAGAAAGTCATTGAAGGATCAAAAGACGATCTTTTAAATATTATTTCAACAAAATCTGTTACATTTATTTTTAATAAAAATATAGATGTCCCTAAAGATTTAAAAGAGTTTAACCCAGTTATAGACAATGGAGTATTGAAACTGAGTTATGATAAAAATAAAACAAATATAAAAAAAATAATTGATATTTTAAATAGAAATAAAATTGATTTTAAAGAAATTAATACGTTTGAGGGTGATTTAGAGGATGTCTTCTTAAAAGTTGTTAATAAAAAATGATGCAATTATCAGAAAAATTTTTTAGTTATTTATTTTTACTTATTCCTTTATTTCTTATTACTGGTCCAGCATTACCTGATATTGTAATCACTCTTGGCTTAATATTTGGAATTATTTATTTTGTTTATCGTAAAGAATATTCAAAATTAATTAAAATTAATTTTATTAGGATATCAGTTATTTTTTGGTTGAGCCTTATAATTATAAGTTTTTTTTCGTACAACAAAACAAATTCATTTCAAGATGCTTTAATTTTTATTAGATTTTTATTCATACCAATTTTATGTTATTTTATTATTTTTAAAAAAAGAGAACTTTTTAAACAAACTTTATTAGTTATTACTGTTCTTGTTATATTTGTTTGTATAGATTCATTTTATCAATTTTTAAATTACACTCCAGAAAATGGTTTTGGTAAAGATTTACTGGGTTTTAAATCAAATTGGTATGGAAGATTAACCGGACCATTTGGGGATGAATTAATACCTGGCTCTTATATATCAAAATTTGGCTTATTAGGATTTGCATTCCTTATTTCTATTAAAAAATTTGAAAATAAAATTATTTTTCATTCGATATATTTATCTTCAATACTTTTTATTAGTTTTATTTCTGGAGAAAGAATGGCATTTGCAACATTTGGTTTAAGTTTGATATTTTTATTCGTATTTCTAAATGGGTTTAGAAAATCTATTTTTTTATCAATAATTATTGGTATTTTTTTAATATTTATAACTACTTATTTACATCCTTCTTACAATGATTTTAAAGTGGTTGAATCAACACAATATCATCAAGGTCAAAAAGTAGAGAAATTTTTTAATTGTATTGATGATAAAGAACAAATTTGTTCAAAAATTATAGATATTCAACCAAGTTTCTACGAAATAATAAAAAATTTTAAAACATCTGCTTACGGTGAAATATATTTATTATCATTTAGAATGTTTTTGGATAACCCAGTCACTGGTATTGGAATAAATAATTTTAAATTTTTATGTAATAATAATAAAGATTATCAAAATATGATGATACACTATGAATGCTCATCTCATCCACACAATATATATATTCAATGGCTAACAGAAGGTGGATTAATTGTTTTTATTTTATTTATTTTGTATTTAATTTTTTTAATATTTTTTATAAAAGGTAATAGTGGTGAAAAAAAATATAAAATAATCTCAATAGCAATAATTATAATTATGTTCTGGCCAATTATGTCTACTGGCAGTTTAATTAAAAATTGGTATGGGGTTAGTACTTTTTTTATCATTGGACTAAGTATGTGCCTTAGTAAATTTAAAAATAATTACTAAAACTAGTATTAAGAAAATATTTTTTTGTTTTTCTTGCAATAAATATACCTAGAACAAAAAAAAGTGCTACTGATAGTGTAGTTCCATTACCTTTTCCAAACAAAGATCCAAAATATATTAAAAGAAAAATTACTGTAGATGATAATATTTTAAAATGAATACCCAAGATTGAACCAAGAATAGCAAAAATAATTATAAATAGTGTATTGCCTAACCCCATCCCAAAATAAGAACCTACATAGCCCATATAAATTATTGAATATAAAATAGATATGTTAGTTGAGGCAGAGTTGTCAAAAAATCTTACTTTTATAAGATAATAAAAAGATTTTAAACCATCAACCCAAGTAATTTTTTTACCTTGAGCTTTAGATCTAAAAAAATATGAAACGCCAAATTCGTAAATAAAAAAATTATTTCTAACAATTTGTGAAGCTAGATCAATCTCTATTCCAAAGTCATTTACACTTAGTTTAATTTTTTCAATTACACTTCTATGAAGAATTTTTAAACCACAATGCACATCACTTAATGACTGAGAAAAAAAAATGTTAAATATTAATGAATTAATTTTACCAACCAAATTATTAAAAAAATAATTATTTTTTTTAAGCTTTCCAGAAAGATATCGACTACCAAATATACATTTAATATCTTTATTTTTAGTTATCATATCAAACATTTCTTTTGCATCTTTAATATCTAGTTCTAAATCTGCATCTTGAAGCAAAATATATTCTCCCCTAGAATTTTTTATTCCTGTTTGGATTGCTTTTCCTTTACCAGAGTTTATGTCTAGCTTAATTAATTTAAATAAGAATTTATAATGTTTTTTTTGCTTTAACTCATTTAATAAATTTGAGGATCCATCAGTTGAGCCATCATCAACTACTATAATCTCGATATTTTCTTTATTAAAATATAATTCTATTTGCTCAAATAGTTTATTAATAAAGTTAATTTCATTAAAAACTGGTATTACTATAGATAAGATCTTACTATTCTTTTGGGGCATGTTTATTCAGTATTCTTTGTAATGTACGTCTATGCATTCTTAGTCTTCTAGCAGTTTCTGATACATTTCTATTACACTGTATAAACACTCTTTGAATATGTTCCCACCTAATTCTATCTGCAGTCATAGGATTTTCTGGCGGGGGTGGTAGAATTTCTTTTGAATTAGTAAGTGCATCATAAATTTGATCGATTTCAGCTGGTTTAGGAAGATAGTCTATTGCTCCAGATTTAATCGCAGCTACTGCTGTGGCAATATTCCCATAACCAGTTAATAAAAGTGATTTTGTTTGAGGGCTAATTTTTTGAATTTCTTTTACTAATTCAAGGCCAGAACCATCTTCTAGTCTCATATCCACAACCGCGTAATCAAAATTATTTTCTGACACTTTACTTAATGAATCTTTAAAACCTGGTGAGGACAGCACATCAAATCCTTTCTTTTCCATAGATCTTGAAAGTCTTTCCCTAAAGGGTAAATCATCATCAACAATTAACAACTTCATATTCATATATTTAAGATAGAGTTATCAAAGGTAATTTCAACAACAGCACCCTCATCTTTAGTGTTATAAAAGTCAAGGTCTCCACCCATATTTTCAATCAAATTTTTTGTTATAAATATACCCAATCCCATCCCTTGATTATTTTTTGAAATATAAGGTTCTCCCAGTTTATCGATAATATCTTTAGAAAATCCATTACCATCATCAGATATTATTATTTTTAAATTTTTTTTAGAGTATTTTAATTTTGCTGTTACAATTTTTTCAGAATAAAAGATGGCATTTTGTATAATGTTACTCAAAGCATACATAATTTCATCCTTATAAATAATCTCTGGCTCATCTATATTTAATTCATTTTTAATATTTAATTTTTTGTCCTTATTAAACTTTTCGAAATTTATTTTAATTAAGTCGGTAATTTTGACTTTTTCAAGAAACTTATCTTTTAATTTCAAAGGATTTTTTGAAAATCTTTGTAAAATTTCTTTACATCTCTCAGCTTGAGATTTTAATAAGATAATGTCTTTTACTATATGATGATCATCTTTTAATTTTTTTTCTTTAAGCAAGTCATTTAAAATTAAAAAAATAGTATTTAAAGGTGTGCCAAGTTCATGTGCAGCTGCAGCACTTAGTGAGCCAACTTCTGTAATTTTTTTTTGATTCAAAATTTGAAGCTTTGATGCAGATAATGCATTAGAAATTTTTCTTGAAGAGCTTGCAAACAAATATGCATAAATTGCAATGAAAATAACAGTGATTATTAATGCTATGACAAGTCCAAAACTATAGATTTCAGGTAAATAAAATTCATCACCAAGGTTAAGTGGTAAAAAATAAAAATTTAATAAAATAATTATAATTATAGATATTGTTGATAAGATTACTGTCATTAGTGCTGGAAGATAAGATGCTGAAGTTATCACTGGAGCTAATATTAATATAGAAAAAGGATTAATTATTCCGCCTGTCAAAAATAATAAAAAACCCAACTGTAGTGTATCAAAAAGTAAAAAAGAAAATGCTT
Organism: uncultured Alphaproteobacteria bacterium; assembly: GCA_902618015.1. GTDB lineage: Bacteria > Pseudomonadota > Alphaproteobacteria > HIMB59 > CACPNW01. The sequence continues at coordinate 70,680 of CACMYX010000002.1, read as the reverse complement.
TAACATTGCTAATTGATTTATTTTTCCTTTCTTCAAAATATGAGTAAAGATTTACAAAAACAGAGAGTAAAATTATCAATAAAGTTTCTATTAAAGGTATTTGAATATTAATAAAAAATGATACAAAAAAAATTGCAAAAATTTGACCAAAAATCGCAATCCATCTTATTTTAATAAGATTGCCTAGAAGTATTGTGTTCATTGAAAATTAAATATCAAGATTTGCCACTTTTAATGAGTTTTCTGCGATAAATTTTTTCCTTGCATCAGTTTCACCACCCATCAAATCTTCAAAGGCTTTATTAGCTGCATCAATTTCATTAATTTTAACAGATAGTAATATTCTTTCATTTTGATCTAAAGTGGTTTCCCACAACTGATCTGGATTCATTTCACCTAAGCCTTTGTATCTATTTATTTGAAGCCCTTGTTTTCCAATTTCTAATACTTTATCTATTAAATTTAAAGGTCCAATTATTTTTGATTCCTCGTTTTTATGGTTTAGTATACCACATCCAGTTTCCTTCAAACGATAAAAATTTTCCATCAGATCATCTTTAAGATCATTCAATGCTTTAGCCTCAGGAGTTACAACAAAATTTTCGTCTATAATGTATTTTTCTGTAAAACCCCTAATGTTCCTTTCAAATTTAATAGAAGCATTACTATATGTGACTTTCCAGTTTTTTTCTGAAATATTAGAGATTAAATTTAACCTTTGCTGTAAATATTTTGCTAATTCCTCACCAATACCTTTATCTTTTAAGTTTCTTAAATCCAAACCTCTCACAATTGCGGCGTGTTCAATTATATCACTATTGTCTACTCTTCTTAATAATGGAATAACTAAACTTTTGGTTTTTTTAGAAAGATATATTAGCTGTTTTAATTCATTTCCTGCTACTTGAGTCTTCTGTGTATTCTCAAAAATTGTATTCTTCAAACCTTCTTGAATCAAATAATTTTCTAGATCATTGTCATCTTTCTTGTACACTGTAGAATTTCCTTTTTTCAATCTATAAAGAGGTGGTTGTGCTATGTATAATCTTCCTGAGTCAATAATTGGTTTCATGTGTCTATAAAAAAACGTTAACAAAAGTGTTCTAATATGGCTACCATCTACGTCTGCATCTGTCATGATTATAATTTTGTGATATCTCATTTTAGAAATATCAAATTTTCCTTCAATTTTATTTTGCTCATATTCATCTGTAGGATTGCCAACTCCTGCACCTATAGCAGTAATTAAAGCTCCTATTTCATTACTTGTTAAAACTTGTTTCTCATTTGCTCTTTCTACATTTAGTATCTTTCCTCTTAGCGGCAGTATGGCTTGATTTTTTCTATCTCTACCTTGTTTTGCGGATCCACCTGCTGAGTCACCTTCAACTATAAATAATTCAGATAATTCTGGATTTTTTTCTTGGCAATCTGCAAGTTTCCCTGGAAGTGAGGTATTTTCTAAACCTGTTTTTCTTCTAGTTAACTCCCTTGCTTTTCTTGCAGCTTCTCTTGCATTAGAGGCTTCAATTATTTTATCTATTACCTTCTTAATTTCTGATGGATTTTCCTCAATCCATTGTTCTAATTTGTTTAAGCTAGTTGATTCAATTACAGGCCTTACCTCTGAAGAGACTAACTTATCTTTAGTTTGACTTGAAAATTTAGGATCTGGTAGTTTTACTGATATTATACAAGTTAATCCTTCTCTTGCGTCTTCACCAGTAATATTATTAGAACTTTTTGTATTTTTATTTATATAATTTACAATTGATCTGGTAAGTGCACCCCTAAAACCAGCAAGATGAGTGCCACCATCTCTTTGTATAATATTATTTGTAAAACAAATGGTATTTTCATGATAGCTATCAGTCCATTGTAATGAACATTCTATTGCAATATTATTTTTTTCTGCTCGAAAAAAAATAGGGTCAGAAATAATTAGATTTTTTCCTTGATTCAAATATTTTACGTATTCTTTGATACCTCCGTCATATTTAAAATGAACGTTCTTATCTACTGACTGTCTCTTATCAGTTAAAAAAATACTTATACCTGTGTTAAGAAAAGCTAATTCTCTTAATCTTTTCTCAATTGTCTTAAAATTAAAATTAATATCCTTAAAAATCTTAGTTGTAGGAAGGAATGTAATGGATGTTCCAGTAAAATATTTATTATCAATTTTTTTTGAATTCCCAATTATACTTAACTCGTTTGTTACTATTCCATTTTCAAATTCAATATTATGTATTTTTCCATCTCTATTAATTTTTAATATTAAGCTTTCTGATAAAGCATTTACAACAGAGACACCAACTCCATGTAAACCTCCAGAAACTTTGTAACTATTTTGATCAAATTTTCCACCTGCATGTAATTCTGTCATTATTAGCTGTGCTGCCGGTATTTTTTCTGTTTTATGAAGATCAACAGGTATTCCTCTACCATTATCTGTAATAGTAGCAGTGCCATCTGCATTTAAAATTACCTCTATTTTGTCACAGAAACCAGCTAGGGCCTCGTCTATAGAGTTGTCTAGCACTTCATATATCATTTGATGCAATCCAGAACCATCATCAGTATCACCAATGTACATACCTGGTCTTTTTCTTACAGCCTCAAGACCTTTAAGTACTTTTATTGAGTCAGAAGAATAGTCAGAATTCATTTGTTATTTATATTATAAAATTGAGCATTTGTTGATACAAAAGAAAATATATTTTTATCAGTTCCAGTTAAAAAAAATTGAATATTAAATCTATTAATCATATCTAATAATAATTGACGATTTTGTGAATCTAGATGAGATCCAATCTCATCAAACAGTAAAATTGGGTTAATTTTTTTATAATTTATTAAATAATTACACTGTGATAGTAAAATCATTAAAACAACTGTCTTTTGTTGTCCTGTTGATAATAAAGAAGCCTCAAACTCATGATTTATAATTGCAGTAATATCAGATTTATGAGGTCCTATTTTTGTTCCTCCACGTTGCTTATCATAATAACGAGTTTCTTTTAAGTTAGACAAGTATTTTTCAATATTAATTTGATTATTAAAATATTCATCTTTCATTTTAACTTTGACATCAAAGTCAAAATTATAATCTTTTTTTAATATTTCTAAATTGTTATTTAGTGAGTCTAATTGCAAAATTCTTGCATTATATATTTCTTTTCCCAAAGAACTAATTTCTTTTTCAATATTATTTAGCCAATCATTATCAATATTGTTAGTTTGAAGTATTTTTATTCTTTCAAGTAAAGATTTCTTATATTTATTAATTAGTCTATTGTAATCATTTCTACTTGAAAAAATTAATCTATCTAGGAAATTTCTTCTATAAGATGGTGAAGCTTGAAATAATCTTTCCATTTCAGGCAAAAATATAAGGAATGATAAAGATTGGTTTAAAAAATCAAGCGATTCTTTTGATAGGTCATCATTAATTTTAATTATTTTCTTATATTTGTCATTTTTATTTTCAGTAAATATTTTGATATCTAAATTATTATTTTTTATCTCAAGGTTATTTTGAATTAAGAAATTATCTTCATTTTTTTTTATTAGATTATATATACTTGAGTTCCTTATGCCTCTCCCTTTTGTATTTAAAGATATAGCTTCTAAAATATTAGTTTTACCACAACCATTTTTTCCATAAAAAATGTTTAGTCTTTCATCAAATAAAAGCTTTTTTTTACTAAAATTTCTGAAATTAATTAAATTAATATTATTTATTTTTGCCAAATGTTAGACTCTCATTGGCATTAAAACATATACTAAATTACTGTTTGAGCTTTCAAGGGCTATAATTGGAGAAGTATTATTTTTTAAATTTATAGAAATTTCATTATCTTCTAAATTGTTAACTATATCCATAATATATTTTGAATTAAAACCAATTTCAATTTCATCACCATCATAGTCTATAACTAAGTCTTCAGAAGCAGTACTGCTTTCATTATTTATGGTATTAAGATTTAAATTATTATTAAGTAATTTAAATTTAATAACTGGCGACTTTTCATTGGCTATAGTACTAACTCTATCAACTGCAGATAACAGTGTTTCTCTATTAATTTTTAAAACATTTGAATTATCTTTTGGAATTACTCTTTTATAATCAGGAAAACTTCCGTCAATCAACTTAGAAATAAATGTTATGTTACCTATGTAAAATATAATTTTATTTGAACTTATTGATATTTTTATATTTTCATCAATTTCAGATAATAATTTGGATAATTCATAAATGGTTTTTTTTGGAATGATTACTCCAGATATTTGATCAATATTATCTTCAATATAATGACTGAATTTAGCTAAACGATGCCCATCTGTCCCAACTAATGTAACAATATTTTTATTACTTTCATTAGTTATATTAAAATATAAGCCATTTAGGAAATATCTTGTTTCTTCATTAGATATAGCAAATTTAGTTTTATCTATTAGCTTAAACAGTATTTTAGAGTTAATTTGTAACTTTACACCGGAGTTTTCCTGATTAATAATTGGATAATCTTCTTTTGGTAATGAGGCCAAAGAAAATCTAGAGCCGTTAGCTCTCAAGGTTAATAATTTTCCATCATTTGATATTAACTCTATTTCACTCTTATCATCAATTTTTCTCACGATATCATATAGAATTTGAGAATTTATTGTTGTTGCTCCATCTTCTTGAACATTGCAATTAATTTTTTCTATAATTGAAATATCCATATCAGTAGATGAAAGTATTAACTGATTATTTTTAGCTTCTATAAGAATGTTAGATAATATTGGTAATGAATTTTTTTTATCTACTATACCCTGAAGATGAGATAGAGTTTTAAAAAAATTGGAACGTGCTATTTTAAATTTCATATCTAAACATATGACAAAAAAAATTAAGAATCTATAAGTCTTTTTAATAATTCTAAATCTTCATTAAAATTAACATCAGATAACTTGAGTTCTTCAATTTTTTTTACAGCATGCATAACAGTAGTGTGATCTCTACCGCCAAACTTTCTACCAATTTCAGGTAAAGACCTAGATGTTATTGACTTGGCTAAATACATTGCTATCTGTCTTGGCCTTGCAACAGATCTTGATCTTCTTGGTGAATGCATATCAGTTATTCTGATATTAAAGTGTTCCGCAACTTTTTTTTGAATTTCCTCAATGGTTATTTTCTTGTTTGAAGATTTAAGTAAATCTTGCAATACTAACTGAGCAGTTTCTACTGTGATAGCTGTGCCAACTAACGTTGCGTGTGCTACTAATCTATTCAACGCCCCTTCCATTTCCCTCACATTTGAAATTATTCTATGAGATAAAAATTCTAAAACTTTAGGTGGAATTTCCACCCCTCTTTTATGAGCTTTTTCAATTAATATACCCAACCTTAATTCATAAGTGGTAGGATGTATGTCAGCTACCAATCCACAGCCAAGTCTGGATTTTAATCTTTCCTGAACGCCATCCAGGTCTGTAGGTGTTTTGTCTGCAGATATTACAATTTGTTTATTCTGTTCTATAAGAGCATTGAAGGTATGAAAGAATTCTTCCTGAGTATTGTCTTTTCCACTAATGAACTGGACATCATCAATCATAAGCACATCAATTGATCGAAATTGTTCCTTAAATGCAGATGTGTCTTTATACCTTAAAGCCCTTACAAATTGATACATAAATTTTTCAGCTGATAAATAAATTACTTTTCTTTCAGGTTGTTTTTCTTTAATCTTCCAGCCTATAGCATGCATCAAATGTGTTTTACCTAAACCAACACCACCACACAAAAATAATGGATTGAATGTTATTTTATCTGCTTCAGAAACTCTTTGAGAAGCAGCAAAAGCTAGTTCATTTGGTTTTCCAACAACAAAATTGTCAAATGTAAATCTAGGATCTAATGGAGCGCCAAATTCATTCGGATATATTGAGGATTGATTAGATCGAAGATCCATCGAAGATTTCCAGTGATTGTCATTACTTTTGATTGTTCTTGTTGTACCAGGTACTATTCGTCCTCCCGTTGGTTTAACTACAAATTTGATGGTATCCACTTTTTCAACGTGAGTTTTAGCTTCACTTTTAATCTTGTCTGAATAGTTGTTTACTATCCAGTCTCTTAAAAATTTTGTAGGTACAGAGAAAGTAATTGTATTTTCTACCAAAGACACATAATTTAAATGCTTTAGCCAGTTGTTAAAAGCAGTATCACCAACGTTTTTCTTTAGATTCTTTTTAAAGGATAGCCAATTACTTTCATCAAACTTAGTGGATGTATTATCCATTTTCCCCCAACAAGACGATTTTTTTGCTTAATGAAATTTTACGAAAAAAATCTAAAGTCGTAAAATTAAATCACCAAATTAAATTCTTAATCAACACCCTTTAAGTATTTTTAGCAAGAAGAAAAGTGAAAAAAATTAAAAAAAAATTATTTTTTTGAAATTTGTTTTGATAAAGAGGATAACTTTCTGGATATGTATTCTTTTTTAAAAATACCTTTTTTTGATGCTCTGGCCATTATTGAGTTGACATTGCTGAAGGATTTTTGGATTTCTTCTTCATTTTTTGCATCCACTGATAATTTAAATTTATTTAGAGCGTTTCTAAATTTAGATAGGTATTGAGAATTAACAGTATTTCTAGTTTTGTTCTGTCTCGATCTTTTTTTTGCAGAAACATGGTTAGCCATATCAGTGCTATAAATTCAAAATAAATTAAGTCAATTAATATTTAATATAGAATTACTTATTATTTTGCAGTTTTGGGCAATAAAAAGTAGATCTTCCATATTGAATGATCTTTATCACCTCATGGCCACGTATTTTTTTTCCTTCTTTATTATAAACCTTAAAATTAGACTGAAAATTTCCTAATGTGCCGTCAGTAGACCTATAATCTCTTATGCTCGAACCCCCATGCTTAATTGCTTTTCTTAAAATTTTTCTAATAGACTTAATTAGTTTCATTATGAGACTAATTTTCAAATCCTTACCTAGGATAAGGGGTGAAATTTTAGAATCAAATAAAATTTCTGAAGCATAGATATTTCCTATACCTGAAATTAATTTTTGATTGAGTAAAATTTGTTTTATGGGTACTTCAGATTTTGAAATTTTTTCAAATATCATTTGTGCTGTAAGATATGGACTAAGAGCATCTATACCAAGGGTTGTAATATACTTTTTTTGTTGAAGATTTTTTGTTTTTACTATGTCTATAAAGCCAAATTTCCTTGGATCATTATAAATAAGTATCGTTTTTCCTAAAAAATATAGAAGAAAATGATCATGTTTTATTCTTTTATAAACTGATGAGACAGTTTTTAATCTTCCTGACATTCCTAAATGTATTATTAGAGAATAATCTTTATCTAAATCTATAATAATAAACTTTGCTATGCGTCTTAGGTTGGATATCTTAGAGTTACGTAGTATATTAGTTATATTATTAGGAATTTTAAAACGCAGTTTTGATGTATGAATTTTGACATTAGATATTTTTTGATTCAATATTACACTAAGTCCTTTAACTGTAGTTTCAACTTCAGGTAATTCTGGCATAATGAAAAAAAATTATAATTTTGGTTATACAAAAGTAAATTCAAAACAAAAGACTAAACTTGTTCAGAATGTGTTTTCAAGTGTAGCACCTAGCTACGATATAATGAATGATTTAATGAGTTTAGGTATGCATCGATTATGGAAAAAAAGATTTGTAGAGACAGTGGATCTAAAAGAAAATGAAATAGTCTTGGATGTTGGTTCTGGCTCTGGTGATATTGCCAGCGAAATTTTGAAAGAAAATTTACCAACCAGTCTCTATCTTTTAGATCTAAATGAAGAAATGTTATTAGAAGGAAGAAAAAGATTAAAAAAAGAAAAAAATATAAAATATTTTATTGGTAATGCTGAAAAGTTAAATTTTGAAAATAATTTTTTTGATAAATACACGATTTCTTTTTGCTTAAGAAATGTGACAGAGTATTTATTATCTATAAAAGAAGCTTACAGAGTACTTAAACCTGGTGGTAAATATTGTTGCTTAGAATTTAGTACACCTAAATCATCCTTGATATCAAGTTCATATAAAATTTATAAATCAAAGATTTTACCTCTATTAGGAGAAATAGTTGCTAAAGATAAAAATGCTTATAGATATTTAAGTGAAAGTATTGATTTATTTCCATCACAAGAAGAGCTTAGTAAAAATCTAAGTGATTGTGGATTTACTAAAGTCGAGACAATTAATCTATTCAATGGAATTGTAGCTATACACACTGGTTACAAATTGTAATGAATAAAATTTTATTAATAATAACTGGTTCTATTGCTGCATCCAAATGTAAAGATATTATTACTTTGCTAAATATTAATGAGGTTAAGATTAGCTGTATTCTAACTAACGAAGCAAAGAAATATACAAAAATATTAGATATAAAAAAATTACTTAAAAATAGAATATTTACAGATGAACATGAAAAAAAAAATAAGATGCTCCATATTAATTTATCAAGAGATAATGATATAATAGTTGTGTGTCCAGCTACAGCCAATTCTATTGCAAAATTTGCTAATGGATATGGAGATAATTTAGCTTCTAATACATTGCTTGCTGCAAATAAAAAAATTTTGTTTGTGCCTGCAATGAATAGTTTTATGTGGCAAAATAAAATTAATCAAAAAAATGTGAGATTATTAAAAGATAATGGTCATGAATTTATTGGTCCAAAAGTTGGAAATCTAAAATGTGGAGAATTTGGTTTAGGAAGAATTGATAACTCAAAAAATATAGTAAATAAAATTTTAAGCAGATTAAAAAATATTAATTTATTCAAAGATAAAAAATGCCTAGTAACTGCAGGACCAACAATTGAAATGATTGATCCAGTTAGGTTTATTTCTAATCAATCTTCTGGAAAACAAGGCTATGAAATTGCTTCACAGCTAGTTTTATATGGAGCGAATGTAACCTTGATATCTGGACCAACAAAATTAGATCCTCCACCAAATTTGAAATTTATTCAAATAAAATCAGCAAACGAAATGTATCAAAAAATTAGAAAAATTTCTAAAATTGATATTGGAATTTTTACTGCTGCAGTATCTGATTTCAAAAATAAAAATATCAATAAATCAAAGATTAAAAAAAATAAAAAATTAAATATTAGTCTTCATAAGAATATTGATATTTTAGAAAAAATTGGAAAAAGTAAAAGTCAAAGGCCTGCATTTTTAGTAGGTTTTGCAGCTGAAACAGGAGGCATTAATCATGCTAAAAAAAAATTAGTAGATAAAAAATGTGATATGATTGTTTACAATAAAATCGATAGTAAAAATAAAGTTTTTGGTTCAGATTATAATCAAATATCGATAATTACAAAAAACCAAATAAAAAAATTTAAGAAAATGACAAAGGTAAATTGTGCAAAGCAAATTATAAAACAAATTTATAATACTTTATAGACTTATGAATGATTACTCTGAGGAAGAATATAAAATTTTTAGCAGGTTATTTATTTTAAACGAATTTTCTGAAGAAAACCTAAAGAAATTATCTAGCATAAAAATTGGTATTGTTGGTATGGGAGGTATAGGATGTCCTTTAAGTCAATATTTAGTAAACTCTGGAATTAAAGAATTATTAATAGTAGATGGAGATATTGTTGAAAAAAGTAATCTTAATAGACAAATTTTATTTAATTTAAATGATATTGGAAAAAAAAAGGTTGATGTAGCAAAGTACAAATTAAAATTAATTAATACTGAATGTAAAATTAATACTATTGATGAGAATATTCATTCTTTAAATTTAAATTTTTTAAAAGAATGTTCTATAATTGTTGATGCAACTGATGATTGGTTCAGTGCTAAATTATTAAATGAATATTGTCTTAAAAACTCAATCAATTTTTTATATTGCTCTGCATTAAGACACGATTTACAAATAATTCTGTTCGATAATTCAAATAAAAATGATCACCTATGTTTAAATTGTATCTTTCCTAACAAAGATGATGTTGATCTTCCCAGATGTAGTGTAGTAGGTATTTCAGGCATTTCTGCAGGATTAGCAGGTTTGATTGCTGCTCAAAAAATAATTAATTTCTATTTAAATTTAAAGAATGAAACTAATATAATGACAATTTCTGATGGGAAAAAATTAAGCATTGATAATATTGTTATTAAAAGTAAACATGATTGTTGTTTAAAATCAGTTTAAGTTAATTGATAAATATATAAAAAAAGTTTAATTAAAATTATGAAACAAAATTCATTTACCTACGATCAATTAATTGATTGTGCAAAAGGTGTTCTTTTTGGAAAAGGGAATGCTCAACTTCCATTGCCTCCTATGTTAATGTTTGACAGAATTACTTCAATAAATGATACTGGTGGAGAGTTTTCTAAAGGTGAGGTTATTGCAGAATTAGATATTAAAGAAGACTTATGGTTTTTTGAATGTCATTTTAAAGATGATCCGGTAATGCCAGGTTGTTTAGGTTTGGATGCTATGTGGCAATTACTTGGTTTTTATTTAGGATGGCTTGGCCAACCAGGAAAGGGTAGGGCTTTAGGAGTTGGTGAAGTTAAATTTACCGGTCAGGTATTACAAAAAGTCAAAAAAGTAACTTACCATATATCTCTTAAAAGACTTATACTAAGAAAATTGATTTTAGGAGTTGGAGATGGTGTATTAAAAGCTGACGGTGAAATAATTTATGAAGCTAAAGATATGAAAGTCGGTTTATTTTCACCTGAGAAATAAGTAATGAATAGAGTAGTAGTAACAGGTTTAGGCATAGTATCATGTATTGGTAATAATCAATCGGATGTTATAGACAGTCTTAAAAATTTGAAATCTGGGATAACAAGCGCAGAAGAGTATGGGGAATTTTCTTTTAGAAGTCTTGTACACGGTAAACCAAATATAGATATTAGTAACGAAATTGATAGAAGATTACTAAGATTTATGGGTGATGGAGCTGCCTACAACTATATTGCCATGAAAGATGCTATAGACGACTCAGGGCTGGAGGATAGTGATATTTCAAATGAAATGACTGGTATAATTGTTGGTTCAGGCGGTCCATCTACACAAAATTTATTTAAGTCTTCTGAAATTGGAAAGAGTTCGGGTTCAAAAAAAATTGGACCATTTATGGTGCCAAGAGCAATGTCTAGTACAAATTCTGCAACTCTTGCGACTCCTTTTAAAATTAAAGGAGTTAACTATTCAATTACTTCTGCGTGTTCTACAAGTTCACATTGTATTGGTAATGCGTACGAACTTATTCAGATGGGAAAACAAAATATTATTTTTGCTGGAGGAGGTGAAGAGCTCCATTGGACTTTATCAATTTTATTTGATGCAATGGGTGCTTTGTCATCAAAATATAATTCTACTCCAAACAAATCTTCAAGGGCATATGATGCAGATAGAGATGGATTTGTAATTGCTGGTGGAGGTGGAACTTTAGTACTTGAAGAATTAGAACATGCAAAAGCTAGAGGTGCTAAAATATATGGTGAAATAACAGGATATGGAGCAACCTCAGATGGATATGATATGGTACAGCCTTCTGGAGAAGGAGCAGAAAGATGCATGAAGCAAGCATTAAAAAATATTAATGGTAAAATTGATTATATAAATACACATGGAACAAGCACTCCAATAGGAGATGTAAAAGAATTGGAAGCAATCAAAAATGTTTTTGGTTCAAATATTCCTAAAATGAGCTCAACAAAATCTTTAACAGGTCATTCTTTAGGGGCAACTGGTGTGCATGAAGCAATTTATAGTTTATTGATGATGAAAAATAATTTTATTAGTGGTTCTGCTAATATTGAAAATCTCGATGATAATGCCAAAGATTGTAATATTCTTTTAAAAACGGAAAATGACGTTGAAATTGAGCATGTTATGTCGAATAGTTTTGGATTTGGCGGTACAAATGCAACATTAGTATTTTCAAAATATAATGCTTAAAAGTAAAAAAGGTTTAGTATTTGGTATTGCAAATAATCATTCAATTGCATGGGGAATAGCAAAACAACTAGCTGAAAATGGTGCTGAAATAGCCATTGGTTACCAAAATGAAATATTATTGAAGAGGGTGAAACCACTTTCTGAAGAAATTAATTCTAAAATATTAATAGAATGTGATTTTAATAATCATGACTCAATAAACAAATCTGTAGAAATTATAAAAAAAGAATGGGGCACAATTGATTTTATAATTCATGCTGTTGCATTTGCAGATAAGTCAGAGTTAAATGGTAGATATGTTGATACTACGAAGGATAATTTTATTAATTGTTTGGAAATATCATGTTTTTCTTTAACTAGTCTTGCAAGAAATTTTGAACCTATAATGAATGATGGAGGAAGTATTCTCACCCTTACTTTTTACGGGTCAAATAAAGTAATACCAAACTACAATTTAATGGGAATTGCAAAAGCAGCTTTAGAAACAAGCGTAAAATACTTGAGTGTGGATTTAGGCACAAAAAATATTCGTGTTAATGCAATCTCAGCAGGACCTATGAGAACAATTGCTGGTGCAGCAATAAATAATGCTAGGGAGGTGTTTAAGTTTACAGAAGGACATTCGGCATTGAAACGAAATGCAAAACTAGATGAAATTGGTAAATCTGCTTTATACTTTGTTAGTGATTTATCTTCTGCAGTTACTGGTGAAGTACATTATGTTGACTGTGGTTACAATATTATTGGAATGCCCAATAAGTTCTAAAATTTTCCCAATAAATCTAAAGGATTATCAACAAAAATACTATCAACACCTATGGAGAAAATATCATTAGCGATAGATAAATTTATATTTTTATCTGAATAAACAGTTATTGCCATATTGGATTCTTTAATTTTTTTTATAATATCAGCAGTAACAAGATCTATATTTAATCCACAAATTTTTAAATTATGATTAATTGATATGTTAATCAAATCATCAATATTATATTTATTAAAATCATCTAATAAAAAACTACGTATAGATTGAGGGTAAAGTTTTGAAATTTCTAAAATAGAAATCATATCAAATGAGGAGAAAAAAATATCAATTTGATTAATATTTTTTGTAAGTTTATATATTTGATAAACATTTTCTTTTTCAAAATTTTTATTGGGTTTTAATTCGATATTTAAATTACCATTATTATTAGTACACAAACTAAGAATATCTTCTAACTTTGGAACAAAAATATTAGTATTTTCTTTATAAAAAAATTTTCCCGCATCAAGTTTTTTTATGTTCTCATAATCATAATCGATTGCAAGCCCACTTCCATTAGTAGTTCTATCAAGTGTATCATCATGTAATAAAATTGGGACTCTGTCTTTAGAGATCTTAACATCGATCTCTACAAAATTTAAGCCTATTTCGAATGCCCTAGAAATAGATACTAAAGTGTTTTCTGGACACAGATCTTTTACACCTCTATGCCCAATTAATTTAGGTAATTTAAGCGTTTTCTTCTGCGTCAACTGCTTTCATGGAAAGTTTTATTTTACCTCTTGAGTCGATATCCAATACTTTCACTTTAACGATATCTCCTTCACTAATAACATCTTCAACTTTCTCTACTCTTTCATTTTTTAATTGACTAATATGAACAAGACCATCTGTAGATCCCATGAAATTAACAAAAGCACCGAAGTCCATGATCTTTATAACTTTACCATCATAAATCTTACCAATCTCTGGCTCTTCCACAATACCTTTGATCCATTCTAATGCATCATTTCCAGATTTTTGATCTACAGCTGCAATACTCACTAAACCTTCATCATTGATTTCAATTTTAGCTCCAGTTGTTTCAGATATTTCTCTAATAACAGCTCCACCTTTACCAATAACTTCTCTAATTTTATCTTTGTTTATTTGTAGATTAGTTATTGTTGGTGCATATCGGGAAATCGATTTATTAGGTTTATCGATTGCTTTTGCCATTTCACCAAGTATATGGAAGCGTCCATCTTTAGCTTGCGCTAATGCTTCTTCCATAATTTCAGCTGTGATACTAGTTATTTTAATATCCATTTGTAATGAAGTTATTCCTTCAGAAGTTCCTGCAACTTTAAAATCCATATCACCAAGATGATCTTCATCACCAAGTATGTCTGATAATATTACATATTTATCATTCTCTTTAATTAAGCCCATCGCGATACCTGCTACTGGTCGTTCTAAAGGCACTCCTGCATCCATTAAAGACATTGAAGTACCACAAACAGTTGCCATAGAGCTAGAGCCATTAGATTCTGTAATTTCAGATACAACTCTATAAGTGTAAGGAAACTTTTCTTTAGAAGGTAACATTGGGTGAATAGCTCTCCAGGCTAATTTTCCATGTCCTATTTCTCTTCTACTGGTAGAACCTATTCTTCCAACTTCTCCAACAGAGTAAGGTGGAAAATTATAATGCAACATAAAATTCTCTGTATATTCACCATCAATTGCATCTATTCTTTGCTCATCTTGTCCAGTCCCTAAAGTTGAAACTACAAGAGCTTGTGTTTCTCCTCTTGTAAATAATGCAGACCCGTGAGTTCTTTCTAAGACTCCAGTTTCACACACAATTGGACGGACTGTTTTTGTATCTCTTCCATCAATTCTATTACCAGTATTGATTAATTCACCCCTAACTATATCTTTTTCTACATTTTTTATTGCGTCTGAAACTAATACTGGTGAGAGTGTTTCACTTACAAATTTTTCAGAAATTTCGTTTCTTAGTGAGGATAATTTTTCTGATCTTTTTTGTTTTTCAGTTATTTTATATGCATCTATAAACTCTTTACCAAAGTCTTCGTTGATTTTAGTTGGTAGATTTTTAATTTCTTCATCTTTTTCTTTAAGATCCCAAGGTTCTTTTGCAGCTTTTTTAGCTAAGGAAATTATTGCTTCGATAACTGTTTTATAATTTTCTTGACCGAGAACTACTGCATCTAGCATTTGTTTTTCTGAGAGCTCGTGAGCTTCAGACTCGATCATTAGTACGCCTTCCTTAGTCCCTGCCAATACTAATTCTAGTTTAGAATTTGATAATTGACTCTTACTCGGATTAACAACAAACTCATCATCTATAAAACCAATCTTAATTGCTCCAAGTGGACCTAGAAATGGCAAACCAGATAAAGTTAATGCAGCACTTGCTGCTACCATTGCTACTACATCTGAGTCATTTTCTTGATCATGTGATAATACAGTACAAGTAACTTGCGTCTCATTTTTAAAATCTTTATGAAATAAAGGTCTAACTGGCCTATCAATTAATCGAGAAACTAATGTTTCTTTTTCAGTTGGTCTAGCCTCTCTTTTAAAAAAGCCACCTGGTATTTTTCCTACAGAATAATATTTTTCTTGATAGTTTACTGTTAATGGGAAAAAATCCATATCAGGATTTGCTTCTTTTGCAGCAACTACATTACACATAACTGTCGTACCGCCATAAGTAGCTATAACTGTTGAGTCAGCTTGTCTTGCTATTTTTCCTGTTTCTAATTTAAGTTTTCTTCCAGCCCATTCAATTTCTACATTTTTCACATCAAACATAATTTTTATTTATCCTCTTTTTTTAACCTCTAATATTTAATTTTTTAATTAAATCTGAATATTCAGATTTATTTTTTTTAGATAAGTAATTTAATAATTTTTTTCTTTTATTAACTAATGATACTAGTCCTCTTTTTGAATGATTATCTTTATTGTGAGTCTTAAAATGTTCAGTTAAATTTTTTATTCTTTCTGTTAAAACTGCTATCTGAACACCTGCTGATCCAGTATCTTTTTCATTTTTAGAAAATTCATTAATAAGATTTTTTTTATTTTCTTTTGTTATCGACATCGGTTCTCCTATATTAGTATTTTATCTGGTTTAAACAAATTACCTTCTAATCTGCCTATTGAGACAATGTCTCCTTTCTTAAATAAAAAAATGTTTTTTTTATCTAAGTTTATTGACGAAGAATTTATAATTTTTCTTTCATCAATTTTAATGGATCTTCCAAAAGATAAATTTTCAATATCTAATTTTTCTTCAATTTCATAAGCCAAGATGTCGTCCAGCATAGAAATTGTAGTGGAGATACAATTAATTTCTTCGAGCACTTGTCCTATTTTTAGAAGATCGTCCAGTAAAATCGAATTTTTTTCACTAAATTTACCTACTTTTGACCTTTTCAATGAAGAAATGTGGCCATATGTTTTAAGATCTATGGCTAAATCACGGGCTAGACTTCTAATATAAAAGCCTTGTCCGCATAAAATTTTAAATGATGTTTTGTTTATAAGATGGTTAGTAATACGCAAATCTTCGATAAAAACTTTTTTTGGTTGAATAGTAAATTTTTTATTTTCTCTAAATAGTTTATAAGCTCTTTTACCATTAATCTTAACTGCTGAAACTTTTGGAGGTATCTGATTTATATAACCAATATACTTAATAATTTTCTTTTCTATTTCTTGTCTTCTAGGAAGGTAATTTGATTCAAATAAAATTTTACCTTCAGCATCATCTGTTGTTGTTTGAATTCCCCAAGTAACTGTAAATTCATATTCTTTGTTCATTTTACTAATATGTGGAATTAGTTTAGTTGCTTTACCTATAGCAATTGGTAACACACCCTCTGCCATAGGGTCTAAAGTACCAGCATGACCAATTTTATTAATTGAAAATTTTTTTTTAATAGAATTTATGGCTTTAAAAGATGTAATATTTTTGGGTTTATATAAATTTATCCAACCTTGTTTTGAAATCATTACTTAATATCTCTAAGGACATTTTTGTTTAATAATAGATTTTCAATTTTTTCTGCCTCGTCAAATGTGTCGTCTATATAAAAAGAGAGTCTTGGAGTGAATTTTGAATTAATTTTTGCTTCTGAAAGAAACTTCTGAAAAATATATTTTCTATCTTTCAAAATATCTAATATTTCTGATTTATCTTTACCACCAAGAGGCATAAAGTAGACATTTGCAATTTTTAAATCCTTAGACATTCTAACAAATGATATTGTAATAGATGTAGAATTAATATTTTCGTCAAAAAAATCTTCTTTTAGTAAACAATCACTTAATAATGACCTTATCAACTCACCAAATCTAATTTGCCTCTGCGTATCCATTGTAAAAAAACATTATAACTTTCTACTTGTAGAAACTTCTTCGAATGTTTCAATAATATCACCTACTTTAATGTCACTATAATTGTCTAGCATTACACCACACTCAAAACCAGACTTAACCTCAGATACTTCTTCTTTAAATCTTTTTAGGCTGCTGATTTGTCCTTTATGAATTACGATATTGTCTCTTAGAATTCTAATCTGTGATTTTCTTGAAATGATGCCATCTTTAACCATACACCCTGCAATATTACCAATTTTAGAAATATTGAAAACCTCTCTAATCTCTACATTACCAGTTATGTTTTCAGAGATATCAGGTTTTAATAAACCAGTTAAAAGATTTTTTACATCATCAATAAGCTCATAAATAATTGAATAATATTTAATATCAACACCATCTCTTTTTGCTATGTCTCTTGCATGAGGCAATGCTCTAACATTAAAACCAACGATAAAGCCTTTTCCAGAACCAGCTAAAGTAACGTCACTCTCAGTAATTGCACCTACACCTTTATAAATTACATTTACCTTAACTTCATCAGTTGAGAGTTTAGTTATTGAATTTTCAATTGCTTCTGCCGAACCTTGAACATCAGTTTTAATTACTACTGGAAGACTCGTTGCTTCACCTTTATTAATTTGGGCAAACATTTCTTCAACATTAGATTTAGCCACTGTATTTTTTTGAATTTGAAGTTTACTTGATCTAAATTCTGCAATTTTACGAGCAATACCTTCATTTTCAACTACAATGAAATCATCGCCAGCTAATGGATTAGAATCAAATCCCAGAACTTCAACTGGTACGGATGGTTCAGCATGTTTTATGTTTTTGCCTTTGTCATCAATTAAAGCTTTAACTTTCCCCCACTCAGATCCTGATACAAAAATATCACTCACCTTTAATGTTCCTTTTTGTACTAGGACTGTTGCAACTGAACCTCTCCCTTTTTCTAACTTAGATTCAATTACAGATCCTCTAGCTTTTCTATCGGGATTAGCTTTGAGATTAAGAATATCTGCTTGTAAATGGATTGCTTCTTCTAACTTATCTAAATTTGTTCCTTTTGTTGCTGATACTTCAATATCTAAAACCTCACCACTTAGTTTTTCAACAATTACTTCATGACTTAATAATTCATTTCTAATTTTATCAGGATCAGCTCCTGGAAGATCAATTTTATTAATTGCGACTATTATTGGAACTTCAGCAGATTTTGCATGAGCAATAGATTCAATTGTTTGAGGTTTAATTCCATCATCAGCTGCCACTACAAGTATAACTATATCAGTTGTCTTAGATCCCCTGGCTCGCATATTTGAGAAGGCAGCATGACCTGGGGTATCAATAAATGTAATTTTTTTATTATTATTGTTAATTTGATAAGCGCCAATATGTTGTGTGATACCACCAGCCTCTCCAGATACTACATTACTTTGTCTAAAGGCATCAAGCAAAGAGGTTTTACCATGGTCAACATGGCCCATGATGGTTACTACAGGAGCTCTTTTAATAAGACTATCCTCAGGATCTTCAAAATCTTTAATGTCATTTAATACATCATCATCTTTAACAACAGTTACTTTATGACCTAATTCTTCTGCAACTAATTGAGCTGTATCAGACTCTAAAGATTGTGTTGCATTCGCCATAACACCCATTTTCATTAGAGTCTTAACTACGTCAGCAGTTTTTTCAGCCATTCTGTTAGCTAAATCTTGAACAGTAATAAAATCAGGTATAGATATTTCTCTAGAGATTTTGCTTTCATCTTCATCATTTACTGACTTTAATCTTTCCTTTTCTCTCGCTCTTTTTATTTTGGCTAAACTTGGAAATTTATCAAATTCTTGTTCTTCTTGTTCTAGTATTTTTTTTGCATCAGTTTTACTAAAATCATCTTCAAGCGGTCTAAGAGTTGATTTTTTTTGTTGGGTTTTTTTATCTACACTCTTTTTATTTTTATTTTCAAAATTTCTATTTTTATTAGGTGAAGAAAAATTAGGTTGTGGGGAGGAGTTTATTCCTGGTCTTGGTGTTCTTAAACTAGATGATCCTCTAAAATTTGATTGGGTTGTTGATGAGCTTTTCTGCTGGTTATTTTTATTTTTGAAAACAATCTGAATTGTTTTCTTATTACCACCACTTCTTGCCTTATCACCTGCTGGTCCAAGATTCTTTCTTATTTGTAATCTCCCTGATGAAGATAGTTTTAATGGTTTTTTTTTGTTACCTTTTTCTTTATCCAATTTTAATCCTTGTTTTCTTCTTCAGACCAGAAGCTTCTTGCTTCCATTATCATATTATTAACTGTTTCCTCATCAAGTTCTAGTTCTTTTAAAATACCCTCATCTTTATCTATAAGCTCAAAAGTAGCTAAATCAGCAAAATCATTAACATTCAGAATATTTTCTTTTGCAAGTTTTGCTAAAATACTGTTATTCATACCCTTCAAGTTTTTCAATTTTTCATCGTTAATGTTTTCATTAATAAGTTTTTTGTCAGATTCTTCTTTTTCTTGAATAAAACTTTTGGATCTATCAATAATTTCTTGGGCTAACGTAGAATCAAATCCTTCTATTTTTTCTAAATTTTCTAACGTTTCTAAAGCTATAGATTCAACAGTTGTGTAACCATCTGTTACAAGTAATTGAGCAATCACATCTTCAACATCAAGTATCTCAGCTAATAAAACACTTTTTTCTTTAAATTCTTGCTGTCTTCTTTCTGATTCTTCTTCTTCAGTTAAGATGTCTATTTCTAAATTAGTTAGATTAGAAGCTAACTTTACATTTTGACCTTTTCTTCCGATTGCAAGACTTAGCTGGTCATCAGGTATAACAACCTCAACTTTATTTTTTTCTTCAAACAAGAAAATCTTGCTTACTTCAGCAGGAGCAAGTGCATTTGCTAAAAAAGAAGCCTGATTTTCTGACCAAGTAACTATATCTATTTTTTCTCCTTGTAATTCATTTACAACAGCTTGTACTCTTGAACCTCTCATTCCAACACAAGCACCTACAGGATCTATAGTGGAATCTTCAGTAAAAACACTAATCTTTGCTCTTGAACCAGGGTCCCTTGCTACACTTTTAACAACAATGACACCTTCATATATTTCAGGTACTTCTTGAAAAAATAGTTTTGACAAAAATTGAGGATGCGTTCTTGATAAGAAAACTTGATATCCTTTAATATCATTTTTAACTTCATATATATAAGCTCTTACTCTGTCACCATTCTTGAAAGTTTCTCTAGGTATAAGCTCTTCTCTTTTTATTATTGCTTCACTTTTACCTAAATCTATAATTAAATTTCCAAATTCAGTTCTTTTAACTATACCAACTGCTATTTCACCAACTTTATCTTTATACTCTTCATATTGATTAGATTTATCAGCTTCTCTTACCTTTTGAATAATTACACCTTTTGCATTTTGTGCAGCAACTCTCCCCAATTCAATTGGTGGTAATTCTCTTATAATAAACTGTCCTAAATTTATGTCTGTATTTATCTTTTTTGCATCTTCTAAAAGAATTTGTCTAGATTGTAATTCTTCATCAATATTTTCAACTACTTCAAGGTACGAGTTTAACTTAATATCACCTGTAGTTCTATCTATAGAAATTCTTATATCAATTTCTTGACCGTATTTAACTCTTGCTGCTTTTTCCAGCGCTTGTTCCATAGCTGAAAAAACTGAATCTTGATCAATATTTTTTTCTTGCGCTACATTTGACGCTACTTGAAGCATTTCTTCCCTAATTACATTGTATTTTTTTTTAGCCATAATTATAAAAAAAAGGTGGGATAACCCACCTTAATAATATTGCGTATATAAATATTTTACAAAATTTCAAGCTTATAATTTTCTCAAAATGAATAAAGATGGTTTTCTTTGAGAATTAATTGCTTTTTTATAATATTTTGTCTCAATATCGAAATAATCTTTTATGCTTAAATTAATTTCAGATTGGTTAACCCAATTAAAATAGTCTTTACATTTGTAAATTGAGTTTAAAATAAATCTTACATAAATAAATGAATCTGTAGCTATGTGTATTTCACTATTCTCTTTTAAATTTTTATGAAGTTTTATCAAAAAATCACTAGTGATTAATCTACGCTTTGCGTGTCTATTTTTTGGCCATGGATCTGGAAAAAATATCCATACAAGATTAATACATTCTCTACTTATGCCTTCTAGAACATCGTATACATTACCGTTATATAATCGAATATTTTTTATTTTATTGTTTTCAATATTTTTAAGTAAAATTATATTTCCATCAATATATTTTTCACAAGATACAACAACTCTGTACGGAAATTGCTTTGCAAGAAATATACTAGTTTCACCATAACCAGTGCCTACATCTAAAATATATTCTGATTTTTCATCAAAATTTTGAAACTTATATTTATCAACTGTTTCATAATAATTTTTTAAATTAATTTTTTTTTTACTTCTTCCTCTTGTTCTCCCAAATAATCGATTTGTATAATGGCTACTAAACATTTTTTCTTAAATAATAGAAAGTAGTTAAAATAAATATAATAAAAAAATAAATTTTTAGTATTAAGTGCACATTAACAAAATTAATATTTTCTTGAAGAAATAATTTATGTTTAAATTTTTCATTATTGTTTAGTTCAGTATTTTTTATTATTCCACCTTTATTATTTATAACAGCAGATATTCCATTATTAGATACACGTATTATTGGTTTATTTAATTCTGCTGCTCTGATTTTAGTTAAATACAAATGCTGATATGGTCCTATATATTTACCAAACCAAAAATCATTAGTTATATTGATAATAAAATTACTTTTGTAATTAAGCTTATTTAAGAGTTTCCAATAAAAAACTATCTCATAACAAATTACAGGAATATAGCTGATATTATTTGGTAGATTAATTATTCTTTCTTCCCTACCATTTGAATAGTTATTTGGCCCAGCGATACGTTCTAAAAAAGTAAGTGAATCTCTAAGAGGTAAAAATTCTCCAAAAGGAACAAGTATTTTTTTGTCGAAGTAAGTAACTTTTGATGCGGTAATGTTGATTAAACTATTATAGTATTTATTGTTCTCAAACCTTGTAGCACCAATAACCAATACTTGATTTTCTTTTAAAAAGTCTTTTAGTATTTTTAGATCAAGATCATCTAAGAGATAAGGAAAATTATTTTCACCAAATATTAATATATCTGCAGAGCTTTCTTGAATATTATCGATTATTATTTTCAGTTTTTTTTCTGATGTTAAAGATTGATCATTATTTTTAAAATTTAATTGGAAAATTTCTAAATCTATTGTGTTAGTTTTTAAATTATTATTTTTAGAATAGAAATTTGAAATTATTAAGAAAATTATTGGTAAAGCAATAAAAAATGAAAGAAACCTAATTTCTTTTTTTTGATTTAAAGTATTTAATAAAATAGCAGGTAAACAGAATATCTGAATTATAAAATAACTTGATATTAATGTTCCAAAAGATTTTAATGGAAAAAGTAAATGTTCATTGCTGGAAATAACCAAAGAGAATGTAAACCAGGGAAATCCATAAAAAAATACTGATATTATATATTCACTTATAGTAAACATAAATGGAATTAAAAAAATTATTGGAATACTTTTTCCTAACTTTGAAATTATTGTAAATATTAAACTTAAAATTAAAGATAATAGGAATATTAATAACAAAAAAAATAGAAAAAAATTTTTAGTTTCTTCAAAAACAAAAAAAGGATTTTTAACCCAAAATAAATAACTTATAAAAAATCCAAAACCAAAAAATAAAAAACTTTTAAAAATATTTAAATTACTTTTATTTTTTCTATTTGAATCTAAAAACAGACAAAGAAATGGGAAAATTATAAAACCTAATGGTAAGAAAAAATATGGAGGAAATAAAAGTGATGTTAGAAGTCCTAGGGTAAAATAAATTAAAATACTCAATTATTTTTATTTACTTCAACTATTTCAATTTTTCTATTGTTAGATTTAACAATCCTAATCCTAAGTTCGTCATTAAAATCTATTATTTCATTATTTTTAGGTATTCTATTTATTTTTTCATATACTAGACCACCTACAGAAGAAGTTTCATCATCTTCATTTCTAGGAATATTAATAGCAAAAAATTCCTCTAAATCTTCCACTCTATAACTAGCATCTACAGTTATTGAATTATCTGATTTTTTATAAACTAATTCTTCCTCATCTTCAGCGTCGTGTTCATCTTCTATCTCGCCAACGATTTCTTCAACTAAATCTTCTATCGTAACCAATCCGTCTACGCCTCCAACTCCATCGACAACAAGCCCTATATGAATCCTGGATGATCTCATAGTTTTAAGTAAATCTAAAATTGGAGATTTTGGAGCAACATACAAAACATCTCTTATAATTTTATTCATTTGAAATGTATTTTCTGATGATTTAATAAAATCTTTTATATGAAAGAAGCCAATTACATTATCAATATTTTTTTTGTATACTGGGAATCTAGAATGTCCCTCTTCTTTAATAATTTCTAAAATTTCGTTATAAGATTTGTCATGATCTAAAGCTATTATTTCACTTCTTGGTATCATTAAATCTTCAACACTTTTTTCACTCAAATTCACAATATTCTTAATTAGATTTTTTTCATTATTGTCATTAACATCTTCAAGATCTTTATCATCTTCATCATTGGCTATAAAATTTAAAATATCTTCTTTTGTTGAATCATTAGATAGTAATTTTTTAATTATCCAATTTTTCCAACTCGATGTTTTATCAGCGTTATTTGTGTTCATTTAATTCTATAAGGATTATTTATTCCAAAGGATCCTAAAATTTTTATCTCCTCTTTTTGCATTTTTTTTAAATCTAAATTTTTTTTATGATCATATCCGTTAATGTGCAATAAACTATGGATTAGTAAATGGTTAAAGTGATCATATATGCTAACTTTGTTCCTACGAATAAATTTTTCAATAGTGTCTATCGAGAAAAAAATATCACAATATAAAATTTTTCCAACATTTTTATTTGAATTCTTTGAAATAAAAGTAAGAACATCGGTATCTGACTGTTTTTTTTTATAGATTTTATTAAGTTTTATCATTTTTGATTTGTCTGTTAAAATTATATTTAATTCAAATTTATGATCTCTTCTAAAATAATAGTTCATCTTATTTATAGTTTTTCTTGTAATAATCTTAATTTTAGGTACGCGTCTTGGCCATTTTTTTGATTCTGAAAAAAAATCAACTTTTATGTTTTTCATATGCATTTATAATTTTTTTTACTAAATCATGTCGAACGACATCTTTTTCTGATAATTCAATGAAACCTATGTCATTAACTTTATTTAATTTTTTTAATGCATCCTTTAGCCCTGAATCTTTTTCACTTACAAGATCGATCTGTGTAATATCCCCTACGACTACCATTTGACTATTTTTGCCCAGTCTTGTTAAAAACATTTTCATTTGTGTTTTTGTTGTATTTTGAGCTTCATCTAAAATTATAAAACAATCTTCAAGAGTTCTTCCTCTCATAAATGCGATAGGTGCTATTTCAATTGTATTGTTAAGTAATTTTTTTTCTACCTGTTCATAGGGAAGCATTGAATATAAAGCGTCATAAATAGGTCTCAAAAATGGATCTACTTTTTCTTTTAAATCCCCTGGTAAGAAACCCAATTTTTCACCAGCTTCAACAGCGGGTCTTGATAAAATAATTTTATTTACTTTTCCATCTTGAAGGGCTGAAACTGCTTTTGCAACAGCCAGATAAGTTTTTCCAGTTCCAGCTGGACCGATAGCAAATGTGATATTTTTAGTATTTAGTAATTGCAGATATTTATTTTGTATTTCAGTTCTTGGTATAATTTTTCTTTTTTTAGTTTGAATGAATAAATCCATCTGTTTATCTGTTATAATATTCATAGACATTAAGCTTTTATTATCTCTTATTCTATCCTCATCTATTTCAGCCCCATTTTTTGCTTCTTTAAATAAATTAAGAATAGTTTTTTTGGTTTCAAAAATTGATTTTTTATTACCTGAAATTTTAATTTTATTTCCACGATATTGAATTTTAACTTGATTAATCTTCTCGATAAGGGATAAATTTCTATCGTTAATTCCAAATAAATTACTTAGAATTGAATTATCATCTAATTCCAATTCCAGATTTTCATTCTTATTTGCTAAATCTGACATTCAAGGGCAAAATTAGTTGAGTTTATAACTTTAACATTCATAATTTGATTTAGTAAATTTTTTTTGGAATTAACAAATGTACTTTGATTGTAAATTGTGCGACCTATAAATTGGTCTTTGTGTCTTCCAATTTTTTCAAATAATACTTCCATACCTTTATTTATAAATGACTTATTATAATTTATTTGTTGTTGCGTAAGCAAAGATTGTAATGCACTTAAACGTGCTTTTTTATCTAATATACTAATATTATCCTTATTTTGAGCAGGCGTCCCTGGTCTTGGACTATAAATAAATGAATAGGCAATAACAAAATTAACCTTTTCAATAAATTTCATTGTATCTTCAAAATCTTTATCTGTCTCTTCTGGAAAGCCAACAATAAAATCAGATGAAAGAGCAATATCAGGACGAACATTTCTTATTTTATCTACAATTTTTAAATAATCATCAACTGTGTGTTTTCTATTCATTTTTTTTAAAATTTTATTTGAACCAGATTGAATTGGTAAATGAAGGAATGGCATTAGTTTTGTATTGTCGGCATGAGCACTAATTAGAGAGTCTTTCATATCTATAGGATGAGATGTCATATATCTAATCCTCTTAATTTCTTCAATTTCACTAATCTTATTAATCAGATAAGCTAGATCTTTTGATTTTCCATCAGAGGCAATGCCATGATAGGCATTAACATTTTGACCTAGTAAAATTATTTCTTTAATTCCATTTGAAACATATTTTTTTGTCTCCTCTACAATATCATTAACTGGTCTAGAAAATTCTGGCCCTCTGGTGTATGGCACTACACAGAAAGAACAGAATTTGTCACATCCTTCTTGAATAGATAAAAATTCAGATGATAAATTTGAAGATTTAAAAATTAAGTTTTTAAATTTTTCATTTTGTAAAAATTCACTATTTTCTACTTCGTCTACTCTATCGATCATATCAGGAAGTTTGTGATAAGATTGTGGACCTACAACATAATCAACTGACGGTGATCTTTTTTTTATCTCAAGACCCTCTGCTTGAGCTACACAACCGGCAACCACTAATTTCATGTTCTGTTTTTTATCTTTAATTTTTTTAACCCTGCCAATATCAGAGTAAACTTTCTCAACTGCCTTTTCTCTAATGTGACAAGTATTCAAAACAGTTAAATCTGCCTTTGAAATATCGTCAGTTACTTTATATCCCTTATTTGAAAATAAATCTTTAATACGGTTACTATCGTATACATTCATCTGACAACCGTATGATTTTATATAAATATATTTATCACTCATGATTAATTTTTTTTATAAAGCATTTAGCATGAACATTTCTATTATTATATTTATAATAATTATGTCTAAAATTTAAAAAAACAAAGTTGTTTTTTTTATAAAAACTTATTGCATTTAAATTATCTTCAGCAACTTCAATGAAAATCTGTGAAAATTTAATTTTATTTGTCTCAACATAATTTAATAATTTTGTCGCAATTTGTTTTCTTCTTTGATCTTTTGATACAAATAAAATATGTAATTCTAATTCATAATCTTTATCATTTTTAATTGCATCACCAATTAAAAGTCCTACAAGGTTATTAGCTTTAAAATATCCAAGAGAGTAATTATTAACTTTGTTAAATTGGCTTTCAATATTTTTTAGATTCCATCCTATCTTTTTAAAATAATTATATTCATTACTATTATCATCGATAAACTTAATGATTGAAGATAGCTTCTCTTTATTTATTAGGCTAATACTGTTCAATTTAATAATTGATTATTTGATATATAAATTGGTTTAATGATAATATTTTTTTTAAAGTTTAAATTATTATAATTTTTGTAAAATTCTTCAAAAAAAGAAAACTGAATTTGTTCTAATTGATTATTTTCAGTAATTTCAGTCTTATTAAAAAGAATTAGCTCAATATGTTTTGGAATTGAGTATTTATTGTTTTCAATTTTATTGTATTCCATTACATTATTTTTATTTTTATAACATAAAAATTGTTGATCATTAGATGATGTTATAAAAACTCCTAGATTTTTTTTGTAATATTTTTTTGAAATAAAGTTTAAAATGTCATCTATAGATAATGGATAATAAGGGATTTTACGAGATATCATGAGGCCAGATACAAATGCTGAACCGACTCTTAAACTTGTATAAGACCCAGGGCCGATTGTTGTGGAAATTTTTTTAAGATTTTGTGTTAAATTTAAACGTTTATCTATTGCTATATAAGATTGTATTATATTATCACTCAACCTATCTGTTTCGTTTTTAATAATTTTCTCCTGTAGTATTACTTTGTTGTCATCAATTACACAAAACTCTGGTATTGATGATATAACATCTAGAAATAATATCATATGAAATTACATAACTACATTTTATTGCTGTTTTTAAAAAGTATTTCTTTAACTTTTTTATTAGTAAGTGGAACTTTTGCAAATGAGGTAAAAAATTCAGCTACTGTATTTATGTATCATAAATTTGGAGTTTCAAAATATCCTTCAACTAGTGTTACTATTGATCAACTTAATAGCCATATTGAAGAACTAACTAAAGAAAAATATACGATTAAATCATTAGATTTTATAATTGATACGATTCTTAATGACGGGGATCTTCCAGAAAATACTATTGGTATAAGTGTAGATGATGCTGATAAGTCTTTTCTAGAAGTTGGTTGGCCTTTATTTAAAAAAAATAATATTCCCGTAACCTTATTTGTAACAACAGGAACAATTTCAAATAATCAAAAATATATTAACTGGGATCAAATAAGAAAACTTAAAAAAGAAGGTGTGGTAATTGGGGCGCATTCACATACACATGCTCATATGCCAGATATTAGTATTGAAGAAGTAAGAAATGAAATAGAAACATCTAATAAAATTTTTTTAAAAGAGCTTGGAGAAATACCAACTTTATTTGCATTTCCTTATGGAGAAACAACAGATGAAATTATTGAATTAGTAAAAAAATATAAGTTTAAAGTTGCATTTGGTCAGCATTCTGGAATAATTAATGAAACTTCAAATATGTATTACCTGCCAAGGTTTTCCTTAAATGAAAGATATGGTGAAATAGATAGAGTTAAGTTTGCTGCATCATCTAAAGGTTTAGGAGTTTATGACTTTATACCTCAAAATCCTACAATTAAGCAAAACCCTCCATTCATAGGTTTTTCTCTTCTTGATGATAAGAAGGCCCAATCTCTAGATTGTTTTGTATTTGATAGTAAAGGTCAAGTTGATAGGGAAGTATATAAATTTAATGAAAGGATTGAGATAAGACTTGCGAGAGAATTGTCTCCTGGAAGATCAAGGATGAATTGTACTGTTAAAGATAGTGATGGAAATTGGAGATGGTTTGGGCACCAATTCTATTTTTAATTAATAAGAAATAATTTTTTGATCAAAAATATTAAAATTGTTAGTTTTAATAACTTTTTTAATTGTTGTTATATAATTTTCATCTTCTGCGTAAGTAGATAATCTGTCAACAAGCAGGTTTACATCTGAGAAATTATTTCTTTCTCTCATTATATTTCGAATTTCACGAAAATCTTCATATGCGTAATGAGAATTAATATTATTGAAGTAGGAGGTAACACTATGATTATAAGAGTTAAATGCTTTGATTAGATGCGTATCACCATTTTCTCTTTTCAGTGGAACGACTCCTTTGGAATTGTCATATGTGTATTCACCAAATAATGCATTATATTCCTGCGCAAATCTAGAAGATCCCCAACCACTTTCAATTGCAGCTTGAGCTAAAACAATAGAATTTGGAATTATTTCAACTCTTAAAAGAAGTTTGTCAATAATTTCCATTTTATGTTCATTATCAAATTCTATTTTATATTTTTTAGAAATTTTTCTTAATTTATTTAATTCATAATTATTTAGTGAATTGTTTTCCGTAAGCTTAGCACGTAAAATAATTAGATCATTTCTGTTTGATATGATTTTTTGATTCTCATTAATTATTAAGGGTAGAACTGTTTTAACAAATTGTTGTTTTTGGTCATTTAAATGCAGAAAGTCTGTTTCAGATAAATTTGTAACTAAATTAATTCGTGTATTATTTTCAATACCAGAATATGACTTTGGGTTTAAAGGTTTAGTTTTAATATTAACTAAAAATTTTTTTTTCTTTAGTTTATTTAGAATATCATTTTTTAAAATATCTTTTTCTGAATAAAGTTTGTTAATTGTATATGAGTCATAAGTCTTACAATAATTTAAAACAAGCTCATCTAATTCTGCATTTAATTTGTATTTAATATCCAATGTTGAAGGTTTTTCTTCAAAAGCAATAGTTGGAATTGTAATTGCTAAACCAATAATCACAAAAGGATATAAAAAGATTTTATGCATCAATAGGTCTAACTTCTTGTACCTCAGGAACATAATGTTTAAGCATATTTTCTATTCCCATTTTAAGAGTTGCTGTCGAACTAGGGCACCCTGAACATGCGCCTTGCATATGAAGATAGACAACACCATCCTTAAAACTATCATATATAATGTCTCCACCATCCATCGCTACTGCAGGTCTTACTCTTGTATCAAGAAGCTCTTTTATTTGTTTAACAATATCGGTATCATTTTCTTCATCAACTTTTAAAGAGTCATCTCTTTTCTTTACAGCGGTGATAGTTTCTTCACCTGAATTATAATGATCCATTATTGAACCTAGTATTAATGGCTTCATAATTTGCCAATCTAGGGATTGTCCTTTGGTTATAGTAATAAAATCACTACCAAAAAAGACTCCTTCCACTCCTTCTACATCAAATAATCGTTTTGCAAATGGTGAGTTAGCTGCCTCTCCAATATTTTGAAAAAAAGCTGTCCCATCATTCATAACAACTTTGCCCGGTAAAAACTTTAAGGTTTGAGGATTAGGCGTCTGTTCTGTTTGTATAAACATATAGCTTATATATAGTTATTAATATGTCTTTAGTATGAATATTCTGTGAAAAAATTCAAATTTTGGGGAATTTTTTATGTTAAAAAGCCAATAATTTCTTTTGTTTTCTGTAAAACTGGTTCTGCTACTTCAATAGCATTATCTTGACCCTGTTTTAAAATAGAATCGATGTATGAAACATCACTCATAAGTTTATTCATTTCACTCGTAATAGGCTCTAATTTAGATACGGATAAATCTGCTAAATCTTTTTTAAAGGAGGAAAATTCTTTGCCCGCGTAATCTTTAATAACACTTTCAATAGATGTATCTTGCAAAGAAGCAAAAATAGATATTAGATTTTCTGCTTCTGGTCTTTTTTCTAAACCAGTTTTATCTTTTGGTAATGGTTCAGGATCTGTTTTTGCTTTTTTAATCTTTTGTGTAATATTTTCTGCAGTATCAGTTAACATTATTCTCGAATAATCAGATGGATCTGATTTACTCATTTTCTTTGATCCATCACGAAGACTCATCACTCTTGTAGCCTCTCCTAAAATTAATGGTTCAGGAATAGGAAAAAAATCTGTCTTAAAATCATTATTAAACTTTTGTGCAATATCTCTTGTTAATTCTAAATGTTGTTTTTGATCATCACCTACAGGAACATGTGTTGCTAAGTAAATTAATATATCTGCAGCCATTAATGTTGGATAAGAAAACAACCCAACAGAAACATTTTCACTATTCTTTCCAGCTTTGTCTTTAAATTGTGTCATCCGGTTTAACCATCCCATTCGGGCAACACAATTGAACAACCATCCTAGCTGTGCATGTTGAGGAACTTGTGATTGAACAAAAATATTATTTTTCTTTGGGTCAATACCAGAAGCAATAAAGGCAGCTGTTACTTCTCTTGTTTTATTTGCTAACACTTTTGGATCTTGCCAAACTGTAATAGCATGTAAATCAACAACACAAAAAAAACATTCATATTCTTTTTGAAGAGTAACAAAATTTTTTATGGCGCCAAGATAATTTCCTAAATGCAAATCACCAGATGGTTGGACACCGGACAGTATTCTTTTTGTTGGTTTTTCCATATTATTTTTTTAAATATTCTCTTAACTGATTTACCGATAGGACTTTTAACACAATTACTAATCCAAAATAAATAATTATAGCTAAAAAGATCATCAGAAGTAAAAGTGCCGAGTTTAATAACACTGAATTACCACTAATATTTGTAAAGAATAGTCCATTTAATACATAGATTCCTACAAATAATAGAAATGAACTTAATAAAATTTTAATAGAATTCGTTACTAATAGATCATCAAATTTCATATGATTCCTAATAGCTAAAAAGAAATAGAGTAATAATGCATTTACCCATGCACTAATTGCTGTTGCAACAGCAATGCCCATTTCTCTCATTGATCCAATTAAGAGTAGCGATAACACAACATTACTAATCACACTGACAATAGATACATAGAGAGGTGTTTTAGTATCTTCTCTTGCAAAGAAACAAGAAACTAAAACTTTAATTATAATGTAAGCAGGTAAACCTAAGGCAAAGTAACTTAATACTTTAGCAGTATAAAAAGTATCTTCTGCTACAAATGCACCTCGTTCAAATAAAATTTGTATAATGGGTTCAGCTAAAATAAATAATCCTATGGCTGATGGTAAAGAAATTAATAACGAAAATTCAATAGATCTATTTTGAATATTATTTGTTGTTTCTTGATCTGATTGTTTAATGGCTTTTGATAAACTTGGTAAAAGAACAATACCAAGTGCTATTCCAAAGATGGCAAGTGGTAATTGGTTAAGACGATCTGCATAATAAATATGACTGATTGCACCAACGGGTAAAAAAGAAGCAATAATAGTTCCAATAACAATGTTTAACTGAATTACTCCTGAACCAACAACACCTGGTAAAAATAATTTGAAAAACTTTTTGAGTTTTTCATTTAAAATGGGAATGCGAATACGTGGTCGGTAAAAATTTAAAACCGCTCTGTATAAATATAAAAATTGTAAAACTCCTCCTATTAATACACCGTACGATAATGCGTGACCTGCAGTTGTCACAAAAGGTGTTAAAAAGAATAATGACAGAATAAAACTTATATTCAAAATCGCAGGAGCAAATGCACCAGCCGCAAAATGTTCATGAACATTATTAATTGAGGCAAAGTGAGCAGCTAAGGAAATAAAAATAATATAGGGGAAAATTATTTTTCCAAAATGCACAGCAAGTTCGTAGGCTTCTTTATTATCAGTAAAACCTGGTGCTAAAACTTGGATGATATAAGGCATTCCAAAGAAAAAAAGGATCGTTAAAACTAGCGTAGCAAAAAGTAACATTGAGGTCGTGTTTTCAACAAAATCAGAAGCCTCGCGTTCATCTTTTGGATTGAGAACAACACCAGAGAAAACAGGGATTAATGCAGCGCTATATGCTCCTTCTGCTAGGACACGGCGAAAAAAATTAGGAATACGAAATGCTACGAAGAATGCGTCAGCAATTACTGTCGATCCAAGATATCTTGCTATTAATATGTCTCGAATAAAACCTAATACTCGACTTAAAAATGTATAAAAGCTGACAGTAAAGAATGATCTAAAAAGACTCTTCATATAGTGGTTTTATAGTTTGGTAAGTGATTTGTATAAGTGAAATTTATGGCTTAATTACGAGCCAAAACAATATCCTGCTGATCTCACGGTTCTTATAAAATCTTCTTTTACGTCATTATTAATGGCCTTTCGTAGTCTTCTTATATGAACATCAACTGTTCGAGGTTCTACATGGGCCTCATTTTTCCAAACATGATTAAGTAATTGTTCGCGGCTAAAGACACGACCAATATTTTCCATGAAGAAAGCTAATAAATTAAATTCTGTTGGACCAAGATGAAGAGTTTCGCCATCTCGTGATGCCGAGTGAGATACAAGATCAATTACTATTCCTTTATAAGTTAAAACTTCATCTACAAACATTGGTCTTATTCGTCGAAGAACAGCTTTTACTCTTGCCACTAATTCGTTAACCGAAAAGGGTTTTGTTATGTAATCATCTGCTCCAGTTTCTAAGCCGCGAAGTTTATCTTCTTCTTCACCTTTTGCTGTTAACATTATGATAGGAATATTCTTATGTTCTTTATTTTTTCTAATTCTTCTACAAAGTTCAATTCCTGATAGTTTAGGTAACATCCAATCAAGAATAATTATGTCAGGTGGTTTATATAATATTTTTTCTAAAGCAGTTTCACCATCCGTTGCAGTATCTATTTTATATCCTTCTTTATTAAAATTAAATTTTAAAAGATCTAATAATGCTTCTTCATCTTCAACGATAAGCATTTTTAGTTTCATGAATCTTTACTATTAAAATTTTGTTACAATAATATTACAATTTATTTCTTCTTTGGAAGAATTGCTTCCCAGGTTGGGTCTGGATTACCATCAAATAGGGGCTCACCAGAAACTGCGTAATAAATATCTTCTGCAATATTTTGAACATAGTCACCTATTCGCTCTAGGTCTTTAACCATATATAAAAGACTTGTACATGCTGTGATTCTTTTTGGTTCTTCCATCATGTAGGTTAATAATTGTCTTAATATTCCAAGATATTCTTCATCAATTTGTCTATCCATTAACCAAACTTTTTTTGCGGCTTGATCTGAAAATTCTAAAAAAGCTTTTATTACTTCACTGATCATAATATTAACTTGTGCACCCATATTAATAATATCTCTCGAAGGTTTTTCTGGCAAAACTATTTCTGCTACTGCTACTCTTTTGGCAATATTTGTTGCATGATCTCCTATTCTTTCTAGATCTTTATTGATTTTAATTGCTGAAAAAATTGTTCGTAAGTCTGCAGCCATCGGTTGTCTTTTGCCAAGTATTTCAACTAAGTTTTGATCAAGAGCATTATATGCTTTATCAATTACATTATCGTTTTCTATAATTTTTTCGGCAAATTCTGTATCTTTATCCTTTAAACATAGAAGTGAGTCTTTTAGTTGATTTTCAACTAAACTGCCCATATCAACAATATTATTTTTAATTTCTCTAATTTCTTCACCGTATGATTTTACAATATGTCCTTCTTGTTTCATTATCCAAATCTCCCTGTAATGTAATCCTGTGTTTTTGTATTATCAGGATTTGTAAAAATTTTGTTTGTCTCGCCCGTTTCTATTAATTCTCCTAAATGGAAGAAACATGTTTTCTGCGAAACTCTTGCTGCCTGTTGCATAGAATGAGTTACTATAATAATTGTATAGTTTAATCTTAACTCATCAATTAATTCTTCTATAATAGCAGTTGCTATTGGATCTAAAGCAGAGCAAGGTTCATCCATTAGGATTATTTCAGGATTAACAGCAATTGCTCTTGCAATACATAATCGTTGTTGTTGACCCCCTGATAAACTTGTTCCAGGTTCATTTAATCGATCTTTTACTTCATCAAATAGACCTGCCTTTTTTAACGATGAATGTACAATTTCTTCTAAGTCATTTTTTGAGTCAACTAAACCATGTATAGTTGGGCCATAAGCAACATTATCAAAAATAGATTTAGGAAAAGGATTTGGTTTTTGAAATACCATTCCAATTTTAGATCTTAGACTTACAACATCGGTTTTATCACTAATAATTTCTTCGTTATCAACTTTTATTGATCCTGATACTTTACATATTTCAATTAAATCATTCATTCTGTTTATACATCTTAAGAAAGTTGATTTACCACATCCTGAAGGACCGATTAATGCCGTAACTTCTTTCTCCTTGATATCCATTGAGATTCCAAAAAGAGCTTGTTTGGATCCATAATATACATCTACACTATTTGCCAATATTTTAGAGTTACTCATGTTTTACCACTTCCTTTCAAATCTATTTCTTAAGAACACTGCAATGGCATTCATCATAAACAAAAATATTAAAATTACCATTATGGCTGCAGCTGATTTTTCCTGAAAACCTCTTTCTGCACTTTCCACCCATAGATATATTTGAACAGGAAGTGCTGCTGAAGGCTCTGTTAAACCAGTTGGAATATTGGGAATAAATGCAATCATACCAATCATTATAAGTGGTGCTGTTTCACCTAATGCTTGTGCTAATCCAATAATAGTCCCTGTTAAAGTACCAGGTAGTGCAAGGGGTACGACATGATGAAATACCGCTTGTGTTTTTGTTGCTCCAACTGCAAGTGCTCCTTCTTTAATTGAAGGAGGAACAGCTTTCAATGAAGCTCGGCAGGCAATAATAATAGTTGGTAACGTCATTAATGCTAACACGGAACCTCCAACTAACGGTGTGCTCCTTGGAAGACCAAAAACATTAAGCAATACACCTAACCCAAGTAATCCAAAAACTATTGATGGGACTGCTGCAAGATTTGAAATATTTACTTCTATTAATTCAGTTATTCTATTTTTTGGAGCAAATTCCTCAAGATAAACAGACGCTCCTATAGCAATTGGAAAAGATAAAATAAAAACAGTAAAAAGAGTAAATAATGATCCCATAAATGAACCAGCTACACCAGCAATTTCAGGATGCCTTGAATCTGCTTTTGTAAAAAAGAAATTATTAAAAACTTGTTTAACTCTATTTTCTTCAACTAATTGATCAACATAACTTAATTGAATATCATTTAATTTTCTTCTATCTTCTGGCACATCCCTTCTTGAATTACCTTTTAATAGTTGATCCACATCACTGTGGGCAGTTACCCAAATTTGTTGCTTTGTATTAATAACTTCAGGATTATCTAAGAAGTAGTCTTTAATTTCGTTATCTACATTTATAGAAAATAATTTTTTTACTAATTTAATATCTGATTTTGAGAGATCGGGG
Source organism: uncultured Alphaproteobacteria bacterium (assembly GCA_902618015.1). GTDB lineage: Bacteria > Pseudomonadota > Alphaproteobacteria > HIMB59 > CACPNW01. The sequence continues at coordinate 34,484 of CACMYX010000002.1, read as the reverse complement.
AAAAAATTTTCAATTGCCTGTTTTTTAACTCTAAAAAATTTTCCTTTTTCCATTTCTTCATCTGAGGAGTCAGGAGTTAGTTTTAAAACCTCTTGATTATAATCAACTTCTAGGAGAACAATTGTTTTTTGGAAAGCAGTGTATCCTTTAGAAAATATTGTATACAAAAGAAAAACTAAAACTGCTAAAGATAAACACATAGCTGTAAAGCCATAATACTTAAATCGCATATCTTCTAAACTTCTCTTTTTTCTCAAAGAAACAATTTTTTCTTTAGCAACAGAATTATTCATAACGCTCCCTGTATCTCTTTACTATTTGTAGAGCTATAATGTTAAGAAATAATGTAATAACAAATAAAACTAATCCTAAAGCAAATGCTGATAATGTTCTTGGGTTATCAAATTCTTGATCACCTATTAAGGCCACAACAATTTGCACTGTAACTGTTGTTACATTTTCAAAAGGATTGCCCGTAAGATTGGGAGCCGTACCTGCTGCAACTACAACAATCATGGTCTCCCCTATCGCTCTGGATATTGCTAATAAAAATGCTCCTACAATTCCAGGTAAAGCTGCTGGTAAAATTACTTTTTTAATTGTTTCTGCTTTATTAGCGCCAATACCAAGCGATGCTTCCCTTAGACTTTGCGGGACAGAGTTTATTACATCATCAGATAGGGAAGAAATAAAAGGAATAATCATAACTCCCATTACCATACCAGCTGCAAGGGCGCTTGTTGGTGAAGCATCAATTCCAATTGATTGTCCAAATGCTTTAACGAAAGGAGCAACACTAACAAAAGCAAAGAACCCATAAACTATTGTTGGTATCCCTGCTAAAATTTCAAGAAGAGGTTTAACAGTTTTTCTAACTCTTTGACTTGCGTATTCTGCTAAATAAATTGCAGTTAATAATCCAAGAGGTGCTGCAACACACATAGCTACTACCATAACTAAAAATGTTCCAGCAAATATTGGTACTGCACCAAAGGATCCCTCTGCAGCTGTTTGACCTTCTCTAATTGGAATAAAAGGGTACCACTCGGTACTGAATAAAAATTCAAATATTGATACTTCTGCAAAAAAGCGAAGGCTTTCAAATATTAGTGAAAAAACTATTCCTATTGTAGTAAAAATAGCAACAGATGAACAAAATATAAGTATATATTGTATATATCTTTCAATTTTATGTTGAGCATGAAATTCAGGTTTTAATTTTCGTGAAGCGTATAAGGCTCCAAGTAACATTATAATGATTATTGAGGTATAAAAAGATATTTGACTTATTTGTCTTAAGGAAGAATAATGAGATGCAGCATTAATTATTTCTATAGATTTACCATCAGCAAAAGAAGGGTTATTAGCAACATTTCTAATCTCTGCTAACAATAATCCTTCGTTGTAGACCGCACCCTCAATAAATTCAAAGTTACTAATAACTATGTTTTGAATAATCTGCTCTTGAAAAATAGCCCATGAAAAATAAACAATTAGTGCAGGAAACAAACACCACATTAAAACGTATTGTGCGTAATAAGTGGGAAGAGATTTGCTTTTCGTACCTTGTTTTTTAGAGTTTAATTTAATTCTTGATCTACCGTATATAAAGGATGAAAAAATTCCGACTGCAATTAAAACTAAAGACCAAAAAAACATTTATAACTTAGTATTAAAAAAAAGGGGGCTTGTATGCCCCCATTTTATAAAAATTAAAGATTTTTATTTATAATTTGTTTGATTAGAAATAGCATCAAGAACTGCTGCTCTATCCGCAGGACTTAGTTGAACAAGTCCGGCATCTAGTAAGTAACCTTCTGTTGCTTCTTCACTTACAAACTCATTAACATAATCCATTAAACCAGGAATAACGCCAATGTGTGCTTTTTTAATGTAGAAGAATAAAGGTCTTGCTATTGGATATGAATAATCTTGGATACCTTCCATTGAGATTTCAACACCATTAATCATTGATGCTTTTACTTTATCAGAGTTATTAGATACAAAACTGTAACCAAAAATACCAAATGCGCCTTGTTCTTTGGTTATATGCTCAACATAAAGTTCATCATTTTCACCACCTTCGATAACGTGGCCATCTTCACGATATGCTTGACAATCACCATCAGCAACTAACATATCTTTAACACAACCCTTTTTCATTACAAGTGAGTCAAATGCATCTCTTGTTCCAGAAGTTGGAGGAGGTGCCATAATAGAAATTTCAACCTTTGGTAATCTTTTATCTATTTCATACCAAGTTGTTGGAGCGTTTGCATTATCTCTAGCCATTGCCTGCCAGATTTCTTCTTTACTTAAATCAATGCCACCTTTCATTGTAGCACCGTTAGTATATTTCCATTCATAATCTGCAGCGTATGCAAAAGCTATACCATCATTACCAACTCTAACTTCGATGATATCGGTTACACCACCATCTTGACAAAGTTTGAATTCTTTATCTTTTTGTGCTCTTGAAGAGTTAGTGATATCTGGATGTTCAACTCCAACACCTGCACAAAATAATTTGTGTCCTCCACCAGAACCAGTTGATTCAATTACGGGTGCTTTCATTCCTTCTGATGCCATTTTTTCAGCAACTAAAGTAGCGAAAGGATAAACTGTAGAAGATCCTACAATTGAAATATAGTCTCTTGCTGAAACTGAAGTAGTTCCAAATAAAGCAAGGACAGCAATTAATTTGATTACATTTTTCATATTAAGCCTCATTTAAAATAAGGTTGTCCTACAGAATATATATTAAGGATTTATTACAGTTTGCTGAAATACTGGTAAAGAAATAGTAAATGTTGAACCCTTATCCACCTTGCTTTTTATCGATAATTTACCATTATGCCTATTAGTTATATGTTTAACAATAGATAAACCCAAACCCGTACCGCCTTGATTTCGAGATCTATTTTTATCTACTCTATAAAATCTTTCAGTAAGTCTAGTTAAATGCTCTTTCGATATGCCTTCTCCCTTATCTATAAAACTTATTTGGCAAAAGGTGGTATTGTCATCAATTACACTCTCAAGCTCAATTTCAATAGTAGAATTTTCTTTGCTATATTTGATTGCATTATCAGTTAGATTTAAAAAAACTTGGATCAAAGCATCTTTGTTTGCTGATATTGTAGACTTATCAAAATCATCCTTGATTTGAACTTCAATTTTTTTTGCCATTAACTTGTTTTGTAAATTATCTACTACGCCATCAATTAATTGCCTTATATTCGCTTCTTGAAATTCTATCGGCTTATCTTCAGTCTCATATTTACTTAGTAATAATAAATCTTCGACTAATCTAGTCATACGCCAAGCCTGATCTTCCATTGTGTCTAAAAATTTACCAACCGTTTTGTCTTTGTTCTTATCTTCATTGAGTGAATTTTTAATTGTTTCAACATAGCCTAGAATTGAGGAAAGAGGAGTTCTCAATTCATGACTTACATTAGCCACAAAATCTGTTCGCATTTGTTCGTAGTTTTTAAGAAGACTTTGATCGTTTAGTGATATTAATAATTCTTCATAATCTTTTTCAACAAATATTAAGTCAGCAATAAAATACATATCACTAAAATTAGATGGAGTGAATTCAAACCTAAAATCTTCTTTCTCCCTAAAGGCTTTATCAATAAAAGTATTTAACTCTGTTGATCTAATAATATTATTGAGATCTCTTCCTTCATCTATAAATAAAAATTTTTGTTTAGCTGCATTATTGTAAAAAATTATTTCCTTATTTGTATCAATTGCAATAATAATCGAAGGTATCTTACTTAGACTTAGTCTTAGTTTTTTTTTCATATTTTTTTAATTTTGGCCAATCATTGTCACTTAAAATATAACCTACACAATTTCTAGAACCACACTTACAAATGTGATCCACAAAATCTGTATCAAAAGGATAACCATAGTTATAGAAAAGTTCGTCTCCTTTTTTTATTCGTTTAATAGAAGAAATCCAAATCTCATTATCTATGATGTCTACTTCACAATTCGGATTACATGAGTGATTAATAAATTTTGCAAAGTTATAATCAACATCACCGTCTATGTCGTATCGCTTGTTTAGTTCAAAAACATAGACCATGCCGTTATTTTTATCTTTTTTTGCTTTGCGGATTTGTTTATCTGCTCTTTTGTCACCCTCTCTTTTAGTAACTTTATCACCAATATATTGGATTACTTTCTGGCCTTTTTTAATATTAGTTTTTGCAAATAATCCAGAACCGTGAAGGGGTGATTTTTTTTTAAACCAAATTTTCTGCGTCATACTGTTATTTTTATACAATACACACATATAATAATAAATTGTATTATAAAATGATACTTTTATGTATAAGAAAAATCTTTAATTGATGAAATTTGAAAGTAATAAAAAATTTTACCGCACAATTTGGATTTCGGATACCCATCTAGGAACCAGTGGTTGTAAAAGCAAAATGCTTTTAGAATTCTTAGAAGAAACAGATTCGGAATATTTATTTTTAGTAGGCGATATTGTTGATGGATGGCGCATGCGTAAGAAAATGTATTGGCCACAAGAACATAACGACGTGGTTCAAAAAGTTTTAAAGAAAGCGAAAAATGGAACTAGGGTAGTGCTTATCCCAGGAAATCATGATGAAGTATTAAAAGATTTTACAAATTTTTCCTTTGGAGAAATTTCAATAAAAAATGAAGATACGCATCAATTAGCTGATGGAAGGAAAGTACTGATTACACACGGAGATGAATTTGATGCTGTGATAATTAATGCGAGGTGGTTAGCCAAAGTGGGATCAGCACTTTATGAATATTTACTAAAGTTAAATAATGTATTCAATTTTATTCGACGAAAGATGGGCTTGTCTTATTGGTCACTGTCTCAATATTTAAAAAAGAAAACTAAGCATGCAACAAACTTTATTAGTAACTTTGAGTTTGCTGTATCTGACAGAGCTAGAAGAGAAAATGCCGATGTTGTTGTGTGCGGGCATATACATAGACCAGAAATAAAGGAATTAAATGGTGTTCTCTATTGTAATGATGGTGACTGGATTGAAAGTTGCACAGCACTCGTTGAAGATGAAATTGGCAATTTATCAATTCTTAATTGGCCCGAAGAAAGAGAAAAATTAAAATTAATTTCTTTAGAAGAAAGACGAAAAATAAAAGAGGATGCAGCCTAAAAAAATCGCGTTAATTAGTGATGCGTGGGTTCCTCAGGTAAATGGCGTAGTTACGACATTTCAAAGCGTTATACCTATTCTAGAAAAAAAAGGTTTTGAAATTAAAATATTACATCCTGAGATGTTTAATAATTTTAGTTATCCTAGGTACAAAGAAATAAAAATTTCTTACAATACTAAAAAAGTTACTGAAAAATTTTTTAAAGAATTTAATCCAGATATTGTTCATATAATGACTGAAGGTCCAGTAGGTTTTGCTGGTCGTAAGTACTGTCTTAAAAATAAACTACAATACACTTCTTCCTTTCACACCCGTTTTCCTGACTACATGAAGCAAAGAGCTTTTATCCCAAAGAGATTTACATACTCCATATTAAGAAGACTACATAGTGATTCAGAAAGAGTTCTTGTTCCATCAGTTTCAATGCTAAATGAGTTAAAAAAATATGATTTTAAAAATTTAGTAGTTTGGAATAGAGGTGTTGATACAGAATTATTTAATCCAAATAAAAGAGACACAAACAGTAAAGATAGACAACTGACTTATGTTGGTAGAGTAGCAATTGAAAAAAATATTGAAGAATTTTTAAAACTTAAAGGAAATTATAATAAAACTGTTGTGGGTGATGGTCCCGAATTACAAAAATATATTAATAAATATCCTGAAGTAAATTTTGTCGGTGTAAAAACTGGAGATGAACTAGCGAAATATTATGCAAACGCAGATGTATTTGTCTTTCCTTCTAAAACAGACACTTTAGGAAATGTAATACTTGAAGCATTGGCTAGTGGAACACCAATTGCTGCATATCCAGTAACCGGGCCCATAGATGTGTTAACAGATGAAAAGATTAACACTTTAGATAATAACTTGTTACAATCAGTTAAGAAGGCACTTAAAGTAAAAAGAGTTGATTGTAGAAATTTTACTCTTAAATTAACTTGGGACAAATGTGTGAATGAATTTTTAGAATTCATGGTAAACGTTTAGTTATTTAGGATAATTTGATAGTGACATTTTCTTTAAGACAAAAAATACTAGCAGAATTTATCGGGACATATTTTCTTGTACTAACAGTTGTAGGTAGTGGAATTATGGGAGAGTTAATGTCAAATGACCTTGGTATAATATTACTAGGAAACACTATCGCAACAGGTGCCATTTTATATGTAATTATTTCTATGTTTATTAATATCTCAGGAGCGTACTTTAATCCTGCTGTTGTATTAAGTGATATTATCCAAAAAAATATTCCTATTAATTACGGAATAATTTTTATTATTACTCAGATTATTGCTGCTATATTTGGTTGTTTAACTGCAAATTGGTATTTTGAATATCCTATAATTGAATGGTCACTCAATGAAAGAGTTGGGGTATTTAAATTCTTTTCAGAAATAATTGCAACTGTTGGATTATTATTAACTATTTTTATATTAAAAGAGGTAAACAAGGAAAGAATAGCTATTGGTGTAGCTCTATTTATTACCGCAGGATATTGGTTTACTTCATCAACAAGTTTTGCAAATCCAGCAGTAACTATAGGAAGAATGTTTACAGATAGCTTTAGTGGGATAAGTCCATCAAGTGTTCTAGGTTTTATTTTAGCTCAGATTATTGGTGCTCTTATTGCTACAGTTATTGTTAGATTGTTTTTTAAAAATTAGTTCAACATATTGTACAAGTAGCCTTCACGGATTCCATATCTTACAAAAATAATATTTTTAATGTTATAAAATGAAGCAAGGCTAAATAAAATATATGTAGATAATTTTAATTTATCTAATCGATTGGGTTGGACAACATTCAATTTTTGAATTTGTTTTTTTTCCATAGAGTATAATTTGTGATAAAATATTTCTAACTCTGAAAATGGTATCATGTACCCATGTAATTTATTTTTCTTGATTCCATTTAGGTGCAAATGAAGTTTTGCAAGGTTGCGCCACATGCCTCCAATAACATAAATATTTCCTACGTTTTTAGAAAATTTAAGAGATTGGTTTTTAAATTTAGAAAATAAAAAATTACCAAATTTAATTTTAGTAGTTTTGTACATCTCAGATTCACTTCTTAAGATGCCAATTTTTAAACTTTTAGTTTCAAGTATGTTTTCATTTTTTATAGTACTAAGTTCTAAACTTCCACCTCCCAAGTCAGCAACTAAACCGATTGGATTTTTTATTGAACTAATTACACCTAGAGATCCGCATTTAGCTTCATTTTTTGGTGAGAGCACTTCTACTCTAACTGACTTTTTTTTCTTGAAGGGTTCAATAATTTCTTTTCCATTTATTGTTTCACGAATTGCGGCCGTTGCAATTATATGAATATCTAAGGACTCATAATCTTTTGCAATCTTAATATATTCTTCTAAGCATTTTATAGCTTCTTTTATTTTTATCGATGGGAGTTTACCTATTTTAATACTTTCACCTAATTTTAAGAATTCTCTTTTTTGATAAAGTATTGGAAAAGGATGAATAGCTTGCGCGTATATAACTAGTCTAAATGTATTAGAGCCTAGATCAATAACTGTTATGGGATTTTTATTTTTCTTTTTAGCCATGGAAATGTATACATCTAAAGTATTAAACTCGAATGCTACAAGTCTATTTATTACGTCACGCCAAATCTAGTTGGGATAATTTAGAACTTGATGACATTGATAGGCCGCTGAATAAAAGAGGTATGAGAAACGCAAAACAATTTTCTAAAATATTAGATAAAAGAAAATTTCAAATTAATCAGATAATATGTTCTCCTTCTAAAAGAACAACTAGCACATATGATATAATTTCTAATTCATTTGATCGCTCAGTAAAATTTACAATTGATAACGATATTTATGAATGCCCACCAAATATACTTGTAAGAAAAATTAAAAAATTAAAAAAAAATACTCTTATCATTGGACACAACCCTAGTTTGATAGATTCAATTAATATTTTATGTAATTCAAATATTGAACATTTTCCAACCTGTGCTTTTGCTATAATATCCTTTAAAAATAACTGGATTATTGATAAAATTTTAAAACCAAAAAATAAAAATTATTAAAGAAATATGAATTTTTTATGAACATGTTTTTTTTATACCTAAAAAATATAAAAAAAAATTATGTTAAAAAAAAATACCACTTATAACTATGCAAACAGGGAATTGTCTTGGCTAAAATTCAATGAAAGAGTCTTAAGTCAGACATCTGATAGTAAAATTCCACTTTTAGAAAGGGTTAGATTTTTATCAATAGCATTCTCTAATTTAGATGAATTTTTTATGGTTAGAGTAGCAGGATTGAATGTTCAAAAATTTTCACGAAATAAAAGTTTTGATGGATTAACACCACAACAACAACTCAAGCTGATAGATAAAGAAACATCGAAGATGATTTCAAATATAAAATCAATATGGATAGATTTACTAAGAGAGCTTTCAGAAAACAAAATCCATATAGATGTAGAAAAAACACTGAAAACAAAAGATAAAACATTTATTAAAAATTATTTAGAAGAAAATAATTGGGGGGTTTTAACGCCAATTATTATTGATCCATCTCACCCATTTCCTTTTATACCAAATAAAGAAACAACCTTAGTATGTCGTTTAATAAATAATAAAAAAACTTTTTATGGAATACTGAGAGTGCCAGAGGGATTAGAAAAATTTATTAAATTACCTGGTAAAAAAACACGTTTTGTATCTATGGAGACAGCCCTACTTATTTCTTTAAAAGAAATTTTCCAGTGTGATAGGGTTTTGGATAAAGGTGTTTTTAGACCAATTAGGAATAGTGAATTAGAATTAGGAGGTGAAGGAGAAGATTTATTTTTAGTATTTCAAAAAGCTATTTTTGAGAGAAGAAGACAAGAGGTAATAAGAATTGATTTTGATGAAAGTATATCTAGTCACTTAATTAAATTCATAAATAAAAAACTTAACTATAAGGATGTAAATACATATAAACTGCCAATACCCGTTAATCTTTCGAGTATAGAGTCAATTTTCTTGAAAGATTTTAAAAAATTATTTTTTCCAAAATTTAAGGTACGGTTTCCTGAAAGAATTAAAGATTTTAAAAATGATTATTTTAAAGCTATAGCAAATAAAGATATTGTTATTCATCACCCTTTTGAATCTTTTGAAGTAGTGACTCAGTTTATTGATCAAGCTGCAGATGATCCAAAAGTCTTATCAATAAAACATACTTTATACCGAACTACTGATGACTCACCAATAGAAGCAAGTTTAGTTAGAGCAGCACAAAAAGGAAAATTAGTAACTGTCATTATAGAGTTGCAAGCACGTTTTGATGAAGAGCGTAACTTAAAATGGGCAAAAGAATTAGAATTAGCTGGAGCGCAAGTTGTTTTTGGCAATATTGATATGAAGACTCATGCAAAAATTACACTTGTAACAAGGAAGCAAATGAATTCTGTTGTAAATTACGCACATTATGGAACAGGTAATTATCACCCAAGAAATGCAAGAGTTTATATGGATTTATCTTACTTCACCTGTGACAAAACATTAACAAATGATGCTGCAAAAATGTTTAATTATTTAACTAGTTATTCAGAACCAACCACAATAAAAAAAATAGTATATTCTCCAATAACTGCAAGAAACAAATTAAATGAACTAATTAGAAATGAAATTACAAATGCTGGAAAAAATAAACCATCTGGAATAGTATGTAAGTGTAATTCTCTTGTTGATAAACAAATTATTGATGAATTTTATAAAGCATCTCAAAAAAATGTAAAAATTGAATTGTTGATAAGAGGAATTTGCTCTCTAATACCTGGTAAAGAAAATCTATCGGAAAATATAGTTGTTAAAAGTATAATTGGTCGTTTTTTAGAACATACGAGAATATATTGTTTTTATAACGGTCATAAATTCCCTCATAGAAAAAATATCTTGTTTATTTCTTCTGCCGATTTAATGCAAAGAAATCTAGATAGGCGGGTTGAAACATTCATCCCTATTGAAAATGAAACTGTACATGAACAAATATTAAATCAGATCTTAATTGCCAGTATGGCAGATAATACAAATTCTTGGCAAATGTTGAGTAATGGCAATTATCAGAAAAAAGAAATATCAAGCAAAGAAAAAAAATTTTCCTCTCACAATTTTTTTATCAAAAATCCAAGCTTGTCTGGGAGGGGTTCAGCAAAACTCAAATCTAGAGCTAAGTCTAATTTAAAAATTTGAAAATGGAATTTAATCCCACTCACAATAATTGGACATAAGCAGGAAGAAATAATACTGCGAGTGGTAAGATGTAATTAAATTTTATTTTTTACAGACGTGTTAATAGAATATTAAATTTTTATAAATTAAACTAATTTTTTAATTTATTGGTTTTCAAATAAATTTTTTAGTTCCTTCAATTTTTGAAAATTGAATCTCTTACTTCTTAGTAACTATAATTTTAAAATTAATTTTTTGCATTTACAACATTTGATAGAAATTGATTTGCACATTTATCCCAAGTAAATTGCATTGCAAATTTTCTACAATCTTTTCTATCAATCTTTAAGGCTTTATTAAGTGAGTTTTCAATATTATTATCAAGGCTATCAATTAATGAGTTTTTTAAAATATCTTTAGGACCTGTTACTGGGTAAGCAGCCACTGGTGTGCCAGAGGCTAAAGACTCTAAAATTACATTTCCAAATGTATCTGTTTTGGATGGGAATACCAATGCTTCAGCATTTGCATAATAGTTTGCTAGGTCTTGACCTTTTTTCATCCCAACGAAAGACACATATGGATATTTATTTTGTAATCGTTGCTTTTCTGGACCATCTCCAACAACAATTTTATGCATCTTAGTTCTTATTTCTAAAAACGCTTCGATGTTTTTTTCTAATGAAACCCTACCAATGTAAACAATATACTTTTTCATTCCCTTTTTTCTTTTTAAAGGATTAAATAATTCAGTATTAACTCCCCTTGACCAAATTTTAAGATTTTGAAATTGATATTTAGTTAATTCGTTACGCATAGATATTGTTGGGACCAATACATTACATGCATTTTTATGAAAATTTTTTAAAAAAGAGTACCCAATTATTTTTGGTATCATTATTCTTTGCTCTATATATTCTGGAAATCTCGTATGAAAAGAGGTTGTATATCTCAACTTATTATTCTCACAGAATTTTTTCCCCGCAATTCCAACTGGTCCTTCAGTGGCAATATGTATAACATCTGGATCATAATCACCAAAAAATTTTTCTGTTATTTTTTTTGTATTAATTGCTATTTTTATTTCCTTATACCAAGGATAACTAAAATTAGTAAACATCATTGGGTGGAGTACTTCAATTTGATACTTTTGTTTTAAAAATGGATTAATATGTTGGTATGTATTTACCACACCATTAACTTGGGGAAGCCAAGCATCGGTAATGATCGCTAATTTTTTCACACTAATACACTTTCTGCTAGTTTGTTATGTTTATGTTGAAAAATTTTTTCTCTTTCAATTGACCAGTCAATAAGGGATAATTGTCCCTCATTATTTTCCACTAGCGCAGAACAACTCTCAACCCAATCACCATCATTGCAATATAAAACTCCATTTAATTTTTTTATAATGGGCTTATGAATATGGCCGCACACAACAACATCAGCATTTGCTCTTTTAGCACTATCAGATACGGCAAACTCAAAGTTAGAAATAAAATTCGTGGCTCTTTTTGTTTGATGTTTGAGAAATTGAGATAATGACCAATAAGATAGACCTAGTTTTCTTCTGACAAAATTTAGATAGTTATTCAACTTTAATATAAATTCGTATAGAGATGACCCAATACTTGCCAGCCATTTAGCGTTTAATATAACTGCATCAAATTCATCACCATGTAAAACAAGGGCATTTCTTCCATCAGCTAATTTGTGTGTAAACTTATTTTTTATTGATATATTCCCTAGTGAAAAACTTGTGTAACTTTTCACAAGTTCGTCATGATTACCTGGGATAAATATTACTTTTGTACCTTTTCTTGCTTTACGCAAAATCTTCTGGATAATGTCATTATGAGTTTGATGCCAATAAATTTTTTTTTTCATTCTCCATGCATCAATAATATCGCCAACTAAAAATAAATATTTTGAATCTGTTGATCTCAAAAATTCAAGAAGCATTTCACTCTTGCTATTTTCTGTTCCAAGATGAAGATCAGATATCCATATAGTTCTATAATATGAAACTGATTGCTGATCTTTCATTTTATTAATAAATAATAGAAAGAATTTGTTAAAATTTTATTTCAATTACATTAACTAAATTTTTTTTTTACAGAAGTATTAATTAAATATTGAGTTTTTATTACTTGGATCTAATCTATAAGTGCTATTCCTTAAAAATTTTGTAATCTCAATAAGATTGCCAATTTCTTTTATGGTTTCAAAGGGTATTCTTTGTCCAATATGAACATCAATTTTTTTTCCCATTCTTCTTTTAAGTTCATATATCATTAAAGAATATCGAAAGACTTGCCCAATTTTATCAGCAACATGAAAAAGTTCGCTATTTTGTCCTTCAAAAAAAATTGGGAGGACAGGTGATTGAGTTTTCATTATTATTTTTGAAGTAAATTGTTTCCATTCACGATCTATTGCTTTGATTCCTTTTTTTAATTTTGGTTTCGTTGAAACTGATCCTGATGGAAAAATGATTAGTGCCCCATTATTTCTTAAGTGTTCTTCGCATTCTTTACGTGCAGCGATATTATTTATTAAAGCATTTCTATTTTTTGAAAAATCAAGAGGAATAATTTTATTCTTAATAAGATCTGCTCCTTGTAAAACTTTATGCGTAATAATTTTGTAATCTTGTCTAATTTTACTAATTAAAGAGCATATTGTAAGACCATCAGCTATTCCAAATGCATGGTTAGCGATTACGACAAGTTTGCCATTTTTAGGAATATTACTTTTAGAATGATAATGTGTCTGAATACGGAGACCTAATCTTTCAATTGCATCATGCCAAAAATTCTCTGGAGGTAAATTTTCTCTTAAATAATCCTCATACAACTTACGTAACTTAATTTTACCCGTTCCCAATTCGGTTAATTGAATAATAATCTTTCCAACAGGATTAACTTCGGAGTTAGAAAAGGTAAGCGCTGGTTTATTAATTTTCATAAAATTTACTTTAAATTCTTAATTTTATAATGTTAAACAATTGTTAAAGTACTCGAAAAAGGAGAAATAAAAAATTAATCCCACTCACAATTATTGGTAATTAGCAGGAGGAAATAATACTGTGAGTGGTAAGAAACATTTAAATTTTATTGTTTACAAATAGATTAATGGAATATTAAATTTTTATAAATTTAATTAATTTTTAACTTCATTAATTCTCAAATAAATTTTTTAGTTCTTTCAATTTATCAAAAATTGAATCTCTTACTTCTCTAAATTTATCTAATTGGTTTGAACTAAAATGATCTGATGCCGGATCATCAAATGGTATTGAAAATATCTGAGCTTTGGAATTTAAAACTGGACATACCTCTTCTTTACAAAGCGTAAAAACGGTATTTAATTCATCTCTAAATTTGTTGTCTAAACTTTCAAAATTTTTTGAATAATGTTTTGATATATCAATATCGATTTCACCCATAACCTCGATAGCATTAGGATTAACTTCTTTGGGCACTGATCCTGCACTTTGAATAATGCAATTAGGATATAATTTTTTTGCAATTCCTTCAGCCATTTGACTTCTTGCTGAATTAGCAACACACATAAAAAGAATATTTTTATTTTTCATGTTAGCAAATAAATATATCCAAAAATAAATAGTGGGAGTTGTAAACCAAAGTTTGTGAGCAGAGCTCTATCTTTTGTCATATAACCAACAATTGACCAACCAACAGCACCTGTACCGTGAATAATTATGTTAATTGGATACGCATTTAAATTGGTTAATAATATTCCTGATAAAATTAACGCGGTGCTAAACCACTTAATTCTATTAATTGATAAATCTGTCATATCTTCTCCTAAATTCTATATATTGCGAATATTACACTTTACTTAAAGATAAAGATATTAATCAAATTGTAACAAAAATTTAACATTTCTTTCTTTTTTTTTGAAAAGTTCTATAAGCACGCCATGTTTGGATTAAAAAGTGCATCATTATTTGGTGATACCAAAAAGCTTGAAAGAGAAATTGATGAGTTTGTTGATATTGTCTCTGAAGTGGGCTTAGTATTTAAATCGATAGTTCCAACTTATCTCAATCATTCCGCCAATGGTAAATTTGAGGAAATGGTTGAAAAAGTTAAAGAAATGGAAAGTAAGGCCGACAAAATTACAAAAGATGTTGAGCATACTCTTTATGAAGAAACACTAATCCCAGATGCAAGAAGTGATGTGTTACGACTCCTAGAACACATCGACGAATTAATTGGAATGTACCAAGGAAATTGCTATCACTTCTCTATTCAAAAACCTAATTTTCCAAAAGAATTTCATGAAGATCTTATTGAGTTAACAGAGACTGTTGTAAATTGTGTTGAGTCACTTTGTTTGACTGTCCGATCATTTTTTAGAGATATTAAATCTGTTAGAGATAATGCTCATAAAGTAACTTTTTATGAAAAAGAATCTGATATAAAATTTAGTTCACTTGCAAGAAGAATTTTTGATTCTGAATTACCTCTAGATCAAAAAATGCATCTTCGATATTTTGTAGAAAAGATTGATCGTATTTGTGATCAAGCAGAAGACATAGCTGACGAGGTTCAAATTTACGCTATTAAACGTTCCGTTTAATTTTCAATGGAAATTACAATTCTAATTTTTTTATTTGGTGGTCTTTTTTTAGGTTGGTCACTTGGTGCCAATGATGCAGCAAATGTTTTTGGAACTGCAGTTGGAACACGAATGGTTAGTTTCACAAGTGCAGCAATAATTTGTAGTGTCTTTGTTATTCTAGGTGCAATTATTAGCGGAGCAGGTGCAACAGAAACCTTAGGAAAGTTAGGTGCTATTAATGCATTGCCTGGTGCTTTTGCAGCATGTGTTGCTGCAGGAATATCTGTTTATTTAATGACTAAAGTTGGCTTGCCTGTTTCAACAACGCAAGCGATTGTTGGAGCAATTGTTGGTTGGAATTTATACACGGGATCTTCAACTAATCTTCAAGTTTTAATTACTATTTTAGGAACATGGATACTCTGTCCTATTATTGCAGGAGTTATTGCAATGGGTTTATTTACTTTTACAAAAAGAGTTATACTCAATAGAAAGTTACATATTCTCAGACTTGATGCCTATACAAGAACAGCTTTACTTTTAGCGGGTGCTTTTGGTGCTTATAGTTTAGGTGCAAACAATATTGCCAATGTAATGGGTGTCTTCGTACCTATATCACCGTTTACTGATGTTACTATTGGAAATTTATTTGTCTTTTCCTCAAAAGAACAATTATTTCTGCTGGGTGGTTTAGCAATAGCTGTTGGTGTTTTTACTTACTCGAAAAGAGTTATGTTTACCGTGGGTAATGATCTCTTAAAAATGACACCAGTGGCAGCATTTATTGTTGTTATATCGCATTCTATTGTTTTATTTTTATTTGCATCCCAGGGTATAAGTGCTTTTTTACAATCTATAAATCTTCCCTCTATACCTTTGGTACCAGTATCAAGTTCCCAAGCTGTTGTCGGCGGCGTAATTGGAATTGGTCTTTTAAAAGGAGGAAAAGAGGTTCAATGGTCAATTGCAGGTAGAATTTCTTTGGGTTGGATGACGCTACCTATAATTGCAGCTTTAATTTCTTTAATTGTTTTATTTATTCTAGAAAATATTTTTAATTTAACGGTCTCTTTTTAATTAACTGCTCGATAAGAAAAAATAAAATCTTCTTGGATTTTTGACTCAATAGCTCCTTTTCTTCTTGATCGTACTAGGTCAATAGCTTCTTGTTTTTCATAATTAAATTCAACAAGTAAAATAGCAGCTATAGTGCCAGCTCTTCCTTTTCCTCCACGGCAATGTAAAACTATGTTTTTACCATCTATCAATTCGTTCTTTAATAAAACTTTTGTTGTTTCCCATTTATATTTAAAATCTTTATCTGGTGCTCCCATGTCATAAATGGGTAAATGGTACCAATGTAATTTATGTTCATAAATATTTTTGACAAATAAAGTTTTATCACACAATTTTTCAAATTCGCTATCTTCAACAAAAGAAGTAATAGAACTACAATTATTATTTTTAAATATTTCTAATTCGTTTGCTAAAATTGTTTCTTCAAATAAACCATTAGAGTTAAGACCTGGGAAAGAAGTTAATATAATTTTGCCTGCAAATGATTTAGAGTCAATAAAATCATAATTGCTAAATTGCATTTACGCTTGTTTAGCTAAAAAAGACTGTCTTGCTTCTTCTAAATAGGGGCGGAAATGTTCAACATCGGGAGTTTTTTTATCTAGAATTTTTGCTAAATCATCAAATCTTCTAAGCTCTACTGCTTCATCCATAAAAGGTTTGCTTATAAACGCATCTGCTTCTTCTTTTGTGAAAGGACCACCTTGAACTTTTAACGAAAGTTTCGATGCTTCTGATAGACTATCATAATAACCTTCTTCAACACTTGATAAATATCTTTTTGAGTCAACATGTGCTCTAATTGGTAGAATAACATCCTCACCAAAATATTTTTTTAAAAAATCAGCACCTAAATTTTCATGATGACCATCTTTCCCTTCATGAATGGGATCGCCGTCCTCATAGATAAGGTGGCCAACATCATGCAGTAATGCTGCAGCAATTGTTGGTCCTGGTAATTTATGTTTTTCAGCAAGTTCAGCACATTGGAGTGCGTGCTCAAGCTGGGTCACATCCTCATTACCATATTGAATATCAGCACCTTTTGTTTTCAAAAGATGTAAGAGATAGTCTACAATATTTTCTTCCATTTTCATTTATAATTAACTTATTAGAAAATAAATTCAATTCCAACTTTAATAAGATTGATCAAATTTATAATAATATTTATTAAGTAAATATTTAATGGATAAAAAATTATTAACCCCTGGTCCTCTCACGACATCGATGTCAACAAAAGAGGCTATGCTTCATGATTGGGGTTCGAGAGATACAAAATTTATTGATCTCAATGCATCAATTAGAGATTCCCTTGTTAAATTAATAGACGGTGAAGATAAATATCAATGTGTTCCAATGCAGGGAAGTGGAACTTTTGCCGTAGAGTCGATGGTAAGCTCTCTTACTCAAAAAGATTCTAAAATTCTGATTCTGATCAATGGTGCTTACGGACAAAGAATGAAAAAAATGTGCACATATTTAGGGAGAGATTTTATTGAATATGAAGTTGCTGAACATGAAGTACATGACATCAATAAAATTGAAGACTTAATTGATAGCAACAACTTAACACACGTCTTTGCTGTATATTGTGAAACAACATCGGGTATTTTAAATCCTATTGAAGACATTGCAAAATTGGTTGAGGGGAAAAATTTATCGTTATTCATCGATGCAATGAGTGCCTTTGGTGCATTACCCTTAAGTTCTAAAACAATTACTTTTGATGCTGTAGCCGCTTCATCAAACAAATGCTTAGAAGGTGTGCCAGGTGTTGGTTTCATTCTTGTTAAAAATGAAGTTATTCAAAATGCAAAAGGCAATAGTCACTCACTAAGTCTAGACTTGTATGATCAATGGCAAGCAATGGAAAAAAATAAACAATGGCGATTTACACCTCCAACACACGTATTAGCTGCATTCAACCAAGCTATTGAAGAACATAAAGAACAAGGCGGTGTAAAAGGAAGAGGTAAAAGATATAAAAAAAATTGTGAAATTATTTGTAATGGAATGAAAGAGTTGGGATTTGAGCAACTACTTCCTGATAATTTACAAGCACCAATTATTATTACGTTTAAACAACCTAATGATCCTAAATTTAACTTTGAGAAATTTTATAATGCTCTTAGTGAAAAAGATTTT
This sequence comes from uncultured Alphaproteobacteria bacterium, assembly GCA_902618015.1. Taxonomy (GTDB): domain Bacteria; phylum Pseudomonadota; class Alphaproteobacteria; order HIMB59; genus CACPNW01. Next base: position 16,292 of record CACMYX010000002.1, on the reverse strand, counting down.
TTAATTTATCCAGGAAAACTAACAGTGGCAGAAACTTTTAGAATTGGGTGTATTGGTAATTTAGATGAACAAGACATGATGGATACAATAAAAGCTGTAAAAGAAGTCGTTACTGAATTGGGATTAACATTAAACTAACAAAATAATGACAAAAGAAATTGAAATACCATTAGTTAAAGCAACAAATGAAAATCTTAAAGGATACGGATATTTAATCGATAGTTTTGAAAATAGTGATATTGAAATTGTTACTTGGCCAAAACAAGGATGGCGCGACATAGAAGAGGGAACTGGTAATGAAGGTGGAACTACCGAAGGTTCTTTTGATACCTGGTGGCAAGGTGATGTGCTTTATGGACAAAATAATGCTGTCCAACATAAGAGCGATTATGAAGTAGATGGAAAATATATACTGGGTTATGCCAATAACCCCGATCAAGAATTGCAAAAAGATAAATATTCAGATCCAACAAAAATATTTCTATGGCATGCAAATTATCATCCTGATGGAGGTCAGCTTTTTTTTCCTGCAGAAAATAAACCATTTATTTGTCCTTTAGCTTTACCAACAGACGACATCGAACCAGAACATTTCAAAGCATTTTATTGTGATGGATCAAAAGGTTTGTATATTCATCCAAACATTTGGCATGAAGGGGTGTTTCCAGTTAAAGAAAAACAATCATTTCATGGAAAACAAGGTAAAGTACATGCAAGAGTTAGCATCGACTTAAAAGAGGAATTTAATAAGTATATTTATTTTAAAACTGCGATCTAATTATAAATTTGTATAAAATAATGAAAATTATTCATCTTTCAGACCCTCATATTTATATAGATAAGATTCATGGCATAGATCCTGTCAGTAAATTTAAAAAAGCATTAAGTCATATAAAAAATAATCATGGTGATGCAGATTTATTTGCCATCACTGGCGATATTACAGACTTAGGTGATAGAGATTCTTATCAGTTATTTATAAAAATCATTGATGAAGCAGAGCTGCCAAAGAATTTAAATCCTCAACTCATTATAGGTAATCATGATAACAGAGATGAGTTTAAAATAAACTTTCCTAATATTGAAACCGATCCAAATGGCTTTATTCAATACTTTAAGGATATAGATAATAAACGTTTAATTTTTATAGATACTAATCTGATTAATACTCACCAAGGACATTACTGTGAAGAGAGGCAAGAATGGTTAAATAATATTTTAGGTAAAACTAATACAGATACGTACATCTTTATGCATCATAATCCACTGGCATTAGTAAAAGAGGAAAGTGATGGAATAGGATTACAACAAAAAAAAGAGTTTCAACAAATTTTAACTAAAAATAATAAGATAATAAAACATATTTTTTTTGGTCATCAACACATTACAAGTTCTGGTTCTTATTGTGGTATTACTTTTTCCTCCCCAAGAAGTACTTGGTCTCCTCTAATACCCAACTTTTCAAATGAATATCGTTTAGGAACGGCTAATACAGATACAAATTATAATGTTGCAATAATTCGATCTGACGCCTTAATTATTCATACAGAGGATTTTTTAAAAACAGAAGTTAATTGGTTTAAATAAAAAATTATTTTTTTTCAATTACAAATATTTCATTGTTAAAATAAAGGCCTTTATTTTTAGCAACAATATTTTGAACTACTTTTTCGTAATTTTTTGTTTTTTCTACCTTCATTACTTTATCATCATCCATTTGATTGACATATATGGAGGCATTCCAAGCAGAAAAAACTAATGATGTCGCTATACCTCCACTGATTTCTGTTGGTAGAGCTCTCAATTTACATTTAATAATTTTTTTTTCTCCAAAAGATAAACTACTTAATAAATCTTTATCTAAATTTTTCTTAAGATAAGAAATGATACTATTTCCAAGAGAAGGAAAAGGGTCCTCTTTTGGCCAAATTTTACGAATTATTTCATTAGCAGGATCTTTTCCTGAAGCATGAATAGTTAATAATTTCCCTTTTGATTTTAACGCTCGAATCATTGGTTCGATGACATATTTTGATTTCTTTTCTGCTGAAATTCTTGAACGATAAGGCTGTGAAGCAATAATAAGATCAAATTTATTATCTGATTTTTTTTTGGTTGGTATTAATTCATTAACATTAAATTCTTGATCTTCACGGTAAATAACCATGACTGAAGGTTCCTTATAAGTATGGTTACCTGACTTTTTATTAATTTCTATATTCCATTTTTTTTCTAAAAATTCATTTTGTTTTCTTAATTGTTGGGCAAATTCAAGAGAGGTGTCACCTTTTAATTTAATAATATTCCAATTAATTTTTTTCTGTTTAACGTCATTTTTTGATTTTAGGTTTGCGGCTTCAGCGTAGTGTAAATTTGAAATTACAAAAACAGTATTCTTATGCTCAACAAACCTATCGGGTAATTTTTCCAAACCTAATCTTACATCTTCAATACTTATTTCTTTTGTGCAAACTAATAGAGGTACGTTAGGCCTGGCCTCGTGGCACTGACGCATAACATTCATAAGTAAGGAACCATCACCCATACCAGCATCAAATATTTTTATACCAGGTTTTTGCGGTTTAATTTTATTTACGTGAGGGCGTATCGCATCAGCAATTTGATTTTTTTCATTTGTTGTTGTGACAAATAATAAGTATTTTTGTCTGTTATCATAAAACCTGAAATTTTTTTTCATTACTAATAAAGTCCCATTGATTTAGCAGAAGAGATGAAGGCTTCTTTATTGCCAATAAAGTTTTTACCTCGTTCTCCTAAAAACGCATCATCTACTATATTATTCCATTCTTGAACAGGAACTTTTATTTCATTTAAGTTAAGAGGAACCTCTAAAGAACGCATAAATTCACTCAGATGATTTGCGGCATTCTCTAGGTTATCGTTAAAAATTAGTTTTAGTCTTTCTTCAGCTACACTATCAATTCCAACCATACTTTTAGTAATCATGGGTAATGTAAATGAGCAAGCAATACCATGTTGAATGCCGTAATTGAGCGTCACAGGGTATGATAGATTGTGCGCAATAGCAGTTTTTGTATTGGAAAACGCTAAGCCAGCATGAACGCATGCCAGTGCAATGTTTGAACGTAATTCAACGCTTCTTAAATCTTTAGCGAGAAGTGGTAAATTTTCTAATACTAATTTTGATGCTTGTATTGCATGAGAAGCAGAAATTGGGTTTGCATTAATATTCCAAATACTTTCCATTGAATGAGAGAGAGCATCTAAACCTGTTGAAATGGTCAAACCTAAAGGCTTATCAACCATAATTGATGGATCGATAATTGCTTTTTCTGCATAAAGAGATTTATGCGCCAAAGATAATTTATTGTTTTTTTCTTTATCCCAAATTGTGGCCCAACACGTAAGCTCACTTGATGTTCCTGAAGTTGTAGGTATTGCAATAATCTTGATTGGATTTTCGACTCTTGGACTTTTCTTATTGCGAACGAAATCTGTTAGATATTCTTGTTTATCTTTAAAAGCAGCAATTGCTTTAGCTGTGTCTGTAACAGAGCCACCACCTATAGCTAAAATATAATCTACCGATTCATTGATTGAAGAAAATTTTTTTTGTAGCTCTAAAATATCCTTATAATCTGGATTAGGTTGAACATCCGTCATAATGGATAGTGGTGCATTTGAAGAAGATTTTAATTCATCGCTATATTTTTTAAAAATTTCTTCTGGATGCGTGATTATGATGTAGTTCTTATTTTTAAGAGCATCATGTACTTCTTTAAATCTATTTTCTCCAAAGATAATTTCAACAGGATTAAAATAATTCCACATTACATTAAATTGATTTTGCCGCTTTAGTTAAAATTGTCATTTTCTCAATTGCTTGTTCTCGAGTAAAGAAACCTAAACCACAATCTGGTGCAGCTATTAAGCGGTGTTCATCAATATGTTCAAGTGAATCTTTGATACGAACTCTTACTTCTTCAACAGATTCCATTCTGCTTTTTGCAATATCAATAAATCCAAAAATTACTTTTGTTTTAGTAAATTTTTCTAAAAGATTTAAATCATTATGCCTATGTGAATCTTCTAAAGATACTTCATCAATAGTTGAATCATCTACAAGTGATGCAATTCTATCATAAGCATCTAAATCAGCCTTTTTATAACCTTCTGAATCTAATGAATTAGGATAACCACAACAAATATGGCAAACACGTTGCACTTCTTTAGGTATACCATGCATCATTCTTTCTAAATTTTCCATACCATATGAATGAGCTTCATCGGGCTTTCTAGCAAATACTGGTTCATCAATTTGAATATACTGACAACCTGCATCTACAAGTGCTTTAACTTCTTTATTAAGGGCTAATGCTAAATCAAAACCAAGTTTTTTCATGTCATCATAGTAGTTGTTAGCAATTGAATCTGTTATTGTCATTGGTCCAGGTAGGGTAATTTTAACTGGATTTTTTGTAAATTGTTGTGCACTCTTCCAGTCTAGATGCATACGTATTTCTTTACTTGAAATCGGTGCAACAATAGTTGGAAGATCAGCTTCGAACGCGCCTTGTCTTACTGACTTATGTGTAACTTCTTTAAAACTTACTCCATTTAAAAATCGACATTGATATAATACGTAACTCTCACGTCTGACTTCTCCATCTGTTGGAACATCAATACCCGCATTTACTTGATCAGTTATAACTTCTTTAATTGCTGCTAAAAATAATTTTTCAGCATCTGCACCTGCAGACTCTAATGCTTTTTCATATGCGCCAGGTGACCAATTTGATAATAATCCTTTTGACGCTTTTCTCTCTTCTTCTGATTTTGTCCCTAAAAACCAATCTTGAATAGGTGTTTGTTTCGGTTTTGGATAAGCACCTATTGTAGTTGTTTTAAGAGGCATCTATTTTTACTCCCATTTAAATTTAAAATAAAACAGCGGCTTTTATAAAGCCGCTGTAATAAAAAGTTAATAATAAATAATCTCAAATTACATAAGATCGTTTATTTCTTCCATCATTTCTTCTTGGAGATCACCCATATCATCAGCGTCGCCTGTAGCAATTTCTTCTGTGTAATCATAGATTACCTGCGTAACAGCTAATCCATTTTCTCCAGGATATGCAAACCAATCTGCAAGAAGTGGAAGTTGTTCAACTGCAGTAAGTTTATTAGGGTTTTTACTATAGAAATCACCTAATAATTCATTCGCTGCTTTGTTTGGTGGAACATATCCAGTTGTTTCAGCAACTAATGCAGCACCGATACCTGATGTAATGAACTTTAAGAAAGTCCATGCAGCATCAACTCTTGCTGGATCATCAGATGTAGACACTAACATTGCAGCGTTTCCACCTGCTGGTAATCTTGCAGGTGTTCCATTGTTAACTCCAGCCATTCCAGGGAATGGTGCAGTCTTTAAAACAAAGTCTGCCTTTGCAGCATTAACTGAACCCAAGCTTGAAGTAGACCAGAACATCATACCAATTGTACCTGCGTTAAACGCAGCTTGACCATCAGCAATTGAATAGTTTGGCATATTACATCCGCTCATGATTGCTTTCATTTGCTCTAACGTTGCAAGTCCTGCATCACCACCCATATTTACAGCTCCATCTTTAACCATTGGAACATTCTGAGTGTGCATTAATGCTTGGTGGAACCAGTTACCTGTGATGTTCCAACCAAAGTATAGAGTTCCTTTACCTGCTGCTTCCAATTTATTACATGCTGCAATAACTTCGTCCCAGTTAGTTGGAATACTATTTACACCTGCTTCAGCTAATAAATCCATGTTATAATATCCAACTGGCGTTGATACAGAAAATGGTAATCCATAAACTTCACCACCAAATGTTGAAAGACTTAACATAGCAGAATGGTAACCATCTTTTTCAAAAGCAGCTTCTTTTGCAATAAATGGCTCTAAAGACTTAGCAATACCTTTGTCAACTAGAGGTGCTTGTCTGTTAAGACCTTGCATTGTTACATCTGGTAAATTACCTGAAGTAGACTCTCTGAAGATTGTTGCAGTTGCATCCTCATAGTTTTCATAAGTTGCTCTAAATTTAACTTGAATATCTGGATGTGCTTTTTCAAACTCTGGCATAATAGCTTGGAAAGTTACATCGAATAATCCTGAATAAGGATAAGCAACTTCTATTTCAATAGACTTAGCTGAATTAACAGAACCATAAAAACCAAAAGCTAATACGGCTGCAAATCCTGTAATTAATTTTTTCATTTAATCCCTCCGATTCAAATATAATATTAATCTAACACGTAGCCTCAAAGGGTTACAATTTTATTACGAAAATATTACTAAAAAATAAGCTTATTTTTCCACAGCATTAAGAAAAATTAGAGAAAAACTGGTTTATTTACCAAGGTAGCGAAAAGGTTTTTACATTAGTAAAACTTTTCATTGCTTCAATAACACCCTCTTTGTAACCAAGACCTGAATCTTTAATTCCTCCAAAAGGAGACATTTCAATTCTATAACCTGGAACCTCCCAAATATTTACCGTACCAACATTTAAACCTTGAATATATTTTTTTGCTCGCATGAAGTTATTTGTACATACACCAGATGATAATCCGAATGCGGTTGAATTAGATATTTTCATTACAGCTTCATCGTCATTAGGCACACGAATGATTGGGATAACTGGACCAAATGTTTCTTCTAAAACTAATTCACTTTTAGGATCAACATGATCTACAACTATTGGAGGTAACAAAGCACCCTTTCTTCCAGGGTGATATAAAATTTTTGCGCCGTCTTCTTCAGCCATAGAAACTCTTTTATCAAAAAGTTCTGCAGCTTGAGCATTAACAACTGTACCTAAGTCTGTTTCCATATTCATAGGATCACCAAATTTAATTTTCTTTGCACGCTCAAGAGCCATTTCAACAAATTGATCTGCAATGGATTCTTGAACCAATATTCTTTTAACAGCTGTACAACGTTGACCAGAATTTTTTGTTGCTCCCGTAACAGCTAGTTCAACAGCTTTTTTAAGATCATCACCATCTAAGTCATTTAAAACAATTAATGGATCATTACCACCTAACTCAAGAACAGTTCTTTTGTATCCAGCTTGTTCAGCAATTAATTTTCCTACACCCACACTGCCTGTAAAAGTAATTAGATCAATGTTTGGATTTTTGATCATTTCTGATCCAATGTCTTGAGGCCATCCAGTTACAACTGAAAACATTTCGGGTGGCAGGCCTGCTTCATATAAAACATCGGCGAGTACCATTGCTGTTAAAGGTGTTAATTCTGTTTGTTTACATACAGTACAATTATTAGTTGCAATTGAAGGTGCAATTTTATGCGCTACCATATTCAAAGGATGATTAAATGGGGTGATTGCTGAGATTGCCGTTAAAGGTTCTCTTATGGTAAATATTTTTCTGGCTTTTCCATGTGGAGTTAAATCACAAGAAAATATTTCTCCATCATCATGAATACAAAGTTGAGCCGTTAATGAAAATACATCGAAAGCTCTTCCTACTTCGTATAAAGAATCTTGTTTTGAGATACCAAGTTCTAAAGTAATAATATCAGAAATTTCTTCTTTTCTTTTAACAAGTACTTCTGCAGCAGTTTGAAGAATTTTTTGTCTCTCATATCTTGTAAGTTTAGGCTGATAATTTGCAGCTATATCTAAAGCCTTTCTTGCATGCTCTGCGGTACCGGCTGGAACCGTTCCGATTACTTCACCTGTAAAAGGGTACTCAACATTTATTGTTTTATCTGAAGTAACTTTTTCTCCAGCAATACGCATTGCTTCATTAATCATTTTTTTGTGCATCATAGGGCTCCATTTATTGCATAATAAAATGCATCATAGTTATATAATTGTTTGCTAGTATCTAAGTTTTGTAATTTTAAATTTGATATGAATGGCACTTCTCTTTCATGGAGTCCTCCATGAGAACGTAAAGGTTCATTTAATCCAGAAAGATTGTGTTTATCTTCCGATGAACCAATAGTCATAAATTCTGAAGACATACATATAATATCTCCCATTCTATCAGGAGGTAAATTGTAAGTAGAGCATCCTTCATCTTTTGTTAAAACAACTTCTATATCTTTTATTTCTTTAATAGCATTTACAACAGAATCTACCTTGCTCTTGTCTTCTAAATAAATTGTTGCAAAAGAACCAAGTGAACCATGATGAACAACATATGGATCTGTAATTGGTAGGATGACTTTAGCCATGTTTGGTTCAAATTTTTTATCTAAATAATCTTGTAAAAATATTGCATTAGGTGAACCATCTTCTTTTGATTTTGGTTTCATTCCGTGATCTGCTGTGATGATTATAGAAACATTCTCCTTATTTAAAAGACCAATATATTTATCAAACATTGCATAAAATTTATTTGCTGTTTCATTTCCCGGTGCATATTTGTGTTGAATATAATCCGTAGTCGATAAATACATAATATTTGGTTTAAACTCTTCAAGAAGTTTTACACCTGCAGCCATTACAAATTCAGAGAGTCCTTCAGAATATACTTCTGGCACTGGCATCCCCAACCAATCGTTTACATTATCTATACCATTGAGATCTTTTGTTGCTTGATCAGATTTTTCAGCAGAAAAACAAATAGCTCTCTCATCATCAAAACTTAATCCGTTTCCTAAAAGTGTTCTCAACTTGTCTTTTGCAGTAACAAGAGCAATTTTAGAACCAGAATTGTAAAATTTTTCAAAAATAGTTGGTGCTCGCATATATTTTGGGTCATTCATCATAACTTCTTCACCCGTCTCAGGTGTATAAAAGAAGTTTCCGCATATACCGTGTACAGAACTTGGTTGGCCTGTTACAATCGAAATGTTATTTGGATTTGTAAAACTTGGAATAGCGCTGTGAACAAGTAGGTTTTCACCACTTGCAATTAATTTATCAAGATTTGGTGTAAGATTAGATTTTGATGCTTCTTCGAGATACTCTTTTTGACTACCATCAAGGCATATAACAATAGCAGTTTTTGAGAAAGAGCTTGGATATTCTCTTTTATTAATTTCTAAATTATCGGACACGAATTCAACTAATATATATTATTAAAAATACGAATTTATAGTTATCTGCTAGTTAAACTCAATCATAATTTGAATATTTGTTAATAAAATTGAAATAAAACTGAAATAAATAGATTTAAAATATTCTCAAATTTAATAAAATTTTGTAGATTAAAGTTAAGATACAGGGGGAATGAGTGGGGACAATATCACTTAAAAATATTTCAAAGTCATTTGGGTCTACACAAGTACTTAATAATTTGAATGTTGATATAAACGATGGAGAATTCTTAACGTTAGTTGGGCCATCTGGTTGTGGTAAATCTACATTACTTAGAATAATTGCAGGATTGGAACAGCAGACTTCAGGTGATGTATTAATAGATAATAAAAATGTAAATAGAGTTAGAGCCAGTGAAAGAGATTTGGCAATGGTCTTCCAATCATATGCTCTTTATCCTCATCTCACAGTAAGAAGAAATTTAGAAACTCCATTAAGACTCAGGGATTATAATGCATTTGAAAGACTTCCCTTAATTGGTAATTTTTCTCCAAGCAAAAAAGAGAAAACAGAATCTATAAATCAATTAGTAAATAAAACTTCTGAAACTCTAAAAATTTCAGAACTATTGGATAGAAAACCAGGACAATTGTCAGGTGGTCAAAGACAAAGAGTTGCTCTTGGTCGTGCTATGGTTAGAGAGCCTGTTGCCTTTTTAATGGATGAGCCTCTTTCAAATTTAGATGCAGCTTTGAGAGTTCACATGCGATCTGAACTATCTGAACTTCATAATTCACTTAAAACTACTTTTGTGTACGTTACACATGATCAAGCAGAAGCATTAACTATGTCTTCTAGAATGGCTGTTATGATTGATGGAAATTTATTACAACTTGATACACCTCAAGAAGTATATGACAATCCTTCCTCATTAAGTGTGGCTCAGTTTGTTGGAAGTCCAAAAATAAATATATTTAAAGGAACTTCGGATTCAAGTGGGACAGTAAGTTTTCTCAACGTTAATTTAAAAAGAAAAAGTTCTGAAAGTAATACAGATTTACATATTGGTATTCGACCAGAACATTTAGAAATTACAAATGAAAGTAATGAAAATACATTTAGTGGAACAGTTGCATATAGAGAAAATTTAGGTTCAGATATTTTCTTTCATGTAAATATTGAAGACGGTTCAAATAAAATAATTGTAAGGGGCTTACCACAATTTACTCACCAAATTTCAAACGGTTCAAGTGTAAATATAAAAAGAGTTTCAGATAAAGCATTACTATTTAATCAAGCAGGAATGAGGGTTCAATTTACTAATGCATAATTCAAAAGCTCACATATGGTTTATTGCTCCAGCAATCATACTGATGATAATTATTTTAATTTTTCCTCTTTTTCTTGCAGGAGGAATTTCTTTTACTGACTATAATTTAGGAAACAAAACCTTCGAGTGGGTTGGACTAGAAAATTATGACAAGATGTTCAATCGAAAAACATATGTCAAAATGATTTGGGCCACAGCGACGTATGTTATTGTTGTCGTTCCAATTTCTGTTGTACTTGGATTATGTGCTGCAATGCTCTTAAATTCACTAAGGTTTGGCGCTGATATATATAAAACAATTTTCTTTCTTCCAGTTATGGCAACTCTTCTTGCAATGGCAATTGCATGGGAATTTACTCTTCATCCAACATTAGGAATTGTAAATAGTTTTTTAGCAAATGGGTGTGGAGGAGTAAGAGAATTCATTCTTGGTTTTCATTGGTTGCCGTGGGTAGACTCACAAGAAAGCTGGTATGCTGTAGCATGTGCAAACAACATGGATTTTCCATATTGGTTAAAACAAAAAAATACAGCGATTTGGACAGTATGTTTCATCGGAATTTGGCAAGCTTTTGGTTTTAACATGGTTTTATATTTAGCTGGCTTAACAAGTATACCAAGAGAGTTATACCAAGCTGCGGAAATGGATGGGGCTAAATCTACATGGGAACAATTTAAACTTGTTACATGGCCAATGCTTGGTCCAACAACGTTGTTTGTTGTCACTATTACTACCATAAGAACATTTCAAGTATTTGATACCATCGAAATACTCACCAAAGGTGGCCCATCAAAAACAACGTATGTCATGATGTATGCAATCTTTGAAAAAGCTATTCAACAAAACTTAACAAGTATCGGTGCAGCAATCACAGTTGTCTTTATTGGATTTATTCTTGTGTTAACGTTTTTCCAAAGATATGTCATTGAGAAGAGGGTTCATTATTAATGGAAGCTAAACAATATATTGGGGAAGGTTGGAAGCATGCTATCTTAATAATTGGTGCTATCGTAGTAATGCTCCCTTTTTATATGATGGTTTCAATGTCATTAAAATCTCAGCAAGAAATCCAATCAATTTCTGGTGGTCTCATTGGTGCGCAAGAAACTCAAACGTTTCCCGTATGTGTTAAAACTGGCTATTCAGAAGAAACATGTACAATGAAGCCATATCAATACAACTATTGGTTTGCTTTTGAAAAAGCGCCTATTCCTAGATACTTAATGAATGGTGTCATTGTTACTTTATCAATCTTCATCATTCAGGTTTTAGTCGCCTTACCATGTGCGTATGCACTCGCCAAGTTACGGTTTTACGGACGAGAATTTGTTTTCTCGATGGTTTTATTTTGCTTGCTCATTCCAGTTCACGGAATTGCACTTCCATTATATGTTATGTTGGCCCAGGCAGGACTGGTTGACACCTATTCCGCCTTAATACTCCCCTGGACCATATCGGTGTTTGGAATCTTTTTAATGCGGCAATTCTTTATGACTGTACCCGATGAATTAATTGATGCCGCCAGGATGGATGGTATGGGAGAGTACGCAATCGTATGGAAAGTAATGCTTCCAACTGCAATACCAGCGTTACTTGCTTTTGCAATATTCTCAGTTGTTGCACACTGGAATGATTATTTCTGGCCTCGTATGGTAATAACAGGAAATAGAGATCTCTTTACGCCGCCGCTTGGTATAAGAGAATTCAGAGGTGGAATTGATAGTGATGAATTTGGTCCAATGATGGCATCGATAGTTACAGTAACAGTTCCCCTTATTGTTGCTTTTATAATTGCGCAAAAACGATTTATTGAAGGAATTACTTTGACAGGCATGAAGTAAATTCTTATCTACTGATCACATTGTCAGTAAATTTTATTTTTATCTTAATTCTTGTTTCTGCTCTATGTCATGCAGTTTGGAGTGCTATAATAAAATCAAGTAAGAACCCTTTATCGTTAATGGGTATAACGTCTGTCTTAGAAGTTACAATTTTTTTACCTTTAACATTTACTGTTCCATTTCCAACTTTAGAAGTTTGGTATTTTTTAATAGCAACCGTCATCATTCATGTCATTTATAGATTAAATGTAATTTATTCTTATAGATACGGAGATCTTTCGTACATATATCCAATTTCTAGAGGAAGTTCATGTTTGTTTGTAGCAATCATTAGTATTTTATTTTTAAGTTCTGATATTAGTGTTGCTGGTTTTGTAGGAATATTAATTGTTTGTATTGGATTATTTTTAATTTCTTATGCTAAAAATTTATCTTTTAACTTTAGAGGTTTTGCTCTTGCAATATCAACGGCTATTCTAATTACTGCTTACACTTTAGTTGATGGTGTCGGGGTTAGACTTTCTGAAAATGGTTTTTCGTATATTTATTGGCTCTTCACACTTAATGGAATACCTTTACTAATTATTGGTTTGATCTCGAAAGATGGTTTACGAAAAAGAGAAACATACACTTTTAGATCAGGGATTGCTGCTGGTGTATTTGCAACAAGTAGTTACGCAATTGTTGTTTGGAGTATGCAATTTATAGAAATAGCTTATGTCTCTAGTATTAGAGAAATAAGCATTGTGTTTGCAGCAATTATTGGAATGCTTTTTTTATTTGAGAAGAATGCAAAATCTCGAATAATACCTTCTATTTTAATAGTGAGTGGTATTTCGGTTGTTTATTTTCAAATTCTATAAGGAAAAAATATAGACTTTTTGCACGAAAATTTTATATGACTTTTATGACTGAGGATATTGTGGAAGTAGATCCAAAAACCGAAACTATCTCTTGCGATGGTGGTGAAGATGGTTTAGGACATCCCGCAGTTTATTATACCTTTAATAATGAGAACAAAATTGTTTGTGGTTATTGCGGTAAAATATTTATAAAAAAAGAAGAGTAGAAATGTACAAAGAATCTTGGGGTTTAAAAAGAATATGTCCAATGTGTAGTAAGCAATACTACGACTTAGGAAGAACGGAACTGGAATGTCCTGAGTGTGGTAAAGAAATTGAAGTTACTACCATGACTAGACCAAGACGTGGAAGAAAACCTGGAAGTACTAATGCTGCTCCTTTAACTAATCCTATTCCTCCAAAACCAAAAGAAAAAGATGATGATCTTGATATCGAGAATCTGGATTTGGATAACAACGAAGACAATCTTGAGGATGATACTGTTTTATTAGAAGATGAAACAGAAATTGATCCAATAGCCGAAGGTATTAAACCTAAAGAAGACGGCGAAGAAGAATACTAAAATTTCAATAAAAATTTAGAAGATGTTTAAGGTACTACAAAACACTTGGGCCCTTTTTTTTGGCTTTGCTTTAATTAGTCTTGGTCACGGTTTGCAAGGAACACTAATCGGTGTTCGTTCTGTTTTAGAAGGTTTTAGTTTTTTTGCATCAGGACTGATTATAGCTGGTTATTACGTTGGATACTTAACTGGCGCATTAACAATTCCAATTTTTTTACAACGTGTTGGTCATATAAGAGTTTTTGCCGCTTTAGCATCGCTTGCTTCTATCGCTATATTATTACACTCAGTATTTGTTCATCCCTATTCATGGATGTTTATACGAATATTAACTGGTTTAAGTCTTGCTGGAATTTATGTAATCATGGAGAGCTGGTTAAATGAAAAATCAACTAATCAAACTCGTGGTCAATTACTTTCCGTTTACATGATTATTACTTTTGTATTTGTTGGAGCAGGACAATTTTTATTAAATTTAGGCGATCCAGCTAAAGTTGATTTATTTATTTTAGTATCAATTTTATTATCATTCGCACTTCTTCCTATTCTTTTATCTTCAACAGAACAACCTAATACAGAAAGTCCTAAATTTTTTTCTTTAAGAGAATTTTATACTGTTTCACCTTTAGGTTTTGTTGGCGCATTAGCAACTGGTTTATCGCATAGTGCAGTTTTTGGCTACGGTGCAATTTATGCATCATCTATTAATTTAAGTTTATTTGAAATTTCTCTCTATATGATGATTATAACGTCAGCTGGAGCCCTATCTCAATGGCCTATTGGATATTTGTCAGATAGAATAGATAGACGTATTATTCTTATTGGTGTTTCTTTTATGGCTTCAGGTTTGAGTTTATTTTTTGTTTTTGCAAACTTTATGCCACTAACGTTATTCTTAATTTTTACTGGTCTTTTTTCAGTTGCCTGTTTACCAATGTATTCACTTACGGTTGCTCATACAAATGACTTCTTACAACCTAATGAGATAGTATCAGCAAGTGCAACCTTTGGTATACTGATTGGTATTGGATCAATTATCGGACCTTTGTTTGTTTCTGGATTTATGGAAATGTTGGGAGCGTTAGGTTTTTACATCTATTTATTTTTAATACATGGACTGCTAGGGCTGTTTGGTTTGTATAGAATGACACAAAGAACTAAACCACGTGATCTTGAATCACAATACAATCCTTTACCACGAAATATTAGTCCTGCTGGTATGGAAATGAACCCCGTTACTGAACCAACTGAGGACGAGTAAGTCTTTTAAATATTCTGTGAAGTAACAAGAGGATAATTATTCCCATATAAATGACTGGTTCAGTTTTATCAGCACGAACTAAAACATAAAAATGCATACTAGCCAGAATGGCTACTGGGTAAATTAAATAATGAATTTTCTTCCATAATTTAAAACCTAATCTTTTAATCATATTGTTTGTTGAAGTGCTAGCAAGCGGGATTAAAAAAAGAAAACTTATAAAACCAAAAGTTATAAATGGTCTTTTTATAATATCTTGTATTATAAATTGCATATCTAAAAAATGATCTAAAACTATGTAAGTGGAGAAATGCAAACAGACATAATAGAAAGCAAAAAGTCCAATCATTCTTCGTAATACAACTATCGATTTTAAAGGTCTAATATTTGATAGAGTAGTAATCATAAGAGTTATTATTATTAATCTGAGTGCCATTAGACCTAACTCATCCATTAGTTTTTCAATTGGATTTACTCCAAGATTACCAGTAACAAATTGGTACGCCCATAGTAGACTAGGAAATAGAATTAAAATAAATAAGACAGGTTTACTGCGGTTAAAATTTCTTGTTGAAAACATTCATTAATAAAATTTAGTCAAATCTAAATCTTTATAGAGATGTGCTACCTCTTCTTCATAGCCATTAAACATAAGTGTTTCTCTTCTTTTAAACTCTCCAATTCGTCTCTCTGTTCCTTGACTCCACCTTGGATGATTAACATTAGGATTGACATTAGCATAAAAACCATATTCCCAAGGAGCTAAAGTTTCCCAAGATGTTTCAGGTTGAGTATCTAAAAATCTAATTTCCACAATTGATTTAATTGATTTGAAACCATACTTCCATGGAACAACTAATCTTATGGGTGCACCATTTTGATTAGGCATTTCATGACCATACAATCCAGTTGCTAATATTGTTAAAGGATTCATTGCTTCATCCATTCGAAGCCCTTCTCTATATGGCCAAATAATTGTTCTCTTTTGCTGACCTGGCATTTCTTCCGGCCTGAATACAGTTACAAACTGAACATACTTTGCTGAACTTAAAGGTTCGGCCATTTTTATAAGTTCAGATAACTGAAAACCTTGCCAAGGAATAACCATGGACCATGCTTCAACACATCTTAATCTATAAACCCTATCTTCTATTGTTACATTTGATAAAATTTTTTCTAAGTCAAATGTTTGAGGCTTTTTAACAAGACCATCTATTTTTATTGTCCATGGCCTAGGTTTAAAATTTCCAGAATTTAAATGTGGATGTTTTTTATGAGTCCCAAACTCATAAAAATTATTGTACGTTGTGATTTCTTCGTAAGAATTAAGTTTGTCGTTTTCATTTAGATTTTTAGTATAAATTGAAAGATCGCTATCGTGGTTTGCAAATGCTGATGA
>CACMYX010000001.1 GCA_902618015.1 uncultured Alphaproteobacteria bacterium | reverse complement strand
GTGATGAAGCGCAGTATTGGTTATGGTCAAAAGATATTGACTTTGGTTATTTTTCGAAACCCCCTTTTTTGTCCTGGATAATAAGAGTTTATACGGAAATATTGGGTAGTAGTTTTGTTTCATTAAAACTTCTCCCATCGTTTGTGTATTTATTAATTGCCTGGAGTATTTATAATCTTTTACTCAACTCTGGACTAAATAAAAAAGATTCATTTGCGGGTTGTTTAATTTTTTTATTTATACCCGCTGTTTCTTTTTCATCTTTTATAATTAGTACTGATCTTTTTTTATTATTATTTTGGACACTTACACTTAATGAACTAATTAAAATCAAAAGTGAACAAGCTTTAAAAAACTTTATATTATTAGGTATTTTTCTGGGGTTAGCTATTTTATCAAAATATGCAGCTATATATTTTATAATTTGTTTATTTTTTCTAATTTTATTTGATAAAAGATTTAGAAAAATTTTTTTGGACAATTTATTAGGTTTTTGTCTTGCTTTTTTGTGTGTATCTATAATCATCTTACCAAATGTTATTTGGAACTTTAATAATGACTGGATAACACTTCAGCATACTTCGGATAATGCAAATTTTGGAAATATTGAAATAGATCTGATTCGGGGTTTAGAATTTTTGTTAATTCAGGTTTTAATGTTAGGCCCATTTATGTTTTTGGGTGGGTTATTTGGGTTTAACAAATGGAATTTTATTCAAAAAATTTTTTTGATATTTTCAATACCTATAATTCTAATTGTTTTGATAGAAGCCATTCTTGTCAGAGCTAATGCAAATTGGGCTGCTCCAGCTTTAATTTCTTTGTTTGCTCTTTTATATATTAGAATTAATAATTCTTTTTTAAAAACGGCTAATTACATATTTAATTTTACTGTCTGTTTTGTACTTTTTGTTATGATTGGAACAAGTTATCCCTCTAAAATTTTTGACCGAGTAAGTGGTATAAATGATTATGCTCTAAAAATTTACAGTGGTTCTTCAAGTGGTGTCGTAAAAAATATAGTGGTTTCTGATCGGCTTTTATTTTCAAGCCTTAATTTTGAATTAAGAGATAAGGATATTAATTTCTATATGCCACATAAAGAAGGCAGTGAAATAACAAACCACTTTAAAATAGCGTCTCCTCTTAATAAAAATATAAATGAAAACTTTACTTTAATTGGGAGCCCCTCAGATATAAATTATTTGGAGAATGAATATAAGGTTTTGAAAATAAATTCGCCTGATCAGAAATTTACAAAAAGAAAGCTTGGTGTTTACGAGGTTGTTTTTGAATAAATTTCTAGTTTTTTTTGTTATATTTGTAATTAATACATCCTATGCAAATAATTTTAGTGCAGAATATAAGGTCAGCACAACAGGAATTAAAATTGGTAATTTTAGTTGGTCATTAAATATTAATGATAATATTTATCAAACAGAAATTAATTTAAAAAATTCTGGTATTTTTTCACCTTTATATAAATTTGAAGGAAGATATCTTTCAACTGGGGTTATTGAAAACAACATATTTAAGACTCAGAATTATAAACAGTTTTGGAAAACTAAGAAAAAAACAAAAATAGTTAAAATGTCTTTTGATGATTATTTAATTGAATTAAAACAAGAGCCTATAGAAGAAGAAATAGCTAGGGTAGACCTAGAAGACTTATATTTATATTTTGACCCAATCACCTCTTTTATAAATATTTTACATGGAGAAAATGAGGCAAAAACTATTGATGGCAGAAGAATTTACACACTTAAACAAAACGAAAGAGAGGATGGAAATATAATTTTAGAAATTGAAAACTATGTAAATATTTGGGCTGATCATAAAAGAAATGATTTAAAAAAAATTGAATTTTTAGTTAAAGATGATTTACTGCCATATGAAATTCTTATTCATTTTAAGGAAAGGGTGTTCAGGTTAGAAAGAATTTAAAACTTTTTTTTTCTTAAATAAACAAAAAGAGCTCCGTCGCCTCCGTGTTCAAAACCTGCGTCTTGATATGTTAAGATATATTTCTTAAGACCGTCTTCGTTTATCCAGTTTATTATTGAGTTTTTAATCTTTCCATAAAAAAGTTTGGGGCTTGTGTCTTGCTCATTTTCAATTTTTTTATGAACACCCTTTCCAGTAATTATAAGCAAACATCTTTTATTCTTGTTATAATTTTTTTTTACCTCACTTATAAATTTTTCATGCGCTTCGACTAAACCGTATCCGTGAAGGTCAATTCTTCTATCTATATTAATTTTTCCTCGCTTAAGCTCCTTGTTAACTTCACCAAATGAAAGTTTAAATTCAGAGCTACTTACTTTATGTTCAGCTATTGTTTGTTTGCTGATATTTTTAGCTCTGGTTTTTTTATCTAATTTTACATCTTTTTTATTAGTTGTTTTCGTTTTAACTATGGAGGTATCTTTTTTAAAAGCTTTTACACCCTTCATGTTTTTTAAAAAGAAATCTTCTTCCATTATTTTTTTATATAGTTTTTAATTAAATTCTTTACTCTTTCAGGTGTTTGCAAATACCACAAGCTATCTAACATCTCTAGTGATGCCATGAATTTTTGTTTTTTATTTAGAAAATAAAGCATTTTTTTAAATTTAGAGACACCTTTTGCTCCAAGCTGAAAGAGCATTTCAATTAATAGTTCTTTTTCTGAAGTTGTGTGATCTTTTTTAAAAAATTTTTTTTTGTATTGTTCGTGTGCTTTTTTAAAGTCTATCTCAAACAATTCTTCAAAATATTTTTTTTTAAATTTTTTAATGTGATATTTATTTTCTCTTTCAGTAATGAGATGGCCATAGCCAATAGTATAAAACCCTAATTGATCTTGATAGGGCTTATTAGAATAGCCCTCGTTTTTTTTAATTCGGTCTTTGAGTTCTTTAAAGGACAAATATTAAGTTTGAGTTAATATCCATACAGGGCTAGAAGAGTTTATTGGTTTTTCAAAAGTCCAAGTGTCTTTATTTTTAACAATAGAACTCTCATCATTATTTAGCATCTGTTCACTAATAAAATTAACTGATATTGATATCGTGTTATTTTCGACTTTGGCATCTGCTATACCTTCTACAATAAGTGAATAAAATTGTGATTCTGGATTGTTTGTTTTTTCATCAATTGCTTTTTCAAAAGCAGAATAAACATCCCTGGACACAAGATTTTTGAGTGTTTTTTTATCTCCATTGTTGAAAGATGAAATTATAATTTCAAATGCTTTTTTGGCACCGTCAAGAAATTCTCGGTGATTAAAATTATTTACTTTTTTGTATACGGCCTCAAGCTTTGTCTCATTATCCATTAAAGAAGGTATTTTTTGAACATCTTCTTGTTTTTTGGTTTCTTGAGGTTTTGGCTCAGATATATTTTTTTGAAACCCTGTTCTTTTTCCAAGAACACTTCTTAATCTATAAATAATAAATCCAGCAATAGCTGCAAAAATCAAAATATCAAAGAATTGTAAATCACCGTAAATCATCTGATTTTAATATAATAACTTTTTCAAATATTAATAGTTATATTTTTTCCAAAGAGGGTTTTTTAGTTTTTTTAACATTTCTTTGTGAGCAAAATAATCTTCTTCATTAACCTCTATGATTTTGGTTTTTGTTTCGTTTTTGTTGTTAATTTGTGTATTTTTTTCACCGCTGTTTGAGTCTAACGCCATAGAGAACTGCTTTCCACCTCTTAGCTCTAAATAAACTGCAGCTAAAAGTTGAGAGTCAAGCAGTGCTCCATGGAACGATCTGTCTGATAAATCAATATTAAACCGTCTACACAAATAGTCGAGGTTAGCTATTCTTGTATTTAGAACCTCTCTTGCAAGAGAAACGGTATCTACTACAGGATTATCTAAAGGAGATAGGCCTAAGATTGATAACTCATTATTTATAAAACCTAAATCGAATGATGCGTTGTGAATTATTAAAGTGTCGTTTTTCAAAAAATTCAAGAGCTCCTTATGGTTTTCTTCAAATGGTTTTTGTTGATTAAGAAAATCATCTGACAGACCTACAATATTTTTTGCACCTTCGCTGATGCCTCTATCTGGTTTGCAATAAAATTGAAGGGTGTTTCCTGTGGGAACGTAGTTTTTAAGTTCCACACATCCAACTTCTATTATTCTGTCACCGGTCTTATAATCAAGACCTGTGGTTTCTGTATCAATTACTATTTCTCTCATTGTTTTAACTAAAGTTTATTTATTAGCTTATTAATCTTAATTTTATAATCTTTTAATGTCGAGTTGTTATAAATAACATAATCTGATTTCTTTTTTCTTATAACGTCTGATGTTTGAGATCTAGTTATATTCTTAAACTGGTATTCAGTCATTTTTCTCGTTTTTTTTAATCTTTTTAATCTTACTCTTTTGGGGGCTATTATAGATATTACTTTGTAGAACTGTTTCTCTAAATTGTTTTCAAACAATAATGGTATATCAATAAATATTAATCTTGTTTTTTTTTGTTTTTCTTGTTTTATAAAATCAGACCTCTTTTTTCTGACTATTTTAAATATGTATAGCTCAAGTTTTTTTTTTATCTTTTTATTTTCAAAAATAATCTTTGATATAATTTTTTTATCTATGTTTTTTTTTGAAATGGATTTAGACAAACCTATGGTGCGTAAATAAGTAACAAATTTTTTTTCAGGGTTTTTATATATTTTGGCCACCTCTTCATCTGAGCTGTGAATTCTAAAACCTTTTTCTTTTAATTTACTACAAAAGGTTGATTTACCCGACCCTATGCCGCCTGTTATTGCTATAGTTTTTGTCATTAAATTTTTTTATAAATAGCGTTAAGCATTTTTGCATCTACAGATGGGTTTTTACCAAACCACATTTTAAAACATGGTTTGGCCTGTTCTATCAACATTGATATTCCATAAATCTTTTTATTCTTCGGAAACTGTTTGAGAAATGAGGTGTTTTTTGGGCTGTAAACAATATCGCTTACAATTGTAGATTTGGTAATAAGTTTTAAGTGTTTTTTCAACATAGGGTTTGTTGGTGTAGTATTAATTATTAAAAAAACTCCTTCAAGGTGTGTTTCAAGATCACTATATTTTTTTGTAAACTCAGTGTTTTTTGAATACTTAATTTTTTTCTTAGATCTGTTGAAAATTAAAATATCCTTAAAACCCCTCTTCTTTAAAACATAGTGAATAGCGTGTGATGCGCCCCCATAACCCAAAATAATAACTTTTTTATTTTTAGTTTTTTTAATATTTGGTAGGGTTTTGTAATATCCTGTCCAATCAGTATTCGTTCCATTTATAGTTTTTTTATTTGTTACACAATTTACTGCACCAATTTTTTTTGCATGAGCGTCTATTTTGCTAAGGTGTTTTATAATTTTGTTTTTAAACGGAATGGTAACATTTAAACCAAGCGTATCTTTTTTTTCCAAAACATCTTTTATTTTATTATGAAAGTTTTTTTCTGTAAGCTCTAAATACCCGTATCTTGCTTTAATGTTATATTTTTTAAACCAATAGTTAAATATTGTTGGTGAAAGACTTTTAGATGCTTTGTTCCCAACTACGTAAAGTTTTTTCATTTTTTTGAATATAAATAATCTAGTAAATTAAATAAAGGTAATCCCATAACATTAAAATAATCTCCTTTTATGCTCTCAATAATATTTGGTCCTAAACTTTCTATTTGATAACACCCTACCGAGCTTAGTATTTGTTTGCCTGTTTTTTTTAAGTAAGTGTCTATTTCGCTTTTATTAAGATTTCTTATTTTAACATGAGTTTTTTCGTAATTTTCCCAAATTTTTGAACCGTTCAAACAAATTGTTAAACCTGATACTATTAAGTGTTCATTTCCTGATAGAGATTTTATTTTTTTTTTGGCTTTCTCAATAGAATTTACTTTATCTAAAATTTTTCCATCGTGATAAATTACAGTATCACATCCTAAAACAATTTTATTAGCATATTGTTTTTGTCTGCTCACGCTTCTTGCTTTTTCATAAGAAAGCTTTTTTGCAAATATTTCAGGTCTTGTTTTCCTGTTGATGGTTTTTTTAATATCTTCTTCGTTGCAGCTTGGTTTTTTTTGTGTGAAATTTAATCCTGCATTTTTTAATATTTTGTATCTAGATTGACTTGAACTAGCTAATATAAATTTTTGGTGCATAAGTTTGTTAATAAAAATTATAGTTATAAACACTATTAAATGTAATTTGAATTTAAGAAATAGTTCTTTTGTTTTAAAAATGTGTTGTTAACAACTTAATAACTTGTCTGAATATTATAGGCTGGGTGTTAATATATTTATTATACAAAATTAATAACAAGTTATTAGAAATTTATTGCACTGCAAATTATTTAAAAATAATAATTTTTTTTCAATATTCTTCAAATTAACATATTTGTTAGGGTTGTTATTCATATGTTGGTAAATAAAGAATGATGCGATAATAAAGCAGTAATTAAGCTTTTTAACCTTACAACTAATACTACAATTAAATATATAAATTATATATTTATTATTATTTTGACATTAACTTCAATTTTGATTATTAAAAATATTTCATTTCTAAACCACCCCAACAACATTATGAATTTACAGGAATTAAAAGGAAAAGAACCCCAAGAGCTTTTAAAACAAGCAGACAAACTTGGTATAGAAAACCCCTCCTCTCTTAGAAAGCAAGATTTGATGTTTGCAATTTTAAAAACAATTGCTGAAGAGGGTGAAATTATTACGGGTTTAGGGGTTATTGAAATTATGCAAGATGGTTTCGGTTTTTTAAGATCTTCAGAGTCAAATTATCTTCCAGGACCAGATGATATCTATATTTCTCCATCTCAAATTAAAAAATTTAGCTTAAGAACAGGTGATAGTGTTGAAGGTGAAATTAGATCTCCAAAGCAAGGAGAAAGATATTTTGCTATAACTAAAATTAACAAAATAAACGGTCAAGAAACTGATTTGGTTAAGAACAGGGTTAACTTTGAAGATTTAACACCATTGTATCCTGAAGCAAGGTTCAAACTTGAACAAGAAAAACCTATGCCGGATAATACAGAAAGAATAATTGATATTATTGCTCCTCTTGGAAAAGGACAAAGACAATTAATTGTTGCACAACCTTTCACTGGTAAAACAATAATTATGCAAAAAATTGCTAACGCCATAACTGCTAATAGTCCAGACGCTAAACTGATTGTTCTGCTAATTGATGAAAGACCAGAAGAAGTTACAGACATGCAAAGATCAGTTAAAGGTGAGGTAATTAGCTCAACCTTTGATGAACCTGCTTCACGCCATGTTCAGGTAGCTGAAATGGTAATTGAAAAAGCTAAAAGACTTGTTGAATATAAACATGATGTTGTAATCCTTCTTGATTCAATCACCAGACTTGGAAGAGCATATAATACCGTTGTACCTTCTAGTGGAAAGGTGTTGACAGGAGGTGTTGATGCCAATGCCTTACAAAGACCAAAAAGATTTTTCGGAGCTGCAAGGAATGTAGAAAAAGGTGGATCACTTACAATTATTGCGACTGCTTTAATAGATACAGGAAGCAGAATGGACGAGGTTATATTTGAAGAATTTAAAGGTACTGGTAACAGTGAAATGGTCCTAGATAGAAAACTCAGCCAAAAAAGAACCTATCCAGCTTTTGATATTGGTAAGTCGGGAACAAGAAAAGAAGAATTATTGCTTGATAAAGATGAGCTTGGAAAAATCTTTATTTTAAGAAAAATACTAGCCCCAATGGGAAGTACAGAAGCCATGGAGTTCTTGTTAGATAAAATGAAAAATACAAAAACTAACAGCGAATTCTTCCAAAGCATGGGAACTAAATAAATATAATCTTTTTTATTTACTTATTTACTTAATATCATCTTGGGTTTAATTCCCAAAAAATGAAAGTTTCCAAAGAGACAATTTTTGCTCTTGCTACGCAAAGAGGAAAGTCCGGCATAGCTGTTTTTAGGGTTTCGGGAAAAGGATCTCATACAATAATTAAATCAATATCTTCTAAAAAAAAATTTAGGACAAACTTTGCTACATTAAACGATATATTAGACGGAAAGAGTGTTGTAGATCAGACATTAACAACTTTTTTTAAATCACCAAAAAGCTATACAGGGGAGGATATGGTGGAAATATCTTGTCATGGAAGCATTTCTGTAATTAATAAAATAACCAAAACCCTATTAAAAAAACAGATCAGACTTGCTGAGCCTGGAGAGTTTACCAAAAGAGCTCTAATGAATGATAAGCTTAGTGTTTTAGAAGCTGAAACAATTAATGATTTAGTTAATGCAGAAACTGAAAATCAAAGAAAGACAGCCATTAGTAATTTAAGTGGAAATTTAGATAAATTAGTTAATCAAATATCAAATAAACAAAAAAAACTTCTAGCAGATATAGAGGCCGTAATTGATTTTGCCGATGAAGATCTTCCCAAACAAATATATAAAAACATAAGAGAACAAAATAAGAACATATATAAACAAATTGCAAAAATTATAGAAAGATCAGCTTTATCTAGACAAATTCATAACGGTTTTAAAATAACCATTATTGGAAAGCCAAACACAGGAAAATCTTCCTTTATTAATTATATTAATAACAAGGAGGTTTCTATAGTTACTAATATACCAGGGACTACAACAGATTTAGTAAGCTCCACGCTAGACATAAAAGGAGATAAATATACATTTATTGATACAGCTGGAATTAGAAAATATAAGAATTTAATTGAAAAAATAGGTATTGAAAGATCCTTAGAGAGCGCTGAAAAATCTGATTTAAATATAGTTTTTCTCAAAAATAATGAAAAGAAAAACTACAGTAAAATCAAATCAAAAATATTTGTTAAATCAAAATATGATACAAATAAAAAGAAAATTAGTGGGGCGCACAGTATTTCATCAGTGTCTGGTTATGGAATTGAGCCTCTTATTAAAACCATATCTTTAAAATTAAAGAAAAAAACAATTTCTGGACCAGTCTTTTCACGTGAAAGACATATAGAAAGCCTAAAGAAATCCCTTTTACTACTTAAAAGTTTAGATTTAAAAGAAATAGATATTGCTGCTGAAAATGTTAGAAGATCAATTATGTATATTGATGGAATTAATCAAAAATTTGATATTGAGAAAATTTTAGATATAATATTTAGTGATTTTTGTATAGGCAAGTAATTTCACGTGAAAAGAGATATGGACAATAAATTTGATGTAATTGTAATTGGTGGAGGGCATGCAGGAGTAGAAGCAGCATGCTCATCTGCAAGAACTGGATCAAAAACAGCTTTAATTACTCATAAAGTTAATAAAATAGGGGAAATGTCTTGCAATCCTGCAGTTGGAGGTCTTGGAAAAGGCCACCTTGTAAAGGAAATAGATGCTTTAGATGGAATAATGGCCAAAGCCACAGACAGATCCTGTATACAATTTAGAATGTTAAACTCCAGTAGAGGAGCTGCCGTAAGGGGCCCAAGAGCTCAAACAGACCGAATTTTATATAAAAATGCTATAAATGATCTGGTATCTGGGCAAAAAAACCTTCAAATTATCGAGGGGTCAGTAGAAGATTTAATTGTTTCAAAAAATCAGGTATTAGGAGTTATTTTAGGTAATAACAAAAAGATATTTTCCAAATCTGTAGTTTTAACCACAGGCACTTTCTTACAAGGGTTAATTAGAATAGGTTCTGAGAAGCAAGAAGCAGGAAGAGTTGGAGATAGGCCCTCAGTAAAGCTTGCAAAAAGGCTTAAAGATCTAAAGTTTTCAATAGGCAGATTGAAGACAGGAACACCCCCAAGATTACTTAAAAAAACTATAAATTTCAATGACTTAGATGAACAACATCCTGACAAAAAGCTTATTCCATTTTCTTTTATTAACAGAGATATCCACATTCCTCAAATATCTTGTTTTATTACTCATACTAATAAAAATACCCATGAAATAATCGCTCAGAACCTTAACCTATCACCGATGTATTCAGGTGAAATACAATCGATGGGAGCTAGGTATTGCCCCTCAATTGAAGATAAGATTAATAAATTTAAGAGTAAATCATCACACCAGATTTTTTTGGAGCCAGAAGGATTAGATAGTGATTTAATTTATCCAAATGGAATATCTTCTTCTCTTCCAACTGAAATTCAAGAACAGTTTGTTAAGACTATTAAGGGCTTAGAAAATGTTACAATTACACAACCCGCTTATGCCATCGAATATGATTTTGTTGATCCTCAGGAATTAACACACTCACTGGAAACAAAAAAAATAAAAAATTTATTCTTTGCAGGACAGATAAACGGAACAACTGGATACGAAGAAGCAGCTGCACAGGGTATAATGGCTGGGATAAATGCATCACTTAAAACAACATCTGATAAGGAATTTATAATACCAAGGTCCTCTGGATATATAGGTGTTTTGATAGATGATTTGGTTACAAAAGGAACTAAAGAGCCATATAGAATGTTTACATCAAGGTCTGAATACAGACTATTGCTTAGAGCCGATAATGCAGATTTAAGACTTACACCGCTTGGAATTGATATTGGTTGTGTGGGCATACACAGGCAAAGAGAGTTTGAAAAAAAATCATGCAGGATAAAAGAAGGATTTAGTTTTGTTAAAAGTCAAAAATTCTCACCAGACGCACTTCTTAAAAAAGGGATAAAAATAAACAAAGATGGAAAGAAAAGAAATATCATAGATCTTTTATCGTTTTCTAATATTACAACCCATAAGCTTAAAAAAATACTTCCAGAATTAAGTGAATTAGAAGACGATGTAATAGAACAAATAGAAATTGAGGCTAAATATTCAGGCTATCTTGATAGACAAAGAATGGACATACAAGATTTTGAGAAAGAAGAAAATTTAAAAATTCCTAAATCAACCAACTATAAATTAGTTGGAAGCTTGTCTAATGAGATAGTTGAAAAATTATCAAAAATTAAACCACCTACACTTGGCGCAGCTTCAAGAATATCAGGTGTAACGCCAGCAGCCACTATAGCACTGCTCAGATACATTAAGAAAAATAAAAATAAAAAAGCAGCATAATTTGGATAAAAGTTCAGTAATAAAAAAATATAATCTCAGCAGAAAGCAAACAGATTTAATAGATAACTACATATTGAAGTTAAAAAAAAGCAACCAAACACACAATTTAGTAGGGCCTTCAACAATTGATATTGCATGGGATAGACACATAAATGATTCACTGCAATTATCCGAGTTTATGTTGAATAAAAATGCTTCAATAATAGATTTTGGCACTGGTGCAGGTTTGCCAGGGGTTATCTTATATATTTTTGGGTATACCAATATATTATTGATCGACTCTAAAATGAAAAAAATAAACTTTATTAAAGAATTCGCACACGAACAGAACTTGGAAATTAAAACTATTTGCACAAGGATTGAGAAAATAAAAAATCAAAAATTTGACTTTATTATTTGTCGTGCTTTTGCACCACTATTTAAACTATTAGATTATTCACGTTTTTTTAATAAAAAAAATACATCACTGCTTTTTCTAAAAGGAAGAAGTGTTAAGAAAGAAATAAATGATGCAAAAAAATCCTTTAGCTTTGTATACGATCTTTATCCAAGCCAAAGTGAGGGTGATGGATATGTGTTAAAAATAAACAAATTTAAAAAACTGTGAAAAAAATTATATCTATATCCAACCAAAAAGGCGGTGTTGGCAAAACCACAACCACAATAAACTTAGCCACTTCATTAGCTGCAGTCAAAAAAAATGTTTTAATTGTGGATGCTGACCCTCAAGGAAATGCCAGTACAGGACTTGGCCTTAAATATGACGCTAGAAACCCCTCAATTTATGAAATGATCCATGAAAGGAAACTTTTAAAAGATGGTATAAAAGAAACAATAATTCCTGGCCTTAAAATTATTGGTGCAAATACAGATTTAGCTGCGGCGGAGGTGGAGTTAACAAATTTTGAAAAAAGAGAGTTTATATTTAAATCAATTTTTGCTGAAATTGATAATTTTGATTTTATTTTTGTAGATTGTCCACCAGCTCTTGGTTTACTTACAATTAATTCATTAGTAGCGTCAGATACTACACTAATTCCTCTTCAGTCGGAGTTTTTTGCTCTTGAGGGCCTCTCATCTCTAATACAAACGATTAAACTAATTCAACAAAACTTTAATAAAGATTTAAAGATTGAAGGAATATTATTAACAATGTTAGACAAAAGAAATTCACTAAGCTCCTTAGTTGAGAAAGATGTAAGGCAACATTTTGGAAACCAAGTATACAAAACAACCATTCCAAGAAATGTTAAAATATCTGAAGCCCCAAGCCATGGTAAGCCAGCTTTAGTATATGATACACAAGCCGCCGGCTCTTTGGCTTATATAGAGCTTGCAAAAGAAGTAATTTTAAATCAAAATAAAAATTATGAATAAGGAAAATAAACTAGGAATGGGCCTAGGAGCACTTCTATCTACGTCTGAAAACACAAATGAAAATTACAACGGTGTTCAAAAAATTAATATTTCCCAAATCATACCTAACCCCTCCCAACCTAGAAAAAACTTTAAAGATGAAGAGTTAAAAGAGCTCTCACTATCAATAAAAAATCAAGGTTTAATTCAGCCAATTATCGTTAAACCAATAACTGATAACCAGTTTCAAATTATAGCTGGTGAAAGAAGGTGGAGAGCGTGCCAACTAAATGGAATGCATGAAGTAGATTGTGTTATTAAAGATCTTGATGATACTAATGTGCTAGAGGCAGCTTTAATTGAAAATATTCAAAGGGAAGATCTAAACGTTATTGAAGAGGCCAACGCATATAAAGGCTTGATCAATATCAAAAGTATTAGTAACGAGAATCTTGCTAAATTAATAGGAAAAAGCTCAAGCCATGTTTCAAACATTTTACGGCTTTTAGAACTTGATAGAAAAATACAGCAAATGGTTATAGATGGAAGTCTGTCAATGGGCCATGCCAGGGCACTCATTGGTGTGCCTGATGCTATTAATAAGGCGAAAGAAATAATTGAAAAAAAACTTAGTGTTAGACAAGTAGAACAAATAACATCTGAATTTAAAAAAAATAGATCAAAAAAAACATCTAAGGATCCCAATATTGTCGATTTAGAAAAAGAACTCTCGGATAAAATAGGTCTTAAAACATCAATACAGTTTAATGAAAGCGGTTCGTCTGGCTCCTTAACGCTTTTTTATTCAGACTTAAATCAATTAGATGATTTAATGAAAAGACTTAAGAAATAGTAATTTTCTTTATATTTAGAAGAAAGCGAAGACCAACTACTAGAGATAAATTACCCTCTTTGCGTAAAATTTTTTCAGTTGATGTAAGAAGCTTTAAAAGCAATTTTTTCTTTTTAGAATTATATTTTCTATATACATCAATTAAAAAGTTTTTTTCTTTAAACAAATAGACTGGAACTTTTTTTTTATATTCATCTTCGCCAGTCGAGTCTATAATTGTTTGGCATAAAAACTTACAATAATAGTAAAGGTCGTTTACGTCTGAGTTACTTGTTATTTTATCTCTATAAATTTTAACTATTTCATTATTTTTCTTTAACAAATTAAAAAAAACCTTTTCTTTTCCGGAGTCATCAACAGTTAATATTTTTTTAATATTTTCAAATGTAACATCTTGTTTATCTAGCTCTAAAATTTTAATTAAATTATTTTCAAAAAAGATAAACTTATTATCTAATCTATCAACAAGGTACCAAAATACCTCTTTTGATATTTCCAGTTTATTTGTCTTTAAAAATTGATTTAATATTTTTATTTTTGATTCTTTGTCTAAATCATAGCAATCAACTAAGTAAGAATCTTTGTCTATATTAAACAAATTTTTAATTCTCTTTATTTTTTGCGAATTTTCTTGAAAAAAAATAA
The DNA here is from genome assembly GCA_902618015.1 of uncultured Alphaproteobacteria bacterium. GTDB lineage: Bacteria > Pseudomonadota > Alphaproteobacteria > HIMB59 > CACPNW01. Next base: position 328,485 of record CACMYX010000001.1, on the reverse strand, counting down.
AATTACTTTGTGATCCCCTTATTTTGTTAAGCCCCTCTTCATCAATTCCTTTATGCCCACTCACTACAAAAATATTTTTATTTTCAAAAAGACCAACCTCGTCAACAAATCCGCTAATTGTGTCAATGTTTATTATTTGAGCACTCCCTTCTTCTTGAATCCTCTCAATGATTTTTGATTTAATTTTCTCCATAAGTGTTTTTTCATTGCCGCTTATAAAATAAAATTTTTTATCTGGCTTAAAGGTCTTGTTTAAAACTATGTTTAAGGGACTTATTTTCATAAGCAAGAATTTATATCTTTATCAGATATCGTTGATACAAATTCGTTTAAGTTTTCTGTTATTGCCAATTCATATTTTTTTTCTAAAGATGAATCAGCCCCATAATTATAGCCCGAAGATTTTGGTATAATTGAAAAATAAGACAACAACTTTTTTTCATAAGTAATACAATTTTGCTGATTAGATAAAACTGTATAATTAAACGTTAGTTCATATCTTAGATTCGATGTTGCCTGATTTGTTTCCACTGATCTTTTTGTTTTTTTCTCCTCTATTTTAATTGAAAGATTGAAAACATCACCATCATTATCACCAAAAAAAATTGGTAAATATGAGTTAATAAAATTTATATCATAACCTGAGGCAACTACCTTTGTTTTTCCATATAAAGGATTTGTAAGATTTTGATTATCTTTGTAAACAAATTCAATATCATTGCAGGATGTAAGAAAAATTAAAATAACTCCAAATAAAAACTTTTTCATTTTAAAACCAAGTTCACAATTTTTCCTGGAACATATATTTCCCTTAATATTTTTTTACCTAATATATTTTTTTTTATTTTATCATTCTTTTTTACTTTCTCTAAAACCATTTCTTTTGATAGATTTTCATTAATTTCGATTATTTCTTTAGTTTTACCATTTAATTGTACAGCAATTTTTAAATTTGTCTCTTTCTTTACATTTTCTAAAATCCAATTTTGATTAATACACAAAGATTTATTTCCAAGAGTTGACCATATTTCTTCACTTATATGTGGAACAAACGGCTGCAATATAATTGACAGTTTTTCGAGAGACCACTTAAAGTTTTGTTGAGACAATTTACTTTTTAACAACAGCTCACTTAAAATATTTACAAATTCATATATTTTTGCAACTGATTTATTAAATTGGAACGACTCAATATTATCTGAGACTTCATTAATAATAATTTTTAACTCATTCATATCTTCAGAATTTTCTGTATTTGCTGATTTGTAATTTTTAAACTTACTAGCTAATTCATATAATTTATTAATGAATTTAAAAGATGCGGCGATACCAGTTTCAGTCCATTGCAAGTCTCTCTCTGGGGGGCTGTCAGATAACATAAACCACCTAGCTGTATCTGCTCCGTATGAATTAATAATATCATTTGGATCAACAACATTTTTTTTTGATTTGCTCATTTTTTCAATTTTTCCAGTTTCAACTTTTTGATTGTTTCTATCTTTTAAATATCCATCAATCTTTTCAACATCTTTTGGCTCTATCCAATCACCTTTTATATTTTTATAAGTAATATGAGTAACCATCCCCTGAGTAAACAACCCTTTAAATGGTTCGTTTAAGTTAAAATAATTTAGGTCCCTTAAGGCTTTTGTAAAAAATCTTGAATATAAAAGATGTAATATAGCGTGTTCAATACCGCCTATATATTGATCAACTGGCAACCAATAATCTATGTCCTCTTTGTCAAAAGGTCTGTCTAATCTAGCATTACAATATCGGAAATAATACCATGAGGATTCAAAAAAAGTATCAAAAGTATCTGTTTCCCTAATTGCCTTCATTCCTGTTTTAGGGCATGTAGTATCCTTCCACCCAGGAATATTGTTTAGGGCACTTGATGATTCACTAAAATTTTTGATATCTGGTAATGTAACAGGAAGCTGATCATCTTCTACAGCTAAAATTTCTCCATCCTCTCTATAAATAATAGGAATAGGACAGCCCCAAAACCTTTGTCTAGAAATCCCCCAATCTCTTAATTTATAATTTACCTTGCTTTTTCCTATTTCTTTTTTTTCAATTTCTCCAATTATTTTATCCTTTGCTTCTTGAACGGTTAATCCATTTAAAAGAGGGGAGTTAATTATTATACCATCTTCAGTAAAAGCCTCTGAGTCAATTATAAATTTCTGTTGGTCAATATTGGGAGGTTTTACAACAGGTATCACATCCAGATTATACTCTCTTGCAAAATCTAAATCTCTCTGATCATGAGCAGGACAACCAAAAATCGCACCTAAACCATATTCTTTAAGAACAAAATTAGCAACATAAACTGGTAGTTTTTTATGCTTAATAAATGGATGATTTACAAATAGCCCAATATCAAAACCCTTTTTAACTTTTTCAGAATCTAAACCCTTACAACTCTCAATAAATTTTTTTAATTCATTATTATTTTTAGAAATTTTATTAACCAATTCATGCTCACTTGATAATGCAATAAAGGTTGCGCCATAAATAGTATCTGGCCTTGTTGTGAATATTTTTATTTTTGTGTCACCTTCTGAAAGTTGAAAATCTATTTCTGCACCTATAGATTTTCCAATCCAATTAGATTGCATTATTTTTACTTTATTTGGCCAATTTTCTAATTTATCTAAATCATTTAAAAGTTCGTCTGAATACTTACTTATTTTTAAAAACCATTGAGATAACTTTTTCTTTTCTACAATAGCTCCCGATCTCCATCCCCTACCATCAATTACCTGTTCGTTCGCCAATACCGTTTTATCCACCGGGTCCCAATTAACCTCAGCCTCTTTTTTGTATGCAAGTCCCGCTCTAAATAAATCAATAAAAAATTTCTGCTCATGTTTATAATATTCAGGATGGCATGTTGCAATTTCTCTATCCCAATCCAAAGACAAACCCATTTTTAATAACTGATTCTTCATTGTTTTAATATTTTGGTATGTCCAACTCTCTGGATGCTTCTTTTCAGTTATAGCAGCGTTTTCAGCTGGAAGACCAAAAGCATCCCAGCCCATTGGATGTAAAACGTTATAACCTTTCATTCTTTTATACCTTGCCACAACATCACCCAATGTATAGTTTCTAACATGTCCCATATGAATTTTTCCTGAAGGATAAGGAAACATTTCTAAAACATAAAACTTTTGTTTATTTTTATTTATTGTTGTTTTAAAGACTTCCTCAGCAGACCATACGTCCTGCCATTTTTTTTCAACTACTCTGTGATTGTATCGCGATGACACTTTTAGCTTGATTGGAGTTTTAGTTTTTTGGCTTTATTTAATATAGCGTTTTCTATTTTTATATTATTTTCTATATCTATTTTTTTATTGACCCAGGTTGGATTTTTAAATTCTTGACAAAAAGAACTTACTTTAAGATTTTCTGTACTAAGATTTTTGCCTGTAATAAATATATTCAGTTTACATCTTTCGTTTTGATTATTTTCTGTTGAATACCAATCAGTAATAATTGTACCGCCGATAGGATCCGCTGAACTAAGCGGCATAAATCCAATTGTTTCCAAAGCACCTCTCCACAAAAAGGCATTTACAGACATACTAATTGTTGTTGTTGAATTATTATTTTGATTATCATTGTCAATTATTCCACGTAATGAAATTCCACCTTTGCCAAGTAGGCCACCACCAGTTTGAAGTCTGGTTTCAGCGTCTCTCATAGCTAAATCCATGTCAGATCCAGAATTAAAAAGAGTGCCAGACCTTTCTATAATTTCGTGTTTAGTCTGGGCCTTTGACCACAAATCTTCCATTTCTTCTTCGCTCTTATTTGTATTACAAGATAATAAAAAAAATATGCAAGCTACAAGGGTTAGTCTTGTTAAAATCATTTTTTTATAATTATTGTATTGAAGCCTAAATGTAAAACATAAAAAAAACGGCACTCGTTAAAGTGCCGTTTTTAAAGATATTAAATCTTTAATTAAAATGCCATGTTAGCACCGATGTACCAAGCTGATCCATCATCAGTAGCAGCACCTTCATCACTTGCTTCTAAAGAAGTATAACCAAGAATTGCAGTTACACCAGAAGCTACAGCGTATGAAACACTAGCAGAAGTAACGTCTTTTGAGTCATCTGATCCACCAGTTGAACCAATAGTGTTATCTTTTGCATCACCTGTAGCGATACCAACATTAAATGTTAGATCTCCAGTTACATACTTAACACCAGCTTTTACAACATCAGCTGTGATTTCATCAGCAGAAGATTTGTTTACACCAGCTTTGTCACCATCAGCAAAACCAACAGCTACAGTTAAGTCACCAGTTACAGCACTTAAGCCAACGTGATAACCATTTGTATCATTAGTTACTGCAGTATCACTTTTTGAACCGTCTACTTGTGAAATACCAGCACCAATTGTAAGAGCTGTATCTCCAAGATCAGTTACGTAAGTAGCACCAACAGCAATGTGACTGTCAATTCTGTAAGTTGTAGTAGCAGCAGCACCTGAGTCAGTTGAAGTTGAGAAAGACATTTTTAGTCCATCAGCAATAAAATCTGAAGCAGTGTGATACTCAAGGCCTAGTGTTGATGAACCAGTACCAAAGTCTAAACCAGTTTGAGCTGCGTTAGTTGATGTAGTAGCTACACCTTCTGCACCAGCTGAACCTGGAACTGATATTGCGTGTGATCCAGATGCATTACCAGCACCAATTAAATCAAGCTTTGAGCCATCAGTAAATGCTAAAGTAAATCCAGCATCAATATCGCCAGCGCCTGCATTTTCATCCATAAGCTTGAAGCTTGATGAAATAGTCATACCGCCATCAGTAGTTTCTGATAATGAAACAGTAAAGTTATTATCATTAATTTGGGCATTAGTATCTGTTCCACCTGTTGGTGAATCAAATTCCATACCAGTTTGGTGGTTACCACTCATAGTAGCTGTTACAGCTTCAGCAACTGAAGCAGCACCTAGCGTAGAAACAAGAGCAGTTCCCATTAATAGTTCTTTTTTCATAATTACTCCTTTTGAGTTAATGAATATTCATTAAATACAAGCAACTAACTTGTATTGAGAGTCTAATATTTAAAAATTGAATATATTTCAAAAAAAGCATAATAAATTATTATATTTTTTTAACTAATGTTGTTTTTTTACAACATAAAATTTTATGTTTAATATTAAAAAATTCAATGAAATCAATGATTTTTTGAAAAAAACTAGCAATACCGCTAAAATTATTGCTATTTCTAAAAATCACCCAATTGGAAGCATCAAAGAGGCCATACAGCTAGGAGTTAAAATATTTGGTGAAAATAGAGTTCAGGAGGCGAAAGAAAAATTTCTAATAATTAAACAAAACAATCCTCAAATCGAATTACATTTAACCGGGCCACTCCAATCAAATAAAGTTAAAATGGCATTATCATTGTTTGATGTATTCCATACCTTGGACAGAGAAAAAATTGCAAAAGAATTCTCAAAACACAAGGATATGCTAACAAACAAGAAAATTTTTCTTCAAATAAATACTGGTAAAGAAAATACAAAAAGCGGCATCTTTCCAGAGCACACAAAAGATTTTTTATTTTTCTTAAAAAATGAAATGAAGATATCTATAAATGGCTTAATGTGTATTCCTCCTATAGATGAGGATCCAACATATCATTTTAAAAAACTAAGATCTCTGGCAAATGAAAATAATATTAGTGAATTAAGTATTGGCATGAGTGATGATTATGAAAAGGCATTACAATTTAATCCAACATACATTAGATTAGGTACAATTTTGTTTGGAAAGAGAAATTGAAACATATCTTAAATATATATACAAATGGAAAAGTAAATTTTTTCTTAAGTGAATTTTTATCTGAATATAACCTTTATTTTTTAGCTTTGGATCAAGTTGATGTGTCAAAGGAAAAATCTAGACCGGGGGTTATCATTTTAAACAATTATGAGGATTTTAATATAATTAAATCCAAAAAACTAAATGATAACAACTTGATTTTATGTAGTTTAAAAAATATCAATTTAAATAAAAATAATATGCTGATAACACCAAAATCAATAAGTCATATCAGAACAAGGATCGAAAACTTTTTATCAAGCTTAAAAATCTCTTTTCATGATATTTCTATTGAAAATGAGAAACTAACAAATGTAAAAACTAATTTTTTTTGCTATCTTACTAAAGTGGAGGTGGACATACTTTCTTTTTTAATCAGAGAAAAAGTAACTACAAAAAACTATATAAAAGAAAATATTCTTAATATTAAGAACAGTATACAAACAAATTCACTCGATAGCCATCTTACAAGAATAAGAAAAAAAATGAATGAAGTTAATACTTCAGTTAAAATACAATCAAAAAATGAAAATCTAATAATTACTACTTAATTCAAAAGTTTAGGATTAATAAGTTTGAACAAATCCTTATCAAATTCTGTGTTATAATTATGATTAAATATTGATAATTGAAGAGAACTATCATTAACCACAACCTCTATCCTTCTCAGTATCAAGGGATTATTTTCAAAAAATGTTTTAATTAGATAATTGTTTTTTTCATTATCAACCCCCTTTTTTTCTAGGATTATTTCATTTTTATCTTGTTTTATTAAACTATTTTCCAAGAAATATGGATCTCTGAAAAGGTCGTATAAAAACCAAGCGTTAGTATTTTTTGGATTGAAAAATTCATCTTCTTCAAGTTCGTAATCATAATACATGGCTTTGTTTTTATCTAAAATTATCAAAATTTTTGTTGGTGAAAAATACTCAGCTCTTACTCTCTTTTCGCCAATATATACAACACCCTCACTTAAGCTTTCACCATCATTTTGTATAAAAGAAGCTGAAAAGAATTTTAATGAATCTAAATAATTTAAAATTTTTGCTTTATCATCTAAATTTGAGAAAGTTTTATTTGAAAATATAAGAAAAATAAATGGTATTAAAGTTAATAAATTTTTCATTTTTTTAGAACTTGTCTTTTGCCCGCACTACTCGCTTCGCTAATAATTCCATCTTCTTCCATCTTTTCTACAATTCTAGCAGCCCTATTGTAACCTATCTGGAGATATCTTTGAATATAGCTAGTTGAAACTTTTTGCTGTTTAACAACGATGTCAACGGCCTTACCATATAACTCATCATTATTGCTTGAAATTAAATCATCACTATTATTAGAAATTAGGCCGTCCTCAGATAGAGATATTTCTTTATTATAATCGAATGTTCCTTGTTTTTTAATATGGCTTACAACCTTATCAACTTCATTTTCTGAAACATAACCCCCATGTAACCTTTTTATTACTCCTCCATTTTCTAAAAATAACATATCACCACTACCAAGCAATTGTTCAGCACCCATTTCATTAAGGATAGTTCTACTGTCAAACTTACTTGATACTTTATAACTTATACGACTAGGAAAGTTTGCTTTTATGGTACCAGTAATTACGTCTACACTTGGTCTTTGAGTTGCTGTGATTAAATGAATACCAGAAGCTCTTGCCATTTGTGCCAATCTTTGAACTAACGACTCAACTTCTTTTCCAGCAACCATCATCAAGTCTGCCATTTCATCAATTACTACTACTATATAAGGCATCTTCTCTAGTAGTATTTCTTGTTTTTCAATAATTGGCATTCGAGTATCATCATCAATCCCTGTTTGAACTTCTCTATATAATTTTCTTCCTGATGAGATAGTTTTTAAAACTTTATCATTATAAGAATCAATATTTTTCACATTTAAAGAGCTCATCAATTTGTATCTATTTTCCATTTCTCTTACTACCCATTTAAGTGCAAATACTGCCTTTTTTGGATCTGTTACAACAGGCGTTAATAAATGAGGAATGTCCTCATAAACGCTTAGTTCTAACATTTTAGGATCTATTAAAATTAACTTACACTCGTTAGGTTTAAATTTGTACAGTATGCTTAGTATCATTGTGTTTATACCAACTGATTTACCAGAACCTGTTGTCCCCGCAATTAGAAGATGTGGCATACGCTCCAAATTAGCAAAAATACTTTTTCCAGATATGTCCTTTCCTAATGCTAGCTTAAGTGAATCATTTTCTATTTGAAACTCCTCTTCCTCAATTAAATCTCCAAACAAAACACCGTCCCTTTTAGTGTTTGGTATTTCAATCCCGAGACTAGTTTTTCCTGGTTGAGTTGAAATTCTAGCAGATATTGACGACATCGCTCTGGCAATATCATCAGATAACCCTATAACTTTACTAGATTTAATTCCTGCATTTGGTATAAATTCAAACAACGTTACAATCGGACCACTACTAAAACCAATAATTTTTCCCTCAACACCATATTCAGAAAGTGTTTTTTCCAATTTTATTGCAGCATCAGTATTTATCTTATCTAATTCCTTGTTTTTGTTGTTTCTTAAATTTGATTTTGAAAGAAGCTCTTTAGAGGGAAGGCTAAAACTAAAATTATCCATCTCAAGTTGTTTTCCAGTTTTGGTTTTTTCGTTGGGTTTTCTATTTAAGTTTACATAATTTTTTTTCTTAATCGTTGGCTCACTTCTATTCGAATTCTTTGTAATTTTTTTATTAAATTTTATAAATTTTAATAATCCAATTATAGAAAATAAAACTTTGAAGTATTTAAATATTTTAAAAATTAAAGTAATCTTATTTAACCAAGAAAATTTTATCTCAAAAGATAGAAGAATTAAAAAAAAACCAAAAGCCAGAAGTGAGAAATTTAAAATAAAATATATGAATATATTTTCCAAAATACCTATATTGATATTTGAGAATATATCTAATATGAATTGTGAAATTAATCCTCTATCTAAAAAAATATTCTCAATTGATCTCAGCGAAACATTAATAACAGTTACGCCTAATAGGTTTGATAAAAATCTTAATACAGTTAGGTGTGTTTTTATTCCTAAAAAAACCTTTCCACCCTCAAGTGTTAAAAAAAAAGCCAAAATATAACTTAGTGTACCTATAAATATTAACGAATAACTTGCTAGATATGCACCAAAATAACCTAAAATATTGCTAACCTTATTTTTTTCAATGTTCAAATTTAATTGATTAAAACCAGGATCATTTGGGCTATATGTATAGAGACTAGAAAGATAAACTAAGCCAAACCCAAGCAAAATTATTCCTGCGCAAAATTTAACAAGAAAATTACGAAAAGAACCATACTTGAACATATAGTTAGATTGTAATACATTTAGATTATGGTAATTCGAAGAAAATTATGAAAGAAATTCAATCAAATATCACTATAGTTGGAGGCGGTCTTATTGGAGCCGCTGCCGCCTACTCACTTTCTAAGCTTGGTAAGAAAATAGTAATTTTGGAGCAAAAAAGTAAGTTTAATCGTAAAAAAATTTTAGATAAAAGAACAACCGCAATATCGGAGGGCACTAAAAAATTTCTTGAAGAAATAAATATTTGGAAGAACATAAACAAGCATGCTGAGCCGATTAAAAAAATTCAAATAATAGATAGAAATCAATCTAATAAAATTTTTTTTGATAATGAGCGAAGAAAATCAAACTTGGGCTACATAGTCAAAAATGAATTTATACTTGATAGTTTGTATAAAGAATTAGAAAAACAAAAAAATATAAAAATTTTTAATAATATTGCCATCAAAGATATCTTTTATGAATCAAATAGGATTGTATCTAAGCATAATAATTTTTGTATTAACTCTAATGTTCTATTAGCATCTGATGGAAAAAATAGCTCAGTTAGAAAAATTTTTAAGACACCAATCTACAATAAAGACTATAAGAGAAAAGCTGTTGTTATAAATTTTTATCATTCAAAAAACCACGATAACACTGCCTATGAGTTTTTTTTAAAAAATGGCCCACTTGCAATTCTGCCAATGCAAAAAAATAAAAATTATTTTCAAAGTTCTATAGTGTGGACAAACACTAATGAATTTATAAATTCACTACTTCTCTTAGATGATGGTAAAATAATTAACATTTTAAATGATAAAATAAAAGGAAGCTTAGGTACAATAAAAAAAATAATTTCAAAACAAATCTTTCCTTTAAAAGCGCATCTAAATTCTAAATTTTTTGAAAAGAGAATAGTATATCTCGGAGATTCAGCGCACTCGTTTCATCCAATTGCAGGGCAGGGTTGGAACTTAGGCATGCAAGATGTCGAAAATTTTTATAATTTAGTTAAAAAATACAATTCATTGGGACTTGAAATAGGAGATGAAATTTTTTGTAAAGAATATCATAAAAATAATTTTTTTAAGGCTTACAGATTGTACCAAATTACTGACAAGGTAGATAGGATTTTTAAGTTTGACAATGTAGGTTTTAATTATTTAAGATTTTCAGTTATTAATTTTTTAGAAAGAGGCAAAAAAACAAAAAATAGAATTAGTGATTTTGCAATGGGAATTAATTAATACTATCACTTTTAATATCATCAACAATCTCAAGCTCTAATATAGATTGTAGTTTTTTATAAAAATCAACAAGATTGTGAGTTTCTAAAAGGACTTGCTTCTCAATATCACTGAAGGGTGAAATCATTGGTATAAACTTTATTATCTGATTGAAATCTATGTTTTGAATTTCCTCTAAGTTTAAGTTTATTTTTTTAACTTTTATATACTGACTATATTTTTCTAGAAGACTACTTTTTTGATCTTCGTTTAAATAATTTTTGTCTTCTTTGAAATTTAATATTTCAGCCTCTATCAGCCTAAACTTATATTTTTTTTCTAACTCCCTCTTTATTTTGAAGCAATTTATTCCTTGTAAGCTTATTAAATATCTTCCATCTGCAGTTTCACTAAAGCTATGAATTTTACCAATACAACCAATGTTATAGAGATTATTTTTTTCATCAGTTTGTATCATACCTATGCACCTTTCTTTAGAAAATGCGTAGTCTACCATTTCAATATATCTTTCTTCAAAAATGTTTAGGGGTAAGCTAGTTCCTGGAAAAAGAACAGCTCCATTTAGAGGAAAGATAGGAATTTGCATTTTAAGAAAACATTATTTGTGATAATTTTTTTCTATATTGAATAGTAACCTGATCAGTATTTCCAAGCACACCAAAGAATTCTACCATTTTATTTTTAACCTTGTCTTTATTTTTTGGGTAATATTGTAAAAGTAAATCCATTCCGTTTTCATACTCTTTAATTGAAAAATATTTATCTGATAATTCTAAGACTAAATCAATATTAGCTGGTTCATTTTTAATTTTACTGAGCAATTCATTAATATCTGGCCCAGAAAAGTTATTTTTAACAATTTCCATTTTTTTTAAAATTTGTTTAATCTCATCCTTTTCTTGCACATCTTTTTCTAGAGAACCAATAAATACACCAACCTCTTCAAACTGTTTTAGTTCGATGAGACATTCCAAATAAAAACAAATACCTTTAATTTCATCTGAGTTTTTAGAAATAAATTCTAGAAGTGCATCCTTAGCCTCTTCAAACTTATTTTCAGACATTGCATTTTTTATTTCATCATAAAAATTGGTAAAGTCTTCTTTTATTTTAGACCCTAAAGATTTTTCTATAAATTCAATAATCTGACTTTCAGGAATAACACCCTGAAATGCATTAACAATTTGTTTATCTTTAAAAGCATATACAGTAGGAATTGATTGAATTCTTAACTGTGCAGCAATTTGTTGATTTTCATCAATGTTGATTTTTACTAAAGTAATCTTATCCCCTGATTTAGATATGATTTTTTCTAGTATTGGTGTTAGTTGCTTACAAGGACCACACCAAGGTGCCCAAAAATCAACAACGATTAATTTATTTTCACTTGCTTCAATAACCTGATCATTAAACTCTGCTTCATTGACATCAATTATATTTGCATTCTCATTCATAAAACTTTGACTATACTATAATTACTTAAGGAAAAAATATTAATTTTTTTATTATTTTCAAGAAGGAAACTAATAAACTCTGAAGTTTTAATACTTATAGTTGTAGTGTTAACTAAAGGATGGAAGTTAATTGTTTCACTGTTATAAAGTTTTTCGTCTAAAAAAAATTCAACAACATTCTCATTGTCGTTGAGAAGAGCAAATGGAGAGACTGAACCAGGTTTTATACCCAAAAATTTCTCTAAATAACTAGCATTAGCAAATGATAAATTTTTAGCATCAATAGATTTAGAAAATAGTTTTAAATCAACCTTTGCATTTTCATCACAGCTAAAAAGAAAAAAATTATTTTTTTTATTCTTTAAAAATAGATTTTTTGTATGAGCACCTTTTATTTCGCCTCTTAAATTTTCAGAATCTTCAACTGTAAATAAAGGTTCATGATCATGCATTTGAAAATCTATATTTTTTACACTAAGTAATTCAAATAAATCTGTCTTTGTAAGCATAAATAATATTATATTTATTAAGAAATAAGGTATTTAAATACAATTACTAAATTAATAATGGGAAAAAAAGCAGTAGTTATAGGAAGTGGTTTTGGGGGCATAGCTATCAGTTTAAGATTAAAAAAACTTGGCTATGACACAACAATTATTGAGAAATTAGATGATATCGGAGGAAGAGCAAGAGTTTTTGAAGTAAATGGGTTTAAGCATGATGCTGGCCCAACAGTCATAACTGCACCATTCCTTTTTGATGAATTATTTAGCTTATTTGGAAAAAAAAGGGAAGATCATCTAAATTTTGTTCCTCTTGAACCATGGTATAGATATTATTTTCACGACGGCAAGACTTTTGATTATTGTTCAACGATTGAAGAAACAAATAATGAAATAAGTAAATTTGATAAGAGAGATATCAGAGGATATTTCAGACTTTTAAATCAATCAAAAAAAATATTTGACGTGGGTTTCACACAACTAGCAGATAAACCCTTTATATCTTTTTTTAAAATGTTAGCTGTTATCCCTAATTTAATAATCTTAAAAAGTTACTTTACTGTATCTCAACTTGTTAACAGTTATTTAAAAAACCCATACCTGAGAAAGGCATTTTCAATTCATCCACTTTTAGTTGGAGGCGACCCTCACACAACTACATCGATTTATGCTTTAATTCATTATTTAGAGAGAAAGTGGGGAGTGTTTTTTTGTATGGGCGGTACAGGAAAGATTGTATCTGAATTAAAAAAATTAATGATTAACTCTGGTATTAAGATTAAAACTAGTACTGAAGCAAAAGAGTTTATTGTTGAAAATAATAAAATCACAAAAATATTAACAGATAATGAAGAAATTACAAACCTAGACTTAGTTGTTTGTAATGCTGATCCACCTATGGTTTATTCGAAACTTTTAAAAAAACAAAATTTAAGCAGGCCTGTGTTGAGAGAAAAAAACTTGTTGTATTCGATGGGTCTCTTTGTTCTTTTTTTTGGTACAAAAAAACAATATCATAATATTGCTCACCATACCATTTGGATGACAGAAAGATTTAAATCTTTATTAAATGATATATTTAAAAATAAAATTTTATCTGAAGATTTTTCTTTATATATACATAGACCTACTGCAACAGATAAGTCTTTTGCTCCTGAAGGATGTGATAGTTTTTATGTTTTATGTCCAGTTCCTAATTTACAAGGTAACGTGGATTGGGATAGTGAATCAGAAAATCTTAAAGATAAAATAGTTAAAGAATTATCAAAAACAATCATGCCAAATTTAGAGAAAAATATCACAGATGTGTTTTGGATGAATCCTAAAGATTTTAAAAATGATTATAATTCAATGCACGGCGCTGGGTTTTCTATAGCTCCAATCTTTACCCAATCAGCTTGGTTCAGATACCACAATAAAGATAAAAAAATCAAAAACCTTTATTTTTCTGCTGCAGGTTCCCATCCAGGAGCAGGTATACCAGGAGTACTTTCCTCAGCAAAAGTTGTTGAAAATATCATTAAGGCTGAATTAAAATAATAATGATTGATTTAGAACTTAGCCCAACTACAGTTCTTCGAAAAGAAGGTAAAAGCTTTTATTGGGCTAGTTTTTTTTTACCAAAAACGTCAAAAAAAAATGCAGGCATTTTATATTCAATCTGTAGATATTTTGATGATATTGCTGATAAAAATATTGAAGATAAAACTACTTATCTCAAAAAATCAATTAACGAAATTAGAAATAATAAAAATAACAAAGTAAATCTTTTTTTACAAAAAAATAAAATTAACAACTCAATTTTCATTGATTTGATTGAGGGGTTAATTTTGGACCAGAGACAAATTAGAATTCAAAATACAGAAGAGCTAATAAAATACTCATATCATGTAGCTGGTACTGTTGGATTAATGATGTCTAAAATCATTGGAGTAAAACATGAGAAAGCATCACAATCTGCAATCGATTTAGGCATAGCTATGCAGCTAACCAACATAGCGCGCGATGTTTATGAAGATTCAAAAATGAATAGAATATATATACCTGCGAATTGGATCCCCAATATATCACTAAAAAATTTAAATAATTTAAATGATATTAGTTTAGAAAAAGATGAAAGAATATCAAACGCAATTCATAATTTAATAAGTCTATCTGACAAGTTTTATGAAAACGGTTTTGCTGGTTTGAAATATATCCCTTTATCTAGCAGACTGGGAATATACATCGCAGCTAATGTTTATAGAGGTATCGGCACCAAGATAAAATCTTATAAAAAAAAATATCTTAGAGAAAGAGTCTACTTAAATTCATTCGAAAAAATTCTAATCACGATGAAATCCGTTTTACTTTTTATTTTTATTCCTTTGAGGAATTATCAATACCAAAAAATAAGAGACAGTCTTCCAAATGAAAATTTATAAAGCTGCAATAATTGGTTTAGGACCAAGCGGTCTGGCTGTTAATAAAATTCTTTATGGAGATAGTTCTAGTGAAATTATTGCATTTGAAAATGAAGATATAAATAATAGAGATAATTTTTTTGGATTTTGGCTAACTGATTGGATGAAACCATTCGAAAATATTATTGAAAAAAAATGGTACAAATGGACAATTGGAGACAAAAAAATTAATATAACACATACTAGTAGTGATAGACCTTATTGTGTTGTTAGTTTTAAAAAGTGGAAAAATCACTGTCTAGATACAAAAAATAAATTAGAAATAAAAAATAAAAAAGTTATTCAATATTTTGCTAAACAAAATTATTTTAAAATAATTACCGCTGACAAAAATGAATATTATGCTGAAAAAATATATGATTCAAGATCTACTAAAGAAAAAACAGGTGAGTTGATTCAACATTTCTTTGGAATTAATATCACTGTAGCAGACAACACATTTAACGAAAACAAACTAACTTTAATGCATTTTACTGAAGAAAAAAATCTTTTGCATTTTATTTATATTTTACCATTTAGTCATAACAGGGCTCTTGTTGAGTCCACAGTATTTTCAAAAGAGATATTTAAAATCTCATGGTACAGAGAGAAAATAATTGAATATTTAAGTCAAAAAAACATATGTAAATTCGAAGAAAGCAGCACAGAAAAAGGAATTATACCAATGTTTTTTGTAGAAGAAAAAAGACCATCCAATCCCAATATTTTTAATATTGGAATTAGAGGAGGTGCTTGCAAACCTTCAACTGGTTATGCATTCTCGTTTCTCATAAAACAAATTCAATTATTAAAAAAGTCAAAAAAAAATTATGTAAACACTCATAAATTTTTAGAAAGAAAGATGGATAAAATTTTTATTAATTTTTTGAAAAATAATAATGAAAATGGAAAATCCTTTATTAAGCTTGCTTCTAATTTGAATGGAAATGAATTTCAAAGCTTTATGATGGGAGAGTCTAATTTATTTACTAAGTTAAAGATTATTAAAAGTATGCCCAAGTTACCATTTATAAAAGTATTATTTAAATAAGATGATTGCCGATCTTACAATTTTAAATATCATTTCATTTTTATTAATTTTTTTTATTGGACTTCCCCACGGTTCATTTGATGGTGCAGTTGCTTCATTGGTAGGATTCAATAATAGAATTCAATTTTTACAATTTCTTTTTTATTACTTAGCTTTGTTTTTTATAGTCATTATTTTTTGGTTATATTTTCCAATTTTAGCTTTATTTATTTTTATTATGATGACTATTGCTCACTTTGGATTATGTGATTGGACAAATTTTAGGATAAACAAATACAAATATTCAGTAAGTTTTACTTATGGAATGACTATTATTTTTGGAATAATATTTTTTAACGAAAATCAATCATTTTTAATATTTGAATATCTGACTAATAATAAAATTTATTTACTTCAAAAATATTTTTATATCCCATATTCTTTAACTTTAATATCTATATTATATTTCATTTACCTATCTGTTTTTGAAAAAAAATTAAGAAAAGGCGTGGTTGAAATTTTTTTTCTTTTATTTATTTTTTATTTTTTTGATCCACTTCTTAGTTTTGCAATATATTTTTGTTTTTTTCATACCTATAAGCATCTTAAACATTTGATTAAAAATATTTATTTAAACTTAAATAATAAAAAATTTGTTATTTACTCAACATTAATTTTTACTGTAATTTCATGGGTTGGCGGTTTAGGAATTGTCTATTATTTAGTTCAAAATTTATCATTATACGAGTCGATATTAAAAGTAATTTTTATTGGACTTGCCGCACTAACTCTTCCTCATATGTTGCTTGTTGATATTGTGTACAGAAAAAGATTTAAATGAATAGTTTTCACAAATATTGACTTATGAATTCAAAGTGGTAATTGTGTAATTAAAGCGGGCGTAGCTCAGGGGTAGAGCGCAACCTTGCCAAGGTTGAAGTCGAGGGTTCGAATCCCTTCGCCCGCTCCAAGAAAAATGCTATTTAGACTTAAACGCACCAAATAATTACCAAATCATAAACAAATTAAATTTTTTTTAATTTAATTAAAACTAAATTTAAAATTAATATTAATTGTAATCAAGTTTTGTTAGTAACTTTCAGTATTTAAAATCTTATAGAAAAATATAGTCTTATTAAGTGGATAAAAAAATTTATTTAAATAGTTTTTTCTCTGCCTCGATCGCGGTTTTTGTTCCACTATTTATTTGGGGTAATACACTATCTCATATTCCTTGGATTTTTCAGAAATTACATATGAATAATTCTACTCTAGGATACTTGTTCATGATTTTCTCATTAGTTCAATTATTTTTTTCTCAATTATCAGGAAGATTTATTATTCCTAATCTTGGATCAAGAATTTCTTTGGTAATAGGTTTAGTAGTTTTTTCTTCCACGCCTATATTCTTTGTCTTTTCGAATAGTATAACTTTTTTTTTATTTGCCTCAGTTCCTGCGGGAATAGGTTTTGGTATAATAAACACCACTGCCACTGCTGTAACAAGTGTGGCAGAAAATAAAACAAATAAAATCCTGCAAACATATTATAGCGCTTTTTTTAGTCTTGGTATTTTATGTGGTGGTTTGTGTTCAGGATTATATAGATTTTTAGAATTAAACTCTTACGTGTTATTCTTTATACTTATTTTTTTTGGATTAATTTCGAGTATATTTGTCTTTAGCCTTGGATTAAAAAAACAATATGATGAAATTGAAACAACTAAAAAATTTAAATTCCCCGAAAATAAACTATTAATTTACAGTCTGTATTTATTTGTTTTTTTTGCAACTGTAACCGCTATTGTTGATTGGGCACCACTGTGGTTTGAGAAAGAATTA
The DNA here is from genome assembly GCA_902618015.1 of uncultured Alphaproteobacteria bacterium. Lineage (GTDB taxonomy): Bacteria > Pseudomonadota > Alphaproteobacteria > HIMB59 > CACPNW01. The sequence continues at coordinate 310,773 of CACMYX010000001.1, read as the reverse complement.
TTCACAACTAGCTTAATTGCTAGTTTAACAATTGTATGTTGGTTTAGTGGTGAAACAATATCTAAATTTCTTGGTGCTACTTTGATTGAAAAATTCAATGAAAGAGTAATTGGTTGTTACTTACCTTTATTTGGATCTATTATTTATCTTATCATTGTTTTGATTGGTAATTATTATTTTATCTTGGTAGGTTTATTTATCTTGGGAGTTGCTACAGCCAATTTTGTACCTATAATTGTTAGATTAGCTTTAAAATCGACCACTGAAAATGTAAATACAGCTTCAGCTAATTTGATCACATTAGGCTTCTTAGGTTTTCTATTAGGCCCTGCTATGATTGGATACACATCAGAAATTTACAGTATACACTTTAATGTAATAGCTATTTCTTTTTTATGGATTTTGATATTTTCTACTTTCCTTATTGTAGTAAGAAGATTTACAAAACTTAAGTAAAAATATTTTGTAAATCGATTAAATTTTTTATTTTTCTATCAACTTTACGCAGCACTCACGCACCAACTCATATTTCATTAAGAGATAAAATAGGATATAGTTTTTCTAAGAAAAGGCCGATCTCAATTGTGCACGGCAACCTTGCCAAGGTTGAAGTCGAGGGTTCGAATCCCTTCGCCCGCTCCAGTAATTCTCCCAAAATTTAAATAACTTGAAAAGTAGTGGGACACTTACGGGACAGTTCAAGTTTATTTTTTTTCTTTTAGATGGTAAATAATTAGTATGGTTAAAAAAATATCCATATTGTTACTGACTCTTTTTTTAGCTAATTGTGCAACCACAACTTACACAACACAAAGTGGTAAAACTTCTAATGTTGAATTTGTAAAAACTAAATATGATGATGGATGGGGATACGTCTCAGAATATATTACAATTACTGATCAAAGTAATAAAATTAATGCAACATTTTACGAAGAGTTATGTTTTGACCTTGACTCAAGTGGTTACTTCAATGAAGATAACTGTAAGAGTGTAGCATTTTATCTTTATAATAGTTACAAAACACAAAGCCCAGTATCAAGTTTTATGAGTACAATCTCAAAAGATATTTGTGAGGACGCTGAAGTTAAATTTGATTCCGATATTAAGGTATTTAAAGAAGGATTTTGGGGTGGTAGAGGATATAACAAGGGAAAAGTAGTGTGTCCAAAAGTTGAGTCAAATATTAAAAAAATAAAAGAAGAAAAAAGAATTGCTAAAATGAAAGAAGAGCAAGACAAAAGACAAGAAGCACTTTTGGTTTCAATAAACACCAAAAGAGAAGTTTGTTTAAATATTGGTTTTGCAAACGAAACTGAAGATATGTCAAATTGTATTCTTCAATTAATGCTCCAAGAAAATCAAGGTGCATCAACAACAACAGTGGATAATAGCGCAATGGTTAGCGCAATGAATGAACAAAATAGAATTATGGAAAAACAATTAAGACTTCAAAAATTTGAAAATACACAAAAACAAATGAAGACATTTCAATACATGATGGACCACGGTAAAATGCCCCCATTGGGCTATGGTTATTAAAATTATATAAGATAAAAAAGAGTTGCCCCATTGCCGGTTTTCAAGACCGGTGCTTTCAACCGCTCAGCCATCTCTCTTTGCGGGACAGTAGCGGGACACTTGGTTTACAAAACATTAAGTTATGTTATTTAAAACTTAAGAAAAGGTTAAGGTAATTCGTACTCGGCAACCTTGCCAAGGTTGAAGTCGAGGGTTCGAATCCCTTCGCCCGCTCCAAAACCAAATCCCATTTTTAATTTTTAAATTCCATTTGAAGTGAATTTACAATACAGTTTTTTAGTTTTATTTATATTTTAAATTTATTATCTGAGCTATTAAATGAAAGTTGTAATTTTTTGTGGCGGATTAGGAGAAAGAATTAGTTCTATCAATACAGATCTTCCGAAGCCCATGTTAAAAATTGGACCAATGCCAATTCTCTTACATATAATTTTACATTACGCAAGTTTTGGTTATACAGAATTTTATTTACTAGCTGGTTATAAAATAGACAAAATCAGAAATTATTTTAATAATATAAATAAATTTAGAAATCCAAATATTGATAGCAAAACTAAAATACTAATTAGAAAACTAAATATTAAGATTATTAATTCTGGGAAACATTCTAATACTGGATTTAGACTAAAATCTTTGGAAAAGTATATTAAAAAAAATGAGAATTTTTTTCTTACTTATGGAGATGGATTATCTAATATAAATATGAATGAATTAAAAAATTATCATATTAAGAAAAAAAAGCTGCTCACTATTACATCTGTTAAACCTCCAGCTAGGTTTGGTCATATTCAGTTTGACGATAAACATTATGTAAGAAAATTTAATGAAAAGTTACAAACTGATGAAGGTTGGATATCAGGAGGATTTTTTGTTTGTAACCAAAAAATATTTAGTTATTTAGATAATAATAAAGATTGTACTTTTGAACAAAAACCAATTAAAAAACTAGTAAAGAAAAAACAAGTAGTTACTTTTATTCATAAAAAAAAATGGTTTTGTGTTGATAATCCAAGAGACTACAAAATTATTAATGAAATCTTTAAAAAAGGAAAAATTTTTTGGAAACTGTTTTAAAAAATTTTTATAAAAATAAAAAAATATTTATTTCTGGGCATAGTGGCTTTAAGGGATATTGGCTAACTCAATCTTTGATATTTTTTGGTGCTAAAGTTTATGGTATCAGTGATAAAGTATACAATAAATATAATTTTTTAAATTTAAAAAAAAATAAACACTTTAGGCAATCTTATAGAGATTTAAATCTTGTTAATATTAAAAAAATATTGAGAGAATTTAAACCTGATTTAATATTTCATCTTGCCGCCCAATCAAATTTACCTCTATCATATCATTCTCCATACAATACATTTAAAACAAACTTTAATATTTCATTAAAACTATTAGAGTCTTTAAAAAATATAAATAGCAATACAACATCTCTTTTTATTACATCAGATAAAGCATATGAGAATATGTCTTTGTCTAGAGGATATAAAGAAGGAGATATTTTAGGTGGAAAAGATCCTTACAGTGCATCCAAAGCTTGTACAGAAATCATGATTAATGCATACAGAGAATCTTTCAATATGAAGGTTGCTACTGCAAGGGCAGGAAATGTCATTGGTGGAAACGATTTTTCAAAATATAGAATTGTGCCAGATTGTGTTAGCGCATTAAATAAAAAAAAATCAATTAAGATTAGGAATCGTTATGCAACAAGACCATGGCAACATGTTTTAGATGTAATTAACGGTTACCTATTGTTAAATATGTATCTTTATAAAGATAAAAAAATAAGTGGTAGTTGGAACTTTGGACCAAATGTAGATAATAATAAAACAGTTGAAATTTTAGCAGAGAAAATTGTTGAATATTGGGGTACAGGGAATATCAAATTTATTAAAAATAAAATAAAAGAAGATAAACTGCTGCAACTTAACGCAAATAAAGCATATAAATATCTTAAATGGAAGGTTAAGTATAAGTTTGATAAGTCAGTAAATGTAACTGTTGATTGGTATAAAAATTATTATAGAAATAAAAATAAGACAGATTTAATTTCCATTTCTCAAATAGAGGAATACTTTGGCTAGTAATAAATTTAAAATAATTAAAATTGAGACTGTAAAAAATGATAAGACTGAAATTTATAAAATTATAAATAAAAAAATAAAAAATTTTCAAATAAAAGAGCTTTATTTGAATAATGTTAAAAAAGAAAAAAATTGGATTTATCATAAAAAAAATAAAGTTCTCTTTTTTCCTCTACAAGGAAATTTTTTTTTCACGTTATTCTATAATAAAAAATATACTAAACTTAATATTAATACAAAAAATAAACATTTATTAATTATAAATTCAAAAACATGGTTTAAAATTCTAGTAAAAAAAAATCAGAAAAACTTATTATTATGTGCTCAAAATTATTATCACGATAAAAATGAATTTAAGAAACACCAAAAAATATAAAACAGTTTTTCTAGGTAATAATGGATATATCTATAGTTGCATAAAAGAATTTTTTAATAATGATTGTTTTATATTTACAGACATAGAAAATTTAAAAAAAATTATTAATGATAATAATAATATTACAACACTATTCTTTTTGTATGGTCCAAACAGATCGCAATGTCAAAATAATTTCGATAACTCATATAGAAGATACACAAAATATTTAAATCAAGTATTTAATATTGTAAAAACAAAAAATATTTGGATTTATAAACTCTCAACAATACATGCTGTTAATAATGAAGTTTCGAATTATGCCAAATTTTACAATAAAGTAGACAACATATTTTTAAAAAAATATCAAAAATCTTCAATAATATATTTAGGGAATATATTTGGCGTACTTTCAAAAAATAATAAATTTGAGGATATAAATTTTATTCACAAATATATGTTTAGTTATATTCAAAATAAAAAATTAATCATAGACAATTTAAATTCTATGAGAAATTATACGCCAATATATTTTTTGTTCAGAAAAATAAAAAATATAATATCAACCAATAACCACTCAAGTAGAAGAATAGTTGTTAAAAAAAAATTAATATCAAATAGAGCAATTGTTAATTTAATTACAAAGAAGAATGAAAATGTATATTTCTCAAAAGAATTTATTTATACTATAAATAATTTAGAAAAAATTTATTTAAATGATATCGTTACTAATCCCAGTATTTAATGAAAAAAAATATATATCTAAGACTCTAGATAATTGTATTAGTCAATTAGAAGAACTGAACCAAGATTATGAAATAGTAGTTTCAGATAATGCTTCAGATGATGGAACAAAGGAAATATTAGAAAATTATAAATCTGATAAATTAAAAATAAACTTCAATAATTACAATAAAGGTAAGGGCGGCAATCTGAAAGAATGTATAAAAATTGCTACCGGTGAGATTATTATATTCTTTGACTCAGATCTAGAATACAACGTTAATGTTATTCCAGATATTTTAGAATGTTTTGATAAATTTAATCCAGATACTGTATTTGCAAGTAGATTCATAAATATAAAGTATAAACCAACACATGGATTAATTTTTTATATTGCTAATGTAATATTGACTATGTTTACTAATATTTTATTCAATAAGAATTATTCTGATGTAGAAACTGGTGTTAAAGCATTTAAAAAAAACACATTACAAGACCTTAAATTAAAATCTAACGCGTTCGATATTGAAAATGAAATTTGTGGGAAATTAGCAAGATTAGCTAAAGACGTTATTGAAATACCTGTCGAGTACTATCCAAGAAAAAAAACAGATGGAAAAAAAGTTAAGTGGATAGATTTTTTTAAGGCTTTAATTTCAATAATAAAATGGAGATTTTATAAAGTTTGATAACTAAACATTTCAAATCTATTTATTTAATTTTTTTATTAATAATATTTTATGTAATTGTTTATTTTATTGGTGAAACATATGGTTACAAAGTTGGCTCAGATTCTCAGAGATATATCCGTTACTCTAACAATTTAAATGAATTATTTACAAATTTAAAAGCCTTTTGTTCATCTTCATATGTTCTAATAATTTTTTTAATTAAAGAGATAGGTATATCAGTAAATTTAATTTATTTTATTCAATTCTGTGTTCATTCTATAGCCGCATGTTGTTTATATTTTTATTTTCACTACAAAAATTTCGATACGATAATATGTATTCTTATCGCAGCATCATATCTTTTTTATCCACCTCTTTTATTTTGGGATTTTTATTTACTTACTGACTCTTTAAATGTTCATTTATCAATAATTTCTTTATTTCTATTAGTATTCGCAAAAAAAAAATATATGCCACTAGTTATAATTTTAATTATATTTTCTTCTTTAATTAGAGCACATTCAGTTTTTTTATTTTTTACCTGTATCATTTATTTTTTTCATTTGACTTTTACTTCTTATAAAAAAAAATATTTTTACTTAATTTTAATTATTTTATTATTAATATTCATTTTTATTTTGAATTATTTATCAAGTTGGATAATAAACTATATTACACTTTCCTATGTCTCAGGAAAATTTATATGGGGAAATTACGAATATGGAATTGATGGCATAAATTCTGAAACCGAAATAAAAAATTTATTTGCTTTACTAAAAGTAATGATATCTAATCCACTTTATACAATAGAATATATGTCAAAAAAATTTTTTTTATATATATTTGGAGTGAGACCTGGGTATTCTTTTTTACATAATTTATTTCTATATATAACTATTCCATTAATGTTAATTCCAACTATCTATGAAATTTTATATAGAATTTATAAAAAATTATGGAGTGATTATTTTTTTAATTTTTTATTAATTTATGTATGTTTTAATTTCTTAGCTTCTTTAGTATCTTTTTTAGATCCTGATGCAAGATTCGTGTTACCATTATATCCTTTTATGATTATATGTTCAGGATATTTTCTAAATAGAATCTATGTTTATTTTAAAAAGAATGTTATTAAATTTTAAAATGATTTTTGAGAATTCGATTTATTTCAAAATTAAAAATCTTATTAAATACAGAAATTGAGCAATGTTTAATTACTCTATTTCTATTTTTGTTTATAAATTCTTTCTTTAAGCAATTTTCCAATACTGCTTCAAAATCAACAAATTTTTCAAAATTATATATTAAATGTTCGAATTGGTGATGCGTTTCAAATGGATACATCCATTCTTGCATAATAGTTAATCCACCACAAGCTCCTATTTCTTGTGCTAACATACCTTGGGTTTCTCTGTGGGTTGGAAAAAAAATGTGACATCTTCTATAAAACTTTGTTATTTCAGCATATTCAAGAAATTTAAAATTACTTTTTTTATCTCTCGGTATTGTAATTTCATTAGGATTTAACTCAATTCCGTTAGACGAGTGAAAATATACATCAATTCTATCTCTAAATTTTTTTAAATTTTCAAAAATATATAAAAGCGATCTAATTGAAATTTGTCTCTCAGGTTCTGTTTGATTTTTATAATGATCAACAAAAACTGATATTCTATTTGTTTGCTCTGGGTATAAATAATTTTCATCTACAAATTTTGGTAAATATATGTAGTGCTCAAAGCGAGGTTCATTGGTTGGAATAAAATAAAAATAGTAATCTTCGAAAGTCCTTGCAGGATCTATACCATCATCACCTATTTCAATTAAAATCTTAGCATTCTGCCTGAGACGATTAATATCTAATTTTTTTTTCGAAATAACCCTGATCCCACAAAGAATTAAAATATCAAATTTTTTTTCTGGATAATTGTTTATTTTCTCACAATGAACCTTATCGTTTTCATTTAATGCATTGAACATGACATCCCTAATACGATCATTCCATGGAGATGGTGTAAATAGTGACAGGCCTATATTAAACATTTATGATTTAATTTTTTCAATTTATCTTATTATTAATTTCTCTCTATAAAAACATGTCAAATTCCTGAGACCAAGATCTTAGCATCCATGAAATAATCTTTCTTTTGCCAGATAATTCATCTCCAAGATTCGAATTATACAAAAAGTTTTCTTTCATTATTATTTTTTTAATTCCATCATCTCTACCAATGTCATTATCAAACTTATTTTTTAAAGTTTTATCAGTCTTCAACCATTCCATTATTGGCGCTGACCAACCTGTTTTTGATTTGTTTAAAATGTATTTAGGAAGTTTGTTCATATATGCATTCTTAACAACATATTTAGTTTCTTTTAAATCTAAGCCAAATTTATATGCAGATTTAATGTCTAAGCAATAGTTCATGAATTCTTTTGATGATAGAGGAAACCTTCCTTCCATAGAAAATGCCATACCAAATCTATCATTTCTCGAAAAAAAATCTTCAGAAACAGTAGTTATACAATCAAGTGCCATTGCAGAGTTAGAAATATCTTCAGGATTCCATATTTCTTCTGGCAGAGATTTAATTAAAACAGAGTGTAAGTCTTCATAATTAAAATTCATATTAAGTAAAACAGGTGCCCTAAATTTTTTCATCCACATTTTAATGAAGTCACCCCAGTTTTGTGGTTTAGTTTCTAAATGAAACATTTTTAAATATTTACTATACCCACCAAAAATTTCATCACCTACATCACCGGCCATTGTAACAACAGTATTGTTTTGAGATAAAACTTTATTTGTAAAATAATACATTGGTAAGCACCAATTATACCTTGGCTCTTCAATAAATTTTATAGAGTCATTCCAATTTTCAATAAATGTTTTGGGAGTTATCTTAATTTCCTTATGATTTAAATTAATGTCTTTTGCAAATTGCTTAGCAATTTTAGCATCACTATTATAATCTTCCTTACCAAGTATGTTTGGTTCCATTATTGTTGTAAAAGAATTCAGTGATCCTAATTTATTTTTTAAACCAAGTGCAATTAAAGATGAATCTAGCCCCCCTGATAAAAATATTCCAAAATTTCTTTTGCCAAGCGTAGAGTTATTAATCGCCAACATTGATCTTTCATAAAATTCTTCAGCATTAAAGTTTATTCTTGAATTTGGCTTTACTAGATTTCTGAACGTAGATTTTACTTTTTTTTTATATAAATCATATATTATAGTTTCACCTGGAAGTACTTTATAGATACCATTAAACAATGTTTGTCTCAAAACATTCACACCAAGTAAGCACGTACATGCTAATGCAAGCCTATCTATTTTTTTAGAATTAACTGCTATATCTAATAAACACTTAATTTCAGAGGAAAATACTATACCGTTTTTTATTTCAGTAAAATACATCGGTTTGATGCCTGCATGATCTCTTGACAAAACAATTTCATTATTTTTTTTATTAAAAAAAACAAAAGAATGCATGCTATCGATTGTATTACATATTACATCATAATAATTATAATTGTCCAATAACCAACCTAGTAGCTCTGTGTCACATGATGTTTTAGGAATAAATTTATTTTTAAATTTTTTTAAGAGATCATCATAATTAAATATCTCACCGTTGTATGTTAGAATATTTCCTTTTTGTGTTACATACGGCTGAATACCATCTTGTACCTTAGAGGTAATAGATAGAAGATTATGACCTAGGGTAAGATGCTGATTTGACCAAATTGAACTAGCGTCAGGACCTCTATGATTACACCTGTTTATTAAATTTTTTATTAAACTTTCATTTTTTTCAGTTATTCCAAATATACCACACATTTAAGTTTTTTTGCAAATCCACATTATTTTAAATTTTTATTTTAAACACATTAATCATTAAAATATATATATTGATTAACTTCAGGATATTTTTTTTTGAAACTTTCAAAGATATCTTTCCAAACACTTTCGTTTTTTAAACTAAGGTGAATATTAGAACCATCATCAAAGAATTTTGTGGCTGGAATAGTCGCTATTACAACAAATATAAATTTATTAGATAATTTAAATAGACCATCTATAAAATTAATTACATCATCTTCAGGTATATGCTCAACAACATCAGTACAAATTAAACCATCATATTTAATCTGAGGAAATTTTGAATATTTTTCTACACCTGGATCATATAGATAAATATTATTTATTTTCCAAAAATCAGATAAACCTGAAAATTCCTCATCCTTAATTTTAAAATTATTATTATATAAAAAAGCTTTACCACATCCAAAATCAATTAAAGATTGACAATTATTTGTCTTAATTATGTCTTTTATTCTAACAATCCATTTTGTGAGAGAATATCCTAAAAAAGTACTAATTCCTGGTTGATTTTTAATCCCATTTTTATGAAACAACTTATATTTTTCAATAATTTCATAATAATTATCTGAATATTTACTCATCTCTATTTACTATAATATACCAAATTAATTATAGATATTAATCTAAATAATAAATATTACAAAAATTAAATATTATGACTTTCAATCCTGTTGCAGCGTTAAATGTTTTGGAATGTAGGAATATTATTCCTACTAAAAATGCTAGTGCAATTGATTTAGGATCTCAAACCTCTTCTATAAATAATATTTTTATCAAAAATTTAATCAATCAAAACAAACCCTTAACTGTTAATCAAAAAGAAAGTTTAGAAAAATTATCTAGTAAAAAAAGTTTTACAACTAAGGATTATTTTATATCTATTGGGTTTAATGAATACAAATCTATAGATTTAAATGGTGCTTATGACAGTTATCAATTTGATTTAAATAAAAATATTTTAGAAACATATAATTTTAATCAAAAGTATGATCTTGTCATTAATAATGGCACTGGTGAACATGTTTTTAATCAATTTTCTTTATTTTTAAATTTTCATAATTTAACAAAAGTTAATGGAATAATGCTTAATATACTTCCTTTTATTGACTGGATAAACCATGGATTTTACAATTTTAATCCAATTTTCTTTGGTGATTTAGCTGCTTCAAACAAATATGAAATTATAAAAATATCTCTTGCAAATAGAGATGGGGCTGAACTTAAACTAGATGGAGATGACTTTTCAATACTATTTGAGCAAATTAAACCACATAGAAATAATTCTAAATTTGCAAAAATGATTGAAATTGCAAAAGAAAAAATAGGAAAAAATATTCTTCTTGTTGTTGCAACAAGAAAATTACAAAATGTTAATTTTAAGATACCTCTTCAGGGCAAATACTTAAGTGATGTAGCAAGCTATAAAACAGAATACAGCTCCCAAGAAGGTGGAAGTGCAGATGCAGCAAATCAGATTTCAGATAACAATAAAAGAAAATAAATTGATCTTACTCTTCTAAAAAATTCCTATAATTAAATAACTCAAAATTATAATCTCCAATTATATTTATATATTTTCTATAAAAATTAGTTTTGGACCTTTTTGTTACTCCATGAATAGAATATGGAGAATTTAAAAACATAACTAATCTATTTCTTTTGTATTCTATTTCTTCAATTAAATTTATTTTATCTTCTCTTACTCTTGATTTACCATAAAAACTGGGTTTATCTTTAAAAGTATGAGTAGTAAGATTTCCTCCTTCAGAGTTATCATCAGAATCCTTCATATATAATAAAGCTGCATATAATTCTACAGGGTTATCTAAGTGTGGTTCAATTACTTTAGTTTCCCCACTTGTGGGTGTATTTATAACAAACTGACAATCAAGATTTAAATAATTATTTTTTTCGAAACGAACTCCAATATTATCTTTTGTAAATAATCTTTCTTTTTCTACTTTGTAAATTTTTTTTATTGCATCGCCAAAAACATTATAAAATTCTTCTAAAAATTCATAGCTGGTGTGAAATTTTATGAATTCTCTCCATTCAGAATCTATCTCACTGTCTCTTAGCGAATTGAATGCGTTATATCTATACGCAAAATTCTCCTTATACTCATTATTTCCAATAATTTTTTCATATTTTGGGAAAGTGTTACTTAATTTTTCATATAATTCATTAGGTAAGGCATCATCAATAATTAAGTAAGGAAATTTTTCAAATCTAAATTTGATATTTTTTCTATTTTGTAAAACACTATACATATTAATAAAAATATATTTTAAATATAAATAACAGAAATGATTATATTTATAAAGTGACTTATTAGTTTATAATACTATTAAATGAATAAACCTATTGTTATTTATACGGATCATATAGTTAATAAAACTCTATGTTATAATTTTGCCAAAGGTTCAGATTCACTTTTATGTCATGTTAATAAATTTAGAGAATATGACAAAACAATTGCAACTTATGGTGTCTTAAGAGGAACTCTTGATATTATAAAAAAAGTTAAAAATTATTACTATATGGATCATGGGTATTTTAACCAATCAAAAAGATCTTTTGAAAATAATCGTACTAGTATTATTAATTTAGATGGTTATTTTAGAATAGTGTATAATAATTTTGTTCATAATGGTGAAGGTAATTACCCGAGTGACAGATTAAAGAATTTAAATCTTAAAATTCTTGATCAAAAAAAATCTGGAGATTATATTATTTTATCAGAACCATCAGAAACTATGAAAAAAGTTTATAATGTACCTAGCTGGACCGATGATACAATTAAATTATTAAAAAAATATACAGATAGAAAACTCATTATTCATAATAAGTTTGCAAAGGAACCACTTACAATATTGTTAAAAAATGCTTGGGCATTTGTAAGTCTACAATCTACTGCTGGTTTCATGGCAATGTTAAATGGAGTCCCATCATATTTTACAGATAACAATCTAAACCATATTGGTAAAATTCAGGACATCGAAAGACCTATTATAAATTATAACATATTTAATAATCTTGCTTATGGACAGTGGACACTCAAAGAAATTGAAACTGGTGAAGCTTGGGAAAATCTCTCAAAAAATATTATTTAGTATATTTTATTTTATTCACACTTGAATAGTAATATTAAAGCTTATAACTATTCTTTCGTTATTAGATAAATTTTCATTAACTGAATGATCTACATAACTAGGAAATAAAATTAAGGCACCTTCTTTGGGCGTAATTCCATTAACTTGAGCATTCAAAAAATTTGAACTTGTCGCAGTTGGGTAATAGAATACAGGAGCAGGTCTTGGATCATAAAATATAATATCACCACAATTTTTTGGAGCTTTTACATAATATGCACCACTAATTGTACTATTACCGTGTTGGTGTCTTGTGTTTGTTGATCCCCCAATGTTTATAATAGCCCACATATTACTAATCTTAATAGTTTGTCTTTCGTTTTCCCAATTCATATCTATCATTACTTTTTTAATGGAAGGTGAAATACAATTAATAAAGTTTTTAGGTTCTTTATCTTTCAAATCAAAGTCTTTTGAATGCCAGCCTTTTATATTACTTTTATTAATACCTTTTTGATCTTTAGTTTGAGCTTCTTTTATATAAGTATACATAGTTTCATTTAATTTTTTATAGTCATCTATTTGAGAAGTCCAAACAGGCGTAGGGAAAAGAAGATTAGGTTTGTTCATAATATATGTTTATATCAAATTTTATTTACAGTAAACAAAACTAAATAAATTAAGTTTTTTAAATCTTTTTCTAATCTATTCTTTATGATTAAAATATTTTTTTACTATCTTAAGAGTATTTGTAATTCTAGTATGGTGCTGAAGAAAATTTTTTCTTCCTGAAGTAATTTTTGGATATTTTTTAATTAAATGTATTAAATACTTGGGAATTTTTTCTTTTTTAATCAATGTTTAAAAAGCCTATTTTTAGTAAAATATAAAGATATTTTATTTTTGATAGCGAAAGATATTATTTTTTTATCGTTAATAGACCCATTTGGTTGAGCTACAATATTACATCCATTTTTAAAAAGTAAATTTATACTATCTGTAAATGGGAAAAAACCATCTGAAGCACAAACAAAGTTTCTTTTTTTAAAATATTTTTTTTTATTTTTTATGGCAAAATTTAATGCATCTATTCTGTTCGTCTGTCCATGACCCAAACCTAAGGTTTGTTTATTTCTTGCTAATACCACTGCGTTAGATTTTAAATGTTTTACTACTTTTAGCGAAAAAATTAAGTCATCAATTGATTTTTTTGATGTTTTTTTGGTAGATACAAGTTGTATAAATTTTCTATTTACAGGGGTAATGTCTCTTGTTTGATAAAGTTCACCGAAAAGAGTAGATTTATACTCAACAAATGTTTTTTTTAAAAAAGGTATTTTTAATAAGATTAAATTTTTTTTCTTTTTTAAAATATTTATAGCTTCACTTTCAAAATCAGATGCAACAACCATTTCAAAAAACTTCTTAGAAATTTTCTTGGCTAATATTGAGTTTAATTTTCTATTTAAAAAAATTATACCACCAAATGCACTTTTAGGATCACAATTGTAACAATTTAAAAAAGCCTTACCTATGTTGGTTGCAGAAGCTACTCCACAAGGATTTGTGTGTTTTATAATAATTGAAGTAGGCTCCTTAAATTCTTTTAAACACTTTAAACCACTATCTATATCAATTAAATTATTGTAGCTTATTTTTTTACCACTTATTTGATAATCAAATATAGATTTATTAGAATTATTTTTTATAAATGCTGTTTGATTTGGATTTTCACCATACCTTAACTTAATTTTTTTATTTATATTTTTCATTTAGCCACTTAGATACTAGTTTATCGTATTTGGAAGTTTCACTAAAAACCTTAAAAGACATTTTTTTTCTAAAATTAATATCAGTTACACCATTATTTTTTTTTAAATTTTCAATTAATTTCTTATAATCTTTTGTGTCCATTATTGGAGTTATATATCTAAAATTTTTACCCGCAGCCCTTAATAAACTAGGCCCACCGATATCTATCATTTCTAAAACATCATCATTTCTATTTTTTTTCATATACTTTTTAAATGGATATAAATTAACAACTACAATATCTATTTCTGGCACATTTAATGATAAAAATTCTTTTTTATGATTTTCGTTATCTCTAATATAAAGTAATGAACTATATATTAAAGGATTTAATGTCTTTACTCTTCCTTCAAACATTTCCTTAAAGTTAGTTAGTTTAGAAACATCTTTGCATTTGAATCCCATACCTCGTATTTTATTTCCAGTTGAACCGCTAGATAGAAAACTATAATTAAATTTGTCTAGGTATGAACAAAGATAATTTAAATTTTTTTTTTCAAATACAGAAATTAATGCAAACTTTTTCTTTAAATTTTTTCTAAAGCCCATTTTGTTATAATTTTTTTATCTGACAGTATACCTTTAATTACTATTTGTTTAGTAGGTTTTGTGGTATTATTGTCAACTGAAATACTATTTTCAATTATTAATTCAGTATCGCATCTAAATATCCAAATATTATTTAATTTTGTTTTAAGTATTATATTTTTTTTATTATTTGTAAAATTAAGAACCATTCCATCAGTTAAGTGAAATCTTATATGATAAATTAATCTATTTTTAATTTCTTTGTATGAAATAATACTATCTTCGCCTTCTATTTTGTTTGAATTCTTATGGATAATTAATTTTCTTTTAATAATTTTGTTAAATTTTTTTTGATATCCGTTGTGAGATCCTTCAAATATTTCTTTCTCATTATCTGTTTCTTTCTGAAAAACAACTGATTGAGGAAACTTTATGTGTGGATTGCCTTCTTTAATCTCACTTATATTAGTATTTTGAATAATAATTGTTGAGTGAGCGGCACTATATCTTAAATATTCCGGGTTTTTACCAAAACTTTCTGATGATCCGCAGTTAGTAATTACCTTTTCTCCAAAACCACTTAATTCAAAAGATAAAGTTCCGGAACTTAAATTAGAGCTTATTAAATCACTATTTGGTTGCACTACATCAAAGAAAACTTTTCTATTTTTATCTGAGTAAAATGCAATTCCATTTTTAATATTTAAAAATTCTCTCTTTTTCAAATAGTTTTCTTTATTCAAAGAGTTGTAAATACTTCTTGTGTAAATATTATTTGATCCATTAAATAAAGGTATAGTTCCATCAACATGAAAATATTCTTTCAAAATAGAAGTCATTTTAAGAATTTGCTCATCAAATAAGCCTATTTTTTCTGAATTAAAAAAGAGTAAAATATTTCTTATCTCATTTAAATTATTTATAAATTTAGAATGCTCCAGTATGTTGTAACTTTTATGCATTCCCAATTTATCAACCTGATTGTCAACAATGAATTTTATGTAGTCAATTTCTTTTGCATTTGTTTTTTTTAAAATTAAATTTGATAATAAGTATGCAATAAGATCAAATGAGGTAAATTCACTTATTTTTTTTGTATTAAAATCAAATAATATTCTTTGAATATGTTTATAAATAATTAAATCTAATTTTTTTATATCATCTTTTTTTGATGAAGATTTTATATATTCATAATTATATAAAAGATTTATTAGTCTTTTGGATGACAAATCATCTGACCAAGGAAAACCTAATTTATTTTTGTATATTTTATACCAACCAAATACAGCTTCTTTTGATAAATTAATTCCTATTTTACCACCAAGTTTATTTGAGAAATTTAAAAAATCAAAACCATGAATATTTTTATTTTTATTTTTATAAAAATTTTTTTTGAAAATAAATGATTTTACTAGATTATAATTTGTAAAATCTATTTTTCGAAAATTTAGATCCAAATATGATAAATTTTTTTTTGATCTAAATCTGTAAAAAATAAATATAAATAATATTTTCTTAAATATTAATATCATTTTATTTTATTTAGATAAGCAGCAAAATACCCATCTATATTTTTATCAAATATATTATTTGGCAAAGTAATCATGAAGTCATTTTTTATTAGTTTTGAGTAATTAAAAGGATTACTTATTAATTTAAAATTAGAAAGTATGAAGTTACTATTTTGCTTGAGAAACTTAGATATTTGATCCAATGTTTCAATTTTTAAAAATGAGCACGTCATATAGATTATACAACCGTCTTTGTTTAGTAAATGTGATCCTTTTTTTAACATATTTTCTTGTAATGTAATAAGCTGTCTAAAATTTGGATTTTTATTTTTAAAGAATATCTCGGGATTTCTTCTTATTGTACCTATTGATGAGCATGGAGCATCAATTATAATTACATCAAATTTTTCCTTTTCATCAAATTTTAGGAAGTCTTTATTCAATATTTTAGAGTTAAATTTTAATCTTTTCAAATTAGATTTAAGTATCTTAATTCGATTTTGATTTTTATCATTAAGAACAACTTCACAGTTTTTTGATAACAATTGAAATGACTTCCCTCCTGGAGCTGCACAAGCATCTAAAAATCTCATATTTCTATTTTTAACTTTGTAGTTATGTAATGGAAAGAAAGAACTAAAATCCTGCACCCACCAGTCCCCATCAATAAATGATTTTTTATTTTTAATTATTTTTTTATCTAATAAAAAACCAGATATACTTGATGTTTTAATTAACTTTTCTTCAAAATTTTTAAACTTTTCTTCATTTTTAAAAACAATATGAATATCAGGTTCTTTATAAAAATTATTTATAAATTCTCTCTTTTTATTATCTGATAAAAATGCAGTTTCTTTTTGAAACCATGATGGAAAGTCACTAAATTGTATTTTTATTTCTTTTAATTTATTTTTATTTTTAGCAATCTTTTTCAATGTTGCATTTATTAAACCCGGATAAAGTTTTAATTTCTTAGCTATTTCAACTGAACAATTAATTACAGCATATTCTTTAAAATTTAAAAAAACTATTTGAGTTATTGCACTGATTAACAAGATTTTTTCCTGATCTCTCAATTTTTTTTTTATATAATTATTTATAATCCTGATACAATGTAAGTGATATCTCATGGAATTTAATGTTACATTATACAAAAAAGAAATATTTTCTTTATCTTGTTTATCAATAATTTTTTTAATTGAAGGATTGTTTAGTGTTTTATTAAATTTATAAATTGAAAATAATATATTGTGTATTTCAAATCTAATTTTCTCCCCTTTTATCATTATAGCAAATTATCTATATTTATTTTAAATAATTATATAATAAATAATAAAAATAAAATATATTGACTTATGCGAGGAAATTTAGAAACTATAGTCGGCGCTATGTTTGCGGGCAAAACAAGTGAGCTTCTAAAAAGAATTCTTTGGGCTAAACACCAAAATAAAAGAATTATAGTAATCAAACCAAGTATCGATAATAGATATTCGAATGAAAAAATTATTACTCATAATGATCTCAGTCATGAATGTTATGCAATGAATGACTGGGAAACAACTTTACAAAAATTTGTTTTTGAGAAAAGTGAAGTTGACATGGTTTTTCTAGATGAAATTCAGTTTATGGATACAAAAGATACTCTTAGCAACGTAGAAACAATTTTAAGCAGAGGTATAGATGTTGTTTGTGCTGGACTTGATCAAGACTCAAGAGGAAAGCCTTGGGAAACTTCTTCAATGTTACTTGGCTTATCTGATAAAATTATAAAAATATATGGTTTTTGTAACGTTTGTGGATTGGAAGCTACTAAAACATTTAGAAAAACTGAGGGCGGTGAAAGAACTCAGGTTGGTGCCGCTAATATTTATGAACCACGATGCCTTAAACATTGGCAACCTAGATAATTATTTATTTTTCCTATTCCCAACTAAATCATTAACGACAGAAGGATCTGCTAGAGTTGACGTATCCCCTAAGTTTTCAAAATCATTACAAGCTATTTTTCTCAAAATTCTTCTCATTATCTTTCCTGATCTGGTTTTAGGTAGGCCAGAAGTAATATGTATAAAATCAGGTGAAGCAATAGGCCCAATTTTCTCTCTAATAGTATTTTTTAATTCTCTCACTAATTCATCTGTTTCATTAACTCCGACTTTTAAAGACACATAACAATATAAACCACTTCCTTTTATTTCATGAGGGTAACCAACCACAGCTGCTTCAGATACATCTTTATGAGATACAAAAGCACTTTCTATTTCTGCAGTACCTAAGTTGTGTCCAGATACAATTATAACATCATCAACTCTTCCTGTAATCCAGTAATAACCATCTTTATCTCTTTTGCATCCATCACCAGTAAAATACTTGCCATCAAATTGTGAAAAATAAGTATTAATAAATCTCTCGTGATCACCATACACAGTTCGCATTTGACCTGGCCATGATCTTTTCATACATAGCATACCTTCACATTCACCTTCTAATTCTTTTCCATCTTTATCAACTATACAAGGCTCAATTCCAAAAAATGGTTTTGATGCAGAGCCTGGTTTTAATTCCATTGCTCCTGTTTGTGGGGAAATCATAATACCACCAGTTTCAGTTTGCCACCATGTATCAACTATAGGACAATTTGATTTTCCCGGAATTTCAAAATACCACTTCCAAGCTTCTGGATTTATAGGCTCACCAACACTACCTAATAGTTTTAAAGATGATCTATCTGTTTTGTTAACATATTCATCTCCTTCACGCATAAGCGCTCTAATCGCGGTTGGTGCTGTGTAAAAAATATTAACCTGATGTTTATCTACAATTTGCCAAAACCTAGAAAAATCAGGATAATTTGGAACACCTTCAAACATTAGTGTAGTAGCTCCATTAGAAAGTGGTCCATAAATTATGTAACTGTGACCTGTTATCCAACCAATATCTGCTGTACACCAATAAATGTCTCCAGGCTTATAATTAAAAATATATTCATGTGTCATCGATGCATAAACTAAATATCCTCCAGAAGTATGCATTACACCTTTTGGTTTACCTGTTGAACCTGAAGTATACAATATGAATAGCGGATCTTCAGAATTTAAAACTTCTGGTTCACAATGATCACTCACATCTTTAACAAGTTCGTTATAATAAAAATCTCTGCCCTTCTTCAACTCTATTTTTTTATTAGTCCTTTTAATAATCAAACATTTTTCTACATCAGGACATGATTCTAATGCTTTATCTGTAGTAAGCTTTAAAGGAATTTTTTTCCCACCCCTAACACCTTCGTCTGCAGTAATAATATATTTTGATCCACAATCTTGTATTCTTCCTGAAATAGATTCTGCAGAAAAACCACCAAATATAATTGAATGAATGGCCCCTATTCTCGAACATGCTAACATTATATATGCAAGCTCAGGTATCATCGTTAAATAAATTGTTACCCTGTCACCTTTTTGAACACCAATTTTTTTTAATACGTTAGCCGCCTTTGATACATTTATTAGAAGTTCTTTATATGTTATTTTTTTTGTATCTTCAGGGTCATCACCTTCCCAAATGATTGCTACTTTGTTAGGATCATTTTTAGCATGTCTATCAACACAATTATACGATACGTTTAGTTTGCCATCTTCATACCATTTAATATTTACTTCATTACTTGAGTACTTAACATTTTTAATTTCATTATATTTTTTAAACCAACTTAGCCTATCACCCTGTTTACTCCAAAACTCATCACCATTATCAATTGATTCTTTATAAAGTGTAGAATAATCATCTTTATTTATCTTGCTTTCTATAATCCAATTTTCTTTAATTTTCATTATTTGTTAGAGTATTTCTAAAAAATTAAAACTTCAACTTATTTATAGTTAAATTTGTTCATAACAATTTTAAATTTTTCTTTTATCTTTAATATTTGGCTTTTATTTAATTTATTTATCCACTGTTCTTTTCTTCCGCTTTTAAAAAATTGCCTATCTTTTTGTGCTTCATCAAAACCATCTTTCAACTCCTTTTCTTTTAACTTTTCAAATTTTGTAGTTTTCAGAATATTTACTATCTTTTCATCTAAATTTTGAAACTGAAAACCAAACTTTTCTGTAAAAAAATTTGCTATAATTCTTATTGATTCTTCTTTGTTATCTATCAAATCTTCAAATTTAATTATTAATAAAGGAAACGTCCAATTATTAGCAGTCCAAGAAGTTACATGCTTATCCCAACTCGAGAGAAAAGATAGTGGCATATTATGATCTTCAAAAATATTATTTTTTCCTTTTATCCATAATAATGATTGTAACTCATTAGTCATAAAATCTATACTTTGATCATATGAACATCCACTATGGTTTGCCCAAGAAACACAAACATCTCTTGGGTCTCTAATAACATATATTACACCCCTTATATTTTTATCTGAAGTAAAAGGATTGTTTTCAATGCTGAAATTACCAGAATGACTTTTATAAAATTTAAAATCTTCTTTAAAGTTTAGATTGTTTTTCTCTTGTATTTTTAATAAGTATTTATAAAAAATTGAAATGTTATTTAATTTATATAAATCATCTCCTATATTTTTTTTTATTTTATAAATATTATAAGTCGATTCAAATTGACTAATTGATTCAAGTAATTTTAGATCAAAAATACCATTTTCAGTAAAAAACAGAGATGATATTATAGCTCTCATAAGTGTGTTTCCGCTTTTTGGATATGAAGCTAACCAAAAAATATGTTTACTCATCTATTTGTTGGAAATTTTTAATATCTCTGTCCATTCTGATTTTAATATTGGCATTACAGATAATCTACTTTGTTTAACAAGCGCTATTTGATTTAGTTTTTTATTCAATTTAATCTGTTCTAAAGAAACTGTATTTTTTAGTTTATATTTAACTTTCACATCGACAACTACAAATTTTCCAGTTTCATCAGTTGGATCACGATAATATTCTTTTACAACCTCAACTATACCTATAATTTTTTTTTCTGAAACAGAGTGATAAAAAAAACATAAATCGCCTCTTTTCATTTTCATTAAATTATTTCTAGCTTGATAATTTCTTACACCCTCCCACATTGATGGACCTTCTTTAACCTGATCATCCCATGACCAAGTATCTGGTTCAGATTTTAATAACCAATATTTCATTATATTACTTATTATCAGAAATTATTTAATTAATTAATTTATAATATACTTCTTACACTTAATCTAGGTTTTGGTTTAAAAAACAAATCGTTTTTTTCTTTGTTATAAAATTTTATACATGCCCAAGCAATCATTGCAGCATTATCAATCATCATTTCCTTTAACGGATAATATATTTCAATATTTTTATTAAAAAAATAATTCTCAATTTTATTTTTCATATATTTGTTATTTGATACACCACCAACTACTGAAATAGATCTTATGTCTTTTTTTTCTAATTTAAGTCTTTCTAATCCTCTTGCAATTTTCTTTATTAGTAATTCTGTAATACTTTTTTGAAAGGATGCAGATAAATCTTTAATAAATTTTTTATTAACTTTATTTTTTTTTGTTAAAAGATTTATATGAGTTTTAATTCCAGAAAATGAAAAGTTAAAATTTTTTTCATTTACTAATGGTTTTGGTAAAATAAATTTGTCTTCATCTCCATCCATCGCCTCTCTTTCAATCTCAGCTCCACCTGGATATGAAAGTCCAAGTAGTTTTGCTGTTTTATCAAAAGCTTCTCCTATTGCGTCATCAACACTTTGTCCCAAAAGCTCTATTTTTCTTTCATCTTCCATTAAATATACCTGAGTATGCCCTCCTGTTAAAAGCAATATCAAACTTGGGAATTTAATATCATTGTTAAAACTTGTGGAAAGGATATGCCCTTCTAGATGATTGACTGGAATAAATGGTTTTTGAAATGAAATTGCTAAAGATTTAGTGAAAGTTGATCCTACTAATAAACTTCCTATAAGCCCTGGACCACAAGTAGCAGTAAATGCATCTATTTTATTTGGTTCTATATTTGTCTTATTGAATAGATTTTCTGTCATAGTTTGAATTTTTTCTAAATGGGCTCTAGATGCTAGCTCAGGAACAACGCCACCATGTATTTTATGAATCTCCTGAGAAAAAGTCTTATGTTCCAAAATTTTCTTGTCTTTCATTAGACATATTGATGTTTCGTCGCATGAAGATTCTGTAGCAAAAATAAGCATAATTTTTTGGTATAGTATTTTACTCTGTTAAACAACAAACTAATAATGCTAAAAAAAGAAAATGAAAAAATTTTTTAATAGTTTTTATGTTTTCACTAAATATTCCTTAAACTTTATTCTTTTAATATCTGTTTTTTTCTTAATTTATATAATTTACATTAACTATCGTAATGAAGATGTGATTGTTGAAAATCAATATGAATTAGAAAATAAATTGAGAGCAAATATTAATGAAAATAGCGAATATATAAAAAATATTTCTAAGGAAATAGTTGAAACAAAAACAACTTTGTTAAATATTGAGAAAATTATTAAAGAAAACTCAGATAGAAAAGCTGATATTGATTTAGCTGCAATTAATAAAAGTATCGATATATTAAATAAGAATTTTAAAAACTTAAATTCTAAAATAGTTTCAATTGAAAATCAAAATCTTCAGAATTTATCAAAAAGTAATCCAGAATTAATCAATCATTCAATAAATGAAATAGTTGAATTAATAAAAATTAAATACGAAAATAATTTAAGTTTTGATAAAGAATTAAAATATATTGAAAAAATTAAAGCAGATAACAATAATGCAGTTTTAGAAAAAATTTCAATTTTAAAAAATAACAAATATAAAGGCCATATTTTTTTGGAAAATCAATTTAAAGATGAAGTAGATTTATATTTAAAAAAAATCATGAATGAAAATAATAATTTTATCAATAAAATTATTTTACCGTATATAAATCTTTCACCTAGTTCAGAAAATATAATTATCGATAAAAAAGTTTTATTATTAAATGAAATTAAATATTATATAAAAAATAGAAAAATTGATAAAGCATATGATAGCCTGAGAAAAATTGAAAGATATGAAGATTTTTTCCAAGTCTCTTCAAATGAAATGACAAATTATAATAGCTTTATAAAAGAAATATCAAAAATTAAATAATGTTCAGATTTTCTATATTTATAATACAATTATTACTTTTAATAATAATTTTGACATTTATTTTTACTAATCCATTTATTATATCTTTGGATATTGGCAATTTAAAATATACATTTTCATCAAATTTATTTTCTGTAATTTTTATTTCTCTAGTTTTTATATTATATTTAATGTTTTATTTATTTTTTCGTTCAAGATTATCATTGCGGCAATATTTACTAAAAAACAAATATAAAAAAATTGAAAAAGGATATTTGTATTTTGTCGACGCAATGATTGCTATTGCTAACAAAGATAATAAGACTGCAATAAAATCACATAAAAAAATGACTTCCTATTTAAAAGATGATCCATCTTTATCTCTTTTATTAAAATCTGAGGTTTTAAAGATAGAAAAAAAATTTCCAGAACTAAACAATGTCTATGAAGATATGATTAAATCAAAGAAAACAGAAACACTTGGATATAGAGGATTAATGGAACAAAATTTGAAAAATCACGATTACCATCATGCTTTTTTATATGGAGAAAAATTGTTTTCCCTAAATCCAAAGATTGAAAAACTCTATAAAACACTAATATTCATTTCTGCAAAAACTAAGAATTGGAACCAACTAATTTCATTATCAGACAAAGCTTTTTCACATAGAATTATTGATAAGAATGATCTTAATGAAAATAAATCAGTTGGTTATTATGAAATTGCAAAAATCAAATTTGATAGTGATCCAAAAGATGCTCTAAAAAATATTCTTAAAGCAGTAGAGTTAAAGAAAAACTTTCCTCCATATATAAAATATCATTTAGAGATTTCTGCCAATCTTGCTGATAAAAAGGTATTGATTAAATTAATTAAGAAGTATTGGAATTTAAACCCAAATTATTTACTCAGATCTATTATAACTAAAATATTAATTGAAAATAATTTAAGTGAAATGAAATTTATAAAAGATTTAGTTAAAAATAATCTAAACTTAGAAGAATCAAAAAAACTTTTAATTTATTTTGCGATAAAAAATCTTAACTGGGAATTAGCTAGAGAAAACATTTCAGGAATGATCGGATCTAATCCATCAAAAGAAATATGTTATTTCATGTCTGATATAGAACTTGGAGAAAATAATGACAAACAAAAAAGTGATGCTTGGATCATGAGAGCCGAAAATGCTAGCATCGAAAATACGTGGATTTGTAAAATTACAAATCAATCCCAAGATGAATGGACTTCTGTATCTAATTCTGGAAATTATAATTCTCTTGTTTGGACATCTCATAAAATGTTAAGACAAAAAGATAATTAATATGAAGCTACATTTTTTTATAGGATATGACTCTAAAGAGGACATTGCTTACAGAGTCTGCAAACACTCACTTTTAAAGCGTTCTAGTATTAATGTAGATGTTGTTTCTTTAAAATTAGATGAACTCATAGCCAAAAATCTATATACTAGAAATGTTGATCCACTGGCTTCTACACAATTTACTTATTCTAGGTTTTTAGTTCCTAAACTTATGAATTATCAAGGATGGGCAGTTTTTTGTGATTGTGATTTTATTTTTTTAGGAGATGTTGCAAATTTATTAAATAATCTAGACGAATCTAAAGCTGCTTATTGTGTTCAGCATGACTACACACCCAAAGAAAAACATAAAATGGATGGACAAAAACAAACTATATATCCTAGAAAAAATTGGTCTAGTTTTATTTTATACAATTGTTCTCATCCTAGCACAAAAAATCTTACAGTGGAAAAAGTAAATAATGAAACTGGAAAATATCTTCATCAATTTAAATGGTGCAAAGACGATGAAATTGGTTCATTAGATGAAAGATGGAATTGGTTAGAGGGTTGGACCTCAGGTCACAATAATAAAAAACCTTATGCAGTTCATTATACACGAGGCGGACCTTGGTTTTCAGAATGGCAAGATGTTGAGTTTGCAAGAGAATGGATATTAGAAAGAGATGAATATCTCTCTAAAAAATTTAGCTCAAATTTTTAAAAATATTATCTAAAAATTTAGAATCGTTTAAAAATTTTTTTTTATCAATTAATCTAATCGAAGCATACCAAGGTGTACTATCTGTTTTTTGATTCCAATAGTGAAAAATGGCATAATTCTCTGGCTTAATTAAAATTGTATTCACACCCAATGCACCAGCTAGATGTGCAGTGCTATTACTGATAGTAATAAAGACATCAAGTGATTTTAACAATGAAGCGATGCCTTCAAAATCGTTGTACAAATCAAGACCTTCTATATTTAGTAGTTTATTTTTAGTTAAATTATTGAAACTATTAATTTCATCCTTAACATTACCATATTGTAGATTAAAGATATCACAGTCGGTAAGTTTAAAAATCCTATTAAGATCTTTGAGATTTAGAGATTTGTCTGTTGCAAATTTATTATTAAAACTTTTCCATGATAATCCGATTTTGTATTTTTTTTTATAAATTGATAACTTTTTTTTCATATCATCAAAATATTTTTGGTTTACTTTTAAATAAGAATTATTTTTAAAATCTTTAATATTTTTACGATAATATCTACCTAAGCTTCCTGCATAAATAATATTATCAATTGCTTTAAACTTCTCATCATTATTTGTAATAGTACCAAGACCTACAAATTTTTCACTATATTTTGGAAATGATCTTTTGTAGAGATTTAATAAACGTAGATCGCATTCTATAACTGTATTATCAATATCATTTAAAAGATCTTCATACATTGAACTATACAGTATTTCATCTCCAATACCTTGTTCTCTTACAACTAAAAATTTATCTCTTTTGTAATTTAGATTACTTGATCTATATAATTTTTTATTTAATTTTTTAACATAGCTACTTTTTTCCTTAAAATCTTCTAAATCTAATCTTCCATCAAAGTAATTCCAGCCATTTTCAAAATCATGATCCTTAAGATATATAAAAGAAATTGTTTTTTGAATATCACCATCATTCCTTTTCATTTCTAGAGCTTTAAAGCTATTCTTCATGGCTTGTTTATGATTATCTAAATCAAAATAAATCTTCGCTAAATTGTTATATATATAAGCATTATTTGGATTTACTGATAGAGCCTGTTTATAGTAATCAATAGCTTTATCATAAGCCAATTCCTCTCTATAAAAACCAGCAATATTATTTAATAAATAAAAAGATAAATTATCTATTGCTAAAGCTCTTAGATAATATTCTTCTGCTTTAATTTTTTCATTTTTCTCTTGGTAGGTTCTTGCTAAAGAATTTAATGCTGAGAGGTTTTTCGAATCTACTTTTAATATACTTTTAAATATTTTTATTGCTTTATCATAGCTCCCTTCATGAAATAAGCATTGACCTATTACACCCAGAAAACCTAAGTCTTTATTATTTTTCTTGAGATAAAATATACAAATTTTTTTTGCTTCTTCAATTCTATTTAATTTGTATAGAACGAAAGCTTTATCTCTATTCACATTTTCTATTGTTTTTATTTTTAAAATATTTTCTATCATGTTTAGTGCTTCAAAATAATTTGCTTCTTCAATATCCATATTATAAAGATTAATCATTGCTTTAAGATTTTTTTCAACTTTTATTAAATAATTGTAATTTATCCTTGCCTCTTTATTAAAGTTTAGATTTTTTTGTATAACTGCTAAGTTATAACGTAATAAATTATTATTTTTATTTTTTAAAAAAATTTTTTTAAGCTCTTTGTAACTCTTTAATCTATCACCTGTTTCAAATTTTTTGAGAATATTATTAATTTGAGAAATTAAATTCATTATTTTTATCTACAATGTTATTTATTTGCATAATAGTTTTAGTTACTGAGTTTTCTATTCCTAATACTTTAATATTTTTATACCATATTGATGATCCGCTACTAGTATTCCAGTAGAAATATGTAGATGATTTTTTTGGACAAATTAATATTGTAGGTATTCCTAGAGCTCCTGCAAAATGAGCTGTTGAGTTACTTACTGTTATAAACAAATCTAAGTTTTTTAGTAAGCCCATACAAGATTCGATATCATTGAATAGATCTAAATCATTAAATATTTTTAAATACTTATTTTGACTTGATAAATATTCTTTATCGTTGTCAACATTTCCATACTGTAAATTTATAATAAGTCTATCACTAGTAAATAGTGGTTCAAAATCTTTGATGGATAATGATTTCAAACTTCCATAAATATTTATGATACTTTTCCATGAAATACCTACTTTCAGTTTTTCTTTGTAACTTGATAATCTCTTCTTATATTCATCAATAATGTCATTTCTAGCTGATAAATAATTTTTGTTAGTAAAGTCGGTTTTTCTTTTTCTAAAGAACCGAATCATACTTCCAGCGTATACTACATTATCAAATTCAGATATCTTCGAATTTTTTGAATAGAATCCATCCTCAACAAAATTATTGTTTTGAAACGAACGTGTAAAAATTGGTATTAGTCTTTTATCAGCTTCAATTTTAATATCTTTATAATTATCAATAATATCTTGATATATAGAGCTAAACAAGATTTCTTCACCAATCCCTTGTTCTCTTAATATTAGCAACTTTTTTTTTGGATCTACTTTCAAATTGTCAAATAGATTATTCTTAACGAATTCAAAATTATTTAATTTGATTTTATTTTTTTCAATCAAAAGTCTTGAGTCAAATAATTTCCATGAAGTAAAAAATTTATTTAATTTTAACTGTAAAGTACAATATGCATATTTTAATTTATAATCATTTGGATTAATTTTAATTGCTTTATCGTAGTAAATTTTAGCTTCTTTATCTTTACCCTCTCTACAATAACATATCGCTATATTTGATAGAATTTCTTGATTGTTTGCATCTAAAGCTAATGCTTTGTTGTAAATTTTTATTGCTTCTAAAATATTATCTTGAAGACTTAAAACATTACCCAAGTTCATTAGAGTTTTAACATTATCAGAGTCAATATCATGAGCATCTTTAAATACTTTATATGCTTCATTTAATTTTTCTAACTCAAGCAGACAAACACCTAAATTATTATAACTATCTATATATTTACTATTTATCTTAATCGCTTGTTCAAAATGATTTTTTGCTTCGTAGAAGTTGTTATTTTTAAGATGAATTAAGCCTTTAATATTGTATCCAAAGTAATCATCGTCTTTAAAATTTATAATTTTATCTATAAACTTCTTTGCATTAATATAATCATTCTTTAGAAAAAAAATATAAGATTTATCACGTAAAGCATCATAGTTTTTATTATCTATTTCAAGAATAATACCTATTATTTCTAATGCTTGATCAAACAAACCTTTTCCCAAAAGTAATTTATATAATTGAGAAAGGTACGAAGTATTATTTTTTTCGACTAACAGAATTTTTCTTAAAGCATTAATTGCTGTATCTATATCTCCTACTTTTTTAGCTATTTGAAATAAAACATTTTGAACGCTTATGTTTTTATTATATTTTGCTGATAGATTTTTTATGTCTTTGTAAGCGACTACTTTATCTACATTGTTAAATGTATTGATAATTCTGTTAAGTTTATTCTCTACGCTAGACATAAAAAAACCCAGTCTTTAAAAGACTGGGTATAATAAAAAGATATTGAGTTTTTAAAAGAATTATCTTCTTTGACCAAATAATTGTAGTAATAAAATGAATAGGTTGATGAAGTCCAAATACAATTTTAATGCTCCCATCAGTGCTTTTTTTGATCCTATCTCTTCACTATCACCACCATAATACATATTTTTGATATTTTGCGTATCATATGCTGTTAGTCCTACAAAAACTAGAACACCAATAACAGAGATTGCAAACTGCAATGCTGTGGAACCAACAAAAATATTAACTACACTTGCAATAATAATTCCGATTAGCCCCATAAATAAGAAACCACCAAGTTTTGTTAAGTCTCTTTTTGTAGTATAACCATATAAACTCATTGCTCCAAATGTGCTTGCTGTAATAAAAAATACTCTAGCTATAGAAGTTTGAGTAAATTCAATAAATACTGAAGCTAATGATAGACCCATTATACTTGCAAATAACCAAAATGTTATTTGAGCTGCAGATACTGACATTCTATTTATTCTTGCACTCAAATAAAATACAAAACCTAATGGAGCCAACATGACAACCCATTTTAGTGGAGATCCAAAAAGTAATGCACCTACTTGGGTTACTCCCACAATTTGCCCCATCTCGTTCGTTACTATTGACGCTTTTCCAAAGAAGTAAGCAATAAATCCAGTAAGTAACAAGCCAATTGTCATATAATTGTAGACTTTAAGCATATACGCTCTTAAGCCTTCATCGATTGCCGCCTGATCTACTGATTTAGTAAAAGATCGTTGATTAAAGTCTAAAGCCATAATTTCTCCTTTTAATTATAATTAATATCGCTATAAATCCGACAATTTCAAGGCATTTTGTAAAAATAGTATGAAGTATAGAAAATTAGGGAATACAGATATTGATGTAAGCGTTATTTGTTTGGGAACTATGACTTTTGGTGAACAAAATAGTCAACAAGATGGTTTTGATCAAATGAACTATGCAGAAGAAAAGGGTGTAAATTTTTTTGATACAGCTGAGCTTTATGCAATCATGCCTAGAAAGGAAACATATGGAAAAACTGAAGAAATAGTTGGTAATTGGATTAAGGAAAGAAAAAATAGAGATAAGATAATATTGGCATCAAAAGTAGCTTCGAAATCAGATGGTCTTGAATGGATAAGAAAAGGATCTAAGACACTTGGTTTTGATAAA
The DNA here is from genome assembly GCA_902618015.1 of uncultured Alphaproteobacteria bacterium. Taxonomy (GTDB): domain Bacteria; phylum Pseudomonadota; class Alphaproteobacteria; order HIMB59; genus CACPNW01. The sequence goes on along the minus strand of CACMYX010000001.1, from coordinate 280,636 downwards.
AAAAATATGAATGCCGCAATAGATGAAAGTCTCAGAAGACTAAAAACAGATTATATAGATTTATACCAACTACATTGGCCAGAAAGAAATGTTCCTAAATTTGGAGTTTTAGATTTTGAATATGATGCTAGTGATAACAATTGGACCACTATTGAAGAGGTTTTATACAATCTTGATCAACTTGTTAAGGCAGGCAAAATCAGATATGCTGGCTTATCCAATGAAACACCATGGGGTGTTATGAAATATTTGCAAACATCTAAAGAAAAAAACTTACCGCGCATGATGTCAATTCAGAATGTATATAGTTTGGTTAACCGAGTATTTGACATTCATAATTCCGAAGTTTCTATCAGAGAAAATTGTGGCTTGCTTGCATACTCACCACTAGCAGGTGGAAGGTTAAGTGGAAAATATATTGGAGGAAAAAATCCAAAAAATGCTAGGTATACTCTATGGCCGAGAAGATTTTCTAGACATCATACTGAAAGAGGAGAAATAGCTATTGAAAAATACTTTAATCTTGCAAATAAACTTGGCATTCCACCATCTACATTTGCTAACGCTTTTGTGAATAATCGACCATTTGTAACCAGTAATATCATTGGGGCTACAAATATGAAACAACTTAAAGAAAATATAGATAGTATAGAAATATCTTTATCAAAAGAAACATTAAAAGAAATTGAAGAAATTCATTTATCTGATCCAAATCCTTGTGTTTAATCTTTTATATTTTAATTTTACTTAATAAATTATGAACATCCTTAACGTAAACCCTATCCCATAAATAAACATTTAATAATGAATAATATAATTGATAAATTGGCTCATATTCTAAGTAATATTTATCAATCTTTATGTGATCGTTGTACTTATCTAAAAAACTATCATCAATGAATTTTGGGTTAAACCATCTTAAATAGGATACTTCCAATTCATTGTGACCATAAAATGATCCTGGGTCAATAAAACCTGCAAATTTTTTGTTTTTAAAAAGTATATTTCCTTCCCATAAGTCACCGTGTAATAATGATGGAACTGGATTGTTTGGAATAAAATTACCTATCTTTTTAATCAATAAATCAATTTTAGTGTTAATTGCTTTATCCATAGGGTTATTTTTATTAATTAAATTAAATATGTAATACAGTCTTCTATCTGTATAGAATTCTTCCCAATTCTTTGCTTGAGAATTAATCTGTTTTAAACCACCAATCTGTGTATCAAAAACAAAACCATAATCTTTACTCTTTAATGAATGAATAGAAATTATAGCATTTAACAAATCATCATTTGTTTCTTTTGGCTGATCTTCATTATTATCTATGAATGACATTATTAGAAATTTATCATTATAGTTAATAATACTTGGAAAATAATTAAACTTTTGTTTATTAAAAAAAATAAGATTATCTGTTTCAGATTTTATAGCGTTAAATTTATCATTATTTTTGAAATAATATTTGACAATAAACTCCTTACTATCACTTGTAACAATTTTTAAACAATTAATACCAAAAGAGTTAGATAATAACTTGCTATCTATAATTTTTTTATTATCTAAAAGTTTTTCAATTTCTAAAATGCTACTTTGTTCGATCATACCAAATGTCCAAAAACATTAATTTTCAATTTCTAATTTCATATTTTGGATTAATACCATATGTTTTAACTTTTTTAGATAAATACTATTTTTTAATAGTTAAGGAAGAAGATCTAATTAATTTTATTACTTACTACAGTCTAATTATAATTGTTTTTATTGGATCAATAAATTGGAATTTAAAAAATAATCCACCAACTCACTTAGTTATATACGGTTTCTTACCAAGCTTATTTGCTGTTATTATAATTATTTTAAATCTTCTTAATATAGATTTTTTAATAATTTTTATTATAATAATTTTATTGTTATTAACCCAATTATTTTTCGATTATATTATTTTATTTGCAAACGAAACAAATAAAAAGGCATTTTACTACCTCAGATTTCCCTTAACGGCTTTAATTATCATATTTTTGTTTTTTATTTCATTGTAAAGCTGATGCGACCAATTTTTTTCCCCGCATGATTTTGTAGATCAAATTTTTCTTTTTTTTCTAAATTTTTTAATTCTTTTTTATTCATGATTTTTGTCTTTTTAAAAATATTTAGTATAGTAATTGCAATAGCTCTTTCATTTCCATCTGAAATTTTTATTACACCACTAATTTCTTTTTGAATATCAACAAATATAAAAACACCTTCTGCTCCACTTTTACAAAATATTTTTCCTTTTGAAGCTTTCATCACTTTAGTGTCAAAGCTTGATGTTCCACCAATAAACTCAGGATTTTCTAAAACTGAATTAACCAAAGTTCTTACTTGCTTAGTATAATGATAGTTATTTTTATAACTTTTAATCAAATTATTTAATGCATTTGAAATAGATTTAAATTTAAATGAATATTGTGGGGCACTACATCCATCTAGAGAGAAATTTTTCTTTGATAGTTTGGTCTCTGTAAATTTATTAAAAATTTTTCTAATATTTTTTTGATGTGTATGATTATAATCCAGATAGTTTTTAATGCTCTGATTATTCACCAAACAGCTTGTTAACATAGCTAAGTGTTTTCCAGCACAATTGTTGTGTAGTTCATTAAATTTTTTTCTTGAATATATTATTTTTTCACAAGCTTTTTTATCTAACGGCCCATGAATACCACATTGTAAATTTTCTGCTTTTAAGTTAATTTTTGAGACCCATTTTTTCAGTTCCCTTATATGAAATTTTTCTCCTTTATGTGACGCACATGCTAAAGCTATTTGTTTATTATTCAACTTATAATTTTTAATTGCATTTGACATTGAAAAAGGAATAGCCTGAAATATTTTAATTGATGATCTAGGAAAAAAAAATTCATTATCATTATTTGTAGATAACAGAATCTTACCATTAATATTTGTTACTAATGCTTTAACTTGGTGAGTACTCTCAATTACTTTACCTCTAATGAAATCCACGTAAATTTTAGACACGTAGAATAATATATAATAATGAAACTATTTTTGCTTAAAAAAAGATTTAATAAATGTAAATAAATTTAAGAAAGAGCCATACCTACCAAAAAATATTACATCTTTTTCAGTTATGCTCAAACATACACATCCCGAATTATTTGATGCAATTGGAGTATGTTTTATTTTTTGGTCGTTTATCTGAATATCTCCTTTAGAGTATTCGCCATATTCATCGCAGAAACTACCTTCCAAAACCAGTATATACTCTTTCCCACCGTGAGAATGAATTGGTACTGAGACTCCAGGATCCATTTTTATTAATTTTAATTCATCTTTATCATTAATTGGGGCTGCATACTCTTTGAAGCCTTTATAAACTTGTTTCCATTTTAAATTGTTTAAGTCACCAAAGAAAGTAGTTACCGGATCTTTAAGATTTGAAATAGGTTTGCTGTTTTCATTATTCATGCAGTCTGTATACTTCAAACTTTTAGGAAGAATGTTTTCATTATCCATTAGATTTTCGCCAAGCACATTCTCAAATACGCTGCCAATTCTAGAGGCATTTGAATTTAAATGTAGGTATGTTGATGCAAAGAGAGACTTTGCCGGGCCTAGTATACCCGAAGCAAAATCAAATATAAGTTGGTTTTTTACTGCTGTTCCGTTCATCTTAAAAATCCATGCATTTTTGTTAAAATATGCCTTATTCTTGATTTAACTGTCCCTAAAGGAATTTCAAGCTCATCTGCAATTTTTTTATGACTTTTATTTTCAAAAAAGTTCATTTTTATGATTATTTTCTGTTGCTCATCCAGCTCATTATTTATTCTTTCAATTTGTTTTTTTGCCTCATTTTCTTCAATCAAATCAATCTCTCTATCTTGGTATAAAAACTCTCGTATATCTTCTTCTTTAAAATTTATTTTTGAATTTTTCCTTAAAAAGTCTATTTTTTTGTTTCTTGCGATAGTAAATATCCATGTTGAAAGGGCTGATTTTTTTGAATCATATAGGTTTGATTTTACCCAAACAGTACTTAAAACTTCTTGTGTAAGCTCTTCAGAGCTTTCTAAGTTGATCCTATTTTGAATAAAATATGAGTTAACTTTTGGTGCAAATAAATCAAAAATTTGTGAAAAGGCCATTTCGTCGCGGTCTTTTTGAATTCTTTTCATCAAATCATTTAGTTTTAATTTATCCATAATTCAAAAAGATTCTAACATTGATTAAACGTTCTTAACTAATTGCATAAGATATACTAAAAGAAGGAATTGATGAAAAATTTTCTTATATTTTTAATAGTGCTATATGTAGCACTTCCTAGTACACTGATGGCATTAGAAGCAGGAAAGTGGTCTTTTGAGAAAGCGGATGAGTATTGTTATATCGGTAGTTTAGCTACAGAAACAGATTTGCCAAGTGATAAGAAAAGAGGTAATTTTTATGTTTTAGTCTACAAAAATATTGGTAATCCAGAAACTGTAGTTCAAATCGAAGCCGGTTATAACTACAAGGTGCCTTCTGACATAATTGTAAATATAGATAAAGGAGATTATCAATTTTATACAACTGAAGATTTGCCAACTGCTGCATGGACTGAAGAAGATAGCAAAGTTATTTTCGCAATGAAAAAAGGACTTGAACTTAAAGTTACAGGCGAGTCTTCTAGAGGCACTGTTACAAATGATATATATACGCTTAATGGATTTACAGCAGCTTATAATAAATTAAATGAAGAATGCTGAATGCCTAAAAAAATTGTTCTAGCTTATTCTGGCGGATTAGATACAAGTGTCATTCTTAAATGGCTTCAAAATAAATATAATTGTCCAGTTGTAACTTTTACAGCTGATATTGGTCAGGGAGATGAGCTATCACCAATTGAAACAAAGGCTAAAACTTTAGGTGTAGAAGAAATCTTCATTGAAGACTTACAAGAGGAATTTGTAAGAGAATATGTTTTTCCAATGTTCAGAGCAAATACTCTTTATGAAGGTTCATATTTATTAGGAACTGCTATAGCAAGACCTTTAATAGCTAAAAGACAAATTGAAATTGCAAAATTTGTAGGTGCCGATGCTGTTGCTCATGGAGCCACAGGGAAGGGAAATGATCAAGTGAGATTTGAGTTAGGCTATTATGCAAATAATCCTAACATTGAAGTCATTGCTCCATGGAGAGATTGGGAGTTTGTTAGTAGAAAAGATTTAATTGAATACGCAAAAAAAAATCAAATAACAGTTCCAAAAGATAAAATGGGTGAACCACCGTTTAGTACCGATTCAAATCTTTTACATACTTCTTCAGAAGGAAAGCTTTTAGAAGATCCATGGATAGAACCTCCTGAGTACGTATTTTCAAGAACAAATAGTATTGAAAATGCTCCAAACAAAGCTGAAATATTAACAATTGCATTTAAGAATGGAGACCCAATTTCAGTTAATGAGGAAAATTTAAAGCCTCATAAAATTTTAGCAAAGTTAAATTCCATTGCAGGAAATCATGGCGTTGGAAGAATTGATATTGTGGAAAACAGGTTTGTCGGAATGAAATCAAGAGGTGTTTATGAAACACCAGGAGGAACAATATTATTACAAGCTAGAAGGGCAGTTGAAAGTATAACTTTGGACAAAGGAGAGGCCCATCTTAAAGACGAGATAATGCCAAAGTATGCGGAAACAATTTATAATGGATTATGGTTTTCATCTGAAAGATTATCTATGCAAAATCTAATTGATTCTACTCAACATAATGTGAATGGAGAAGTGAAACTAAAAATTCTTAAGGGAAATGTAATAATACTTGGTCGGAAATCTAAAAATAGTCTTTATGATAACTCCTTAGTATCATTTGATGAAGTTGGTGATTATAATCAAAAAGATGCAGAAGGATTTATAAAAATAAATTCAATAAGATTAAAAAAAAACGATAGATAGTTTATGGGTTATGGTGACGACTTACTAATTACCACTTATGCATCAAAAATTAAGGAAAAATATCCTGATAGACAGATCATAATTGGTAATGTAAATGAAAATACGGCTTTCCACTCACCTGTTTATGATAATAATCCAAATATATCTGATTGTAGAAACCTAAACAAAAATAAACCAACGCATTTAATTAATTATCACCCCCATAATAGACCTTACATTGATTATAAAAATAGTACTAATAGTAAATATATTTGGAGAAAATTTAAACCAGAGCCTGGAAAATTATATTTTTCTAATAAAGAAATAAACATCGCTAAAGATATAATTACTCAAGCTAAGATTTATTGGAATGATAAAAATGATAAAAAATTTAGAAATATAATTTTTTTAGAAACATCATCTACTAAGATTAATGATAAGCAGTTTGGAATTAAACAGAAGAATTTAGATTGGGGATTCTATAATTGGAAAAAACTAATTAATATAATTAAAAAAGATTATTTAATAATTCAATCTGTTCATCAAGAAACAAAAAATTCTTTTGATGTCTACACACCAGACAAACTTGATTTTCGACTAGCTTGTGCAGTATTAAATGAAACAGATTTCTTTATTGGTCCTCATGGTGGATTTGGTCATGTAGCAGCTGCTTTAAATAAAAAAGCAGTTATATATTGTGGAGGTTGGATTTCACCAGAAACTATGAGTTATGATTTTCATGAAAATATATATTATCAAAATGAATTCTCACCCTGTGGAGAATATAAAAATTTATGTAATCATTGTGCAGAAGCTAGAAAAGAAATTACTGTAGATGTATTCCTAAAACATATTAAAAAAATTACTTCAGACTAATAATTTTTTTTTGCACGAAATAAAAGTATTTCTTAAAAGGCATGCAATAGTCATAGGTCCAACACCTCCAGGTACAGGAGAAATCGCAAATGCTTTTCTTTTAACTTCTTCAAAGTTAACATCACCAACTATTTTTGATTTCTGTTGATTAATTTGAACTCTATTTATACCAACATCAATAATAATTGCTCCATCTTTGACCCAATCCTCTTTTACTAACTCAGGCTTACCTATTGCAGCAACTAATATATCTGCACTTTTACAAATTTTTTCAATTTCAACGGTTTTGGAATGTACAATTGTAACAGTGCAAGATTCTTTTAATAATAATTGAGCCATTGGTTTACCAACAATATTTGATCTTCCAATTATAACAGCATTTTTACCGGCTAAACTTACATCAAGTTCTCTCAATAATAATAAACATCCAAAAGGGGTGCAGGGTATAAGTAAATTTTCATCATTTTTTTGACTTATTGATAGTTTTCCAACATTTATTGGATGAAAACCATCTGCATCTTTTTTGGGAGTTATACAATCTAAAATCTCTTGTTCATTAAAAGTTTTAGGTAAGGGGAGTTGAACAAGAATTCCATCAACTTCATCATTGTAGTTTAATTGTTCTATCAAATCTATGAGGTCTTTTTGTTTAATATTATCTTGTAAGTGATGATCAAAAACATTAATACCAACTTCTTTAGCAGCTTTTGTTTTTGCATTTACATAAATACTACTTGCCGCTACATTCCCTACTTGAACAACGGCTAACCCAGGAACACGGTTATATTTATTTTTTAAATTTTCAATTTCTCCCTTTAAATTATCTTTAAGTTTCTTAGCTACTTTTTTTCCATCTAAAATATAAGTCATTAGTATGTTGGCCAATATTCAATTAATAGACTCTTAATAAACCATAAGCCAAGATATACAATAATAGGTGATAAATCTATTGCTCCAAGACTAGGCAAGTAACTTCTAACAAAATTTAAACTTGGTTCGCACATTCTATACAAACTATCAAGAATAAGATAAACTAATCGATTACTTGTATTGATTATATTAAAGTTCACAAGCCATGTTAATATTATGTAAACAATAAGGACAAATTGAAATAAATTAATAATTTGAATGATTAAATATAACAGTGAATTCATTTATAAATAGTCTTTAATTTTACAACCATATTCTAAAGGAATATGTTTTATTTTGCCATTATCTTTGATGGTACAAACACATATTAATTTTATCTGATTTTGATTTTTTAACAATTTTTGAATTTTATTTGACCACCAAATTGGTTTTTGCACATTTATATGTGCATTTTTCCCATCAGGTAATAAAGCAATAGCTTCATAACAAGCAACATTAATAAATATAAATTTATTTGAAATAGAAAAAAATCTTTTTAATATCCAGTCAATATCGTCTTCAGGAATATGCTCTAAAACATCGATACAAATTAATAAATCAAAAATTTCGTTTTTTTCAAATTTTGAATATTTTTCATAACATGGATCATAGAGTTTTATTTTAATACCCCAGTAATCTCTAAGAGGTGGAATACTATTACCTCCAAGACTAAAACCATTATTATAAAAATTCCCCTTTCCACACCCATAATCAATCATATTTTTAACTTTTTCATTTTGAATTATATTTTTAATAATTGGTGCGTAGGCCAGAGTACTTTTTCCATCGTAGGCATTTTTTGCTTGTCTTTTTCTGCCATCAATCAAATGATAACCATTTTGATGCATGTCTTTGTAAAAATCTAAATTTTTGTAATACTCTTTTGAAGGATAATTTTTACTCATAAAAAAAGCGGTCTTATAAGACCGCTTTTAAATTAATTAATTCTTAAATTACATAGAAATATCTCTACCAAACCATTCCTTAGTAATCTCTGCAGTAGTTCCATCTTTCGACATTTCTGCAATGGCAGCATTCCACATTTCTAAGATATTTGTATCTTCTTTTCTAACTGCTCCGCCAACACCATCACCAAAGACTCCACCCGAAAAAGTTGGACCAGTAAACGCAACATCAACACCTCCATCGGATTCCATAAAATCAATAATTGATCCTACATCAGCTAGAACAGCATCACATCTTCCAGCGGCTAAATCTAAATTGTGATCGTCAACTGCTTGATACAGTTTAACATCGACTGCACCAGACATATGTTTTTCTAAAAAATTTTGGTGAATTGTTGAAGATTGAACACAGACAGTTTTACCATCCATTGCAGCAATTAATTGACCTATTGCAGCTTGTTCCTTTCCACCTGCATTATTAAGGTTAACTTTAGCCATACCTGCAATATTTAAATTTGCTAAACCGCTATTTTTTAAAACAGCAAATCTTGCTCCATCAGTCATATATCCAGTAGTAAAGTTAACTTTTTCTTTTCTTTCTTCGGTAATAGACATTCCAGCAATAATAATGTCATATTTACCTTGAAGAAGAGCAGGTATTATACCATCCCAATCTTGAGTTACCCATTCACAAGTAACACCCATGCGCTTACAAGCTTCATTACCAAAATCTATTTCTGCACCTTCCAGCTCACCTGCAGAATTAAGATTATTCCATGGTGGGTAAGCACCTTCTGTACCAATTCTTATTGTTTGTGAATTTGCAATTGAGGCAAATCCAAAAATACCAATTGATAATAAGTATATTAAAATTTTTTTCACTTTTCCTCCTTGAAGAAGTATTTCTAAATTATATGAGAACCATATAATCTAAATAAAAAAAAACAAAATAAATTGTTCAAACCTTATTTCCTTTGCTCTTAATTAATACAAAAAACAAGCCAATTATTAGTAATATAAAAGGAAAACTCCAAAGAAAGATATTATTATAATTCATTAATGGTCTAAAAAGAATGTATTCTCCATATCTTTCAACTAAAAATTTCTTAATATCTCGCTCACTTTCTCCATTTTTCAACTTATTTTTAACTATTTTTTTTATATCATTTGAGAATTCTGCATCTGAGTCATAAATGCTTTGATTTTGACAAGTCATGCATCGTAACTCTAAGGTTAATTTTTTTACTCTCTCATCGATATTTTCAACTGCAAATATTTTAAAAGTAAAAAATACAAAACTAAAAATTATTATATGTGATAATTTATAGAAGTGGTTCAATTTCATTTTTTAGAACATCCATTGTTATTGGACCCATAAATTTATAGATAATCTTACCATCCTCATTAATTAAATATGTTTCTGGTAGACCAAAGACACCAAATTCTAATGCAATTAATCCATCAGAGTCTACGCCAACAAAATCGTATGGATTTCCATCATCCTCTAAATATTTTTTTGCATCAGAAGTTAGATCTTTGTGATTAAATCCCAACAAATATAGCTCAGGATGTTTTTTACGTATTTCAAAAAAAAGTGGATGCTCTATTTTACAAGGACTACACCAAGAAGCAAAAAAATTAATTAAGGTCTTCTTATTTTTTATATCTTTTGATTTGATTATATCCTTTGAATTGTAAAGAGAACTACTTTCAAAAATAGGAACATCTTTATTTAAGAGTGCACTCGGTGGTTTATTTGGGTCTTTACCACTCAATAAATAAGCTAGTGAAAAAACACATATGATTAAAAGTACCATTAATGGTGTTAAAATAAATACCCTGTTCATCTTCTAGAAACTGCTATTAAACCTGAATAAATCATTATTATCACTCCAAGCCATATAAAGCTAACAAATGGATTTATTAAAACTTTTACAAACCACTCATTATTTTTTTGATCACCAAGGATTAAATATATATCCTTATTCCACTGATGTAAAATACCAGCTTCAGATGTAATCATCTTAGAAACAGGATAAAAATTTTTTCCAGCCTGTATTTCTTTTGATTGATTTTTTTCAATATCAAACAAAAATTTTCCTCTTAAAGATTGGAAATTAATTTGATTAGTTGTTTCTATTTTTTCAAACAAAACAATTTTTCCATTTACATTAAACTTATCTCCCTCATTAAGGTTAAAATCTAGCTCATTTTGAAAAACACTAGAACAAGTGATACCAACTATAGCTATACCGACCCCAATATGCGCTATATGAGGATTAATTATTTGGATAAACCTAATAGTAAATTTAACTTTGTAAGAAGAAAAGATCGCAATAATTGAGGCTAATATTATCCAAAAACCTAAAAGTAGCCCAACAAAACCCCATGTATTAAAATCTAAAAAATATGATTGAATTGAAACTAAAATACTTAAGATAATAAAACCTAGTACATATTTTTTTGAATTTTGTATTTTATTTGTTTGCCAGGATAAAATTGGTGCAATGCTCATTAATAAAAAACCCGGGATCATTATAGGAATTACTGTTGCATTAAAATAAGGGCCCCCAACCGATATTCTCTTATTATACATAACCTCAATTATAATTGGGTATATAGTTCCTAAAAGAATAGTTAAGGTTGCTATAATCATTAAAATATTATTTATCACAAGTGCTGAAACCTTATTGATAAATAATAAGTTTAAATCATTTGATTTTTTTGGTTCTTTTAACAAGAAAACTAAAAAACCAAATCCAGTTACAATAAAAAAAATTAGTAATATAAATATGCCTCTGGATGCATCTGCTGCAAATGAATGTACACTTGTTAAGATTCCAGATCTTACCAAAAATGTTCCAAAAACACTTAATGAAAAGCATAGAATTGATAAAAAAACTATCCATTTTTTAATAGCTTGCTCACCTCTTACCATCATGAGTGAATGAACTAATGCAAGTCCAGCAATCCATGGCATCAGTGAAATATTTTCAACTGGATCCCAAAACCACCAACCACCCCATCCTAATTCATAATATGCCCAATATGAACCTAGGGCTATTCCACCAGTTAACAAAGTCCAACTGATCAATGACCACTTTTTTGCAACATAAAGCCATTCATCATCTGTATTTTGAAATAAACCTGCAATAGCAATGCTAAAAACTATTGAATAGCCAACGTAGCCTCCATATAAAATAGGAGGGTGAACAGCCAAACCTGGATCTTGTAAAATTGGATTTAAACCTAAACCTTCATTCACTAAAATTGAATTAACTAGAAATGGATTTGATGTAAAGACGATAAAGAGACCAAATAAAATATGAAGTAAAGATTGGATAATTAATGTTAATCTTTGAAAACTTTTGTCAATATTTTTTGTAAAAGAAAAAAAGAAACTAAAAATAGATAATATACTTAACCACAAAAGCATCGAACCTTCATGATTCCCCCAAGTGCCTGAAATTTTATATATTAAGGGTTTATTTGAGTGAGAGTTTTGAAAGACATTATAATTTGAGAAATCGGATACCACATAGGCATACATCAATGAAAAAAAAGATAACAAAGTTAATAATGATGAAAAACGGATGAAAAAATTAAATTTTTGTTTTTGAAATTTAAATATGTATCTAGATAAAAATAAGTAAAAATTAATACCTATGGCAAAAACTAAGCTTAAAAAACCAACTAATGAACTCATTTATATTTTTTATTCCAATAACCTGTATCTTTCAGATCCTCTTTTATTGATGCTGGCATATAATTTTCATCATGTTTTGCAAAAACATTGGTTGCATTAAATATATTTTTATTAACAAAAGCACCCTCTATCACTGCACCTTGCCCTTCTCTAAATAGATCAGGAAGAATACCTTTGAAAGTAACAAGTATAGATGCTTTTTCATCAGTAATTTTAAATTTAAATGAACTTGAAGAAATTTTATTAAAACTATTATTTTCTACAAAACCGCCTATTCTTATTATTTTATCTATTATGATTTCTGATTTATTAATTTCAGATGGTGTATAAAAATACGACACATTTTCTCTTGTATTATACAAAATAAGCAAGACTGCACTTAGTATAATTACCAAAGTAAGTAATATAAATAGCAATCTTTGAAATCGTAGGCTCATTTATTTCTTATTCTTCTAAGTTTTAAGTAACTAAAAAATAATAACAAAAAAATTAAAAGAAAGGCAGTGATATAAGATCCTAAAATATACCAAAAATACATAGTTTCTAATAACAAAAATACTTAGGAATGATACTTAATCCAATGGACTAAAAGTCACAAATTAACTTAAATTAGATTTTCTTGAAATTATCTCTGTTTTTATTCTTAAAATGGCTATTGCTATTCCAATCATCATAAATGCAAATGTCATAATAATTAAAGGTGTCATCATTGAAGGATCGATACTAGGTTTTGATAATTTACTTATTGTTGCTGGTTGATGTAGTGTATTCCACCAATCTACAGAAAATTTAACTATTGGTAGGTTTACTGACCCAACAAGGATAAATATTGCAACAACTTTTTCTCTTACAATCCTATTTTCAAAAGACAAATTCATAAAAATTATAATTAAATAAATAATAAAAAGAATTGCAACAGAAGTTAAACGCGCATCCCATACCCACCAAGTACCCCACATTGGTTTTCCCCATAAAGAACCACTTATTATACATATTAAGGTAAAGACTGCCCCTATTGGAGCAACTGCAGTATTAAAAATAAAACCAAAAGGTATTCTAAAAGCAAGTGCTATAATACTATAAAGAGTCATTATAGCAAAAGTTAATAGAGCTAACCATGCGCTTGGGACATGTACGTACATTATTCTTACCGTTGATCCTTGTTGATAATCATTTGGTGAAAGATAAAAAGAAAACAATAATCCTAATGCAAACAATAGCATTGATAAAATCAGTACTGGTTTAAATATATAATCAGCTATCTCATTAAATTTACTTGGATTAATTAAAAACTTCATATCAATTATTTTCTATTGAAAGTTTAAGACACAAACCACTTGCCCAAGGATTTATAGCAAAAACTATTAAAAGTATTCCAAATAATATACTTATAAGAGAATTAAAATTTTCTTCCATATTAATAATACCAATAGAAAAAATAATTATTGGAACACTAAATATCATAACTATGACACTGCCTAGCAGAAAATTTCTTTGATTCATTAGGTTCATTGAAGATGAAATTGAACCTAGACATGATAAAATAAAAGACCCTACTACAAAACTGAAAAACAGGTAGATAAGCTTATCATTTGAAATATTTAACAAGACACATGCTATCGGTATAGATATCAAAAATGGTACTTGAACAAATAAAAAATGAGAAAAAGTTTTTAAAATAGCTATAAAACCAAAACTAAAGCCATTTAAATGCATAATCAACAAATTACCATTATCAAAATCATCTTGATAAAATTTCCTTAAAGATAAAGTTGAACTTAATAATAATAATGTCCAAACAATTCCTACTCCTAAAACTGAAATTTTTTCCTTATCTGGCCCAATAGAAAAAATAAATATAAATATTGATACAAAGAAAAAAATGATATTTGTTAAAATATCCTGAAAGCCACTTAAATTTAATTTGTACTCTCTGTAATAAAATGAAATTATTTTATTTAAAATTATCATTTTATTTATAGTATAACTTCTTCTGATACATTGATTTCTGATTCTTGATGAGAGCTATATATTATAGAACCTTCCTTAGAGCGATGATCTTCAAAAGTCTGCCCTATTACATCAATTGTTTCATCATCTAAGTTAGAAAGTGGTTCGTCTAAAATCCAAATTTTTTTGTTCTCTATAATTAATCTTAATAACTCTAATTTCTTTGTTTCCCCAAATGATAATGAATTAACTTTTTGATTTACAAAAGTATCTAATTTTAAAGTTTGTAAAATATTCTCAATCTGAGAATTGCTAATTTTTGATGAAAAGATTTTTTTCCAAATATTAATATTTTCATGAACTGATAATTTGCTTAAACTTGATGTTTTATCAGCAATAAATGTAACATGATTAAAAAAATCATATAAATGTTTTTTTAATAATTTTCCTTTCCAGTATATAGCACCAGAGGAGGGTTCTATTAAGTTAAGTATTGCTTTTAACAATGTAGTTTTTCCAGAACCATTTTTACCTTTTAATAGAATTATTTTTCCAGATCCAAGAGATAGATTAATATTCTCAAATATTTTTTTATCTGATCTTTCTATAGATAAATCTTTGACGAGTATCATTCTTTAGATCTAATTACTTTTTGATTTAAAACAATAAAAAAAACGGGGCAGAACCCCGTTTTATCTTTTTGAAAAAGATAAGAAAAAGAAAACTTTAATTTAAAGTTTTCTTGAAAAATCGAAGTATTACTATCTTCTTTTCTTCTTCTTCTTAGCAGCTTTTTTCTTTTTCTTTTTAGGAGCTGCTTTTTTCTTTTTCTTAGGAGCAGCTTTTTTCTTTTTCTTTTTAGGAGCTGCTTTTTTCTTTTTCTTAGTAGCTGCTTTTTTCTTTTTCTTTGGAGCAGCTTTCTTTTTCTTCTTAGCCATAAAATACTCCTTGTATTTTGTTACCCCGGAGGAACCTCCCTCCATCATCACTAAGTGATAATTATAAAAGGCTGATCATTTATTCCCAAAACTTACGCTTAAAGTCAACAATATACCAATATTTTAAAATTAATTTGATTTATGTTTAATTTAAAACTTTTTAAAAAACTTAATATATAAAATATTAACTTAACTTTTTATTTTTTCGCAGAAAACTTATAATAAATAAACATTTTGCTATACAAAAATTTA
This sequence comes from uncultured Alphaproteobacteria bacterium, assembly GCA_902618015.1. GTDB lineage: Bacteria > Pseudomonadota > Alphaproteobacteria > HIMB59 > CACPNW01. Next base: position 265,175 of record CACMYX010000001.1, on the reverse strand, counting down.
TCTTCATACTATTTATTAGTTATAATTATTTATCAATTTTACCATGAAAAATAAAAATTCTTTTAATTCGGCAGATATAATTGAAATAAATGATAAAAAATTCAAATATTTTGATTTAAATAAGGCGGCTGAGTATCTAAGTGTCGATATTAGTAAAACTCCAATTTCAATTAAAATAATAATTGAAAATCTTCTTAGAAATGAAGATGGAGAGAATGTTACTAAAGATATGATTTCTAGAATTTTCTCTTCTTTGAATCAAATTAACAAAAGTGCAGAAAAAATTGAAATAGCTTTTTTCCCAACACGTGTTCTAATGCAAGATTTTACTGGAGTGCCTGCTGTTGCCGACCTCGCTGCAATGCGAAATGCATTAAAATCACAAGGTATAGAACCAAAAAAAATAAACCCATTATCCAGGGTTGACCTAGTCATTGATCACTCTGTTATGGTAGATAATTATAGAGATAATAACGCCTTAAAAGAAAATGTAAGAAAGGAATTTGAGAGAAATAAAGAAAGATATGAATTTCTGAAATGGGGACAAAGTTCATTTGATAACTTCTATCTTGTCCCTCCAGGAGCAGGAATTTGTCATCAAGTAAATTTAGAAAACATAGCTAAGACTGTATGGCTGAAGAAAATTGATAATCAAAACTATTTATTCCCAGACTCAGTAGTAGGAACAGATAGTCACACAACAATGGTTAACTCTCTTTCTGTTTTAGGATGGGGGGTTGGAGGAATAGAAGCTGAAGCAGCTATGTTAGGTCAAGCAATTTCAATGAATATTCCAGAAGTTATTGGTTTTGAACTTAAAGGGTCACTTAAGGAAGGGATTACAGCAACTGATCTAGTATTATCGATTACTAAAGTTCTCAGAGACAAAGGTGTTGTGGGCAAGTTTGTAGAATTTTACGGAAAAGGTCTAAAACATTTATCGCTAGCTGATAGAGCAACAATTTCTAATATGGCTCCAGAGTATGGAGCAACTTGTGGATTTTTTCCAACAGATGATGAAACTATAAACTATCTTAAATTAACTGGTAAAGAAAGCGAGCACCTTAATATTGTTGAAAAATATTCGAAAAAACAAACTCTTTGGGCAGATGAAAATTACGCACCTAATTTTTCTGACAATATATTATTAGATTTAGATACAGTCGAACCTACGGTTGCTGGCCCAAAAAGACCTCAAGATAAAATTCTTTTGAAGGAAGTCCCAAATGAGTTTAGCAAGATAGACAACAAAAAAATTTCAAATAAAAATAAATTAAATTCAGGTGATATTGTAATAGCAGCAATTACCAGTTGTACAAATACATCTAATCCGAATGTTATGATTGCAGCAGGGCTAATTGCTAAAAAGGCAATTGATTTTGGCTTAGAGGTTAAGCCTTGGGTGAAGACAAGTTTAGCTCCAGGTAGTAAGGTTGTTAGTGATTATCTTGATAAAGCTGGATTAACTGAATATCTTGATATTTTAGGTTTCAATACCGTTGGCTATGGATGTACTACTTGTATTGGTAATTCTGGTCCATTAGATGAATGGGTGTCTAATGAAGTTGAAAAAAATAATTTAACAGTTTGTTCTGTTTTATCTGGAAATAGAAACTTTGAAGGCAGAGTTCATCAAGAAGTAAAAGCTAATTTTCTTGCTTCACCTCCTCTTGTTGTTGCTTATGCTATTGCAGGAAATATTAATGTTAATCTTACAACTGAACCCATTGGTAAATCTAAGTCTGGAAAAAAAATATTTTTGAAAGATATATGGCCATCAAATAAAGAAATAAATCAAGTACTTAGTATGTGTTTAACTCCACAGATGTTTAAAGAAAGATATAAAGAAATTTACAAAGGAGATGATAACTGGAAATCAATTAACAATTCTAAAGATACAACTTATAATTGGAATGATACTAGTACTTATATAAAGCATCCGCCTTTTTTTGATACAAAAAATAAATTTGAACTAAAAGATATAAAAAATGCAAGAATATTAGCATTATTAGGAGATAGCGTTACAACTGATCATATTTCACCTGCTGGAAATATTAAAGAAGATAGTCCTGCAGGTTTATATTTAACTAACAGACAAATTAATTCTAGTAATTTCAATTCCTATGGATCGAGAAGAGGTAATCATGAAATTATGATGAGAGGTACGTTTGCCAACATAAGAATTAGGAACTTAATTTTAGATAATATTGAAGGTGGGTATACAAAATCTTTCCACTCAAATAAAAAAATGCCTATTTATGATGCAGCTCAAGAGTATTTAAAAAATAATATTGATACAGTAATAATAGCTGGAAAAGAATATGGAACAGGTTCTTCTAGAGATTGGGCAGCAAAAGGAACAAGGCTTTTAGGTGTTAGAGCAGTAATTGCAGAAAGTTTTGAGAGAATTCATAGGTCTAATTTAATTGGAATGGGCGTCTTGCCTCTTGAATTTATTAATAATGAAAACAAAATAAATCTTAATATTAAAGGTAATGAACAAATATCTATTTCTGGGTTTTCAGAATTAAAACCTGGAAAAATACTTAACTGTGAAATAAATTCTGGAGAAAGTAGAAGCATAAACTTAAAATGTAGAATTGATACCAATAAAGAACTTGAATATTATAAAGCTGGAGGAATTTTAAACTACGTATTAAATGAAATAATCTCAGAAGCAGCATAACTTGATGTTCAATGAGGATGAAAATTTATTAGCCATACTTGGGCCTACTAACACTGGTAAAACATACACGGCATTTGAAAAACTATTCTCATATTCTTCTGGAATTTTCGGTTTTCCTCTAAGATTACTAGCTAGAGAGAATTATGATAAGGCAGTAAGAAAAGTTGGACTTAGTAAGGTAGCATTAATTACTGGTGAAGAAAAAATTTATCCAAAGGAAGCAAGGTATTTTTTTTGCACTGTGGAGTCAATGCCCAACAACATTTCAGTAGATTGTGTAATAATTGATGAAGTCCAATTAGCAGCTGATTATGAAAGAGGACATATTTTTACTGATAAAATTTTGAATTTAAAAGGGAATTTCCAAACTATTTTTTTAGGATCGTTAAATATAGAAAATATATTAAAAAAAATTTATCCAAATATTATAATTGAAAAAAAAAATAGATTTTCTCAACTTACATTTCTTAGGAAACAAAATTTTTCTAAGCTTGAACCTAGATCTGCAATAATTGCCTTCAATATAAATAAAGTTTATGAAATAGCAGAAAATATAAGAATTCATAAAGGTGGAGCTGCCGTAGTTTTAGGTTCTCTTAGCCCAAGGACTAGAAATGCTCAAGTTGAAGTATATGAAAATCAAAATGTTGATTACCTTGTGGCAACTGATGCAATCGGAATGGGTTTGAATCTTAATATTAATCACGTAAGTTTTTCATCATTAGAAAAATTTGATGGTAGATATAATCGTAATTTAGCCCCAAATGAAATTGGCCAAATCGCAGGTAGGGCAGGAAGATATAAACAAGATGGAACTTTTAGTTATACTAAGGAAGCTGGAAATTTAGATCCAATAGTAATACAACAAATAGAAAACCATCAATTCGAAGATATTCAAAAAATTTACTGGAGAAGTAGTGATCTAGACTTTAATTCAATTGAACTATTATTATCATCATTAAAGAAATACCCTATAAATAATTTTTTTATACACAAAAAGAATGCGTTGGATGAGACTAATTTACGTAATTTAATCAATGATAATGAAATAAGAAAACATTTAATATCAAAAAAAAATTTAAATCTATTATGGAATATTTGCCAAATACCAGATTTTGAAAAACTGTTTAATGATAATTACCTTTTACTTTTGAAGAATATTTTTCTTACTTTAATTGATAATAATTACAATATACCAGAAGATTGGATATATAAAAAAGTAAGCCGACTAAATAGTTTTGGAACTGGGATACCTGAGCTTTCAATCAAAATTTCACAAATTAGGACTTGGACTTATATTACAAATAACCATAATTGGTGCAAGAACTCATTTTATTGGAAAGAAAAAACACAACAAATAGAAAACGAACTATCAGACCAATTACATAATAGTCTTACAAAAAAATTCATAGACTATTCATCTAAATATTTTATTAGAAAACCAAAAATTAGTGATTTTGCGGATATATTAATAGAAAATAATAACGAAATCTTATTAGAAAACTCGAGATATGGGATTATAACAGGATTTGATCTAATTGAGGATAAAAAATTATTTTCACACTCTCTTTTTTCAATTAGTAATATAAAAAAAACTGTAAGAAAAATGATCGATGAAAAAGTAGAAAATTTTTTGAATGCGCCATTGGATTCAATTTGTTTTGGCGATATTGGTAAATCTAAAATAAAAGATGAAACATTCCTTTATTGGGGAGATGAGCCTATCGGCAAGCTTAGAAAAGGTAAATCAATATATAGACCTACAGCGGAAGCTTTAAATTCTGAATATTTATCATCAGAAAATAAGCTTCTAATTTCTGCAAAACTACAAAAATGGTTAGATAATGAAATTAACGACACAATACACCCTCTTAATAAAAATGTCGAAGAGTTGAATTCAGATATAAGGGCTATTGTTTATAACTGTCTAGAAAATTTTGGAAATTATCCAATTGAAATATTTAAATCTTCCATAAAGACCATTACGGAAGAAAGTAAACTACAACTTTCTAAATTAGGAATTAGAATTGGGGCAAAATATTTTTTTATTCCAAATTTATTGAAGAAAAAACCCTTAGAGTTATGTGCTGTTTTATGGAAAACATTTTACCAGAGTGAAGTAAATGATTTTCTTCCTCTACCACAAAATGGAAGAGTTTCATTCACATCAGAGCTAAAAATGCCTGATAGTTATTGGCAATCAATTGGATACATTAACATTAAAAATTTCGTATTTAGAATAGATGTATTCGAAAAAATTTTTTTTTTAGCAAGGCAAAAATTAAAAAAAGGACCTTTTTTAGAGTCCTCTGATCTGATGAATCCAATTGGATGTAATAGCGATCAACTAAAAAACATAATGGTGTTTTGTGGCTATGATCACTTAACTATTAGTGATGGAAAAAAATTATATTTTCTAAATAATTATAAAAAAAAATCAAAAAAAGCTAATAAAAATGGAGATAAGAAAATAAACAAAAAGACATCGATAAATAAAAACAAAAGAGATCCTAATTCTCCCTTTGCAGTTTTAGAGAAACTTCTTTAATAGTAAATACATAGGTAAAAATTGATAAATTTATTAAAAAATATTTTAAATAATCAAAATTCTACTAAAGACATAGAAGAAAACAAGAATCTCGAATTACTTTGTGGATTAATGATTGAGGCTGCCTACACTGACGGACAAATAGATGAAATTGAAACAAATAAAATTAAATCAAGCTTGCTCAATACTTTTGCTGAGGATCCCAATGAAGTTGAATTAGTTTTGACCCAGGCATTGAAAAATAAAAATAACTCAAATTCTCTTTATCATTACACTTCATTTATTAATAAAAATTTTTCAGATGCAAAAAAACTTTTGCTTATAGAAGCACTTTGGGAAATTGTTTTATCTGATGGAGACGTTCACGATTACGAGTCAAATTTTATAAGGAGACTAGCTGGATTACTATATATTTCTGATGTGAACTCTGGAAATGCAAGAAAAAGAGCTCTAGATAAAAATTCTAAATAATATGACATACGTAGTTGATGAAAAATGTATAAAATGTAAACATATGGATTGTGTTGAGGTTTGCCCTGTTGATTGTTTTTATGAAGGTGAAAATATGTTAGTCATACACCCTGATGAATGTATTGACTGTGGAGTTTGTGAACCCGAATGTCCTGTTGAAGCAATTTTACCTGATACGGAAGATGGTATAGAAAAATGGGCTGAAATTAATAGAAAATACTCCGAAATTTGGCCTAATATCAGTGAGAAAAAAACCCCTCCATCTGATGCTGATAAATGGCAAAATGTAGATGACAAATTTATTAATCATTTTAGTGATAAACCAGGAAAATAGATGAAAACAAAAAAAAATGTTGAATTTAAAATAGGTGAAATAGTGGTTTATCCTAAACATGGAGTAGGAGAAATTATTAAAATAGAAAATATGGAAATTTCTAATATTAAAACTAATTTTTATGTTGTTAAAATGGAACAATCTAAGTTAACAATAAGAGTTCCTCTTGATAAAAGAGAAGAGGTAGGCTTAAGAAAAATTTCTTCAAAAAAGATAATAGAAGAAGTTTTTTCTACTTTGAAATTAAAACCAAAAATAAGAAGAATTATGTGGAGTAGAAGAGCTCAAGAATACGAAACTAAAATTTTTTCAGGCGATCCTATAAAAATTGCAGAAGTTGTGAGAGACTTGTATAGAAAAAGTAGTCAAGCAGAACAATCGTATAGTGAAAGGCAAATGTTTCAAGTTGCTATTGAACGTTTAGCTAGAGAAGTTGCAGCAGTTGAAAAAACTGATTATTTTCAATCAACTGAAAAAATAGAACAAATATTGAGTAAAAAATAATATTTTGGACAATACCAGTAATTTTGTAGAAATAAAAAAAACAAAAAAAATATGGGCTATTGGTTCAATTCATTCAAATCTAAAATCCTTTAATTCAATAAAAAAATTTATTTTAAATAATTTTGAGAAAACTGATAAACTAATCTTCCTTGGTAATGTTATTGGACTTGGAAACAACTCAAAAGAAACCTTGAGTAGTGTGATTGATCTGAGATTCAAACTGATGTCAAAATTTCAAATTAAACCTGAATCGATAGTATTTTTAAGAGGCGCTCAAGAGGAGATGTTTAATAAATTATTACAACTTCAACTTGCACCCAATCCAAGTGAAATTATAGAATGGATGTTTGATCATGGAGTAGATCAAACGATAAAATCCTATGGTTTGTCAGATGATGAACTTAAAAATATTGCTTCAACTGGTACAATAAATATATCAAAATGGACATCAAATTTAAATCAGATTATACAAAAAAACCCTGGTCATATAGAATATTTTTTGAACTTAAAACATGCCGCATACTCACATACAAAAAAAATCTTATTTGTTAATAGAGGAGTTGATACAACTAGACCATTATCAGCACAAAACGATTGTTTTTGGTGGGGCTTTCAAAATTTTTCAACAACACAAAAACCGTATAAAACTTTTTTAAGAATTGTAAGAGGATATGAATCTGAACATTTAAATCAGTCGGAAATATCAAGTAATAATATTATTTGTACTTTATTCAAACAACCTCTTTCAAATAAAAGTGTAATTTGCGGTATTTTTGCAGAAAACGGGGATATTTTAGATTTATTTGAAAATAAATGATCCAATTTAGTTATTAAGCGTATATTAATATATGGTTTCTAAAAATTTTTTCTTTTCAAATAATCTCATAGAATTATCTAAAAAAGCAGCGATTCTTGAAAAAGATGAGGAATTTGAGCTAATCAATGATTGGAGAAATAATAAAACTCCAAGATCGCTTCAAAAAATTCTAAACTCTTATCTGAGATTAGCAGTCTCATATGCAAGAAAGTATTCTAGCTATGGTTTACCTATTGACGATTTAATTCACGAAGGTGTTTTGGGCATAATGCATGCTTTGGAAAAATTTGATACTTCTAGAGATTTTAGACTTTCAACTTATGCATCTTGGTGGATAAGGGCTTCTATACAGGATTATATTCTGAAAAATTGGTCTGTGGTAAGAACAGGATCTACAGCATCACAAAAAGCTTTATTTTTTAATTTAAAAAAAATTAAACAACAAATCAATGATGTTTCAAGAGAGTTTATGGGCCAAGATGAATTAAATAAAGTTTCCAATATGCTTAATGTTAAGTCCATAGAAGTACAAAATATGGAATCTAGACTTACAGGTGGAGATTTGCATCTAAATCAAAAAGTAGATAATGATACTGAAAATGATCTCATGAGTTTATTAGCAGATGAACGTCAAAACCCTGAAGAATCATTTGAAGAGTTTAACGATAAAAGTATAAAGAAAGACTATATCAACCAAGCAATTGGCACCTTAAACGATAGAGAAAAGACAATTATTCGTCTAAGAAAATTTAGGGAGAAAAGTATAACTTTGGATGAGCTTGGAAGTAAGCTTAAGATTAGTAAAGAGAGAGTTAGACAAATTGAAACCAAAGCATTAGAAAAACTAAAAAAATCATTATTAGATATTTCTCAGCAAAACAAAGAATTTTTTATTTGATAGCTTAATTAAATAATTATAAGATAATTAAGTGTTTAGAATTTTAATTATCTCTACATTTATTTTGTTCTCATATTCATTAAATGCGAAAGGTACAAATATTTTTGGACTAGGCATTTATGATATTAAATTTGATGGCTCTGAAAAAAACCAAGCTGTTGATTTCAGATATGAATATAGAAGTAATGAATCATTATTTGATATTGGTCCAGCAGAAGATGATTTTTTCTTCTTGAAACCTTTTTTTGGATTCGAGTTTACAAATGACTCTGCTTCGTATTTCTTAACAGGAATTTATTTTGAAGATAATCTAGGTGAATTATTTGAAGGAAATAAAAGCAAATACTTTTTTACACCTAGTTTTGGCGCTGGTATTTACGATGATGGTTCAGGAAAAAAACTGGGAAATGATTTACAATTTAGAACTTCCTTTGAAATAAGCTATGAACTAAAAAATAATAACAGAGTTGGTGTTTCATTTAGCCATATTTCAAATGCGAATCTAGGTGATAAAAATCCTGGTGTTGAAATATTAAGTTTTTCTTATCATATTCCTTTTTAAAACTAAGTTAAATTTTTTTCATTAATAAATTTAATTAGCAAGTCTTCAATTAAATTAATTTTTTGATTTTTCATGTAATCATTAATTTTGGATTTGTAAATTTTACTATGAGGAACAGAAAAAAATATATTTAGTAGAGGACTTAACAATCTAAAAATTGATTCAAAATCTAATTTTGGTTTTATATACTCAAAGTAATTATAAATAATAGATTCATCAATTAACTTATTTTTTCCTTTAAAAATTTTTTCATCAACCCTTTTTAATATAAAAGGATTATTCTTAATTAATCTTCCAACCATTACTCCATCAAATTCTTTTAATAGACTCTCTGCTTGATTAAGATCGTTTATGCCTCCATTGAGGATAAAAGTTATATTGGGATATTTATTTTTGATTTTTTTTACAAAATCATAATTTAGAGGAGGGATTGTTCTATTACCTTGTGGACTAATACCACTGAGGATCGCATTTCTTGCATGCACATAAATAAATTTAATTCCAGTTTTTGATATTTCATCAATAAACTCTTCAAAGAATTCATAATTTAATTCTTTACCTAGTCCCAATCTACATTTTAACGTGGCCTCAATCTTATCATTCTGTAAAGCTTCCATACAATTCCTAACTAGAATTTTATCTCTCATAAGACATGCACCAAAACTTCCTTTTTGTACTGCTTTACTTGGACAACCAACATTTAAATTAATTTCATCATAATTATAATCTATTGCTATTTTTGAAGCCTTGGTTAGATCCTCTATTTCAGAGCCACCTACCTGAAGAGCAACAGGGTTATTAAAGTCATTATCAATAATATTCTCTCTACTCTTTGAATTAATAAGTGATTTTGTTGCTATCATTTCACTAAATAAAAAACTGTTCTTTGATAAAATTCTATAAAGTTTCCTTGCGTATGGTGTGGTATATCCCATCATGGGAGCTACACAGAACTTTCTACTAATTTCCTTTTTCATTTAATTTTGATATATAAATAATTTTAAAAATAATAATATTATGGAAATACCAAAATTTTTAATTGAAAGATATCAATTCTGGAAAAAGAATACTTTTGAAGATTACAAAGATATATACGAACAAGCTTCCAAAACTGCACAAAAACCAATAGCAATGATTATTACTTGTTGTGATTCTAGAATTCTTGAAAATACGATATTTGGTGGAAGTGTTGGAGATTATTTTATACATAGAAATATCGCTAATATAGTACCTTCCAAAGATGATAAGGATCAAAATATACAAACATTATCTGCTATAGAATACGCATTAAAAGTTCTAAAAATTCAAAACTTAATTATTTTAGGCCACTCAAATTGTGGTGGAGTTGAGTATTCTTACAAAACATTTTTAGATAAAAAAAATATAAATGATTTTGAATACATAAATCAATGGACAAGTTGTTTAAAAAATTCATACAATAATATCCCTAATAATCTTCCAGAAACTGAAAAAATAATTTTTTTTGAGCAGGAAAATATAAAACAATCAATTAAAAATTTACATGGATATGATTTTATAGATAAATTAATTAATGAAAATAAACTTAACGTAGTTGGTTTGTGGTATCAAATTAATTCTGGTTTAATAAAGTTTTTAGATAATAATAACAGTTTTATAGATTTAGATTAATTGTAAGTAAATTTAGTACTAGGAAATTTTTTAAGCTTAACTTCTCGATTATATTTCCTAACTACATTGCGGGCAATTTTATTAAAATCAAAATAATTTTTTACAAATTTTGGTTTTTTTTCATTTGTAGTTAGATTTATTAAATCATCAAATACCAAAACTTGACCATCACAATATTTTGAAGCACCTATACCTATTGTAGGAATCGAAATATTTTCTGTAATTAGTTTAGCTGTATCGGTTGTAACACACTCTAACAATACTGCTTTAGCTCCAAGTGCTTCAGATTCTTTTGCTAACTTTAATAAATTTTGTTTTTCTATATTAGTTTTTCCTAAAACTTTAATTTTATTAAAATTCTTATAACTTTGAGGTGTTACTCCTATATGAGAAATAACATTTACTTTTTTATCAACTAAGTGTTTTAAAACGACTAATTTTTTTTTACTAATTTCTATCTTTAATAAATCAGGCTTACAGTGATTTAAAAATACTTTAGCATTTTTATATGCATCAATTTTATTATCATATGTTTTATAAGGCATATCTAATACTTTTAAACTTTTCTTAATTGCTTTATTTACAGCTGCTCCATGATTTTTCATCATATCCATAGTAACTCCTTGAGTATTCTTCATCCCATAGAGTGTTGAACCAATAGAGTCTCCAACTAGTATTAAATCAACCTTTCCATCTAAAATATTTGCAATTGATGGAGAGTATGCAGTCAAACAGCTTATAGGCTTAGAAAAACTTTTGTGTAAAATTTTAATTTTCTTCATTTTTAAATCTCAATTAAACTTTTTTTAACAATTAAACTTTTGACTTAAAATTCTTTATATCAACAATTTTATTTTCATAAAAATTATTAATTTCTCTGATTATTGATTCCGTATCCATTTTAATATCTTGATATTGCTCATCCGGTGTCATATGTTCAACAAAACGATCTGGAAAAATTAAATTTTTTATAACAACGTTATCCTTTTTTGATCTTATATTATGAACATAATGTAAAACATGAGATGAAAATCCACCTATAGAACCTTCTTCTATAGTTAAAATATACTTATGATTATTTAATAAGTCATCTATTAATTGTGTGTCTAATGGTTTTGCAAATCTTGCATCTGCGACTGTAGGATAAATATTATTTTGATTAAGAAACTTACTAGCTTCAATACATTTTTCAAGTCTTGTTCCTAAATTTAAGATTGCAACATCATTACCTTCAATAAGAATATATCCCTTACCTATATTGATATCTGTTGGTTGATTATTAAATAGTTCCTCTGATCCTGTTCCTCTTGGAAATCTAAAAGCAGACGGTGTGTCATTAATCTCGCAAGATAACTCTATCATATTAGATAACTCGCTTTGGTTGCTAGGTGCCATAACTATAAAATTTGGTAATGTGGCTAAATAAGTAATATCAAATGAACCAGCATGAGTAGGGCCATCTGATCCTACTAACCCTGCTCTATCAATTGCAAATCTAACAGGTAATTTTTGAATAGCTACATCATGCACTATTTGATCGTAAGCTCTTTGTAAAAAAGTTGAATAAATTGCAACAAAAGGTTTGAAACCCTCTGTCGCCAATCCAGCTGCCATTGTAACAGCATGTTGTTCAGCAATACCAACATCAAAAAATCTTTTTTCAAAATTTTTTTGGAATAATTTTAATCCTGTTCCAGACATCATAGCGGCTGTTATTGCTACAATTTTTTCATCATTTTCGGCAAGTTTTGATAATGTTTCACCAAAAACATTCGAATAGGATTTTAAATTTGTTTTTTTTACTGAGTTCCCAGTGTTAATATCAAACTTTTCAACTCCGTGAAATTTATCTTCTGATTTTTCTGCTGGACTATATCCTTTACCTTTTTTGGTTATACAATGAAGAAAAACTGGTTTATCAAATTTATTATCTCTAATGTTTTCAAGAACTGACACCATATCGTCTATATTGTGACCATCTATTGGGCCAAGATAATAAAAACCCAATTCCTCAAATAGAGTTCCGCCAGTGATAAGTCCTTTAGAATATTCTTCTGTTCTATAAAGAGTCTTTGATAGATTTGATGGTAAGGTTTTAGATATTTTTTTAATTATATTTCTTAAACTTGAGTAAGATTTAGATGATAGTAACCTAGTTAGATATGTACTCATAGCACCAACTGGTTTGTCTATTGACATTTTGTTATCGTTTAAAATGACAATTAAACCTTTTTTTTGTGCGCCTGCGTTGTTTAATCCTTCATATGCTAAACCTGCGCTTAAGGCACCGTCTCCAACAACACATATAACTTTTGAGTTGTCTTTATTAATATCTTTTGCAGCTTTAATTCCTAACCCTGCTGATACTGCTGTTGAACTATGGGCTGTGCCAAAGGGATCATATTCACTTTCTGACCTTCTTACAAAACCATAAACACCATCTTTCTTTCTAAGTGTACCTATATTTTTTTTCCTCCCTGTAATGATTTTATGAGGATACGCTTGGTGTCCCACATCCCAGATTAATTTATCATGTGGAGTGTTAAAGACATAGTGGATTGCCACAGTTAATTCAACAACACCTAATCCTGCACCTAGATGGCCACCAGTTTTTGAAACAGTCTCAATTGTTTTAGCTCTCAATTCTTCTGAGATTTGCTTTAGATCTTTCTTTTTAAATTCTCTTAAGTCTGATGGAAAATTAATTTTATCTAAAAGATCATAATCCATAATTTATTTTACTATTTTTACCTAGATTTGATATTTTTATATCTGGAAAAAAACAAGTGTTTGTGGAAAGATTTTAGAGATAAATTTTAAAATTAAAATCTCTAGACTTTTTAGAATTTAAAAACTAATTATAATAATAATGTTTTATGACGTAGATACAAAAAAGATTGATAAACTTGCACATCTATCTATTAAAAGAGGAGTCGCACTTCAAAAAGGTCAAAACCTTTTAATAACAGCACCTTTAGAATCTTTACCTTTAGTTAGAAAAATAGCTGAATATGCTTATAAAGAAGGAGCTGGACTTGTGACCCCACTTTTCAACGATTCTGATATTACACTTTCTCGATTTAAGTATGGCAATGATGAATCTTTTAACGTTGCAGCAAATTGGCTTTATAATGGGATGGGTGAAGCTTTTGATAATAATACGGCTAGAATGGCTATTGCTGGTGATGACCCAATGCTATTATCTGAAATTGATCCTGATAAAGTTTCGCGCGCAAATAAAGCTAATGCTGTTGCATACAAACCAGCTAGAGAAAGAATTACTGAATTTAAGATTAACTGGAATATAATTTCTTGGCCAGGAAAAGCATGGGCAAAAAGAGTCTTCCCAGATCTTGATGATAGTGAAGCAATTAAAAAATTAGGAGATGCAATATTTCATGCATCAAGAGTTAGTAATGATGATCCTGTAAGTGAATGGGATCAACATAATAAAAATTTAAGAGATAAAACAGATTGGTTAAATGCTAAAAATTTTCATTCGTTAAAATACTCTGGTCCTGGAACATCTTTAACCGTAGGTCTTGCTGATGACCATGAATGGATGGGAGGCGCATCAGAGTCACAGAATGGTATTGTTTGTAATCCAAATATCCCATCTGAAGAAGTGTTCACAACTCCTCATGCTGCTCGTGTAAGTGGTGAAGTCTGTTCAACCAAACCTCTATCTTATCAAGGAACCCTAATTGAAGATATTAATGTTCGCTTTGAAGATGGTAAAATTGTTGACGCAAAATCCTCTAAAGGACAAGATGTTTTATTAAAAGTTCTTGATTCAGATGAAGGCTCAAGAAGACTTGGTGAAGTAGCCTTAGTCCCTAATAGTTCACCTATTTCGCAATTAGGAATAACTTTTTATAACACTCTTTTTGATGAAAATGCTGCCTCTCATATTGCTTTAGGACAGTGTTACTCAAAATGTTTCAAATCCAAAAAAGACTTATCAAAAGAAGAGATTATTCAAAGAGGTGGTAACTCAAGCATGATACATATTGATTGGATGATTGGTTCAGGTGAAATTGATGTCGAGGGTGTTGATAAGGATGGCGCTTCTACGCCAATATTTAAACAAGGAGAATGGTGTAACTAGTTTTTCTATTTTTTTAAATAAGGTCCAAAGCTAAGATCTAACCCAACACCAACTCTAGCTAATGAATAAATAATAACTAAGAAAAAAATTACTATAACTAAGTTTCGTATAATCTTTTTTTCATCCATAAAATTACGCTGTTTGTATATTTGTATTAGATAATGGTTTTTCTCTAATTGGTAAATGGATTATTGCAGAAAAGGCACCTACTCCTATGCCAACCCACCATACAATATCATAACTTCCATAGATATCATAAAATAGACCACCTAACCAAACACCTACAAAAGATCCTAGCTGATGAGAAAAAAATACAATCCCATATAATGTACCCATAAATTTTAATCCATAAATATGGCCTATAATTCCAGAAGTTAAAGGAACTGTTGCTAACCATAAAGCACCCATAACTATTGAAAATATTGCAATAGATGTTGGTGTAATAGGTAGTAAGATAAACAAAATTGCCGCAATAGTTCTTCCAGTATAAATTAAAGATAAAAGATATTTCTTATAATGTCCCTTTCCTAAGGCTCCAGCAATCAAACAACCAATTATATTAAACAATCCTATAAGAGCCATAGATAATGCTCCTAAACCTTCTACAGAATTACAAACCAAACTTATTAAACTTCCTTCTATAATTGGACTACTAGATTCAACAATAAATGCTGGAAAATGTGCAGTAATAAATGCTAACTGAAAACCGCAAGAAAAAAAACCAAAGAACAACATTGAGTATGTTGGATCTTTTAATGCAACAAATACAGCATCAGTAATTTTTTCATTTTCATTATTAATATTTGTATTTGATAATTCTGTTTTTAAAATTGGAACAAGAATCAGTGTTATTAATAATATAATTGAAAAGATTTCAAACACTGAAGACCAAGGCAAAAATGATAATAGAATAGAAGCAAGTGGTGGACCAACCACTTGTCCAGCCGACCCTGCAGCAGTTGTAATACCTAGTGCTAAAGATCTTTTTTCTGGAGATGTGACTCTTCCAACTACTGCTAAAATTGGACCAAAACCACTACCAGCTATACCAAAACCAATTAATAGGTTTAAAGTTTGATGCGCCTCTGGAGTCGTAGCAGTACTACTTATGAAAATTCCAATTGCATAAAGAATTAAGCCTAGCGCTATTGCTTTTCTATCACCAAATTTTTCGGCAAAAGCACTAAATAGTGGAGTACCTACCCCCCAAGCTAAATTTTGAATAGCAATGGCAAGAGAAAATTCTGAACGGTTCCATAAAAAATCAGACGCAATAGGAATTTGAAATAGGCCAAATGTTGAACGAATTGCAAAACTTATTAAAAGAATTAAACTTCCTCCAATTAGAATAGGAGTAAATACAGAATTAACTCTCTCATCTTTCATATTTTATTAGATAACAGGAAGAATTTTTATTTCTAGAATTTTTATTATTATTAAATCGTATTATTTAATTCTGTCTTTTCGTTTTCTTCTTTTTCAGGAACAACATATGCAACAGCACAATGATCTAAACAATAAGGCTTATCTTCAAATCTATCTTTACCACAAAAACGAAAGTCAGCTTCATCAGGATGACCTTCAGGCCATTCACAACCTCTCTTTGCAGCTGCAGTGAATATATTTTTAACAACCGGTTGGAAAACAGCAGGCTCTTTAGAGACAATCTCTGGTTCTTTGGTGCTTTCAAAATTTAATTTTGGCATTACTGGAGATCTAGCTTTTTTTCGATCAGGCTTAACAGCTGTTCTTCTTATAGGTGATGGTCTTCTCTCGAGTCCAATTCTATGAGCTTTTCCAACCACTGCGTTTTTGGTGAAACCTAATAATTTTCCAATTTGAGCTGTAGGTAGACCTTGGTCCCATAAATCTCTAAGTTTTGCTACATTATTATCATCCCAAGGCATAATCAAACTCCATTACTACATTTAGTAGCTTAAAAAAGGTTTAATATACTAAATATATGTATTAAAAAAGATAAAACTGCAAATTTTTAAAAAAAATCAATGATTTCCAGCATTTTTTTTATATACATGTGAATAGAAATGAAAGAATTAAGAGATCTAGACTGTAAAAATAAAAAAATAATTGTTCGAGTTGATTTAAACGTACCAGTTTTGGAAGGGACAATTACAGATCATTCAAGAATTCATGCTATTTTACCAACACTAGAAAAACTAATTAAAAATAAAAATAAGATATTCTTAATTGCTCATTTTGGCCGACCTAAAGGTCAAGTTAATAAAACATATTCCATTGAGTTTTTATGTTCAGAATTAAAAAAATTTTTAAATTTAAACACAATTCATTTTTTAGCTAACTGTGAAAAAAAAATAATTGAGACAAAAATTGCTGAAATGGACATGGGGGAAATTTGTCTATTAGAAAATATTCGTTTTAATGCTGAAGAAGAAAAAAATGATCTTAATTTTTCAAAAGTATTAGCTTCTAGTTTTGACATATATATTAATGACGCGTTCTCTGCATCTCATCGTAATCATGCATCTATAGTAGGTATTACTAAATACTTACCTTCATACGCTGGATTAAGTTTCTCAAAAGAAATTGAAAATTTAGATAAATTTTTAGAAAATTCAAATAAACCAAATTTAGCAATTATAGGCGGTTCAAAGGTTTCAACAAAAATAAAAGTTTTAGAAAATATAGTTGAAATTTTTGACTCTTTAGTGATTGGTGGTGCAATGGCTAATACTTTTTTGCTATCAAATAATTATAACGTTGGCTCTTCTCTGGTAGAAAATGATTTTATTGAACTATCAAAAAAGATACAAAAAAAAGCAGAATCAAAAAATTGCAAAATACTTTTACCAATTGATGCTGTGTGCTCAAAAACAATAGAAGATAGAGTAAATGTTAAGACTTATTCAATCAATAATATTCCAAATAACCAAATGATACTAGATGTTGGTGAACAAACAACAAAACTAATTTCAGATGAAATATTAAAATCTAAATCAATTTTATGGAATGGGCCTTTAGGCGCATTTGAGTATAGTCCATTTGATAAAAGTACAATTTCAGTTGCAAATATTATACAAAATTATTCAAGTAAATCTCAATTAGATGCTCTAGCAGGAGGAGGAGATACACTTGCAGCAATAAAAAAAGCTAAAGCCAATGATGCATTTAAATATTTATCTACAGCTGGAGGTGCATTTTTAGAGTGGCTTGAGGGAAATAAATCACCAGGATTTATAGCATTAAGAGAAAACAATTTTTAACTTAATCTTCAATTTGATATTTTTTAATTAAAGGGAATTGTGTCATCGTAAAAATAAACGTAATTGGCAAGATACCAAAAACTTTAAAATTTACCCAAACATCAGTACTTTGTGTTCTCCAAACAATTTCATTTAAAACAGCAAGTGCAACAAAAAAAGCAATCCACCTTTGAGTTAATATTCTCCATCCATCTTCTTCTAGTTTAAGTGCAGCACCTAAAAGATACTTTAAAAGAGGTTTTTTAACAATCACTCCTCCATATAAAATTAATGCGAAAACCATATTTATTATTGTTGGTTTCATTTTAATAAAAATTTCATTGTCAAAATAAATTGTTAGACCTCCAAATATTAATACTATCGCAGCCCCAAGAGTTGGCATAATTGGTATTTTTTTCTCAAGTATATATGAAATGATTACTGAAATTACAGTTGCAATCATAAGAGGAAGTATTGCTTCTTGAAGACCACTTCTTGTATAAAAAATAAAGAATACAGCAAGCGGTCCTATATCAATTAATAATTTATAAACTGACTTCATTTTTGTTCTTCTAGATTTAAAATAGACCTAGCAAAGTTTTGAGAATTAAAGCTAACAAGGTCCTCAATACTTTCTCCAAGACCAACATAACTTATAGGGATTTCAAATTTATTTGCAATTGAAATTAATGCTCCACCTTTTGCTGTTCCATCCAATTTAGTTATTATAAGACTTGATACATTAAGTTCATTTCCAAAGATTTCCACTTGCTTAATCATGTTCGAACCATTTGTTCCATCTAAAACTAATACAGTTTCAATATTAAAAGAGGAATTAACTTTTGAGATCACATTCTTCAATTTAATTAGCTGATTAATGAGGTTAGTATTATTTGATAATCTTCCAGCAGTATCTATAAGTAAAAAATCATAATTTTCTTTTCCAAATTTTTCAGTTGCCTGATAAGCTACGCTTGCTGGATCTTGATTACTTTTTCCAGCGATAAAACCATTATTATTTTTTTTTGCCCAATTTTCCAACTGCTCAACAGCTGCTGCCCTAAATGTATCACAAGCCGCAATCAGAATTTTTTTATTTGACAAAATTTTATTTGCAATTTTACCAATAGTGGTTGTCTTTCCACTTCCGTTTACTCCAACAAATATTAATATTTTTTTTTCATCATTTTTTTCATTTATCAGAACATGTTCTCTTGGAAGTAATATACTTTCTATATTTTGAGCTAAGATTTCTAGTACATTTTTTATTTCATCATTATTTGAAATTTTTATTTTTTTTATAGAATCTATTAGCTGGTTTACAACATCCAAACTAATATCAGATGAAATAAGAACATTTTCTAATTCTTCTAAAGTTAAATCGTCTATTTTTTTGTTTTTTAAAATCTCTACAATATTAAAAGAAAGTATATTTGAAGTTTTACTTAACTTATCTTTAAATATTGAGAACAAACTCATGCTATTCTTGCTAATAACGTATCATTTTCTACGCCTGTGTATATACAGGAAATTATATTTCCCTCTTTAAACTCTTCTTCAAGTTTTACTTTTAAAAAATGCTGATCTTTTCCAAGTGAAAAATTTTCTTTTCTACTTTCAATTAAAATTTGTTCCTTCTTTCCAATATTTTTTTTTAAATGTTGTTTTAATTTTTCAACACCTTTTTCTCTAAGTCTTCTTGCTCTATCTTTAATAATATTTTTTTGAACTTGAGGCATTCTAGATGCAGGAGTGTTTTCTCTTTGTGAATAAGGAAAAATATGAAGATGAGTTAAATTACACTCATCAACTAGTTTAATTGAATCTTGAAACATTGTTTCTGTCTCTGTTGGAAAACCGGCAATTATATCAGCACCAAATGTTGCATCTTTCCTAATAGATAAAACTTTCTTACAAAAATTAATTGCCATTTCCCTTGAATGTCTTCTTTTCATTCTTTTCAAAATTAAATTGTTTCCAGCTTGTAAACTTATATGAAAATGAGGCATCAATCTTTCGTCCTTTAAAACATCCCAAAAATCTTCGTCTATTTCAGCGCAGTCAATTGAAGACAAACGCAGCTGTCTTAATTCAGGTACTAATTTTAGAATTCTTTTAATTAAGTTAGAGAAAGTCGGTTTTGCTGGAAGATCTTTTCCATAATCAGTTATATCTACTCCCGTTAAGACTACTTCATTATATCCATTGCTAACAATTTTTTTAATTTTATTTACTATCTCTCCAGCAGGTACACTTCTATTATTGCCCCTGCCAAATGGAATAATACAAAAAGTACAGCGATGGTTACAACCTTGTTGTATTTCAATATAAGCTCTAGATTTTCCTTCAAATTTTTCAATTGAATTAGGTACTGTTTTACTTTCTTCTAATATATTTCCTACTTTAAGATTTTTAGACTGATCAATATTTTTCCATGTTAAAGTTTCTAATTTTTCTGTGTTCCCAATTACTGAGTCTACTTCTTTTAAATCTTTATATTTTAATGGATTGATTTGAGCCGCACATCCTGTAACTACTATTTTATTATTAGGAAAATTTTTTTTTGCCTTTCTAATTTCATAAGAAACTTTTTTCTCAGCTTCTTCAGTTACTGCACATGAATTTATGACTGTAACATTATTTAAATTATTTGTTTTAAGATGGTTTTTAATAATTTCACCTTCATAAATATTCAATCTACAACCTAGATTGACTACGTAGTTTTTATTTTTCATAAATTATATTTCTAAACTACCTCGATAACTTATTTCTGCAGGTCCTGTCATAATAGATTCATTATTAACTATATTTATGTGCAGTGATCCTTTTTCAAGTTTCACTTTAGCGTTATTTTCAATTAATCCTTTTTTCCACGCCGCATATACAGCCGCACAGGCACCACTACCACAAGCTAACGTGATTCCAACTCCACGTTCCCAAACTCTCATTTCAATTAAATTTGAATTAATAACTTCAACTATTTCAACATTAGTTTTTTTTGGAAAGAGCTCATGATTTTCTATTTTAGGACCTATACTTTCAAGATCTGTATCTTTGATCGATTTCCCAAAAAAAACTACATGTGGATTACCTACATTAACAGCAACCCCATTACTATATCCATCAATTGAAATTGGTATATTCATTGTATCGACTTCTTTACTTAAAGGAATTTTATCCCAAGTATTTTTTATTGAACCCATGTTAACACTTATATTGTTATCTATTTTTTTTGATTCTAATATACCTGCATCAGATTGAATTTTTAAAATTTGTTTATTTGAATCTTCATCAAATAGTATTTTTGCAACACAGCGTGTTCCATTACCACAAGCTTCGGCTCTATCACCACCAGGATTAAAAATTTCAATTTCAGCATCAGCACTTTGATTACTTGTATTATTAATTGTGATTAATTGATCACATCCTGCTCCAGTTCTTCTGTCACTGAGTCTTTTAATAATATCTTCAGTAATTGCGATATTGTTAGACCTTTTATCTATGATAACAAAATCGTTCCCAAGCCCATGCATCTTTATAAAGTCTACTTTTTGCATATTTGTTTTATAACCTAATTTATCGATAAATCTCAGTAAATATGGGAAATTTAAGAATACTTGACTTTCAATTATTCAGCTAATAGAGGGTCACCAACAAATCCTATATTTGTAAACGAATTGAGCTTGTTACAATTGTGATAGGTACTCTAGCCCACGAGTTTCGTGCCCTGGAGTTAAAAGGCTATTGGAGATTTATGTTTGATACACTGAACACAAAATTTGAAAAAATTGTTCAAAGTATTCGGGGTAAGGCTGTTATATCAGAAACAGATCTTGAAATTACATTACGTGAAATTAGAATTGCTCTTTTAGAGGCAGATGTTTCCTTAGTTGTAGTAAAAGAATTTATAAATTCCATCAAGTCAAACATTTTAGGAAAAGAAATTCTCAAATCTGTCAAGCCAGATCAAATGATCATAAAGCTTGTGCAAGATGAGCTTGTAAAAATTCTTGGATCAGAAAATAAATCTCTAAATTTATCTTCTTCTCAATTAACTAAAATATTATTTTGTGGATTACAAGGATCTGGTAAAACTACATCAATTGCAAAACTTTCCTATTTGTTAAAGAGGTCTTCTAAGAAAAAAATTTTATTAGCATCAGCAGACATTTATCGACCAGCAGCACAAGAACAATTAAAAGTATTAGCTGAAGAAACCGGCTCAGATTTCTTTAGTCATAATCTATCATCAGTCAGTAATATTGTTGATGATTCTATAGACTATGCTCAAAAAAATTTATTTGATATTCTTATTTTAGATACTGCTGGACGACAAGTTGTAGATAAAAAGTTAATGAGTGAATTAATAGAAATTGAAAATAAGTTTAAACCTGACGAAACATTATTAGTAGCAGATGCTCTAACAGGACAAGATGCTGCAAATGTAGCTAAAAGTTTTAGTGATGCAATAAATATTACTGGATCAATTTTAACTCGAATAGATGGTGATAGCAGAGGTGGTGCAGCACTATCAATTAAATCGATAACAAACTCTCCTATAAAATTTATAGGACTAGGTGAAAAAGTAGAAAATTTTGAACCTTTCCATCCTGAAAGAATTGCACAAAGAATTTTAGGTATGGGAGATATTGTATCTCTTGTCGAAAAGGCTGCTGAAAATATTGATAAAGAAGAAATGGAAGATATGGCAAAAAAGATCGCTAAAGGAAAATTTGATCTTGAAGATTTTGCCAATCAATTAAAGCAAATGGGTAAAATGGGTGGAGTCTCCGGTTTACTTTCTATGATGCCAGGTGTTTCAAAGGCACAGAAGTTAATGGCAGAAAATAAAATTTCTAATTCAATGATTGATAAACAAATAGCTATAATCGGTTCAATGACGAAAAAAGAAAGGGCTGATCCAGATATTATAAAGGCTTCACGTAAAATTAGAATTTCAAAAGGATCTGGAACAAAAGTTCAAGACGTTAACAGGTTATTAAAACAGTTTCTCCAATCACAAAAAATGATGAAGAGAATGAAATCAATGGGCAAAGGAGGAATTCCCAGTGATTTAATGCAAAAATTACAAGGAAATCTTCCTCCAAACATAAATTAGAAAGGAAACAAAATGCCAGTAAGAATAAGATTATCAAGAGGTGGTGCAAAGAAAAGACCATTTTATAGAATAGTAGTTGCTGATTCTAGAAGAGCTAGAGATGGAAAATTTATAGATCAAATTGGAACTTATAACCCAATGCTTCCAAAGGATAGCGCTGATAGAGTTAAAATGGATTTAGATAAAGCTAAGGAATGGATTGCAAAAGGAGCAAAACCATCAGATAGAATTTCTATTTTTCTAAGCAATCTTGGTGTGATGGAAAAACCAGTTATTACTGAAAAAACAAAAAAACATCTACCTAAGAAAAAAGCACAGGAACGTTTAGCTGCTGCTAAAGAAAAAGAAGAAGCTGCGAAAGCTGCAGCAGAAGAACCAAAAGCAGAAGAAGCAGAAGCTAAGCCAGCTGAAGATGCACAACCTGCTGAGGAACCAAAAGCAGAAGAAGCAGAAGCTAAGCCAGCTGAAGATGCACAACCTGCTGAGGAACCAAAAGCAGAAGAAGCAGAAGCTAAGCCAGCTGAAGATGCACAACCTGCTGAGGAACCAAAAGCAGAAGAAGCAGAAGCTAAAAAAGAATAAAATCAATTTTTGCTTTGAGTAATAAAGATATTATTCTTGTTGGTCAGTTTGGATCTCCTTTAGGATTAAAAGGTGAAATAAAAGTTAATATGATGACTACCTCTTTTGAAGTTTTTAAAAATTTAAAAAACTATTATAATTTTGATGGTTCAGTTGCTTGGAATTTTAAAAATATTTTATTTAAAAATAATAAGTGTGTTGTTCAAGTTGAAAAATACTTTTCTAGAGAAGATGTTTTAGAGCTTAAAGGTCAAAAAATTTTTTCAAATAAGAAATTTTTTCCAAAAACAAAAGATAATGAGTTTTACATAAACGATCTAATCGAATGCATGATTTTCTTGAAAGACAATACTAGTATTGGAAAAGTTTTAAATGTTCAAAATTTTGGGGCAGGTGATTTATTAGAAATCAAATATAATACCAAACTTATTCTTATACCTTTTGATAAAACAAATATTTTATCAGTTAATATTAATAAAAAAGAAATTATAGCTGATCCAATACCTGGTATTCTTGATTAAAATGAGAGTAGTAATTTTAACTTGTTATCCTGAGATGTTCCCTGGTTCACTAGGATATTCTGTAATCGGAAATGCATTAAACAATAAAAAATTTTCTCTCGAGATAGTCAATCTACATAATTTTGGAATTGACAAAAGAGGAAGTGTTGATGATGAACCTTTTGGGGGAGGCCCTGGAATGGTTATTCGTCCAGATGTGATTGAAAAAGCATTAAATTCAATCACTTTCAAAACCAATAATTACTCCAAAATTTTCCTGACACCGTCAGGTCAGAAATTATCTCAAGCCAAACTTAATAATCTATCAAAACATGATGAAATGCTTATTTTATGCGGTAGATTTGAAGGGGTTGACCAAAGAGCTATAGAAATTCTTGATTTTCAGGAAATAAGTATCGGTGATTACGTCCTTTCTGGTGGTGAGATTGCTGCCCAGGTGTTAGTTGAAGGTTGTATTCGTCTCATTCCTGGAGTATTAGGGCAGCCACAAAGTTTATTAGAAGAATCTTTTTCTAATAATCTGCTTGAATATCCTCATTATACCAGACCACAAACCTGGGAAGATATTCAGGGAAATAAACATGAAGTTCCAGATGTATTAACATCAGGTCATCATGAAAAAATTGATAAATGGAGAAAAGAAAAATCGGTTGAAAAAACTAAAGAATTAAGACCAGATCTTTATAAAAAGGAAACATAAAATGAGTAATTTATTAGAGACATTTGAAAAACAACAGATTGAAAAGTTAACTTCAAAAAAAAGAGTTCCTGCTTTTCGTCCAGGTGATACTCTAAAAGTTACTGTAAGAATTACAGAGGGAAGTAAGTCGAGACTTCAAGCATTTGAAGGTATTTGTATTGCAAGAAAAAATAATTCAGTAAACTCTAACTTTACTGTGAGAAAAATATCTCATGGAGAGGGTGTTGAAAGAGTATTCCCTTTATTCAGTCCATTAGTAGAAAAAATTGAAGTTGTTAGAAAAGGCGATGTAAGAAGAGCTAAGCTATATTATCTAAGAGAATTATCTGGAAAGAAAGCAAGGATTGCAGATAAAGATAGGGGCGATGAAGCTGATCAATATGAATATATAGAAGAAGCTCCTCCGGTAGAAGAAACAAAAACTGCAGATACCAATACAAATGCTGCAGAGGAACCAAAAGCTGAAGAGGTAGAAGCAAAACAAGCAGAGACAAAAGCTGAAGAAGCAGAAGCCAAACCAGCAGAAGAATCTAAAGCAGAAGCTGCAGAGGAATCTAGTAAAGAAGAGGAAAAAGCAGCCGAAAATAAATCGGATGAAAATAAATAATCCTAAAACTCTTTTTGATAAAATTTGGGAACATCATCTTGTGGATAGACAAGAAGATGGAACTTGTCTTACATATATTGATAGACACCTTGTTCATGAAGTTACGAGCCCTCAAGCATTTGAAGGTTTAAGAAATAATAATCGTAAAGTTAGAAGACCCGAAAGTACTTTTGCTGTAGCTGATCACAATGTTCCAACCTCAGATAGATCTAAAGGTATAGAAAATAAAGAAAGTAGAATTCAGGTTGAAACACTAGAAAAAAACTGCAAAGATTTTGATGTTACACTTTTTCCATTATTAGATAGCAGACAAGGTATAGTTCATATAGTTGGGCCAGAACAAGGCATTACTCAGCCAGGTATGACAATAGTTTGTGGTGATAGTCATACAGCAACACACGGAGCATTTGGTGCATTAGCTTTTGGTATCGGCACAAGTGAAGTTGAGCATGTATTAGCTACTCAGACCTTAATTCAAAAACCTGCAAAGAATATGCGAATTTCTGTTGAAGGTAAGTTAAACTTAGGTGTTACAGCAAAAGATATTATTCTTCATATAATAGGAAAAATAGGAACGGCTGGTGGAACTGGTTATGTTATTGAATATGCTGGTAATGCAATTTCCTCCCTTTCTATGGAAGGAAGAATGACAATCTGCAATATGAGTATTGAAGCAGGTGCTAGAGCTGGTTTAATCGCTCCTGACGAAAAAACTTTTGAATATATTAAAGGTAGACCGTACGCTCCATCAGGAAATAATTGGAATAAGGCGGTAGAATTTTGGAAATCTCTTCCATCTGATGAGGGCGCAAAATATGATGAAGAAATTTTAATTAATGCTGAAGATATTTCACCACAAATTACTTGGGGCACAAGCCCACAAGACGTTGTTGCTATAGATGGATTAGTACCAAACCCTCAAGAAGAGAGTAATCCGAATAGAAAGAGGGCTATGGAACGTTCTCTTGAATATATGGGTTTAGAACCCAAACAAGAAATACAAAAAATTAAAATTGATAAAGTATTTATTGGCTCTTGCACTAATGGAAGAATTGAGGATTTAAGAGAAGTTGCCAAAGTTGTAGAGGGCAAAAAAGTTTCTGTAGACTCAATGATCGTTCCTGGTTCAGGTCTAGTTAAAAAACAAGCTGAAGAAGAAGGTTTAGATAAAATTTTTATTGAAGCAGGATTTGATTGGAGAGAGCCAGGTTGCTCCATGTGTTTAGCTATGAATCCAGATCAATTAAAACCGCAAGAAAGATGTGCATCAACATCAAATAGAAATTTTGAAGGTAGACAAGGTAGAGAAGGTAGAACACATCTTGTTAGTCCTGCAATAGCTGCTGCCTCTGCAATCAAAGGTTCTTTTGCAACAGCAGAGGATTTATAAATGGAATCATTTAAAACAATAATTGGTATCCCTGCACCACTACCAATGATTAATGTCGATACCGATATGATTATTCCAAAACAATTTTTGAAAACAATAAAGAGATCTGGTTTAGGAAAAAACTTATTTCATGAATTAAGATACGATATTCAAGGTAACATAAAGAATGATTTTGTTCTTAACTGGGACCCTTATAAAACTTCAAAAATTTTAATTGCTGGGGCAAATTTTGGTTGTGGATCAAGTAGAGAGCATGCACCATGGTCACTTTTAGATTTTGGTTTTAAGTCAATAATTGCACCAAGCTTCGCAGATATTTTCTATAATAATTGTTTTAAAAATGGAATACTGCCAATTAAGTTAGATCAACAAAAGGTAGATATATTAATGAACGAAGCAGAAATTAAAAATGATGTTTCAGTTGATTTAGAAAATCAAAAAATCACTTATCAAAATGATAAAACAATAGAATTTGAAATTGATGCATTTCGAAAAAAATGTTTGCTAGAGGGTTTGGATGATATTGGTTTGACGCTCCAAAAAAATAAAAAAATTGATGTTCACGAAGAAAAAATACACAGTATCCAACCTTGGATAGTGTAGTCAAAAATGAGTAATAAAAAAATTTTAATTTTACCTGGTGATGGAATTGGCAATGAAGTTATGGCTGAGGTATTAAAAATCATTGATTGGATGGAAAAAACTAAATCTTTATCTTTTGATATTTCTGAAAGATTAGTTGGAGGCACAGCTTACGATAAAGAAGGTAATTCTATAAGTGATGAAACTATGCAAATAGCTATGGATTGTGATGCGGTATTATTTGGTGCGGTAGGAGGTGCTAAATGGGATAATGTAGAAAGAGATAAAAGACCTGAAGCTGCCTTATTAAGATTAAGAAAAGATCTAGATCTTTTTGCCAATCTAAGACCAGCTGTTGTTTTAGATGCTCTTTCAGATTCATCATCTTTAAAATCTGATCTTGTAAAAGGATTAGATATTTTGATAATTAGAGAATTAACAAGTGGTGTATATTTTGGACAACCAAGAGGTATATCAAAAATTAGTGAGACTGAAAGTAAGGCAGTTGATACTCAACTTTATACCACGTCAGAAGTTAACAGAGTTTCACGAGTGGCATTTGATTTAGCAAAATTGCGAAATAATAAAGTTACATCAGTAGAAAAATCAAATGTAATGGAAACAGGTTTATTTTGGAAACAAACTGTAACAGATTTACACAAAAAGGAATATTCTGATGTTAATTTAGAACATATGCTTGCAGATAATTGTGCAATGCAATTAGTTCGTTATCCAAAACAATTCGATGTCATACTTACAGATAATTTATTTGGTGATCTTTTAAGCGATACTGCAGCTATGCTAACAGGATCTTTAGGAATGCTTCCTTCAGCAGCTCTTGGACCAGTTAAAGAAAATGGAACTAGAGCAGCAATGTATGAGCCCGTGCATGGTAGTGCACCAGATATAGCTGGTCAATCTAAAGCAAATCCTTTAGCAATGATTATGAGCTTTGCTATGATGTTGAAATACAGTTTTGATATGCAAGAAGATAGTCAAATGGTTGAGAAAGCTGTACAGAATGTACTACTAAAAGGTTTAAGAACAGCTGATATAAAAGACGGAGCACAAAAAATTATCTCTACTCAAGAGATGGGCAATGCTGTTATTGAAGAATTAAAAATCCTATCTGGAAATTAAATGACTCAAAAATATAATATAGTAGTAGCAGGAGCAACAGGTGCTGTAGGAACAGAAATAGTCCAAATATTAGAGCAAAGGGATTTTCCAATAGACAATTTATATTTGCTCGCATCATCAAAATCAAAAGGCAAAAAAGTAGAGTTTAAAGATAAAGAAATTGTTGTAGAAGACTTATCAGAATTTGATTTTTCAAAAGCACACATTGGTTTATTTTCTCCTGGTGGTAAAATTTCTGCAGAATATGCTCCAAAAGCAGCTAAAGCGGGATGTATTGTTATAGACAATACCTCTCACTTTCGAATGCAACAAAATATTCCTTTAATCGTTCCTGAAGTAAATGCTAATGCTCTTGACGAATTTTTTGATGATGAAAATAGAACTAATATTATTTCAAATCCTAATTGTTCAACAATACAAATGGTTGTTGCATTAAAACCACTCCATGAAAAAGCGATTATAAACAGAGTCGTTGTATCAACTTATCAAGCTGTATCTGGAGCTGGTAAAATAGGTATGGATGAATTATTTAATCAGACACAAAAAGTTTATGCAAATCAAGAATTAAAAAAAGAAAAATTCACAAAACAAATAGCCTTTAATGCTATTCCACATATTGGTGCTTTTTTAGAAAATGGTAACACTGAAGAGGAGCAAAAAATGATTGATGAAACAAAAAAAATTCTAGACCAGGGAATTAATGTTTCAGCAACTTGCGTTAGAACAGCTGTATTTATCGGACATTCAGAAGCTGTAAATATAGAGTTTGATTCACCATTAGATGAAAAAGAAGCTAGTGAAATATTATCTAATTCTCAAGGTATTTCAGTAATTGATCATCGAAAAGATGAAGGTTATGTGACTCCAGTAGAAATTGCAGGTGAAGATAAAGTTTATATTAGCAGAATAAGAAATGATCAATCTATAGATAATGGTTTGAATCTATGGGTGGTTTCAGATAATTTACGCAAGGGAGCAGCACTTAATGCTGTTCAAATTGCTGAGTTAGTAATTTCAAAGTACTCTGAAAAAATAACTATCTAATTGGCGGTCTCGTAGGGACTCGAACCCCAAACCCATGTTCCGAAGACACGTGTGATATCCATTTCACCACGAGACCTTTTAATTTTTACTATTTATTCTATTTTAAGTCTTTTGTTGATATAAATCACTATGCTAACCAAATTCAAACCAAATAAATATAAACCATTAAAATTAAATGAACTAAAAGAATTTATTATCTCTAAAAAAAATTTAAAAAAACTTTTTAAGAATACTTCCAACTTAGTGGTTAAAGAAGTAGGCGATGGTAACTTGAATTTAGTTTTTTTTATTGAAAACAAATTTAATTCGATTTGCTTAAAACAACCTCTACCTTATTTAAGGGTTTTGAAAGATTGGCCCCTCACTCTAAAACGGTCATATTATGAGCATGAATATTTTAATACTCACAAAAAATATGTAAAAAATCATTTTCCAAAAATATACGATTATGACGAAGTCTTACGGACTATAACTATGGAAAAATTATCTCCACATATAATTATGAGACATGGACTAATAAAAGGAATAACATATAATAGTTTCGCAGAATCAATTTCAACGTATTTATCAAAAACTTTATTTTACACATCTGACCTTTATTTAACAGCAACATCAAAAAAAAATTTAATTTCAAAATTTATTTTAAATACTGAGCTTTGTAAAATTACAGAGGACTTGATATTTACTGATCCATATTCAGTAAACAAGAACAATAGATGGACTAAACCTTATTTAAATAAAATGAAGAAAAAGATAGAAAATGATGAGAAATTAAAAATTGCTATAAGTCGTTTAAAATTGAAATTTATGAAAAACACTGATGCTCTTTTACATGGAGATCTTCATACAGGCTCAATTATGGTTACAAAAAATGACACAAAGGTAATTGATCCAGAATTTGCTTTTTATGGACCAATGGGATTCGATAGTGGTGCACTAATTGCAAATTTATTAATGAGTTATTTCTCTCAAACTGGTCACGAAAAAAAAATTGATGAAAGAAAAAAATATAAGAAATGGTTGCTTGAAACAATTAAAACTATTTGGATTAAATTCGAAAAGAAATTTTTAAAATTATGGGAAAATGAAAATCATGGTGATGGATACCCAAAAGTACTTTTTAAAAAAAATAGCAAAAAAATGATTATAGAAAAAAAAGTTTATATGCAAAATCTTTTTGAGGAAACTATTTCGTATGCAGGTGCTAAAATAATTCGAAGAATTTATGGTTTTGCTCACAACATAGATTTTGAATGGATCGAAAATACAAAAGTTAGAGCAGATTGTGAATATAAAGCATCTAGTCTTGCAATTGAAATGCTAAAAAACACACATTCTTTTAAATCTATTAATGACTTAATCAGATTAGCAAAGATAAACGAAAATATGAAAGTGAAATTATAACTAGCTATTAAATTTTTCTAACTTTTCTACAAAATCTTTTAAAATTGCGTCTCGGTTTAACATAGATACAATTTTAATTGGATGTCTTCTTTGATCAACACTCCAGGTCATGTTATCAGATAGTACAGGAGAGGGGATTAGATTCGTTGGAGTCCATTTTTCATCTAAAACCCAAGCTACTGCAGCCATATCCCATAATTCTTTTGACCAACATTTATGATCATCACTATACTCTTTAAATCTCATTGCTAAAAATTTCCCTATTTCGCCATGAGGTTCTATATACTTTTCTACTTCAGGTACAGTTGAGGTCAGATGTGTTGTAACTCCTGCACATGGAACCATTACTAAAGGCACACCACAATCAAATAAAACTTGAGTGCCACCTACGTCTTGTTTTAAATTATAGTCATATGAATGAGGCCAATACAAAGCATTTCCTCCAAGCCAAACAACAACAATTTTATCTTTTATCTCCGGAGCTTTTAGTAAAGCTGAGGATACGTTACTGATTGCTCCTATAGCAATTACATAGAGCGGATCTTCTTTACTTCCTGCATTAGCTTTATTAATTAAGTCATCAACCGCTGGTGCATCAATGGATTCTTTTTTAGCACCAATGTACTCTGTTACACCTTTATGGACTAATCCTTCCGGTGAAATATTAATTCTTTCAAGGCATCTTAGTATTTCATCATAGCTTAATTCCATACCTTTACCTGGATGATCTGATCTATCATTCATTGAGAAGGGAGCTGGATATATAGCTTCAACTTTAATTCTGTTCGGTGAAAGCATCATTTGCACAAGTGCAAACTGATCGTCTATTTCATTATAAGTGTCTGTATCTAACACAGCCCTTACTTTTCCTTTCCTAGGCTTTAGTAGTGTCAAAATATTTGTATCGTCTCTTTCGTGGTAAAATGATTTCTCAAAGTGTCCCATTATTTTCAAATATTATCAGTATTTGATAATTATTAATATCAATATTTATTTAAAAACTAATTTATTCTTGTTTTAAAAGATGCTTGTATAGAACAAATTATTTAGTCGTATGACTAATTGTCATCACAAAGTTGATAAAATTAATATCCTTGTTGTTCCATAATTTGGTAATAATATTTAAATAAATTATCTGGGAGGATAAAATGAAAAAAATATTAGCAAGCTTATGCACTATATTTTTATTTAGTAACATTGTTACTAGTGCAAAAGCGGAAATTAACTTTCTTATTGGAACGTGGGCTGAAGAACCTCTTACACCTTTTGTCGAAGCGTTTGAAAAAGAAACAGGTATTGAGGTAAATATCCAAACATTTCCATTTAGAGATTTACTGGCAACTATTGAAGTAAGAGGAAATGCACAAGCTGATGATGTTGATGTAATATTTGTTGATGCACCATTAGTCCCCTCTTATGCAGTAAGAGGTATGATAGGGCCTATGGATCAGTATTTTGCAGACACTAGTGTTAATGCTATATTCGCTCCTGCTGGTATTGCTGCAGCATCATGGAATGGAGAAATGTATGCCCCTCCTCTTAACAACTCTGGTCAGCTAACTTATTACAATAAAGATTTACTTGCTAAAGCAGGTTGTGCTGAACCTTCAATGATTGAAGCAGAAAGAGTAACTTGGGAGGAAATAGTTGATTGTGCAAAAAAAATAACTGATGAAGCTAATGGCGTTCATGGTTTTATCTTTGATCAAATTAGTAGATACTATCAATTACAAGCACTACCTGAATCAGCTGGTGGTGGATCTGGAGTTTGTGAGGGCGGACTATCTGTTAAGGGCTGTCTAACAAATGATGGATGGATGAAAGCTGGTCAGTTTTATTATGACATCCACAACACTTCTAATATTTCTCCAAAAGGAGTAGGACCTGACCAAACTCATGAGTTATTTGGTTTAGGTAAAATTGGAATATTTGTTGGTGGATCTTGGAATAATGGAAGATGGGCTGATACAGATCTTAATTATGGTGTAGCTCTACATCCTTATTTTGAAGGTGGAAAAGTTGTAACTGGTTGTAATAGTTGGCACATAGGTGTTTGGAATTATTCAAAACAGAAAGATGATGCTGCTAAGCTTGTTAGATATTTGACTGCAAGCCCAGAAGTAGCAATTCATTATGTTGAAGAACATAATTCTTTACCAGCACATAACTCTGCAATACTTCATGTTGCTGAGGATCCAAAATTCAACAACTTCCCTGGAATTGTTATGAACTTAGCTACATATGAGTCAGCAAATCATTGCGCTACTAGAGGAAGAACACCTGGTTTCTTAGAGTTTGAAGAAATAGTTAATACTAGTTTCGAAGATATAAGAAATGGTGGTGATCCAGCTTCTGTTTTAGCAGATGCTGAGTCTAGAATTGAATCTTCTATGAGACGTTATAAGTAATGTATATTTTTATCACGCGGTTTTTACCGCGTGATATCTTTTATCTTAAAGTATGAATTTTTTTAAAAGACAATGGATGGTTCCATACCTGTTTTTAGCACCAGCTCTTATTGGAACTATTGCTTTTAAACTTTACCCTATTTTTATTGGCTTCTGGGAAAGCCTTATCTACACTAGCTTTAGTGGTGGTGCTGAAAAAAGAATTTTTGTTTGGTTTGAAAATTATCAATATTTATTTGACGATAAAATATTTTGGAAATCTTTAGAAATAACTGCTTTTTTAACAATTATTATTAACCCTCTTCAAATAGCTATGTCATTGGGATTAGCATTATTATTGATGAGGAAATCAAAATTTATTAGAATTATTAGATCACTCTATCTATTACCAATTGGGATAGCACTTCCTATCGCTACAATTATCTGGGGTCTAATGCTAGATCCAAACCAAGGATTAATTAATGGTCTAATTGGAGTTTTTGGAATTCCTCCACAACCTTTCTTGGTTAATGAAAATCAAGCCTTATGGTGCATAATTGCAATTGCTACTTGGAAAGGTGTAGCGTTTTGGATGCTGTTTTTATTGGCAGGACTGGAGGATATTCCTAAACAATACTACGAGGCTGCAGAGATTGATGGCGCAACACCTTTTCAAAAATTTAGATATGTTACGATCCCACAATTAAAAAGAACAATACTTTTTGTTTTCGTAGCAGATACAGCAGCTAAT
This sequence comes from uncultured Alphaproteobacteria bacterium, assembly GCA_902618015.1. Taxonomy (GTDB): domain Bacteria; phylum Pseudomonadota; class Alphaproteobacteria; order HIMB59; genus CACPNW01. The sequence goes on along the minus strand of CACMYX010000001.1, from coordinate 231,149 downwards.
TTTGTTTTAATGGTGCCCATGATTATTTTAACTAAAGGTGGTCCATTACAATCAACTAATGTTTTAATTTATGAAGGTTACAGAAGTGGATTTTATTATCAAGATTGGGGAAGATCTCTTTCAATCATAACTATTCTAACTGTTATAACTCTTATAGTTATAGGTCTTCAGCTATTATTTTTAAGTGAAAAAAATGAAGGAATAAAAGTCAAATGATAATGCATTTTAAAAGACAATGGTCTGTTTATTTATGGTACTTAATTATCTTTATTGGATTAATTATAACTATTCTCCCTTTTTGGTGGGGAGTAGCAGCTTCATTTAAAAGTAACTCTGAAATTTTTAGAGATCTTGCTCCTATAAGCTATAAAGCATTCCTTCCAGGATTTTCATTAGATTCATATTTTGCAATATTTGAAAATGATTTTGGTCGATCGATGTTAAACACTTTTTTTGTTTCTATAACCTCTGTTGCTGGTGGTTTATTAATTAACTCCATGGCCGGGTTTGCATTCGCGCAATTTAGATTTAAAGGTGATAATATAATTTTTGGCTTTGTTCTTCTATCTTTTGCAGTACCAGCGGATGCAATTGCAATTCCTTTGTTTAAAATGATGAGGCAAATAGGATGGTTTGATACTTTCTATGCATTAATAATTCCTATGTTAGCAAATGGATTAATTATTTTCTTATATCGACAATTTTTTTTAGGTATTCCAAAAGAGCTTATTGAGGCGGCAAGAGTTGATGGATTAAGTTGGTTTGGTGTATTTTGGAGAATTTGTCTTCCTCTTTCAGTACCAGTCACTCTTGGAGCTGGATTACTTCTATTTGTCTTTCAATGGGAATCTTACCTTTGGCCCTTAATAGCAGCGCCTTCACCTGAGCTTCATCTTATTCAAGTTACACTTGGAAGATTTTCAACTGAATATGAAATGATATGGAATCAGCAATTTGCTGCATCCTCAATTGCAGGATTTCTTCCTTTAGTATTTATTTATATGTTTCAGAAACAATTTGTTAGTGCACTAACTGGAGTAGAACAAAAATAATTTAAACAACTACCAAGAAGTATTAGGTTGTTTTAAGAAATCTATTTCTTCTATTGTGCTTTCTCTCTTTAATATCTTATTTCTATGAGGATATCTTCCAAACTTTTTAATCGCTACAGTATGATAATTCCAAGCTTTTTTTATATTATCGAATTCTGTATGTTTATTTAAGTATTGATCAACTAGTTTATGTCCAAGAATATGATCATCCATATCTTCACTATGAATTAAAGGTAATAATAAAAAATGAATTTTGTCATTACTTAATTTTTCTAAAAATCTTTTACTTATTGCATTTCTTACTATTGATATGCACTTAGCATCTTGACCATACGCTTTTGAACTATTTCTAAAAAAATTCCTTGATAATTGATCAAGCAACATAATTAGCGCAACACATTCTTCTGGATTATTAGACCAGCTATCATATTCATTATTTATCGCTTTCATATAATCAGTCATAAAATTATTCTTCAAAATTTTGTCAAATTTTTCACTTTTTTGAAACCATTGTTCAAGTTGAGTTTTGATAAAACAAAATTCTAAGATCGCTTTAGCTCTTTCATTCATCACGTAGCTGTAATATAGATATATATCTTCCAAATGACATTAAGTAATTTAAATAAAACTATAACTCATTGTACTAAGTGTGAACGTTTAGTTAATTTCCGTGAAAAAATTGCAAAGGAAAAAAGAAAACAATACATCGATCAAATATATTGGGGTAAGCCAATTACTGGATATGGTGATCAAAAAGCAAAACTATTAATGGTAGGTCTTGCACCTGCTGCTCACGGTGGCAATAGAACAGGTCGTGTTTTTACAGGTGATAAATCTGCAGATTTTTTATTTTCCTGTTTATATAAAACTGGATTTGCAAATCAACCTAACTCTACAAACAAAAATGATGGTTTAGTATTAAAAAATATGTATTTAACTACTGCCCTTAAGTGTGTTCCACCAGAAGATAAACCTACCTCTAAAGAATTAAAAACTTGTTTTAATTATTTTAACGAAGAAATAAGTTATTTAAAAAATGTAAGCATTATAGTTGCTCTTGGAAAAATTGGTTATGATGCCTGTTTAAATTATTATAAACAATACTATGAAATAAAAAATAAAGATTTTATTTTTTCACATGGCTCAAAAAATATCTTGCCAGATAATAAATTATTAATTGGCAGTTATCACCCAAGCCCAAGAAATGTAAATACAGGAAGAATAAATCAAAATAAAATGGTGAAACTTTTAAATAGTATAAAAGAAATCATTTGATTATATATGAAAAGATTTTTTTTTCATGATCCTTATCTATTAATTTATGGCTTTTTAATCGTATTTTTTGGAAGTTACGGGCAAACTTTCTATATCGCGCTATTCAATGAAGATATTCGTAATTTTTATAATTTAACTGATGGTCAATTTGGATTTGTATACGCCGTAGCAACACTTGTTAGTTCCTTTCTATTTATTAATTTTGCTAAACTAATTGATAAAATTGAATTAAGAATTTATTCCACTTTAATAATAATTGGTCTAGCATTAGCATGCATTGGTTTTAATTTTATTTTTGATAATATTATTCATCTTTTTATAATTCTATTTTTACTGAGATTTTTTGGACAGGGAGCAATGACTCACGCTGGCTCTACATCTATGACGAGGTATTTTTCTGTTGATAGGGGTAAGGCAATATCTGTAGCTACTTTAGGGGGAATGTTAGGAATAATGCTTATGCCTAAATTAGTGGTTAGTTTACAAACTTTTTTAAATTTCAAAAGCATATGGTTCTATTCAGCTTTAAGTTTACTTTTATTAATACCTTTAGTGTTTATTTTACTTTTTGATCAAAATAAAAGAGATTTGACTCTTCTAAAAAATATAAAAGATAAACAAGTACACAAGCACTGGACTATTACTCAAATCCTCACTGATAGAATTTTTTTCATTTATTTTCCTTTAGCTTTAAGTTCCCCATTTATTGGAACTGGTTTAATTTTTCATCAGATTTTTATTTTTGACTCTAAAGGATGGTCGATTGAAATGATTGGAGATGGATATTTAATATTTGGTTTGTGTTCAATTTTTGGATTGATAATTGGTGGTCCTTTGATTGACAAAATAAATACTAAAAGAGCAATACCATTTGTTTTAGTACCTTTACTTATTAGTGTTTTTATTCTCTTCTTTTTTAATAGTTATTTTGCATTTGTAATTTATATGTCACTTTTTGGTTTTAACCTTGGATTATCCGCTCCCTTTATGGGTTCTCTTTGGGCAGAAATTTATGGAGTAAAAAGTATTGGTACTGCGAAGGCATTACTTCATGGAGTCGGAGTATTTGCAAGTGCGTTATCTCCAGTAATTTTTGGATATGCAATAGATTGGGGCTTTGGAATAGTAGCAATCTTTTTAATTAGCTCAATTATGATTATTGTATCTGCAGTTTTACCTATAGTTTATAAACATGAGTAAAAAAATAATGGAAAGTTTAAATTATCTCATAGAAGAATATAAGCGTTTGAAAAAGAAAAAAGAAAAAAATAAACTTACAAGTGGAGAACTTGAGACATTTAAAAAATTAGAACAATATTTAGGTAAAAAATAATGTTTAATGTTATCGACCAGTACAATAGTTTTGTAGAAAATAATTTTATTAAAAAGAATGTTGATCAAATTAAATTTTTAAAACAAGCTAATAATGTATGGTCTTCTTATAGTAAAACTAAACTTTTTTTTAAGGATAAAATTTTTGAAGGAATTTATCTTTATGGTCAAGTAGGAACGGGAAAAACATTTTTATTAAATTTGTTTTATCAAAATAGCAAAATTGGAAAAAAAATTCATTTTAATAACTTGATGAATGAAATTCATGATCAAGTAAAAAAATCAGATAATAAAGAACTTGCAATTGAAAATTATGTCAAGAATTTAAGTAGAGATTTCAAAATAATATTTATTGATGAGTTACATATTTTTAATATTGTTGACGCATTGATCATTAAAAAAATATTTAATTATTTTTCAAAGTATAAAATATTTATATTACTTTCATCAAATTTTCATCCAGATGATTTATATAAAGATGGTTTGCAGAGAAATGATTTTCTTCCATTTATTGATTTAATTAAAGAAAATTTCTTCCTTTATGATATTAGTATTAAAACAGATTTTCGCCGACAAACATTAAATCAATCAAAAACATATTTCACACCTATAACAACTGAAACGTCAAATGAATTTGAAAAATTATTTAATCGCTTTGTTGATCCCTCCCATTTAACAACTGTAAAAATAAAATCTAAAAGTCGTGAACTAGAGTTTGATAAATGCACATCAAATCTAATGATGATTGATTTTGAAGATCTTTGTGAAGTAAACTTTGGTAATGAAGATTATAAAAATATTGCAGATAAATTTAAGTTGGTATTCTTAAAAAATGTTCCTGAATTTGATAATCAAAATAAAGATTCGTGCAGAAGGTTTATTGGATTAATCGATATGTTATATGAAAATAATTGTTCAATTGTAATTTTAGCATCTAAACCTATAAATTCATTAAATAATATAAATACTCTAGCGGAAGAATTTAAAAGAACTGCTAGCAGATTATATGAAATGACTATAGTAAAACCAGATTGATGAAATACATAATCAGGTTTTTAGTAAGTACAGTAGTTTTATTAATAATAGTTTATTTTACTGCAGGTTTTTATGTTGCTTATCAAATTTTAAAAATAGATCCAACTTGTGGTTTGCATGAAGGATCTCTTCCGAATTCATGGAGCACAACAGTTGACTCACATGAATATTTAATTCTTGCACGACAAAAAGTAAGAGAAAATTTTAATTTTAAAGACTATTATTTAGATGAATGGCAAGATGTATATTTTCAATCACGTGATTCTGACATCAAGATTAATGGATGGCTGTTTAATTATTTTCCAAATAGACCAATTATAATTGTTACACATGGCATAAGCCCAAATGGTAAATGTAAGTCTGAACCTAATCTAATTGCAAGTTTTTTAGTTAATAAAAAATTTAATGTTCTTACGATAGATTTAAGAAACTATGGCCAAAGTGATACTGTGAGTAGTTACGATGATTTAGGATTAAAGTCGTATAATGATATTCTTGGCGCATTTGACTTTTTAAAAGAAATTGGTTTCAAGTCTAATAGCATTGGACTACATGGAATATCTCTTGGTGCAAGCACATCTATTTTTGCAGCTAATGCAGAACCAGAAATACTGGCTGTATGGGCTGATAGTTCACTTGCTGAATTTAATATGATTTTAAAAGATGAAATAGCAAGATATGGTCTGGCTATTGAATTTGGGCCAGCTGTAAGTTTAGCTGGAAGAATCTTAACTGGAATAGATCCAAGTAAATTATCTCCAGCTGAAAAATTATCAAAGAAACAATACTATTTTTTTACTCATGGAGACTCTGATACAAGAATCTTAACAAGACATTTTAATTATTTTAAAGAATATACAAATCAAAATAAAATTAATGCTGAGTTTTGGTTAGTTGAAAACTCTTATCATGTAGATGCTATGTTTAAATATCCAGAAGTATATTCTAAAAAGATGGAAGAATTTTTTAATAAAATTTTAGAGTAGGCCGGACTCTAAAACTAGTTTGTACCTTGGCAGACACTTCTCTAGAATAAGAAACTCAACTAATTATCAAACGGCGGGTAAGATAATTAAAATTCTTGGCGTTCCTCCGAAGCTAAGAAACGAGTGTTATCCGGCTTATTAAGAGTAATATCTATCTATTTAAAATTCAAGATTTTTAGTAAAATTTGGCATTAAATTTAGTTGATTTTTATAAAATTTGGCACTTTTTATCAACATTTTACGAACTTACGTGATAGTAAGAAAAAATACTAAACCATTAATATTTTGAAATTTTAACAAAAATACTTACTTATGAAACATAAAAAATATGAAAAAAATGACTGATAATAGACCTTTATCGCCTCACCTATCTATACACAAAAGAGTGCTGACAGCAGTATTTTCAATTTTTCATAGGATATCGGGAATTGGATTAAGTGTGGGTGCATTATTAATTTCAATTTGGTTTTTTTTGATTAGTTTTGGTCCTGAATTTTATATCTATTTTGAAACTTTTTCTAAGAGTATTTTGTTTAAACTAGTTCTAATGATTTGGACTGTTGGTATTTTTTATCATTTATTTAATGGATGTAGAAAATTATATTGGTCATTTGGTATTGGAATGGAATTATCTCAAGTATATAAATCTGGTTACGCTGTTATATGTTTAACTTTAATTTCTAGTTTAGCTGTCTGGTATTTTGCATGAAAAATTATGCTCTTAAATGGTTAACGCAAAGAATCACTGCTTCAATTCTAATACCATTGACGTTTTGGTTTATATATTCTGCAATATCGTTATCAAAGATGACTTATTCTGAAATAGAAATTTTTTTTCAATCTTATTTTAATGCTTTCTTATTTTTCATTATGATGCAATCTATGCTTCTGCATTCAAAATTGGGACTACAAACAATTATTGAAGATTATGTCACATCGCAAAAAACAGCAAAATTTATTAAATTGTCAATTAATTATCTTATTTATTTTATCATGATTTTAATAACAGTGAATTTATTGAGAATAGTATTTTAGATGACTAATTCATACAAAATTATTGATCACCATTATGACGTTGTAGTTGTAGGAGCTGGAGGATCAGGGCTTAGAGCTACGCTTGGATGTGCTGAAGCTGGACTAAAAACAGCTTGTATATCAAAAGTATTTCCAACAAGAAGTCATACTGTTGCAGCACAAGGTGGAATTGGAGCAGCTTTAGGTAATATGGGTGAAGATAATTGGAAGTGGCACATGTATGATACAGTTAAAGGTTCAGACTGGCTCGGAGATCAAGATGCAATTGAATACTTATGTTCTAAAGCCCCTGAAGCAGTAATTGAACTTGAAGAATATGGAATGCCCTTTAGCAGAACAGATGATGGAAAGATCTATCAAAGACCTTTTGGAGGTCACTTAACTAATAATGGCGAGGGAGCTCCTGCTATGAGAGCTTGTGCAGCAGCCGATAGGACGGGACACGCTTTACTCCACACACTTTACCAGCAATCACTAAAAAATAATGTAGAATTTTATATAGAATATTTTGTTTTAGACTTAATTTCTGATGATCATGGTAATTGTATTGGTGTGGTAACATGGTGCTTAGAAGATGGCTCAATCCATCGATTTTTATCTCATCAAACAATTCTAGCTACCGGTGGATATGGAAGAGCTTACTTCTCATCTACGAGTGCTCATATATGTACGGGTGATGGTAGTGCAATGGCTTTAAGACAAAACCTACCTCTTTCTGATATGGAATTTATTCAGTTTCATCCAACTGGAGTTTACGGTGCAGGAGTGTTAATCACTGAGGGAGCAAGAGGAGAAGGTGGATATTTAACGAATAGTGATGGTGAAAGATTTATGGAAAGATATGCTCCAAATGCAAAAGATCTAGCATCAAGGGATGTAGTAAGCCGAGCTATGACAATTGAAATTAGTGAAAATAGAGGTTGTGGAGACAATGCCGATCATGTGCTCCTCCATCTTGAGCACATTGATGCTGATACACTACATAAAAGATTGCCTGGTATTTCAGAAACTGCAAAAATATTTGCCGGAGTTGATCTGACTAAAGATCCAATACCAGTTCTTCCAACGGTTCATTATAACATGGGTGGTATACCGACAAATTATAGAACAGAAGTTCTAAGACCAACAAATGAAAATCCAGATAATGTATGTGAAGGTTTAATGGCTGTTGGTGAGGCTGCATGTGTTTCTGTACACGGTGCAAATAGATTAGGAACAAATTCATTAATAGATCTCGTTGTTTTTGGCAAAGCAGCTAGCCTAACATGTAAAGAAAAAGTAAAACCAAATTCTAAAAAAATTGAAATTAATCAATCAAAAACAGATAATATTATTGAGAGATTTGATAGGATTAGAAACAGCAAAGGAAACTCTACAACTGGAGAACTTCGCACTTCCATGCAACATATAATGCAGCAAAAATGTGCAGTATTTAGAACACATGATCTCATATCAAAAGGCATTGAAGAATATTCAAAAGTAGAAAGCTCAATGGATGACATAGATATTAAAGACAAATCATTAATCTTTAATACAGACTTGGTTGAAGCTTTAGAGTTACACAATTTAATGGCACAATCAAAAGTTACTCTTCATTCTGCTTTAAATCGAACTGAAAGTAGAGGCGCACATGCAAGAGAAGATTATAAAGAAAGAGATGATAATAATTGGTTAGTTCACTCTTTAGCTTGGTTAAACGATAAGGGAGATGTGAGTATGGGAACTAGAGGTGTTCACATGAATACTCTAACTAATCATGTTCAACCAATACCACCTAAAAGAAGAGTTTATTAATGGCTCAGTTTACACTTCCTGCGAATTCAAAAATAACTAAAGGGAAAACTCACCAATTAAAAGAACCTGCAAATGATCCAAAGAAACTAGCAATCTATAGATGGGATCCCGAAGATGATAAAAATCCCAGGATAGATAATTATGAGATAGATCAAGAAAAGTGTGGCCCAATGGTATTAGACGCACTTATGAAAATAAAAAACGAAATTGATCCGACTTTAACATTTAGAAGATCTTGTAGAGAAGGAGTTTGTGGTTCTTGTGCTATGAATATTGATGGAGTTAACACATTAGCATGTTTGAAAAGCATGTCCGAAGTTAAGAATGAAATCAAAATTTATCCTCTTCCACATATGCGTGTTGTAAAAGATTTAGTTCCAGATCTAAGTAAAGCTTATGAACAACTGGCTTCCATTAAACCTTGGTTGCAGCGTAAAAAAACACATGAAGAAGAAAAAAACTCGCGAGACGAAAAAAAACAATCACCAAAAGATAGAGAAAGGCTAGACGGTAAATGGGAGTGTGTATTATGTTTTTGTTGCACTACTTCTTGTCCAAGTTATTGGTGGAATGGAGATGAATATTTAGGACCTGCAGTCCTTTTACAAGCAGCAAGATGGGTAAGTGATTCTAGAGACTCAGAAAGAAAAGAGAGATTAAAAGCAATAAATGATTCTTTAAAACTTTATAGATGTCATTCAATAATGAATTGTACTAGGTCCTGTCCTAAAGGTCTAAATCCAGCCAAAGAAATTGCTGGACTTAAAAAGGCTATTGTTACAGAATTATAATTAAAGTATAAAACTTAAATGAGAAAAAAAATTGCTCTCATTGGAGCAGGCAATATTGGTGGGACTCTCGCACAACTTGTTAGTTTAAAAGAATTAGGTGATGTAGTTTTATTAGATATTTTTGAAGGGATGCCTAAGGGTAAATCTTTAGATCTGGCTCAGTCATCTTCTATTGAGGGATTTCATGCAAATTTAAGAGGTACTTCAAGTTTTAGAGATATCAAAAATTCTGATGTAGTAATAGTCACTGCAGGTTTTCCAAGAAAACCAGGTATGTCTCGAGATGATCTTGTAGAAAAAAATTCTATAATCATTCAAAATGTTGGGAAAAATGTTAAAAAATATTGTCCAAAAGCATTTGTTATATGCATTACTAATCCACTGGATGCAATGGTAAGTGTCCTTCAGAAATCATCAGGCCTTAAAACAAATATGTGTATTGGCATGGCGGGTGTTTTGGATAGTGCAAGATTAAAATACTTTTTATCCAAGGAATTTAATGTGTCAATTAACGATGTAAGCGCTTTTGTTTTAGGTGGTCATGGAGACACAATGGTTCCACTTATTCGATATTCAACTGTATCAGGTATTCCTGTACCTGAATTAATAAAGATGAAGTGGACAACAAAAAAAAATATAGATAAAATTATTCAAAGAACACGTGATGGTGGAGCTGAAATTGTAAAACTTATGAATACATCTGCCTATTATGCGCCGGCTTCTTCAGCTATACAAATGGCAGAGTCATTTTTGTTAGATCAAAAAAGATTATTACCATGTGCTGCATATCTTAATGGTGAATATGGAGTAAAAGGACTATATGTTGGAGTTCCAGTTATCATTGGCAAAAAAGGTGTTGAAAAAATTATTGAATTAAATCTTAATAATAATGAAAAGAAAGAATTTAATCATTCTGTTAAAGCAGTAAAATCATTAACTACATTATCTAACAAGCTTCTAAATAAGAAAAATAAAAAATAATTGTATTTTTCATCTAATCTAACTATTACCCTTTTATCAAAATGAATTTGCATGAATACCAAGCTAAAGATCTGCTAAGAAAGTATAATCTACCTATACTTGAAGGCAAAAGTTACATTGAAAATGTTGATGGGTTAGAAAAAGACTTACAAAATATAAAAGGACCTCCTTGGGTTATCAAATCACAAATACATGCTGGTGGAAGAGGAGCAGGGAAATTTTTAAAACCATTTAATACAAAAGGTGGAGTACAAATAACAGAAACAATTGATGATGCACAAAAAATTGCAAAAGGAATGATGGGTAACATATTGATTACAAAACAAACAGGTAATGAAGGAAAGTTAGTAAATAGAATTTATTTAGAAGCTGGATGTGAAATTGATAGGGAATATTATTTAAGTATTCTTCTTGATAGAAATCAATCAAAATTAATGATGATGGTATCTGATGCTGGTGGTGTAGACATAGAAGATGTAGCTGAGAAAACACCAGAAAGAATTCAATACGTTTATTTTGATAACTTAGAAGATTTTACAATTAATGATGGTCTTCAAAATAAATTAAATTTTTCTATTAATGAGTTTAACCAATTTAAAGAAATTGTTTCAAATTTATGTAAGGCCTATGTAGAAATAGATGCTTCTTTAATTGAAATTAATCCTCTTGTTGTGACAAAAGATGAAAAATTAATTCTTTTAGATGCTAAAATTAATATTGATGATAATGCTCTGTATAGACAGGCTGACATTGAAAAATTAAAAGATACTTCAGAAGAAAATGATTTGGAACTTGAAGCTTCTGAAAACGATATGGTTTACATTAAGCTGGATGGAAAAATAGGCTGTATGGTTAATGGAGCTGGACTGGCTATGGCAACTATGGATATTATTAAACAATTTGGAATGGAGCCAGCCAATTTTTTAGATTTAGGTGGCACTGCAAATAAAGAAAGAGCCATTAAAGCTTTCAAGATCATTCAATCAGATAAAAACGTGAAATCAGTCTTTATAAATATTTTTGGAGGAATTATCCATTGTGATATGATTGCTAATGGCATCATTGATGCAATTAAAGAATTAGAATTTAAACTTCCTGTTGTTGTACGTTTTCAAGGAACAAATTCTAAAGAAGGAAGAGACATTATAAATAATTCATCATTAGGATTAATTTCAATTGATGATTTTTCAAATGCAGCTCAGAAAGCTGTGGAGTTATCAGAATAGTGTCAATTTTAATTAATAAAAAAACAAGACTTATTTGCCAAGGCTTTACCGGTTCACAAGGAACATATCATTCAGAACAAGCTATAGCATATGGTACAAACCTTGTTGGTGGTGTCACGCCTGGAAAAGGAGGTCAGACCCATTTAAACTTACCAGTGTTTAATACTGTTGCCGATGCAGTGAAACAAACTGATGCAAACGCAACAGTTATTTATGTGCCTGCTAAGTTTGCTGCTAAAGCAATCCACGAAGCTTTAGATGCAAATATTGAATTAATTGTTTGTATTACAGAAGGTATTCCAGTCTTAGATATGATTGATATAAAAAAAAGAATTATTAAAAATAAAACATATTTGATTGGACCAAACTGTCCAGGGTTAATCACACCTTCAGAATGCAAGATTGGAATCATGCCTGGCTTCATCCATAAAAAAGGTAAAATAGGAATAGTAAGTAGATCAGGAACATTAACTTATGAAGCTGTTGCACAGACAACAGAGGTAGGATTAGGTCAATCAACATGTGTTGGTATTGGTGGAGATCCAATACATGGTATGGATTTTGTAGATTGTATAAAGTTATTTTTAGAAGATGATGAGACTGAGGGAATTTTAATGATTGGCGAAATTGGCGGTGAGGAAGAAGAAAATGCAGCAGAATTTATTTCAAACTCAAAAAGAAAAAAACCAGTTTCAGCATTTATAGCTGGACAATCGGCACCAAAAGGCAAACGTATGGGTCATGCAGGTGCTATCGTTTCAGGCTCAAAAGGTACAGCACATTCCAAAATTAAATCTTTAGAAAATGCTGGAGTTTTGGTGTCAAAATCCCCGGCATCGTTGGGAAAAACTATGAAATTAGCAATGCAAAATGGGAATAATTAGTTTCCATTAGTATGATTGTTATGCGAAATGGTTTTAGTTTAATAGAAATTTATGAATGATACTTTCTTAAATAGTGCTAATGCGCCATATGTGGCTGAACTGTATTCTAAATTTAGAAATGACCCTGAAAGTGTGGACACAACTTGGAAAGATTTTTTTAATAACTTAAATGAAGATGACTATTCTGTTCTTAAAGATTTTGGAGGACCAGAATGGAAAGAACGTCCATCAAGTATAATAGATAAAAATTACATAACTAAGGTTATAAAATCAAATGCGAATTACAATTCTGAAGAATTTAGAGTTTCAACTTTAGATTCAATTAGAGCATTAAGGTTAATTAGAGCTTTTAGAATTAATGGACATTTAATTGCAGATCTTGATCCTTTAGGAATATCTGAAAGAGAGTATCCTCAAGAATTAGATTATAAAAGCTATGGTTTCATTGAATCAGATTTAGACAAAGAAATATTCATTGATGGAAGTTTGGGTTTAGAAAAAGGTAAATTAAAAAATATTATTAAAATATTAAAAGAAACTTATTCTGCTTCAATTGGTGTTGAATTTTTACACATACAACAAGCTGATCAAAAACAATGGGTACAAGAAAGAATTGAAGAAGTAAGAAATAAAACAAATTTTACAAATGAAGGAAAAAAAGCAATCTATAAAAGATTAGTTGAATCAGAACTATTTGAGCAGTTTTTAGATAAAAAGTTTTTAGGTACAAAGAGATACGGTATCGAAGGTGGTGAAGCGATGATACCTGGTATAGAGCAAATTGTTAAACAGGCATGTTTGTCTGGAATTGAAGATATTATTATTGGAACAGCTCATCGAGGTAGACTAACACTTCTATCAAGTGTTTTGGAAATGCCTTACAAAAAAATATTATCAAAATTCCAAGGATCTTTAAATGATCCAAATGAGGTACTAGGTTCGGGTGATGTAAAATATCATTTAGGAGTTTCTGCTGATCGTGAATTTGAAAAAAAGAAAATTCATTTATCGCTCACTTCTAACCCATCACATTTAGAAGCAGTTAACCCAGTTGTGGCAGGAAAAGTAAGAGCTAAACAAACTTTAGCTAAAGATAAAACAACAGATAAAGTTATTGGTTTATTAATTCATGGAGATGCAGCAATAGCTGGACAAGGAGTTGTGGCCGAAACATTTGCTATGTCACAATTAAGAGGGTTTAAAACAGGTGGTACCATTCACTTTGTAATTAACAATCAGATAGGTTTTACAACTATGCCACAATATGGACGGTCAGCACCTTATTGTACTGAAATTGCAAAAATGGTTCAGGCACCAATATTTCATGTTAATGGCGATGACCCAGAAGCAGTAGTTCATGTTTGTAGACTTGCAACGGAATTTAGAAATAAATTTAAAGTCGATGTTGTTGTAGATATGTTTTGCTACAGAAGATCAGGACATAACGAAGCTGATGAACCTTCTTTTACTCAACCACTAATGTATAAGGCTATCAAAAAACAAATTACTACAAGAAAAAAATATGAAAAAAAATTAATTGAGAATAATACTCTTTCAGAAGAAGAATCTAGAGACATTGTAGATTCTTTTAAAAATTTTTTAGATAAAGAATTTGAATCAACTAAAAATTATAAACCAAATAAAGTAGATTGGTTAGAGGGAACTTGGACAGGTTTATCTACTGCAACATTTGATGCAAGAAGAGGAAAAACATCTGTAAAAGAAAAAACATTAATTAACGTTGCTAAAAAAATTCATGAAATACCTGCAGATTTTAATGCTCATAGAAGAATAAAAAAAATTTATGGGGATCGATTAACAAGTGTCATCAATGGAAAAGGTATTGATTGGGCAACCTCTGAAAGTTTAGCTTTAGCAACACTTCTTGATGAGGGATATGGCGTTCGAATATCTGGACAAGATGTTGGAAGAGGAACATTTAGTCATAGACATGGTGTTCTATACGATCAAGAAAACGAAAATCGTTTTGTTCCATTAAGACACTTTCAAAACAAGCAAGGTTACTTTGAAATTATAGATAGTTTTTTATCTGAGTTTGGTGTTCTTGGTTTTGAATATGGATATTCACAAGTTGATCCTAAGACACTTGTTATATGGGAAGCGCAGTTTGGTGATTTTGCAAATGGCGCACAAATTATGATTGATCAATTTATTAGTTCTGGAGAAAGAAAATGGTTGAGAATGTCTGGTTTAACGATGCTTCTTCCCCACGGACATGAGGGCCAAGGTCCTGAGCATACCAGTGGAAGATTAGAAAGATTTTTACAGATGTGTGCGGAAGATAATATGCAAATTGTAAATTGCACAAGTCCTGCTAATTATTTTCATGTTTTAAGAAGGCAACTACATAGAAACTTTAGGAAACCTCTAATTATATTTACGCCAAAATCTACACTTAGACATAAGTCTAATGTTTCTAATATTGAGGATTATATTAATGGATCAACTTTCCATAGAATTCTTACTGATAAATTATCTGTTAAAGAAAAAAGGAAAAATAAAAGATTAATCATTTGCTCTGGTAAAATATATTTTGAACTTGCAGATCACATAGCAAAAAATAAAATTAAAAATCTCTCCATAATAAGATTGGAGCAGATTTATCCATTTCCTTATGAAAACTTTAGAGATGAATTAAAACATTATACTGATGCTGAAATTATCTGGGCACAAGAAGAGCCAAAAAATATGGGTGCCTGGGGTTTTGTGAAAGGTAGATTGGAAAGTGTTATGCAGGAAGCCAAAGTTAAACAAGAAAAAATATTCTATGTTGGTAGAAGTCCAGCTGCTTCTCCTGCCGCTGGTTCTTTAGAAAGACACTTAAGTAACCAAGAAACTATTATAAAAATGGCAACTGAAGATTCGATTAGCAAAATTATCAAATCTTGGGCAGGTATTTCAACAAAATTAAAGACTAATCTGCCAATTGAATAAATTGACGTAAATGTTATTAAGCATTTAATTAATGAGCACTGAATTAATAGTTCCAACACTTGGAGAGTCAATTACGGAAGCAACTGTTTCAAAATGGCTTAAGAATATAGGCGATAATTTTGAAGCAGATGAACCTTTAGTTGAAATTGAGACAGACAAAATTACAGTTGAAGTACCAGCACCTCATGCAGGCTCTCTAAAAGAAATAAAAGTTTCTGAAGGCACTGATGTTGAAATTGGTGGTATTTTAGGAATCTTAGATGAATCAAAAGGTAAAAAACCAACTCCTAAAAAAACTGAAAATAAAGAAGAAAAAATAAAAGAAGAAGTAAAAGCAGTTAAGGTTGAAACAAAATCTTCGCCTGCCAAATCTTCACCATCTGCAAGAAAAATTGCTGAAGAAAATAATATTAAACTTGAAGATGTCACCTCATCCCGTTCTGATGGAAGAATTAATAAAGAAGATGTAGTTTCTCATCTTTCTTCTTCAAATAAAACAACCACTAACAAAGGTGAAAGAGAAGAAGTCGTTAAAATGTCTAAAATCAGACAGACAATATCTAAACGTTTAAAGGAGGCTCAAAATACAGCGGCCATACTTACGACTTTCAATGAAATTGACATGTCCAAAGTTATGGAAATTAGAAAATCAAAAAACCAAGAATTTCAAAGTCGCTATGAGGTCAAATTAGGTTTCATGTCATTTTTTGTAAAAGCGGTAGTAAAAAGTTTGCAAGAGTATCCAGCTGTGAATGCTGAAATTAAAGATGAAAATATAATTTATAAAAATCATTTTGATATAGGTATAGCTGTTGGAACTGAAAAAGGATTAGTCGTACCAATACTTAAAGACGCCGATCAATTGAGTTTTGGAGAAATAGAAACTAAAATTATTGATCTTAGTACAAAAGCCAAAGATGGAACGCTGACCATGGACGATTTGACTGGTGGAACTTTTACAATTTCAAATGGTGGCGTTTACGGATCAATGCTCAGCACCCCAATAATCAATAGACCTCAATCTGGAATTTTAGGGATGCATAATATTCAAAAAAGAGCAGTAGTTGTAAATGATGAAATAGTAATTAGGCCAATGATGTATGTTGCATTAAGTTATGATCATAGAATTATCGATGGAAAAGAAAGTGTTGGATTTTTAGTGAAAGTGAAAGAACTTCTAGAAGATCCATCCGAATTAGTATTAGGAATATAAAATGGAAGATTTTGATTTAATAGTAATTGGTGCGGGACCTGGTGGATATGTAGCTGCAATCAGAGCAGCTCAACTTGGAATGAAGGTTGCTTGTATAGAAAAAGAACCATCACTTGGTGGAACTTGTTTGAACATTGGATGCATACCTTCTAAAGCATTATTAAATTCATCTGAAAAATTTGTTGAAATTTCAAATCATGCTGCAGAGCATGGCATAAAAACATCAAAGATAGATTTAGATTTAAATGTTTTGATGGATCGCAAAACTAAGATTGTAAAAAAACTTACAACAGGGATTGGTTTTTTATTTAAGAAAAATAAAATCACGCATATTCCTGGCATGGCTTCATTTGTAGATAAAAATACAATTTCTATTACAAATGGAAAAAATGAAATTACTGCTAGCGCTAAAAATTTTATTATTGCAACAGGATCATCTTCGATTGAGATACCAAATATCCCTGTCGATGAAAAACAAATAGTATCTTCAACAGGTGCTCTATCTCTATCTAAAATACCAAAATCACTCTTAGTTATTGGTGGTGGATACATTGGATTAGAGATGGGTTCAGTATGGAGTAGATTAGGTTCAAAAGTAACAGTTGTTGAAGCTCTGGACAGAATTGTTCCAACTATGGATGGTGAAATAGCAAAAGAGTTTATGAAAATGTTAACTAAACAAGGATTAGAATTCAAACTATCACATAAGGTGAGTTCTGCAAAATCTAGCAAGTCTGGTGTAGATGTTGAAATGGAAACATCAGATAAAAAGAAAATAAAAGAAAACTACGAAATAGTTTTAATGTCAGTAGGAAGAAAACCAAACACTGAGGGACTGGGTCTCGAAAAAATTGGAATTAAATTAACCGAAAAAAAATCTATTGAAATTAAAGATAACTTTAAAACTTCTGTAGAAGGAATCTATGCCATTGGTGATGTAGCACCAGGTCCAATGCTAGCACACAAAGCTGAAGAAGAAGGAGTAGCTTGTGTTGAATTTATAAATGGTCAAAAACCTCATATAAACTATGACGCTATACCAGCAATTGTTTACACCAATCCAGAAATTGCATCTGTAGGTAAAACTGAAGAACAACTCAAGCAAGCAAATAAAGATTTCAAAGTTGGAAAATTTCCTTTTATGGCAAATGGTCGAGCTTTAACCACTTCTGCATCAGAGGGATTTGTTAAAATATTAGTTGATAAACTAACAGATGAAATCTTAGGTGCTCATATAATTGGTCATGATGCAGGACAATTGATTGCAGAAATTGTCACAACAATTGAATTTGGTGGCAGTGCAGAAGATATTGCTAGAGTATGTCATGCTCATCCTACAACAAGTGAAGCAGTAAAAGAAGCAGCTTTAAGTGTAGATGGTAGAGCAATACATATCTAAGTGACAAATAAGTTAATCAAACTTATTTTTACATTTCTAATAATCTCATTTTCTAATCATTTATTTGCTAAAGAAAATAAATTTGAAAAAAAGCTTAAAAAAGATTTAAAAAAATTATCAAAATTTACTGGATTCATCGATGATACTTTTAAACTCTATGATGAAAATACAATTAATGATTATAAAAAATCAATTGTTGTCATCTATAGTCATGGAAGTAAAGGAGAAGCAAAATTAGATCATTGTAATAAAGGTGCAGCAAATGTGCCTGAATATATTCGTAATTTACACAATAAAAAAATTGGTGAAATGACTATTAATATTTATCGCTTATGCAATGGAGTTAGAGGTTTAATAGAGCCACAGTGGGATAGGGTGCATAAACTAGCTGATGAAGGAAACTTAAATGGTTTTATAGAATTAGTGGATTATGATGGAATGAAAATATATGATAAATTAAAACAAACTAACAAGCAAAAAATAATTTCTAATAAAATTGATGAGCTTATTAAAAAAGGATTTGAAAATATTATCTTAGCCGGTCATTCATGTGGAGCTTGGGCATCGATTGCTTTAGCAGGACAATTCCCAGAGAAAATCAAAGGAACAATAGCTACAAATCCAGCTTGCAGAGGTAGAATATCAGATAGATTAAATTATCCATGGCCAGCATGGGATGCTTATCATCAATATTATGTAAATAAATTTTTTATCCAACCAGCTGAAATAAATTCATTAATATTTATTCACGATAAAGATCCTTGGGAAAATAGTGAAACTCTGAATTTTTTCTTTAACAAAAAAGAAGTAAAAATAATTAATTATACAAACTTTAATTGCAAAGTTAATTTTGGAGCTACTGCCCACGCTTTTCCTGTTTATCCTAAAGAAGACAATTGCTTTGCAAATTGGGAAAATAAAAATAATTATATAATTGATTATTTAAGTAAAATTTTTGAATAATTAAATTTTTGCTAAATCTATACTTTTTTTATATTTTTTAGATGACTGTTTAACAACAGCTTGACCACACCTCATAACTTTTCTTTTATGATCAAATGTCATTTTTGGCTCTCCATGTAATTTCCATCCGTTAGAGAGCGCTTCTGTTACTCTTTGACAAAAATCAACAGTGTCATCATCTGTGATAAATCTATAACCTTTCATTTTACCTCCTTTTCATTTGATACTTAACAAATTTACTTCTATAATTTTAATTAAGTACTCAACAAGATCAGTTTGCATATCAACTGTAAATTTATTTTTATCTTTTGATCCCATAGCCAAGATAATACTATCCTCACGCATTTTAACTTTTAATAAAATATACGATTTTATTATAGCTGATTTATTAGGAAAGAATAAAAGTAAACCTTTAGGATTTTGATTTAAATTTGTAACCATTTTATTTTTAAAATAACTATTTGCAATTTTAATATCCAGTTGTGATAAGTTTTCTACTCTAATATTTTCATTTGTAATAAAACAATTCATTTCATCACAACCTAAAATTGTTTTAAGATCATTTTTAATTATACTTATTAATTTTGGTAAATTTTTTATATTTAAAATTCTAATTGTAGATTTAAGAATTCTTTTTTGTGCGTTTAAATGACTTTTACCTGCAAGTAGTACTTTTGTCATTTGATTTTGTAGATCTATATTTTGTTGAGATATTTTTTTATATCTATAGGCTTCTAAATCAACAACCTTATCTGAACTATTATCTACGGTTGGAAAATTTAGTTCATTAACTAATTCTGAATTTTTAATAAAAAAATTTTTATTTTTTTTTAAAAAATTTATTATTTCTTTTTCTCTAATTTCATCGTCATTTGCCATGATGATTATTTTGGCAAAATTTGTTGTCCTGTTTTTGCCCAATCATCGAGAAATGCTTTAAGTCCTTTATCTGTGAGAGGGTGTTTATATAATTCATGAATAACCTTAGGTGGTAGGGTCGAAACATGTGCACCAATTACAGCTGCATCAATAAGATGTTGAGTATTTCTTACCGAAGCAACTAACACTTCAGTATCAAATCCATAATTTTCATACATTATTACTATATCTGAAATTAGATCCATACCTTTTTCACCAATATCATCGAGTCTTCCCACAAAAGGAGAAATAAATGTTGCCCCAACCTTAGCGGCTAGTAATGCTTGAGCAGCACTAAAACATAATGTTACATTTACCATGATATCTTTTTCTCTAAGAGCTTTACAAGTTTGAAGACCAGCAGGTGTGAGAGGAACTTTTACAGCAACATTATTAGCTAATGATGCTAAGTACTCACCTTCTTCAAGCATTTTGTCATATTCAGTTGCCGTCACTTCTGCACTTACTGGACCAGATACTATGGAACAAATTGTTCTAATTGTTTCTCCCATATCTTTACCACTTTTTGCAATTAGAGATGGGTTTGTCGTAACACCGTCTATTAATCCACTAGGCATTAACTCTTCAATCTGAGGTATATCGGCAGTGTCTATAAAAAATTTCATTGTTTGTTGTATACCATATACAAGTTATTTAGAAAGTTAACATATAAAAAATACATAAATATAATGTTGTACGATGTAGTAGTAACAAGACCTTTCGACAAAGTTTTCACTTATTCTTCTACAAATGAGCAACTTGAAATTGGTCAAGTAGTCATAGTTCCATTTGGAAAAAAAATAGAAGCTGGTATTATTTGGAAGAGGAATGTTAAAAATCCTGGATACGAAATTAAAGAGGTTACAAAAATTTGTAATGATCTTATCCTTCAGAATTCTTCAATCGATTTTATAAATTGGATCGCAAGTTATACTTTAGCTCCACTAGGAGCAGTTTTAAAATTATTCCTTATTAACAATGATATAGTTGAATTTGATAAAGAAAAATTAGATAGTTTCAATAACACCGAACCTTCTTTAGTGACCTTGAGTGAAGAGCAAGCAAATTCATTCAAAGAAATTACCCAATCATTTAATAAATCAAAAAAACCTGTTTTATTAGAAGGTGTAACAGGCTCTGGTAAAACTGAAGTATATTTTGAAATAATAGATAAATTTTTAAAAGAAAAAAAACAAATATTAATAATGGTTCCAGAAATTAGCCTAACACCGCAATTAGAGACAAGAGTAAAGAAGCGTTTTGGAATGGAAGTGTGTTTGTGGCATTCTAAAATTACAAAAAAAAATAGGCAAAAAATTTGGCATAAATGTTTTGCTGGAGATCCAGTGATAGTTATTGGCGCTCGATCAAGTTTGTTTCTTCCTTTTACAAACTTAGGATTAATTGTTGTCGATGAAGAACATGATTCTAGTTATAAACAAGAGGACAATATACGTTACCAAGCAAGAGATCTTGCAGTTGTAAGAGCTAAAATTGAAAAAAATTTTATATTATTAGCTTCAGCAACGCCGTCTTTAGAAACAATAAATAATGTTAAAATTAAAAAATATGATCAAGTCTATTTATCAAAACAATTTTCTGGAACTCCATTACCTGAAATTTCTATAATTGATTTAAATAAAAATAAACTTGATAAAGATAAATGGATATCACAATCAATTATAGATTCTATTTCTCAGTGCTTAGAAAATAAGGAACAAACTCTTATTTTTTTAAATCGTAGAGGATATTCTCCATTAACCTTATGTAACAGTTGTGGATTCAGATATGAATGTGATCAATGTTCATCATGGATGGTTATGCACCAACACAAAAAAGTTTTCTTATGCCATCAATGTGGAACTATAAAAAAATTAAATTTAGATTGTCCTCAATGTAATGAAAAAGATAGTATAAAATTTGTTGGTCCTGGAGTTGAGAGAGTTGCAGAGGAACTTAAAGAATTCTTTCCTGGGAAAAATATTTCCATAATGTCTAGCGACAACGTCAACACACCAAACAAAATTAAAAAATTTATTACTGATATAAACAACAAAGATATAGATATAATTGTAGCTACACAAATTATGGCAAAAGGATATGATTTTCCAAATTTGTCATTAGTAGGAATAGTTGATGCGGACGCAGGTTTATTTGGTGGTGATCCTAGAGCTATAGAAAAAACTTTTAACCTACTTCAGCAAGTTGGAGGAAGAGCTGGTAGAGGAAAAAAAATTGGTAAAGTTTTTCTTCAAACATATTTCCCAGATCAAGAAATAATTAAGTCGATTCAACTTCGAGAAAGAGAAGCTTTTATTGAAAGGGCTTTAGAAGAGAGAAAGAATTTTAATATTCCTCCTTTTGGTTTTATGACTTCAATAATTCTTTCAAGTCATACAAAAGCTTTAGTTCTTAAACAAGCTTCAAGACTGGCTCAACAAGATCAAAATAGTGAAAATATTAAAATTCTAGGTCCAGTTGAAGCTCCAATTTTTTTGCTTAGAGGACAATATCGATACAGAATATTATTGAAGAGCAATAGTAGAAAAAATCTGAATAAATTCACAAAAAAAATTGTCGAAAAGACCAAATTACCTTCTTCTGTAAAGTTAATTATTGATGTCGATCCCTACTCATTTATGTAATTTACCCACAATTTTAAAAATATCTTCGATTTAACTCATTTGACGCACAAACTGACAGTTTACCTACTTTTTCTGATGTGTTAATAGCCTACCTCTAAACTTCATATGAACTTAATTTATGGCATCTAATACATTATCTGGAGATCTTATATCGGAAAGGTACGGAGCTGCTCTCTATGATCTTGCTTCTGAAAAAAAATGCATTGATGATATTCTAAAAGATTTTGAATTAGTGAATAAAGCATTGAAAGAAAGTTCAGAATTGAGACAAGTAATTAAAAGTCCATTAGTAAATTCAGATGAGAAACTTAATATTTTATTAAAATTATTTTCTGAAGCAAATTTACATAATCTTACTACAACTTTTTTTAAAGTTCTTGATAACAATAAAAGAATTTCAAATATCGCTTCTATTATTTTACAATTTAAAAAAATAAACTCTGAAAAAAGAGGTGATATTACTGCTGACGTAACATCAGCAAATATATTATCTGATGATGAAAAAAATAATATTACAAATCAACTTAAAAAATCTTTAGGTGAAAAATTATCTTTAAATTTTGATGTTGATGAAGAAATTATTGGTGGTTTAATTGTTAAGGTTGGTTCCAAAATGATTGATACATCTATAGCGAATAAAATTAATAAACTTAAAATTGCAATGAAGGGGGCATAATGGAAATTAAAGCTGCAGAAATATCGTCTGTAATTAAAGACCAAATAGCTAATTTTGAAACTAAAGCGGATGTTGCTGAGGTTGGAACAGTATTAAGCGTTGGAGATGGAATTGCACGAGTATATGGTCTTGATCAAGTACAAGCTGGAGAGATGGTAGAATTCCCAGGTGGCATTAAAGGTATGGCCCTCAACCTTGAAATGGATAACGTTGGTGTTTCAATCTTCGGTGATGATACTGGAATTAAAGAAGGTGACACAGTTAAACGTACAGGAGAAATTGTTGACGTTCCTGTTGGAAAAGAATTGTTAGGACGTGTTGTTGATGGTTTAGGAAATCCTATTGATGGTAAAGGTCCTATTCAATCTTCTGAAAAGAGAAGAATTGAATTAAAAGCCCCAGGCATCATTCCTCGTCAAAGTGTATCTGAACCTATGCAGACAGGTATTAAAGCACTTGATGCTCTTGTTCCAGTTGGAAGGGGACAACGTGAATTAATAATTGGTGACAGACAAACAGGTAAAACTGCTGTTGCTATTGATACAATTTTAAATCAAAAATCTGTTAATCAATCAAACAATGAAAAAGAAAAATTGTATTGTATCTATGTTGCGATTGGTCAGAAAAGATCAACAGTAGCCCAAATTGTAAAAACACTAGAAGATAATGGTGCTATGGAATATACAATTGTTGTATCGGCAACTGCATCAGAGCCTGCACCGTTGCAATTTTTATCTGCTTATACTGGCTGTACAATGGGTGAATATTTTAGAGATAATGGTATGCATGCATTAATTGTTTACGATGATTTATCGAAGCAAGCTGTTGCTTACAGACAGATGTCCCTTCTACTAAGAAGACCTCCTGGACGTGAAGCATATCCTGGAGATGTATTTTATATTCATAGTCGTCTTTTAGAAAGAGCTGCCAAAATGAGTGATGAACACGGTGGTGGAAGTTTAACCGCTCTTCCAATTATTGAGACTCAAGCTGGAGATTTATCTGCATATATTCCAACGAATGTTATATCCATTACTGATGGGCAAATATTCTTGGAAACCAACCTATTCTTTGCTGGTATTCGACCTGCAATAAACGTTGGTCTTTCTGTAAGTCGTGTTGGTTCTGCAGCGCAAACAAAAGCAATGAAAAAAATTGCTGGTCCTGTTAAACTAGAATTAGCTCAATATCGTGAAATGGCTGCTTTTGCACAGTTTGCATCAGACTTAGACGCTTCAACAAAACAATTACTTGATCGTGGTGCAAGACTAGTTGAAATCTTAAAACAAGGTCAATATTCACCATTAACGGTTTCTGAGCAAGTTGTATCTATTTATGCAGGTGTACGTGGATATCTTGATAAAGTTGCAGTAGGCGATGTAGTCAAGTTTGAAACAGAAGTTTTAAATGAGATTAGAACTAAGCATAGTGATTTATTAGATGCTATTGCCAATGAAAAAGAATTATCTAAAGAAAATGATGATAAATTAAAATCAATCTTAGATGATTTGGTTGAAAAGTTTGCAAGTAACTAATCTATGCCAAGTTTAAAAGATATCAAAACTCAGATCAATTCAGTTGGATCTACAAAAAAAATTACATCAGCAATGAAAATGGTTGCTGCAAGTAAGTTACGAAGATCACAAGAAAAAGCTGAAGCGGCAAGGCCATATTCATCAAGACTAGAGGAAATGCTTTCCTCTCTTGCATCTTCTGCTGCATCTGGGGAAGGTATAATCAAACTCTTAACAGGTACTGGTAATGATCAGAATTATATCGTAGTTCCAGTAAGTGCTGATAGAGGTTTATGTGGTGGATTTAACAGCAGCATAAATAGAGAAACTTTTAAGTTAGTTAAATCACTTGAGGGTAATGGAAAGAAAGTTCAACTAATGCCAGTTGGGAAAAAAAGTAGAGACTTTTTTAATAGGGTAATGAAGGATCAAACTATAGAGAGTTTTGTCGACTTAAATGTTTCAAGTACTGGTTACGAGTCTGCATTAAACATTTCTAATAAGCTTCAAGAATTATACTTTGATGGTAAGTTTGATAAATGCATATTAGTTTTTAACAAATTTAAATCAGCTATTTCGCAAGAAGTAACACAACAACAATTAATACCATTAGACGTTTCAAATTCTGAAAAGGAAGAAGAAAAAGAAAATTCTTCAAATGCAATTTATGATTATGAGCCTGATGAAGAAACAATTTTAAAGGATTTACTTCCAAAAAATGTTTCTATTCAAATATTTAAAGTACTTTTAGAAAGTGATGCAGGGGAACAGGGGGCAAGAATGGCCGCAATGGACAACGCAACCCGAAACGCAGGTGAAATGATAGATAGTTTAACATTAAAGTATAATAGAACGCGACAAGCGTTCATTACAAAAGAATTAATAGAGATTATTTCTGGAGCTGAATCAATATAAAGGGGGATATATGGCTAACAATTTAACTGGAAAAATATCACAAGTTCTTGGAGCTGTAGTTGATGTAGAGTTCGATGGTGAACTTCCTGCAATCATGAACGCTCTAGAAGTTGACAACAACGGAACAAGATTAATGCTAGAGGTTGCTCAGCATTTAGGAGAAAATGCTGTTCGTACAATTGCTATGGATACAACAGATGGACTGGTTAGAGGTCAAACAGCTACTGATACAGGTGCCCCTATTTCAATGCCTGTAGGCCCGGAAACTTTAGGTAGAATTATGAATGTTGTAGGAGAGCCAGTTGACGAAAGAGGCGACATTGGAACGAGTAAATCTTATCCTATTCATAGACCAGCGCCAGAGTTTGTTGATCAATCTACAGAAACTGAAGTTCTAGTAACAGGAATTAAAGTAGTTGATCTACTAGCACCTTATGCAAGAGGTGGTAAGATTGGATTATTTGGTGGAGCTGGAGTTGGTAAGACAGTTTTAATTATGGAATTAATTAATAACATTGCCAAGGCTCATGGAGGATATTCTGTATTTGCTGGTGTAGGCGAAAGAACTCGTGAGGGTAATGACTTGTACCACGAAATGATTGAGTCAGGAATTATTGATCTAAAAGGTAAGGACTCAAAAGTTGCGCTTGTTTATGGCCAGATGAACGAACCACCAGGAGCAAGAGCTAGAGTTGCTCTATCAGGATTAACCCAAGCAGAATATTTTAGAGACGAAGAAGGACAGGATGTTTTATTTTTTGTAGACAATATCTTTAGATTTACTCAAGCTGGATCTGAAGTGTCAGCTCTCCTAGGACGTATTCCATCTGCAGTTGGATATCAACCAACACTTGCAACTGATATGGGTGCCCTGCAAGAGCGAATTACAACTACAAAAAAAGGATCAATCACATCAGTTCAAGCAATCTATGTTCCTGCGGATGACTTAACGGATCCTGCACCTGCTACATCCTTTTCACACTTGGATGCAACAACAGTTCTAAATAGGGCCATTTCTGAAAAAGGAATATATCCAGCAGTTGACCCACTAGATTCTACTTCAAGAATTTTAGATCCACAAGTTGTTGGTGATGACCATTACAGAGTAGCAAGAGAAGTGCAGAGAGTTTTACAGACATATAAAAGTCTTCAAGATATTATTGCTATTTTAGGAATGGATGAACTTTCAGAAGAAGATAAACTAACAGTTGCTAGAGCAAGAAAAATAGAAAAGTTTTTGAGCCAACCATTTTTCGTAGCAGAAGTTTTCACAGGTTCACCAGGTAAATATGTTGATCTTGAAGATACCATTAAGAGTTTTGATGGACTGGTAAAAGGAGAATATGATCATATGCCAGAAGCTGCATTTTATATGGTAGGTGGCATAGATGAAGCAATTGAAAAAGCTAAAAAATTAGAAGCTGAAGCTGCGTAATGGCTACCATTTCTTTTGATTTAGTTTCTCCAGAAAACCTTGTTTTCAATGATGAAGTTGGTACTATAATTGTCCCTGGTAAAGATGGCGACTTAGGTATTTTACCAGGACATAGTAAGGTAATGTCTTCTCTTAGACCAGGAAGAGTAATGGTATACAGTGAAGATAAAAATTTAATTAAATCCTTTTTTGTTTCTGGTGGTTTTGCAGAAATCAATCCTGAAAAATGTATTGTTCTTGCAGAAAGTGTTGTTGAAGTTAATTCTTTAGAAAAAACATCAATTGAAAAAGAAATACAAGAATTAGAAAATAAGGATGGCAAAGAAATAGAGGAACAACTTTCTGTAGCTAAAGCAAAATTAGAAGCAATAAATGTAAATTATTACGATAAAATTTAATTTCTTTCTAAATTAAACTTTAACTAAATTACTTCTGAACTCTTTTTGAATTTTTATATAAACATTTCTTTTAAATGGTACTGCGTTTTGGCTAATTTCATCATAATCCATCCATTGCCATTCACTAAATTCAGGATTTTCTGTTCCTACATTTATATCGTTATCAATTCCAGTAAAACGAAATAAAAACCACTTTTGAATTTGACCTATGTATTTATCACCCCAAGGTAATGTCTTGAGTGTTTCTGTAGGTATGTAATAAGATATCCATTCTTGAGATGAAGTAATCAAAGATGCATTATTTGTTCCAATCTCCTCCATCATTTCTCTCCAAACTGCTTCTTCAGGATTCTCATTTTCATCGATACCACCTTGAGGCATTTGCCAATATCCACTTGGATGATCTAATCTTCGACCTACCAAAATTTGATTTTTTGCATTGAGAATCATCATTCCCACACACTTTCTATATTTTTTTTGCATTACTATTCTTGAGTTTCATTAAAAAGACTGACACCTTCCACAAGATCAAAAGCTCTACGAAGTTGATAATCAATTTCTATTCGTTTCTCAAACTCACTTAACTCATTGTCTACATTTTCTTCAACATCTTCTTCGTTATTTTTATCAAGGGAATCTTTCAAATCTGACTCAGAAAATCTTTTATAATTAAACGATTCAAATTCTCCTTGTTCAATGATTATATCTGGCACAATACCCTTGCCTTGGATCGACTCACCTGACGGAGTATAATATCTAGCTGTCGTTAATCTTATACCAGTTAAATTATCGCTATTTGAAACTTGAAAAGGAATTATCGTTTGAACTGAACCCTTTCCAAAAGATTGTGTACCTATAATGATTGCTCTTTTATGATCTTGAAGTGCGCCTGCAACAATTTCAGAAGCAGATGCGGAACCACCGTCAATAATTACAACAAGTGGTTTTCCATTAGTTCTATCAGACTTTTTTGCACGATATCTTCTTATATCTTTTTTATCTCTACCTCTTGTTGAAACAATTTCTCCTCTTTCCAAGAATATATCTGTTACTTTAACTGCTTGGGTAAGAAGGCCTCCTGGATTAGATCGTACGTCTAAAACATAACCCTTTATTTTATTTTCTTTTTCGATTTTCTTTATAGCGTCTAGAAGACCACTTTCTGTTTGCTCGTTAAAAGATGTTATTCTCAAATACCCTATATTGTTAAGTACTTCACTTTTTACTGATCTAATTTTTATATAATCTCTGATAATTTCAATCTCAAATGGTTCAGTATTTGCTCTCGAAATAGTAATTACTATTGGCTCACCTTTTTTGCCTCTCATTAATTCAACAGCTTCATTTAACGTAAGCCCAAACACAGGTGTTTCGTCTATTTGAATGATATAATCACCAGCAAGAACTCCAGCTTCATATGCTGGTGTATCCTCTATCGGAGCAATGACTTTCACAAAACCTTCTTCCATGGTAATTTCAATTCCTAATCCTCCAAATTTACCCTCAGTATCCATTTGCATTTCTTGAAATATTTCTTCATTCATAAAACCAGAATGAGGATCTAAGCCTGACAACATTCCATCAATCGCTTTTTCAATTAATTCTTGATCTGTAACTTCTTCCACATAGGAAGATCTTACCCTGTCGAATACCTGTCCAAATAGATCTAAATATTTATATTTTTCTTCATCTGAAGAAGATCCATATGTTTTAGGTGCAAGAAGTGTAATGAGGGTGAACAGAAGTATTACTTTTAAAAATAAATTTTTTGAAATTATCATATATTTTAAGCTAGTTTAGTTTGCGAAGAATCAAAGCTTACTTCCCATAATTTTTCTAATGCATATAATTCTCTAATTTCTTGTCGAAACAAATGAACAATGATCTCACCTGCATCAACAATTATCCAGTCACATTGAGGTCTTCCTTCAGGATTAGGACAATTTATCCCCACCTTTTTTAATTTTTTGACCATTTCGTCTGCTGTCGCATCTGAATGTCTAGTTGATCTACAAGTAGCAATCACAAAGGCATCAGCAACAGATGACTTATTAGATAAATCAATCACTTTTATATCTTCAGCTTTTGCATCACTTAGTATTGATACAATATTTTCTGTCAATGAAGTAATTTTATTAATATTTACCTCTTAATTTATTTCTTTGATTTCTAATGTCAGATGATGAAATTTTAATTTCTTTATTTTGTATCAAAGTCCATGCAGGAATTTTTTTTGAAACATGTTCTATGTCTTGAGCTATATATTTATTATGAATAAATTTTTTTGCTGCAACACTTTTCAAAGCATTTGTATTATATCCATGTCTTCTAAAAATAACAATAGAGATAATATGAAAAATTGATTGCCATTTTTCCCATTCGTGGAAATTAACTAAATTATCTGCACCCATTAACCAAAAAAATTTAATATTTTTATAATATTGAATTAGAAATTTAATTGTTTGATAAGAATATTGAGATTTAATTTTTTTTTCTACCTCTAATATTTTTATAGGAAAATTTTTTGTAATTTGCTTACAATTTTGTAATCTTTCTTCGTATGTTGCGGGTTTTGAAATCTTTAAAGGATTCTGAGGTGTAACTAACCACCAAATTTCATCAAGTTGTAACACTCTTTTAGCTTCATTGGAAATAAATAGATGCCCTCGATGTGGTGGATCAAAAGACCCTCCAAGAAGTCCGATCTTTTTCAATTAGGGTCTTTCCTGGCCATTGCCATTAACTACATATTTAAATGTAGTTAAATGTTTTGTTCCCACTGGTCCTCTTACATGTATTTTGTCAGTTGAGATTCCTATCTCAGCACCAAAACCAAATTCACCACCATCCGCAAATTGCGTAGATGCATTTTTAAGTATTATTGCGCTGTCAATTTTATTATAAAATTTTTCAAAGGTTTCTTCACTTTCTGTAATTATGCTTTCTGTATGTCCAGAAGAATAATCATTTATATGTTTAACTGCTTCCTCAACACCAGAAACAATTTTTACTGATAAAATTTTATCTAAATATTCTAATGACCAATCTTCTTCACTGGCAGTTTTAAAATCACTATCTAAAGACTGAATATATTCATCACCTCGAATTTCACAATTTACTTCTTTTAGAGGTTTTAATATTTTCATTGCTTCATCTTTAATTTTTTCATCAATTAAAAGTGTTTCTGCAGCACCACAAATTTCAGGACGCCTCATTTTACTATTAAAAACCACTTTTTCTGCAACACTTAAATCAGCATCTTTATCTACATACACATGACATATACCGTCTAAATGTTTGATGACAGGAATCTTACTTGCTGAATTAATTTTTTCAATCAAACCTTTGCCACCTCTAGGAATAATAACATCAACATAATCTCTCATACTAAGTAAATGATCAACCGCTTTTCTTTCAGGTGTATTAATCATTTGAACACAATGTTCAGGGAGGCCAGCTTCCACGAAAGCATTTGTAATATTATTTACCAATTCTTTAGAGGAATGAAAACTATCACTACCACCTCTTAATATTATACAATTACCAGATTTTATGGAAAGACAAGAAGCGTCAACAGTGACGTTTGGTCTGGATTCATAAATTACACCTAATACACCAAGCGGTGTTGAAATTTTACGAAACTGCAATCCATTAGGCCTTTCCCATTTTTCTAGTGTAATACCAATAGGATCTGGTATTTCAATTATATCTTCAATAGATGTAATCAATCCATCAATAGATTTTTCTGTTAATGTAAGTCTATTCATTAAAGGTTTAGCTAAAGATTTTTTTTCTCCATTTTCTAAATCTATCTTATTAGCCTCAAGAATTTTATCTCTGTTTTTATCTAAATTTTTAGTGAGTTTTGTTAAAGCAAGATTTTTTTGATCGCTGCTGCAAACCTTCATATTTATAGAGGCAGTTTTTGCTCTTTTGCCTAATTCAATAATATTATTTTCAATACTCATGCAGAAAGCCTAACTAAATTATCTTTATGTACCACTTCATCTCTTCCTTCAAAACCTAAAACTTTAAAAATTTCTTCACTTTTCTTTCCAATAATTTTTTTTGCATCATTAAAATCATAAGCTGATATACCTATGGCTATCTTCTGACCATTTTTGACTAATATAGAAATTACATCACCTCTTTTGAACCTTCCTTTGATATCTATTACACCTGCAGGAAGAAGACTTTTATTTTTCAAAATTGCATTTTTAGCACCTGTATCAATAATAATCGATCCTGATGGTTTTAAATGATTTAATAGCCATTTCTTTTTGGATGAGTTTGTAGAAGTTAAGGGATGAAAAATTGTTGAATTTTTATTATTAATATTGCTGATTGGTTTGTTTTTATCACTATTAGTGATTACTGTAGCACATCCATTGTCAGCACATATCTTTGCTGCTAAAATTTTAGTTGCTATTCCTCCACTACCTAGTTCAGAAGATTGATAATTACCAAGATTTTCAATTTTTTTATCAATTTTAAATACCTCTGAAATTTTCTTGATATTTTTGTCTTTTTTTGGATTACCTTGATATAACCCATCAATATCACTTAATAAAATTAATAAATCAGCTTCAATCATTTGTGCTACTCGGGCCGCAAGCCTATCATTATCACCGTATCGAATTTCTTCAGTAGCTACTGTGTCATTTTCATTAATGATTGGAATTATATTTTTGCTTTGCAAGGATGATATTGTGTTTCTAGCATTTAAATATCGTCGCCTTTCTTCGCTATCTTCAAGTGTTAAAAGAATCTGAGAAACATTTATCTTATACTTTCCTAATTTGTTTCTCCATTGATGTGCTAATTCAATTTGACCGACTGAAGCTGCTGCTTGTTTATCTTCTAGTTTTCTTAACTTTGTATTTGAAATACTTTTTGAACCTAGTGCAATAGCACCAGAACACACAATTACAATTTTTTTTGTTTTACTCAATTCCGCAATGTCTTTACATAAATTATCTAACCACCTAGATTTGATCTTTTTTGTTTTTGAATTAACAATTGAATTTGAACCAATTTTTACAACTACTTTTTTATATTTTTTAATCATTTGTGATTTCATTATATTTGAATAAATAATCAATTAGATCATCTATACCCTCATTATTAAAACTTGATATAAAAAGAATATCAGAATTTAATTTTTGATTAATTTTAATTTTTTTTTCTTCTAAATTTTCTTTGAGTAAATCAACTTTGGTTAAAACAATTATTTCTTTTTTTGAAGATACTTTTTCACTATATTTTGAAATTTCGTTTCTTACTGTATTATAGTTTTCGTACCAATTTTCGTCATTTATATCTACTAAATGAAGTAAACATTTACATCTCTCAATATGTGCCAAAAATTTATCTCCCAAACCTTTTCCTTCATGCGCACCTTCAATCAAACCAGGGATATCTGCAAATACAATTTCTTTATCAAAACGCTTCACTGTACCAAGTACAGGATGTAATGTTGTAAATGGATAATCCCCAATTTTTGGGTTAGCATTAGAAATTGTTGATAACAGAGTTGATTTACCTGCATTAGGTAAGCCTATTACTCCTATATCTGCAAATAATTTGAGTGATAACCATATCCATCGTTCTTCTCCTAATTCACCTTTTGTAAATTTTCTTGGAGCTTGGTTAACTGATGATTTAAAATGATTATTTCCTAAACCACCATTACCACCATTTAATAAAATGTATTCTTCATCAATTTTTGTTAGATCAGTTAGCAATACTGTTTTATCTTCATTGTAAATTTCTGTTCCAGGTGGAACTTTAATAACCATGTTACTTCCATTCGCTCCGGTTTGATTTTTTCCCCTTCCATTTTCACCTTTTTTTGCTTTAAAATGTTGTTGGTATCTAAAATCAATTAGCGTGTTTAGATTATCATCCACTTTAAAAATAATATTTCCACCTTTGCCTCCATCGCCCCCATTAGGGCCACCAAACTCAATATATTTTTCCCTACGAAAACTAGAACAGCCATCTCCACCATTACCAGATGCAATATATATTTTTGCTTGATCTAAAAATTTCATAATAAATTTTTAATTAATTGGGATTATTGTTCTGTGGGAACAACTGATACAAAAGTTCTTACTCTTGTTTTTTTAAAAGCTACTTTTCCATTTATTGTAGCAAATATTGTGTGATCTTTACCTATGCCAACATTATCACCTGGATGAAACTTTGTACCTCTTTGCCTAATAATAATGTTTCCTGCTATTACGTTTTCACCGCCAAATTTCTTAACTCCAAGTCTTCGACCCGCCGAGTCTCTTCCATTTCTAGAACTACCACCTGCTTTTTTCGTTGCCATTATTTATCTTCTTTTTTAGTTTTAACAGTTTTTTTAACAGTTTTCTTTACTGATTTTTTCTTAGTAGGTGAAGCTTTATTTACTGCTTTTTTTGCAACTGTCTTCTTTTTTGCAACTTTTACCTCTTTAGACTCAACTTTTTCTTTAGTAACTTTAGTTTCAGTTTTTTTAACTTTTTTTGTTTCAGGTTCAGCAGTGGACTTTTTTCCACCATAAGAAATTGATTCTATTCTTAATACAGTTAGATATTGTCTATGACCTTGTGTTAGTCTGTAATTTTGTCTTTTTCTTTTTTTAAAAACTATTATTTTTTTATCTCTGATTTGATCAACAATTTTTGCTTCAATTGAAGCATCTTTTAGTAATGGCTCGCCTAAGCTATTTGTGCTTTGATCACTGATCGCTAATACATCAGTAATAGACACTTTATCACCTTTGGATCCCTCAAGTTTTTCTACCTTAAGTATCTGACCAGCTCTTGCTGAGTATTGCTTTCCACCAGTTTTGAAAATTGCTAACATATCTTTTGATGGCGGGGTTTATAGTGAACTATGCTAATAGTCAAATTAAAAATATGGCGTAAATACTGGAAATAAAGACCTTAAAAGCTATCCTTTGCTTTTCGCAAATAAGCAAATAATTCAAAGTCTGTAAAACCTAGCTCTTTTTTAATTATAGTACCTAATTTTGAATTTTGATTCAGGAATAAGTTATATTGTTTTTCATCTTCTAATAAAAAAGGTACGGATTTTCCTTTATTATTTAAATCATCATTAATTTTGTTTCTAACTGTCAAATAAGCACTTTCTTTTTTAAGTGTTTTCTCAAGAAAATTTAAATTGCTTATTGTATATTCATGACCACAATAAATAATTGTATTTTTACTTAACTCATTGATTTTTTTTAAACTGTTAAACATTTCATTTAATGTTCCTTCAAACACACGACCACAACCAAGTCTGAATAGTGTATCACCACAAAATAAAACACCATTGTTTTCATCATAGTAAATTATATGATCTAATGTATGCCCAGGTGTTGTTATTATTCTAAATGTATTTAAGCAGGAGTTGACTTCATCTCCATCACGTAAAACGAATCTTGTATTTTCAATCTGAGCACTTGGAGAGTGTATATTAACTTCTGGAAAAGCATTAAGTATTCCTTTTACACCTGATGTGTGATCTCTATGATGATGTGTAATAAATATATCTTCTATGGTTAAATTGTTTTCAAGAGCAAAATTTAATATAGGATTACTATCAGCAGGATCTATAACACAGCTATTAAGTGTGTCATTATATAAAACAAAAGAGTAGTTATCTTTTAATTGATTTATAATTTCAACTTTCATCTAATAACTAATTTGCAATAACAGAATTTTTTGCAAAAACTTTTTTTGATGATTTTATTTTTATTGGTTCATAATTTTTATAACTTAATAAAAAGATAGCTTCGTGAGTGAAAAAATTAACTCCAGTAACTGATTCACTTATATCAAATTGCTTACCTTTTGATGTTAATCCAATACTTTTTTCAATCACAATATTCATTTCATTACACAAATTCAAAAAATCCTTAATTGTAAAAAAATGAATGTTAGGTGTGTCATACCATGTGTAAGGTAAACTTTCTGTTACTGGCATTTTTCCAGATATTAAAAGCTGTAATCTTATTTTCCAATGTCCAAAGTTTGGAAAAGAAACTATTGCTTTTGATCCTATTCTTAATAATTCAGACAGAATATCTTTGGGCTTCATCATTGCTTGTAAAGTTTGACTTAAAATTACATAATCAAAACTATTATTTGAATATTGAGACAAATCTAATTCGGCATTTCCATGTACAACATTGAAACCTCGTGCGATAGCATTTGCAGCTAGATCTCTATTTAATTCAATACCATGAGTTATCGCATTACGATTATTTTCTAATTGTTCCATAAGACCGCCATCACCACATCCAATATCTAGGATTTTTCTATCTTCTGCTATAAGTGTTTCAATAAGAGACCAATCTTTTCTTATGCTATTAATTTTATTCATCTATCTTAGCAAAGTTGTTTGTTAGGAAACCTTTTATTACATCATCTAACTGCGGTTCCTCTAATAAAAAACTATCATGTCCTTTATCAGTATCAATTTCTAGAAAGCTTACTTCTCTTGATAGAGAATTTAATTGATTTACAATCATTTTACTTTCCATTGTAGGGAATAACCAATCCGAGGTAAATGAGACAATTAAATATTTTAAATGGTTATTGGGATTATGACTAAACTCAATATTTTTTCTAAATGTTTCATCATGATCAAAATAATCCATAGCCCTTGTTAAATAAAGATATGAATTTGCATCAAATCTTTCAACAAATGATTTACCTTGATATCTCAGATAACTTTCAACTTGAAAATCAGCATCAAATCCAAAAGAAATAATATCTCTTGATTGAAGTTTTCTTCCAAATTTTCTATGCATCGCATTTTCGGATAAATATGTGATATGCGCAATCATTCTTGCTACTGATAGACCTCTTTCAGGCACTTCATTATTTTCAAAATACTTTCCATTTTTCCAAATAGGATCACTCATTATTGCCTGTCGCCCAACTTCATGAAATGCAATATTTTGAGCTGAATGTTTTAACGCGCCTGCAATATGTATTATATTTAAAATTTTATCTGGAAAATCGATTGCCCATTGAAGTGCTTGCATTGCTCCCATCGAACCACCTATGACAGAAAATAACTTCTCTATATTTAAACTTTCAATCAATAAAGATTGAGCCTTCACCATATCTTTTATTGTTATGGAAGGAAAATTACCACCATATGCAACATCACTTCCATTTTGTAACTCTTTAGGACCTGTTGAGCCAGCACAACCGCCGAGTACATTTGAGCAAATTACAAAAAATTTGTTTGTATCAATTGGTTTATTAGGCCCAACCATTCTAGACCACCAACCTTCTCTCCCAGTTATGGGATTATTCCCAGCAACATATTGATCTCCAGTTAAAGCATGGCAAACAAGAATAGCATTAGTTTTATTAGCATTTAATTTGCCATATGTTTTGAATGCTAGTTTATAACTATCTATTATATCTCCTGATTCTATTTTTAAATTAATATTCTCGAAATAGGCTATTTCGCTTTCAAGTTTTGTGTCAGTAGTAAATCTTGTTTTCATATCTTTTTAGTTTAACACTATTTGAAAGAATGAAGGAGGAGTGTAAACGCTTTAGCTGATTATTGCTCCACCCGCAAGCTGTCTCAAATCGGTGATAATCGGTCTTATATTTATATATCTTTCTAAGTCAATAAATCGTCATTTTTTAAATTAAATACTACTTTATTTTGATTTATCGTAAGATAGTTTGTAAAGAAACGTCCAAAATTATGAAAAATAAAGAATTAGACAATTTAAGAAGCAAAATTAATAACATTGATGATGAGATTTTATCTTTATTATCTAATCGATCTAAAATTGTTTTAGAAATAGGAAAACACAAAAAAGACAATTCAGTTGTTGATCTAGATAGAGAACAAAAAATTCTCGACAGATTAAGCTCTAAATTTACAGGATCTTATCCAAAAGATACTATTGTTAGACTTTGGAGAGAAATTTTTCAATCTTCTGAAAAACTTCAGAAGTTAACTAAAGAAAATATTCAATCAAAAAGATCTATAGAAAACATTAATGTTTATAAAGGTGGTAAGGCAAAATTAAATAACAATAAAAGAGTTATCAAACTTTCTTCAAATGAAAATCCCTATGGTGCTTCACCGAAAGCAATTGAATTGTTAGAAACAAAAAATATTAATCATGATTTACATAGATACCCAGAAATTGATGGATCATCATTAAGAGAAGCAATAGCTAAACATTTTTCTATTGATAGTAATAGAATTATTCTTGGCTCTGGTTCAGATGAAGTTTTATTATTTGCAGCTTTGGCATTTTGTCAAGATGGTGATGAAATTCTCCATGCAAACCACGGCTTTGAGATGTATTCAATTGTGAGTAAAGTTGTTGGTGCAGTTCCAAAAAAAATTATGGAAGATATAAATTTCAATTTAAATATTGAAAATCTCATAGATCAAACAAATGACGCTACTAAAGTAATTTATATTGCATCACCCAATAATCCAACTGGAACTTATTTGTCTAGAGACCAACTTGTTAAATTAATGAATAGTATTTCTAAAAATATTATAGTTGTTATAGACGGGGCATATGTCGAATATGTGCAAAAAGACGATTATGATAAAGGATTTAGTTTAACGGATGAATATGAGAATATTATTTTAACAAGAACATTTTCAAAAACATATGGACTTGCAGCTTTAAGAGTGGGCTGGTGTTATACCAGTCAAAAAATAGCTGATATAATTAATAAAATAAAACCTCCTTTTAATACGACAACTATTTCACAGTCTCTTGCAATTAAAGCTTTGGAGGATAAAGAACATATTGAAAACTCTGTTAAATTAAATTCTGAAATTAAAGATTGGTTTGAAAAAGAGCTCAAACTTCTAAATATTAAAACCAGACAAACTGAAGGTAATTTTACTTTAATTGAAACTTCAGAAGAAGAAGCTGAGAAAATTAGTAATCATCTTATGAATGATGGCATTATTATAAGGCGTTTAAATAGTTATAATTTACCCAATTTTTTGAGAATTAGTATTGGTACAAAAGAAGAAATGAATTTGACAGTTGAAAGTTTGAAGAAATTTAATGTCTAAAATAACTTATGATTCAGCTCTGGTCATTGGTATGGGATTAATTGGATCATCCATAGCAAGGGCTCTGAAGGAAAAACAATTATCAAAAAAAATTTTTGCTATTGATAAGGACAGTGAGGTAATAAATATTTCAAAAAATTTAAATCTTGTGGATGTAATAGAGAGTAATTTAAATAAATATAATCAACAATTTGATATTATTTTTATTTGTACGCCTTTGAGTTCATATAGGGATATATTTAAGCAATTGAATAACTATGTTAATGAAACAACACTAGTAACAGATGTTGGTTCAACAAAAGTAAGTGTTATAGAAGATTTTAAAGAATCAATTAATAATAAAAAAATTTTATTTGTTCCTGCCCACCCTATTGCTGGATTAGAGAAAAGTGGACCAGAATTTGGTTTCGCAAAGCTGTTTGAGAATAGGTATTGTATTTTGACCCCAACAGAAACTCAGAGTGAGATAACAAGATCAGTTTCAGATATTTGGGAGTCATTCGGAATGAATATAGAAATCATGGAACCTAAACGTCATGACAGAGTACTAGCTATGACATCTCATATTCCACAACTCATTGCATATTCTGTCGTAGGAACTGCAACAGAGCTTGAATCTCAAATGAAAGATGAAGTAATTAAATATTCAGCTGCAGGTTTTAGAGATTTCACAAGATTGGCAGGTAGTGATCCAGTAATGTGGCGTGATGTTTATGAAAAAAATAAAGAAGCCGTTTTAGAAATGCTTGGTCGTTTCAGTGAAGATCTACTTACTTATCAAAAAGCGATAAGAAATAATGATTTAAAATATTTGGAAGAAAAATTTATAAAATCAAAAGAAATTAGAAAAATTATTGAAGAGATTGGTCAAGCAGGAACTTTTGATCCCACAGAAAAGAACTAGTTATCCAATAATAAATTTGAAGCAGTTTCTATTCTATTTTGAACTTCGTTTAATAAAACTTTTTTATCTAAACCTTCATCAATTGTCGGTAAAAATTTTATAGTAATTAATCCTTTTTCTAATACCCATGATTGTTTTGGCCAACATAAACCTGAATTTAAAGCTACAGGAAGGATTTTTCTTTTTGTATGATTATAAATTCCAATAAAACCTGTCTTATAATCAGGTTTACTACCAGGCAGTTTTCTTGTTCCTTCGGGGAAAATAATAATTGAAGATCCAAAAGATAATTTTGATTGAACTTTTTGTAACATATCTCTCATAGCTTTTGTTCCACCATTTCTATTAATCGCAACCATATTAGACTTGAATAAATATTGTCCAAAAATTGGTATAAAGAAAAGCTCTCTTTTATGGACAAAGAAACAATCTTTTAAATAGTAATAGAGTGCGAGTGTCTCAAAAGCGGACTGATGTTTAGATGCAATTAAGACACTTTCATTTGGAATATTTTCTAAACCCTCAATTTTATGTTTAATATTACATATAAGATTAAGAAAAACAAAAATAACACGTATCCAAAGTTTCGTTGGATATTTAAGTAAATAACTTGGTAATAAGAGAAAAGGTAAACATAAAATACCCATCAACACAGTCCATATAACCAAGGAAATATAAAATATTATACTTTTTAAAATTAACATACTTAATGATTTTGTTTTATATACTAGCCTGACTGATCTATATATAATTTATGTTCATTGTTTGCTCTAATTGTGAATTCAAGTATTTAGTAAATTCTGCAGATCTTAAACCAAATGGTAGAATGGTTGAATGCGCAAATTGTAATCATCAATGGTTTCAAGAATTGGATGATACTGACATTACATCATCAGTCCCGTCTACAAAAAAAGAAGAATTAGATCAAAATTTAAATAATAATAAACAAAAAGAAAAATTAGCAAAAGGTCCAGTCAGAAATTTACCAAGTACAGTTGTAAGACAAGAAAAACCAAGTGTTATTAATTCAACTATAGTAATTATTCTAGCTTTAGTTGTAATTTTAGCAATATGGATTTATCGATCCTACGGTGTAAATACTTTTATTATTATTGATTTCTATATTAGGGAATTCTTCTTTAATTTAAATTTGATAATTTCAGACTTAGCTAAAATTATACACAATACTTTAAATTAGTTACAACCAGCTAGGAATAATATCAGCTTCAATTGTTTTCTCAATTTTCTCTGGAGAATAAATAATTGCATAATTATCATTGTGTACTAAAATTTCAGAAGGCAGTGGTCTAGAGTTATAATTTGAAGACATTACTTTTCCATAGGCTCCTGTATTTTTTATAACTAGTAGATTGCCAATTTTTTGTTTAGCCAATTTAATATTTTTTAAAAAAACATCTGAACTTTCACAAATAGGACCAGCAATAGCATAATCCATAAATTCCTCTGAGTTTACATTTATCGCTGATATTTCATGATGTGCACCGTACATCGCTGGACGTATCAATGTATTCATACCAGCATCAACAATTAAATAATTTATACCTCCATTATTCTTAATTGTAAGAATTGAAGTAACTGTAACTCCAGCCTCAGCAATTAAATATCGACCAGGCTCAAACGATAATTCATAGTTTGTTTGCGTAAAACAATTATCAAGCTCTTCTTTTACCTTCTTGATATTAAAGTCAGGATCAGAGTCTTTATATTTAACATGAAAACCTCCTCCCAAATCTACATGTTTAATATTAATGCCTGATTCAATAAATTTATCTGCAGCCATTTTCATTTGAGAAAATGTATTTTTATAGGCCTCATTTTTACTAACTTGACTTCCAATATGACAACTAATACCAATTAAATTTAAACTTTTGCAACTTTTAACTAACTTGATAATTTTATCTATGTTATCGAATTCTATACCAAACTTATCAGTTTTTTTTCCTGTTGAAATTTTACTTAAAGTTTCACCATCAACATCTGGATTAAGTCTAACACCAATATCAACGATTTTATTTTTTTCATTTGCTAAATTATCGAGAAGTTTTATTTCTTCTAAAGATTCAGTATTAATTAAACGTATATTTTTATGTATAGCATAGAGTAAGTCTTGATCAGATTTTCCAACACCTTCAAAAATTATTTTATTTGGATCGAAACCAGCTTCCAAAGCTCTTTTTAATTCACCAACTGACACTACATCTGCTCCAATATCTAACGAGTTCATTAATTTCAAAATAGCTTGATTTGAATTAGACTTAATTGAATAAAAAATATTGTTACCTAAAATTTCTTTAGTTTTATTAACTTGATTAATAATTTTTTGTTGTGAATACACATAAAAAGGTGTCTGACAAACTTTAACTAAGTCATATAGAGAAGTACCCTCAATATACGGGTCATTATTTTTATAAGTGAGCATTTATTCAGTGTTTATAATAACGGATTGTTGACGTTTTTTCTCTTCTTCTAATTTCTCTAAACAGGCTTCATCACATGGATATGTAATTACCGATTTGTCTACTTGATCTTCTGGTAAACTTAAAGGACCAACTTTACCACAGCCAAAAGTAAACAACAAAAATGATAATAATATTAATCTGATCATTATAAGTATTTTTTTATAACAAGTTTTATCATTTTTTTAGTAATTTCAGGAGCCGTACCCCCAAAACTTGATTTTGATTTAACACTGTTAGTAGTTGATAGCACTTTTTTTGCGTCAGCTGTTATATTTTTGTCAAATTTTTTTAATTCTCCAAGAGATAATGAATCTATATTTCTATCTTGTTTTGAACAATAAGAAACAATCTTTCCTGTAACA
The DNA here is from genome assembly GCA_902618015.1 of uncultured Alphaproteobacteria bacterium. GTDB lineage: Bacteria > Pseudomonadota > Alphaproteobacteria > HIMB59 > CACPNW01. Next base: position 188,902 of record CACMYX010000001.1, on the reverse strand, counting down.
ACATAAGCATCTCTAAATGAATATCTAAGATCTTGAACCAACCAATTAGCCAAATCGGTAGCGGTTGCATTTGAATTATCAATCAACTCTTTCATTCTAGTTTTGTTGAATGTAGATTTTGATAAAATTTCATTCATAACTTTTATACACAAAGAAACATTGTCGTATGAATTGAATGTTATTTGTTTATCGTCTTGTAAGTCTTTACTATAAGAAAGTGGCAACCCTTTAATAATATTAAGCATTGAACTTAAATTACTAATGATAATACTTGTTTTTCCTCTAACAAGCTCTGCACCATCTGGATTTTTTTTCTGAGGCATAATTGAACTACCAGTTGAAAGATCATCTGGTAAATTGATAAAATTAAATTGTTGATTTGACCAAAGTACTATTTCCTCTGCTATTTTTGATAAATGAACAGCAATTAGTGATAGAACAAATAAAAATTCTATTACAAAGTCTCTATCTGAGACAGTGTCCATAGCATTTTTTGTTGGCTCTCTAAATCCCAACTCTTTAGTTGTATATTTTCTATCAATAGGAAAAGAAGTCCCTGCAAGTGCAGCTGCACCTAATGGGTTTTCATTAAGACGATATAAACAATCTTCAAGTCTTGTTCTGTCTCTACCAATCATTTCAACGTAAGCTAAAACATGATGAGCCAATGTTATTGGTTGAGCAATCTGTAAATGAGTGTAACCTGGCATAATTGTTTCAGTATTTTTTGTTGCAATATTAATTAAAGTTCTCTGAAATTTTTTTAGTTCACTATCTAAAATTTTAGATTCTTTTTTAACCCATAATTTTAAATCAGTTACTACCTGATCATTTCTAGATCTTGCAGTATGAAGCTTTCCTGCAATTTTTCCAATTTTCTTAAATAATAAACTTTCAATGTTCATATGAATATCTTCAAGTTTTTTTGAAAATACGACCTTGTTTTTTTCAATATCTCTTTCAATTGCTTTAAGTCCAGAGACTATTGCACTTTGTTCTTTTTTATTTATTATTTTTTGTTTACCGAGCATTCTAGCATGCGCTATTGACCCAGTTATATCTTCTTTATACAGACGTTGATCGATATCTATAGACGTATTAATTGCATCTAAAATCTCACTAGGTCCTTTTGAAAAATGGACATTTCTTGAAGGATTTTTTTTCATTTTGCGCGCCTATAAGAGATATTTATATTAATTTCCACCCTTATGCTTAAATTATTTTCATAGGGCAAATTTTTCTTATATAAGCTCATCTTTATAGAACTCACATGAATATTAAAAAAGTAGTAGTAATAGGATCTGGCACTATGGGCAGTGGAATCGCAGCCCAAATAGCAAATGCTAATATTGATGTTACACTTCTAGACTTACCTTCAAAAGAAGGATCTAGAAACCAAATTACAGAAAACGCTAAAGAAAGAATTAAAAAATCACGACCTCCACTTTTAGTAGAAAAAAACAAAGCAGAATTAATTAAGGTTGGAAATATTGAGGACGACTTTAATGAAGTTGCGGAAGCTGATTGGGTTGTGGAGGCTGTTGTTGAGAGAATAGATATTAAACATAACATTTATGATAAAATTCAGACTACAAGAAAGAACAATTCTATAATTTCATCTAATACATCTACAATTCCATTGAAAATCTTATCTGCAAATATGTCAGATGAAATGAAAAAAAATTTTTGCATTACCCATTTTTTTAACCCAGTTCGATATATGGCATTGCTCGAGATAGTAACTGAAAAAGTTAATGACATTGAAAAAATAAATTTATTAAAACAATTTTGTGATGAAAAACTTGGTAAAGGTGTAATTATTTGTAACGACACTCCAGGATTTATTGGAAACAGAATTGGAGTTTATGCAATGCAAGTTGCTATGACTGAAGCTTTTAAAATGAAGATATCAATTGAAGAAGCTGATGCAGTATTTGGAAGACCAATGGGTATCCCGAAGACTGGAATTTTTGGGCTATACGATTTAATTGGTATCGATTTGATGGCTGATGTTTTAAAAAGTTTTATCAAAGAACTCCCAAAAGAAGATCCTTTCCACGAGGTTGCTCAAGAAATTCCATTGGTCACAAAACTTATTGAAACTGGGTATACAGGAAGAAAAGGTAAGGGTGGTTTTTATAGAATGAATAAATCTGATGGTAAAAAAATTCTTGAAGCAATTAATTTAGAAACTGGCGAGTATCACCCAAGTCAGAAAATTAATTTAGGTATGGGAGATAAAATTGACATTAATAAACTCATTCAAAGAAAAGACAAATACGGTGAATATGCAAAATCAATTCTGACAAAAGTAATTAGGTATGCTGCATATTTAATCCCTGATGTGTCATCAAAATATATAGACATAGATGATGCACTAAGATTAGGTTTTAACTGGACTGTTGGCCCTTTTGAAATGCTTTCAAATATTGATACAAAAAATTTTATTGATCAAAATACTGATATTAACTTCTTTAAAGATCTAAAGGGAGTTTTTGAATTTAATAAAAGACCTGGATATTTAGATTCAAGTATTGATAATTTAAGATCGTTAAATTTACAAAAAACTTTTGAGAACCCTTCTGCTAATATTAAAAATGCTTCATCATATCAGGTTGTTGAATTTACTACTAAGGCAAACGCTTTAGATACTGACTCTATGTTAGCTTTAAAAGAAGCTGCTCAAAATAATAAAAGTACAATTGTGATTAATGATGCAATGCAATTTTCTGCTGGTGTAAATTTAAATTATGTCATGGAATTTGCTAAAAATAATGAATGGTCTAAAATTGAAAAATTTATAATTGATTTCCAACAAACGTGTAAAACAATAAAATATGCAGATAAGCCTTTTATTGCTGCGCCATCAGGACTTGCTATTGGCGGTGGTTTTGAAGTGGTATTGCATTGTGATTATAACGTTGCTCATACAAATGTTGTTCTTGGACTAGTTGAATCTTTAGTTGGACTCATTCCTGCTGGTGGGGGTTGTAAGGAAATGCTGTGGCGTTGGTTACAAACTCCAGAAGGTAAAGAAAATTCTGAACATGCGTCTATGAAAGTTTTTGATCTTATTGGTTATGCTATTACTGCTACCTCACCAAATGAAGCGCTGCCAAATCAATTCTTTTTAGAAAAGGATAAGGTGGTAATAAATAGAGACAGACAATTATCAACGGCTATCGATTTATTAAATAATATTGAGGGAGGCTATGAAAAACCATCTCTACCTAAATTCAATTTGGGCGGTAGTGCTGTCAGAGATAAAATGATTGATAAACTTGAAGCACTATATAATGAAAATAAAATTTTAGACCATGGATTAGAAGTAGGTAAGCAAATTGCTTTTGTGCTTAGTGGTGGAAATACAAATATTGATAATGAATTAAGTGAAGATGATCTTTATAATCTTGAATTAGAAGCTTTCATGAGACTTATCCAGATGCCTAAAACTCAAGAGCGAATAAAACATACACTTGAAACTGGAAAACCATTAGTAAATTAAATTAATTTCTTGTAGTATTTGATCCTTTTAGGAAACAGATGAGTAATTTTGATACAAACCTAGATAAAAATTCAGCCAATTTTGTTCCACTATCACCATTAAGTTTTATAACTCGCGTGAAAGATATTTATCCAAACTATGACTCTTTAGTTTATGGAAAAAGAAGTTACACTTGGCTTGAAACCTATAATCGATGTACCAAGTTTGCTAGTGCATTAGCAAAAAAAGGAATTACAAAAGGAAGTACCGTTTCAATCATAGCGGCAAATACTCCGGAATTATTCGAAGCACATTATTCTATCCCAATGACTGGTGGCGTTATTAATACGATCAATACTAGACTTGATGCAGATACAATTGCGTATATTCTAGATCATAGTGATGCAAAACTTCTTATAACTGATACTCAATTTTCACCTACAATGAAAAAAGCTTTGCAAATATATGGGAAGAATATTCCTATTATTGATATTCATGATGATCAGGCAGTTTTTAAAGATGGTGAGGGTGAAAAAATTGGAGAAATGACATATGAAGAATTTTTACAAACGGGTGATGATAATTTTAATTGGTCTTTACCTGAAGATGAATGGCAAGCAATCTCACTAAGCTATACATCAGGCACAACTGGTAAACCAAAAGGTGTTGTGTATCACCACCGTGGATCATATTTAATGTCAACAGGAAGTGTTACGGCATGGAACATGCCCAATAAATTAACATTTCTATATACCGTTCCAATGTTCCACTGTAACGGATGGGGCTACCCTTGGACAGCCGCTTTAATACATGCAAAGATTATTTGCTGCAGATATATTGTTGCAAAAGATATCTATAATTTAATAGATAAATATAAGGTAACTCATTTCGGAGGCGCTCCTATAGTTTTAAGTTTAATTGCTAACGCAGATGAGAGAGATAAAAAGGAAATAAATCATAAAGTATATGTATTAACTGCTGGAGCTCCACCAACGAGTGCAATTCTTGAAAAGATGGATAACTTAGGTTTTGAAGTTATGCATGTATATGGGTTAACTGAAACATACGGCCATATTCTTCAATGCGCGTGGAATGAAGAATGGGAGTCACAATCAAAATCTGAAAAAGCTGATATTAAAGCAAGACAAGGTGTTCGTTATCCAAATACTGAAGAAGTTTGTGTCGCAGATCCAGAGACCTATGAAAAAGTTCCAATGGATGGAGAAACCATGGGAGAGATTTTAATTCGAGGAAATGTTGTGATGAAAGGATATTACAAAAATAAAGAGGCGACTGAAACATCCATGAAAAAAGGATGGTTTCACTCTGGTGATTTAGCTGTTGTCTATCCTGACGGATATATTCAAATAAAAGATAGATCGAAAGATATTATAATTTCTGGCGGAGAAAATATTTCATCTGTGGAAGTGGAGAATGTTGTTGCAAAACATCCAGCTGTTTCCTTGGTTGCAGTAGTCGCCAAACCAGATGAGAAGTGGGGTGAAACACCTTGTGCTTTTGTAGAATTAGCACCTGGAAAAAATGCCACAGAAGAGGATATAATTCACTTTTGTAAAGAAAATATGGCTGGATTTAAAAGACCAAAGCATGTAATCTTTGGTGAATTACCAAAAACTTCAACTGGGAAGATACAAAAATTTGAATTAAGAACAAAAGCAAAGGAGTTATAATGGATCCAAAAACTTATAAATTTGACACACTCAGTCTACATGCTGGTTATCAACCAAGTAAAAACGCTGGCTCAAGACAAGTTCCAATTTATCAAACAACTTCATATATGTTTGATGATGTTGATCATGCGGCAGCACTTTTTAATTTAGAAAGAGGTGGTCATATTTATAGTCGTATGTCCAACCCAACAGTACAAGTCCTAGAAGAAAGAGTTTGTGCACTTGAAGGAGGAACAGCTGCTCTTGCAACTGCATCTGGAATGAGTGCAATATTTTTAACTATTATGACTCTTTGTAACGCTGGCGATCACATGGTTGTTTCTTCTCAGCTTTATGGTGGAACAGTAAATTTATTTAGATTAACACTTCCAAAGTTTGGTATTAAAACAACTTTTGTAAAACCAAGAGATACAGAAGGTTTTAAAAAAGCTATTCAACCAAATACTAAAGGAATTTTTGGTGAGCTTGTTGGTAATCCTGGTAATGAATTAATGAACATGCCTGAAGTTTCAAACATAGCAAAAGAAGCAGGTATCCCACTAATAATTGATAGTACTTATCAAACTCCTTATTTGTGTAGACCTTTTGAACACGGAGCTGACCTTGTTGTACACTCACTAACTAAATGGATGAGTGGTAATGGTTCTTCAATGGCAGGAATATTAGTTGAAGGTGGAACTTTTGATTGGATGCAAAATGATAAATTTCCCTCTATGACAGAACCTTACGAGGGCTATCATGGATTATCATTTGCAGAAGAATTTGGCCCAACAGCTTTTACAATGATGGCAAGAGCTGAGGGTATGAGAGATATGGGGCCTTGTTTAGCACCACAAAATGCATGGAATATTTTACATGGTTTAGAAACCCTTTCTCTTCGAATGGAAAAACATTGTTCTAATGCTTTGAAAATGGTTGAGTATTTATCAAATCATGAGAGTGTTGCATGGGTTTCACACGCTAGTGCACCAGGACATCCAGACAAAGAACTAGCAGAAAAAATTCTACCTAAGGGTACTGGCTCAATGATCGCCTTTGGAATTAAAGGTGGCAAGGAGGCTGGAGCTGCATTTATTAACAATGTTAAACTTGCATCTCATTTAGCAAATGTAGGTGATGCGAGAACACTAGTTATACACCCAGCATCTGCAACGCACTCACAAATGGATGAGGCAACTTTAAAATTTGCTGGATTATCTCATGATATGATTAGATTATCTGTTGGCTTAGAAGACTTTGAAGATATTGTAAACGATTTTGAAGATGGATTCAGAGCAGCAAAAAAACCTCGTTTAGTTGCAAACAAATAAATGAAGTTTAAAGTTCGCGGTATTGATACGTTTGCCTCCACTGGAGGCAGACCTTTTGATAAAAATAAACCTCTTATAATCTTCGTTCACGGTAGTGGATTAAGTCACATGGTCTGGGTTTTACAAACACGCTACTTTGCTTTCCGTGGATATAGCGTTTTAGCTGTTGATTTACCAGGTCACGGATTATCTTCTGGTGAAAGTTTAAAAACTATTGAAGAAATGGGAAACTGGGTTGGCGATGTTATTGGTGCAGTTGGATGTAAAGAAGCTTCACTAGTTGGTCATTCTCAAGGATGTCTTGTAACAATGGAATGTGTTGTACAACACCCAGAAAAAATTAAAACCTTAACTCTTATGGGTGGCGCATCAGCAATTCCTATGAACCCTGAACTATTAAGACTTGCTGAGGAGAGTAATCCTAAGGCTGTTGATCTTATGATGGATTTTGCCCACGGTCCAGCAGGACATTTTGGAGGTCATCCTGTTCCTGGTTTATATCACCTAAATGTTGGTTCCATGATTGTTCAAAATAAAGAAATTAAAGATACCTTAGGTGTGGATTTTAGAGCATGCGATAATTATAAAAACGGACCTGAGATTGCTAAAAAATTGGATTTACCAACTCTTTCTATATTAGGTGCACAAGATAGAATGTGCCGTTTAAAAGATGGAAAAATTCTTGCTGATTATATTAAAGACTCGGAAGTAAAGATCATTGAAGATTGTGGGCATATGATGCTCTTAGAAGAAGCTGATCAAACATTAGAAATTCTAAAGAAATTTATAGCTGAACATTATCCTTTACCTAGTTAGTAAATTTTAAAAAATTTTTAATAATTAGTATTTCTGCTATTACTGATTTTCTTCTTTATCAGGTCTTGTAAGTTCTTCGAGTTTACGCATTTCCTCTTCCATTTTAAGCTTTTCTTGCTCTTCACGTTTTTTTTTGCGTTCCTCAGCTTTCATTTTAAGCTTAAGCTCTTTTTGCATTTTGCGGTCTCCCGCTCTTGATTTGTGATTAAAATGGATTCCCATAATGTGCGTGTATATACTAAAAATTTAATGATTTATCTAGACTCTAAATTTTAATTTCTGGCAAGCCAAACAATAACGACAAAAACAAATATAGCTATAGCTTGAAAAAGTACTCTTAAACGCATTAGCTTATTACTATGATTTTTATTAAGTTTGCCATTTACAGCCATTGCTATGACCCCAATGACCACAACTGCAAGAGTTGCTGCCATAAATAAAACTAGTACTATCTGCATTGTACCCATATATCTATCTATATAAAACTTTTCTTGAATGAAGCAAGAATTCATACATAAGGTTAGTATGGACAATGTATTATTAGGCCCATCAATATCTAAACACGATAAACCAAAGAAATTAATGGTAATGCTTCATGGTTATGGTGACAATGCTGCTAATTTTATTCATTTAGCAGAACCTTTAGACCAAGATGAATGGGGAATGCACTATGTAGCTTTAAATGCACCAAGTATTATGCCTGGCAATCCAATGGGTTATCAATGGTTTGATTTGTACCTAAACGGTGTTTATATTTCTGAAGTTGGTCCAAAAGAATTTGAAAATGTTAGAAATTTAATAAATGAAAACGTTAAAAAAATTTCTAATACAATATCTCTTCTTACAAATGATTTAAATATTGAGATGAGTGATTGTTTTGTTATAGGCTTTTCCCAAGGAGGAATAATGGCGTTTGAATTGGGTCAATCTCTTAATAAAAAATTAGCTGGCATAGCAATTATTTCTTCAAGAATAATTTTAAGAGAATTTGTTCCTAAAAATTCATTTTTAGAAACACCAATATTTATTTCACATGGTGGACTAGATAATGTACTGCCTGTTTCGAATTTTAATCAATCAGTTGAAATCCTAAAAAATTATAATTTCAAATTTGAATCTCACCTTCTACCAAATGATGAGCACACTATGTCGCAAGAAACAATAACTTTATTCCAAAATTTTATTAAAAAAAATATTTAAAGTAATCGAATCTTAAGATTATATTACTATTTGAATAATATGACTTGGGTGAGTAGAAACTAAAATGAGTACTGCAGAAAATCCAGCTTTGGTTCTGAATGCTGATTTTCGACCACTATCCTATTACCCACTTTCCTTATGCTCATGGCAAGATGCCATTAAAGCTGTTTTTCTTGAAAGAGTTTCAGTGATTGAAAATTATGAGCATGAAGTTCATTCTCCAAATCTTACTTTTAAGTTACCAAGTGTAATTGCACTTAAAGATTATGTAACGCCTCAAAGAAGACCTGCGTTCACTCGTTTTAATGTATTTTTAAGAGATAATTTTACTTGCCAGTATTGTACTAATCGTTTCCCTGCTAATGAACTAACATTTGATCACTTAGTGCCTAAATGCTTAAATGGTAAAACTACATGGGAGAATGTTGTTTCAGCTTGCACGTCTTGTAATTTAAAAAAGGGAAGAAAATTAATTCACAATACAGATATGAAACTTTTTAAAAAACCTCTTCGACCATCGTCAATTCAATTACAAAATAATGGTAGGAATTTCCCCCCTAATTTTTTGCATGAAACTTGGAGAGACTATTTATACTGGGATACTGAATTAGAAAATTAAATTTTTTTTGATATAGCGATTGCTGTTTTACATCCAAGCTCTATTACCTTTGACATAATTTTATATCCTGGTGCGTTTTCTGCATCATGCTCTATTCCAATATCGTGATGTTCAAGTTCATCATCTCTAAATTTTGAAATTGTTTTTTTTAAATCTTTATGGTCATCTCCTAAGAGTTCCAATTGTTCTTGGTAATGTTCACCGATTACTTTTTCAACAGCAACAGTACACGCCATGGCAGCTTTTTCACCCATTAAGGCAGTGGATGCTCCAAGCGCATATCCCGCAACATTCCACAAAGGAAGTAGAGCAGTTGGTCTAACTCTATGCTCTAATATTAATTCATTAAATTTATCAATATGCTCTTGTTCTTGATCAGCCATATGTTGAATAGTTTTGCCAAGCTTTGAGCTTTTCCCAAAAATTGCTATTTGCCCATCATATATTTTAGTTGCACCATATTCACCAGCATGATCGACTCTTATAATTTCCTCTAAAATCTCCCTATGAGTAGTTCTATTTGAAGAGGATTTCTTTTTAGATGTTTTTTTCTTTTTTAGAACCATAGTATCTAAATAGATAAATAGCATTTAAAATAAAAATAACTAGTAAAACGAATGTATTAATTGAAGCAGCAGAAATTCCAAAAAAACTCCAAATAACTTCATCACAACTGATTACCTGCTTTGATAATATCTGCGCTTTGAGATCTGAAGCATTTTCACTGTTTGTTAACATTGCTGAACAACCTGCTGGTCCTTTAAGAATTTTATTTTCAACTCCAACATGCCATATAGAATAAAAAAGTCCGTAAACTGAAGCTAACTGAATTACTAAATAAAGCCAAATTTTATTTAAATTTTTGAATAAAAATATCAAAATTAAACATATTAAAATTAAATAATATGGATGTCTTTGCTTTAGACATAATTCACATGGTTGAAGACTAAAAAAATATTCTGCAATCAATGCTGATGATATCGAGATAAGTGAAATAATAAATAAAAGTGATGTCCAATTACGAATTATCATAAAAATCTAATTATAAAAACACTTCCAACAAGTAAAATAAAAAACACAATAGTTAAAATATTAAAATATTTATCAATAATTAACTTAATTTTTTCACCAAAAAAATAAAGAAGTATTGCTATCAAATAAAATCTTAACCCTCGTCCAATAATAGAAATAATAATAAATAAAAAAATATTTAGACCAAATACACCACTTGCAATTGTAATAAACTTATATGGAAAGGGTGTTATACCAGCGCCTAAAACAATTAAAATACCAAATTCTTTGTAATAATTTCCAAAAACACTAAAGGAATTTTCTAAATGATAAAACTCAACAATATAAATACCTACTGAATTATAAAAAAAATATCCTATTGCATATCCTAGTATTCCACCAAGAACAGAAAAGATGGTACAGATAAATGCATAAAATAACGCTCTCGCTTTAGAAGCTAAGGCCATTGGTATTAGAAGTATATCAGGTGGAATTGGAAAAAATGAGCTCTCTGCAAACGAAATTAAACTTAAATACCACTTTGCATTTTTGTGCTCAGCTTTTTTTAATGTCCAATTATAGATATTCCTAAGAAAATTCATCGCAATTAATCTTGGTAGGAGTAGAGGGAATCGAACCCACACCACCGAAGTGACCGGATTTTGAATCCGGCGCGTCTACCAGTTCCGCCATACTCCCATATTATTTTTTTTAATATTACTTGGTTTTTAAAGTTTAGTCCATGAAGTTATTATCTGAATTAAAATAAGTTTTATTTTCTTTTTAAATTAAATTTAGAGGCAACAGTTGTATATTCACTGTATCCCATTCTTGCAATATAACGCATTGATACACTATCTATTCTATTATTATTAATAAATTTATTATTTATATAAATTCCAATTACTTCTCCAATAATCATTGTTGAGATTTTTTTCGAATTTGATTTTAGTTTAATAGTTTTAATTAATTTGCATTCTAAATTTACAGGACTGTCTTTGACTGATGGTGCTTTAACAAGTTTTGAAACTTTCTTTTCTAATTTTGATAAAACGAACTCATCTTCATGAGGTTTAAAATCTCTTGAAGTATTATTCATTTGATTTCTGGTAGTAGATGTAGCAAAATTTACAACAAACTCTTTTGTAGACAAAATATTTGATAAAGAATCCTTATATTTACTATGAACTGAACTACCATTCGCGCAAAACATAACTTGTGGAGGATCATCGGCTACTGCATTAAAGTAAGAGTAAGGTGCAAGGTTTGCTTCACCATTTTTATTAATTGAAGATATCCAGCCTATAGGTCTAGGAAAAATCAATGATTTAAATGGATCTATTTTAAAGGGCATTCCTTTTTTAGGTTCGTAAAACATAATATATTTTATGAATAAGAATTTGCGTATTCCTTTATTTTTTCTAGCATTGAATAAACACCATTTCTCCTTCCAGGAGTCAATAATGTATTAAGTTCTAAAATATTTAACATATCGAAATCAGAATTTTTAATTTCAGATGGCTCTCTATCACCATAAATATCACATAAAATAGTTACCATCCCTTTTGATATAAAAGCGTCAGAGTCGTAGAAAAATGAAAGTTTATTATCTTTCAATTTTGGAACTAACCAAACTTGTGCCTGACAACCAGATACTTTAAAGGAATCATTTCTATATTCCTCAGGAAAATTTTTGGCATTTTTTGCTTGATCAATTAAAAACTTATACTTGTCCATTCCATCATCAAAGATATCTAAGCTTTCTTTGTAATAATTTATTTTTTCTTTTATAGTTTTCATGCCATAAATTTTCTCAACACTTTAGCAGAATCCTCTGGCAATACATCCATAATAAAAACTCCTGCCATTGATTCTGAACCTGCTAAGACTTTTGGTTTATCACCGTGTCGTAAAGGAGGATAGAATTCTACATGAAAATGAAAATTATTGTCACTTAGTTCAGGTGATGCATGAAGTCCCATTATGTATGGACACCTCTTATCGAGAAAATTATCATATCCTTTTACAATCTTCTGAATACATTTTGAAAAATCTTCTATTTGAATATCATTAAATTTCCAAGGACCTTCTATTTGATTTTTTGGTATTATCCATATTTCATAAGCATATCTAGCAAAAGGTGGAACTGCCGCAATAAAATTTTCATTTTGGTAAACATAATATTTTTCTTCTAATTCATTCATAATTTTTGTTAAAAAATTTTCTTTTTTAAATGCCCTTATTTCTTTTTCAATTGCAGGAGGGATAAAAGGATAGGCATAAATTTGACCATGTGGATGATGAAGAGTAACACCACATTCTTCCCCTCTATTTTCAAAAGGTAGAACATATTTAACATCAGGTTTTTTTTGTAACTCTTTATATCTATCAATCCAAACTTTAGTTAATAATTCTATCCGCTCCAAAGGCATTTCAGAAATAGTGTCAAGATGTGCTGGAGAATATACAACTACTTCACACTCTCCTTTTGAAGGTTTACTTAAAATTTTTTCTAAAAATATATTTTCTCCATTGGAATTAAAGCTTGCCCAACGATTTGGAAAGACTGCAACTTCGAAGTTTGAAAATGGTATTTCTGTTGGATAATTTAAATTTGCCCCTGGACAAAGTGGGCAATATTCTTTTGGCGGAAATGAAGTTCTATTTTTTCTTCCTGCTGAGTAGGTAACCCATTCTTCTCTTGAAGGGTTCCATCTCATATGAGGTTTAGGTATTTCTGTTATTTCAAGTTCTTGGCTTGGGGACCCTTTATGTTCCTTACAGCCATAAAGATAAAGTTCTTTTTTATCATTTCTTATAAAAATTCTTTTATGTATTTGATTCATAAATTTTTTTTTCCCATTTAATTGAAGAACTAATAATTTCACTTAGATCATTATATTTTGGCCTCCAATCAATATGTTTTAATATTTTTGATGTATCTGCAATTAATTGTTCAACATCCCCATCTCTTCTATTTGAAAATTTGTAATCAATTTTATCTCCTGAAATTTTATTTGCAGTATTTATAACATCTAAAACACTAAAACCATTTCCATAGCCACAATTAAATAAGTTAGATTCTGAATTTTCTAATAAATATTTTGCAACTTCTAAGTGGATATCAGCAAGGTCAGAGACATGAATATAGTCTCTAATAGCTGTTCCATCAGCAGTATTATAATCATTGCCAAATATTTCAATATGATCTCTTTTACCTACAACTACTTCAGATAAAATTTTTATTAAATGTGTTGATCTTTTAGATATTTGACCTGATCTTAATTTTTTATCAGCACCAGCAACATTAAAGTATCGCAATATTATAAATTTGTAGTCATGCTTATTTTCAAATAAAAAATTTTCTGTTTTTATTTTAGACTCAGCATATGGATTTTGAGGATTTAAATTTGTATTTTCATCTATTAATTTATTTTCAATTACCGATCCGTATGCAGCAGCTGTTGAAGAAAATACTATTTTATTCAATCCATTATTTTTACAAGTTTCAAACAGTTTAGTTGCATTTTCAGTATTATTATCAAAATATTTCTGTGGATATTTAACAGATTCCTCAACTTGAATAAAACCAGCAAAGTGCATTAATAAATCAAAGCTATTAGATTTTATAAGCTCAGAAATTACTTCTTCATCATTAATATTACATTTTGTAAAAAATGCATTTTTAGGAATAAGACTTTCGTTTCCAGTAGATAAATCATCAATAATATGAACACTATGACCAGAATCTAGAAGAGAAAGAGCGGCATGACTTCCGATATAACCAGCTCCACCTGATAAAAGAACATTCATTTATTTTATAATAAATCATTATGAGACTATTTGAAAATATATTAACAAAAATAGTTTCATCCTCAACAATATGTGTTAAACATTATTTATGGAATTAATAGATACCCATCAGCATTTAATGTATCGGGACCAAGTAGGATATAGCTGGGCAAATGAATTTCCGCCTATAGATAAGGGAAATTTTACATTAGAGGATTATAAAGAACTAACTAAAGAGTTTAAAATCAAAGGAACAATATTCATGGAAACAGGAGTAGATGACTCTGATTATAAAAAAGAAACAAAATTCATAAAATCTATAATGGATCAGCCCGGAAGTAATATGAAGGGTTTAATTGTTTCAATAAGACCGGAAGAGGAAAATGATTTTGATCAATGGTTGGAAGAAACTATTGATATGAATGTAGTTGGATACAGAAGAATTTTCCACGTAATGCCCGATGAATTTTCACAAAACACAGTACTAAGAAATAATGTAAAAAAAATTGGGTCAGCTGGGAAACCTTTTGATATTTGTTTTCTGCCAACACAGCTTAAAATTGCAAAAGAATTTGCAAAAGATTGTGATCAAATGGACTTAGTATTAAATCATTGTGGAGTTCCACCTATTGCATCTGGAGAAATTGATGAATGGGGCAAGGATATTAAATCTCTTTCTGAGCTTCCTAATGTTACTTGTAAATTATCAGGTCTAATGGCCTATTGTGCACCTGGCACCTCCTCTTATGAAACAATAAAGCCATACGTTGATCATTCTTTAGAATGTTTTGGTCCGGATAGAATGGTTTGGGGAAGTGATTATCCAGTAGTTAATGCTGGTAAAGGCATTCAAGAGTGGATTAAAGTTACACATACTATTCTAGGTAACCTTTCAGATGATGAGGCAAAGAAAATTGCTAGCTCTAATGCTGAAAGAATATATAAAATTTAACTACAATTTTTTTGCAGTAGCAACTAACATTTTAATTTTATTTTTAACTATATCTATTGGTACATGACCAAATCCACACTCACTTGTTAATAATATTTTTTCTTTAGGAAAATATTCTAGAGCAGGTTTAATAGCTTTTATAATGTCTTCCTCTGTTTCTGTATTATCAATTCTTTGATCAATTACGCCAAGAGATACTTTTCCATCAAATTTCCAATCATTAAATACATCCAACATTGTATAATGTAAGCTGCAGTGCTCTAGATGTATTTCATCAACTTTTAAAATCTTAAATGCCTCAATCATATCAGTGTATTTTCCAAAAAAACCTCTTTTCCTGTGAGCATTACCGCCACATACATGAAGGTTAAAATCAACATTAGGAAATTTTTCAATAATTCCATTTAGTATTTCTGCTGCCCATTTTGTTTCATTTACATTTTCTGTCCAAACGGGTTCATCAAATTGAACATAATCGCATCCTTCATTAACAACTTCTTCTAGTTCTGCTGTTAATGCATTTGCATAAGCTTTTGCAAGCGCAACATCATCTGGATAGAGATCAGTTCTTTCATTGACACTAAATCTTGCCAGCATATGAGGGCCGGTAATCGTTTGTTTTACTCTTACGTTTGAAGGAGTATTATCTCTAGCAACCCTCCATTTTTTTGCTAAACCAGTTTTAAGATTTTTAATTTCATCTTTTACAACTGCGCACTCAATTCCAAACCCTTTTGTTCCATGGGTCTTACTTAAATCCACACCTTTCATTGAACCGCCGAGTGTAAAATCTTTACGAATTTTATTTATAGCATCTACCCCATCCAGTCGTAATTGGTAGAACCAATACATATTTTCTCTATATCCTTCACCATCAGTAATTATATCTAGACCAAGATCAGACTGTTCTTTAACTGCCCATTTAATCATTTCAAAAGACTCTTCTTCTGAAACACTTGGTTTACGAAGTGTATCTTTTTGTACTTCTTTCCTTGGATAACTACCTGTGACTGTTGTTGTGTAACTCATATATCAATTACTTTCTCTTACATCTTGTACAAGACATTTAACACCTTCTTCAAAGGATCTTGGATTAAAATCTATTTCTTTTCGAATTCTATCATCATTTTGATCATCAATTAATGGCGTTGATTTTACATTTTCATCAAAATATATTTCTGCATCTGGAATTATTTTTTTAACTGTTGCTTCTAATTGATTACCATCTAAAGTTTCAGCACCTGTATTAAAGCAAGAATAATTTAAAGTTTCTTTTAATGCTAAACGAACAAGTTGTTCAGCACAATCATCTACATAAATCCAATTGTCTCTATTTTTTTTTGAAAATGGTAAATGAGCTGCTTGTCCCAAAGCAGGTTTAGCTGCAAAATCTTCGGCCCAGTTTATTGCAGTATTTTGCCTTCCATAACCATAGACAACTGATGGTCTAGTATACGCAATACTACATCCATGCTTCTTGATATATTTTTCAGCCATAAACTCATTAAGAAGTTTCATCACACCATATGTATAAAAGTGATTATTAATACCTGAGTAATCTTCTTCTGTTACGGCTCTGTTTCCAAAAAATTCTTGATGAGCACCATAAACAGTTTCGCTACTCGCAAATACTAATCGTCTAATTTTATACTTCACAATCATTTCAAATATTGAAGTAGTTCCAACGATATTTATTTTACTTGCTAGTAATGGATTTTCTTCACATATAGTTCCAATTCCATATGCTAAATTAATAACTGAATCTATTTTGTTATTCTGAAAAATACTTTCAATTTCTTTATAATTGGTAATATCTAATTTTTGATATTTTACTTTGTCTTTATTTTTCCCAATTTTTAATATGTTACTTTCAAGTTTGTCTTTATTTTTTACAATATCTAGATCTGTCACTAAAACATCAATATCTTTTTTTAGTAATTGCAAAACAACCTTAGATCCAATAAATCCTAAACCACCTGTAACTAAAACAGTCATCAATTATTCCATAAAAAAAATTTGATCCATCATAACCCAGGATTCATTATCATCATTATTAGGGAAAGGATTAAAGCAATCTATCATTAGTTTAGTCCATTTATCTACAATTGGTATTTGTTGCATCTTTCCCATGTCACCATCAAAATCATTCCCTGTATACTCCAGATATCCAAACATAAAATCTTCTTTTAAGAAGATACTATAATTTTGAACATTAATTTTTTTTAACTCTTCTAAAACTTCAGGCCAAACATTTGCATGATTGTCAATATAATATTGTCTTTTCTCATCTTTCAACCTGACAGCCATTCCATATCTTTGTATAGCCATACAACCTCCTTAATTTTTCAAATTAACTTAACACAGAACCTGTAATGAAATGAAATAAAATCATTAGTTATTCATAATTTTTTCTGATCTAAATTTTTATTACTGTATGATTTATTGCTTTTTTAAAAAATTTAGTTAGAAATATTTCCTATGGAAAAAATTAGTACCGAAGATATAGCAAATTTAAATACTGTTTGGGAGCTTCCAAAAAATAAAAAACCAATTGTAATCATTGGTGCTGGTGGAATAGTAAGTGACGCCCATTTACCAGCATATAAAAAAGCAAACTTTCCAGTGAGAGGAATTTATGATCCTGATATAGAAAAAGCAAAAAAATGTGCTGAAAATTATTCTATTGAAAAGATTTACTCTAGTGAAGAAGAAGCATTAGCAGAAAAAGATGTAGTTTTTGATATAGCAGTTCCTCCTCAAGTTCTATTAGGTATTGTTCAAAAGATTCCAAATAATTCTATTTGCCAATTACAAAAACCAATGGGTAATAGTATGACTCAAGCAAAAAGAATTAAAGAAATCATTAATGAAAAAAATATTATTGCATGTGTTAATCTTCAATTAAAATTTAGTCCGATGATGATTGCTTTAAAAGAAGCAATAGATAAAAAAATGTTAGGTAAGCTAACTGAATTAGAAATAAGTTTAAGCGTAGGCACCCCTTGGCATCTTTGGCCTTTTTTAGAAACACTAGATAATGTCGAAGTTCCACTTCACTCTATTCATTATTTAGATTGGATACGATCAGTTCTTGGGAATCCAACTAGTGTACATTGTAAATCAGTAAAACATCCTAACTTACCAAACTTAGCCGATTCTAGATCAAGTATAATTCTTCAATATGAAGATGATATCAGATGTTGTTTATCTATAAATCATACTCATGATAATTCTTCGCATGGTATGAAACACTCACATGCGTATGCCAGGGTTGAAGGTTTGGATGGAGCAGCTTACATCAAATTTGGGTTACTCCTTAACTATCCAAACGGTGAACCGGAAGAGATTGAAATTTCTACAAAAGATACTGAATGGACCAAAGTCAAGAATGTTGGAACTTGGTTCCCAGATGCATTTATAGGCACTATGTCTAGCTTACAAAGATATGCGTCAGGAGAAGAAGCTGAATTAACTCATTCCGTTGATAATGCCTATAATACAATGGCTCTTGTATATGCTTGTCTTGAGTCAAATACTCAACCTGGGACAATAGTTCACTATTAAAAAAATTTTCCCTAAAGTTATTGTATTTTTACCAAATAATTGCAACATAGTATTATTAATTAACAAATTTATGGAGGAATGATGTTAAGATTATTTTTATCATTGGTTCTTGCCGTTTCTTTTTTTGGTTCTTTTTCAGCAAAAGCAGAAACTGAATTATGGGGAGATTTTTCTGGTGTAACTCTGAGAGTTAAACTGATCGGCGGAGGTCAATACGAAGGATTATACAACGAAGTAATTCCATGGTGGGAAGAAAACACGGGTGGAAAAATTGAAATCGTAACACAAAAAAATCACTTTGAATTAGACAAAGAGATTAAGAAAGATATTGCTTCAGGCAATTTAGATTTTTGTGTAGCGTCCAACCACACAAGTTTTGCATCTCAATATGGCAATATTTACACAGACTTAAATAATATTATGCCTGCATCTGTTTTAGCAGATTATACGCCATTAATTTTAGAGCACTCTACTGTTGATGGAAGATTAGTGCAAATGCCAAGACACAGTGATGTTAGTAATTTATATTATCAAAAAAGTTTATATGAAGATGCTGATAACAAAGCTAACTTTAAAGCAAAGTATGGCTATGATTTAACACCACCTGAAACTTGGGATCAAGTTAAAGATCAGGCTATCTTTTTCTCAAACCCACCTGATTTCTACGGAACTCAATATGTTGGTAAAGAAGAAGCAATAGCAGGTCGATTCTATGAGCTAGTAATTGCAAATGGTGGAGCATTATTTGACGAAGACTATCGTCCAATATTCAATTCTCCTGCAGGTGTTGAAGCTCTTCAATGGTTTATTGATTTGTATAATGCAAAAGCAGTTCCTGATGGTGTTTTAAACTATCTTTGGGATGACACTGGATTAGGTTTTGCAAGTGGAACAATTGCTATGAATCTTGACTGGGCAGGATGGGCAGGTTTCTTTAATGATCCAGAAAACTCAAAAGTTGCTGGAGATATTGGACTTGTACGTGCTCCAATGGGTTCTGGTGGTTTAAGAACTGGTTGGTCAGGATCACACTCTTTCTCAATGACAGAGTCATGTCCGGATAAAGAAGCAGCTGCATCTTTCTTATGGGCTTTAACAAGTAATAAAGCACAAATGATTGAAGCAAGAGGTGGACTATCACCAACTCGTCCAGCTATTTGGGATGCAATCATTGCTGAGAAGAAAGCTGAAGGTGATGAGTTTATGTTAATGGTATTTGAAACCTTTAAAATGTCATTAGCAGAAGATGCATTCACTCCACCACTAATTCCTGAGTGGATTGAATTTACTAACGCTCTATATCCAGAACTTCAAGCAGCTATTCTTGGGGACAAATCTCCTGAAGATGCGCTAGCTACTGCTTCTAAGAAAGCAACTGAAATTATGGAAGACGCTGGTTACTTCTAACAATTAATATAATACCTAGCTCTATTAATTAGAGCTAGGTTTCCAAATCTATCATGAGAAAATTTCTAAACGGACCATGGGTTTTACTAATGCCCACTTTAATAATTCTTACTTGTGTTGTTTTATTACCTTTGCTCCTATCCTTATGGACAAGTTTTACACCATTTAAGTTAACAAAACCCGATACTCTCTATCGTTTTGTTGGATTTAGAAATTACGAAAGACTAATTGGAGATCTTGATTTTTGGATAGCTTTTGGAAGAACAGTTTTATTTTTAGCTATTGCTCTTAATTTAGAATTAGTCTTTGGTCTTGGAATTGCACTTTTAATAAATAAAATTACCTACGGACAAAGAACATTGAGAACATTAATGATGTTTCCAATGATGTTTTCTCCAATTTTAGTAGGATTTCAATGGAAGTACATTTTTAATGACAATATTGGTTTAATGAATAATTTTTTGAGAGAGTTTGGAGTCATACAACCAATACCATGGCTTGTTGATGGCATTTTAGCAAACGTTTCAATAATGGCAGCTGAAATATGGTCAAGTACTTCAGTATTTGCTATTTTATTATTAGCAGGTTTGTTGGGCATACCTAAAGATCCGATTGAGGCTGCCAAAGTTGACGGGTGCAACTCATGGCAAGTATTTAAAAATATTACATTACCTTTTTTGATGCCATTTGTATTTATTGCGATGACGATCAGATCATTAGATGTTGCAAGAGCTTATGATATTGTTCAGATGATGACTGGTGGTGGCCCTGCCAAAAGAACAGAATTACTTTGGACTTTAATTTCGAGAACTGGATATGTAGATGCTAAAATGGGAATGGCTAATGCAATGTCATATATTTCAATTTTTCTTTCAATTGCATTCACTTTTTTCTTTTTTTATAAATTAGTAGAAGCAAGGCAGAGGTTAAGTTATGAATAAAAAACAAATCAATAATATTCTAATTTGGTTTTCAGCTATTATTTTAATAATTCTAATTATGACTCCTGGTTTATGGGTAGTGCTTACAGCATTTAGACCTCAAGTAGATGTTATGGCAAAACCTGCTGTTTGGATACCGCGTAATTTAAACTTAATTCAATTTGAAACTATGCTCTTTGGTGGTTCCGAGGGATCAATGGGTAGAAGTCCTATACCTGTTCTAAGTTATTTAAGAAATTCACTTATAATTTCTTTTACAAGTACATTTATAGCAGTGTTAGTGGGTACAATTGGTGGATATGGTTTTGCGAGACATAATTTTAAGCACAAAAATAAATATTTTTTATTAATCATGTTAACTAGAACAATTCCTGGCATATCTTTAAGTTTACCAATCTTTATTATTTTTTCAAAAATTGGTTTAATCGATACGCATATTGGGATTATACTAGTGTTTGTTGCTTTAAATATTCCATTTACAATTTGGTTAACTGATGGTTTTTTTAGACAAATTCCAAGAGCGATGTCGGAAGTAGCGATGACTGATGGATGTACTAAACTACAAGCTTTTTGGCATATTGAATTACCACTATCTAGATCGGGAATAGCATCTGCTGGAATTTTTGCATTTTTAATTTCATGGAATGAATATGCATTAGTTTCAAATCTAGCAAGAAGTACAGATTCAAAAACATTAACAGTTGGACTCATGGATTTCACTGCGCAATTTACAATAAATTGGCCTGGCATGTGCGCTCTTGCAGTCTTTATAATTATTCCAGCACTAATCTTAACCTTTATGGTTCAAAAGCATTTAGTAACAGGATTAACATTTGGAGGAGTAAAAGGATAATGGCAAAAGTAAGCTTACAAGGTGTCTCAAAATTTTACGGAAAAGTTCAAGCAGTAAAAAAAATTGATCTAGAAATTATTGATAAAGAATTCTTGGTTCTAGTCGGACCATCAGGTTGTGGAAAATCATCTTCTCTAAGAATGATTGCAGGATTAGAGGAAATAGATGAGGGTGTTATTAAAATTGGTGACAAAGAAATGAATAATCTAGAACCTAGAGAAAGAAATGTTTCGATGGTGTTTCAAAACTATGCTCTTTATCCTCATATGACAGTAGAAGAAAACTTAGGATTTTCATTAAAGATCGCGGGACTTGCTAAAACAGAAATTGAAGAAAGAGTACATGAGGCTGCAGGAATTTTAGATATAACTGAATTTTTACAAAGAAAACCATCACAATTATCAGGTGGTCAAAGACAAAGAGTTGCAATGGGAAGAGCAATTGTAAGAAGACCAGATGTTTTTTTATTTGATGAACCTTTATCTAATTTAGATGCAAAATTAAGAAATCAAATGAGAACAGAAATTAAAAGATTACATCAAAAAGTATCAACAACAATTGTCTACGTTACGCACGATCAAGTTGAAGCAATGACTTTAGCTGATCGAATTGTAATTATGAAAGATGGTATAATAGAGCAAATAGGAACACCATTAGACCTATTTGAAAGACCAGCTACAAAATTTGTAGCCACTTTTATTGGATCTCCTTCAATGAATATGATCAAAGCTTCAATAATAAAGCACAATGATAAACTATCTATGAAAACAAAGGACGGAATTATAGTGCCAGTACCCAAAGATAAACAAAATTCTGTAAGTGAAGGTCAAAAAATCTCTTTTGGATTTAGAGCTGAAGATATAGTGCCACTAAAATTTGGACAAAAACCATCTAGTGCTTGGGAAATGCAATCATCAGTAAATTTAGCTGAACCACTTGGAACTGAAACTTTGATTTTTACAAACTTTGGTGAAATAGAAATAGTTAGTAGAATGTTTACTCCTGAACAAGTTAAATCAAATGATGTTTTAGATTTTGCTTTAAATTTAGATAGAACATATTTATTTGATGAGAATAGCGGCTTAGCAATATGATAAGTTCTACTGAAATTTCAGATAGATTAGCAAA
Source organism: uncultured Alphaproteobacteria bacterium (assembly GCA_902618015.1). Classification (GTDB taxonomy): domain Bacteria; phylum Pseudomonadota; class Alphaproteobacteria; order HIMB59; genus CACPNW01. The sequence continues at coordinate 166,134 of CACMYX010000001.1, read as the reverse complement.
ATGTTTCAGTAGTGTAATACATGATGTAATGAGAGATGATGGATTTAAAAACTTTGTTTTAAATCCTAAAATAAGACCGAATAAAGAAATATTTAAAATTGCTGGCCAGATTTTTACAATTGAAGGAGAAACAAGTTCTAATTTTTCTCACCATGAAACTCTCTTAGCTTGGACAGGCCTTTTGTCAAAAGCTCCTCCAGATAAAGTTCTTATTTGTCAACCTAATGATAACAACGTTGCATTAATGGGTGAATTAAGCGCAGAGACTTTACAAAAAAAGAATATCAGAGGTTATATCACTGATGGAGGTTGTAGAGATTTGGAATTTATTAATAAAATTAATTTTCCAGTTTGGTCTAAATTTTATACTCCAAAAGATGTTGTCGCATATTGGAAGCCAACAAAGTTTGAAGAGTCCATTAAAATTGATGAGGTAAATATTAACAATGGTGATTATGTTATGGCTGATATCGATGGTGTAGTAATTATCCCTCAGAATAAAGTAGTTGAAATTCTGGAAAAATCGGAAAAATTAATAAATACAGAAAGTCTTGTTAGAAAGGCCATAAGAGAAGGAATGGATCCTCAAGAAGCTTATATAAAGTATAGCGCATTTTAGGTTTTTTTTCTTTCAACTAGAAGTATGTGTTCAGAATAACAAACACACTTATCATTTTGATTTAAAATTTCACAAGCTTCATTTACCTGTCCATATTGTGGTCTCTTTGGATCATCTTTTTTTTCTTTTATTGTAACCTTAGTGTGAATTGTATCACCTATAAAAACAGGATTAGGAAAACGTAATCTTTCAAACCCATAGGTAAAAGCTCGCTTGTTAACTATTGAAGCTGTAAGCGCGATACCTATCGAAAAAGTACAACTAAATTGTGCTATTCGTTGACCAAACGGACCCTTTTTAGCAAACTCAGCATCAGTATGATGAGGGTAAAAGTCTCCAGAGTGCATTGCGTGCATTACAATATCAGTTTCAGTGATGGTTCTGCCAACAGTGACTCTTTCCGCACCTAATTCATAATCTTCGAAGAATTGTTCTATTTCTACCATTTTTATTGAATAAATATTTGTGTGTAATAAGGTATCACAATTGTAAAAATGAATAAAGATAATAAGTTTGAAAATACAGTCGGAATTGAGTCCACTTTTCCTAAAGACATGCCTCATGAACATGGAGAAATACCAGTGTGGAATTCTGAAAACTGGTTTTATGAAGATGTAATTGTTGGGCACAAAATTAGATCTCTTCGCCGAACAATATCTGAAGGAGAGGCCATGCAATTTAACTGTATGGTTTTAGATATGCATCCATATGTAGGAGATGAACATTTTGCCAAAAATGAGGGAATGTTCCAAAAAAGATTAGTAGCTGGTGCTATGGTTTTTTCTTATGGCTTAGGATTAGTAGCTACTAATTGCGTAAACTCTTTTAGTTACGGATATGATCGTTTACGATTTATTAAACCAGTTTTTATTGGAGACACAATTTACACAATTAGAACTAATATGGAAAAAAAACCAAAATATGAAAAAATGGGTTTAGTAAGAACCAGTTACGAAGTTTTTAAAGGTGAAGGCGAAATTGTTCTATATTGCGAGCACCTACATTCAGTTTTATATAAAAAACCAGAAGACTTTAAAGATAAATACGAAAAAAAATGATTAACTTAAAGGGGATGACCTGGGATCACTCTAGAGGTTTTGACCCAATGGTTGCTACATCTAAAAAATTTCAGGAAATTCATGATAATAAAGTTTCAATTGAATGGGATAAAAGACCATTACAAGCATTTGCAGATAGACCTATAGAAGACATGACCAATGATTATGATTTGATAGTAATAGACTATCCTCATGTCGGTGAAGTAGCTCACAAAGGACTTTTACAAAACTTAAATCTCAATGAATATCAATCTCAATTAAATGATTTAAAAAAGCAATCAGTTGGAAAATCGCATGAGAGTTATTTTATAGATAATAAACAATGGGCTCTTGCCATAGATGCTGCCTCACAGACCGCCTGTTACAGAGAAGATTTAGTTAAAGTACTTCCATCGAAATGGGATGATCTTCTTTCATTAGCAAAAGAGAGAAAAGTTCTTTGGCCTTTAAAACCAGTTCATGCAATAAGTAGCTTTTATAGTATTTATAACAACATTACTGAAGAATTAATCCCAGAAGAAAAAAATTTTATTAATAAAGATGCTGGCGTTAAAACTCTAACAATGATGAAAGTTGTATCTAAAGAAATAATGAATGATTGTTTAAGTATGGATCCAATTCAAACTGCTGAACTCATGACAGAGACTAATGATTTTTATTATTGCCCATACATTTATGGATTTTCAAATTATTCGAGAAATAATTATAGAAAAAATATTTTGAAATATATTGATGTGTTAGATTTGTCAGGTAAAGGTCCATCAGGAACACATTTAGGCGGCACTGGCATAGCAGTATCAAATGTTAGTAAGAACAAAGATCTAGCAATTGAATATGCATTTTGGATAGCAGGTGCTGAATGTCAAAAGTCAATTTTTTACCAAAGTGGTGGACAACCAGGAAATTCTGAAGCTTGGAAGGATGAAAAAATAAATCTAGAAACAAACGATTTTTTTAAAGCAACTCGTAAAACTCTTGATTTGGCATGGGTAAGACCAAGGCATAATGGTTATATGGAATTTCAGGATAAAAGTGGCGATGTCATTAATGAATATCTACAAACAGAAATTTCAGCTGAAAGTATTTGTGAAAAATTATCTGATATGTACAATAAGAGTTTCAAAGAATAAATTATTGTATGACTAAACCATTAGAAGGATTAACTGTATTAGAATTTAGCCAGTTTTTATCAGGGCCATATGCAGGCTTAAGACTTGCTGATTTAGGAGCAAGAGTGATTAAAATTGAAAGACCAGAAGTTGGGGATCTTTGTAGAAACTTATATATCAGCGATACTGATCTCGAAGGTGATAGCACTTTATTTCATGCAATTAATAGAAATAAGGAAAGCTTTGCTGCAAATTTAAAAGATGTCAAAGACATAGAGTTAGTAAAAAAATTAATTGAGAAGGCAGATATAATTACACAAAATTTTAGACCAGGAGTAATAGAACGTATTGGTTTAGATTATAAAAATGTAAAAAAAATAAATCCAAAAATAGTTTATGGAACTATTTCTGGTTACGGATCTGATGGACCTTGGAGTTCATTACCTGGACAAGATTTATTAGCACAATCTAGAACAGGTTTAGTTTGGTTAAATGGTAATGGAGGTGAAGCACCAACCCCAATGGGTTTGGCAGTTGCTGACATGTTGGCAGGACATACACTTGTTGAAGGTATACTAGCAGCGGTTATCAAAAGATTTCGAACGGATATAGGATCTCATGTAGAAACAAGTTTAGTTGAGGCCTTATTAGATTTTCAATTTGAAGTTCTTACGACATATTTTAACGATGGAAACAGAAAGCCGCAAAGAAGTTCGTATAATAATGCCCACGCATATCTGTCAGCTCCATATGGGATTTATAAAACATCTAATGGATATATAGCAATAGCAATGACTCCACTACCTCAGCTTGGTGAATTGCTTGATTTAAATTCAATAAAAGGTTTGGATGATCAGAAAGAATGGTTCACAAAAAGAGATGAAATTAAAAAAGCTATTGGCGACTGGATTGAAAAAGAAACAACAGAACACTGGTTGAGTATTCTTGAGCCAGCAGATATTTGGTGCGCTAAAGTACTCGATTGGGAAACAATGGTTAAACACGAAGGATTTAAAATACTTGATATGGTTCAGAGAATTAAAAGAGATGATGGACTTGATATTGAAACACTTCGTTGCCCAATAAAAATTGATGGAGAGATCTTTAAATCAAGTAAGGCAGCTCCAAAAATTGGGAACGACAATAATAGTATTATGAAAGAATTTGGTATCTCATGAAAATTAAAGATATAGAAATTCGTATGTGTCGACACAAAGAACCTGTCATGAAAGATTCAGAAATGAGAGATGGGAAAAAATCAGATTTAGAATTCTTGGTTATCACATTTCACACTGATGAAGGTCTATCTAGCTCTACTTTTGGCTTTGCAGGCCGAGGTGCAGAAATGGCTGGTGAAATCGCAAATTCAATTTTTAAACCTTTTTTTATTGGCAGAGACCCACTTTATCGTGAGCAACATTGGCATGAATACAGAACCGCAGACAGATGGTGGAACCACGCACCTATATATAGTTATGGACCATTTGATATTAATTGTTGGCTTCTCTCATCTATGCAAGCAGGCCAACCTCTTTATAAGTATTTAGGCGCTTATAGAGACAAGGTTCCAATTTATGGAAGTTCTCTAGTTTTAGATTCACCTGAGGCTTACGCAAAAGAAGCCTTGGAATATAAAAAGAGAGGTTTCAATGCTTATAAACTTCATCCTCCTGGAAAATATGATTTTGATTTGGAAGCTCATAAAAAGACACGTGAAGCAGTTGGCGATGAATTTAAGCTTATGAGTGATCCGGTTGCCCCTTATACTTTTGAACAAGCCCTACGTTTTGGAAGAGAGTTAGAAAAATTAAATTATTATTGGTTCGAGGAGCCTTTATTTGATGAAAATTTTCATAATCTAAGGGAATTAACTAGAATATTAGATATTCCAATTATTGGAACAGAGGTTATAGCAAAACATCCTTACAGTGTTGCTGAATGTATCTCTACAAGGGTTGTTGATATGGTAAGAGCTGATGTTTCATGGAGTGGAGGCATTACGGCTACAATGAAAACAGCACACTTAGCAGAAAGTTTTGGTGTTCAGTGTGAAATTCATACAGCTATTTATCATCCTTTAGAACTTGTGAACTTACATTGTTGTGCAGCTATAAAAAATTCTGAATTTTTTGAAGTACTAGTTCCTTATGAATATTTTAATTTTGGTTTAAAAGATTCTATCAATGTCGAAAACGGTTACGCGCATTTACCTTCTAAGCCAGGTCTTGGTATTGATTTAGATTGGGATTTTATAGATAATACAACTTTCAAAAAAATTTAAAAAATGACAAAGATTACTAAATTTAGTGTTCAAGATGTTAGATTTCCCACTTCAAAAGATTTAACTGGATCTGATGCCATACATACAGATCCTGATTATTCAGCAACGTATGTGACTGCTTTTACTGATCAATCAGAATTAAAAGGATATGGTATTGCCTTCACGATTGGTAAAGGAAATGACATTGTTGCTGAATGTATAAAACATTTTTTTCCAATTTTTGAAAATATGGACTTAAATGATTTAGAAAATAACATTGGTAAGCTCTGGTTCAAGTGTGTTGATCATAGTCAACTTCGTTGGTTAGGTCCTGAAAAAGGTGTTGTTCATATGGCTGTATCAGCAATCTTTAATTGTTTATGGGATTTAATTGCTAAGAAGCACAAAAAACCTTTGTGGCAGTTTGTTGTAGAAAGTGAGCCTGAGAAAATCGTTAGTTGGTTAACATTTAAATATATTGAAGATGTTTTGACTCCAGAGGAAGCGTTAGCGATTTTGTCAAACAATCAAAATGATAAACAAAAACGTATTAATACAGTATTGCAAGAAGGATATCCATCTTACACAACTGCTGCAGGATGGCTTGGCTATTCAGATGAAAAAATAATTCAATTATGCAAAGAATACATGGCCAAAGGTTGGAAGCATTTTAAAATTAAGGTAGGTTTGGATCTAGATGCAGATGTAAAAAGACTTGAGTTAATTAGAAAAACAATTGGTGATGATTGCTTTATTATGGTCGATGCAAACCAACAATGGAGCGTAGCACAATCAATTAAGCATATTAATGCATACAAAAAATTTAATTTATTTTTTGTAGAAGAACCTACAAGTCCAGATGATGTAATGGGTTTTGCCAAAATAAAAAAAGAGGTTGGAAACGTAAGACTTGCAACTGGAGAAGCTTGTGGAGGTCGTATCATGTTTAAACAATTTCTTGAATCTGGGGCAATGAACATTTGTCAAATTGATAGTTGCAGATTGGGAAGCATAAATGAAATAATAACTGTATTGTTAATGGCACATAAATTTAATGTTCCAGTCTTTCCTCATGCAGGTGGTGTTGGTCTATGTGAGTATGTCCAACACTTATGTATGATTGATTATATTTTAATTAATGGTTTTAAAAATGATAAAGTTGTAGAATATCAAGACAGTTTACATGAACACTTCATATACCCATGTAAAATTGAAAATGGAAATTATATGCCTCCGCTTGATCATGGATATTCTATTGAAATGAAAGAAAAGTCTGTTAATTACTTCTCTTTTCCTAACGGCGAATATTGGAAGAATAATATATGAGACTAAAAGATAAAAAAATAATTGTAACTGCAGCAGCACAAGGGATTGGTAGAGCAACTGCAATGATGTTTGCAAAAGAAGGGGCTTCTGTCATTGCAACTGATATTAATGAAGAAAAACTGACTGAATTAAATAAAGAAAATAATTCTATCAAAACTCAAAAACTAGATGCTACAAATAAAAATGCAGTTGAAGATTTTTGTGCTAGCATTGAAACTGTTGATGTTCTCTTTCATGCTGTTGGTTTTGTTCATCACGGAACATTATTGGAATGTGATGATACAGAATTTCAACGATCTGTTAATGTAAATGTATATTCAGCCTATCTCATGAGTTATAATCTAGTACCTAAAATGTTAGATAAAGGAAAAGGAAATATAATTATTGTATCTTCTGCAGCCTCAAATGTAAAAGGTGCTCCTAATAGATTTATTTATGGTACAACAAAAGCAGCACTAAATGGTTTTGTTAAAGCTCTTGCAGCAGATTACGTAAAAAATGGAATTCGTTGTAATGCAATACTTCCTGGAACAGTAGAAACGCCATCTTGGGAAGGTCGGGTGAATATGGCTAATGATCCAAAACAAGCTCGAAAGGATTTTATTGCTAGACAAGCTATGGGAAGATTAGCTCAACCAGAAGAAATTGCTTCACTTGCAACTTATTTAGCAAGTGATGAATCAGATTTTGTAACAGGAACACTAAATTTAATTGATGGAGGGTGGACTTTATAATGAAAACTTTAAGATATAGAATTGGTCAAGATGTTAAACCAGGAATTTTGGACGCTGAAGAAAATATACGTGATGCTTCTTCTTTAGTAAATGATTGGGATAACAAAAATGTAACTATTGAAAGACTAAATGAAGTAAAATTAGCTGATCTTAATTCATTACCAATTGTTGAAAATCATGATGGTATAGCACCATGTGTTTCTAAAGAAAGTATTGGTAAAATTATTTGTATAGGTCTTAATTATTCCGATCATGCTGAAGAAACGGGTCAGAAGGTACCTCCTGAACCTATTATTTTTGCAAAAGCAACTAGTTCAGTGATTGGACCAAATGATAATGTGGAGATTCCAAAAAAATCAGTTAAAACTGACTGGGAGGTTGAGCTAGGTGTTATTATTGGAAAAGAAGCAAAGTATATTTCTGAGAGTGAATCACAATCTCACATAGCTGGATACTGTGTAATTAATGATCTAAGTGAGAGAGAATTTCAGATTGAGCACTCTGGTCAATGGGTAAAAGGTAAATCATGTGATACATTTGGACCAATTGGGCCTTATTTAGTAACAACAGATGAAGTACCTGATCCGCAAAATCTTAAAATGTGGCTAGAGGTTAATGGAAAAAAAATGCAAGACGGCTCTACAAATACGATGGTCTATGGTGTCAATTTTCTAATTAGTTATTTAAGTCAATTTATGTCATTACAACCAGGAGATATTATCTCTACTGGAACACCTCCAGGTGTTGGTATGGGCATGAACCCTAAAGTATTTTTAAAAGCTGGTGATGTAATGAAATTGGGAATTGAAGGTTTAGGAGAACAAACACAAAAAACAATTCAAGCTTAATGATTGGAAGTATCAATAATTGTCATAATGTAAAAGACTTTAGAAATTTAGCAAAAAAAAGACTTCCAAGCCCAATCTTTCATTATATTGATGGCGCTGCTGATGACGAAATAACTTATAAAAGAAATACCGATGCCTATGAAGAATGTGATTTAATTCCAAATGTTTTAAGTGGTGTCGATAAAGTAGATATGTCAACGACTGTGATGGGGCAGAAATTAGACATGCCATTGTATTGTGCTCCAACTGCTCTTCAGAGATTATTTCATCATGAAGGTGAGATTGGAGTTGCAAAAGCTGCTGAAAAATTTGGAACCATGTTTGGAATTTCTTCACTAGGCACTGCAAGTATAGAAGAGATATCTAATTTAGTTAAAACGCCAAAACTATTTCAGCTTTATGTTCATAAAGACAAAGGACTAAACAAAGCTCTTATAGAAAGGTGCAAAGAATCTAATTTTGAAGCAATGGCAGTTACAGTTGATACTGCTGTTGGTGGAAATCGTGAAAGAGATTTGTATACTGGTTTCACTATTCCAATGAAACTAAAACTTAATAGTGTTTTAAGTTTTATGCTGCATCCAAAGTGGGCAATAGATTATTTTACAAAACCTAAATGGGAATTAAGTAATTTAAAAGATCATATTAGTGAAGGTACAACCGTAATGACTACAATTGGTGATTATTTCACAAAGATGCTTGATAATTCGATGAGTTGGAAAGATGTTGAAAATATTAATAAAGAGTGGGGCCGCCAATTTGCAATTAAAGGAGTTATGTCAGTGGAAGATGCAAAAAAAGCAGTTGATGTTGGAGCTTCAGCCATAATGGTTTCAAATCATGGAGGACGACAGTTAGACGGATCAAGATCACCGTTTGATCAATTAGCTGAAATTGTTGATGCTGTTGGAGATAAAATAGATGTAATATGTGAAGGAGGGATCAGAAGAGGTACTCATGTTTTGAAAGCATTATCCCTTGGCGCAAAAGCATGTTCTGGAGGACGAATGTATCTGTATGCTTTAGCTGCAGGAGGTCAAAAAGGGGTTGAAAAAAGCTTATCTAATTTACGAAATGAAATTGAAAGAGATATGAAATTAATGGGAGTTTCTAACGTAAAAGAACTAACAAGAAAAAATCTAAAATTCAGATAAATTAACAATTTTCTAAAAAAAAATATTTATTCTAACTCAATTTTATTTTACAAATTTTTTATGAATGATGAAATTGATCCAATACTAGTTGGTGAAACTGATGATATCGAAGTTGGAACTGTTGAGAGTTTTGAACATGATGATGTTAATTACGCAGTTTATCATTTAGAACCAGGATTTTTTTGCACGCAGGGAAACTGTAATTGCGATGAGAAAGCACCTTTGAGTGAATCTGAAATTGAAGGAGAAGAATTAGAGTGTGTAGGATGTGGCAATACTTATAGTATCGTTTCTGGTGATTGTATTAGCGATCCCGAATTAGATGGCCTTAAGATCTTTGATATCTCAGAAGAAGATGGAAATATTTACTTAAATATCTAACTTACAAATTTAAGATTTATAATATTATTTTTGTTTAAATTTTTACTTTTAGTTAAAAAATCAAAAATATTTTCACACGATTCTATAGACATCCTTTTTCTACATTCTAGAGTTAAAGCAGCATTATGCGGTGTTAATAAAGTATTATTTAATGAAAATAGTTTATGATTTTCTATTGGTGGTTCTTTTTCAAATACATCAACACCAGCTCCAAAAATTTTTTTATTTTTTAAAGCATCATATAAAGCATCTTCATTAATTATACCTCCTCTAGCTGTATTAATTAAAATTAAATTTGATTTAAATATTTTAAATTGATCAAAAGAAATTAAATTTTTGGTTTCTGAATTCAAGGGTAAATGAATACTTATATAATCAGCAATTTTAAAACCCTCTTCTTCATTAATTGGAATACAGTTTTGTTTTTTTATTTCTTGTACTGAAAGAAATGGATCATGAACGTAAACTTTCATTTCGAAACCTAAACATCTTTTTGCTAATGCTCTTCCAATTCGACCAAATCCAAGAATTAAAATTTTTTTATTATAGAGTTCGAAATAATTAGGTAGGTTACCTTTTTCTTGAAATTTACCTAATTTTACCAACTTGTCTGATTCAAAAATATTTTTTGTTAGGCAAAGCATCATTGTCATTACATGTTCTGCAACACTAGTAGCATTTGCATTTCCTGTTATTGATAAAGCAATCTTGTGTTTATTTAAAAATTCGGTGTCGACATTGTCATAACCAACTCCATGTCTAGAAACTATTTTTAAATTCAAAGCTTTTGAAAGAATATTTTTACTTAATTTAGCGGTTCTCACAACAATACCATCAACGTCTCTAAGTTTCTCTATAAGATATTCTTCTTCAGTATTATTTGCTATTACGTACTCTATATTATTTTTATGAAATATTTCATATCCATCAGGATGAATATCACCGACAACTCCAACTTTCATGAATATTTTTATATTCTAAAATATTAAAAAAATAAATTGTTTAACTCTTTAAATTATTTTTTTATTATAATAGTATCTATTTTTTTTGGGAAAGGAACATATGAAAACAGTTAGAATGTCATGTTCACATGCATTAATTAAGTATCTAACAATGCAAAAAATTTTAATTAACGGAAAAAAAGAACCACTTTTTCCAGGTGCTTTCGGTATTTATGGTCATGGAAATGTAGCTTGTATTGGACAGGCAATGGAAGAATATCAAAATGAACTTCCAGGATATAGAGGCCATCATGAGCAAAATATGGCATTAACAGGTATTGCGTATGCTCGCGCAAAAAGAAGAAAACAAATATTTGTTGCAACTTCATCAGTAGGACCAGGTGCAACTAACATGGTTACTGCAGCAGCAGTTGCATTAAGCAACAGACTTCCAATTTTACTTTTACCTGGTGATACATTTTCTAGTCGCTTTCCAGACCCAGTTTTACAACAAGTTGAACATTTTAACTCTCCATCAGAAACTCAAAATGATTCATTTAAATCTGTATCAAGATATTTTGATAGAATTACTAGACCTGAACAAATTTTAACTTCTTTACCTCAAGCAATTAATGTGATGCTTGATCCTGCAGATTGTGGACCTGCAGTAATATCAATGTCACAAGATGTGCAAGGAGAAGCTTTTGATTATCCAGAAATTTTTTTTGAAGAAAAAATTCATCAAATAAGAAGAATTCACCCAGATCCAAATCAAATACAAAAAGCAGCTGATAAATTTAAAAAATCAAAACAACCTATTATTATTTCTGGAGGAGGTGTTTTATATTCAGAAGCAGAGGAGGAAATATCTGCTTTTGCAAAGAAACATAATATTCCTGTAACTGCAACTGTAATGGGAATTGGATGTATGAATAAAGACGATCCCTATTATATAAGTGCAATTGGATGTTTAGGAGAGGGTTCATCTAATAACCTTGCTACTGATACAGATTTAGCACTAGCTGTAGGAACAAAATTAGGAGATTTCACAACTGGCTCTTGGACTAATTTTGAAAATGAAAATTTTCAACTTGTATCAATAAATACTTCTCGATTTGACACTACAAAACATCGCGCAACTCCTGTTGTAAGTGATGCAAAAATTGGACTTCAAGAATTATCAAAAGCATTAGGAGATTGGAAAGCACCAGATATTTGGTACCAGCGTTCTATTGAGGAAAGAAATAAATGGGATGAGTATGTTGCTAAAGAGAGTGGGCCAACAAACCAAGAACTGCCATCTTATGCTCATGCAGTAGGAGCAGTTTATAGAAATTCAGATCCATCAGATATTGTTGTAACTGCAGCAGGAGGACTAGTAGGTGAAGTGGTTCAAATATGGAAACCTAAAGAACTAAATACCTTTGAAACTGAATGGGGATTTAGTTGCATGAGTTATGAAATATCGGGTGCGCTCGGAATTAAAATGGCTAAACCTGATCAAGATGTAATTGTATTTGTAGGAGATGGTTCATACCTATTACAAAATAGCGATATCTATAGTTCTGTTTTGTATGATAAAAAATTAATCATAGTTGTTTGTGATAATGGTGGTCACATGGTCATTAATAGATTGCAGTTAGCAAAAGGTGGAAATGAATATCTTTGTAATCTCAATGCTGCTAGAGCTTCAAATTTACAGTTTGTGGATTTTGAAGCTCACGCAAAAAGTATGGGGGCAAATGGTGAAACTGTTAAATCTATTTCAGAGTTAGAGGCTGCTTTTAAGAGAGCAAAAGAATCAGACAAAACCTATGTCATTTCAATGAAAACAGATGGGTATGAATGGTTAGAAGGTACAGCTTTTTGGGAAAGTCCAACTCTTCAGGTTGATAATACCAAAGGTAAGAAATCAGCTCTTAATGAATTTTTAGAAGGAAAAATTAAACAACGTAAAGGCGTATAAAGTAAAGTTTTTTTCTAATAATTAAATTTGTATGAATCAAAACAAGCCAATAATTTTATTAGATCCATATCCAAGAACAATGGATCTACTTTTTTCTAAAGAAAATCTAAACTATTTAAAAAAAAATTTTAAACTCATTACTGCTCCAAATAAAAATAAAAATAATTTTTATGAAAAAAACTTACCAAAGGCAGATTATATTTTTGGGCAACCCAATTTACCTTCATCTTTAATTTCTAAATCAAAAAAGCTTAAAGCAATATTTAATGTTGAGAGCAACTTTATGGACAATATGGATTACGATTATTGTTTTAAAAAAGGAATACATGTTTTAGCAACATCTCCTGTTTTTGCTCAACCTGTTGCTGAAATGGCAATAGGTCTTACTTTATCTATAGCCAGAAGTATTCATATTGCTCACTCAGACTTTATCTTAAAAAAAGAAAAATATGGTGGTGCAATAAGTCATAATAATTTTTTAATAAAAAATAAAACATTTGGTCTGATTGGTTTTGGAGATTTAGCTAAATCACTTACTCCTATACTAAAAGCATTCTCTAATAACATCATTGCCTACGATCCTTGGATTCCCAATAAAGAAATCGAAAAATTTGATGTTAAGTCTACTAGTTTAAATTCGTTACTCAAAAATGCTGATATAATTTATGTATTAGCTTCCATTACTTCCTCTAATGAATCTATGATTAATTCTTCTAAACTTAAATTAATAAAAGATGGATCAGTCTTTGTATTAATGAGCAGAGCAGCCATAATAAATTTTGATGATTTTTTTAATTTTTTAAAAAATAGAAATGTGTTTGCTGCTATTGATGTTTTTCCACAAGAACCATTTCCTAAAAATCATAAATTAAGAAAACTCAAAAATGTAATTTTTTCTCCACACAGAGCCGGCGCATTAGATAGTGCTTTTAAAGAGATGGGTGAATTAGTAATTCAAGATTTAAAACTTATTTCAAAAGGCTTACCTCCTAAATTATGCAAAAAAGCTGAAAGAGAAACTGTTAAATATTTACGTTCAAAACCAGTTGATATTAATTAAAAATTATTTAAAAATGCATTATGTCAGATAACTTAGTACTCGAAGCTAAATCAGTTTCAAAATTTTTTGGCACTATTACAGCCCTTCAAAATGTAGATCTTCATTTAAATAAAGGTGAGGTTCTAGGTGTCGTCGGTGATAACGGTGCTGGGAAATCTACATTAATGAAAGTTTTATCGGGATTATATAAGCCAAGTGAAGGCTCACTTTTTTTTGATAAAGAAAAAGTTACTTTAAATAGTCCCAGAGACTCTCAAAATTTGGGCTTAGAAATGGTTTATCAAGATTTAGCACTTGCTGGGAATCTCCCTATTGGTGATAATATTTTTTTAGGAAGAGAGCCTACAAGAAAAGTTGGTCCTTTCAATTTTTTGGATCATAAAAAAAGAAAACAGTTAACCGAAGAACATCTTGCAAAACTAAAAATAAACGTAAAGAGTGCTGATCAAAAGGTTGAAGAATTATCAGGTGGACAAAGACAAGCAGTAGCAATTGCTAGAGCTACAGCTTTTAATGCAAAAATTGTATTGATGGATGAACCAACAGCTGCACTTGCTGTAAAGGAAGTTGGAAAGGTTCTAGATTTAATTTTAAATCTTAAAAAGTTAGGTGTTAGTGTAATAGTAATTAGCCATCGAATGGATGATATTTTTACTGTTTGTGATCGCGTAATGGCACTTTTTCAAGGAACAAATTTTGCTGAATCAGAATTAAAAAACACTTCAAGAGACGAAGTAATTGGATGGATCATGGGGAAAAAAGATTAATGGATAAAAATCAAGAAACTTTATTTGTTAGACTTATTCCTTTTTTTGAAAGATATGGAATCTTATTACTTATCCTAATAATGATTGCTGTTTTGCATTTGTTACAACCTGATGTGTTTTTATCATGGAGAAATGTAACAAATATTTTTAAACAAGTTTCCTGGCAGTCTATGTTAGCACTTGGTGTCTTTATGGTCATTGTAACTGCAGGTATAGATTTATCAGTCGGTTCAATTATTATGTTATCATTAATGGGACTAGCTATTGCTTCTAAAGCAGGAATGCCTTGGTACGTTGTTATGTTAGTTGCACCAGCAATTGGATTTTTGTGTGGTATGTTTAATGGTATCGGCATTACGTTACTTCGAATGCCTCATCCATTCATCATGACACTTGGTACTCTTTATATTTTTAGAGGAATTGGAAATCTAATTTCAGGCGGTGTGCCAATAACAGGATTTGCTGAACAGATAAGAGTTATTGGAAATGGTAAAATTAAGCTAGATGCATTTTTTGGAGAAGGGGCAAGAGAGTACATACCTACAAGTTTAATTTTGATGATTGTAATATTTTTTATTTTTTGGGTATTTTTAAATCATACACGAATAGGTAAATGGATTTATGCGATTGGTGGCAACCCTGGAGCAGCAAGAGCAGCAGGTATAAATGTAGATCGTATTTTAATTGTAGTTTACACTCTTTGTGGTTTCTTGGCTGGTATTGGAGGTTTAATTTTAGCTGGAAGAACGAATTCTGCTTATCCAAATGCTGGTTTACAATCTGAACTAGATGCGATTGCAGCAGTCATTATAGGTGGAGCAAGCTTTTTTGGGGGCAGAGGAACCGTATTGGGTGTATTTGCTGGAGTTATGATTATGGGTATACTCCGAAATGGTCTAAATTTAATGAATGTTAGTGTTTTCTGGCAACAAGTTTTGATTGGTTCCATTATTATTTTGGCTGTTTATATTGATGTTCTCAGAAGACAACTTGCAACCAGAACATAATATTAAAAAATAATCACTTTCTGACAAACAGTCACTTGATTAGATTTTCATTTTTGATTAATGGTTAAAAAAAAATTTTAGGAGGAAAAATGAAATTTTTTATTTCTATAATTACTACTACTTTATTGTTTTCAGGTAGTCTTCTTGCAGGATCACATGCTAAAACAATAATGTTAAGTACTAAAGGACCAGGTGCTGGAAATCCATTTTGGGCTTCAGTTGAAGCTGGTGCTAAAGATGCTGCTGAAGAGTTTGGTGTAAACCTAATCATACTTTCACCACCGCAAGAAAGTGATGTTATGGCTCAAGTGGCACAAATTGAAGACCAAATTGCAAAAGGTGTAGACGGTATTGCGATCGCACCAACTGACCCTAACGCAGTTGCACCAATTCTTGATGATGCAATGGCTTCAGGTGTTCCAGTTGTATACATTGATACTAATGGAATTAATGAAGGTGTAACTTTCATTGGTACAAACAATATCAATGGTGCTGCTTTAGCTGCTCAATACATTTGTGATAATGTACCAAGTGGTTCTGATGTTGCGATCCTTCAAGGTATGATCACTCAAACTACTGGTCAGCACAGAGCTGAAGGATCTAGTAAAGGTCTTAAAGCATGTGGTATGAACGTTGTTGCTGAACTTCCAGCTAACTGGGATACTGCACAAGGTATGTCAGTAACGGAAGATATCATCACTGGTAACCCAAATCTAAAAGCAATCTTTGCTTCTAATGATAATATGGGTCTAGGAGCTATCCAAGCATTAAAAAATGCTGATATGCTAGATGATGTTGTCGTTGTTGGATTTGATGCTAACCCTGATGCTGCTGCAAGTGTAATGGCTGGTGAAATGTCAGCAACTATTGCTCAATTCTCATACAATATGGGATACATGGGTGTAGAAAATGCACTTAAATTAGCTAATGGTGAGAGTATTCCAGATAACATCGATACTGGAACTGTATTAGTTACTAAAGAAAACGCTGCAGACTTTATGTAAGCTGTAGAAGATTGAATTTTAAAAGGGCCGCTTTGCGGCCTTTTTTTTATCAATATTTATAATTTTTATATACTTATCTTTTTTTTTCCTTAAATTAAATCTCATATAATAGGAGGAATAATGAAAAAATTTATTTTTATTGTAGCTTCGGCTATCACTTTTTTAACTATTTCTTTCTCAGCAAATGCACTTAAAGTAGGTGCACTATATCTTGATACTGCTGGTTTTTTTGGTGAAATCAAATATGGTATAGAAAAAGCTGGAGAAGAAGAGGGTATCGAACTTACAGGTGCTAATTCTCAAAGTGATGTTGCTAGAGAAGCTGAATTTATAGATACACTTCTTGCAACTGGTGTTGACGTAGTAATTATGTCACCAGTGTCAACAGAATCATCTGTTGCGGCTGTTGAAAGACTTGCAGAAGCAGGAGTACCAGTAGTTTGTTACAACACTTGCTTAAATGATGAAGATGCAAAAAGACTTGCATATGCTTTGGTAACTACAAGTCAAAGAGAGCTAGGTTATCCTGTTGGTATTATTGCTGGTAACTGGGCAATTAAAGCAGGAATAGATCTAAAAATTGGAATTCACAATTGTAATAGATATGAAGCTTGTCAAGAGAGAGAAGATGGCTTTATTGATGGATTAAAATCAACAGGTGTGAATTTTGAAGTAGTTAACAATCAAGAAGCTTTTTCAAATGATGTTGCAACACAAGTTGGAACAGATATGCTAATTGCAAATCCTGAAATCAATTTAATGTACGCAGCTAACGAAGGTGGAACAATTGGTGCCGTTAATGCTGTTCTAGCAGCTGGTCAAATTGGTCAAACATATGTTATGGGTACTGATGCAACAGCAGAGTTAATGAATTTTGTCAGTGATGGTGAAATTTTGTTAGCAGTTAATTCACAATTCCCAAGAGACATGGGAGCAGGTGCAATGAGAGCTGCATTAAAAGCTGTTAAAGGTGAAGCAATTGATGAATATGTTCAGTTAACACCTACTAAAGTATTCACTTCAATAGATAAGATAGCAATTGATACTTGGTTATCTGAAAGAGGATACGATTAATTAATCATTTAAGGGGTATCTAAAGATACCCCTTTTTTTATGACAGAACAAACTTTAGAGAAAAACAAAAAGAAAATAAAAATTAGTAATCTTCACGAGATAGGATTGTTAATTGCGTTGATTTTAGTTCTTCTTTTATTTTCTTTCACTACTGAAAATTTTTTTACTCAAAGAAATTTCACTAGTATTTTAAGAAGTGCTTCCTACGTTGGATTAATTGCATTCCCAATGACCTTTGTTTTAATTACAAGGGAAATTGATATTAGTGTTGGCCCTTCTGTTGCATGGTCTGGTTTATTTTTTGTTATTTTAATTAAGTGGTATGATTTCAGTTATTTTTCATCAGCTGCTATTGTAATTTTATGGGGAATACTTTTAGGTTATTTTATAGGTATTGCTCGAACAAAATTATTTATTCCAACGTTTATTACAACTTTGGCATTGTGGAGCGCTTTAAGAGGTTACTCTCTATTTGTTACAGAGGGCAGACCCATTGCAATAAGTAATAAGGAGTTTCGATATCTTTTTGGTGGTGACATTTTAGGTTTACCAACTGTTACATGGATAATGCTTGGAGCCTTTCTAGTTTTTTGGTTTGCTAGTAAGTATACAGTCACTGGAACAAATTTTTATGCTGTTGGCGGAAATCCTAAAGCTGCAAGAAATATTGGTATTAATGTTGATAGAGTCAAGATTCTAGCATTGATAGGAACTAGTCTTTTTGCTGCTATTGTAGGTATATTATTTGTCGCAAGAGTATCTTCAGGTAATGCAAACCTTGCAGATGGCATGGAGTTCGATGTTATTGCTGCAGTTGTAGTTGGCGGAACAGCACTCGGAGGTGCAGTAGGAACTATGACAGGCACTTTACTTGGATGTGTATTTATAGCTATGATCAGTAATGGTTTAATACATTGGGGAATAGATCCAGATTTAAACAAAGTTGTTAAAGGTATTATAATTTTTTTAGCAGTAGTAATTAATTCTAATGTTACTTTTAAATCGAATTCAGGCGGACCAAAAGAGGATTAATGAAGATTCTAGAATTAAATAATATTTCTAAAAGTTTTGGAGCTATCAAAGCACTAGATAATGTAACATTATCTTTACGATCAGGAGAAGTTCTAGGACTAATGGGCGATAATGGTGCTGGGAAATCTACCTTAATAAAAATTATAGCTGGGAACTTTAAACAATCATCTGGAACAATAAATTTTGAAAACCAAAAGGTTGAATTTTCAAAACCAATGGAAGCTAGAGATAAAGGTATAGAAGTTGTTTACCAAGATTTAGCATTATGTGATAATTTAACAGCAGCTTCTAATATTTTTCTTACTAGAGAGATTAAAAGAAATTTTGGATTAATTAAAATCATTAATTTTTCAGAGATGTTTAAAAGAGCTAAAGATATTTTCAAAGATCTTAAGTCAGAAACATTACCAGATGAAGAAGTGAAAATGATGTCTGGAGGTCAAAGACAGGCAGTGGCTATTGGTAGAACAAAATTATCGAAAGCTAAAGTTGTATTGTTAGATGAGCCCACTGCAGCAATTAGTGTAAGACAAGTGGCGGAAGTATTAGAGTTAATTAAGCAACTTAAAAATCAGGGTATAGCAGTTGTTATAATTAGTCATAGAATGCCCGATGTTTTTGCAGTCAGCGATAGAATTGCAGTACTAAGAAGAGGTCAATTAGTGGCAAACAAACTTGCAAAAGAAAGTTCACCTGAAGAAGTTACGGCTTTAATCACAGGCGCTATTGAAAAAGCCTAATTGTTGATTTATTTAAATATTTATGCACGTTGATGATACTTGGTTTAAGCCTGAATTAAACAAAAAATTATTAAAAGAATTATCAAAAAGAAGTGATTGGGAAGGTTTCAAACATTTTGGAATTTACTTCTTTTTTTTATTCTTATTTGGTTTTCTTACCTACCTAACCTGGGGAAGCTTACTAGCCTTACCCCTTCTCATCTGCTACAGTACCATATGGGCTTATAGCCCTTCTAATTGGCATGAAACACTACATCGGACAGCATTTAAAAACAAAATATTAAATGATACTTTTTATTATGTTAGTTCTTTTATGGCTAACATGGAGCCAGTAAGATGGAGATGGAGTCATACTTTTCATCATAGTCATACTCTTCAAACACATGATGATTATGATCACGAGATACAATTAACAAGACCAACAGATTTAATATATTTCTTTTGTCAATTTATTCCATTTGGACAA
The DNA here is from genome assembly GCA_902618015.1 of uncultured Alphaproteobacteria bacterium. Classification (GTDB taxonomy): domain Bacteria; phylum Pseudomonadota; class Alphaproteobacteria; order HIMB59; genus CACPNW01. The sequence continues at coordinate 146,588 of CACMYX010000001.1, read as the reverse complement.
CTAATCTATCCACATAAAACTCTTCAGTTCGAAATAGTAAAACACTCAATGGGTTACTTAACAGATGTTGTAAAACAGAATGCCCCAGAAAAAGAAAAATCAATTATAATTAGAAATTCAAGATTGTTTGTGTTGTTGTGGTTATTAATTATTTCAATTTCGATATATTATAATTCTTGGTTACCAATTTTTTTATTCCTACTTCCAAATTATTTAGGAGCACCTCTAAACCAAATTGTTAACATAACACAACATTTGGGTGTGCCATTTGATGTTAAAGATCATCGATTAACAACTCATAATATAAAATTAAATCCTATCTTTAGTTTTTTATATTATCATATGGAATATCATCTTGAGCACCATCTATTTCCAACTGTGCCATCTTATAATCTTCCAAAATTACATAACCTCATCAAAGATCAAATACCTAAACCGCATCCTTCATTATTTTCATTTTGGAAATCAGTTCTTCCGTCTGTTATCAAACAAGCTTACAATTCAAATCATACATACAAAATGTATTAATATTTATCAGATAATTTCAAAAAGCTTTCGTATTCTTTATCTTCAATTCCAACAGTGATCTTAGGATCATCAAACTTTTTATCTTCAGTGTCTTTAATAAATTCCTTATAAGCATTTACTCTTTCAACATGAAGTTTATCGAACTCTTTTTTAAAGTTTCTATAGATTCTTGAATGTCTGGGTACGTGGCCTGTGTTGTATCCAAGAATGTCTTGAGAAAATAGATATTGTCCATCACAACCAGAACCACTGCCCATTGAAATTGTTAATAGCTTTACTTTTTTTGTAATTATTTCAGCTACTTTTGGCGGAACAACTTCAACCTCTAGACCTATTGCTCCTGCATCATCAAGTTCTAAAGCATGTTCTAATACTTCTATAGCTTCTTTGGCATTTTTACCAATCGCTCTAAAACCACCAATCCAATTTACATGACCTGGTATCAAGCCAACATGACTAATTACTGGAACTTTTTCTTTTCTCAAACTTTTAATAATACTTGAACTATTATTTGTATAAAATGAATCACAACCAATTGATAACAATTTGTAAGCCGCTCTCACCGCTTCATCAGCAGTTGCGTATGATTTTTCAGGTGCAGCACTCATCAGGTGAGTGTTAGGTGCCGCATCTCTTATTCTTTTAACATCATCTAATTTTCCAAAAATTCCATGGTGCGGCATATCATACGCTGTACATATCATATCAATCCCAGCCTCTTCTGCTGCTATTGCCTCTTCTACATTATTTACATATACCTCATGAATTTGTCTGACACCCTTAAGCTTTAATAGGTCATATACAGTTAGTTTTTTTTTCATAAATCTTGTTTATTTTTTTTTTATAAAAATTATATATATTAAATATATGACTGTCATTAGAGATACAAATGTTTCTGCGGATCTTGAAGCCAAACTAGGTAAGAATATTTGGTGGAAACCAGATCTTGACAGAAAAGTATTAAAAGAACTCTGTGTTAAAAGATCCTTACCAGGAATTATTTATGTCTCATTATATTTTTTTGCCTTAGCTATTTCAGGTTATCTAGCATATTACACCTGGGGTACTTATTGGACAATTTTATGGTTTTGGGTCTATGGAACTATTTACACTTTCAGCGGTGCTTATGACCACGAAAGTCGACACAGAACACTTTTTAAAGAAAGATGGTTAAACGATTTATTTCAATATATTTTTTCTTTCATGACAAATTTCGAACCAGTCCGATGGAGATGGACTCACACATTACATCATAGTTACACATTACATACAAAAGAACCTCATGATTTTGAAATTCAAGTAGATAGACCAAGTAAGCTATTTAAATATTTCGTCAGTTTTATCCCTTTTGGACCTCTGCTATGGATACATCAGTCCTATCTAGTAGAAACACTAAAAAATTCCCTAGGTATAATGACCCCGGTAATAAGAGATTGTGTACCAAAAGAACATCAATGGAAAGTTTTTTTATCTTCTAGAATTCATATGTTAATATGGTTATCTATAATTTTATTTTCTATATATTTTCAAACTATTTTACCTGTATTGTTTTTTCTTTTACCTACATTTTATGGCAACACATTATTTTTTATGTGCGGTTTAACTCAACATGCAGGACTTGCATTTGATGTTAAAGATCACAGAGTAAATACAAGAACAGTAATTCTCAATCCAATATTAAGCTGGCTTTACATTAAATTAGAATATCATATTGAACATCACATGTACCCTCAAGTACCTTGGTATAATCTACCAAAATTACATAAAATTATTAAGAATCAATTACCAAAACCAAACTATGGTTTAATTAGCGCCTATAAAGATATTGTGCCAGTTATTATTAAGCAGGCATTTGATCCAAACTACGTTCCTGATAGAAAAATACCAAACGTATAACGTAAATTTATTTTTCAATTTTTTATTTTAAATTTTGTAGTAATCTATATCATTTAACAATATGAAAAATATTGGATTGATTGGCTGCGGTAATATTGCAGAAACATATTTTAGAGCTAAGGAATATTTTAATAATATAAATTTTGTAGCTTGTGCTGATATCAATTTAGATGCAGCTAAAAAAACAGCTGAGCAGTACAATATTGCAGCTCTATCAGTGGACGAAATATTAAATGACAAAAATGTAGACATTATTCTTAATCTCACAATCCCTCAAGCGCACTATGAAATATCTAAAAGAGCTCTTGAGGCAAACAAACATGTTTATTGTGAAAAACCAATGAGTGTTAAATTTGATGATGCAAAAGAATTACTAAATTTAGCAAAAAAAAATAACTTATATATTGGTAATGCCCCTGATACTTTTTTAGGAGGAGGAGGACAGCTTACTAGAAATTTAATTGATAATAATGATATTGGACAAGTTTTAACTGGTAATTTTATATTTGCTTTTCCCGGTGTTCAAGATTTCCATCCAAGTCCTGAGTCTTGGTTTCAAGAAGGGGGAGGACCTGTAATAGACATGGGTCCATATTTTTTTACCACACTTGTTAATCTTCTAGGGCCTGTTAAAAATATAAGAGGTAGAGGAGCAAAATTTTTTGACAAAAGAGAATACAAAGCTGGTCCAAAAAAAGGAGAAACTTTTAATGTTGATATCCCAACTTCTTATATGTTTAATATTGAGTTTCAAAATAAAGCTATCATTCAAGGTTTCATTTCATTTGATGTTTTAAATCATAAACGTAATCATATGGAACTTTATGGAACGAAAGGTTCAATAGTAGTGCCTGATCCAAATATGTTTGGTGGTCCTGTATCTATATCTGGCGAGTTTGGATCTGAATGGAAAGATATCAGTGTCGAAGATAAACCTCTTGGAAAAACAAATATAGTTAACCATAGCGGTAGAAGTAATGAAGCGCCTGAACAAGCAAACTATAGGGGTATTGGCCTTGCTGAAATGATTGATGCAATAGAAAATAATAGAATGCATAGATGTAATGGAGAACTTGCTCTTCACGTTTTGGATGTAATCGAGTGTGCCATGATTTCTTCAATTTATAAAGTGGAGGTTGAACTTCGCTCCTCATGCGTGAAACCTGAACCCATGCATGATGATTTCATAAGGCAAATCCTTAAAAAAATATAAATTTTACTAAGCTACTGATCAGTGCGATAATTTTACTACCTAATTCCCAATATTTCTCCTTGTTTTACATACCTATTCTTGTTAGGAAAAAATTATTTATAGGAGGAATGCATGAAAAAAATTGCTTCAATTATTCTTGCCTCTGTAGCGCTTTTTGCTACTTCAGCGAAGGCAGAATACAAATTTAACTTCGTAATGCACAGTGATACGAACAATGCTTTCTGGGCAGCTGTTCATAAAGGTTTTAAAGATGCTTGTGCACAAATTAATGCTGATTGCCAAATGTTAACTCTTTCAGGTGATGGAGATCAACAAGAGCAATTACAAAACTTAGAGTCTTCAATAGCTCAAGGTGTTGATGGTATCGTAACTACAATTACTAACCCAACTATCTTTGATGCTGCAGTTGATGAAGCATTAGCTGCTGGTATTCCAGTAATTACAGCTAATACTGATGATCCAGAAGGTGCTGCTGGTAGTAACAGACTAGCATATGTTGGACAAGACTTAGAAGCAGCTGGTTATGAATTAACAGCTAATCTTTCTGAAATGTTTCCTGATGGAGATATTCACGTTCTAATCGGTGTTGCAGACATGAACCAATCATGGGCATACACTAGAGGAAACGGTATTGCACGTTTCATGGAAGATTACAAAGCAGCTAACCCTGATAGAAAAGTAACTTATGAGAAAATCGAGTCAGGTCTAGATCTTTCAACTGTTGGAAACAGAGTTGCAGCTTATGTTCAAGCTAACCCAAATACAACTGCATATCTTGATGTAGGTTTCTGGGAAGCTGGTGCAGCGGCAGCAGTAAGAAACTTAGGTTATGGACCTGGTGAAATACTTCTTGCTGGTTTTGACTTAGTTGACGTAGTTTTCGAAGAAATGGACAAAGGTTATGTTCAACTAACAGTTGACCAACAACCATACTACCAAGGTTATATGTCAGTTCACCAATTATACTTAATGAACAAGTATGGTTTAAGTGCACTAGATATCAACACTGGTAAAGCTATGATTGGTCCTGATGATGTTGAAACAATCAGATCATTCAAAGGAATGTCAGTTAGATAAATATCTTAACCAGGCTCTTTAAATAGAGCCTGGTTTTTTTTAAAATAAAAAAAATATGAGTAAAAATTTTAGTCTTAGAAGTTTATTAGTAAGACCAGAGGTAGCAACCTTCTTAATGTTTCTAGCAATAATGATTGGATTTTATATTGCTAATGAAAGATTTTTAGATGCAAGAAATATAAGAATAGTTATGGGTATCACACCCGAATATATTATTGTTGCTATTGGGATTGCAATATTAATGATATCAGGTGAATTTGATTTATCTGTTGGCTCAGTCTTTGCATTAGTACCTATGACAATCGTACAAATGGTCCACCAAGGGATACCACCATGGTTTGCTATTTTTCTAGGATTAATGATTGGTATTATTGTTGGTTTTGTTAATGGATTTATTACCTTAAGATTTGGAATTCCTTCTTTCATCGCAACTCTTGGAATGCTCTATATTGCTAGAAGTCTTACAACTGTAGCTACTGCAGGATTTCCACCACCATTTCCTCATATTTTACCAAATGAGTTATTCGTTTATCAATTTGAGTTATTTAGAGCTTCCTTGTACTGGGCTCTTTTAGTTGCCGTAGTTTTAGGTGTTATGCTTCACAGAAGTAATGTTGGTAACTGGATCTATGCAACTGGCGGAGATCAAAACGCAGCATCTTCAATGGGAATAAAGACTGGAAACGTTAAAATGTTTTGTTTCATCTTATGTGGTTTCTTAGCTGGCTTTGCTGGAATGATTCAAACATTTAGATTGGAAGCACCATTACCATCTCAAGGATACTTATTAGAACTAGAGTCAATTGCTGCAGCAGTTATTGGTGGTGTCAGTTTATTTGGAGGTATCGGAACAGTTTTTGGTGCCGTTATTGGCGCAATACTAATCAGGTTTTTAGAAAGTGGAATCATTATGGCTAGAATAGATGCTGAATGGTTTAGAGCAGGTTTAGGTTCTTTAATTATTATAGCCGTCGTGTTTAATACTTATATAAGTAGAAGAGCGACACGAATTGGTCAAAACAAGGCAAAGGATTAAAGATGGAAGATATAATAGTTTGTGAGGGCTTAAACAAATACTATTCAGGAGTTCATGCTTTAAAAGATTTAAGCTTAAAGATAAAAAAAGACTCTGTTGTTGGTCTTATTGGAGACAATGGTGCTGGTAAATCAACATTAATTAAAATTTTATCTGGAGCACATCAACCTGATTCAGGTCATATATATTTTGAAGGTAAAAAGGTTAAATTTAAATCTACAAAAGAAGCAATGAATTTAGGTATTGAAACAATTTATCAGTATTCAGCTTTGATCCCTGAAATGTCTATTGCAAGAAATATTTTTATTGGACGTGAACAAACTCAATATAATGTTGGCAATTTTGGTTTGATGAAAACTAAAACAATGCAGGACGATGCTATGAAAGCATTAACAGATGTAGAATTGCATCTTCGATCTCCAGATACACCAGTTAACCAATTATCCGGAGGTGAAAGACAAGGTGTTGTCATTGCAAGAGCAATGTATTTTAAATCAAAAGTTTTAATATTAGACGAACCAACAAACCACCTATCAGTAAAAGAAACAAATAAAGTACTAAGGTTTGTAGAAGGATTAAAAAGCCAAGGCGTGACATCAATATTTATTACTCACAACTTGAGTCATGTGTATCCAATTGCTGATCATTTATGTGTAATGGCAAGAGGTGAAAAAATTGCTGATTTAGATAAAAAGGATACAACAATAGATCATCTCACTGATTTATTAGTAAATGGATAATTTTGGGAGGAATTATGATTAGTGATGCGCAAATAAAACAATATAACGAAGAAGGTTATACGATCGTTGAAAATGTTTTTAGTATGGATGAGTTAAATCCAATATTAAATGAATTTGAAGAAATTGTTGATGATTTTGCAGAAAAAGCTTTTCAAGCTGGAAAAATTACAAACAAACATGATGATAAAGATGTTTTTAAAAGACTAGCTGCTCTCGAAAGAGATTTTAAAGGTTCTTCGGTTTTAATTCATCATAGAGGTGAATTAAAACCAGCACTTGCTAACTTATGGGGATCAAAAAAACTTTTAGATATGGTTGAAAATTGGGTTGGCAAAGATATTTCTGGTCATCCAGTTTGGAATATTAGATCTAAAACACCTCAGACAGCTAGGATGACAGTTCCATGGCACCAAGATTCTGCTTATTTAAAAGATGGAGCAGAAAAAACCACTCAGCCTGCTGCATGGATTCCATTTCTTGATGTAAATAAACATAATGGATGCATGCAAGTTGTTCCTGGGGGACATAGACCTGAAAGAGTTTTGAATCATAAATTAGAAAAGAAAGATGGTTCAGTAAAAGATTCTTGGTATTTATTTATTGAAGACAAAGATATTCCAGAGGAGAAAGTCGTTACTTGTGAAATGAAGGCTGGTTCAGTTTTATTTTTACATCAATTAGTTCCTCATCGATCACTTGAAAATTTATCTGAGGATGTAAGATGGAGTGTTGACCTAAGATTTCAAAATCCAAAAGATGAAGCTGGTTTTCATACTGGTTTAGTTGATCCAATCATAATGAGAAAATCAGAAGACTCAAGCTATACAGCTGATTGGGATTCTTGGTTTAAAGGTTATGAAGAAGAACACACTAAATTTAGAGGGACTTCAAAAAAAGACCAATTTGACTCCACAGTTGATGGGTCATGGTTAGATCGTTGGGATAACTAATTTAATTATCAAGCATGGAAGTTAATCTCGATGATTGGTACAGACCAGAAGTCGACAGAAAAAAATTAAAAGCCTTAAGTAAAAGAAGAGATCTACCTGGACTAATCCATTTCTTTTTTTATTTTTTATCTTTATTTGCATCAGGTTATCTAGCGTACCTAACTTTAGGAACTTGGTGGACATATTTGTTCTTTTTTATTTACGGTACAATTTACGCTTTTAGTGTAGCGAACTGGCACGAAACTGTTCATCGAACTGCTTTTAAGACACGTTGGATAAATGAAGTTTTTTATCACATTAGTTCTTTTATGTGTGACTTTGAAGGTTTTAGATGGCGGTGGAGTCATACTTTTCATCATTCAAAAACATTGCAAACAGAAGATGATTATGATCACGAAATACAAGTTTCAAGACCTATTGAGTTATTTGCATTCTTTTTGAATTTTATACCTCTTACAGATTTATTATATCCACATAAATTAATTAAGTTTGAAGTTCTAAAACATGCTTTTGGAAAATTTACTCCAGTCATTGATATAACTGCACCTAAAGAAGAAAAGAAAAAAATTCTTTGGAATTCCAGATTGTATGTCTTTATTTGGATTTTGGTATTTGCTTACTCTTTTTATATCGGTTCTTTTTTACCAATTATTTATATTATTCTACCTACTTATATTGGAAAGCCAATTTGGTTTGCTGTTAATGTTACGCAACACCTAGCTGCAAAAGTTGACACAAAGGATCACCGTTTAAGTACTTATTCTGTGAGAATCAATCCAATTTTAAGTTTTCTATATTGGCACATGGAATATCATTTAGAACATCATATGTTTCCAATGATCCCGTCTTATAATTTAAAGAAATTACGAAAAGAAATTGATAATGAACTACCTAAACCTTTTACTAGTCTTTTCGATTTTTATAGAAAAGTTTTACCAGCTGTTATCTCTTTAGCAACAGATCAAAATAAATACTACAAAGTAAAATTAAATAACTAAATTTACCAAGATCCAGAGTTTTCCATTGATTTCCAAGGCTCTTGTTGTGGTAATGATTCACCCTCTTGCAAGATTTCAATTGAAATTCCATCAGGAGAACGAACAAATGCCATGTGCCCATCTCTTGGAGGTCTGTTTATAGTAACGCCATTATTCATAAGTTTTTCACAAACTTCATATATATTTTTAACACTGTAAGCGAGATGTCCAAAATTTCTTCCACCAGTATATTTTTCAGGATCCCAGTTATACGTTAATTCTAATAAACCAGTTTTTTCATCACTATTTTCTGCAGCTAAAAATATTAATGTAAACCTACCTTTTTCATTTTCTACTCTTCTAACTTCTTTCAATCCAAGTTTATTACAATAAAAATCTAGTGATGCATCAATATTTTCTACTCTCACCATTGTATGCAAATATTTCATTGTAGATAAATATAATACTAATAATAATTTTAAATCAATTATTATTTATTTATAAAGCTAATATTCCAAAACTAACGCTTCATGTATTTGAAACTTATCCACTTTAATTTGGATAGATTTTCCATCTTCTAATTTAATTTCTTTTTCAAGATTTACGAAATATGCTTTTTTAATTTTTTCATTTAGATTAATATTTAATTCAACACCGTGAATTTCAGGCACATCTTCAATTATTAAACATCTTCCTCTTTGTAGTGGTGGAGCATATAAGAGATGAACAACATATCGATTTTTATTTTCTTGATGAAGTAATGTTATTCTCCCAGAGCTTGGTAGACCCTTGGTTTCAATTAATAGATTTTTGCGTAAGTGCCTAATTGTATTTCCAAATAGTTGACGATGAACTTTTGATCCATTTTCTGCATATATCCTATCTAAATCATGAGCAAAAAAAACTGTGTTCTTATATTGTAGTACAGCTGGATAATTTTCTTTATCAAGTTTGTTTGGCGCATATAAGTGTCCATTATATTTTTCTAACGTTCGACTAAAATATGGCACTTTAATATCTGCTAGAATATTACTATCTCCAACAGCTTCTGATTTAATACCAGGTAAATAAGTTATAAATGGAGAAGAAACTAAATTATTTGATAACTCTTTTCTTACTTGTACATAATCCATATCAAAATCAGAGGGTCCGATATATTTTGCCCCGAGATCAAAAATAAATTTGTCTTTTTTATTATTAAGAGCACCTTTCCCAATGACAACCAACCCCCCACCGTGACTCTGAAAATCTTTCAATTTATTTATTTCCTCTTCCGATAGAGTATTTGATGATGGAATAATGATTAATTCAAAGTTATTAATTCTTTCTTGAGAAGCGTTAATACTTACGACTTCGTATTCAATATGCTCTTCCAATAACATTCTAGCAACACCATCATCTGCATTGTAAGAACCTGTCAAATAAAGAGCAATATTTGAAAAAGGTTTTCCGCCAATTCCATATTCTTCAATTTTTTTTATGTATTCAAAAGCAACACCGACGTTTTTATATGTATCCAAATCCATCTCTCCACTTGGGTGAAGATGATCACCAAAATTACATCGTGCACCATGGGAGATCATAGCAGCTGCTTCATATTTTAGTGCTTCAGGATATTTAAAACCTCCAAATTCTCCCCATGAAGTATGAAATTTACCACTCATACCAATTATAGGTTTATTTTCATAGTTATGAAAATATCTAGACTGAGTTGCTATCTTATCATAGCCGCCCCAAGTTGTTGGTAAATCTTCTAAATCATTTTTAGTTGAGTTTTCATGAACGCGGTAAAGTAAATTTTCTTTTCTCTCAAGAACAGTTAAACCATTATAAAATATACTTGCATCTGGTTTCATAGATTGAATATGAGTAGTCATATTTTTAGTAAAATTTTTTAAAACAATTTCATTCCAATGAGCATTTACTTCTTCAGGGTTACCGATATCATAACCAGTTTCCTTTATAGATTGCTTACAATTATCACAGTAACATTTTAGTTGAGTGAAATGTATATCAAAGAAAAAACCATCTACTTGGTAATTTGAACACAATTCAGTAACCATGTTTAAAATTAATTCTTCATAATTTCCCGAGGGACACATAAATTTCCAATTACAATAAGGTCTAAACTCTTTACTTTTTTGTCTTATCTCTTTATCGCTATGTTGACCGGTGCTTGTAATTTCTTCAATTTCGTTTCCAGTTTTTTTATTAAACTCAATTATACTTCCGTCACTATTTCTTGCGCACCATTCTGGATGAATTTCTGCATCATGTGCTGACCATCCGACAGTTAAATATATTGGAGCTTTTACATTAATTTCGTGACAAGCTTCAATTTGTTGACCAAGTAAATCAATATTTAAATTTGGATGAATTTTTGCATGCTTTACTTTTGTTGGATAATAACACCAACTATGATGACATTTTCCAAAAATATTAATTTGATTAATATGCCCAATTTGTAGAGCTTCTTTAAATTGTTCTTTTGAAAAATATTTTCCAACATCAGGGATATGCTCTGAAGTGTGAAAATCTAAGTGTATTTGTCTTGATGGTTCATTCATCAAAACAGCTTATTTTATAAATTATTAAATTTAAATAATTTTTTGAAAAAAAATTTAAAATAAAAAATTAAGTAATTCTCTAGTTTTTTTTATATTCTTAAACTGACTTTAACATACAAAAATATTCAAAAAGTATTTATTTTTGGCTCTTTTATGCTAACTTCTCCCTATCTTAATAAGGAGGAATGTAAGATGAAATATTATTTTAGTCGAATATGGGCTGGTATATTAATTACTTTACTTTCTTTTTCATTCACTAGTAGCTCTTATGCAATTGATATTAAACTTTGGGATCTTTCTGCAAGACAAGGTCAAGATGAGTTCTATGAATTATTAAAGAAAGAAGTTAAAAAATATAATCCAGATATTAATGTTATTGTAACCGAGTGGGAAAATGAGGCATATAAAACTCAAATTCAACTTGCTCTTAATGGTGACGATGGACCTGATGTCTTCTTTAACTGGTTTGGTGAAGATAGTGCAAGACTAGCAAGAGCTGGTTTAGCACTCGACCTTACACCTTACGCCGATATGGAAGGTGGATATGGAAGTTTCATTAGTAAAGGTTGGCAAGATGCTGGTGCAGTAGATGGAAAAATTTATGGTATTGCTAATAAAGCAGTTTCAAAATACTTCTATTACGATCCTGCATTCTTTGATCAACATAACTTATCTGTTCCTACAACATTTGGAGAGTTAATTGATACTTGTAAAAGTATAAAAGCAATAGACCCTTCAATCGTTCCATGGCCAATGGGTAATTCTGAGAGATGGAAATTAAATCATGTTATTACCATGCTTAATCAAAGAGTAGTAGGAGCAGAAAATACAAAAGCGGATTATGCATTAACTGCACCTGATGATGAATTATTCACAAATCCTAAATATGTTGAAGCTTGGGAAAAAGTTGTTGAACTAAATGAAAATTGTTTCAATGATGCGCCAAATGCAACTAATCCAGAATTAACTAGATCAATGTTTGCAGCTCAAATTTCACCTATGATGTATTGTGGAACTTGGTGTGGAGGTATTTTTGCTTCTGAAGGTTTCACAGATTTTAAAATGTTTAGATTTCCACGTGTTGAAGGTGGAGCTGATGATGGAACTGTAGGCTTTCTAGTTGCAGAAGGATTACAAGTATCGGCAAAAACTAAACATCCAGAAGCAGCAGCTTTAGTAGCATCAATTAATGTATCTGATACTATGGCTTTAGCGGATGCTGAGTTGAGAGGTAGTTTGATATCAAATGCAGCTTTAATTGATCAAATGGAAGATGCTCCTCATTGGTTTACGTTTTATGTCAATGATATCGCTGACAAAAGTGGACATGTAAATGTTTTAGATGTTCTTTTAGAAGCGAATGTATCTAATGCTTATCTTGATATGGGAACTGAAGTTCTTAATGGAACAAAATCTCCTCAAGAAGCAATGGATTTCATTAGAAAAGTTGCTTTAGAAGCTAAAGCAGCAATGTAATAAAAAATTTAATTTCGGCTATTAAAATTTAATAGCCGAAGTTATCATATGAATAAAACTCAAACAAACTCGATTGGTTTTTCTTTATCTAGTGATAGGGTATCCGTAATTATTCTCTTAATCCCAGCTCTTATATTTTGTACAATATTTATATTTATTCCAGCATTTTGGGCCATAGTTGGATCGTTTTATAGCTATGGAATGACTTCTCTTAATGATTGGAAATGGGTTGGTTTTGATAATTATATAAAAGCATCACAGGATGAATTTTTTTGGATTGCATTAAAAAATAATTTTATAATTGTTTTTGCGTCAATCGTTCTGCAAGTAGGTGTAGGTACAATACTAGCAGCTATCTTAGATCGAGGAATAAAATACGGAAAAGTAATTTTTCGAACTATTATATTTACACCAATGGTTATATCATCTGTTGCAGTAAGTATAATTTGGTTAATAATTTATGATCCAAATGTTGGAATTTTAAATAGCATATTAAAAGCAATAGGCTTGCCTACACCTTCAATGGGTTGGTTGGGGGATCCTGATATATCTATTTGGATGATTATGATTGTTGCTGGCTGGCAAAATACTGGATTTATGATGGTTTTAATCCTAGCTGGTTTACAAGGAGTTTCTAAAGAAGTTTATGATGCAGCTGAGATAGATGGTGCAACGGGTGTAAAAGCATTTTGGTATATTACTCTTCCAATGATTAGAAATATTATAATTGTTGCAATTTTGATAACGACTATTGGTGCATTTAAAGTATTTGAATTTGTTTATGTCTTAACCCAAGGTGGTCCATCGAATGCAACGCAAGTATTAGGAACATATATTTATTTACAAGCATTTAATTTATTGCATATGGGTTATGCCAATGCTTTGTCAGTTGTACTATTAATTATTGCCTTAATTTTAGGTTGGTTTCAACTTAAAGCAAGTAGGAGAGCGTAGTGAGTAAATTTAAGTTAGCTAATATATTTGCTTACGGTTTTGTAACTCTCTTTAGTATCTATGTACTATTACCAATAATAGTGATGATACTGACTACTTTTAAAACAAGAAGGGAAATTTTTTTAGAACCACTAGGTTTACCAGGTCAATTTAATTTTTCTTCATTTGAAAAGGCATTATCCATTGGCCTTGGGGGTTTTATCTTCAATTCTTTTTTGGTTTCATTATTTTCAGTTATTTTAATAGTAATAATTGCAGGAATGGCTGCATATGTTCTAGCAAGAATAGATTTTAGAATAAATAGATATGTCTATTTATTAATTGTTGCAGGTTTCGCAATACCTCCAGCAGCTGTGCTTGTACCACTTTATGTAACAGTATCAAATTTAGGATTATTAAATAGTATATATGGTGTAGTAATGCCGTTAACTGCATTTGGTATTCCATTCACCGTTATTTTATTCTATGCTTTTTTTTTAGATTTTCCAAAAGAAGTTGAGGAAGCAGCTACTATTGATGGTTGTAGTAAGATGCAGATTTTTTTTAGAATTATTATTCCATTATCTGGTCCAGCTATTGCTAGTGCAGCAATTTTCCAAACTGTGTGGATCTGGAATGAATTTCTACTAGCCTTAATTATGTTGACATCTGATGAAGTAAAAACTTTGCCATTAGGATTAATGAAGTTGAGAGGAGAATGGTCATCTGATTGGCCATCAATTATGGCTGGACTAACTATAGCAATCTTACCAGTTCTTATAGTATTCTTGATTTTCCAAAAATACTTTGTAAGATCTTTGGCAGGTTTAGGAAAATAAATAACATGGCAAAAAGACAAAAAGTTTTAGTTCTCTATTTAAAATTACCAAGCTTAGAAGGAGAAGTAATTTCATGGGCAACCTTTGATGGTACGGGAAAAAAACTGCATATGACAGGTGATAGTGATGAACCTCCTTATCCTACAGGTTTGGATGCTTTATTAGACGGCTGGAGATTATTTCAAGCAAGTCAAGCTATTCCAGAACATCCAGGTCAAGAATTCAGAACATCGTATTTAAAGCATGAGTTTTTTTTTGAAAAATTAGAAGAAGGAGATTTTTAATATGGCTAAGTTATTGACAACAGAGCAAATGGCTGAATTTGCAAATAGTGGATGTTTATTTTTTGATGAGTTAATTGATGAACAAACTAATAAAGAGTTTTTAGATGATATTGGTCACACAGAAATTGATGAAGTTGATAGTGTTCAGGATTATTATAGAAATATAAAAGCAACTAGTAGTATTCCAAGAATACCAGCAGGAACAAAACTTAAAGATGCCTATCCAAAAGGGTCTCCCTTAGAAAAAATCTTCTCACATGAAGTTGTTGATGGAGCTATTAAAAGTTTAGTTGGCAGCAACACAATAATTGATCACCAGTTTCTTCATATAACGTTTCCCACCAAATACTTTAAACAAGCTAATCAACGTCAGATGTCTCAACAAAATCATCAAGATAGTACAATTGATCCAAGAAGTACTTTTGACGTACAATTATTTTATTTTCCAACAGAGGTTACAAAAGCAATGGGAGGAACAAGGTATCACCCTGGTACGCATTTACGTATTGTTAATGAATTTGGAATTGCAAAATATCAAAATATTTTAGGTCAAAAGAGTATAGTGTGTAAACCTGGTACAATAGGTATTTTTCATAGTGGATTATGGCATGGTGCAGGTGTAAATATTTCAGAAAATATTCGCTATATGTTTAAAGTAAGACTCCAACCTACAGAAAAACAGGAATTACTATGGGATCCTGAAAAAAAATATCAGCCATTGCCAAACCGTGCACTTTATTGGACGGATGAAAGTAAGGATAAAACAATAAACGATATTTTAATGAGATCATACCCCTGGCAAGAAGCAGATACAAATAGACTAGACAAAATCAATGTTGTCAAATTTTGGAGATTGTTAACTGGTCATAAGAAAATGGATGTTGATTATTGGTTAACACGCATTGAAAATGAACTATACTAAATAAATAATTTTCATCACGATTATTTAAAAAAGAACTTATTTAATGAAAACTGGAATAATTGGTTGTGGAAATATTGCAGACATATACTTCTCTAATTCAATAAAATATTTCAATAATTTCGAAATTGTAGCTTGTGCTGATATTAAACCAGAAGCTTCTAAACATTATGCTAATATTTATAATGTAGAAAATTTAACTATTGATCAAATACTCAATAATGAAGAAATAGAATTAATCATCAACCTAACAATTCCAGATGTCCATTTTG
Source organism: uncultured Alphaproteobacteria bacterium (assembly GCA_902618015.1). GTDB lineage: Bacteria > Pseudomonadota > Alphaproteobacteria > HIMB59 > CACPNW01. The sequence goes on along the minus strand of CACMYX010000001.1, from coordinate 130,881 downwards.
AAGTTTCTAAATCAATCATACAATCTGGAAAACATGTGTATTCAGAAAAACCACTATCAATTGAGTTTCATCACGGAAAAAAACTTTTAGAATTATCACGTCAGAAAAATTTGTATTTAGGGTGTGCTCCTGACACCTTTCTAGGCGCTGGCATACAAGAATCTAAAAAAATTTTATCTAATAATAAAATTGGAAATATCGTATTAGGCAGTATTTCAATGGGTGTGGCTGGTCATGAAATTTGGCATCCAAATCCAGATTTTTATTATCAATATGGTGGTGGTCCAGTCCTTGATATGGGGCCATATTATTTTACAGCTCTCGTGAATTTATTAGGGTCAGCTAAAAATGTTTATTCACAATCAAGGACGGTTTACAATAAAAGAGTAATTGGAAGTGGAGAAAGAAAAAACCAACAAATAAAAGTAGATATTCCTACTACTTTAGTTTCACAAATTGAGTTTGAAAACGGTACATTAGTAGACTCATTTTTCTCTTTTGATATTTGGAAACATAACAAAAATCATATTGAGCTTTATGGAGATTTGGGATCCATAAATATCCCTGACCCAAATACTTTTGGTGGATCTATACAGTTATGTACAGAGAAAAATGGTGAATGGAAAACTATAGAGACTAACGAAAATAATTTAGGTAAAATAAATGTTGAAAACAGTAAAAAAACAAATGAAAAACCAGGCATAGCAAATTACAGAGGAATAGGAGTTAGTGAAATGGTTGATTCTATTAAAAATAATCGAATAAATAGATGTAACGGTGAGCTAAGTCTTCATGTTTTAGACATCTTAGACACAATAATTAAATCTGCTAAAGAAGATAAAAAATTGGAATTAAGAAGTTCTGTATCAGCGATTGAATATTTTTCAGAAGAGGAAAATTTTAAATTATTAAAATGAAGGTAAATTTATAATGAAAAAAGCATTAATCGTATTTGGAGGTTGGCCAGGACATGAGCCTGAAAAATGTAATGAAATTTTAAGTAAATTCTTAAATTCTGAAGGTTACGAAGTAAGATCTGAAAATTCAACAGAAGCTTTTGCCGAAGATTATGTACACGAAATGGATTTAATTATACCAATTGTTACAATGGCTTTTCATCATTCTCCCAAAGGAGAAATAAAGAAAAATGAAGTTAATAATTTAATAAAAGCAGTTGTAAATGGTTGTGGTCTTGCAGGTCATCATGGAGGGATGTGTGATGCTTTTAGACAATCAATTGATTGGCAATTTTTAACTGGTGGTCAATGGGTAAGTCATCCTAATGGTATTCACGATTATAAAGTGAATATTACAAAAAGAAATGATCCAATAATGGAAGGTATTGAAGATTTTGATTATCATTCTGAACAATATTACATGCACGTTGATCCAATGAATGATGTTTTAGCAACAACTACTTTTCAAGGTCATGAAATATGGAAATTAGAGCAAGAGCCAGGAAAGCCAGGAGATGATCAATACCAAACAGAATGGATAAAGGGTGTTGAAATGCCAGTTGTATGGAAAAGAAAAATTGGAAAAGGAAAAATTTTTTACACTTCCCTTGGTCATTTTGCTGATGAGCTTAATCATCCAGAAATGAAAAAAATTTATCATCGTGGTTTGCTTTGGGCATCAAGATAGAGTAAGATAATTTAGGGAAATTATATGACAGATTATTTTAAAAATATTCCTGAAATTAAATACGAAGGTGAAAAAAGTTCAAATCCATTAGCATTTAAATTTTACGATGAAAATAAGGTTGTCTTAGGCAAAACAATGAAAGAGCATTTAAGATTTGCAACTTGTTACTGGCATACATTTACTTGGCCAGGTCTTGATCCATTTGGAGGTCAAACATTTAATAGACCTTGGATGCAAGCAGGTGATGAAATAAAAATGGCTGAAATGAAACTTAATGCTGCGTTTGATTTCTTTACTAAAATCAAAACTCCCTTTTTCTGTTTTCACGATAGAGATATATCTCCTGAAGGCTCAAACTATGCCGAAACCCAAAAAAATTTCTTTCATATAATAGATTTAATGGAACAAAAAATTAATAACTCAGGTATGCAATTACTCTGGGGGACAGCAAATGCGTTCTCTCATAAAAGATATATGAGTGGTGCTTCTACAAACCCAGATCCAGAAGTTTTTGCATATAAAGCTGCACAAGTAAAAGATTGTATGGATGCAACAATGAGATTGGGTGGTCAAAATTATGTTCTTTGGGGTGGTAGAGAAGGATACGAAACTATTCTTAATACTGACATGACGAAGGAAACTTCTAATCTTCAAAGATTTTTAGAATTAGTCGTTAATTATAAACACAAGATAGGATTTAAAGGTCAAATCTTATTGGAACCAAAACCTCATGAACCAACTAAACATCAATACGACTTTGACTCTGCAACTTGTTTAGCGTTTTTACGAAAGGCAGGTTTAGAAAATGAGATTAAACTAAATGTTGAAGTTAATCATGCAACTTTATCTGGTCATAATTTTGAACATGAAATTGCTTACGCTACTTCAAACAGCGCCTTAGGAAGTATTGATATTAATAGAGGTGATACTTTTATAGGTTGGGACACTGATCAATTCCCTAATAATCCTGCTGACTTAATTATGTCATTTTATTTTATTTTTAAGAATGGCGGCTTAGGCCAAGGAGGCATGAACTTTGATGCAAAAATAAGAAGACAATCTATCGATGCTGAAGATTTATTCCATGCTCATATTGGAGGCATGGATGTTTGTGCAAAAACACTTATTGCTGTTGAAAAGTTAATCAATGATAATGTGATTCCTAAGTTTATTGAAGATAGATATGACGATTGGAATAAAAGTTTGGGGCAGTTTATTCATAATAAAGATACTGGATTAGAGGATATAAATAAAAAAGTAATCGACGATAATATTGAACCAGAACCTCGTTCAGGAAGACAAGAATATCTGGAAAATATCTTAAATAAATATTTGTAGTTACTAACCATAAGTTTCTATACTAATTGATTTATAAATATTATGAAAATTTATCAATTAGATACAGCATCAGATTTTGAAAAATTAGACCTTTGTCTCGCAATAGGTAATTTTGATGGAATACATAAAGGGCACCAAGAAATAATAAATAAAATTAAGGAGATTGCATCAAACAATAATTTATTATCTTCTATAATGAGTTTTAATCCTCATCCTCGTATTTACTTTAATCAAATTAATGAGTCTTTTAATATTTATACTCAAAATGATAAAATAAATTTTCTTGAAAGATTAGGTTTAGATATATTTATAGATTTTTCTTTTGATAACAATCTATCAGTATTATCAGCTGATGATTTTGTAACTAAAATTCTTATTGATAAATTAAACATTAAATACTTAGTTATAGGTACTGACTTTAAGTTTGGAAAAGACAGAAAAGGTAATTTTAAAACATTAGAAAAGTACACTGAAAAAAATAATTTTAATATTCATTTAATCGAACCTATTATGCTTGCTGATAAATCTGATAAATACTCATCTTCAATAATTCGATCACAAATAAAAGAGGGTTATATGGAAGATGTTACAGAGTCTTTAGGTAGGCCCTGGCATATGCATGGAACAATAATTGAAGGTGATAAAAGAGCTAGAGAAATCAATTTTCCGACTGCTAATATGATACCAGATCAACACATATTACCAAAAAGAGGTGTTTACTGTGTGCAGGTGCTATTAGAAGGCAAAAAATACAAAGGTGTTTCAAATTTTGGTTTAAGACCAACAGTCGATGGAAGTAAACTCCTTCTAGAGACACATATGTTTAATTTTAATGAAGAAATATATGGTAAAGAATTGACTGTTGAATTCCTTACATTTATTAGGTCTGAACAAAAATTTAATAATTTTGAAGAATTAACCAAGCAAATCAACAAAGATATAAATAAAGCTAAGGAATATCATCAACTATAATGGAATATAAAGATACAATTTTTCTTCCCAAAACATCTTTTGAAATGAGAGCTAACCTTCCAGCAAAGGAACCTGCAATAATAGAGGAGTGGGATAAAGAAAATATTTTTAAAAAACTAAGAGATAAATCTAAAGGTAGAGAAAAATTTGTTCTTCATGATGGTCCACCATACGCAAACGGACATATTCATATGGGAACTGCTCTTAATAAAATTTTAAAAGATGTCATTGTACGAACACAACAAATGGCTGGTAAAGACTCTATCTATGTTCCTGGTTGGGATTGTCACGGTTTACCAATTGAATGGAAAATAGAAGAAGAATATAGAAAAAAAGGAAAGAACAAGGATGATGTTCCAACTGTTCAATTTAGAAATGAGTGTAGAGAGTTTGCAGAAAAATGGATCGAGATACAAAAAAAAGAATTTAGACGACTTGGTGTTGAAGGGGATTGGGAAAATCCATACCTTACAATGTCAAATCAAGCAGAAGCACAAATTGTTCGTGAGCTTGGAAAATTCCTGCTTGATGAAAGTTTGTATAAAGGAGCAAAACCAGTTCTATGGTCCGTTGTAGAAAAGACAGCTTTAGCTGATGCTGAAGTTGAATATGAAGATCATACGTCCAACACTATATATGTTAAATTTTTAATTAAAAATTCTACTGATAAAGATTTAATTGACTCAAATATTGTTATTTGGACCACAACTCCTTGGACGATTCCAGGAAATAGAGCTTTGGCTTATGGTAAAGAATTAGATTATTCACTTATTGTTGTTGAAGAATTAGAAGAAGATAGTTTAGTCAAAGAAAATGATAGATTAATATTTGCTTCAGAACTTTTAGAAAGTGTAACTAAAGAAATTGGAATAAAAAAATTTAGTACAAAAAAGAAATTTAAAGGAGATAATTTATCTTCTTGCGAATGTGAGCATCCATTTAAACAATTGGGATACGATTTTATAGTAAAACCATTTCATGGGGATTTTGTTAACTTAGAACAGGGTACAGGAGTTGTACATATAGCTCCTGGACATGGAGATGACGACTATGTTTTAGGAATAGAAAATAATGTTGATATCATACAGACAGTTCAAGATGATGGTAAATATAATCAACATGCTGTTGGTTTTGAAGGTGAACATATTTATAAAGTAGATCACAAAATCGCAGATAAATTAGAAGAATTTTCAAAATTATTATTTAAAGGAACGCTTCGTCATAGCTACCCTCATTCATGGAGGTCTAAAGCTCCTCTTATTTATAGAAATACGCCACAATGGTTCATTTCCATGGAAAAAAATAATTTAAGAGACATTGCTCTCAAATCAATTGATGAAACTATTTTCTATCCTCCACAAGGCCAAACAAGGCTTAGATCAATGATTGAAACTAGACCAGATTGGTGTGTATCTAGACAAAGAGTGTGGGGTGTACCTTTACCATTATTTGTAAATAAAAAAACGGGTCAACCTTTAAGAGATGAAAATATTATCAATAGAATAGCTGACATATATGAAAAAGAAGGAAGCAATACGTGGTTTACTGAAGATCCACAAAGATTTTTAGGGGATGAATATTCACTTGAAGATTATGAACAGGTTAAAGATGTAGTTGAAGTATGGTTTGATAGTGGTTCTACACATGCTTTTTGTCTAGAACAAAGAGAAGATTTGAAATGGCCTGCATCGATGTACTTAGAAGGAAGTGATCAACACAGAGGGTGGTTTCATTCATCTCTTTTAGAATCTTCTGGCACAAGAGGTAAAGCTCCTTATGAAAGTGTTCTGACACACGGGTTTGTTGTTGATGGAAGAGGACGTAAAATGTCTAAATCTTTAGGTAATGTTATTTCTCCAGATGATATATTAAAAAAATATGGAGTAGATATTTTAAGATTGTGGGTTGTCGCATCTGATTATTATGATGATCTGAAGCTTGATAATGCTATCCTTCAATCACAAGCTGAGTCTTATAGAAGAATAAGAAATACCTTTCGTTTTTTAATTGGCAATTTAAATGATTTTACTAATGAGGAAGCTATTGATGAGAGTGAATTTCCAGAGTTAGAAAAATATCTACTTCATCGTTTGTGGGAAGTTGATCAAGTTGTTCAAAAATGTGTATCAACATTTAACTTTCACTTGATGTTTACAACACTTTTAAATTTTTGTTCTAATGATCTTTCTGCCTTTTACTTTGATATAAGAAAAGATACTATCTACTGCGATAGTATAAATTCGATTAAGAGGCGATCTACAAGAACACTTTTAAATATAATATTTAATCATTTAGTTAGGTGGTTTGCACCTTCTATTTCTTTCACTTCTGAAGAAGCATGGAAAGCCATAGGAAATACTGAAAGTATACATCTTCAAGATTTCTTAATTTGTAATAAAGAATACCAAAACAATCAATTAAATGAAAAATGGAATTTAATTAAAAATATTAGAAAAGTTGCTACTGGAGCAATTGAGAAAATTAGAGAAGAAAAAATTATACGTTCAAGTTTAGAAGCTCATTTGGATATTTATATTTCTAAAGAAAGTTTTGATAAAGTTAATGAAGTTATGTTTGATGAAATTGCTATTACTTCATCATTTAAATTGCATATACTTGAAGAAAATAGCCATGGTTTTTCAATAGACGATATTAAAAATGTAAAAGTGCAAGTATCTAAGGTGAGTGGTCAAAAATGTCAAAGATGTTGGAAATATGAAAAGGAATTAATAAAAAATGAAATTTGCAATCGTTGTAATGATGCAATAAGTTAAGTGATTAAGATAGCTATACTAGTATCATTAATTTTTTTTGATCTACTAACTAAGTATTTAATTCAAGATAATTTGTTTTTAAATCAATCAATAAAAATCAATGAATATTTTGATTTAGTTTATGTTCAGAACTTTGGTGTTTCTTTTGGTTTATTTTCTGGTTATGTTTCTCATTGGATATTAATACTTATAGCCTTAATAGTTGTTATATTAATTTTTTATTTATTTATTAAATCAGATAAACAACTTGAAAAACTGGCTTATTTCTTTGTTATAATTGGGGCTTTGTCAAATATTATTGATAGATTGATAAATAGTTATGTTGTTGACTTCATCTTACTACATTATGAAAATTTTTATTGGCCAGCATTTAATCTAGCAGATATCTATATTACAATTGGAATTATCATGTTAATAATGAGTTTTTTTATAAAATCAAAAACAGTAAAATGAAAAACGTTATTTTTGTAACAATCATTTCCTCAATTTTTCTATTTTCTTGTAATACTATTCGAAGTAGTGCCGGTGTAGAAAGAAAAGTAATAGATGAATATAATGTAGTGGAAAATCCTCCATTAGTAATCCCACCAAATTTTAATTTATTACCACCTGATCAAATTGAATCAAAAGATATTGATGATACAGATAGTGAGCTTGCAAAGGAAATTCTTTTTGGCCTGGATGAAGAAAGTGATGAAACACCTTCTGAAAATTCTGTTATAGACAATATTTTAAAAGAAACTGAAGCAGATCAAGTAGATAATAGTATCAGAGAAGATCTTGATGGGAACTCAGAAGATGAAATAAGTCAAGATAATACAGATGTTGAAAGTGAAAATATAGAAGAGCCAAAAAAGAAGAAAAGATTTTTCTTTTTCAACAGTAAAAAAGAAAATGAAGATAGCGAAGAAGATGAACCTAAAAAGAAAAAAAGATTTTTCTTCTTTTAATTTTATAAATGGAAATAAAATACTTTAATTCAAATTTTGACAAAATCACTCAAAATAAAGATACTGATCAAAGTATAACTAATGTAATAGAAAAACTTCCTTCTCTTAATATTATTTCAGATAAAAATTTATTAGAAGAAACCATAAAAATTTCAAATCAATTTAAAGAGAAAAAGGAAAAAATAATTGTATTTGGAACAGGAGGTTCAAATTTAGGAGCTAGAGCATTAAATAATATTATTTCAAATAATAAAATTATCTTAGAATTTTATGATAATGTTGATCCTACTAATTTTGAAAAAAATTTTCAAAATATTAATTTTGAGCTAACCGGCTTCTTGGTTATTTCAAAATCGGGTACTACACCAGAGACATTATCTCAATTTTCATGTCTCTACCAAAAGGCAATAGAAGCTAACAAAGTTGAAGATTTTTTTTCAAATACTCTAATCATAACTGAATTTAAAGAATCACCACTTTTTAAAATTGCTAAAGATAATAATTGTTTACTATTAGAGCATCATAAAGATGTTGGAGGTAGATATTCTATATTTACTAATGTTGGTATTGTTCCTGCAATCATTTCTGGATTAAATATAGATGCACTTTTTGGTGGAGCATCTGAAGTAATTAATAATATTGATAATTACAAACCGTACGATCTTGGAAGATATTTAACTCAAAAAGAAAATGTAAAATTTACTAATAATGTTTTAATGACATATTCTGATTCACTTTATTTTTTTGGAAAATGGTATCTGCAACTTTGGGCAGAAAGTATTGGAAAAAATAATAAAGGTATTACAGCAATTCATTCAGTGGGGACCACTGATCAGCATAGTCAATTACAACTGTATTTAGATGGACCTAAAGATAAATATTTCTCCTTTATCACTACAGATCATTCAAATAAGGGCATAAAAATTAATAATAATATGTTTGAAAATACCGATATTGACTATTTTAAAGATAAAACAATGGGTGATCTAATGGAAGCTGAACAGCGCGCAACCATTGAAACTTTTAAATTAAATAATTTTAGTTTTAGAGAAATCTATATTCCTAAAATAGATGAACAAAACTTAGGTAAATTATTATCTTTTAGTATAATAGAAACAATTGCTTCCTGTATGTATTTAGATGTTGATCCCTTCGATCAACCTGCTGTTGAACAAGGTAAAAAACTAACTAAAACTTATTTAAGATAATTTAAAAATATAAATTATTGTTTTGCCGTAAGTCTTTTTTTGAAGCAGATTTAAATTTTCTGGAATTACAATTTTATCTTTCACACCCGTTTCTAAACCAATCACTGTAGTATTTTTAATGTTACTAGATAAATTTTCTAAAAGCTTTGTTAAATTATACTTTGCATATGGTGGATCAATATAAACAACTGAAATATTCTTAAATTCTATTTCTAATTTAGAATGAATAAGGTCTTCTTCATAAATTTTAAATTGATTATTTTTACAAATACTTAAACAATTTTTTTTTAAAATTTTAAGAACTTCAATATTATTTTCAAAAAAAATTACTTCACTCATGCCTCTAGAAATTGCTTCTAAACCCATTGTGCCAATTCCTGAAAAAAGATCTAAAAAAATTCTATTTTTATATAATTCGATAGAATTTTTGATTGCATAACTTTCAATAATTGAAAAAAAAGCTTCTCTTTTTAGAGAAGAAGTTGGTCTTACAAAATCATTAATACTAGCTAATTTTTTTTGCTTAAACTTTCCTCCAGTAATCCGTATCATTTGCTAATTGAATTTAATTTTTGAAATTGCCCTTCTTTAAGTCTTCCAAGCTTATAAGGACCATATCCAATTCTTATTAATTTAATTATATTCCATGAAAAATAATTACAAATATTTCTAATTTCTCTATTTTTTCCTTCTTTAAGTTTAAAAATTAACCAACTATGATTTTTTATTTTTTTTTCAAAGGCAACTTTAATTTTTTTATATTTTATTTCTTTAATTGTAATGCCTTTATTTATTTTTAGTAAATCAGTATTTTGCACATTGCTATTTATACAAACTCTATAGACCCGCTCAAAATTTGAAGATGGATGTTCTAAATATCTTGAATAATCACCATTATTAGTTAGTAGGATCAACCCTTCACTCATATAATCCAATCTTCCAACACTTATTAATTGACCGACATTTTTAGGTAATAAATCAAAAATTTTTTTTCTACCTAAATTATCTTTTGTACTACAAATATATTTTATTGGTTTGTATAACTTCCATACTTCAATTTTATTTGCTTTTTTAATAATTTTATTATTAACTTTAATTATATCTAAATTACTTACTTTATGACTTGGATGAACGCACAGTTGATTATTAATTTTAATTTTTTTTTCAACAATTAATTTTTCTGCATCTCTTCGCGAACAAATTCCAGCACTTGATAGATATTTTGAAATTCTAATATTCACTTTGCTTCATTAATAAAATTTTTTATTATTTGTATATCATATTTTGTAATTAAAAATTCAGGATGCCATTGTAAGCCAATGCACCATTTGTGTTTTTTGTGTTCAATTCCTTCAATAACACCATCATTGGCTTTGCAAGAAACATTCAATTCTTTACCAATTTTTTTTACTGACTGATGATGTGCACTATTAACTTTAATTTTTTGACTCCCACATATTTTATATAGTCGAGTATTTTTTGAAATATTAACAGTGTGACTAGTTTGATTTCTTGGACTTACTTGTTCATGGTTTATCGGATCTCTTTTTAAATCTTGTATTAATGTTCCACCACATGCAACATTAATAAGTTGCGCACCACCACAAATTCCCAATATAGGTTTGTTATATTTAAAAAAATTATTGAAAATATTTATTTCAAAATTTGTTCTCTTATTTTTAATATTTTTAGATTGAGTGTTACTTGTTTTATATAATTTAGGATTAATATCAAAATCTCCTCCAGTAATAATTAAACCATCAATTAAATGACAAAAATCATCAATATATTTTTTTTCGTGTAACAGAGGAAACGGAATAGCATTAAATTTTGTTAAGGAAGTTAAGTAATTTTCCCTCAATGCATACCATGGAAATTTTGAGTATGTTTTCTTTTTTTCACTATCAAGAGTTATTCCAATAATTGGTTTTTTCATTATAATTCAATTATAATGTACAACATAAGTGTGTGCCAGAATGAACGTTGATTTTTTTATGAAAGAAGCAATTATTGAAGCTGACAAAGCTTATAATTTAAATGAGGTTCCAGTTGGGGGAATACTTGTTGATAATATAACTAACAAGATTGTAACCAGAAGCTACAATACAGTAAATAAAGATAAAAATGCTATTAAACATTGTGAATTAAATCTAATTCAAGAAACTTGCGAAAGACTAAAGTTAAAATATTTAGAGAATATGACATTATTTGTTACCTTGGAACCATGCACTATGTGCGCTAGTGCAATAAGTGAGGTACATATTAAAGATGTATATTTTGGGGCTTATGATGAAAAAAATGGAGGAATTGAAAAACTTCGAGTTGCTTTTCAAAGACAAAATATATTTATGCCAAATATTTATGGTGGCATTATGGAAAAAGAATGTAGTAATTTATTAAAAAAATTTTTTAAAAATAAAAGTGATAGATAAAATTAATATACCAGAATTTGAAGTTTCAGAATTTAACCAAGCGTTTAAAGAAGTAATTGAGTCCAATTTTAATTATGTAAGAATTAAAGGAGAAATTTCTGAAGTAAAAACTGCAACAAGAGGTCAAATCTATTTAACACTTAAAGACGAGGATTCTATTTTAAGTGGAGTTATCTGGGATCAGAAAAAAAAATATTTAGATATAAATCCAGAAATAGGTCTAGAAATAATAGCAACTGGTAAAATCACCACTTGGTCTCGCTATAAAACTACTTACCAAATAGATATTGATAAAATTGAAATTGCAGGAGAGGGAGCACTTTTAAAGCTTATTGAAGAAAGAAAAAAAAGACTTCAAAAAAAAGGTTATTTTGATGAAGATAAAAAAATACCATTACCTTTTTTGCCTGAGAGATTAGGTATTATTACCTCTCCCACTGGCTCTGTAGTACATGACATAATTAATAGAGTGAATGATCGTTTTCCTATGCCTTTAGATATATGGCCTGTTTCTGTACAGGGTGTTGACGCAGCAAATAGCATTATAAATGCTATAGAAGGTTTTAATAAACTTAAATCTAGTAAACCAGATATTCTTATTATTGCTAGAGGCGGAGGTAGTACTGAAGACTTAATGGCATTTAATGATGAAAATCTTGCAACTAGTGTTTTTGAATCAAAAATAGCAATTATTTCAGCAATAGGTCATGAGACAGATACGACTATTATTGATTTAGTATCAGATTTGAGAGCGTCTACGCCAACGGCGGCAGCTGAAAAAGCTACCCCAGTTAGATTTGAATTAATAGAAAAAATTAAAAATTTACAATTAAGATTAAATACAAAAGTTAATACACAAATTCAATCCAAAAAAGAAAATTTTGAATACTTAAATAAGTTTCTTAAATCACCTAGCTCAATAGTTAATAATTATAAGGAGAAGCTTTTAGATGATTTTAAAAATTTAACATTATCAATTGAAAACAAATTTAGCATATCTAAATTAAATCTCATAAATTTAGGTAAATCTATAATTTCTCCAGACTCTATATTAAGTTTAAAACAAACAAAGATAGACAATCTTTCAAAAAATCTTAATTTAAATATTACCAATAACTACAAAGATAATCTTGAAAAATATAAAGCAAATAGTAGATTGCTTAATTCAAATTCTATCTCTTCAAATCTTAAAAAAGGATACTCTATTTTAATGAATAAAAATAAAATTGTTAAGACTACAAAAAAAATTATTACTAATGATCAGTTATCTGTCAAGCTTATTGATGGCACAATTGATATTGAGGTAAAAAAAATTAACTGAACCTCTTGTGTTGCCAGAACCATTGAGAGGGTTCTGATCTAATCCACTCTTCTATTTTGTAATGTATAGTTTCCATCATCTGATTATCACTTATATTTACATCATTATGATAAAAAGGTTCAAGAAAGGTTAGCTCAATTTTTCCATTATCAATTCTTTTATTTTTAATTGGGATTATTGGTAATTTATATTTTCTGGCTAGTTTTAAAAAACCTGTTTGTGTTTTAACTTTTTTTTTAAAAAATAAAACTTCTTCTCCAGAAGAATCTTTTTGATCAATAACAACCAACATTGACAAAGAATTTCTTATAGCTTCAGTTATATCTTTAGCACTTTTTTTACCTTTGGGAGTATAAAAACTCTTAGACGATACAAGTGAATTTGTTCTAATTTTTAATAATAGTTTATCTAAAAAATGATTATTAATATGTCTATATACTGCACCTAGATTTACACCAATTCTATCTAGACTAGGCACTACAACTTCCCAATTAGACTGATGAATACATATAAATACGCCTTGGGAATTATTTTTAATTAAATTTTCAATATTCTCAATTTTATTGTACTTTATTTTTTTTTTATCAAATAAATAGTTTAACCTAGGGAGTTCAGAAACTGTTCTTCCTAGATTATCCCAACTTTTTTTAACTATACTTTTTATTTCCTCCTCTTTCATATTGGGAAATACATATTTGCAATTTTTAATTGCAGTTTTGTTTGCACCAGATAATTTACCAAAAGTACTAAACAAAAGAGAAGCAAATTTAGCGGATGTATTTATTGGCAAAAGTTTAAATAAAAAAAAGATTAAAAAAACAATAATATATTCAAAAAAATAAATTATATTTTTCATATTGCTAAATCATTTATTTTATTCTCTAAAATGTTACTCAATATTTCTTTGAGTAGATTTTCATCTTCAAATTTAATTTCCCCACTCAAAGCACTTACTAAAGATCGATAGGATTTCGGTATTCTAACAAAATCTTTTTTTGTAGTAACTAATACTGATTTTGTAAGATTCGCATTTTCTGCTAAATTTAACATATCGTTTTCATCAAAAATATGGTGATCAGGATAGCTAATTTTCTTTTCTAAAATAGCACCTTGTTCAGAGAGTGAATTATAAAATTTCTCAGGATAAGCAATCCCTGCAAAGGCTGTCACTTTTTGATTTTTATATATTTTATTATCTGTGCTTATTTGAAATTTAGCATGAATAATAGGAACTGTGCTTGGTATTTTATCTTTTACATCTTGAGATATTTCTCCAATTACGATTACAAGATTTGCTCTGGAAATACCTCTTGATATACTCTCTCTCAAAGGACCAGACGGGATTACCCTTTTATTTCCAAAACCCTGTTCACCATTAATTACAATAATTGAAAAATCTTTTTGAATAGTTGGGTTTTGAAAACCATCATCCATAATTATACAATCGGCACCCTTTTCTTTAGCTAAAATAAAGGATTTATTTCTATCCTGACCAATCCAAGTAGGTGCAACTTCTGCTAGTAATAAAGATTCGTCACCAACACTTTTTGCAGAGTGCCATTCTTTGACAAGAACATTAGATGTTTCAAGACCACCATATCCTCTTGAAACAAAGTGAGGATTATATCCATTAAGTTTTAATAAATTTCCAATTTTTAAAGCAACTGGTGTTTTTCCAGCTCCTCCAACAACTATATTTCCAATGCAAATTACTGGAATGCTAGAAGATGATTTTCTACTAACAAAATTTCTTATTTTCGTTCCAAATCTAAATAGCAATGAAAGTGGATATAAAGAATTCGATAAATATGTATCATTTTTTTTATACCAAAATTTAGGAGCTTTAAGCATTTTAACTAATATACTTTTCAATGTTTTCAAAAAGTTTTTCTTTTTCAAAGAAGGATCTATTTGAAAACTCAAGCGCATTTTCTTGGATTTTTTTTATATCCAAATTATTATTTAGTAATTCTTTCATCTTTATATCAATATCTTCAAACTTATTTACAATTATACATGAATTTGCTTTTACCATATCTTCATAAATATTAGTCCAATTATCAACATAATTACCACTAATAATAGCACATCCATAACTTGCAGGCTCTATAGGATTATGTCCACCAATATTTTTCAAGAAAGAACCACCTAAAATAACTAAATCACTAATTTTAAAATATTGATCTAATTTTCCAAAACTATCAATTATAACGATATTATTTTCTTGATGTTCTTTTTTAGATTCTAAAGAAATATTAAATCCTTCTTTATTTAATTCTTGCTTAATTGTCCCAATTCTTTCTGGATGCCTTGGCGCAAGATAAATTTTTAAATTAAATTCACGAACTGTTTTTTTAATACATTTAATTATTTCTTTTTCCTCATTAGAATGAGTACTTGCAATCAAGATTGTATTTGTTTGATCTTTATTTATTGAGGCATTGTTATTATTCTTAGCTAATTTTAAATTTCCAAAATATTCAATTTGTAAGTTTGTTAATTCTTGAATTCTTTTTTTATCATCTGTGCTTTGTGCTAAAATTTTATTAAAACTCTTTAATGAATTTCTGTAGAAATTTTTTATTTTTTTCCATTTTTTAAAAGACGTTGGAGAAATTCTTGCATTTAAATATAAACAATTGATATTTTTAACTTTAATTTTATTAAGCATGTTTGGCCAAATATCTGACTCTATCCATAAAATCAGATTTGGTTTCCAAAAGTTTAAAAATCTTGAACACCATAGAGAGACATCAAATGGGATATACTGATGAATAATTTTATTTTTATAAAACTCCTTAATATATTCTGCTGAAGTTTTTGTTGTTGTAGTCACTAAAATATCAAATACTTTATGATATCGTTCTATAATTAAATCTGAAGATTTAAATTCACCAATACTTGCTGCATGTATCCATAAAATTTTTTTCTCACTATTTAATTTTACTGTTGGTTTCCCAAACCTTTCAATAAATCTTAGTCTATCCTCTTTTTTTCTATAGATGCGAATAAATATATTAAAAATAATTACAGGTATGAGAAGAGTACTAAGTATTTGATATATTCTAAGCATTTAGATTTTTTTCTGCTAATTCCATACAATAATTAATTTTTTCTTCCAAAAAACTCTTATATTTGTCTAAATCATAATCTTTAGTAGAAGGAGGAATAGTAATTGGCTCACCCCATACAAATTTACATTTTGCAAATGGATATGTTATTAAAAATGAGTCCCAAGATTTAAGTTTAAGGTTTTTATTTGAAGCAAAACCAAGTGGTATAATTGGGACTTGAGAATGAATTGCAATTTTTATAATCCCTTCTGAGACTTTCTTATTTGGTCCTCTTGGTCCATCAGGAGTTATACCAATATAATTTCTATCTTTTAAAATTTTAAATACTTTCCTTAATGAAGGTGATTTATTTTTTGACATGATAGAAACATTTTTTAAATTAAAATGACCTGCAATATATGCTCCAAATCGACCATCACTATGGCTAGATGCTAGCATATTTAACACAGCTTTACTTTTCCATACATGTCCTATCATCATCAATTGACCATGCCAAAATGCTAAAATAAAAGGTTTATTCTCTTTCCATAATTTTTCAGGTAACTCAGAGTTTATAATCTGTATCTTAGAAGTGTAACATACGAATAAGATATATAGGTAACCTATAAATGCCAAAATTTTTTGAGATATAGAAAACTTAAAAATTTTTTTTTTAAAATTCATTTTCCAACTGTTCTCTTAGTTGTAATTTTTTGTAAATAGTTGATTTTGAAATTAATTCTTCATGCGATCCTTGACTTTCAATTTTGCCTTTATCTAAAACGTAGATAATGTCTGCGTCTTCTATTGTGCTTAATCTATGTGCAATTATTAATTTGGTTTTATTATTCATAAGATTATTGATTATTTCATGAATTTTATTTTCAGTTATATTATCAAGAGAAGATGTAGCTTCATCCATAATTAAAAATGGTGCATCTTTAATAAGAGCTCGAGCAATAGCAACTCTTTGTCGTTGTCCACCTGACAATTTTATACCGTTTTCTCCGATAACAGTATGTAGTTTTTGTTCCAACTCTTCTGAAAAACTATTCACTCCAGAATTTTTAGCAACTAAAATTATCTCTTCATCACTTGCTTTTAAGTTTCCATATTTAATATTATTAAATATACTATCGTTGAATAAAACTGTTTCTTGCGTAACTATTGAAACACTATTTCTTACATCTGTCAGATCTAGCTCTTTTATATCTTTAGAATTAATTAATATAGAGCCTGAATAATTATCATAAAATCGCAAAATTATATTAGCTATTGTCGATTTACCAGAACCAGATAAACCAACTAATGCAACTTTTTTTCCTTTTGGTATCTTTAAATTTATTTTATCAAGCACTAAATTGTCATTATATGCAAATGAAACATTTCTAAAAACAATGTCTCCATTTAGGTCTATGTTTTTTTCTGTAGAAATATTTTCCATATTATTTTTACTTGTATCTAAAAGTTTAAAAATTCTCTCAGCTCCAGCTAATCCTTCCTGGACACTAATATTTAAATTTCCAAGAGCTTTTACTGGTTGATAAGCAAGAAGAAGGCTTACTAAAAAACTCATAAATTGACCTGTTGTCATACTTTCATTTAAGACAAAAACTCCCCCAGCATAAATTGAAAGTGCTACTGCTAAACTTCCAATAAATTCCATTAAGGGACTTAAGCGATTGCTAATAAAAGCAGATTTTGTAAAATATTTTTGAATGAAACTTATTGTTTCAAAAGCTCTCTGTTTTTCATAGTTTTCTCTTGAGTATGCTTTTACTTGTCTAATACCCTTAATACTTTCGGCTAATACATTAGAAAAAACTGCTATTTCGTTTTGGATAGTGTAAGTAATTTTTCTTATACTCTTTCCAATTTTTCTTATGGGCCAGATTGCTAAAGGAAATGCAAAAAAAGCAAAAAGAGTTAGTGTCCAACTTTGGTAAAACATATTACCTAGTAAAAAAATGATAACTAAGACATCTTTTATAATTCCTGTTACAGATTTAACTATTGCAAGTCTTAAGTAGTAAGTATCATTTATAAGTCTTGAAATTAAATTACCTGATTTAGAGTCATTGTAAAATTTCATATTCAAATACATGAGTTTTTCAAACATCTGAGTTTGAAGTTTTGCAATAATTGAATGTGCAACTTTACTCATTTGATAAGAGTGAGTATATGTTGCCAATCCTTTGCAGAGGGTCACTACAATAATTGCAATTGGAATTAAAAATAACATTTCTTTATTGCCTTTGATTAAAACTTCATCAAGTGCAGGTCTTACTAACCAAGCATGCAAACCTGTTGCTGCTGCTGATATAACCATCATAAATAAAGCTAATATTATTTTGAGTTTATGACTCATTAAATATTGAAAAACTATTCTTGAAGTAACTGACTGTTTTTTATCTGAAGACATTAAAAAGTTTGTAAAAGTAAAAATAACATAATTGCAAAAATATTATTTTGTCTGAAATAATAATTTGAGCTTAACGGTGATGTTATATCCCATTTCTGAATTGCTATATACGTACAAATTGCAATAGTGGCTATAATAATTGAACTAAGTAAAAAATTTGAGGAATTCCATACAAAATAAGACAATATAATTAAGATAATAAGATAGCATGTTTGAACAAATCTTTTACCACCTTTATCAAAATAAACTGCAGTAGATTTGATTTTATTTAAAACATCATCTGACCTATCTTGGTAGGCATAAATCGTATCATATGCTAATGTCCAAAAAATACATACTAAATACAATAAAAGAAAATCAAATGTAATTTGTGTATTAAATTGCATTGAAACTATTAGCACACCCCAGCTAAAAATAATTCCAAGGAATAACTGTGGGAAGTAAGTTATTCTTTTCATAAAAGGATATAAAATCACAAATGGCATACTTAACAAACCCAATACAATTGATTTAAAATTAAACTCCAGAAGAATGAAAAAACTAATTACCAATAATATAGTTAATAATAATATGGATTCAGTAATAGAAATTTTCTTTGATGCTAAAGGTCTAAATTTGGTACGTGTAACTTTTTGATCAAAATCAATATCGATGATGTCGTTAATTATACATCCTGCACTTCTCATTAAAAAAGAACCAATTAAAAAAAGTAAATACCAAAATAATAGTTTTGAAGTTTCTATTTTTAGTAACGCTAAACCAAACCAGCAAGGCCACATTAATAGAAGGAAGCCAATAGGTTTGTTAAGTCTGATTAACTCACAGTAATCAAATATTTTTTTTACAACTAAGTTATCCCACATATATGAATATAATGTTATAATTCTAAACTATTGTAATGAAAATGTCTAAAACACGATTATTTGTATCCAAAAAATTATCAGCTAACATTATAATTTATATAAAAAATAAGCAGCACCACTTTTTGAAAAATGTTCTTAGAATCAAAAAAGAAGATAGCATAAATTTATTTGATGGTTTAACAGGTGAATGGTTATCTAAAGTAATTTCTATCAATAGAGATAATATTGTTTTACAAATACAAAACAAATTGAGAGAGATTCCTCAAGAGTCTGATTTATGGCTAATATTTGCACCAATCAAATCTTATAGAATGAATATCACTATTCAAAAAGCTACCGAGCTTGGCATCTCTAGATTTATTCCGATTTTGACAGAATATACAAATCAATCAAAAATAAATTTTAAAAATTTCGAATTAAATATAATTGAAGCATCAGAACAATCTGAGAGATTGTCCATTCCATCTTTAGATAAAACAATTAAGCTGGATGATTTAGTTAATAATTTTCCATCTGATAGAGGGTTAGTCTTTTGTGATGAAGGAAATGAAAATTTACCAACTATCTACAATGCTTTAATCAAAGAAACAGAAAAATATAAAAAATGGGCTGTCATTATTGGACCTGAAGGTGGTTTTTCTGAAAACGAACGAAGAACCATCTCGTCTTTGTCTTCATGCATATCTGTCTCTTTGGGAAAAAGAATTCTACGATCAGATACTGCAACAACTGCAGCAATTTTTTCTATTCAATCGGCTATTGAATAAATTATAATGAGCGACAACCTGTCCTAGAATTTTGCCTCTAAATCACTGGTTAATTTACTGAATAATTTATTTATTAGTGTATACAATAACTAATTAAGATGCGTATTTTATCCTTTATTATTGCTACATTTATGACCTTTGCTTCTTCTGCAAATGGTATATCTGATTGGCAACTAGGTTTTCAAAAACCTGCAAGTGATGTTATGAGAAATGTTTATGATCTTCATAATTTCGTATTAATTATGATGACTGCAATCACGATATTTGTTCTCTTTCTAATTTTTTATGTTGTATTTAGATTTAGAAGAAAAGTTAACCCAATTGCATCTAAAACAACTCACAACACATTTATTGAAATACTTTGGACTGGAATACCCGTAATCATATTAATTTTTATGGCAATACCTTCTTTTAAGTTAGTATATCAGCAAGACGTAATACCTGAAACAGATATGACGATTAAAGTCATAGGCCATCAGTGGTACTGGGAATATCAATACCCTGAACATGATGACATTTCTTTTGAGAGTTACATGACACCTGATGATGAATTAGAACCAGGTGACATAAGATTATTAACAGTTGATAATCACCTAGTTTTACCAGCAAATAAAAATATTCACGTATTAGTTACTGCTGGTGATGTGCTTCATAGTTTTGCTATGCCTTCTTTAGGTGTAAAAAAAGATGCGGTTCCTGGAAGACTTAATGAAACATGGTTCAATATAGATGAGCCAGGAATATATAGAGGTCAATGTTCCGAATTATGTGGAACAGGTCATGGGTACATGCCCATTGTCATAGAAGCACTTAATGAAAAAGATTTTAATAATTGGATAATTGAACAAAAAAGTAAGTTAGCATTAGCAAGCGAAATAACTACCAAAGAGATTATAATAGAATAGGAGAAAAATGAGTTACGCAGATTCAGTAAGCCACGACCATCACGATCATAAACCAGGTTTTATAAAAAGATGGTTTTTCTCTACTAACCATAAAGATATTGGAACCCTTTATATAATATTCGCCATACTAGCTGGTTTAGTTGGAGGTTTCTTTTCATTATTAATGAGGGCTGAATTAGCTGCTCCAGGTTTAGATGTTGTTGCTGATGGTCAAGTTTGGAATGTAATTATCACTGCTCATGGTTTGTTAATGGTATTTTTTGTTGTAATGCCAGCATTAATTGGTGGTTTTGGAAATTGGTTTGTTCCATTAATGATTGGCGCACCTGATATGGCTTTTCCAAGAATGAATAATTTTAGTTTTTGGATACTCGTTCCTGCTCTAGTTTTATTAGTTGTTTCAGCAACAATAGGAACTGGTGCTGGTACGGGGTGGACAATTTATCCTCCACTCTCAAATAAACTCGGACACGCTGGACCCTCTGTTGATATGGCAATTTTTGCTCTTCATTTAGCAGGCGCGTCCTCAATTTTAGGTGCAGTTAACTTTATAACAACAATACTTAATATGAGAACCCCTGGAATGACTCTTCATAAGATGCCTCTTTTTGTATGGGCTATGCTGATTACAGCATTCCTGCTTTTATTAGCTGTTCCTGTTTTAGCTGGAGCAATTACAATGCTTCTAACTGATAGAAACTTTGGTACAACATTTTTTAATCCTGCCGGTGGTGGAGATCCAGTTCTTTTCCAACACTTATTTTGGTTCTTTGGCCATCCTGAAGTTTACATCATGATATTACCTGCTTTTGGAATTGTAAGTCAGGTTATTTCTACTTTCTCAAGAAAGCCAGTATTTGGATATCTAGGAATGGTGTATGCTATGATATCTATAGGATTTATAGGATTTATTGTTTGGGCTCACCATATGTTCACAGTTGGTATGAGTGCAGATTTAAGAGCATATTTTATGTTAGCTACAATTATTATTGCTGTTCCAACCGGTATAAAAATCTTTAGTTGGATTGCAACTATGTGGGGTGGATCACTCACATTTGAAACTCCAATGTTATTTGCAATAGGTTTTGTTTTCTTATTTACACTCGGTGGTGTAACAGGTGTTATTTTGGCCAACGCTGGAATAGATACAGTAATGCATGATACGTATTATGTTGTTGCACATTTCCATTATGTTCTGAGTATGGGGGCAATGTTTGGAATTTTCGCAGGTATTTACTATTGGTTTGGAAAAATGTCTGGAAGAAAATATAATGAATTCTTAGGCAAACTACATTTTTGGTTATTTTTTATTGGAGTAAATGTAACATTTTTTCCTCAACATTTCTTAGGACTTGCTGGTATGCCTCGAAGAATTCCAGATTATCCAGACGCTTATGCAGGATGGAATCTTGTATCAACTTATGGTTCTTACATTTCTTTTGCTGCAACTTTGATATTTCTTTTCGCAATTGTGTATGCTTTATTTTATGGAAAGAAAGAAGTTGCAAATCCTTGGGGAGAGGGAGCTGATACTCTTGAGTGGACACTTTCTTCACCTCCACCATTCCATCAGTTTGAGATTTTACCTAAATTCAAAGGATAATTTACGTGGATGCTAAATCCTTAGAAGCTGGTTATAGCAATAATTTTCTTTTAAGAAAATTCAAAGGTTATTACGAACTAATGAAACCAAGAGTTATGTCCTTGGTTATCTTTACAGCATTTGTTGGAATGTTTTTGGCACCAGGGCAGATATCAATTCTAAATAGTTTACTTGTAATTGTTGCTATTGCATTAGGAGCTGGTTCTTCAGCAGCAATCAACATGTGGTTTGATGAAGATATAGATAAAACTATGGAAAGAACAAAACTCAGACCAATTCCTCTAGGAATAGTTTCTAAAAATGAAGCCTTAGTTTTAGGAATACTTACAGGTACTATTTCTTTAATTTTGATGCAATGGTTCTCAAATTCTTTAGCAACAAGTTTACTTCTTTTTACAATTCTTTTTTATGTATTTATTTATACATTTTGGCTTAAACGAACAACTTCATTAAATATAGTTATTGGAGGCGCAGCTGGAGCAATTCCTCCAATTATTGGATGGACAGCAGTTGTTCCAGAATTAAGTTTTTTACCAATTAGTTTATTTTTAATTATATTTTTCTGGACCCCACCACATTTCTGGGCCTTATCAGTTTATAGATATAGTGATTATAAAAATGCTAACGTGCCTATGCTACCAAATGTAAGTAGTATTGATGATACAAAAAAACAGATTGTTTATTATGCTGTAATATTAATTTTATCGAGTTATCTCCCATACTTAGATAGCAAAGTTGGAATAATATACTTAACTATAGTTACTATATTAAACTTATTATTATTTAATAGCTCTTTAAAGTTGAAAAAATCTAAAGAAAAAAAATCAATACCAAATTCTGAAGGATTAAAATTTTTTGCTATTTCAATCCTTTACTTATTCAGTTTATTTTCAGCATTGTTGATTGATCATGTGGTATTAATATGAAAAACAGAAGAAGGAAAAATATTATAACCCTAATTATTTTACTTTGTATTGTTGCATTCTTTTATTTATGGACTTTATTTAAGGCAAATATTTTTGGAGTATAATGACTAATACTAGAACAGCTTTAGGACTATCATTAATTGTTTTAACAATGATTACATTAGTTGCATTTTCTGTGCCCTTATATGACTTATTTTGTCGTGTTACTGGTTATGGTGGTAAGACAAGTACATCTGAGTTTCTTTCATCATCAATTTTAGAAAGAGATATTAATCTTAAATTTAATGCCGATGTTAATGATAGTATAAATTGGACTTTCACAGCACCAGAAAATATTAAATTTAAAGTTGGTGAAAATAAACTTGTTAACTATAGAGCTACAAATCAATCTGACGTTGAAACTATCGGAACTGCGACATTTAATGTTTTACCAGAAAAAGTTGGTCCGTATTTTATTAAAACACAGTGTTTTTGTTTTGAAAAGCAGGCTTTAAAACCCGGTGAAACAGTTGAAATGCCGGTTGTGTTTTATATAGACCCTTCAATTAATGAAGATCCAACAATGAAAGATGTAGAAGAGATAACATTGTCATATACATTTTTTAAATATATAGAATAACCAATGGCTAATAAATCAACAACAGGGCAGAAACATCCATATCACTTAGTTGATCCAAGCCCACTTCCATTTTTATCATCAATAGCTGGTCTAGCAATGGCTGCTGGTCTTGTATTTTATATGCATTATGGAACTTCTTGGCTTCTTATTCTTGGTACAATTGGTTTGTTAACTATAATGTTTTTATGGTGGAGAGATGTAATTAAAGAGTCAACTTTTCAAAAGGTTCATACTCCTGTTGTAGAACTTGGATTAAGATATGGGATGGCACTATTTATTGCATCAGAAGTAATGTTCTTTGTTGCTTTCTTTTGGGCTTTCTTTGATGCAAGTTTAACACCTAAATTACCTATAGAAGAATTCTCAGAAACTTTTGATAGTAATGGTGCTGTTGGAATTTGGCCACCAGAAGGTATCAAAACTTTTGATCCGCTTGATGTTCCTTTTTTAAATACATTAATATTATTAATGTCAGGTACTACTTGTACATGGGCTCACCATGCTGTTAGAGAAGGTCATAGAGATCAAGCCATTCAGGCATTATGGTGTACTGTTGGTCTTGGAATTTTCTTCTCATTTATGCAGGGTGTAGAATATTACGAAGCAGCTCATCATTATTTTAGTTTTACTGATGGAATATATCCATCAGTATTTTATATGGCTACTGGTTTTCATGGATTTCATGTAATGGTTGGAACAGCATTTTTAGCTGTTTGTTTGTATCGTGTTTATAAAAATCATTTTACTCCAGATAGACATTTTGGTTTAGAGGCTGCAGCATGGTACTGGCACTTTGTTGACGTAGTTTGGCTGTTCTTGTTTGTCTGCGTTTATGTTTGGGGTGCATAAATTAAAAACTTTCCCATAAAATTCTTTTTATTTAGTTTATTTTGTATTGCGCTGACAATGTATTTAGGAACATGGCAATTACAAAGACTGGAATGGAAAGAAAAAATTATAGCTGAATTTAATGAACTAAAGGATCAAAAACCACTTTCACTTTCAATGGGAAAAATGAAGTATCCAAACATTGATGAGTTTACTAAAGTTATCACTTTAGGAACTGTTGATAGAAGTAAAAAAATTTTTTTCCCTGCTAAAACATTGAATGGGATTTCTGGTGTTAGAATAGCTAGTTTATTATCAGATAATCATGGCAATAATTATTTAATTGATGAAGGTTGGTTTGAGCAAAGTAGATATGATTATTTTAAAGACAATAATGCAATAATAAATGCTGAAATTCTAGGATACATCCGATATCCAACTCAAAAAAAGACGTTTACTCCCGAGAATTCTATCTCTTCAAATGAATGGTATTATTATGATTTGGAGCAAATTCAAACTTTCTTAAATGTTAAGATCAATCAGAAATTTTTTATTAAAAATATGAGCAATTATGCAGAGAACTTCTTAATACCATCATCTCAAAATCATAATTTTTCAAATAATCATTTGCAGTATGCAATTACATGGTTTTTGATGAGTTTTTCTTTTTTGATTATTTTTATAATTTATTTATTTAGGAAGAAAAAATGAAAACATATTTAAAACTTAAAGAGATCTTTAATGAAGCTTCACTGACATCAGATATTGCAGGTATTTTACACTGGGATATGGCAACAATGATGCCGAGCAGCTCAAGAGATCAAAGATCAGATCAATTAGCCTATTTATCAAAACTTAGTCATAGTAAAATTTCATCTTCTGAAGTTGGTGATTTAATTGAAGACTCAAAGAATCTTAATCTAAATAACAGTGATCAGAAAAACTTAAATGAAATGGATAGAGAATATAAATTAGCTTCTGCTATTCCAACGGAGCTTGTAGAAAAAATTTCAAAATCTTCAGCTAAATGTGAAGGTGTTTGGCAAGAGGCAAGGGAAAAGTCAGATTTTAATTTAGTAAAAAAAGATTTAGAAGAACTTATAAATTTAACAAAAGAAGAAGCAAATATTCTAGGGGAAACTTTTAAAGTTTCTCCTTATGAAGCACTAATAAATAAATTTGAACCTTCTTCAGAAGAAAATAAAATATCTGAAGTATTCGATGATTTACAAAAATTTCTAACACCACTTATTGATAAAATTATTGATAAGCAAAAAAAAGAAGAAACATTTCAATTTGAAACAAGTATTGATGAAGAAAAGCAGAAAAATATTTCTGAATATATAATGAAACAAATAGGTTTTGATTTTACAAGAGGAAGACTTGATAAAAGTGTTCACCCTTTTTGTGGAGGATCTACAAATGATGTTAGAATTACAACTAGATATAATAATGAAAATCCATTTTCATCTTTAGATGGTGTTATGCATGAAACTGGACATGCATTATATGAGCTAAACTTACCAAAAGATTGGATGTATCAGCCAGTAGGTAAATCTAGAGGGATGGCCATGCATGAAAGTCAATCACTATTAATTGAAATGCAAATCACTAGATCATTAGCTTTTAAAAAATTTTTATCTAATACTTTAAATAAAAAATTTAATATTAAAGACAAAGCTACAAATCCAGACAATCTTTACAAATTAGGTATCCGAGTAAATAAATCTTTTATAAGAGTTGAGTCGGATGAAGTAACCTATCCCTTGCATATTATTTTAAGATTTAATTTAGAAAGAAAAATTTTTAATAATGAAATAAATATTGCAGACATTCCAGATGCTTGGAATGATGAATTTAATAAATTATTTAATTTATCGATAAATAAAGACACTGATGGATGTTTACAAGATATTCACTGGTTTGCCGGATTATTTGGATACTTTCCAACATATTCATTAGGAGCACTCACTGCAGCTCAATTTGCCTCTCAATTGAGAACTGATCAGCAGGAATTAGATCAGGAAATAGAAAATGGTGAATTTTCAAATTTAGTAAATTGGCTTAAAAAAAATATCCATGAAAAAGCTAGTTTTTTTTCAACTAATGAGGTTTTAGAACAGGTTACAAAGTCGCCTTTAAATGCTAAATATTTCAAAGAATATATTACTAATCGCTATCTTTAATGAAATATTTAAGCACAAGAGATGATTCTCTAAGCAGATCATTTAACGATATACTTTATCAAGGATTATCAAGAGATGGTGGTCTGTATTTACCCCAAAGTTGGCCGAAAATAGATTTACTGAGTTTAAAAAATAAATCATACGAAGAAGTGGCATGCGAAATTATTTTTCCTTATGTAAATGAAAATATAGAAAAATTAGAATTACAAAAAATTTTAAATGAGACTTATGAAAATTTTAGTCATGAAAAAATAGCTCCATTAGTAGAATTAGAAAATAATAAATTTTTATTAGAATTAATTTATGGACCTACTTATGCTTTTAAAGATTATGCTTTACAATTCCTTGGTAACCTATTTTCTGCAAGTTTAGAGATGTCTCCAAAAAAAATTACTGTTTTAGGGGCTACTTCTGGCGATACTGGGTCAGCTGCAATTCATTCTTTTAAATCAAAAAAAGATATAAATGTATTTATCCTACATCCTCATAATAAAGTATCACCTATTCAACAAAAACAAATGACTACAGTAATTGATAAGAATATTTTTAATATTGCTGTAGATGGCAATTTTGATGATTGTCAAAAAATTGTCAAAGAACTATTTGTTGATAATGAAATACAAAAGTCTACTTCTTTAACTGCAGTAAACTCTATAAATTGGGCACGATTAATTGCGCAAGTTGTTTATTATTTTTGGGCTTACTTGCAAACTAATAAGCAGCAAATTAATTTTATTGTTCCTTCGGGAAATTTTGGCAATATTTTTTCAGCCTTTGTTGCTAAACAAATGGGATTACCTATTGGTCATTTACATATTGCAACTAATTCTAATGATATCTTAAAGTCCATAGTAGACACTGGATCAATGAAAAAAAAATCTGTTTCTCAAACTTATAGCCCTAGTATGGATATACAAGTTTCAAGTAACTTTGAGAGGCAAATTTTTGAGAGCTTCAATAGAAATAGCAAAAGAGTAAATGAAGTATTTGAAAGTTTTTCATCAAAAGGTTTATATCAATTTGATGACTCTGTTTTAGCTAAGTTTCAGCAAATATATAAAGCTTCTTCAATTGATGATAGTCAGACTCTGGAAACAATTAAATATGTATATGAAAAATTTAATTATATTGCTGATCCACATACTGCAACAGGACTAAAAGTATTATTTGATAAAAAAGATGATGAAGCATGGGTATCTTTGGTTTGTGCACATCCTGCAAAATTTGACAAAGCTGTGAATAAAGCAATTAATAAAGAAATTGATATACCGAAAGAATTGAGAAATCTTTTTGATAAAGAGGAAAAGATGACTATATTACCTAATAGCACTATAGATGTAAAAAACTTCATCTTAGAAAAAATTAGCAATGCATAAAATTACAACACTAGAAAATGGATTAAGAATAGTAACCCAGAATATGCCAGGGTTGGAAACAGTATCAATGGGTATATGGAATTTTGTTGGCGGCAGAGATGAAACAAAAGACATAAATGGTGTTGCTCACCTTTTAGAGCATATGGCTTTTAAGGGTACATCAACGAAAAATGCTCTTCAAATAGCTGAAACAATTGAAAATGTTGGCGGAGATATAAATGCCTATACTTCAAAGGAAATAACAGCATATTATGTAAAGCTCTTAGCTGATGATCTGCATTTTGGAATAGATATTCTGACAGATATTTTGCAAAATTCTACATTTGCAGAAGATGAACTTAATAGAGAAAGGGGAGTCATAATTCAAGAAATTGGAATGTATCTTGATACTCCTGATGATATGATTTTTGATTATTGGCAAGAAAAAGCATACCCGGACCAGCCAATGGGACGTTCTATATTGGGTAAAACTGATATCATTAAAAATATTTCAAGAGATGAAGTTAAAGACTTTATGATGAATAATTATAATCCAAAAAAAATGATTATAAGTGCAGCTGGAAAAATTGACCATGATCAATTTGTTGAATCAATTAAAAAATCATGCACTAAGTTACCAGCCGGATTATCAACGCAAAGAGAAAAAGCAGATTATAAATCAGGAGAATACAGAGAAGATAAAAAATTAGAACAGATTCACTTACTACTTGGTTTTGAAGGTATAGATTATCACCATGATGATTACTATTCTTTATTGGTTTACTCTTCTTTATTAGGCGGAGGTATGTCATCAAGATTGTTTCAAGAGATTAGAGAGAAACGTGGTCTTGTTTATGGTATTTCTTCTTTCAGTTCATCTTACACTGACACTGGTGTTTTTGGTATTTATTGTGGAACAGGTGAAAATCAAATCCAAGAGCTCATACCTGTTTTATGTGATCAACTAAACGAAAGTCCTAATTCAGTTACAGAAAAGGAAATAAATAGAGGTAAAGCTCAATTGAAAGCAAGCTTAATGATGGGGAGGGAAAGTGCATTTAGAAGATGTGAGAGTGCTGCTAGACAACTTTTGGTCTTTAATAGAATAATTGAACCAGCTGAAACCATTAAAAATATAGATAAAGTTTCTAAAGAGACTGTTCAAAAGATTGCGAATGAGATTGTAAAAGGGCCAATAACCATATCAAGTATTGGACCATTATCTAAACTTGAAAATATTGATAAAATCCAATCACGTATAAATTAAGTTTTTAACTATACTAAAAATTATTTATTTTATTTTCAAAGATTCATTAACTGAATGATTAAGTTCTCCATCTTCAGATGACAGATTCATAGATACTTTTATTGATTCACCTATTTTGATACTTCCTTCAGTAAATTTTTTTCGTATATAATTTTCTATTTCACGTTGAGAACTAATACCAACTTGTTTAAGAAATTTTCTAATCTCTATATTTAAATTATCTTCATCCATGATTTACTATAAATTATTTTGATAGATTCATTCAATAATGTTATTAATTTTATATGGAAACTGCTTCTTTTGAAACTAAACTTGGTTGGATTACAGTAAAAAAAAAGAGTGGTAGTGTATTTTCACTGAGTTTTGGAAAAACAAATAAAACAATTAATTTAATTAACATTAAGAATCAGATTAATTTATACGCTTCTGGAAAACTTAAAAATTTCAAGATTAACTATTCTTTTGAAGGCTCACCTTTGCAAAAAAAAATTTGGAAAGAATTATCTAAAATTAAATATGGTAAAGTTTCAACATATGGAGAAATAGCAAAAAAAGTTGGTACCTCACCAAGATATGTTGGTAATGTTTGCGGACAAAATAAACTTTTACTTATTATACCCTGTCACCGAGTGATACGAAGTGATGGTAAACTCGGAGGATTTTCTGCAAGAGGGGGGATTAAATTAAAAAAAAGATTACTTAATTTAGAAAAAAATGTCTTATAAAATAATTATTCTTCAACATACACCTTTAGTTTCACCCGGACACTTTACAAAGTTAATGAATGAAGACTTAGTTGAAACAACTATTATTCGATTGGATGAAGGAGAAAAGATTCCTGTTAATCTTGATATATTTGATGGAATGATATGTTTAGGTGGGCCAATGGATACTTGGATGGAAGAAGAATATCCATGGATGATTGAAGAAAAAAATAAGATAAAGGAATTTGTCCTAAATAATCAAAAACCATATCTCGGAATCTGTTTAGGTTGTCAATTTTTAGGAGAAATTCTTGGTGGTAAAGTAATTAAATCTAATCCCCCAGAAATAGGAGTTTTAAATATAGATATTTTAGATAATAAAAAAAAGGATCTACTATTTCAAAATTTTGATAATGAGATTAAAGCATTGCAATGGCATAGTTATGAAGTAAGTGAACTAAATAATTCTGATGTTACTATTTTAGGTTCATCAGATATTACAAAATTTCAAATTTTTAAATATAAAAATCATGCTTATGGTATTCAATTTCATATAGAAGTAGATGAAAACACAATTATTAAATGGTCCAAAGCCCCTGAATTAAAAAATGCTTTAGAAAAATATCTGGGAAAAAACTCTATTGATGAACTTGATAAATTGCTTAGAAATAATATTCAAGAAATGAATAATAATACTAAAATATTATACGAAAATTTTAAAAATTTAATGACTACCTAAAAGTTTCATGTTTAAATAGTTTTGGAGAAAATGTATGAAAAAAATTAGAGGACCAGCTATATTTCTAGCACAGTTTATAGGAGATAAAGAACCATTTAATTCACTACCCAGTATCTGTAAATGGGTATCTGATCTTGGATATAAAGGAATTCAATTACCAGCAGAAAATTTAGCAGTATTTGATTTAGATAAAGCAGCTTCGAGTAAAGATTACTGTGATGAAATAAAAGGAATAGCAAAAAATTTTAATCTTGAAATAACTGATATTGCATCACATCTAACAGGTCAATTGGTTGCAGTGCATCCTGCTTATGACACACTCTTTGATGGTTTTGCTGCTGATGAGGTAAAAGGTAATCCAAAAGCTAGACAAGAATGGGCTGTAAAAAGGATGATGAATGTCGCTCAAGCATCAAAAAACTTAAATTTAAAAACTGCTGCTACATTTTCTGGGGCTTTATGTTGGCCCTTTCTTTATCCATTTCCCCAAAGACCTGCAGGTTTAGAAGATGAAGCTTTTGGTGAATTAGCAAAAAGATGGCATCCAATTTTAGATAAATTTGATGAGTGTGGAGTAGATCTTTGTTACGAAATTCACCCTAGTGAAGATTTACACGATGGTTCAACTTTCGAAATGTTTTTAGACAGAGTAAATAATCATCAACGTTGTAATATGTTGTATGACCCAAGTCATTATGTTCTCCAATGTTTAAACTATCTTGATCATATTGACATTTACCATGAAAGAATAAAAATGTTTCATGTTAAAGATGCAGAATTTAATCCGTCTGGTAGGCAAGGAGTTTACGGAGGTTATCAATCATGGATAAACAGAGCAGGTAGATTTAGATCACTTGGTGATGGCCAGGTTGATTTTAAATCAATTTTTTCAAAACTATCTGGTTATAATTTTGATGGATGGGCAGTTTTAGAGTGGGAATGCTGTATTAAAAGCCCTGAACAAGGTGCAGCTGAAGGAGCTCCATTTATTCAAAATCACATTATTGAAGTTACAGACAAAGCATTTGATGATTTTGCAAGTTCTGGAACGGACGAGCAAGCTAACAAAAAGATTTTAGGTATATAAGGAGTAATTATGGGAAGAAGATTAAAACTTGGAATGATAGGTGGTGGCCAAGGAGCTTTTATTGGAGCCGTGCATCGTCTATGTGCAAGGATGGATGATAAGTATGAATTTGTTGCTGGTTGTTTATCTTCAACTCCTGAAAAAGCAGCTAAGTCTGCTGAAGAAATTGGTCTTGATCCTTCAAGAAGTTATCCTGACTTTAAAACTATGGCTGAAGAAGAATCTAAAAGAGATGACGGCATTGAAGTAGTATCCATTGTTACACCAAATCATATGCATGCTGCACCAGCAATAGAATTTCTAAATAAAAATATTCATGTTATTTGTGATAAACCTATGACTTCTACAATGGAAGATGCTCATAAATTAGTTGAAGCAGTTTCTAAATCTGATGCTCATTTTTTCTTAACTCATAATTATTCTGGATATCCAGTTGTTAGAGGTATGAGATCACTTATTGAAAATGGAGCACTAGGCAAGATAAGAATTATTAAAGGATCTTATCTTCAGGGTTGGCTTGGCTCAAAAGAAGAAGATTCAGGCTCTAATAAACAAGCAGAATGGAGAACTGATCCTTCAAGAAGTGGAGCTGCAGGAAGTGTGGGTGATATAGGAAGTCATGCTATGCATTTGTTAGAATTTATAACCCAATTAAAATTACAATCAGTTAGTGCAGATCTAACTACCTTTGTTGAAGGAAGAAAATTAGATGATGATGCTTCTATAATGATCAGATTAAATAATGGAGCTAAGGGATCATTATCCATCTCTCAAGTTGCAACAGGTGAAGAAAATAATTTTAGTGTTGCTATTTATGGTGACAAGGGTGCATTGAAATGGAGTCAAGAAAATCCAAATTATGCAAAATTTAATCAAGTAGGGGAGGCGAGTCAGATAATAACTAGAGGTGGTTCGATTAAAGTTGAAGGAAGTGAAGCTAATGTCCGAATCCCTGCAGGTCACCCAGAAGGATATCTTGAGGCATTTGCACAAATCTATTCAGATGCTGCAGATGTTATTCAAAATAGAGAAAATAAGGAAGAATTATTAAAGATGCTTCCAAATATTGATGATGGTTTGCACATAATGAAATTTATTAATGCTACTGTAGATTCGAGTAATAATAATTCTAAGTGGATAAATTTATCTGAAATAAATTGATATTTTAGCAGTATTATTAGTTTTTTTTATATATGCAAATATTGCATACCAATATTCTCTTAAATATTCTTACTAAAATTTAATAATAAACTAATTCATCTATTACGTTCATCACTCTTTTAGGGTGACGGAAGTAGACGAAAGTCGAAGGAACGCATGCAAAGTTATAAATCGTTCAATTTGCCTTTAGGCAAATCGGAAGTAGGTTAAACCGAAGGAACGCGGATCTTAGTAATTAATTTCCATAGCTAAGCATGAAAAGTAACGCATGACTCAATGTGAGCCATGTACTGTGAAATTTATAATGGAGGATTAATGTTAAAAAAATCTATATATTTCATTAGCATTATTGCCGTCTTTATGCTCTTTAGTTCATACGCGAGAGCCGAAGTAGATGGTGAAGTGCAATACATTTTAAATACATTCCTATTTCTTGTATCTGGGTTCTTAGTCATGTGGATGGCAGCAGGATTTGCAATGCTTGAATCAGGACTTGTAACGTCTAAAAGTGTAGCAACAATAGCTGCAAAAAATATAGGCTTATATTCTATAGCTGGTTTAATGTTCTGGTTAGTTGGATACAATATGGCATATGGCATCCCTGCAGGTGGCTTCATTGGATCTCCGCTTCCTTGGAGTGATGGTAGTGCTCTTGATACAGGTTATTCAGATGGTTCTGACTGGTTCTTTCAGATGGTATTTTGTGCAACAACTTGCTCAATTGTATCTGGAACACTAGCTGAAAGAATCAAAATTTGGCCATTTTTTATTTTTTGTGCTTTATTAACTGGTTTCATTTATCCAATCGAAATGGGTTGGCAGTGGGGTGGAGGATACCTAGCGGAAGCAGGTTTCTCAGATTTTGCTGGCTCAACCCTTGTACATAGTGCAGGAGCAGCAGCAGCACTTGCTGGTGCAATTTTGTTAGGTCCAAGATTAGGACGTTTTACTGATAGTGGTGAAGCAGCTCCAATGGAGCCTTTTGCAAATTCATCAATACCTCTTGCAACTTTAGGTGTATTTATCCTATGGCTTGGATGGTTCGGATTTAATGGTGGATCACAATTAGCTATGGGTACATTTGATGATGTAACAGCAGTAGCAACAATATATATCAATACTAACCTGGCAGCTGGTGCAGGTGTAATGGCTTGTGCTGTTATTTCAAGACTAGTAACGGGTAAAACAGATGTTGTAATGATGCTTAATGGAGCATTAGGTGGTCTTGTAGCAATAACTGCAGAACCACTAGCTCCTTCTCCTTTCCTAGCAGTAATCATTGGTGCAATAGGTGGATTAATCGTCTTCTACGGAACAAGACTTTTAATATCACTTAAAATTGATGATGTTGTTGGAGCAATTCCAGTACATGGTTTTGCTGGAATTTTTGGAACATTAGTAGTTCCAATTTCAAACACAGCAGCAAGTTTTGGTGCACAACTTTACGGAATTATAGCAATTAACGTTTTCGTTTTTGTTGTATCATTTATTATTTGGTACATTATGAAAATGCTCTTTGGTATTAGAATTAGTGAAGAAGCTGAAAAACTTGGTACTGATAAATCTGAAGTAGGTGTAATGGCTTACAGCATCAGAGACTAATGAATTTAGTGATTAGCACATCAACTCCTTATAGTTGGTCACTAAAAAATGGGAGAGCATTTGCTCTCCCAAAAATGCAAAATAATATTGAGATATTTAATGACTGAAACAGAAATAATTAAAGAGAAAAAAAGAAACATATATTCAAGCTCCTTTTCAGAAGATTACGTCTCTAAATTTTTATTTAAGTCAATTTTACACCATGTTATCTCTCTTGAAATATATGAAAATAATAAATTGAACGGAATTTCATTTGAAACAATTTGTGCAAATATACCTAAGTCAATTGGATCTAGATCATCTATTCAATCTATTTTAAACGAAGCTTTAGAAAAAAATATTTTTGTTAAAGAGCAAAGTAAGTCAGACAAACGAATTAAAAATTATTATTTAAGCAATAATTTTCTCGTTATGATTAATACATGGTTAAGAAAAGAAGGTTCATTTTTTAGCAAAATGAGTTTAGAAAATTAATCAGATTTTATTAATTAAATCTAATACTATATCTTGATAGTTTCCGAATTATAGCTATAACTCAACTCACGTTCATCACTCTTTTAGGGTGACGGAAGTAGACGAAAGTCGAAGGAACGCATGCAAAGTTATAAATCGTTCAATTTGCCTTTAGGCAAATCGGAAGTAGGTTAAACCGAAGGAACGCGGATCTTAGTAATTAATTTCCATAGCTAAGCATGATTTAATGCATAACTAAAGGGTAGTTATGTGTTTGTAATTTTATATGGAGTTAAATAATGTATAAAAAATTTTTTAGTCTTTTTACAATATTCTCTTTTATTTTGTTGCTAAGTTCATCTGTGAGAGCAGAGGTTGACGCTGAAGTAGCATATATATTTAATACATTTTCATTTCTAGTTTGTGGATTTTTAGTCATGTGGATGGCTGCTGGTTTTCTATTTTTAGAATCAGGTCTTGTTACAACCAGAAGTGTATCAACTATTGCTGCTAAAAATATTGGAAAGTTTGCAATAGTTTCAATTGTTTTCTATTTAATTGGATATAATCTTGGATATTCTGTCCCTGAAGGGGGTTATGTTGGTACACCATCAATATGGACTGATAATACATCTATAGAAACAGGTTATTCAGATGCTTCAGACTGGTTTTTTCAAGCTTTATTTGTTTGTGCTACTGTTTCAATTGTATCAGGTGCGGTCGCAGAGCGAATAAAAATTTGGCCTTTCTTTACTTTTGCAGCAGTTCTTGGAGGAGTCATTTATCCAATTCAAATGGGTTGGGAATGGGGTGGAGGATGGCTAGACGCCCTAGGATTTGCAGATTTCGCTGGCTCGACATTAGTTCACGCTTGTGGTGGTTCTGCAGCTTTAGCAGGTGTAATTCTTTTAGGTCCAAGACTTGGAAGATTCAGTGCAAGTGGAGAACCAGCTAATATGGCCCCTTTTGCTCCATCATCAATTCCTTTAGTTACATTAGGAACATTTATTTTATGGATGGGGTGGTATGGCTTTAATGGTGGATCCCAACTTGCATTAGGTTCTTATGAAGATGCAACAGCAATGTCAAAAATTTTCATGAATACTCAACTTGCAGCTTGTGGTGGATGTATGGCTGGTGCCGCAATAACTAGATTGATTGGGGGCAAAACTGATATTGTTATGATGCTTAATGGAGCTCTTGCAGGTTTAGTTTCAATAACAGCTGAGCCATTGATGCCTAGTCCATTGCTTGCAATTGGAATTGGAGCAGTTGGTGGAGTAATAATGTATTATGGAACTAACTTCTTAAACTCATTAAAACTAGATGATGTTGTTGGCGCAATACCCGTACATATGTTTGCAGGTATTTGGGGGACATTAGTTGTTCCTCTAACTAATCCTGATGCATCATACTCAATTCAATTACTAGGCGTTGCTTCAGTGTGTATCTTTGTTTTTGTTTTCTCATATATTGCAATATATCTAATTAAAAATATTATGGGATTAAGAATTAGTGAAGAAGCTGAAAAACTTGGCACTGATAAAGCTGAGGTTGGTGTGGTAGCTTATTCAATTAGAGACTAATACTTAAAAAAAATTAAGAGAGGTAAGATTACCTCTCTTAAAAATAAAGGAGATAAAATATGAAGACAGTTTTTATGATTAATGGAAAGAGGCATATTTTAAAATATGAAAGAAAAATGCCTGAAAAAGAAGTAATTAAAATGAAATCTTTTGTTACTAATAAAGGTGTTAAACTTACAAAAACTGCAAAGTTTAAAATAAAAAAGGTTTTAGAAAAAGATAAGGAAAGGGTTTTTGATATTATTCTATAATTAACAACTACCTGAAAATATTGAAAGTTTACTTGCATCTATTCCTAACAAATTAAATGCATCATTCCATTTATTGTTAACTTTTTCATCAAATATAAAATCACTATTTGTTTTTAGCGTCATCCAACTATTTGACGCTAATTCCTTTTCAATTTGTCCTGGACCCCATCCTGCATATCCAAGAGCTAGAATACTATTCTTCGGACCATTACCTTTAGAAAGGTCTTCAAAAAATTCTGAAGTACTAGTTAACGCCACCCCTTTATCTATTGTCAGGGTTTCTTTTTGAATTACTTCGTCAGAATGTAAAACGAACCCCCTACCACTCTCAACAGGACCACCATAGCGAATGTAAAGTTTCTTATCTTCTAACGGCTTGTCTATACCTAGTTGTTCAAGCAAATCGGGGTAAAGATCATAATCAATTTTTTTGTTGATTATTATACCCATAGCCCCATCTTTTGAGTGAGCACACATATAAATTACCGTTTTTTCGAATCTATCATCTTCTAATGAAGGCATTGAAATTAAGAACTGACCAGTTAAATTCATATAGTATATATATTCGCGTTAATTTATATTTTTCAATATTGTATTGATTTATTTTATATGGACAAGGTAATAAAAGTTATAAATCTATTAAAAATTGCAATAATATTTGCTTTTGGACTATTTAGCACAGCTGGATACTCCTTATCTTCAGATTGGGCAATTAGTGAAAAATCAAAAGTTAGATTAATTTCACCAATGACTTCATCAAATGATAATCAATTAATTTTAGCATTAGAATACGAACTAGAAGATGAATGGAAAACGTATTGGAAATCGCCTGGAGGAGGAGGTTTTCCTCAAAAAATTATATGGAATAATTCTTCGAACGTTAAAGATATAAAAATACTATGGCCAGAGCCAATAGAATTTGAAATACTAGGTTTAAAATCCATTGGATATAAAGATAAGGTTATATTCCCTTTGATTGTAGAAATTGAAGATAATCAAAAACAAACAAATTTAAATTTAAATATTAATTATTTAGTTTGTAAAGATGTTTGCATTCCAGGTAGTGCAGATATTTTTCTAAATATACCATCTGGAGATGGTGAATATACAGATTATTTTTTTGAAATTGAAAAAGTTCTATCTACTACATTAAATAATAATATTGATTTTACACCTATTTCTAATTTCTCATTTAAGGCTATTGAAAATAACAATAGTGTTATTTTTGATATTGAAATATCAACTACCTCTTTTTTCGATGATCCAAAAATTTTTATTCACACACCATTTGGACTACCTGTTGTAGAACCAATAAATAATTATTCCCTTGATTTCCAAAAATTGAATACCTCTTTACATTACAGTGCCGATCAGTTTAATGAAAAAAAATTTCCAATAGAAATATTTTTTTATGATAATAATCACAGCTTTAAAGTTAAAAAAAGTGTAGAAATTGAAAATGTAGATAAAAATATCTCTATAAATACTAGTCTTATATACTTACTCTTAATTTCACTCCTAGGCGGGTTTATTTTGAATCTTATGCCATGTGTTTTTCCGGTATTATCGTTAAAATTATTATCTGTAATTAATACTAAGGATAAAAAAATTAAAAGTAGTTTTTTTATAACCGTATTGGGTATTATCTCTTCTTTTCTTATACTTGGTGCATTTTTTGCTATCCTGAAAAAAATCAATATTTCAATATCTTGGGGTATGCAATTTCAAGAACCCTACTTTTTAATGTTCATTTTGATAATTATATCAATGTTCTTCTTGAACACTCTTGGTCTTATCCAAATAAACTTACCAGGTTTTTTATCTTCATCAAAAATTTTAAATTCAGGAAACAATTTTTATACAAAGAATTTTTTTAATGGTTTTTTTGCTACACTACTTGCTACACCATGTTCTGCACCTTATTTAGGAACAGCTGTAACGGCTGCTTTTACTCAATCAACAACATATTTATTTTTAATATTCTGTTTTATGGGTATAGGAATGAGTTTACCTTATTTGATTATAGCTTTTTTTCCAGGTTTGATTTCCTTCTTACCTCGATCTGGAAAATGGATGATTTATTTTAAATATTTTTTATCTATTTTATTATTCATAACAATTGTTTGGCTTTTAAGTATATTAAATAATTATTTCAATTATTTTTTTATAGTTACATTTACTGTTTTATTGATCTTAATATCAGCAATTTTAAAATTTAGAATTTATCAAATTCCCTTAATTATTTCTTTAATAATTATTTTCTTTTTAACTCCATATTTAAATTCTTTTCAAAAAATTAATGAAGAAAATTATAAAAGTAAAAATTGGTTAGATTTTAATTCCAAAAGTATTCCTGAAATAATAGCTAATAATGAAATTGTTTTTTTAGATATAACTGCTGACTGGTGCATTACCTGTAAGTTTAATAAAATTAATGTTTTAAATTCAAAAACAGTTTCAGATTTTTTTGACTCACAAGAAGTGACATTGATAAAAGCTGATTGGACACAACCAAATGAAAAAATAAATAAATTTTTAAAAAAATATAATAAATTTGGCATACCTTTTAATGCATTTTATTCTTCAAAGTTTCCTGAAGGAATAGTAATGAATGAAATATTGACTGAGAAACAAATATTTGAAACATATAATAAAGTTAAATGATGAAAATGATTATTGATGATTTTAAAGTGCCTATTATTAAAAAAGGTGTTTCATCAGTATCTTCATTAAAAAATGAATTTATAAATAAAAAAATTATTCTATTTGGTGTTCCGGGGGCATTCACGCCAACTTGTTCTGAGAAACATCTTCCAGGTTACATAAAATTATATAATTCATTTATAGATAAAAAAATTGATGGTATTTACTGTCTATCTGTAAATGATGAACATGTGATGAAATCTTGGTTAGTGAGTTATACAGATGGAGAAATAATCAATGGAATTGCAGATGGAAATGCTGAGATTACAAAGTATTTTGACTTGATATCTGATAAGACAAAAAATTATATGGGTTTTAGGTCTAGAAGGTTTGCGATGATAATTGAGAATAATATGATTTTAAATAAATTTATTGAAAATGATGGCGAATACAATGTTAGTTCAGCTGAATATATTTTAAAACAAATCTAATGAATAAAATTAATTTAGAAAATAGAGTCGCAATTGTAACGGGTGGAGCACAAGGCTTTGGCTTAGCTATTGCTAAAAGATTTATAGAGTCAGGTGCAAAAGTATTAATATGGGATAAAGATACAGAATATTTAAATAAAGTTGATCTAAAAAATACTCAAAAAATTGAAGTTGATGTTTCAAATTATAAAAGTGTAGAGAATGCATTTGCTGAAAGTATTACATATGAAAACAAAATTGATATTTTAATAAATAATGCAGGAATAGCTGGACCAAACTTTAAGACATGGGATTACCCACTTGAGGAATGGCAAAAAGTTATAGACATAGATCTAAGCGGAGTATTTTATTGCTGTAAAACTATAGTTCCTCATTTTATCAAAAATAATTATGGACGTATCGTTAATATTTCGTCGATAGCTGGTAAGGAAGGTAATCCTAACGCAATGCCTTATAGTGCAGCAAAAGCAGGAGTTATTGCACTTACTAAATCTCTAGGAAAAGAATTAGCTGAAAATAATATTTCAGTTAATTGTGTTACCCCTGCACCTGCTAAAACACGTATTTTTGATCAAATTACACAAGAACATATTGATTATATGTTATCAAAAATTCCGAGAAATAGATTTGTGTTAGTAGAAGAATTAGCTTCTTTAGTTGCTTGGATGTCCTCTGAAGAGAATTCTTATACCACAGGATCAACTTTTGATTTGAGTGGTGGTAGAGCTACTTATTAATTTTTTCTTCTTTGTATTAGGGCGTAGACTGTTACGGCTACTGTAATCATGAGTCCGTTAATAAATTTTACATAAAAACCAGATAAGCCTAAAGCAACTATCCCTGATTCTAATGATCCAATTATTAATACTCCTATAAAAGTTCCAAAAATAGTACCTTTACCACCAAAAACTGAAGTACCACCGACAAAGACAGCTGCTAGTGTTGTTAACATTAAGCCTTCACCTTGTGTAGGCCAGAAATATAACATTTCATACATTGTAAAAATTCCTGCTAAAGCAGAGAAAAATCCGAGTTGAACAAAAGCAATAATTTTTACATTATCAACGTTAATTCCCATCATTTGAGCGCTTGCTTTGTTATCACCTACAAAGTGGATATGATTTCCAAATTTATGGTATCGATAAACCCATTGCATCAATCCAGTTAATACAATGAACCAAATAAATTGCATCGGAATTTTTCCAAATAATTTTTCAACAAATATCATATGATGCCATGTTCCATCTGCTACATCAACGATTGCAATACCGCTACCTTGAGAAATAACATTAACTAATCCACGCCAAAAAAATAATGTACCTATAGTGGCAACTATTGAAGGTATACCAATTTTAGTAACAAGTAATCCATTTATTAATCCCGCAAACATACCTAGTGAAGTTGCCAAAATAAATGCTATAAAAAAATTACCATCAGTCGATGTCATTATAATTCCAAATATGAGAGATGTAATTCCAACTATAGATGGAAATGATAAATCAATTTCACCAAGTGTAACAACAAATGTTGCTGATATAGCAATAATTCCAAAAAAAGGCATTGATTGCATAAAAGCTCTATAAATAGGAAATCTTGTAAATACATGTGGTGCGCCAAGAAAATAAATTAGGAATAGTACTACAGCAATTATAGTTATACTAATTTCA
Source organism: uncultured Alphaproteobacteria bacterium (assembly GCA_902618015.1). GTDB lineage: Bacteria > Pseudomonadota > Alphaproteobacteria > HIMB59 > CACPNW01. The sequence continues at coordinate 89,064 of CACMYX010000001.1, read as the reverse complement.
AGTTTGTGAGTTTTTACAAAATAGCTATTTAATAAATTGTTCATTTATTCTTCCACTTTTATTTTTCCTGATTCATGAAGTTGAATCATTTTTTGAACAAGTTCTTCTCTTGAAATATCTTCTTTATTAAATTCTCCAACAACTTCACCTCTATCTAAAATTATAAATCTATCTGCAGCACCATATACGTGTATTATATTATGATCGATAAATATTGCAGATTTGTTTTCATTTTTTAAACCTTTTACAAAATTAAGAACTTTTTCTGTTTCTTGTATCGATAATCCCATTGTTGGTTCATCTAATACGATTAAATCAGAATTAAAATACAATGATCTACCGAAAGCTACACCTTGTTTTTCGCCACCAGAAAGACCCATTACTTGAGAGTCAACTGTTATAGCTTTTGAAGTAAAACCTATATAGTCGCGTAAAATTTTTTCTGCTTCTTTTCTTTGTTTTTTTATATCTAAAAAACCAAATGAATTTGTAATTTCTCTTCCTGCAAAGATATTTCTGTACAATTCTTGCTGATCACATAATGCTCTTTCTTGATACACTGCTTCAATCCCCATTTTTCTTGATTGTGCAACTGATTTAATTTGTACCTCTTTTTCTTTAAAAAAAACTTTTCCCGAGTTTGGGCTATGAACTCCAGTTATAACTTTAATAAGTGTAGATTTTCCAGCTCCGTTATCACCGATTAAAGCTACCACTTCACCTTTATTTATTTTGATATTCACATCTTTTAAAACTTTTACGTTTCCAAAGTTTTTGTAAATATTTTGTAATTTTAAGAGTTCTTCAGCCATAAAAAATAAACCTGCCTTATGTAATAAGGCAGGTTATAATATTTAATTTATCTGATTTGTACTGCTGCTAATGGAGCAACAGCATCAACGTTATCAGCTGTAACAAATGCAGCACCAGTATCCATTGCTAATCCAGCCATTCCATATTTTGTGCTTAGGAATAACTGAACAATTGGCATATATCCTTGGATAAATGGTTGTTGATCAATTACAACATCAATGTATCCAGAATTAATTCCATCAACAATTGGAGCTGATAAATCAAATCCAGCACCACATACTTCTTCAGTACCGTGACCTGCAGCCTTCATATATGTTGGTAAGCTTGCAGTTAATCCGCCATGATCTGTAATAGCCATTTTGATATCAGGATTTGCACTATAAGTAGCAACGTACATAGGAGTTCCCTGAGATGCATCTGAGTTTACGTTATCAGGAATTTCTTGATAAACTACCTCAACACCTGCTGCTTCAACACCAGCTATTGCACCTTTAGTTCTTTCTCCTCTATTTGGCATACTTGCAAGACCCCAGATAAATGCTTTATCTCCAGCTTGTAGACCACAAACTTCAACAGCTTTTTTACCTAGATTAAATCCAGCATCAAATAGATCTGCTCCTGCATAACCAAACCCTTCAGTTTTATATTCTGATTCAAGATCAGGAAGAGGTGTATTCATAGTAGTAATCACTATTCCCATTTCTCTTGCTTCTTGAATGATAGGTCTCATTGCAGCGTCTCCTGGAAAACCATAGATTGCAATTCCATCAGGCTGTAAAGCAACTGCTTCTTTAAATTGTTTAATCATGATTTCTGAGTTCCACTGTGACCAGTAGTAATCTACTTCACAACCAGTGTGTTCAGCAGCAGCTACTGCACCATTATAAACGATAGTTCCAAATGGACCACCTTCAGGACCACCTGGGAAAAATATAAATTTCTTATCACAGCTGTAATCATTTTTTGCTACTGCTGAAGTAGATGCAAAAGCAAAAAATAAAGCAATGACAGCAAAGATTTTTTTCATAATTCCTCCAAATAATTTATGCATTAATTTATAAGTATATAAATCAATAATACAATTAAATTAAAGTATTAAAGATCTTATTACAAATTAAATCCTTCTTTCTTTTGATAGATAAAATAGTCGCACTTATTTACCAATTTAAAGCAATTTTTATATTTATAAGATTATCAAAAAGTGATATTTTTTCATTATGGATGTTGATTTAGGTAAATGGTATCGAGCAAATATAGATAAAAAAGAATTCAAGCAGTTATGCAAGAAATCTGATTGGCAGGGTTTTAAGCATATGATTATTTATTTTTCATCTCTGTTTCTCTTTGGATATCTTGCGTATGTCACTTGGGGCACTTGGTGGTCATTATTATTTTTTATAATATACGGAAATATTTGGGGATGCAGCGATGCTATATGGCATGAAACTGGTCACAGAACTGCTTTTAAATCTAAATTCTGGAATGATTTCTTTTATTATATTGCTAGTTTCATGGATAATTTTGAACCTATCAGATGGAGATATTCTCACTATCATCATCATACTTATACTCAATTTAATGATCCTGTAGATTTTGAAATACATGTAAAAAAACCAACTGACTTGATTGTGTTTTTCTCTCATTACATTCCATTCTCTGGTTTTATTTTCTTTAAAAATTCTCTTCAATGGGAAACTATAAAACATGCATTTGGTGTAACTACTGATGTAATGAAAGTTTGTATTCCAAAAAATGAAAGATGGAAATGTAGATTATCTGCTTGGAGTCATCTCTCTATTTGGATAATTAGTATAGCTTCTTCAGTTTACTTTCAAAGTTGGCTTCCTGTTCTATATGTTTTATTGCCTAATTTTTATGGAAAGACCCTTGTTATGCTTATGGGTCTTACTCAACACGCAGGACTTAGAGAAGATAAAAGAGACCATAGGTATACAACCAGAACAGTATATTTAAATCCAGTTTTAAGTTTTTTATATTGGCATATGGAATATCATGTTGAGCACCATATGTTCCCTCAAGTTCCCTCACATAATTTACCTAAACTGCATGCTATGATTAAAGATCAATTACCACCTGCCAGAAAAGGTCTTCTTGGGGCTTATAAAGAAATTATTCCAGCACTCATAAAACAAGCAAAAAATCCTGACTATCAAATTCCATTATCTGTTCCAAGCAACGCTTAGACTGAGTGAAAAATAACATTATAATTTTAGGTGGTGGTCAAGCTGGAATCTATGCTGCTAGAGAGATCAGACAAAATGATTCAAAATCAAATATTAAAATTTTAGGTGAAGAAAATTTATTACCATACGAAAGACCTCCTTTATCTAAAGATTTTTTGCTAGATAAAAAAAAAGAAGAAGATCTTTATTTTCATTCTAGCGACGTACTAAAAAATGAAAATATAGAATTTGAAAATATATCAATTAATAAAGTTGATTTTGAAAATAAAAAACTTTTTGCAAAAAATGATAACGTTTACTCTTATGATAGTTTGCTTATTTCAACAGGTTCTGAAAATAAAAAACTTACTTTAGATAATAATTTAAAGAATGATATTTATTATCTAAGAAATTTAGAAGAAGCCAAAAAAATTAAAGAAATAGTTTCAAATAAAAATAAAATAACAATTATTGGTGGTGGTTTCATTGGCTTAGAAATTGCATCATCTTTATCTCAGCTTCAAAAGAAAGTAATTGTTATTGAAATTGGTAATCAACTTATGGGAAGAATTATACCTAAACAAATTGCTGATTTAGTTCAAAACACCCATATAGAACATGGAAATGAAATAATATTAAATAAACAGATAGAAAAAATAACTAAAAAAAATGGCGATTATGAAATTTTATTAAATGATAATTCTTTAATAGAAACAGATTTTATAATTGCAGGTATAGGCTCAACCCCGACTGTAAAGTTATTTGAAAATACAAATTTAAAGCTTGATAATGGTATTGTAACTAATCAATTTTGTGAAACATCTATTAAAGATGTTTATGCAGCAGGTGACGTATCTAATTTTTATCATCCATTCTATGAAAGAAATATGCGACTCGAGTCTTATCAACATGCACAAAATCATGGAATATGTGCTGGAAAAAATATTGCTGGAGTAAAAACAGAATACACTTCAATTCCTTGGATGTGGTCTGATCAATTTAATTTGAATCTTCAACTGACTGGTATTTGTGATGAGTATGATGAAATCATCGAAAGAGGTAAAGATATTAATAATGGTGTTATTTATTTTTTCCTAAAAAATAATAAAATAAGAGGAGCATGTGGTGTTGGAATCATAGGAAAAGTAGGCCGTGACATTAGAATAACTTCTAAATTAACTGAGAAAAATACCATTGTAGATAATCAAATTCTCTCAGATCAAAATCTAAAATTAAATAAACTTATACAAAAATAACAATTTAATTATTTTGTATTTATTTTCATAAAATAGCTATTATATACAATCTATGTCTGAAGAAAATTGGATTGAAGTAGGGTCTACAGATAGTATTGAAGAAGAGGATCTCATCAGATTTGATCATCAAGATAAAACTTTTTGTGTGTATAAGCTAACAGATGGTTTTTATGCTACTGATGGAATTTGTACACACGAGGCGGTACATCTTGAAGATGGTTTGGTTATGGATGATGAAATTGAATGTCCAATGCACCAGGGAATTTTTAATATTAAATCCGGAGAAGCTTTAAGCCCACCAGCGTGTGAGGATTTAAAAACATATCCAGTTAAAGTTGATAATGACAAAATTTTCATTAAGATAGATTAACTATTTTTTTTGGAGATTTTATGAGCAGAAAAAAACTTACGGTTTATGATTATTTGCAATGCAAAGGTAAAAGACAACTAAGTGTTATGTTTGTGCATAATGCTGATGAAGCTGCAGCAGCTGAAGAGGCAGGCATTGACATGATTTGTACTTCTCATGATGCTCCACAATTTGGTATTTTCAATTCTTTTGATGAGCTTAAGCGAATTCGCGAGGCTGCACCAACTTGCTTTATGCAATCCGGAGGAGCAGTAAGAGTAGCTTCTGAATACGAAGCAATGAAACTATCACACAAGTATTTAGACATTGGTGCAGATGTTATCTATGGTGGAAATTGGAGTTACAAATGGATTAGAGCATTAAGAGATGAGTATGTTCCAATTAATAGTCATGTTGGATTAGTTCCAGGAAATGCTACTTGGATTGGAGGATTTGTTGCACAAGGTAAAACTGCAGATAAAGCCATAAGAATTTTAGAACATACTCTTGAGTTACAAGAAGCGGGTGCTATCGGAGTTGAACTCGAAGTAGTTCCACCAAAAGTTGCAGAAATTATTACAAAAAAAGTTGATATCATGACTCTTTCAATGGGAAGTGGTTCTGGATGTGATGGGCAATATTTATTTGCTAATGATGTACTCGGATATACCCAAGGAAAAATTCCAAGACATGCCAGAATTTATAGAGATTTTAAAAAAGAATTTTCAAAACTACAAGTTGAAAGAGTAAGTGCATTCAAAGAGTTTCACGATGATACGGTAAACAAAAAATTTAATGATCCTAAAATCACAGTTAACATTGATGAAAGTGAATTTGAAAAATTTTTAAAGCTTTCAGAAAAATTTTGATTAATGTTTGCTGGCGAAGTTGATTTAAAAACTTGGTATAAACCAAAAATTGATAAGAAAACTTTAAAGGAACTTTCTAAGAGATCGGATATAAAAGGTTTATTAGATATATCCATATTTATTGTTGCTGTAATATTAAGTGGATATCTGTGTATTCTAAGTTGGGGTACTTTATGGTCAATACCTGCTCTTTTGCTTTATGGAAATATTTTCTATTGTAAAATCATAAGCATTCAACATGAAACAAATCACGAAACATATTTTAAAACAAGAGCGTTAAATAAATTTTTTTATCATATAACTTCTTTACTCGGTGGTTTTGAAGCAGTTAGATGGAAGTGGAGTCATTTTCATCACCATACTTACACTATATTTACACATGAGGAGGTATACGATTACGAAAATAATAGTCCAAAACCAACAGAACCTGTTAGATTTCTTTTAAATTTTTTACCTCTTGGTCCAATAATTAATATTCAAAAAATAAGACATTTTACACATTTTGAAATTATTAAACATTCATTTGGGATAATTACTCCTGTTGTAAAAGTAACAGTGCCTGAAAAGGAAATTAAAAAAATTATTAATAGTTCAAGATTATATTTAAGTTTTTGGTTGCTTGTAATTTTATCCTCAGTTTTCTTACAATCATGGCTACCAATAATAATGATAATTTTACCCCCATTTTATGGTAATACTATATTAATGATTTGCGGCATGACTCAACATGCTGGACTAGCTGATAATATTAAAGATCATAGAAAAAGTACAAGAACAGTTATTATGAATCCCTTTTTTAGCTTTTTGTATTCAAATATGGAGTATCATATTGAGCACCACATTTTCCCAAAAATCCCATGCCATAATTTAAAAAAATTTCACAAAATAGTTAAAAATCAAATGCCAGAACCTCATAACGGAATAATTGCTGCTTATAGATCAATAATCCCAGCAATATTTAAGCAATCTAAAGATAAAAATTATTTTATTGATGTGAAGGTTCCAAATACGACAATTTAGTCTCTTTTTTTTTATTTAAAATATACTATAAATACACCATGGGAAATCAACTAAATGATAGTGATTTTGGTACAAGAGATAAAAGAGGTCATTGGAAACCATTTGGTACAATAAGTATTAACCCACCTAAAGATATATTTTTTAACCCAATAAAATTTTTAAAGTATTTTTTTAAATTTCCAGGAATTTTTTTCCCATGGACTTTTGTCTTTGCAGCAATAACAGTTGCTACATATCTTTTTTTGACTCCCTCCTTAGAGACAATGAAGACTTTTGAAATAGGATGGATATCCTATATATTTTTCAGAAATGCAGTTATTATTTTAGTTTGGACAGGCTTCTTTCATTTAAGGCTGAAGACACAAGGAACTTCATTTAAATATAACCCACGACCTTTAGAAAAAAATAACTCAACTTTTTTATTTAATGATCAGACTAAAGATAACCTATTCTATACTTTTTGTAGTGCTATCCCATTATGGACAGCTTATGAAGTAATTACATTTTGGGCATTCGCAAATCAAATAATCCCATATGTAAGCTGGGAGGCTTATCCAATATATTGTTGTTTTATGTTCTTTCTTGTCCCGTTTATAAGAGACGCACATTTTTACTTAACTCATAGACTATTGCACTGGGCACCCCTTTATAAAATTGCCCATAAAGTCCATCACCGAAACACGAATACAGGCGCTTGGTCAGGTATGTCTATGCATCCAATAGAGCATATACTCTATTTTTCAGGAATTTTAGTTCATTGGATTATCCCTTCACATCCTCTCGTTGCGATGTATCATGTATTTCATGCCGGTTTAGCGCCTACACCTGGACATACAGGATATGAGAAAATGACTTTCAAAAATGGTGTATCAATTCCAACAGGTGATTATATGCATTATATTCATCACAAATATTTTGAATGCAATTACTCAGGTGGAAATACTAGTTTCTTAGATAAATTAATGGGTACGTTCCATGATGGATCTGAAGAAGCAACCAAAGAAGTAATGGCTCGTATCAAAGATAAAGCTCATTACCTTTAAACTTATCTTCATAAATTTTAAATTTTATTATAATGATCTAAAGTATGAGTAAGGTCGAATTATATAAAGATGTAAAAAATAGTTTAGGCGAAGGTATAACTTGGTCTTCAATTAATCAAAGTTTATTTTGGCTTGATATAAAACCAAAAACACTTTTATTCAGAATAAATTTACAAAGTGAAAAATTAGAAACTTTTGAATTACCTGAATTTGTAACAGCATCATCAATAATTTCAAACAGTGAAATTGCTTTAGTTTCAAACAACGGAGTAAACAAATTTAATTTTCATACTAAAAAATATGAAATAATTAAAGAGGTAGAAGAAAATATTTTAACAAATAGATCAAACGACGGTGCATCTGATGCAAAAGGAAGACTCTGGTTTGGTACAATGCAAAATAATATTAATCAGGATGGAAGTGCAAAGACTTTAAATGCTAAATCTGGAACTTTATATTGTTTATCAGAAAATAAATTAAACATAGTTGAAACAAATCTTGGTATACCTAATACATTTATTTGGAGTCCTGATAATACAAAATTTTATTTTGCTGACTCAACTGAAGGATCATTACTTGAATATAAATTTAATCTAGATAAAGGCAGTTTATCAGATAAAAAAATTTTATTTGATTTTGATAGAGGAGCTCCAGATGGTTCAACTATTGATAGTGATGGTTTTATTTGGAATTGTCGTTGGGGTGGATCATGTTTAGTGAGAATTGACCCTAAAGGAAGAGTCGATCAAATTTATGAGCTACCTGTTGAAAATGTCACTAATTGTGTTTTTGGTGGTACTGATCTTAAGACATTATTCATTACTACTGCAAATAATTCTGGCAAAAATCAATATGATGGCAGTTTATTCGCATTAAATGTAAATGTACCAGGAGTTGAAGATTATAAATTTAAAATTTGATTTTTTACTTTAATTAGCTAAAACTTTCATTCATGAATAAAAAAAATAAATTTAGATCTTCTAATTGGTATAATTCTAAATCACATAGAAGAGATACATTTATTCACAGAGGTTGGATGCGAAATCAAGGGCATCCCAATCACTTATTTGATGGGCGTCCTGTAATTGGAATTTGTAATACTTGGTCAGAACTGACACCATGTAATGGTCATTTTAGGGAGATAGCAGAGTCTGTTAAAAAAGGTGTTTATGAAGCTGGTGGTTTTCCACTTGAATTTCCTGTATTTTCAGCAAGTGAATCTAATCTAAGACCTACAGCTATGTTGTTTAGAAATTTAGCAAGTATGGATGTTGAAGAAGCAATAAGGGGTAATCCAATAGACGGAGTAGTACTATTAATGGGTTGTGATAAAACAACACCTTCATTAATGATGGGTGCAGCAAGTGTTGACCTTCCAACAATAGGAGTTTCAGGTGGTCCAATGCTGAATGGTCATCATCAGGGTGAAACTATAGGTTCTGGAACAGGAGTTTGGAAACTTGATGCTGATTTAAACGCAGGTGTAATTACAGAAGAAGATTTTATTAATGCTGAAATTTCAATGAGCAGATCAAAAGGTAATTGCATGACAATGGGTACAGCATCAACAATGGGTTCAATGGTGGAAGCATTAGGAATGTCTCTTCCTGGAAATGCAGCAATTCCAGCAGTTGACTCAAGAAGATACGCATTAGCTCATATGTCAGGAAAAAGAATTGTTGAGATGGTTAAAGAAAATATAACTATGTCGAAAATTGTAACAAAAAAATCATTTGAAAATGCAATAAAAGTTAATGGTGCAATAGGTGGTTCAACAAATGCTGTTATACATTTAGCGGCTATTGCAGGAAGAATGGAAATAGACCTAGATTTAGAAGATTGGAATAAGTGTGGAGAGGGAATTCCGACACTTGTAAATCTTCAACCTTCTGGAAAATATTTAATGGAAGATTTTTACTATGCTGGTGGAGTTCCTGTTGTAATAAAAAGATTACTTGAAAAAAAATTATTAGAAGAAAAAGCTTTGACTGTAAATGGAAAAACTATTGGCGAAAATAACAAAGACGCTAAATGTTGGAATAATGAAGTTATAAAAGAATTTGATAATCCATTAACAAAAAATGGAGGCATTAAAATTCTTAGAGGAAACATTGCACCAAATGGCGCAATTATTAAGCCATCTGCTGCATCACCAGAATTAATGAAACATACTGGAAAAGCCGTTGTCTTTGAAAGTGTTGAAGAATTTCATGAAAAAATTGATGATCCAAATTTAGAGGTAGATGAAAATTCAATATTAGTTTTGAAAAATTGTGGACCAAAAGGTTATCCAGGTATGGCAGAAGTTGGAAATATGCGTCTTCCTCAAAAACTTTTAAAGAAAGGTGTAAGAGATATGATTAGGATATCTGATGCTAGAATGAGTGGAACAGCATACGGAACAGTAATCCTACATACTGCTCCTGAGGCAGCTGTAAAAGGCCCTTTAGCAGCGGTTCAAAATGGTGATCTAATTGAAATAGATGTCAATCAAGGTACTATGAACTTAAGTGTTGATGAAGAAACAATTAAAAATCGTTTAGATAATTATAATCCAATTTTACCTGAAATTTCTGGAGGTTATCAAAAGATGTATATAGATCATGTTATGCAAGCTGATAAAGGTGCGGATCTTGATTTTCTAATTGGCAAAAGAGGTGCAGAGGTAAAAAGACATAGTCATTAATTTTAAAATATTAGAAAGATTAGTTGTAAATGAAGAGTAATTTTAATCCGTTATCAGCTGAAGAATTAGTTTCCAGAATAAATAAAATTCCAAGAGTTCAATTAGCTCAACTTCCAACTGTTCTTGAATATGCTCCTAATATTTCTAAGGAGCTAAATATAAATCTATTTATAAAACGAGATGATTGTACAGCTCTAGCTTTTGGAGGGAACAAAACTAGACATCTAGAATTTATAATGGCTAAAACTTTATCTGGAGAGTATGATTGTATTTTAACAGGAGCTGCCTCCCAATCAAATTTTTGTCGTCAAGCAGTAGCTGCAGCAAATAAATTAAATCTAGATAGTTATTTAGTATTGATGCATGGAATAAAAGGTAAATTAATGCAAGGTAATTTTTTATTGTATAATATTTTAGGAGCAAACGTTGAGGTAGTTGATGGAGAAAACTTAGAAGAAATACCAAAACATCTTGATAGAAAATATAGTCAGTTAATAAAAGAAGGTCGAAAACCTTTACTAATATACGGTGGATTTGGAAAAGAAGATACAACTCTTGCTGGAATTAGTTATGCAAATGCTATGGCTGAAATTGATCTGCAAATGAAAGAACAAAATTTTATGGCAGATCATTTATTTGTTACGGCTGCTAATATGACACAAGCAGGCTGTGAGTTAGGAGCTAAAATATTAAATTGGCCAACTCGTATCCAAGGCATTTCACCCGTTTATTGGGAAATGAATATTAAAAAAGATATTGCTAGGATTTGTAATGAAGGAGCTAAGCTACTTGATGTAAATATAAAATTTAATCATGAAATGATCAATCATGACAATACTTATGTAGGTGAAAAGTATGGTGCTACTACAAAAGCAGGAATAGAAGCCATGAAGCTTTTAGCAAATAAAGAATCTATAATTTTAGATCCAGTTTATACCTCGAAAGGTTTTGCTGCTCTTATTGATTATGTTCAAAAAGGCATTATTAAAAAAGGAGATAATGTAATTTTTATATATACAGGTGGGAGTCCAGCTGTATTTGCATATAATGAAGATATAAATAATCCAAAATAGTTATTTGGAGAATAAAAAAAATCTAGATTTAATTTATTTTTATAATTTAAATATCAAAAATTTTACCTGGGTTTAAAATATTATTTGGGTCAAAGCTTTTCTTAATTAATTTCATTAAAGGAATATTATCTGGGTGTTGCCTTAATAAATATTCTTTTTTTTGAAGACCTATTCCGTGTTCCCCTGTTATTGTTCCATCCATTTTTAAGGCTTTATCAATTAATTTATCACTAAACTTCCTTATATATTTATATTCATTATCTTTGTTAGGATCATAGACAATAGTTACATGAAAATTTCCATCACCTACATGCCCGACCATAGGAGCCTTTAGCCCAGTACCTTGAAGTTCATTTTCTGCAAATTTAATACACTCAACAATATTTGAAATAGGTACACAAACATCAGTAGCGTAAACTCTTATATTATCCCCTTGTGCTTTAACTGAATAATAAACGTTATGTCTCGCTTTCCAAATTTTATTTCTTTCCTCCGTGTTTGCTGCCCATTTAAAATCACTACCATTATTATTTTTAGAAATCTCTTCAACTACATTAATAGATTCTTTATTTGAAATTTCACTTCCATGAAATTCATAAAAAAGTGTCGGTAAACTTTCTAGATTCTCTAGTTTTGAATACTTTATACTAATATCCATCTGATCTTTATTTAACAACTCTACTCTAGCAATTGGTACACCGTATTGGATAATTTCTTGAGCAGTTAAAACAGCTGAGTCAAGATCTGGAAATTGACATACAGCGCTCATTATACTTTCAGGTATAGGTGATAATCTAAGGTGAACTTCAGTGATTATTCCTAGTGTACCTTCAGAACCAACAAAAAGATTTGTCAAATTATATCCTGCAGAAGTTTTTTTTGCTCTTGTACCCGTTTTTATAATATCGCCATTCGCTAAAACTACAGTTAGACCTAGAACAGTTGTTTTCATTGTTCCGTATCTTACAGCCATAGTTCCTGATGCCGAACAAGCAGTCATACCACCTAAAGATGCATTCGCACCAGGATCAATAGGAAAGAATACCCCTTTATCTTTAAGTGTTTCATTAAGTTGTTCACGAGATACATTGGCTTCAACTCGACAATCAAAATCTTGCTCATTGATAGAAATTATTTTATTAAAATTTTCCATTGAAATTGTAAAACCTTCTTTATTGCCTACTACATGACCTTCTAGTGATGTTCCTGTTCCATAGGCAGTCACTGGTACCTTGAATTCATTACAAATTTTTAGTATTTTTGAAAGCTCCTCATTATTTTTTGGAAATAAGACTGCTCTGGGCAAGATAGGATCATAGGCATCTTCACCTTTAGCGTGATTATTTCTAACACTTTCTGAAAATGATATTCTTTCTTGTAAAAGCTCTTTCAAATTGTCTAATAATCCTCTATCCATTCACTAATAATATTAAATATTTTAGAAAAGTAAATGAATACAATTCCTTTAAAATTAGAAAAAATATATGAATTAGCTTATCAAGCACTTACAAAACATGGGTGTGATCATTTAAATGCTGATTGTGTTGCTACAACGGTAACTCATGCAGAGAGAGATGGAAGTGTTTCTCATGGTTTATTTAGAATTCCAGGTTATATAGCTTCTTTAAAAAGTAAAAAAGTAAATGCTGTTTCTCGACCTACAAGTAATTATCTTACACAAAATACTATTCGTGTTGATGGGGATTATGGCTTTGCTCCAGTAGGAATTAAAGTTGGGTTACCTGAATTAATAAAAACTTCAAATAAACATGGAGTTGGTGTGTTAACAATTGCTAATACACATCACTTCGCTGCCTTGTGGCATGAGACTGAAGCACTGGCTGAAAATAATTTAATTGGTATTGCCTGTACGGCATACAAACCAAGTGTAGCGCCAGCTGGTGCAAAAAAACCATTATTTGGAACTAATCCAATTTCATTTGCATGGCCTAGAAAAAATAATACTCCTGTCGTTTATGACATGGCAACTTCAACAATGGCTATGGGTGAGGTTCAGGTTGCAGCTAGAGATGGTCACAAGGTACCATTTGGAACAGGATTAAATAAAGATGGTGAAAAAACTGATGATCCAAATCAAATAGCAAATGGAGGAGTGCTTCTGACTTTTGGTGATTATAAGGGTTCTGCTATAGCTATGATGATTGAATTACTATCTGCCGGACTAGTTGGAGATTTATTTAGTTTTGAAGCAAAAAAAGAGGATAATAATGATGGAGGCCCAGCACGAGGAGGTGAATTTATTATGGCTTTATCTCCTGAACTAATTGCAGGAAAAAATTGGAACGAACATGCCGAAAAATTTTTTGAACAAATGACATCCTTAGACGGCGTGCGTTTACCTGGACAAAGAAGACATACTAATAGAGAAGATAAAGGTCCAAGAAATATCAATTCAGAACTCATAGAAAAAATAAAGAGTCTAATCTAATCCATTTATGGATAATATTAGATTAGATTTTCAAAAACATATTGATGATGGAAGATGTAATGGTGCTGAATGGATAATAAATCATAAAAATAATATTTATCATGAAGTAATCGGATTTAATGATTTAGTTAAAAAAAATAAACTTAATAAAAATTCCTTTTATAGAATTTGGTCTATGACTAAACCAATTGTTGGTTTTGCAGCAATGCAATTAATAGAAAAAAATTTCTTATCTCTTGATGATACTATAGATAAATATTTACCAAATTTTAAAAATCTTAAAAAACTAAAATCATTAACTAGTAAATTAGACGATACTATAAAAATAGATAGAACCCCTACAGTAAGACAACTTTTACAACATACAGCAGGTTTTACTTATAATAGTAGTAATAATTTTTTAGCTGAAGCTTATGAAGAAAAGAAGTTGTTTCACTCATCTTCCAGAAGTTTAGAAGAAGAAATTGATAACATTTCTGGATTACCACTACTTTATGAACCAGGATTAGAATGGCACTATTCTATTTCTATAGATATATTAGCCAGAATTCTAGAAGTTGTAACAAAAGACAAGTTATTAAATATTTTAAAAGAAAATATTTTTAATCCATTAGAAATGAATGATACAAATTTTTCTATTAGTGAAGATAAAAATAAAAATTTAGTTGAAACTTTTGAATATAATAGTGTTAAATCAAAATTAACTGACTTAACTTTGGCTTCAAGAAAACTAATTTTATATGGATACCCTGCAAATAATGAAAATTACTGTAGGGGTGGACATGGTTTATTTTCAACTGCTGCAGATTATATTAAATTTGCTACCATGCTTATTAATGGAACAGATAAAAATGCTAAACCACTTGTAAATATGGAAACTCTTCAATCTATGCGTCGTAATTCATTAGATAGAAACTTATTGCCTATAGAAATAACATCAACAAATACAATCAAAGATGAAAATTATGAAAATGATTTAGATGGATATGGATGGGGCCTAGGATTTAGAGTTTTGATGAATAATACACCACAAAATAAATTTGGTGTTATGGGTGAATTTGGTTGGTCAGGATACGCCGCTACGTATTTCTTAGTTGATCCAATTAATGAGTTATCTGCAGTTGTAATGATGCAAATTTTAGATGCCGAGAAAAATATTAAAAAAGACTTTTATAATAATATTTTCAAAAATATAAAATGAATAACAAATCAAATCCATATAGCTATGGAATCATTTTAATACTTTTAACTTATTTATCTTTTGGTATCTTAGACACAATTCAAAAAACAGCTGTTCAGTATCATTCAGTTTTTGTGCTATTATTTGTAAAATATACTTTTTGTCTTATTTTTTCTTTTTTTATTGCAAAAAAAAATAATGTAAAAAAATATTATCTATCAAATAATTATAAGATACAAATTACTAGGTGTGTCCTATCTGTTTGTGAGGCTTGTTTTTTTGTATTATCATTTAGGTATTTAGCTCTTGCAGATGCACACACAATTGGATCATTATCACCAGTATTAGTTGTCTTTTTTTCTTATCTAATTTTAAAAGAAAAAATCAATTTAGCTACTTGGATAGCAATTGGAATTAGTTTTTTTGGTGTTCTTCTCATTATGCGTCCTGGCTTAACAATATTTAATCCGTACCTTGTTATTCCCTTACTTGCAGCTTTTTTCTACTCACTGTTTCAAATAGCAACAAGATTAAATGCTCAGTATGATGATAACGAGACAATGCTATTCTATAACGGTCTTATAGGTGTCATAATAACTTCCATATTATCACTATTTTTTTGGCAACCTCTTCATTCATTTTCTTTTATATTCTTTATATTTTTAGGCTTCTTTTTTTGTATGGGTTTATTTTTACAAATTAAGGCATTAAGTATTACACCGGCAAGTGTATTAGCACCCTATAATTATACAATAATAGTTTGGGCAATATTTTTCGGTCTAGTTGTATATAAAGAAATACCAGATATATTTACAATTATTGGAGCAATTATTATTGTTGCATCTGGTGTATTTATATTTAGGTATTCTTACAAGTAACCCTAATTTTCTTTGTATGATTTAAAATATTAATGTTATAAATTTCATAATGTTTATTGGAATAGATCTTGGTACATCATCAATTAAAATGATTTTAATTGATCAAAACCAAAAAATCCTTGCTACAGCCACTTCAAGTCTCACAGTACAATCTCCAAAAGATGGTTTTAGTGAGCAAAATCCACAAGAATGGATTGACTCGACAATGAAATGTTTTGAAGCTTTGAAGCTAAAAAAACCAAATGAGTTTTCGCAAACAGTTTCTCTAGGCATATCAGGACATATGCATGGAGCTACTTTAATTGATAAGGATGGAAATGTTATTAGACCATGTATTCTTTGGAATGATACTAGATCACATCAAGAGTGTGAAGAATTTGAAAAACAAAACTTTGATGTACGATCAATCTCAGGAAATATCACTATGCCTGGTTTTACTGCTCCAAAAATAAATTGGATTAAAAACAATGAAATAGATAATTTTCGAAAAATTTTCAAAGTTTTATTACCAAAAGATTATTTAAGATTTATTCTTACTGGTGAATTTTTTTCTGAAATGTCAGATGCATCTGGCACATTATGGTTAGACATAAAACATAGGAAATGGTCTAATAAACTTTTATCATGCTCGTTTTTAGAAGAAAAACATATGCCCAATCTTGTGGAAGGTAATGAGCTTACAGGTTATTTAAAAAAAGAGTTCAAAGATAAATTTAATTTTAATAATAATGTTAAAGTTGTTGGTGGAGCGGGTGATAATGCAGCTGCAGCAACTGGTATGGGCATAACAAATAAAAACCAGTCATTTATATCTCTTGGTACTTCAGGAGTTTTTTTTACACCTACTGAGAGTTTTTTAAGTAATACTGGAGATGCAGTACATTCATTTTGTCATTGTTTACCTAACAAATGGCATTTGATGTCAGTTATGTTAAGTGCAAGTAATTGTTTGGATTGGATCTGTGCTGTTACAAACACTTCAATTGCAGAAACACTTGATAATGTAGAAAAATTTTATTCAGATGAAGATACTATAAATAATTCTTCCTTCTTTTTACCCTATCTCTCGGGAGAGAGGACTCCTCATAATGATCCACATATTAGAGGATCATTTCACTCTATTAAAACAACAACAAATGCAACAGATTTACAGTATGCAGTAATTGAGGGTATTAGTTTTGGTATATTAGATGGAGTAAATTCTATTTTAAAAGTTAACAATAACTTTGATAACATATACATGGTCGGAGGAGGTTCAAAAAGTTCATTCTGGATTGAATTGCTTGCATCACTATTAAATAGAAAATTAAGTGTTTGTGATCAAAGTGAATTTGGTGCAGCACTTGGTGTTGCAAGATTAGCAATGTTTCAGGATGATACAATGAATAATAAAGAAAAAATTGTTAGTGAAATAAAAATAAGTAAAATTTATGAACCGAAGAAACATAATATGGATATTTTGTTACGAAGATATGCTATTTGGAAAGATTTATACAACAGTAACAAAAAAATTGCTCAAAATTTGAATTTTTAATAAATATCTTTTAAAAAATTTATTTTTTTTTCTAAAATTTCAGAAAACAAAGAAAATTGTTTTGGTGTATTCCCCCATAGTTCTACACAATTTGTAAATTCAACAATTTTATTTTCTTCTAGATAATATTTGATCCATTCCCAACTTGGTTCATAGTATTCAAAACTTAATTTTTTATCTTTAATTTTTAACATAAAAACATACCAACTTGCAATTGCATCAATACAATTTTCAGGAATAATATTTTTTTCAAAGCAATTATGTATAGTTGGCAATATAAATATAGGAAATTTACCTACACCATCCATTGCAATTCTTTCTAATTTATCAGCAATATTTTTATTTTTAAATCTTTCATAAATTGTGATCATATATTCTTCTAAATCAAAGGGTTTATGAACAAGCGCTGGTAATATTTCCTTTTGTTGAATTTCAAAGAAAAATTGTTCTAAATTTTTATCTGATATTGCTTCATCATAAGTTGTATAACCTTTTAGTGCTCCAAAATAACTTAATGCTAAGTGAGCTCCATTTAGAATTCTAATCTTAGCTTCTTCATAGGGAAATACATCCTTAACAAACTTCACACCAACATCTTCAAGCTTTGGTCTTTCATTTATGAAGTTATCCTCTACTATCCATTGAATAAAGGGTTCAGCTATCACACCACAATTTTCCTTAAAATTAAATTTTTCCATTATATCAGATTTTAAAAATTCTGGTGTTCTAGGAGTAATTCGATCAACAACACAAGAAGGAAAACTGACATTTTCTTCTATCCATTCTAAAAGTTCAAATTCTTTAGATGCTGATAAATATTGTTTTAAACAGTCTTGTAACATTTTTCCATTTTCTCTAATATTATCACAGCATAGCAATGTGATTTTTTTATTTATAGATAGCATTCTTTTTTTTAAAGCTGCAGTAAGAAAAGAGTAAATTATATTGTTTTCTTTTCCTTGAATATTATTCTTAATAAGTTCTAAATTTAGATTTAATTTATTTTTTTCATTAATATAGTAACCGCTTTCGGTAATTGTCATTGTAACTAATTTTATATCTGGATTTGAAAGAATACCCTCAGCTTCATCTTTATCCTTACTCCAGTCTATTAATTTTATAATCGAATTGATGTCTTTATATTTTTCGTCTCCTGAAGTAGAAATTGTTTTCAGGATATATTTCCCTTTTCTTGATTTTAGATTTTCAAAATTTTTGCTATCTTCTTTTCTTAAATTAATTCCACATATTCCCCAATTCATATTATTAGATGTATTAAGATATTCATCTATGTAGTTTGCTTGATGAGCTCTATGAAAATTTCCTACACCAAGATGAACAATACCTGTTTTACAATTTTCTCTATTAAAAGATGAAATAGTTAGTTCACCTCTATTCATCAATTTTTATTTGAAGCTTTACATCGGTGGGTCTATGTTCTGCTGCTCGTAAAAATGCTTCAACACTTTCTTCAAATTTAAAGGTATGTGTAATCATCGGCTTAACATTAATTTTTCCTCGTTCAAGTAGTCTTATTGATGGTTCATATTGATGTGAATACCTATGCACAGTTTGAAACTCAAGACCTTTAGAAAATAGTATAGCCCAATTCATTGGTACTGGTTCAGCATTATTTCCAATTAAGACAACATGTGCGCCAGGTGAACAGCAAGTAAAAATAGCTTCATATGCTTTTACTGCTCCGCTACATTCAAAAAACCTATCAACTCCCCATCCATTAGTTTCATCCATAATTTTTGTTTCTAAATTTTCTTTGGATATATCTATGGGAATAAGATCAGGATAATAATCACACATTTTTAATTTTTCACTTAAAATGTCAGCAATATAAACTTTTGCACATCCTCCAGCTAAAGCGGCAAGGGCTGTAACCAATCCAATTGGCCCACATCCCATTACTAATCCAATTTGACCAGGTTTTATTTTTGCTTTTGTTACTCCTTGCATACCTACTGCTAAAGGCTCAACCATTGCTCCTTCAGCATAAGAGAGATTGTCTGGTATTTTAAAAACCATATCACTTGGAAATACAACCTCAGGTGTTAAACAACCATGAATAGGTGGTGTAGCCCAAAATTTTACTTTTTGATCATAATTATAAATACCAAGTTTATATTCTTTTGTACTTTTACTAACAATCTGAGGTTCAACACAAACTCTGTCACCCACTTTTAAATCTTTCACATTTGTACCCACTTCGATAATTGTTCCTGAGCCTTCATGTCCCAAAACCATTGGTGCATTAACATGCCATTGCCCAATTTTTCCATGTTTATAATAGTGAATATCTGAACCACATATACCAACAGTATGCATATTGATTTTTACATCATTTGAACTAACCTTGTTTGGTAAATCTATATCTCTTAGATTCAATTCAAGTTTTTTTTCTAAAACTAATGCTTTCATGTTTGTTAATAAATAGCATATTTTTAAATATAAATTATTATAATTTTTAATGAAATTTCTACTTTGTTAACATATTGTATGTATTGATGATTTTTGATCATTTTAAATTAACTAATAAAGTTGCTATTGTAACAGGTGGAACAAGAGGAATTGGTCTATCTATTGCACACGCTCTTGGAGAGGCTGGCGCAAAGATAATTGTCACTAGTAGAACAGATAAATATTCTGGACTCAAAAGTCTTAAAGATGCAAATTATGATGTTTCTTTCTTACAAGGTGATATTACTGATCCTAATGAGCCTCAAAAAATTATAAATTTTGTTTTAGAAAAATATAATTCAATTGATATCTTAGTTAACAATGCTGGTGTTGCTCAACATGGTACTATGGAAGAATTTGATGATAAATTATTAGATAAAATTATGAATACAAATGTTGATTCTGTTTTTAGGATGTGTCGTTCTGTTTTACCACAAATGAAAAAACAAGGTGAAGGAGTGATTTTAAACATAGGTTCAATATCTGGATTAGTATCAAATATTCCTCAACCTCAAGTGGCTTATAATGCATCAAAAGCTGCTGTACATATGTTAACAAAAAGTTTAGCAAGTGATTTTGCTGAAAACAATATCCGTGTGAATGCTATTGCACCTGGTTATATCGACACAGAAATGACTAAATTAAATAAAGAAGATGAACATTGGTATGAAACATGGAATAACATGACACCCCTTAAAAGAATGGGTAAACCAAGTGAAATTGCATCTGCAGCACTTTTTTTATGTAGCCCTGCTTCAAGTTACATTACAGGTGAAGTATTAGTTGTAGACGGCGGATATACACTTAGATAAATTCACTATTCTTTAAAAAGAAAAATATTTGCTTTTATTTTTATTTCATCTTTAAGAATTGATGTATTTTTCCAATTACCAGTGCCAATATTAAACTCATTCCTAGAAAAAAATATCTTGCTTTTTACTTGAACCAACTCGCTAGCCAATTTTATAATTTCAATATCAATAGGGATATTTTGACTTTTACCTTTTATTGTTAATTCACCTATTAAATTAATTTTATTATCTTCGTAATTAAAGTTAAAATTATTTGTATCAATAAGGCCTAAAGGAAATTTTTGAGCATCAAAGAAAACCTCACTGAGTACTAAATCTTTATATCGTTTATAATTTAAGTCTAAACTATCAATCCTAACATTTATAAGTGCTTTATTATTATTTTGATTAGATAAATCCAAGGAAACGAAACCATCAAATGTATTAAATTTACCAGTAACATTTTTTGCAAACAAAACTGGAACTTCAAATTCTATGCTAGAAATATTTTTATCTATAGTCCATAAATCATTTGCAAAACTTTGTTTACAATACAGAAAAATAAAAAATAAACTAAATATTACTTTCAATATATTTCCTAGCTAGTTCATCAGCTTTTTCATTAAATTCGAAACCCGCGTGACCTTTAACCCACTTCCAAGTTACATTATGTTTGTTTATTAGATTATCTAATTGCATCCATAATTCTTTATTTTTCACTATTTTTTTTGTTGATGTCTTCCATCCATTTTTTTTCCAATTTATAATCCAGGTTTCAATTCCATCTTTTACATATTTGCTGTCTGTATAAATGATTAAATCTTTTTTATCTTTAAAATATTCTAGTGCTTTTATTGCTGCTGTAAGTTCCATTTTATTATTAGTTGTAAGTTGATCTCCCCCATTTAATAATATCTCTTTGTTATTATTTAAAATAACAACTCCCCACCCACCTTTGCCAGGATTACCAGAACATGCTCCATCAGTATAAATATTTATCATTATACTAAAATTTCATTTTGTTGGTGCCATTTTAGAATATTTAAATATTCAAAGGGGTCTTTTTTAACAACGACTGCATTAGGGGGATGAAAAATATAATCGTGCATTCTTGTACTTAATATCCTAACAGCTGCGGCTCTTAATAAAATATTCAATGATATCTTTTCAAGATCACTTAATTTTCTCAGTTTTTGATATTCTTCCAGAATTGTTAAGCAGTTTTGTTTGTTAAATTTTTTTCCATTCTCACTAAAGCACCAATCATTAATTACGATAGCTATGTCGTACACATAAAAGTAATAACATGAAAAATAGAAATCTATTACTCCAGAAATTTGTTCATTTTTAAAAAAAATATTGTCTCTAAACAAATCAGCATGAATGACGCCACAAGGAATATTGGTTGGCCAATAATTTTCTAAATAATCTATTTCATTTTTTAACAAATACATTGTTTCGTTAAATTCTTTTGATTTATTATTAAGACATTTTTTGTAAATATTTTTCCAATCCTTCAAATCTAAACTGTTTGGTCTTTTTTCATCAAACTTTAAGGTAAGATTGTGTAAATTAGCAATCATTTTCCCAACTTCTTTACACATTGCTAAGTTTGGCTTTTCAATACTTTTACCTTCTAGAAAGGATATAATAACAGCAGTTTTATTTTTTATTCTTTTTAATATTTTTCCATTTTTATCTGAGATTGCTTTAGGACATTTAAAATTATTTTTATTTAAAAAGTTTTTTAAATTTATAAAAAAAGGTAATTCTTCTTCAGTTACTCTTTTTTCAAAAATTGTTAAAATATATGGTTTATTGTTACAAAAAATTTTAAAATTTGAGTTTTCTATCCCATCAACTATTTCTTCAAAGTTCTCTAAATCACCAATTGTGTAGTCAGATATAAAGGTTTCTATATCCTCCTTTAATAGTTTAGTAAAAACTGCCATTTTTTATACGTTTAGTTTTTGTGGAACTTTAAAAAATACATCTTCTTTTTGATAATGTCCTTCATTAACTTGCACTTCAAAATTTTTAGTCAAATTATCAAGAAGTTTTTTAACAAGTATTTCTGGTGATGATGCGCTTGCTGTTATTCCTATATTTTCAGATTCCTGAAATATATTCAAATTCAAGGAATCAACATCTTCTACTAAAATAGCTTTTTTTGACCCATAATTTTTTGCTACTTCAACTAATCTTAAAGAATTTGAAGAATTACTTGCACCAATTACTAAAAAATAATCACATTGATTAGCTATTTTTTTAACAGCCTCTTGCCTATTTGTTGTAGCATAACAAATATCATTCTTTTTCGGTTCTATAACATTCTTAAAATGCAATTTTATCTCTTTTATTATATCTTTCGTATCATCTACTGATAGAGTTGTCTGAGTTACATACGCAATCTTATCATTCTGTTCAAAGGGTAACTTTTTTACATCCTCAACTTTTTCTACCAAATAAATTTCTTTATTGGTTTGACCCATAGTTCCAATAACTTCAGGATGATTCCTATGACCAATTAAAATAACGGGGAGATTTTTTTTATCAAAATTTTCCACCTCCTTATGAATTTTGCTAACAAGTGGACATGTTGCATCATAATATATTAAATTCAAATTTAATGCTTCCTCGGGCACTGCTTTTGGAACACCATGTGCAGAAAAGATAACTGGCCTGCTTTTATCTTCAATCTCATTTAATTCTTCTACAAAAATAGCTCCCTGTGATTTGAGATTTTCAACAACAAATTTATTATGCACTATTTCATGACGAACATATACTGGTGCACCATATTTTTTAAGAGCACCTTTAACCATTTCTATCGCCCTATCCACACCAGCACAAAAACCCCGAGGTCCTGCAAGAAAGATATTAAGTTTTTTTGTCATTTAAATTTGCTAACATTAATTTCAGTTAATTAATAATACTATAGATTTTACAAATCTTTTAATGTTAATTTCTTAATATTATATTCAAATATTTAGTCTGATTAATCTACTTTTAATTCTTTAAAACAGTGTTAAATTCGGTAATAGATTCTTCAATTAATGCAGACTTTTTATCCTTACTGAGATTTTGAAGTAGAATATTTCTCGTAGCCTCTATCGCAATACTTGAAATATAATTTTTTATAGAGTTATTGGTATCTCTTACTAATTGTTCAATCTTATTTTCAGCTAATATTTTTCTTTTTTCAATTTGATCAGTTAATTTAGAGGTAGATATATCTTTCAGTTCAGCTATTTTTTTTTCAGATTCCAAATTAAGATTTTGTATTTCCTTTTCTACCTTAGTTTCTCTCTCTTTTAATTCATCTAAAGCTTTTTGAGCTTCATTTCTTAAATTCTCAACTTCATCTATTTTATTTTTTATATCTTTTATTTGAGCATCTAAACTAGATGTAAGAATTTTTCGTACTGGATTAAAAATAGCTCCAATAAATAGAATAAAAGATACTGCAACCCAAAATTGTGGATCAGAAAACATTAATTAAAACTACCTTTATGTGTTTCAATAACTTTATTAATTTCATTGTCTGACAATTCTATTTCAGTGATTTTCCCAACAGTCAGTTTTGTAATATTAGCTATTTCATTGTTAATATTTTTCATTTGATCATCTTTACTTTTTAAAATTTCTTTTTCTGCATCAGAAACTTTTTTTTCTAAGTCTTTATCAAGTGAAGAAAGTTGAGAAGAGACATCTTCTTGTAAAGCATTAATTGTTTCTTTAATTTTCTCATCTGTTTCTAGTTTAGCCTTATTAATTCGATCATTAATTTTTTTTTCAATTTCCATTGCCTGTTCTTGAAGCTCTTTTGCTGATGATAAATTTTCATCTATTTTATTTTGTCTTTTTTCTAAAACTGTAGCTATTCTTGGAAGAGATACTCTCCATAAAAATACAAATAGAAAAGTAAAGAATACAGCTAACCAAAAGAGCTGTGAAACAAAAAACTCTGGATTTAATTGAGGCATTAATTAATTATTATATTTTATCCAAACAAAATAACTAACGCAATAACTAGCGCGAAAAGTGCAATCGCTTCAACTAATGCGAAACCTAACATTGTCATTGTAAAAACTTCACCTCTTGCTGCTGGATTTCTTCCAACTGCTTGAATAAAAGATGAGAAAATATTCCCAATTCCAATACCTGATCCAATAACACCGATAACGGCTAAACCCGCTCCGATTACTTTTGCTGCTTCAATTTCCATAAGTCCTCCTATTTTAATTAATGTAAATGATAAGCATCGTTAATATATAAACACGTCAGTATTGCAAACACATATGCCTGCAAAAAAGCAATTAAAATTTCTAATCCTGTTAAAGCTACAATGAAAGCTAAAGGAAAAACTCCAGTAAAAAATGGCATGGAAACAACAAAACCCGCAAATACTTTTAATAGTGTGTGACCAGCCAGCATGTTTGCAAATAATCTAACTGATAAACTTATAGGTCTTGATAAATAAGAAATTACTTCAATAGGAATAAGCAGTGGATGCATGTAAAATGGTACACCCGGTATATAAAAGAATGTAAAAAATTTAATTCCATGGTTAATAAATCCAAGAATAGTTACACCAATAAACACAACTGCAGCTAATGCAAATGTAACAATAATATGACTCGTGAATGTAAATTGGTATGGTATCATACCAACCATATTGCCAATTAACACAAACATGAATAAAGAGAAAACAAATGGGAAATACCTTTTTCCATTATCTCCAACTGTATCAGAGAGAAGCTGAGCTATAAAATTATACATCAATTCTGAGATAAGCTGCATCCTAGAAGGGATGATTGATCTTGTATTCACTGTTAAAGTTAAAAAAAGAGTAATTACTAAAACAGTAATCAGCATAGCAAAAGACGAATTTGTAAATGAAATATTATAGCCACCAAGCTCAATATTAGATATTGGATCTATTTCGAACTGTTTTAGTGGACTGTCTTTTGCGGCCATAATTGTTATTGAATATTAAAATTACCTTTGCTTTTCAATGCGACGCATTACACGATAAACGTTCAAAAATCCAGCTAATGCGCCAAATATGAAGAAAATAATTAACCCTATAGGTTTAGTATTAAAGTAATTATCCACAATAAGCCCAATTCCAACTCCAACCACTAGTGCAGCTATAATTTCTGTACTAATTTTAAAACCAAATCCAGCACCACTTTCTTTTTTTTTAATATTAGGTTCTTTATTTTGATTATCTAAATTATCAATTTTTTTACCTAATTCTTCTAAATTTTTATTTTTATAATTCATTTGTAGTATCTTGCTCTTTTATCTCGATTGCTTTTTCAAGATCAACAGAAACTAATTGTGATACACCTTTCTCAGGCATGGTAACACCAAATAATCTATTTACTCTTGCCATTGTCATTCTATGATGAGTTATAACTAAGAATTTTGTTGAAGAAGTTTTTGCTATTTCCTCTACTAATGAACAAAATCTATCAACATTAGTATCATCTAATGGTGCATCAACCTCATCGAGTACACAAATTGGAGCTGGGTTTGATAAAAATACAGCAAATAATAATGATAATGCAGTAAGAGCCTGCTCACCACCAGAAAGTAAATTTAGATTTTGTAATTTTTTTCCGGGAGGACTAGCAAATATTTCTAAACCAGCTTGAAGGGGATCTGATTCATCTGTAAATTTTAGATAAGCCTTGCCACCACCAAACAACCTGGTAAATAATTTTTGAAAATTTTCATTCACTATTCCATATGCAGCAAGTAAACGTTGTCTACCTTCTGTATTAAGTGAATCAATTGCTTCTCTTAGTTTTGCAATTGCACTTAAAAGGTCACTTTGATCTTTCTTTATCGTATTTACTTTTTCTTCTAAATCTTTGGATTCTTGTTCTGCTAGAAGATTAACACCACCTAGACGTTCTTGCTCAGCAATTAGTCTTTCTAATTTTTTTTCTAAATCATTAGTCTCACCCAAAATTTTATTTGGATTGATTTCTCCAATATTGTAAAGTTCTTCTAGTTCTATACTCAATCTTTCTTTTACCTGAGTTGATAATAATTTAATTGCTTCATTAATCGTATTAATTTGACCTTCAGTTCTGATTCTCTCTTCTCGTAGTTCATTTAATTTAATTTCTTCTAATTTTAATTTCTTATTGATTTCATTAGAATTTTGTTCAGTTTGACGAAGCTGCTCAGCTATTTGCTCATAAGAAGTCTTATTTTCATCAATCAGCTTTTGTATTTTTAATTTTTCACTTGATACATCTTCAGGAACGGATTGGAGATTAGATAATTCACTCATTAATGTATTTTGCCTTGAATTTAATTCTTCTATTCTTTGATTTGCTTTTGCAGAAATATCATTCCATTGTTTTTCTTCAGCACTTAATTGCTTTATTCTTCTATTTTTTAGTTGCTCTAATATGGCTTTAGTAGAATTATTTTGTTTACCTTTGGATACATATCCATCCCATCTCCAAATTTCTCCTAGTTTGCTCACTAATATTTGCCCTGGTTTTAAAGTTTTTTGAATTTCTAAAACATTTTCCTTATTTTCTATTAATCCAACAAATTCTAATTTCTTTTTCAAATTATCTGGTGCTTTGATTAGAGAAGAAAATTTAGTAATTTCTGAATTAAATGAAGAATCTTCCACATCTAATTTTCTCCAAAAAATACTTTGTTCTTCATCGATAGATGCAATTAACTCATCTGAAAAAACTGCAGCAATTGCTTGCTCAAGACCATCTTCAAAGTCTAGATAATCAATTATTGGGTTATTATTTTTTTTATTAGAAATATTTTCATTATTTAGATCATCATCAGTTTGAATAAAAAGATCACCTTGTTGTTTTAAAAGTATTGATTTTTCTTCTTGTACTCTTTCAAGATTTTGTTTTGCATCTTCAAATAAAAATTTTTCTCTATCAATGTCATTTTTAATTTGTTCTATACGGACTTTTGTTTCGTCTACTGCAATATTCGCTCTTTCAATTTCTTTTTCTTGGTTTTCTAAACTAATAGAATATTTTTGCAGTTCAGCTGCAACCTTACTTTCTTGGACTCTAAGGTTTGGAAGGCTTTCTTGAACTTTTTCAAATTCGACATTTATTTGTGCAACAACTTGTGTTTGGTCATTTACAGCATTTGTTTCGGATTGAATTTTTTCATTAGCATTTTTTAATTTATCTTTTTCATCAATCCACTTTTTATAAAATAATCTAGCTCTTGCTTTTGTAATATCTTTTTGGATGTACTTATATCTTTCAGCTTGTTTAGACTGTTTCTTTAATATTGTTAGTTGTTCATCTTGTGCTTTTAATACGTCCTTAACACGCTCTAAGTTATTTTCAGTAGCATTTAATCGTAATTCAGCTTCGTGTCGTCTTGAATGTAGACCTGTAATTCCTGCAGCTTCTTCCAGCAACGTTCTTCTTTGCTCAGGCTTAGCGGCTATAATGGCACCAACTCTACCTTGACTGACCATTGATGTTGAACGAGCACCTGTTGCTGCATCAGCAAATAATAATTGTACATCCTTTAATCGGACTTCTTTGCCATTAACCCTATATTCTGATCCTTCACCTCGCCAAATTCTTCTAGTGACTTCAATCGTGTCACTTTCATTAAAAATACTAGGAGCTTTTCTTGCTTTATTATCTAAATCTATTGAAACTTCAGCAATATCCCAAGCTGGTCTGTCATCTGTGCCATTAAAGATAACATCATCTAATTCGCTTCCTCTCATTTGTTTAGGAGAAAGTTCACCCATAACGAACCTAAAAGCTTCAACGAGATTGGATTTACCACATCCATTTGGCCCCACAATACCTGTTAAACCATTTTCAATCAAAATTTCTGTTGGTTCAACGAAAGACTTAAAGCCTTTGACTTTAAGGGTCCTAAAATTAATCATCAACTATTGTGATAATATTTTATCGATGATTTGTCTAAACTCTTTTATGTTTTTATTCCCGGAATAAAGTACTCCATTAATAATAAATGAAGGGGTGGAACCTATTTTATATTCTCTTTGAGCTTCCATTACACCCTCAAGTAACTGATTCTCTAATTCAACATTACTTAAACATGCATCAAAGTCCTCTTGCTGCATACCACCGCTTTGCATTATTTTGTATAACTCAGATTTTGTTTTGGAATGATCTCTATTAACCCAATTATTTTGGAGCTTATAAAGGCCATTCATGTAATCGTATCTCACATTTTCTGGGACACATCTTAAAATCATACTTCCAGCAAGAGCAGGATAATTAAATGGGAAATCACGAAAAATAAACTTAACTTTACCAGTATCAATAAACTCTTTTTTTAATTCCCCTAGAGTATCATTATGAAAATCTGCACAGTGACTACAAGACATTGAAGCATATTCTATAATTGTGATTGGAGCATTTTCCTCACCAATATAAAAATCATTATCTTTGACATCTAGTATTGAGTTTTCAGCTGCGTTGGCATTAATAAAAAGTAGTGATAGTATGATAGAAATAAATAAAATTTTAATTTTCATTATTTGTCCTCAGTTGTAATTTTATTACCTAAATTTAATAGTGATTTTTTTAAATCAGAATTTTGAAATTCTTTAACATTTTGTTTAACAAATTCTATGTCATCTTTATCTATTTGTTTTTTCTTGCTTTGTTTCATATGAGTATATTTAGGTATGTAATTTTGATGAATTCTCAAGTCTATTATAGCTTTATAGCCAAAATAAGTATTAATTTTTTCAATTATAGTATCCTTAAAGTGTTGAAATTCAATGGCTGCGGCTGGGGCAACACTCACATTTAGATAATTTTTATATATCGTCTCACCTAAATCATTTTCAAAATCACGCAGCCTTGAAACATTTAATGGCTCTGAATATTCTTTAAAATAACTACCAGCAATTTCCGGCCATTTGGAGTTAATTATAAATTCTGTACGATTATATTTAGAGGAAAATTTTCTATTAACTTTCCTCAGAGTATCGCCAATAGATTGTGGAACAAATGTTCTTTTTTGCTTTATATTTTTTTTGTCCATATGCATAAATAATTTATAGTACCTAAATATGAAAGCAATATGTTTAAACACAAAACACAAGTAATAAATTTTTTGCTTCAATGGTATTCTGTGAATGCCAGAAATTTACCGTGGCGGAAGAAAAATACTCTAAATTTACCTGATCCATACTTTGTGTTTGTAAGTGAATATATGCTCCAACAAACAACAGTAAATACCGTAAAAAATAAATTTAATGATTTTATTTTAAAATGGCCTTCACTAAATAAATTAGCGCAAACTTCAGAGCCACATATTTTAAAGTTCTGGTCAGGCCTTGGTTATTATTCAAGGGCAAGAAATTTATTAAAGTCTGCAAAAATAATTCATAAAAATTTTAAAAATAACATACCAAAAACTTATGACGAACTCATCCAGCTTCCTGGCATTGGAGATTACACAGCAAAAGCAATTCTTGGAATAGGATTCAATCAATCAGTTATGCCACTTGATGCTAATATTGAGAGAATTTTGGTTAGGTTATATGCTATCGATAAACCAATTAATAAAGTCAAAAATAAACTTAAAGATTTAGGAAAAAAATTCATCTCAGATAAATACTCTTCAAATTTAATTCAGTCTTTTATGGATTACGGATCAGAGATCTGTCTTCCAAGAAACCCTAAATGTAATATTTGTGGAATTAATAAATTTTGCCAATCATATAAAAAAAATTTACAGCATAAAATTCCTTTAAAACTAAAAAAGAAAACTACTAAGCCTATAAAGTATACAAGAGCTTATGTAATTGTGAATGAAAAGAATGAAATCCTTGTGCGAAGTAGACCAAATAAAGGAATGTTGGCCTCGATGCTTGAAGTACCAAATGATGTCTGGGTTAAAAATAAGAAATTATTAACCACTGATCAAGATATACAAAAAATAAAAACAAAATTACAATCTAAAGGGTCATTTGAATATTCATTTAGTCATTTTGATTTAGAAACAGAAATTTTTTATGGCAATGTTAAAAAAGCAAAATTATCAAAAAGTAATTGGATAAAGAAATCGTCTTATTCTAGATCTAGAATGCCAACTGTGATGAAAAAAATAGTAGATATAGCAGTATAATTTATGCAAAGAATTTTTTTGCGTTCATAAAAATTTTATATCCATCCCCAAATTTTTTTAAGGTTTTACTTTGCCAATTGGGAATATGATAATGATAAAATGCTCTTTCAGGATGAGGCATCATTGCAAGAACATTACCATTTTGATTTGTTAGCGCCGCGATATCATCTTTAGATCCATTCGGATTAAAAGGAAATTGACCTTTGGCTAATTTTTTATGATGATTAATGTATTGCAAACCAATAAGGTTATTCGCTTTGATACTTTTTAGTAGATTAATAGGTATCATAAATTGCCCTTCTTGATGGGCAACAGGTAAGTTGAGCGTACTAATATTTTCTAGCCATGGTGATTTATTATTACTTACTTTTACATCAACCCATCGACACTCATAGCTACCAGATTTATTTTCAATCAATGCTACTTCTGGATCTTTTTTATTTAGGCTTGGAACTAATCCAAGATTAATTAATATTTGGCATCCATTACAAATGCCTAAAATTAATTTATCTTTTAATGAAAAATCTATTAGCTGATCATACAAATTGGTCATAATTTTTTTCGCCATTGCATTTCCTGAACCTGTATCATCGCCATACGAAAAACCACCAGGTATAGCGAATACTTGATAGTTATTAAGTTGTTTAGGATTTTGAATCAGATCATTAATATGAATAATTTTTCCTTTAAATCCTACTACTTCAAATGCATGTAGTGTTTCATTTTCACAATTAATACCATAACCTGACAAGACTAATACGTTCATATTCCTTTAATATTTTGTTTGTATGACTTTGCAAAATCTGAAATTTTACCTCTCATAATTTTTTTGTTATCTTTAAACTCAATTACATCTGAGTCCGTACATTTACCAATAATTGTATAATCAGAAGCTTTAAATATTTTTTTAAAATTGGCTAACTTATTTTTTTTCATTGAAACAAGAATTCTACTTTGTGTTTCAGAAAATAAAAATTGGTCAACTGAGATTTTATTTTTTAGTTTTAAATCAATAGTTAAACCTTTCTTTGAAGCTATTGCCATCTTTGTAACTGCAATTCCAAGTCCACCCAAATCTATTCCAATTGCAGAATTTATAATTCTAAGTTTATTAGCTTTTTCAAAATTTCTATATGTGCGAAGTGCATCCTTGCTATTTACAACTGGATTTTTTGATTTTTCACAACCTATAATTTTGGAATAAACACTATCCTGTAATTCATTACGGGTATTTCCTAAAACTAAAAGTATATCACCATCATCTGGTGTTATTTTTGTTAAGTGTGAAATTTTATCTACAACCCCAATGGAAGAAATAAGCAATGTTGGAGGTATTGAAATTTTTACTGATTTTCCAGTTTTATCAAAACCTTTAAAATCATTAAACATACTATCTTTTCCTGAAATAAAAGGTGTTTTGTAAGCAACGGCATAATCATAACAAGCTTTTGCTGCTTCTTTCAATTGATATAAGCGATCAGGTTCATCCGAGCTGCACCAACAAAAGTTATCAAGAATTGCAATTTTTTTTGAGTTAGCACCACTTACAATTAAATTTTTATATGCTGTATCAATAGAACACCCAGCCATATCATAAGGACTTGTTTCGGCGTACTGAGGATAAGCAGCTTGAGAAAGAGCTATTGATTTTTCATCATCAAATAGAGGTTTGATAGCAGTAGCATTTCCAAAAACTCTGCCTTCGCCTTGTAATGGTTTTATAATAGAGCTAGCTTGTACTTCGTGATCATATTGCGTGGCTATAAATTCTTTTGATACAATATTTGGACTAGAGAGAAGTTTATGTAATTTATCTATCAAGGAACTTTTTTTAATTATTTTTTTCTTTTCTTTTTTAATTTTTGGAAAAGATGTTTTTAAATTTAATTTAGGATAACCTTCATGAAGAAATTCCATATCTAAATTGAGAATTTCAGTTTTATTATATTTTACTATAGCTTTTTCTTTTTTAATAAACTTACCAATTATTGTTGCTTCCACACCTCTTGCATTAAATCTCTTTATAACTTTTTTTACGTTCGCTGGAGGTACTGCTAGTGTCATTCTTTCTTGCGATTCAGAAACCCAAATCTCCCAAGGATATAATCCATTATATTTGAGAGGAACTTTTTCAAGATTAACTATAAAACCACCACTCTCTTTTGCCATTTCTCCAATTGATGATGATAATCCTCCCGCTCCATTATCTGTTATGCTTGAATAAAGATTTTCATCACGCAATTCTCTAATTATGACATCAGACATTTTCTTTTGTGTTATTGGATCACCAATTTGTACGGCAGAAACTGGACTATTAGGATCTAATTCCTCTGAAGAAAATGTTGCACCGTGAATACCATCTTTTCCCACTCTACCTCCAGCCATTAGTATGATATCTCCTGGATTAGCTTTCTTCTTATGTGATAATTTTCCTTTTATTTTTTTTGGAATAATCCCAACTGTTCCACAAAACACAAGAGGTTTTCCCGCAAACCGATCATCAAAATACACATTACCTTGAGGTGTAGGAATACCTGAACAATTTCCCCCAACTCTAACACCACTGATAATACCCTTAGCAATAAAATTTGCTGGAAGCATTGGATCCTTATTTTTTTGACGATACAATTGATATTTTTTATTTGGGTCTGCTAAATAATATGCATACGTATTTGCTATAGGTTTTGCTCCTTTCCCAAATCCAAGACAATCCCTATTTACACCAACAATTCCTGTGATTGCACCACCAAAAGGATCTAAGGCTGAAGGTGTATTATGTGTTTCAACTTTATGACAAATAATCCAATCTTTATTAAATTCTATTCCGCCGGCATTATCCGTAAAAAGAGAAACACAAAAATTATCTTTTCTTAATTGAATAATTTTTTCAGTAGCGCCTTTAATGTATTTTTTAAATATACCTTCGTGAATGTCATCAATCTTAGCTGAAAATATTTTGTGTTTACAGTGCTCGGACCACGTCTGTGCTAATGTTTCAATTTCTACATCTGTTGGTTTACGTTTTATAGTGGAAAAATAATTTCTTATGGCTTTTAAAGATTCTAGATCTAAGCCAAGTGTTCCCCTTCTAGATTTATCATTTTCTTCAATACCAAGTTTACCAATAAGACTGAGTTGATGATCAGAAATATTTAAATTAATTTCTTTTTTACTATATTTTTTTTTCGGTAATTTTACCTTTTCTATTTTAAATTGATTTTTTTTAAAATTATTTAAATATTTTTTAAATGGATAAATCTTAATTGTTTGAATTAAGGGATTTGCTTCATTTTTAGATATTTTGGTAATATCTTCTTTTCTTCCTTTTATTAAAATAATTTTTGTTGAACCAAGTTCAAAGCTTTTAAAACTACTTTTAAGATTATCTTTGATTATTTCTTTTACAGTTGTAGCAATATTATCAGTTACACCTGGTAAAAATTTTATTTCTACAACCCAGTTAAAATTACTATAACTAGATAAAACCTTATTTACATTTTTTTTAGTTAATATTGTTTGAGAAACGTCATTAGAAATCAGTTTACTTATTTTAGTAAACTTTTGATCATCAAGATTTGTCGAAAAGAAATATCCATCTATAATTTTGATGGATTTATTATTGTGTTCTTTTTGTAGTGAACTTTCTTTACCTGTCTTCTCAATGGAGAGAATTTGAATTGTATTTGTCATTATGAGTACGAATCAACTTAATTTACTATATTAATAGTTTACTCGTTAACGATTCGTTTAAAACTAATTAAATATGACAACATATAAAGAAGCAGGTGTTGATATAGAAAATACAGATGCCCTTGTTGAAGATATTTCTGAGCTAAGCAAATCAACAAACAGAAACGGAAATTTTGATAAAATTGGCGGATTTGGTGGTATTTTTGATCTTAAAAATTGTGGATATGAAGATCCTTTATTGGTCTCTGGCACAGATGGCATAGGGACAAAAATATTACTAGGGATTGAAACTGACATTTTAGATGGTTTGGGTCATGATCTCGTTGGTATGTGCCTTAATGATATTCTTTGCCATGGCGCAGAGCCATTATTTTTTTTAGATTACTATGCTTCTTCCAAGATTGATAAAAATTCTTTTTTAAAAATTATGAAAAGCATCACTGAAGCTTGCAAGATAAATAATTGCTCTCTTATTGGTGGTGAAACAGCAGAGATGCCCGGGCTTTATAAAAAAGATGATTTTGATTTTGCTGGATTTTGTGTTGGTGCAGTAGAGAGAAAAAAAATTCTACCTAAAAGAGATGTCATGAAAGAAGATGATCTTCTATATGGGATTAGATCTTCGGGCTTTCATTCAAATGGATATTCTCTCATTCGAAAAGTTTTAAAAGACAAAAATATAGATCTACATAGAAAAACAGATTTTAAATCATCTTATGAAACAAATGCAGCTGCCTTAATGGCTCCAACAAAATTATATTTTCCTTTTTTAAAAAAAATTTTAACAACAAATCTTATCAATGGTATTTCGCATATAACAGGCGGAGGCATTATTGGTAATGCACCAAGAATGCTCTCTGAAAATTTATCAGCAAGGATTGACAAAAAATTTATTTGCAATGAAGAAATTTTCCAATGGTTTCAAAGTTTAGCTAACATTTCAGATGAAGAAATGTTGAAGACATTTAATTGTGGATTAGGTTTGATGATGACTATTTCAAAAAATAATTACAAAGAATTTGAGCAATTAATAAAAGATGAAAATTTAGATATTTTTGAAATTGGGAAAATAGAAGTTAACAAATCATCAAGGTGCACAATTAGTTGAAAAAATTACAAGTTGCTATTTTCATATCGGGAAGAGGTTCCAATTTAGAATCACTAATACAATCATCATTTACAAAACAAAGTTTAGTAGAGGTTCAATTAGTCGTTTCTAATAATTCCAAAGCAAAAGGTTTAACTATTGCCAAAAAAAATAAAATTCCATTCATACATTTTATACCAAGAAAAAATTTCGAAAACAAAGTCATGAAGTATCTAAAAAATATAGATATCATTTGTTTGGCTGGTTTTATGCAAGTTTTAGATTCAAAATTTGTCAGGCAGTGGCGATCGCGATTAATCAATATTCATCCATCTTATCTTCCAGCTTTCAAAGGCTTAAATGCTCAGGATCAGGCCATAAAGGCTAAAGCGAGCTATTCTGGTTGTAGTGTTCATTACGTAAGCGCTAAAATTGACTCTGGAAAGATTATATTGCAAAAAAAAGTAAAGATTTTGAAGAAAGATAATACCGAATCACTCTCAAAAAAAATATTGATAGAAGAACATAAGGTTTATCCAAAAGCATTACAGATGGTTGCGAAAACACTTTTAACAAGACAACAGTAAGATGAAAAATCGACAAAATTTCCTAAAAAAATTCGAGGCAAGGCAATCTCATGTTCCCAGATTTAATGAGGAGTGTGGTGTATTTGGAATAAGTGGAACAAAGGATGCTGCTGCCTTAACAGCTCTTGGTTTGCATGCGTTGCAACATCGTGGTCAAGAAGGTTGTGGAATTGTAAGTTATGATGGCAACTCCTATCACTCAGAAAGAAAATTTGGATTGGTTGGCGATAATTTTACGAAGAAACACTCATTAGACAAGTTAAAGGGAAAAATTGCGATAGGACACAATCGCTATTCAACAACAGGCGGTGAAACAATAAGGAATATACAACCTTTTTATGCTGACCTTCATGGTGGAGCTATTAGTATTGCTCATAATGGTAATTTAACTAATGCACTCCTTTTAAGAGAGCAAATGGTACGTGAAGGTGCAATATTTCAAACAACATCAGATACCGAAACAATTGTTCAGCTTGTAGCTCGTTCAAAAAAGAAAGATATTTTAAATAAAATTATTGATGCTTTAATGCAAATTCAAGGTGGTTATGCTTTATCAATTATTGCTAATGGTACGTTGATTGGTGCAAGAGATCCATTAGGTATTCGACCACTTGTTTTAGGTAAATTTAAAAATGCATTTATCCTTGCCTCTGAAACTTGCGCACTAGACATTATAGGTGCAAAATTTATCCGTGAAATTGAAAATGGAGAAGTTGTAGTTATAAAAGATAATAAAGTTGAAAGTAGAAGACCTTTTCCAAAAAAACAAATCAAACCATGTGTATTTGAATATATTTATTTTTCGCGACCAGATAGTATTTTAAAAAATAAAACCGCCTATGAATATAGAAAAAATTTAGGTACATACTTAGCAAAAGAAACCGATATAAAACCTGATGTAGTCGTACCAGTTCCAGACTCTGGTGTTCCTGCTGCGCTTGGTTTTAGTCAAGAGTCTGGTATTCCTTTTGAGTTAGGATTAATACGAAATCATTATGTGGGGAGGACATTTATTGAGCCAACTCAGCAAATTAGAAGTTTAGGTGTAAAGTTAAAACTAAATCCTAACCAAAGTTCTATTAAAAAAAAGAAAGTTGTTTTAATTGATGACTCATTGGTTCGAGGAACAACATCCACTAAGATAATAAAAATGCTTTATGATTTTGGTGCAAAAGAAGTTCATATGCGTATTGCTTCACCTGCAATTAAATATCCTGATTTTTATGGAGTTGATACTCCGACACAAGAAGAATTATTAGCTGCAAACAAAAATTTAGAGGAAATGTGTAAATATATTGGAGCTAAATCATTAAAATTTTTATCATTAGATGGTCTGTATCAAGCTCTTGGTTATGATGAGAGAGATAATGATAATCCTCAATTTACTGATCATTATTTTACAGGAGAGTATCCAGTCAGACCTTTAGATTACTTGAATGACGAAAGCTTAAAAAAACTTTCATTCTTAAGTCTTGCTTCAAATAATTAATTAATGAATTATTTTTTTTCATGAACGTTCTTGTCATTGGTAATGGTGGAAGAGAGCACGCATTATGTTATGGCATAAAACAATCTCCTAATTGTTCTAATTTATATTGTATTCCTGGAAGTGATAGTATCAGTGAGATTGCTTCTTCAATTATCACAGATGTTGATGATCATGATGCTATTCTTCAATTTTGTCTAGAAAATAAAATTGATCTTGTGGTGATAGGTCCAGAACTACCTTTAACTAAAGGATTATCCAACCTTTTAATGAACAATGCTATATTAGTTTTTGGTCCTGATCAAATGGGAGCTGAACTAGAAAAATCAAAAAAGTTTACAAAAGATATTTGTAAAAAATTACATATAGCAACAGCTGCCTATGACGTATTTGACAACTATGATGAAGCCTTGAATTTTTGTCAAAACCAATCCTATCCTCTTGTAATTAAAGCTGATGGTTTAGCAGCAGGAAAAGGAGTTATTATTTGTCAAACAATGGAAGATGCAAAAGATGCACTGATTAAATGTTTTAAAGATAATTCTTTTGGTGATGCTGGTTCAGTTGTTGTTATTGAAGAATTTTTAGTTGGTGAAGAGGTAAGCCTATTTTCACTTGTTGATAAAAACGGATTTGTGTTGCCACTTACAACAGCACAAGATCATAAAAAAATCTTAGAAGGAGAAAAAGGGTTAAATACTGGTGGTATGGGAGCTTACACACCTGTTCCTTCTATTTCGTCAAATAAAATGAATGAATTATCCAAAACATTTGTTGAACCTATTGTTCAACATCTTGCAGAACAAGGCATCAAGTATCAAGGAATGTTTTATGCAGGATTAATTCTAACAGATAAGGGTCCAAATTTACTCGAAATTAATGTTCGTTTCGGCGATCCGGAAACACAAGCAATTATTCCACTATTAGAAACAGATTTATTAGAACTCCTTCATGCATCAGCGATAGGCACCTTAAATGAAATAAAAAAAATTAAGTGGAAAAATGATTACGCCATGACAGTAGTAATGGCTGCTCATGGTTATCCTGAGGATTATAAAAAATTAACACCAATTAATAATTTGGAAAATCTTAATTTAACAACAGATGACTATCTATTTCATGCAGGAACAATGCTTAAAGAAAAAAAATGGCTCTCTAATAGTGGGCGTGTTTTAAATATCTCTAGTACGGGCAAGGATTTAAAAACTATTAGAGAAACTATTCACAATATAATCAATCAAATTAATTGGGATGAGGGATATTATCGAAAAGATATTGGTTGGAGATATATTGATGAGTAATTCTTTTTTAGTTGAAGGAAAAACAAAAATTATTGAGAAAACAAATGATCAAAATATCATTCGAATTGTAACAAAAGATTTTTTAACAGGTGGGGATGCAGCGAAGAAAGAGGAAATTAAAGATATTGGAATACAAAAGACAAAACAAACAAGTAATGTGTTTAGTATGCTAAGCAAGGCAGGTATTGCAACATCATTTATTGAACAAGATTCGCCAAACAGTCTTTTAAGTTACAACTGTAATATGCTTCCTTTAGAATTTGTAGTTAGACGCTATGCATGGGGAAGTTATTTAAGTAGAAACACTCAATTTGAAAAAGATAAAAGCAATCCTCATCAATTTGAAAACTTAGTATGGGAAATATTTCATAAACAAGCGGTTGTTATCCCTCCTCATGTTGCAGAGCCAGTTCAAATGGATGAGAGTGAAGCGAGAAGACAATTTTTAAAAGATGGAAAATGGGAAGAGGGTGTATTTACGGATCCTTTAGTAAAAACTGGAGAAGAATGGGAATTATTTTCTGCCAAACAGCCTATAACAAGCAAAAGCTTGATGAAGACTAAAAAATTATTGTCTGATCAAGAATTAGAAATAGCTATTAATAAAATTATTCTTCCAAGTTTTGAGCTTATTGAAGACAAATGGAAAACTATTAAGACAATTGATGGTCCTATACATTTAGTTGATATTAAGTTTGAGCTTGGTTTTAAAGTATCGGATAATTCGTTAGTTTTATCTGATGTCGTTGATAATGATAGTTGGCGAATATGGCCTGGGGGAGATCCCACTAAACAATTAGATAAACAATCTTTTCGTGAAGGAGAAGATTTAGTAAATGTTGCCAATAAATATCAATTAGTAACGCAGTTAACTGATCAATTTAATTAAAGTTAATAATTTATTTTTCAATAATCGTTAAATGACCCATTTTTCTTTTTTGTTTAATTTCTGTTTTTAAATAATCATAAAAAAATTCGTTATCCTTAAATGTTTTATTGCGGTACGGTGATATCTCATCGCCAATTAAATTAATCATTTTGGCATTATACAATTTTTTTGTTTCAACCTTTTCTAAGCCGCATACTGCTCGTACATGATTTTCAAATTGACTAATATTATGTGAGTTCATTGTCAAATGCCCAGAATTATGAACACGAGGAGCAATTTCGTTAGCATATAAAGTATCATCAGTATCAATAAAAAATTCTACACATAACGTTCCAATATAATCTAGTTTTTCTACAACGTGTTTAGCCCACTCAATCGATTTTGTTCGTATATCATTAGAAATATCACTTGGTATTGTTGAATATTTTAAAATTTGTTCTTCATGAACATTTTCAATAGGGTCATAGATCTCATAACTATTTTGATCATAACGAGTAATGACGACTGAAATTTCTTTTTTAAGATGAATGAGCTTTTCTAAAATGTATTCTTTTGTAAAATCAATTTCGTTCGTAATATCATCTACAGTATGTAATTTATACTGACCTTTGCCATCGTATCCTAATGTTGTTGTTTTTAACAAACCAGGAAGCAAGTCTAAATTTTCACTCAAATCCTTTTCATTTTTGACAGTTACATATTTTGTTGTTGTTATATTATTATCATTGAGAAATTTTTTTTCTGTTTCCCGGTGTTGAATGAGTCGATTAATTTCTGGTTTAGGTAAAACTTGTTTCTTTTCATTTATCTTTTTTAATATTGCAAAGGGAATATTTTCAAATTCATATGTAACAAGATCAACTGCATCAATAAAATTATTTATCGTTGTATCATCATCATACTGACCAAAAATAAATTTAGTCGCAAAGTATTTCCCGGGTGCATCAGGATCATCACTTAATATAACGGTTTGTATATCTATTTTTTTTGCTGCATCTGCTAAAAGACTTCCTAATTGTCCACCACCGATAATGCCAAGTGTGGGTGTATTCATGACTTATGGTTTTTGTTTAACAGCTTTTGATTGTTTAGTTCGATAATTTTTTAAATTTTTCTTAATTTCTTTATTCGTAAGAGCAATAATGGAAGCTGCATATAAACCAGCATTCATTGCTCCATCTTCACCAATTGCAACACTACCAACAGGGATACCTTTTGGCATTTGTACTATAGATAACAAACTATCCAATCCCTTTAATTTACGACTTTCCACTGGTACACCGATAACAGGTATAGTTGTTAATGATGCAATCATTCCTGGTAAATGTGCAGAGCCTCCTGCACCAGCAATAATGACAGAAATATTATTATCTTCAGCTGCTTTGGCAAATTTAAACATTCTCTCTGGTGTACGGTGTGCAGAAACAATTTTGGTTTCAAACTTAACTTTCAGTAATCTTAAAATTTTTTCACAATTTTTCATGGTAGCATAATCAGACTTACTTCCCATCACAATTGCTACCTTATGTTTAGTTGATGCTGAGGCCATTTTTGTTTTATTGTATCAATTCAATGATGATTCGATACATTATTACATAATGACATCGTGGACATTACTTTCGCGGGCTCCTGCTTTAGAAATAAACACAAATTTACAATTGCCTTGCATTTTCTTAATCGTTTTATGACCAGTGTAACCCATGGAAGATTTTAAGCCACCAACAAGTTGATATGCTACATCTTCTATTTTACCTTTATATGGAACCATCCCTTCAACACCTTCTGCCACTAATTTTTTGGCATTCTTTGTTTCTTCTTGGGAGTATCGATCAAAAGACCCTTTTTGCATTGCTCCTACTGAACCCATACCTCTATAGGATTTAAATTTTTTACCTTTAATCGTTAATAATTTTCCTGGTGATTCCTCAGTGCCAGCAAATAAAGACCCTATCATACATGCACTTGCACCGCCTGCTATAGCTTTTGCAATATCACCTGATGTCTTTATTCCTCCATCTGCAATCACAGGAATTTTAAATTTTTTGGCAACTTGAAATGTTTCCATTACAGCGGAGAGTTGAGGAATACCAACACCAGTCACAACCCTTGTTGTACAAATTGATCCTGGTCCAATACCTACTTTAATAGCATCTACACCAGCACTAATTAAATCTGATGCAGCTTTTTTTGTAGCAATGTTCCCAACTATGAGTGGGGTTTTCTTTAAAACTTTTTTTGCTTTTTCAATAAACTGTAAAGTTGTTTTTGTATGTGCATGAGCAACATCAATAAAGACTATATCAACACCAACTTTTAATAATTCTAATAATCGTAAGTACGCATTATTTTCAACACCAATTGCAGCGCCCACCACAATCTGTCCATTAGAATTAATTACAGCATTTTGAAATTTTTTAGTGTTAACTTTAAAGCGATGAACCTTTTTTACTTCGCTTGCTTGTTTATCAATTGACATATTACGGTGAACAACACCTAGACCACCATGTAGTGCGAGATTGATTGCCATTTTATTCTCTGTCACGGTATCCATAGCAGCGGAGAGTATGGGAATATGTAATTTGACTTTTCCAATGGTAACCGATGTATCTACGTCTTTTGGTTTGATCTCAGAATACGCTGGTGAGAGCAGAACATCATCAAAGGTAACGGAATAATTAGTATTTATCTGGTAGGCCATTTCCAACAATATTTATTTTGTTTCGATTTGTAAAATAAATAGTTCAAATAATACTTTTTGAACCCCTACGTCTTAAATTTTATATTCGAAGTTCTGCGTTGTAGGGTTAATCTTTATTAATCTGGCACCATTTCGAATATGATAATGGGTAGCAACAGGCGTT
Source organism: uncultured Alphaproteobacteria bacterium (assembly GCA_902618015.1). GTDB lineage: Bacteria > Pseudomonadota > Alphaproteobacteria > HIMB59 > CACPNW01. The sequence goes on along the minus strand of CACMYX010000001.1, from coordinate 46,427 downwards.
AGAGGCGAAATAGTAATAATACTTTCAAACTGCTCTCTTGATTTAATATATTTTTGCAATTCTTTCATAATTTTTTTCCCTGCCCCTTTTTTAAAAGACCATAACGTGTAGGCAATTGGAATGGTTGCTTGATCCTCTTCGACACTCATTAAATCCATTTCTTTAATTGTTGTAGGAATTTCATTTGTAAAGGCAAAGCAGGCAATACCCTCGATATCATCTTTATATTTGAGGCCAAAAATTTTTCTTCCTTTTGATGTACGAAAATCATTATCAAGTTCTGGACGTACCGGATCATCAGATGGGTTAACACCATCTAGTTCAACAAGTTCTGTTTTTTTGATCCAACTAAAAAAATCAAACTCGTATTTGTATCTGCCGATTTTCATTTAAAGTATGTAATGCTTTATAAGATTTGATAAATAAAGATAGTGAATATTTTGATAGGAAAGTCGCCTTAATTACTTATTATCAAATTTTACTAATATAAATTCTTACTACAATAAATATGTCTTCTAAATCATCCATTCAAAATATTTTTAAATTATCTATCCCGATTTTTTTCGCAAATTTAGTCGTTCCTTTTGTAGCTATAGTGGATACGGGTTTAATGGGTAATCTTGATAATTCTAGTTACTTGGTTGCTACCAGTATTGCAGCAAGTATCTTCTCCATTCTTTTTGGCAGTTTTGGTTTTTTACGTTCAGGAACGGTAGGTATGATATCACAGGCAGATGGATCCAATGATTATGAAGAAATTATAAATATTTTTTTACGCAATATTATTTTTGTAGTTATTATTTCATCCTTTTTAGTAATTTTTCAAGCGTATATATATAAAATTTCCTTATCCATTTTTGAGTTATCTGAAGAAACAAAAATATATTTTAAAGATTATTTCACACTTCGTATTTACTCCTCTTTTGGTGAGCTAACGATTTTTGTAATTACAGGTTTATTTATCGGTTTACAAAAAACAAAAACTTCTAGCCTTGTTGTAGGTTTTTATTCTGTTGCTAATATTATTTTTAGTCTTATTTTTGTTTTATATTATGATTTAAATGTTTTGGGTGTTGCGTTAGGGACACTCGTAGCTTCAACGTTATCAACGATTATCTTTTTATTTTATACATTCTATGCTTTAAGCAAAATTACAAAATTAGAATTCAATACAAAAAAAATTTTTAATTTCAATAAAGTTAAAAATATATTTAATATCAATCTTAATATTTTTATCAGATCAATCCTTCTTGCCTTTTCTTTTGTATATTTTACCTATCTTGGTAATTCTATCAGTGAGCAAACTGTTGCTGCAAATACCATATTACTAAATTTTATTATGTTATCAGCTTATATTCTAGATGCTTATGCTTTTTCCACTGAAGGTATTGTTGGGTATTCTATTGGATCAAAAAATCTAAAATTATTAAAAGATGTTATAAAAAATTCTTTTATCTTAAATACCCTAACAGGTTTAGTAATTTGTTTAATCGTTCTCTTAAGTAAAAATTATTACATTATGTTAATGACGGATCTATCTGCAATAAGAGAGATTAGTTTTTCTTACTCTTATTGGGCTATTATTATTCCTTTTGCAGCTTCTTTTTGTTTTCTTTTTGATGGTATTTTCATTGGTGCTTCGCAAACAAGAGAACTGCGTAATGCGATGATCATCTCTGTTGCCATTTATATAGTTGTTTCTTTCTTCTTAATTGCAAGTTTTGGGAATACAGGATTATGGTTATCTCTTTGTATTTTCTTTATTGCAAGAGCCTTGACCCTTTTCTCTTATATGGGCAGGATTTATCAACGAATAAGCTAAGACTAGAGCAACATAATGCAATAATTTTTATTTTTCTTTAAATACTGTTAAAATTTAATTGTAAATATTTACTAAATTTGATCTACACTAAATTTTAATTAAGGTTGGTCAAAACCCTTATAAAAAAAAGGCCTCGTAAAAATATTATGAGAGTCTTTATTACTTTAATTATAACCATTTTTTATTCCTGCTTTGTATTGGCTGAGCTGCCAAGTGGTAATGCAACTATTGCAGGTGATATTACTATTACCTCTAATGATCAGTCGATGACGATACAGCAACAATCGGATCAAGCCATTATTGAATGGAATAGTTTTAATATAGGAGAAAATAATACCGTTACCTTTAATCAACCATCATCAAGTTCTAGTGCACTTAATAGAGTTATCTCTGGCAATCCTTCCACACTGGCAGGATCTCTAAATGCGAATGGTAAGGTATATGTCGTCAATGAAAACGGTGTCTACTTTACGCCAACATCAACAATCAATGCACATTCGTTTGCTGCCTCCACGCTTGCTCTCTCCAATGATAATTTTCTCAATAATATTTTTTCTTTTAGTTCTTCAAATCAATCGTCATTGAAATCTGTTATCAATAAAGGATCGATAACAACTTTGGATGGAGGTTTCACTGCACTACTAGGTGGTGCGATCAATAACGAAGGTACCATTAATGCAAACCTTGGAAAAGTTGGTCTTGGCGCTGGAAAAGAAATCGCACTAGACTTAAGTGGAGACAAATTTTTACAAGTAGCAGTTCCCCTTGATACAGCATCAACAGTTGTTGATAATGAAGGCAATACACTTGACTCTTTAATCAGTCATAGTGGCTCAACAAAGGGAAACACTATAGAGTTAGATGTTGGAACAGCTAAAAATATTTTATCGAATGCAATTAATATTCCTGGCTCTTTGATTGCAAATAAAGCTGAACAACAAAAGGGGAAAATTATTTTATCAGGAAGTGGAACTATTAAAATTGATGGATCTCTCAAAGCAACGTCAACAGGGGACATTAATATTACCAGTGATACTCTTTCTCTTGGTGGAACAATAGATGTATCAGATGATTTACCGGGGAGCATTACAATTACCAGTAAAGGAGAACTTAGTGTTTCTGGATCTATTCTAGCTGACTCTCAAAACAATACTGGTGGTACAATAGAACTTACATCACCGTCTATCATGCAAATGGATAAAAGTCTTATTTCCGCTAATGGCACAAATGGAGGATCAATAGCATTATCAGGTAATACGATTATTTCCTCAGGTACACTGTCATCAAATGGGAGTACGTCTAAGGGTGGTCGCATTGATATAGAAGGAACAAATTCTATTCGACTTCTATCATCGGATATTACTGCCTCTGGCTCACAACAAGGAGGGATTGTGCGCATAGGGGGTGCCTTTCAAGGAGGATATGATCTCACTAGAACAAATGAACAAGAAGAAACATTTGTAACAAGGTGGGGAAATGTACCAACAATGGAAAATGTTAACACACTTTTTATTAATGATGGATCAACCCTCAATATTGAATCAGATCATACACCTGGCACACTAATTTTGTGGAGTAATCAAGAGACAACCATGTTAGGGCATATTAATGCAATGGGACTTCAAGGAGGTTCAGTAGAAATTTCATCAAAAGATACTCTTCGCTATTTAGGTTTACAAAATATCAAGATGGTAGAGGGTGGTCATCTTCTTCTTGATCCAAAAAATATTACCATCAGTGATACTGCGGGATCACAAAGTTGGTCTTTACAAGGCGTGATTGGTTTTGATTATACCGGCAGTAAGGACTTTGATTTTACTAATACTATTGCTGCTGATTCTTTTCAGGCATCAGGTATGTCAAACGGCGCCAATAGAGGTTATGGAGCTGGTGTCTCTATAAGTGGTAATGGAAAAAATTTAGCTTTAGTAGCAAGAGAAGATGTTAATGATGCTCATTTTGACTCTGATCTTGGTAGAATCTTACTTTTTACTTTTGATGACACAAATTTTAGTAATGCAACATTAAGAGGACAATTTGTTTATAATGCAAGTGGTAGCAATAATCTCGATACTGGAGGTGATAAAATACGTCATGTTGCCCTTGATCAAGATGGTGATCGATTAGTTTACACTGTTGATGGCATTAGAAACTTGAATGGTTATATAAGCGGGGATATTAATGGTACGGCAGTTGATAGTCAACATAGAGCTTTTGCAAGAACTATAAAATTTGATGATACAAATTTTACTAACCCTCAACGTGTTGGTGTAATTGGTGCTTTTACAGGTATGGCAGGATATGGGAATAGTCCACCAGTATTATCAAATGATCTTGATCTGTACGCTGATAATATTAATATAGGCTATCCTAAATATTCTCCAGATGTTGAACTTAATGCAGATGGTTCACGAATGGCATTAAGTTATATGGATTACGATCAGGGTGGTGACGCAATACACTTAATTTCTTTTAGTGATACAAATTTCTCTTCTCCATCTCTTACAGGAAGAATAGGTGGAGATTACACTGGAGTTAAAGATTTAGATTTGTCCTCTGATGCAGCAATTAGTCAAAATCGTATATTAAGCCAAATTGGTTTTGGATGGGATATAGAATTATCAAGTGATGCAACAAAATTGGTAGCACTTTATAATTCTAAAGATGAACGTTTTACATTTGCTACCGCGGGTCACCATAAAAGTATTCATCTTTTTACTTTCTCTGATGGTAATTTCTCCAATCCAACTTATGTAGGCGCAATTACATCTGATGATGATACTAGTACAAGTTATCAAACTGGTAACATGACAAATAGTGGGTATACATATAATAATAATAAAATATTAGAGGATTTTGATTGGGGGCAGTACGGTGAATATGGTTGTTACGCTTATTCATGTTCTCATGCTAGCATTGGAAAAATAACGCGTTCCGCCTATGGATCATCTATTCATCAGATTAAAATAGCTTTAAGTGGTGATGGTACTCGTTTAGTTGTTAGTGGTCGTGGATATGATGATGATAGTGGACTGTATCTAATAGGTTTTTCAGATTCTAATTTTGGCAACCCTGAAGTAAAACAAATAATAAATCCAGGTATTTTTAAAACATCAGATAGTACTTATCAAGATCAATACGTAGGAGGATCTATGTCTATGGATGATACTGGTAAACTGTTAGTTATAGGCACACCTGGAGATAATGGTTTTAATAATGATGCTGCTACTAATTTTGATAATAATGATTATGGTGCTGCACTTTTACTGAAAGAAAATATTTTATCAGGTGGGTATTCGTATACGGACTCGTCAAGCGATGATGTGATTATTAATACAACAGAATTAAAAAATCTTCTTGATGCAAATGTGAATGTGACGTTGCAAGCAAATAGTGATATTACTGTTAACTCAGCCATTACAACAACTGGCACAGGAACCTTAAGTCTGCATGCTGGACGTGATGTTGATATTAATAAGTCGATTAGTACTTCTGGTAATTTAGCTATTATTGCGAGTGACACATCAAGTAATAATGTAGTGAGTGCCCAGCGTGATAGTGGAACTGGTGATATTTTAGCAGCCTATGAAAGTGATGGGACGACGGCGATTAGTTTAACGGCGAGCGATCTTGATATAACATTAAATAATGGAAGTGGTGTTACAAATGCTAGTATGGGGAATATTGAACTTGCTACCATTACGGCTACAACAGGAACACTACAATCAGCAAACTTTAGTGCGTCAGGAGCTGGCGTTAGTGATAAAACCTATGATGGTAATACCTCGGCGACTGTTTCCACTACTGGTTCTGTTTCAGGATTAACGTTAGTTGGTAGTGATCTATCATTGGTGAATACAGCAAGCTTTACATCGTCAACCGCTGGATCTGCAAAAGATGCAACAGTGGATTATGATCTTAGTGGCTATTTAAGTAGTGCTATGGATGTAAGAGATACAAGCAGCACTGCTATTACCGAGAGTGTAACAGCAGCAATCACTGAAGCTAGTTCTAGCAGTTCATCAAGTAGCTCAAATAATTCTTCAGAAGACAATAATATTGCCGCAGTGACTAGTAGAGATCAAAGAGATATTGTGGAAAATATGATTGGAGATATTAATAAAATTGTTCCTTTTGTATCTGTGGACGCTATCGTTGGTTCAACCATATCTCTTCAATTAGCAAGAGAAAGTAACATACAATCTGCTCCAAATACTGAAGGGTTAGGTATTCAAAGTCTATAAACACTAATGAGGGTCTTAATTACTTTAATTACTACTTTTTCTTCCTGTTATTTATGGGCTGAACTGCCAAGTGGTAACACAACGATTACAGGTGATATTTCAATTAGCTCTGATACTCAAACGATGACCATCGACCAACAATCAAACCAGGCTATTATTGAATGGAATAGTTTTAATATCGGAGAAAATAATACTGTTACCTTTCAACAACCTTCAAGTAGTTCTAGTACCCTTAATAGAGTTATTTCTGGCAATCCTACCACACTGGCAGGCGCATTAAATGCGAATGGTAAAGTTTTTGTGGTGAATGAAAACGGTGTCTATTTTACACCAACTGCAACAATCAATGCGCATTCGTTTGCTGCTTCTACGCTTTCTCTCTCCAATGAAAATTTTCTTAATAATATTTTTTCTTTTAGTTCTTCAAATCAATCATCCCTTCAATCAATCATTAATAAGGGATCGATCACGACATTAGATGGAGGCTTTACTGCTCTACTAGGCGGTGCGATCAATAATGAAGGGACCATTAATGCCAACCTTGGAAAACTTGGTCTTGGCGCGGGAAAAGAAATCACCTTAGATTTAAGTGGAGACAAATTTTTACAAGTAGCGGTGCCAATAGAATTGGCCACGACTATTCTTGATGACGAAAATAACAATGTTAAAGCTCTCATTCAACATGCTGGATCTTCTAATGCTCACACTATAGATATTGATATTGGATCAGCTAAAACAGCATTAAACAACGCCGTGTTCATTCCTGGTAATCTTGTTGCCACAACAGCTTCACAAGAAAATGGTGTTATTACTCTTGGAGGAAGTACAGCGCCTATTAATGTTTTAGGAAACATGACTGCAAAGGAAGGTCTCGTTAATATTGATGCGGGTTTAATCTCTTTTACTGGAAAGGTAGATGTATCAGGTGAAGACTCAGGTAATACTAACTTTGCATCGATAGGTAATATCTATCTTGATGGATCCATTGATGCATCATCAACAATGGCACAAGGGGGTAATATTACTCTTTCGTCATCAAATAAAATTATACAAACATCGAATAGCACTTTAGATGCCTCTGGAACAGAAGGAGGAGACATAAATATTAGTGCAAAAAATTTTGAAACATCAGGAAATCTTATAGCTGCAGGTTTGAATGGTGTGGGAGGACAACTTGATATTGAAGCAAGCAGTAAAGCAACCCTTTATACATCAAACCTTGATGCGAGTGGTACTAGTAGAGGTGGTTTAGTCAGAATTGGTGGTGCGTTTCAAGGAAGTAATGATCTAACACGGACAACAGCACAAGAAGAAACATTTATTAATCGTTGGGGAATTCTTCCAAGTATGAAAAATGCACAATTTGTTTTTATAAACAAAGGCGCTATCATTGACGTTGCTTCTAGTAATGGTGATGCAGGCACAGCAATCATTTGGAGTGATGAAGAAACAACGATGCTGGGAAAAATTCTTGCAACAGGAACAATAGGCGGGTCAGTTGAAATATCATCAAAGGATACACTTCGTCATATTGGACTAAATGATATTTCAATTAGTGCTGGTGGTCATTTACTATTAGATCCTAAAAATATTACTATCGGGGATGTTGGCACCTCAAAAAATTGGACATATCAATCAATAATAGATAGTTCTGCTAATAGTGCAGTCGACTTGACTAGTTTTAATATAAAATCTGGTGATCAATTTGGAATGTCCGGTGTAAGATTAAGCGGAGATGGAACAAAACTTGGTGTACTTTCACGGTTGGACGATGGCTATAATGATAGTAGCAATAATTATCCAGCTCTTTATTTATTTCAGTTTAGTGACACAAACTTTTCCAATCCAACTCTTAGAGGTATTATAGGTAAAGGTTATGATGCTTTATCAGGTACTCATCCTGGCAGTTTAGATTTTGAATTTCCATCAAATGATCCTTATCCGGTTCAGTTTGATTTAGATTATGATGGTGATCGTCTGGTATTAGGAGCACCAATACATAACGCCCCCGGTAAAGCGGGTTCTGTCTATACTATTAAATTTGACGATACTAATTTTACTAATCCAACCATTGTTGGGCATATCTCCGAGACTCCTAATGCAGCCTACAGTCAAAATTTACAACTATTAGATTTATTTAACCAGGGATTTGGAGGTGGGATCGCTCTTAATTCTGATGGATCAAGAATGGCAGTAGCAGTGCTTGAAGGTATTCATTTAATTTCATTTAGTGATACAAATTTTACATCTCCCACAATAACAAGGGTACTCTGGGCTGAGAGTTCAAGTACACCATATTCATATAATTCTACTTTCCCCATAACGAGTATTAATTACCATACATTAGGTAATAATATACCATATAATTTGAATTTAACCGATGATGCCACAGCTCTTTCGTTTACAGGTTCTGAAAATAATATAGTTACTTTCTCAGATAATAATTTTTCTAATCCTTCACTTGCTCTTCAATTTGCACATGATTGCTCATCGTGTACTGGTAATAATAATATTAGCTTCGATGCCCCTGCTGGCGGAAATCGTGGCGTTCGTGCTCATGCGTTAAGTGGAGACGGACGCACTCTTTTAATATCATCTAACACATCAAATGATTATATAATTAAAGCGTACGGTTTTAGTGATACAAGTTTTTCAAACCCAACATTAATTTCCTCATTTTATGCTTTGAATGGTGCAGATGTACAAAAAATGGCTTTAAGTTCTGATGGTTCCAACCTTGCTTTAGGATATACAAGTGGTGGTGTAGAATTATTGACGTCATCTAATTATCTTGATGGTACAGCCTATACTGAAGATTCCAGTAGTGATATTACAATTAGTGTGGATGCGCTTGAAGCTCTTCTTGATACCAATGTGAATGTGACACTTCAAGCGAACACCGATATTATAATTAACGCGCCCATTACAACAACTGGCACAGGAACATTAAGTCTGCATGCTGGACGTGATGTTGATATTAATAAGTCGATTAGTACTTCTGGCAATTTAGCTATTATTGCAAGTGATACTAGTGCTAATAATGTCGTGAGTGCGCAGCGTGATAGCGGAACCGGTGATATTTTAGCGGCCTATGAAAGTGATGGAACAACATCTATAAGTTTATCGGCAAGTGATTTAGATATAACACTTAATAACGGCAGTGGTGTGAGTAATGCTAGTATGGGGAACATTGAACTTGCTACCATTACGGCTACAACAGGAACACTGCAATCAGCAAACTTTAGTGGTTCGGGAGCAGCTGTCAGTGATAAAGCGCACGATGGCACAACGTCAGCAACAGTTGCTACAACGGGATCTGTTTCAGGATTAACATTAGTTGGTAGTGACTTAGCACTTGTAAATACAGCCGCATTCACATCAGCAACTATTGGTGCAGCAAAAGATGCAACAGTGGATTATGATCTTAGTGGCTATTTAAGTAGTACGATGGATGTGACAGATACAAGTAGTACTGCTATTACCGAGAGTGTCACAGCAGCTATAACTGGGACAAGTTCGAGCAGTTCTTCAATCGAAAATAATAATGTAGAAGTGACCAGTAATGATCAAACAGAAATTGTGGAAAACATGATTGGAGACATTAACAAAATTGTTCCTTTCGTATCTGTAGACGCTATAGTTGGATCAAATATGTCCCTTCAATTAGCAAGAGAAGCCAACATACAATCTACTCCAAATACTGAAGGTTTAGGTTTTCAAAGTCTATAAGCATTTATGAAAAATGCTTTTATTTTTCTTCTTTCTTTTCTCTTTCTAGAAACACAATTCGTCTACGCTACCTCTCTTCCAAGCGGGGAAAATATTATATCCGGGGATATTTCAATCAGTTCATCACAAAATTCCATGACAATTACCCAGTCTTCCGAACAATCGATTATTGAATGGACGAGTTTTGATATTGGGGCACAAAATACTGTAACCTTCAATCAACCTTCTGTTAATGCAAGTGCTTTAAATAGAGTTGTCTCTGGAAATCCAACAACGCTTGCTGGTGCATTAAATGCCAACGGTAAAGTTTTTGTGGTGAATGAAAACGGTGTCTACTTTACACCCACGTCGACAATCAATGCGCATTCCTTTGCTGCCTCCACGCTGGCTTTATCCAATGATGATTTTCTCAATAATAGATTTTTATTTAAAGCAGATAATGTAAATAATATTTTTTCTTCTATTATTCATAAAGGTTCAATTACTACTTTGGATGGAGGTTTTACTGCTCTCTTAAGTGGTGCTATTGATAATGAAGGTACGATTAATGCTAATCTTGGTAAAATTGGAATAGGGGCTGGAAAAGAAATTACGTTAGACTTGAGTGGTGATAAATTTTTACAATTAAGCATTCCATTTAGTGAAGCGATAACATTACTCGATCAAAATGCAGAAGAATTAAATACCATTATCAATCATGCAGGAACATCAACGGCAAATAGAATAGACATTGATGTTGGCGCTGCTAAAAATGTTGTTCAGCGCGCTGTCAATATCCCAGGTAATCTTGTTGCAACAACTGCCTCACAACAAAATGGCGTCATCACCCTTGGGGGTGCAGGTGATATTGTTGTTGCAGGAAATTTAACGGCCAAAGAAAATGGTAAAATTAATGTTGAAGGTAATTTTTTATCTTTTGGTGGTAAAGTTGATGTGTCAGGTGCAAATGCAGGAACAATAAATTTTAATAGTACAGGTGAAATATCTTTGGGTGGAACTCTAAATGCTTCTTCCTCTACTAATGCTGGTGGTAAAATTGATATTCAATCTGATTATAAAATTATTCAAAGTCATGGCAGTGAAATTAATACATCAGGACATACTAAGGGTGGTAATATTCTAGTATCAGCACCAAACATAATGTCTTCAGGCTCCATGTCTTCAAAAGGCACTCAACAAGGTGGGTTCATTGATATAGAGTCTGAAGGTTACATTCGATTATTATCTACTGATATTAATGTAGCAGGTAATACCCATGGAGGGTTAGTTCGTATCGGGGGAGAATTTCAGGGTAATAATAATTTAACCAGAACTACTCAGCAACAAGATGTTTTTATTGATAGGTGGGGTGAAAGAAGATCACTTGTTAATGCAAAAACTATTTTAATATCAGATGGATCGAATATTGATATTTCCTCTTCTAATGGCGATGCAGGTACAGCAATCATTTGGAGTGATCAAGAAACGACTATGCTTGGTAATATTGATGCAACAGGCATAACAGGTGGTGCTGTTGAAATTTCCTCCAAAGACACATTACGACATGTTGGATTATCAAAAGTCAATATATCAGAGGGTGGCCAATTATTACTTGATCCAAAAAATATTACTGTTGGAACGGGTGTAACGTCTCAAAACTGGGTTCATAAAGGCTTAATCGGAAAGGATTATGCCGTTGTATCATCAACCAATGTCGGGGAGCCTAATCTAAATAGAGGTGGAAATTTTGGATCTGATATAGCAATCAGTGATGATGCAACTTTAATGGCCGTAGGTGCTAGAGAAGGTGGAGCACAAAATAATACAAAAACAGGAGTGGTATATTTGTACCAATTTGATGATGGAAACTTCACTAACGCAACATTAATAGGTCGTATAGGAAAAGGATACGTTGGAGCAAAGGATATAGACAATTCATTTCTTCAAAAGGATGACAAGTTTGGTCGCTCCTTATCTTTTAATAGTACCGGTACTAGATTAGCGGTTGGAGCAACTGGTGATGATGCAGCACAAAATGGTTCAGAGTCAACTGGTGCGGTTTATTTAATAACTTTTGATGATACTTCTTACTCAGGTGGTGAAATTGTTGGAAGAATAGGAGGTGGTTACACCGGCTCCAAGAATGTCAATTTGTTTAGACAGGGAGTTACTAAAAAAGGGGTAACTGTAAAATCTTATGATTTATTTGGTTCGAGTGTAGCATTAGATGGTGATGCAAATCTTCTGGCTGTTGGTCTGAGAGGTGATGATGGATTTAAGCAATATAGTAATAGTTATGACATATCTAAGGCTGGTGGAGTATTTATAATTGCTTTTGATGATACAGATTTTTCTAACGGTAAAGTTGTATCACGAATTGGCAATGGTTATCAAAATTTAAGCTCAAATAGTAATTGTGCAAAAACTAATAAGTGTGCTGTAATTGGAAATGATTTTGACACAAATAGTCATACTGATTTAACTCCAAAAAAAGATGATGAATTAGGTTCAGCAGTTTCTTTTAATCATGATGGCTCTCTTCTTGCTATTGGATCTACAGGAGATAACGGTAAAAATAATAATAAAAATAATTCAGGTGCTGTAAGATTATTTAAGTTCATGAATGGTGGAAGCGTTGTTTCTGCTGCCACAGGTACGCCAACCTATATTGGTTCTATCGGACAAGACTATGATTATCTTGATACAAGTGACTCAAGTGTTCATGCAGTAACCTTGGCTAATGGAGATCGATTTGGAAACTCTGTTGCATTTGATAAAGATGCTGATCGATTAGCTGTTAGCTACTGGGATCAATCTGTATCTGGTGAAAGCAAAGTTAGAACAGGAGCTGTAAATTTATATACACTAACTGATAACCTTGCATCCGCAACCTACATTGGAACAATTGGTAATGGTTATACAGGATCAAAAGATTTGGATCTTGGAAGTTCATTAGATAGTGGTGATAAGTTTGGTGAAGGTTTAGATTTGAATGAAACAGGTAATCGCCTTGTAATGTCAGGAATGATGGCAGATGGAAATAATAATTCAAAATCTAATAGTGGTGAAGTTATGCTCATTAAATTTAATGATAATGACTTTACAGGTGGAAGTTTGTACGGAAAAGTTGGATTTGGCTATGGAAGTTCAGGGGGTAGTTCTCTAGATATTGATCTTGATGATGATGATAGGTTTGGTCAAGGAACAGCCTTAGATAGTGATGGTAATAGAATGGCCATAGTTGCTGCTAGAGTTGATGGTGCAGGTAATAATTCATCAGATTCTGGTGCTGTCTTTTTATTTACCTTTGATGATGACTCAGCATTTCAAAATCCAACACACGTAGGAACAATTGGAAAAGGTTATACAGGAACTTATAGTTTAGACTTAGATGATTTAACTTCTGGAGATTATATTTGGAGAACTGCTTTAGATGGTGATGGGGATAGATTAGTTTTATCACAACTTGATGCAACATCTGGTGGAGTTGATAGTGGCTCAGTGTTTACAATAAAATTTGATGATACAAATTTTACTAATCCAACACACGTAGGAACAATTGGACATAGTTATAATTCATCTAGTTATGATTTATCAATTGGTACTCTTGGTTCTGGTGATAGTTTTACTTCATTATCTTTGACTGATGATGGATCACGTCTTGCAGTTGGAGCAATGAAAGATGATGGAGCAAATGGAGGTCATAGTAATGCTGGAGCAGTTTACTTAATCACATTTGATCAAACAACAAACAGTGATGGAAACCCATCAACTGATTTTAACAACCCAACTCATGTTGGAACAATAGGAATAGATTATGCCCCTACAAATACTTTAACAAAGAGTTTGGACTTAGGTGATAACGGACTTGATATATTAAGCAATAATGATCAATTTGCAAATTCTCTTGGTTTAACAGCAGATGGGAAGATCTTAGCGGTAAGCTCAACTAAAGATGATGGATATAATACAACAAATGATACCAATGATGATTATGGAGCAGTACACTTGTTTACTTTTAGTGACTCAAATTTCACTGGTGCCACATATGCAGCTTCCATAGGGAATAATTACACTGGAGGTAAAAATTATGATACTTCAGGAATATCTGGTTGGGGGGCGGCTCAAGTTGCTGTTGATGGTGATGGTAATAGAATAGCAATAGGGGATTTTGCTGAAGATGATATTTATTTATTTGGTTTTGAAGATACTTCTCTAACTGGTGCAAGTTTACAATATACGATTGGTTTTGGTAAAACAGGTACAAATGAACTTGATACTTCTACGGCAACATTAGCAGATGCTGACACATTTCCAAATTATATTGCTCTAGATGATACCGGTACCTTAATGGTTGCAGGAAGTGCTAAAGGTGATGGTGCAAGTGATGCGGGTGATAATACTGGCGATATATCTTTATGGTCAGATACAATTATCCGAGGTAATACGTCTTATACAGATTATGCAAGTGATGATATCGTAATTAATAAAACAGAATTAGAAGAATTTCTGAATAACGGTGTTGATGTTACTCTTCAAGCTAATACTGACATCACTATTAGTTCTGCCATTACTGTCACTGGTACTGGTAGTCTCAACCTTCATGCAGGAAGAGATGTAAACATTAATAGCAATATTAACACTGCATCTAATTTAGAAATTATTGCAAGTGATTCAAATGATAATAGTGTTTCTGATAGCGATAGAGATGCGGGAGCAGGTGATGTAGTAGCTAGTTCAGCAAGTTTGACAGCTGAAGATCTCAATATACAACTTTTAGATGGAGGTACATTAACAAATGCTAGCATGGGAAATATTAATCTTTCAACTGTTACGGCTACAACTGGATCTTTAATGTCAGCTAACTTTACAGTGTCAGGTGCTTCGGCAAATGATAAAACATATGATGGAACTACAACGGCCACTTCAAGTGGTGGCACTATATCGGGTTTAAACTTAACAGGTTCTGATCTTTCTATTAGTTCTTCTGGTAGTTTTGCAGATGCAGATGTTGGTAATGATAAAGATGTTACAATAAATTATGAATTATCTGGTTTTACATCAAGTCCAATTACAATAAATGAAAATTCTGGAGCATTAGAAGCAATACCAACAGCAAATATTTTAGCTGGTGCTTCAACACCACCTCTTCCAGGTGTAGCACCAGATGAAGAAAAAGAAAAAATTGTAGTAAGGGAAAAAATCAATAAAGATGTTTTCGATGATGTATCTCGAATAATTTCTTTTATCTCCGTTGATGGTGCGTCTAACGCTGCTTTAATTCAAAATGAATTCATTACGTCTTTTCCTCAGGTAGACGCAATTAGTATCCAAAGGTTATAAATGAGATATTTTTTATCTTTTATCTTTTTTATCTCTACTTCATTTATGACATATCCTGTTTTTACTAATACTGGTAATTATATTGTTTATGAAACAGGTTTAGTTATTCCACCTGGTGCAGAAAATATTTCATTTAATTTTGTTGGTATTGAAATTGAAAATGAAATTGAAGAAATGATTGAGCTTCGTAAAAATTTATTTAAATCAAAAATTTTTAAAACAATAACATTAAAAGATTTTTATAATTTATTGATTGCTTTAGAACAACTATATGTTTTAAATGGATATTTTTTAACGCGTTTTATTGTTCCACCTCAAACGATTGAACAAAATACTAAGGTAAAAGCCATTGTTTTCCCTGGTAAAATTGAAACAATTGATTACTCACAACTAGATAAACGTATTTCTAAGCCAATTAAAAAATATTTTAAAAAACTTGTTGGTATTAAAGGATTAGAATATCCCGTCATTGAAAAATCGATCATTAAATCACGAGAATTACCAGGTGTTGAATTAGAAACAACAATTAAGGCAGGAGAGGAGCCTGGAACTTCTTCACTACAACTAAATGCTGAACATAAATTAGTAAATGGTTATTTTACTTACTCAAATGGATTATCAGAGACAGCAGGAAAAGATCAGTTTACTTCCTATGTTAGTCTTAATAGTCCATTTGGTTATGGAGAAAATATTTATGCAGCATACGTCTTAGATCCTGAAAATAATGTTAATGCTCCTATAGATAATACTAAAATAATTAAACGAACAGATTTTCGAGAAGCATATCTTGTTGGTGGTAAACTTCCAATTTTTGCCTCAGACTTTTCTGTTTTTGGTGCTGTTAATGAATCTTATTCAGAACCTAACGGACTAGAAAAAAAGGGTGAATTCAAACAAATCAACTTTGGTCTTGAATATCAAATAAAAAATACTAGGCTTATAAAAAATAATCTTTCATTAGATTGGCAATGGATTAAAGAAAGAGAATATTCAATACTACCTAACATCACAGAAGATAACTTTTACGATGAGTACAATGCTCTAGAATTAAAATATACAACTACAAACTTATCTTTTTTAGATTCTTTTTCTCTTAAGGGTAGTTCAGCATTAAAATTTGGTACTCCTATCTATACAAATAAAACATCAGATACAAAAACATTATCCCGTGTTGGCTCTACTTTAAATTTTATAAAATGGAATAGTGATATTAATTTGAATAGGCAAATATTTAGAGAGTATTTATTGAACACACGTTTTGTTTTTCAAAAACTTGTAAGCGATAGAGGTTTAATTAATTCAGAACAAATAAATATAACAGGACCAGGCCAAATGTCTGGTTATGAATCAGGTAATATGTCTGGTGATCAAGGTTTCTTTCTGCGAACGGAATTGAGTAGACCTTTTTATCCTTTTTTAGAAGGGGAAGAAGATAAAAGGGAAGAGTCTATACGTATTGAACCGTATATCCATCTTGGTGTTGGTGCTACCTACTATAAACGACCAGCCTCAGGTGAGTTTAGCCGAACAGAAGTCGCAAGTGGAGGGTACGGTGTCAAAATTAAAATTCCTCTTAATTCTAATAGTCTTGATATTAGTTTTGAAGTAGCAGAAGCTGATAAAAGTGTTGAGGGAACTACTTCCAGACCAGTGTATTTACTCAATGCCACATTTTCATTTTAAAAATTTATGATAAAAACATCTCACATAATGAAAATATTTAAGATAATTATCTTGAAGATCATATTTTTTTACTCAACCTTTGTGAATGCAGAAGTAAAAATTGCTGCTCTTTATGCAGAAAGTGGTCCTGTTAGTGAGATTGCTGAAGCAATTGCAGAAGCAAAAAGAGTTGCTGTAGAAACAATTAATTCGGATGGTATTGGTATAGTAGGAAGAGGTCTTATATCAATTGATACTATTGATACAGGATGTGATCCTATTAAAACAGAAGATAGTTTAAATGCCTATTTAAAAAATAATGATCCAGAAATCCTTTTAGGACCGACGTGTTCAACAAGTGCTGTTAAAGTTATTGAACGAGCAACTATTCCAGACAATATTTTAACGATCTCTTCTTCTGCTAGTTACCCGTTACTTTCAACAATTGAAGATAATGATTTATTTTTTAGAACTATTCCTTCTGATATTCAACAATCAACATCCATTGCCAATTATCTACTATCTAAAAACATAAGAGAAATAATTCTTCTCTACGGTGATGATAATTATAATTCTACACTGGCTCAAAATTTTTTAAAAGTTTATACCGAACAAGAAGGTATAGTGTTATTCAATACTTTACTAACTGATAAGACACTGATCAATCAAAACTTCATTAATACATTTGTTGATATTGCTATAGATAATAATCAACCCGGTTTAGTCATGTTCCTTCACGGAAATGAACGAACAGTTAATTTACTAGAACAATTTGTAAATACTGTTTTGACCAGATTACAAGAACTAGAAACTTCAGGTATTTTTAAACATCATTATGGTTCTGATAGTATGTTAACGAATGAAGTTAAAGATTTAATCTATTCCTATATTCCAATCCAGTTAAATAAAAATACAACTATTGTTGCCCAAGCAACTTCACAAAGTTCAGAAGAATTCCAAACTTACGCAAATATAATGTTGAACGCAGGTGTTGATCCTAATTCTCCTTATTCTGCTATAAGTTTTGATACAATGATGTTAGCAGCTTTGGCACTACAGCATCAGGCACAAAATAATATTGCAAAGGAAGATTTATCAAAAAGTTTAGTTAGTGTTGCTAACCCACCTGGAATAAAAATGGGACCTGGAAGTTGGGAAGCCGCTAGAGCTTTACTTCTTCGTGGTGTTGAAATTAATTATGAGGGTGTTTCTGGATCACTAGATTTTGATATTAACGGCGATGTGGAAGGTATGTATTCTTTAAACCAAGTCACAGATGATAATCTTTGGTCAGTTGAGCGTTTAGAAAAACTTCACCCTTTTGAGCCTAGAATTATAATTGATTAAGAAATTAATTATTATTGTACTTACTTTTTTTTATTCTTTATCAGGTAATGCTAATTCAGATTATGTAGAGCTATTAAAACAAAACAATAAATTAATATTTATTCGACATGCATTAGCTCCTGGTAATGGAGATCCTGATAATTTTGATATTTTTGACTGTTCTACTCAGCGGAATCTTAATAGTGTTGGTAGAGAGCAATCTATCGAATTAGGGAATTTTTTTGATACAAACAATATCTCTATAGATTTAGTTTTATCTAGTGAATGGTGTCGTTGTAAAGAAACAGCAAATCTAGCATTCAAAAAATTTGAAACGTTTGATGCTCTTAATTCTTTTTATGATCCTAAATTTTACAAAAATAAAGAGCCACAACTAGAGAAATTAATTAATTTTATAAACAATTTAGAAAATGAAGGTAATATAGTATTTGTTACACACTACGTAGTAATCGCTGCTATCTTTGGTCAGGCAGTAACTTCCGGTGAAATATTAATAGCTGATCAAAATCTTAATGTGGTTGGAAGAATAAAAGATTATTAATTTAGTTTATCTTTACGGTAATTAGATCGTATTTCATCTAGAAGGATTGATTTAGATTTATTCTTCACATGCCAAAAATCCCATCCATTACAACTTGGTAGTCCTTGTATTTTTGCTCCCATTTGATGAATGGAACCTGTTAAATCTTTTATTTTAAGTGTTCCATCGATACTAACCGTAGCTTTAAAGCGTTCTTTTTTATCTGTTAATACGGCACCAGGTGGAATAATTCCTTGCTCGACTAATTCACCAAAAGGAACTTTTGGTAATTCTTTTCTACTTTTAGCAATAGTGACAACATCTTTTTTTAATACTTTAGTTTTCTTTAATCGTTCTTTTGAAAGTTTAACGTAATCTTTATCTTTTTCTATGCCAATAAAGTTCCGTTGTAATTTTTTTGCAACAACAGCAGTAGTTCCACTTCCTGAAAAGGGATCAAGAACAAGATCACCTTTGTTTGTCGAGGCTAATAAAATTCTGTATAGTAAAGCTTCTGGTTTTTGTGTTGGGTGTGATCGTTGATTGTTATCTTTACGCAATCTTTCTTTACCTGAACAAATAGGAATATACCAGTCACTGCGCATTTGTTTTCCTTCGTTTAATTCTTTAAGGTTTTGATAGTTGAATGTATACTTTGCGTCTCTTGATGTTGTGCACCACAATAATGTTTCATGGGCATTTGTAAAACGTGTTCCACGAAAATTTGGCATAGGATTTGTTTTATGCCAAATGATATCATTTAAAATCCATAGACCTTCATCTTGAATAGTAGAGCCTACACGTAAAATATTATGATAACTACCTATCACCCAAAGAGCACCGCCTTTTTTTAAAACACGTTTACATTCACTAAGCCACGCATTGGTAAATTGATCATATTCTTTATACGTACTAAATTTATCCCAATCTTGTGTAACAGCTTCGACTGTTGTTTGATCAGGTCTGTATAATGTATCTTTTAATTGAAGATTATAGGGTGGGTCAGCAAAAATAAGATCAACAGAATGATCTTTTAGTTTTTTCATTTCCTTAATGGAATCGCCTAAAATGATCTGATTTTTCTTCATAATTGATAAAAAGAATCTTTAAGCAGATATGGAATCAGGTCAATTGAGTTATCAACAGGGAGAATCTTTAGGGAGGGATAACCATTAAATTTGGCTAAAAACATAAAAAAAGGGGTCCGTAGACCCCTAGAATAGTTCATCAAATGGGAGGAATGATGAAATCTAACTTATATTTAATATTTGTCGCATCTTTTTGAAGCATAATAAAATAATATTTGTTATGCAGAATTTGCATGGATAAATTTCAGTAATTTATTTTTTTAAAAGGGATTTAATTGGTTCAAAAGATTTTCGGTGAAAAATAGTTATCCCATGTTTGTGTATTGCATCAATATGTTTTTTAGTTCCGTATCCCGCATTTTTTTTCCAATCATAAACTTTAAATTTAGCATCAAGTATACTCATTAGTCGATCACGGTGAACTTTAGCAATAATAGATGCACTTGCAATCGATAAAGATTTTTTATCACCACCAATAATAGGTTTTTCATTTTGATAATTTAATGAAAAGTTTCCATCGATAATAAGATGGGGATTCTTAACATTAAACTTATTTATTACTCTTTTCATCGATAATTTTGTTGCTTCCAAAATATTAATTGTATCTATTTCTTCTACACTCGCATAGCCTAAGTAATATTGCAGTTTCCTTTCTTTTTGTAATTTTTTAAAAAATATAAATAATTTCTCTCTTTGTTTTGCCGTATGTTTTTTTGAATCAGTTATGGGTATTTCTGATTCTAAATCATCATAATTAGAAAAATAACATCCACAACTAACTACTGGACCTGCTAATGGACCTCTGCCAACTTCATCCAAACCAATTACAGGCCCATCGATTGATTTCTCTATAGAAAAATCAGTCACTATTTTTCATTTAATCTTGGCATGATTTCAACAAAATTACAGGGCTTATGCCTAATATCTAATTGATATTGTAAAATTTCATCCCAGCCGTCCTTGCATGCACCTGTTGATCCAGGTAAGCAAAAAACATAGGTACTATTTATTAAAGCTGCGACTGCACGTGATTGAATAGCTGATGTGCCAATTTTTTCATAACTCACTTGTCGAAATAATTCCCCAAACCCATCTATATGTTTACTAGCAATTTCTTTAACAGCTTCTGGTGTTGTATCTCTTCCTGTTAACCCAGTACCACCAGTTGTAATGATGCAATCAATTTCTTCTTCTTTTGACATTGCATCTAACGTATCTTTTATTTGAGAAACATCATCTGGAATAATTGTTCGTTTAATCATATTATGACCAGCATCAGTAATGCGCTTTTCTAATGTATCTCCAGATGTATCATTCTCTTTAGTCCTTGAATCTGAAATTGTAATAACAGCTATGTTTATGGGAACAAAATCTAAAGAAGTATCAATTGGCATAACCTATTAATAGAGTGGATCATTTCCATTTGCCAGCATTTTTAAGGAACGCATTTCCTTATTATTTTTATTTTGGTAAATCCAATATTTTGTTAAAATCTTTTCAATGAACCACCTTGTTTCTCTTGAAGGAATACTTTCCATAAAAAAGAGTGAGTCTTCCATATAGTTTGTTTCATTTTTCCATTTTTGTAAATTCCCTGGACCACCATTGTAAGCTGCTGCTAAAAATATAAGATTTCTTGAAACTTGTTCTAGATCAAGAAGATACGTAAGGTATTCTTGCCCAACCTCTAAATTTATTTCTGGATTTTTAAGAATATTACTATTGCTTCTTTTTACATCTTTACTTTTGGTAATAAATTTTGCCGTCGAAGGTAAGACCTGCATTAAACCTATGGCACCGTCTTTACTTTTTGCTTTTATATTAAACATAGATTCTTGATGCATAAAGGCATGGAGTAATTCTTTTTCTAATTTGAAACCATCTCTTGGTTTCCAAATACTCGTAGGGTAATATAGGTAGGTTGGAACATCCATACCAAAATTTTCTAGCTTATTAACAATTTTTAATTGTGTATAGGCAAGATCGAAATTTTCAGCAATTTGAATAGACTCCTTTGCTATTTCTCTATTTAAAATGGAATTAATATGAACAATTTCTTTCTCTAGTTCGTCGGCAAATCCAACTTGTATCAATGTCTGTATTCTTTTTCCTGCTGGTATATTTAAAATAGTGCTATTATTTTTATTAAGATCAGTATGCTCTACCCATTCTATTTTTTTATCGACGCCCAAGATTTCAAGTGCAAGCATTCCATAAAAACTATTTGGATTATTTGATGCTCTTTTTAACCAAAAATTAATATCATCATAGCTACCAAGTTTTGCATATGATCTAGCTGTCCAAAAACTACCTGATGTTTGATGCCACGCATCATCTTTTAAACTTATCGAAAAAAGAGAAAAATATTTTGCAGCATCTTCATACTTTTCTAATCTCCAAGAGCATAGACCAGCGGTCCAAGCTGCATATGGGACATATTTTGCTGAATTAACAAGAGCTTCAGAAGCATATTGAATTGCCAAGTCATTTTTATTTGCTAAGAAATATCCTTTGGCAATTAATTCCTTTTGTTGATCTATTTCAACTTGATCTAATAATAAATCTACATCTCTTTGGTTTAATAGTTGTACTGCTCCTGTTGGCCATCCTTTATTAACTCTTGATTTTATACCATTAATTAATTTTCTTTTCTCAGCTTTCTGACTATTCGATAGTTTTTTGGAGCTTTTATATTTAGTATTTTTTTTATTTGTTACCTTTTCTGATTCTATACCAATAGGATTAGAGGGTTTAGTTGGACTTTTATAACCAGCGGGCATTCGTCTAATAGCTAATTTATAAATTTGTTTAGCTTGAGGATGATCGTTATATTTTTTGAGCCAATAATATAACTCTAAATACTTTGATCGATAACAATTAGGATGCAAAAATTTCTGAGCATATATATGTCCAAGCAAAGATTTATTTTTAATTTTTAAAATAAAATTATTTGCACTTTTCCATTTGCATATTTCTTGAAACTTGTAAGCTTGTTGATAATTATAAACGTCTTCATCGCTTAGAACCTTTGATGAAAATATATTATCGTATTTGATAACTATATCTTTTTGATATGCATGTATTTGTTTCGAAAAAATTACAAAAAAAATAAAAAAACAAAAAATTGAAAATTTTTTATAACTCATTTTTCAATTTTTCTTGTAACATTTGTAAATCTTCCCAAGAATGTTTTTTATACTGAGGAGATCGAAGTAAAAAAGCAGGATGATAGGAAGCTATTGTAGGAATGCCTAGTTCTGAGTTAAGTGATTTGTATTCATGCCATTTACCCCTTAGTTTTCCAAGCGCAAGAGGTGTTGATAAAATAGCTTTTGCCGCAACTCCGCCTAATAGGAAGATAAATTTAGGCTTAATAATATCAATTTGTCTTTGCAAAAAGGGTAAAAATTCTAAAATTTCATTATCATTAGGCGTTCTATTATCAGGTGGTCTCCAATTAACTACATTAGTAATATAAACGTCTTCTCTTTCTAACTTAATGGCCAAAAGCATTTTATTTAAAAGTTGTCCGGCTCTTCCAACAAATGGAATTCCTTGTTGATCCTCATCTCTACCTGGCGCTTCACCAATTAACATTACCTTTGCGTTTAAGTTACCATCATAAACTACTAACTTTGTTGCTGTTTTTTGAAGAGAAGAT
Source organism: uncultured Alphaproteobacteria bacterium (assembly GCA_902618015.1). GTDB lineage: Bacteria > Pseudomonadota > Alphaproteobacteria > HIMB59 > CACPNW01. Next base: position 23,032 of record CACMYX010000001.1, on the reverse strand, counting down.
TTATGATTTTTTAAATCTTTTATAACTTCATCAATTTGAGTTTTTTTATCCCCACTATTTTTGTTAAAATCAGACTGCTCTAATTTTTTCTCATTTTCAAACCAGTTTCTAGGAGAATCCTGAAGGAAGTAGTTTACCCCAGAATTAATTATAAATTCTAAATTTTTTTTATTTGATTGATTCATGGAAAATTACAATTATCTATTCATAGTGTAACTCTACTATTTTTGAAATGATTAATTTTATTAAAAAACTACAAATTATCTCAATTATTTTAATAATTAATTCCAGTGCTTTTGCATTAACTAGTTCATCTTTTCTAATTTCTCAATCTGCTTATGAAAATTATGATTATAGCTCATCTCTTCTTAATTTTGATATTGATGAAGTAAATCTATCAGAAGATAGTCTTCTGGATAAAGCTATCGCAGCAATAATTACCGAAGATATAGATTTAGCATCAAAAATTGCTAAAAATATTTTAAATGAGGATAAAAATAATGCCGAAGCTCTCATAATTACAGCTGCATCATTTTATAAAGAAGAAAAATTTAATAAAATTATCGAGCTTAGAAAAAATTTAGAACAACCCAGTGAAGTACTAGAATTTATTTTTTTTTCAAATAATACACTTAAAGATATTGATACTATAAGTAGGGCTCTTGTTGAGATTGTATCTTCATCTTATTCAAATAATGAACAAAGACGTTTAAATTATAATTTTTTGTTATTTTATATATCTCTTGCAAAAATTATTGATCCTGAAAATGATAGAGCAATCATAATAAAAGCTGAGTTATTTGATCAGGTTGGTCAGAATCAAGTTGCAGTAGATATATACAAACAAGTTAATAAAAATAATATTTTTTATCTTGATGCACAGAATAATCTTGCGCGTCATTACTTATTTAATAGTCCTTACGAAGAAGCTGAAATACAAATAATATCTATAGTTGAAAATAATAATAATAATTATTCACTTAAACGAGTTCTTGCTGATTTTTATCGTTACAATAAAAAGTTTGACCTAGCATTAAAAATTTATGATGAAATGATTAAAGAAAATCAAGATGATCTTTGGAACATATATTACATGAGAGGTATTTGTTATGAAAGAAAAGATAACTGGGAACTTGCAGAAAAAGATTTTTTAAAATCATTAGAACTGCAGCCAGGTACACCAAATGTATTAAATTATCTTGCATATGGCTGGGTTGAAAGAGATATCAAACTAGATCGTTCGTTAAAAATGTTAGAGGAAGCATATAAAGCTAACCCTGATAGTTTTTATATTATAGATAGTTTAGCGTGGGCTCATTTTAAAAAAAATAATCTTCGAGAGGCAGCAAGGTTAATGGAAAAAGTAATAGATATTGCCCCTGGTGAAGCAATATCTCTAGACCATCTTGGCGATATTTATTATGCTATGAATAGAAAAAGAGAAGCTATTCATTTTTGGCAACAAGCACTAGAATTGGCTGAACCAGAAGATGAAATAACTGAAGATGTTCAAAGCAAATTAGATAATATTAATGCCGGATAAAATAATTGAAAAATCACCTGCCAAAATTAATTTATTTTTAAAGATTATAAATAAAAGAGATGATGGTTATCATAATATTCGCACTGGTATAACGTTCATTGATCTTTTTGATGAGATAACTGTTCAACCTCACAGTAAATTTCAAGTAATCTATACAGGTAATTTTGCTCCAAAAAATAATCTATTTGAGGATTGCATTATTGATAAATTATTTACTTATATAAATGAAGATAAACCTAAGCTTCTTTTTACTATATCAAAAAATTTCCCTTATGAAGCCGGTTTAGGTTCTGCTTCATCTAATGTTGCAAGTGTTATAAAAATTTTAGAAAATTTAGAGTTAATAAAAAAGAAAAATATATTTGATTATGTTGATCTTGGCTCCGATATTCCTATTTTTTTGAATCAAAAAGATGCTCTAGTTAGAGGTAGGGGTGATTTAATTGCTAATGTTCATTTTCCAAAATATTATTTCTTACTAATCAGACCGTCTTTCAAATGCTCCACAAAAAAAATGTATACTTCATTTCAACCTTCAGATTTTGATTATAATACTGAATTTGATTTAGAAGAAATTAATGATCAAGATTCTGGAAATGATTTTGAAAAAATTCTTAAAAAAAATGAACCTGAATTTTTATCCATAATAGATTTCTTAGAGGATTTTGATGATGTTATATTTTCAAGACTAACTGGGAGTGGTTCTTGTATTTATAGTGTATTTGAAAAAAAAGAGCATGCTGTAAATGCACAAAAAAAATTTCAACAAAGTTTTTCAAATTTATGGACACATCTAAGTGAAAATAATTTGGTTAACTTATTTTAAATTCTTTCTTAAATTCTTCAATTGAAAGCACTTCATTTGTTGGCTTATCCCACCTAATTCTATGAATTCGAGGAAAACGCATAGCCACACCTGATTTATGTCTAGTGCTGGGAAAAACATCGTCAAACGCAACTTCTAAAATAATTTCTTTTTTTACTTCTCTTACAGGACCAAATTTATTGGTAGTATTATTTCTAATAAATTTATCTAAAATTAATAGCTCTTTGTCCGTGTAACCTGAATAGGCTTTTCCTATAGGAACTAATTCATTTTCTTTCCAAACACCAAACGTAAAATCTGAATAATATGATGATCTTTTACCATGTCCTCGTTGAGCATACATTAAAATTGCATCAACTAATTTTGGATTTTTTTTCCATTTGTACCAATACCCCTTTTTTCTTCCTGGTAGATATTCACTATTTTTAAGTTTAATCATTACACCTTCATTTAAATCATCATGAAGATTATTTTTATATTTTGTTAATTCTTTCCAGGTTTTGAATTTTATAATTAATGACAAATCAATATGATTAGTTTTATTTTCTTTTTGAAATTTTTCTAAATATTTTCTTCTTTCGTAAAGAAATAATTTTCTAAGATCTTTTCCTTTATAAAAAAGAATATCATAAGCTCGAATGAAGACAGGAAACTTTTCTTGAAGATCTTTTGATGCCTTTTTTCTGTTTAGCCTTTGTTGTAGATCATTAAAGCCAGAGGGTTTAAAATTTCTTCCTACAAGTAATTCTCCGTCAATAACCGCATCACCTTTAGTATTTTCAACTATTTCTGGGAATGCAGATGAAATATTGTCACCTGTTCTTGAGTACAGTGATACACTTTTTGATGAAACCATAAGTTGAACCCTGATTCCATCCCATTTATATTCTGCTTGAAATTCACTAGCGTTCAATCTTTTAAAATCTTTTTCCTCATCAATAGGATTAGCAAGCATCATGGGGTGAAATAATTTTTTAAAATCTATTTTTGGTTTCGATTTTTCATCTCTTAACCATTGAAATAAATTTTCGTATGGAAATTCTAAACCATGCCAAATTTCTTCAATCTCATTTACAGATTTGTTATACAGATCAGCTAAGGCCGTTTTTACTAATCTTTCAGAGACTCCAATTCGCAATCCTCCCGTGCAAATTTTAATTAAAGTCCACCTTTCGTTATTAGATAGTTCGCTCAAAACTTTACTAAACTCTCTATTAATTTCAGACTTTTTAATTTTTTTTATATTTTCTATCAAGGTAGATAAATTTTTTGATTTACCTTCTTTATTTGTTGGCCAAATTAATGATATTGTTTCTGCTAAATCCCCAACATAGTCATATGAGTAATCAAATAAATGTTGATCTACTTGTTCATAGACAAGTTCTCTGAGTTTAGATGCTTTAATAAATTGAAATGAAAGTTGGTCAGATAAAATTGCAAGCGCATATGCACGGTTGATATCAAGTATTTTAAAATAATCTTGAAGTAATTTAATTTTAGTATTTCGACTTGGTGTTAAAATCAAATTGTGAAGTAAGGAAGAAAATTTTTTCATTCTATTTCCTCATCACTTCTGCCTTGGATGGAAAGGGGCTTTGAAACAAGATTTTGTTTCTTACAATAATAAACTAATGCATCTTCCTGACCATGTGTAATAAGAATATTTTTTGCTTTTGATTGCTTAATTGTATCTAGCAATTCATTCCAATCGCTATGATCACTAATAACTAATGGAAGTTCAATACCTTGTTGTTTTGCTCTTTGTTTAACTGTCATCCATCCACTAGCCATGCAAATTATAGGATTAGGAAATCGTCTTGACCAACGATCCTTTAAAGCTGATGGAGGTGCAATAATTATTTTGCCTTCATAAAAATTTTTATCTTTTGAAGAAACTTTTTCAAATTTTCCAATATTAATTTTTTCTTTTGAATAATATCCACACAACTTTTCTAGAGATCCATGAATATAAATTGTTTCATTATAATTTTGCTGGCGTAAAAGATTCATTACTCTTTGTGCTTTTCCAAGTGCATACGCACCAACAATATGACAATTATGTTTATTTATTTTTACTGATTGAATAAGTTTTTGAATTTCATCTTTGGGATCTGGATGTTGAAATATGGGTAATCCAAATGTTGCTTCGGTAATTAAAGTATCACATTTAACCAGTTTGAAATTTTTACATGTTTCGTCTTTTCCTACTTTATAATCACCTGTGATGACTAAACGATGATTATTTTTTTCAATTAAAACTTGAGCACTACCCAAAATATGTCCTGCAGGGTAAAGAGTAAAATCATAGTTTTTTATTGAATATTTTTGCCCGTATTTAAGAGGAGTAAATTTCTTCGCACATTTATCTCCGTAGCGAATTTTCATTATGTCTATTGTCTGCCTAGTAGCAATAACATGATCATGTCCAAATCTTGTATGATCTGCGTGACCATGCGTAATAATTGCTGTTTTTTTCGGAAATATTGGATCTATATGTACATTTATATCTTTGATAAATAGTTGATGGTTAATGAAATCCATATGAATATAAATAAATCGAATCCCTTAATATTACACCCCCTAAACAAGTGGATGAAGAAAAAAAAATGGTCTTGGTTTCCACATCAAATTGAAACATTCCAGCATGTTCGAAGCGGATCTGATGTTGTTGTATTTGCTCCAACTGGTGCTGGTAAAACTTTGACAGGATTTATTAATCCAATAGATGATTTAATAAAATCTAAAAAATTTATAGGTCTTCATACTCTCTATATTTCTCCTTTAAAATCTCTTGCAAACGATATTGTGAGAAATTTAGAGAAACCTATTAAAGACCTTGATTTAAATATTTCATTTCAAGTAAGAACAGGAGACACAACACCATATAAAAAACAAAAACAAAAACAAAAACCTCCCAATATCCTTATTACAACTCCAGAGTCACTTGCATTATTAAATTCGTATGAGAATGCGAAAGAATTTTTTCACAATCTAAAATATATTATTATTGATGAGATACACACTTTTTTGGATAATAAGAGAGCTGATCTTCTAAGTTTAAATATTGAAAGACTACAAACTTTCTCACCAAATTTACAACGAATAGGTTTGTCAGCAACTCTCAAGAATAAACAAGATGCTAAAAAATGGCTTTGCCGCAAAAAACCAAAAATAGTTTCTTATGAAAATTCAGTTTTACCTAAGATTAAAATTCTAGAAACAAAAGAACGAATTCCTTGGTCTGGTCATATGGCTACGTATTCTATTAATGAAATTTATAAAGAAATAATGAAATCGAAATTAACTATTATTTTTGTTAATACGAGGGCGCAAGCCGAATATATGTTTAAAAACTTATGGCTAATTAATAAGAAAAAATTAAAAATTGCTGTTCACCATGGTTCATTAGAAAAAAACTTACGTTTAAAAGTAGAAAATAATCTTAGCAAAGGATTGGTTGACTGTGTTGTTGCGACCTCTTCTTTAGAACTCGGATTAGATTATGGAGATGTAGAAAAAATTATTCAAGTTGGAGCACCTAAAGGAATTAATAGATTATTACAGCGTGTAGGAAGATCAAATCATAATTTAAATACACCTTCAAAAGCAATTTTAGTACCCACTAATCGTTTTGAATTTATCGAAGCAAAAGCTGCTATTGAAGAAATAAAAAAAAATAACTTAGATCAAATAGATTTAAAAGAAGGAAGTTTTGATGTTGTAGCTCAACATATTTTTGCAACTGCTTGTGCGGGGCAATTTGATATTAATGATCTCTACAAAGAAATTATCAAAGCATATCCATACAAAAAATTAAAACTTAATGATTTTAAACAATTGATTAATCTCATACAAGATGGCGGATATGTTTTAAAAAATTATGATCAATTTAAGAGAATCTTCCAATTAAGAGAAAATAAAAATATTTATAAGCTAGTAAATAGAAGAGAAACACGAAAATACCGCATGAATGTTGGAACAATAATTGAAAATCCGATGCTAAAATTAAAACTTGGAACAAAAACACTAGGGAACATAGAAGAAGTTTTTATTCAAAATCTTTCTCAAGGTGATTCATTTATCTTTGCTGGTCAAGTATTAGAATTTCAATCAATGAAAAATAATTTAGTACAAGTTAAAAGAAGTAAATCATTAATTTCTAAAATTCCATCTTATTCCGGTGGCAGAATGCCATTATCAACAAATTTGGCTAACTCAGTTAGGGCTTTATTGGCAAAAAGTAATATGCGGGATTTATATCCAGATCAAATTACTGAATGGTTAAAAAGACAAAAAAATATATCTAAAATCCCAAAAAAAGATGAATATCTAGTCGAGCAATTCCCTCGAAAAAAAAATTTTTATACTGTTATCTATACTTTTGCAGGATGGCATGCCAATCAAACACTAGGATTTTTACTACTTAGAGGCTTTAAGGAATTTAATTATAAACCTCTAGGTTTTGTTGCAAATGATTACGCTATTGTTTTATGGTCTTTAAAAGAAGTAAAAGAAATAAAAAAGATCCTAAATATTAGATTGTTAGATAAACATTTAGATAATTATCTTGAAGAAACTTCAATAGTCAAAAGATTGTTTAGAGATAATGCAATTATATCTTGTTTAATAGAAAGAAGGTTGCCAGGGATGGAAAAAACTGGGAAGCAAGTTTTATTTAGTTCAGATCTAATTTATACAGTATTAAAAAAAAATGAACCAGATCACATTCTTCTAAAATCATCATATGAAGACGCAAAAAAAAATATGATAGATTATAATAGACTAAGAGAAATATTAAAAAAAATCGATAAAAAAATTATATTAAAGAAACTAACAAGTATATCACCATTGGCTGTTCCGATTATTCTTGAAATAAATAGAGAAAATTTATCAAAAAAGGAAACTGATGAATATATTTTAGAGGATTTAGAAAATGAAATATTAAAAGAGGCAAATGTACTATCAATTAATTAATTTTGGTGATGAAGAATTTTATGCTTACCCAAATAAATCTCTTTATTGGAAAAGACTAAATACCCTTATTGTATCAGATTTACATATTGGAAAATCTATTAGTTATGCAAAGAATAAGCAATTCTTACCTCCATATGATACCAAAGAAATATTAAACGAACTTTTTGTTAGTTTAGATGAGATTAAACCAAGCAATTTAATTATAGTTGGAGATTTATTACACGATATTTTTTCAACTTTGAGTTTAAAAGATCAAGATCATAAAAATATTAGTCAATATATGGAAAATACTGATTTCATATGGATCAAGGGTAATCATGATAAAAATATACAAATTGAAGGTTTTAAAAATTTTACAAATTATGAAATAGATAAATTTTTGTTTACACACATACCTATAGAAACACCTTTATTTCAAATTTGTGGTCACTATCATCCAAAAGTAAAAATTGTACACAGAGGGAAAACTATTTTTAAAACATCCTTTGTGCATAATGAAAAAATATTCATTTTACCAAGTTTTGGAATTTTAACAGGTGGGTTGGATATCAATTCTAAGGAAATAAGCGATGTATTGGGTAAGAAAAATTTGAATATTTATCCTGTGGGACAGGATAAAGTTTATAAATTATAATTAAAGTAATTATTAATCACGATCCCAATTAAAATAACAAAATTCAATACAAATAATAAAACTGAAAGCAAATGCATATATTTAAAACTTGAAGATGCTTTTTTATCACCTTCTAATTCTTTATCTCTAAAATCATTAATTTTAGGTGTTAAATAATTTCGATTAATAATAAAACTCATAGCCACTATTATTAATAAAATAGAATTTAAAATATTACCTGAAATATAACAAAGGACTAAAGATAAAATGGCTATTATAAATCCAAATAAAAACATTCGAGGAAAAATTGTTCTTAACAATTTACTACTAGCATTTGTACTTAAAGTGGCAAAGACTGAGGGTGATACAACAGCCATAAAGAAAGTCATAGATCCTATTAAGACTGCTAATAAAAAATTAAGAGTATAAATTATCATAGGTTAAATTGCTCTTCATAAAGAGCAATTGTAATAGTTAAGAATTATCAATTGCTGATTTTAATTTTCTATATTCCATAGAATTAGTTCCAGCTAAAGTTTCTAATTTTAACAACATTTCATTTGCTTTATTCATCTTTCCAAGGGTGATGTAAAGCTCACCTAGATATTCGTGTGCCCCTAAATGTTCAGGGTTTGCCTCTAATGCAATTTGATATGCATCGAAAGCTTTGTCTAAATTTGGCTCACTATGTTTTCTGTAACTAAATCCAAGTAAATTATACACATCAGCTTTTTTATCACCAAGATCTTTACGCTTAGCCATTTTTTCAAGCAATTTGATCGATTTATCAAATTTCTTGTAATAAACTAATTCATACGCTTTATCGTAAAGTTTATTAACTTGTTCACCTGCAGAAATACTTGAGCTACTGTCGTCTGAACTTGCAGCAGCAAATACACCAGAACTAATAAATAATAATGTAAGTAATATTCTAATCATCAAAATCAGATATGTTTGTTTAAACTAATTTCAATATTCATTTATGAATTAATTAAATTAATGGCAGGCAATATTATATTTTTTTAATCTGTAATAATTATATGGCCACGGCGTTAGAAAGCCTGCAAGAAGCATTATAGGTATTACCCACCATACAAGTTTAGCGCCACCCATAATGATCCAGTCAACTGCATTCATGGCTATTTCCATAGACACCATTGAGATTAAACTCATTCCTATGGCTGTTTTAAAAGCTTTGCTGATAATCATTTGTCTTGATAAAACGACAGTCTCTAAAATGATGCTAGTAATAATACCATTAATGATTGCTAGAATCATAATATAAAGAGTAGGCCAAGGAATGCCAGTTAATTGAAAATAGAGTATGGTTCCAAAATCGCCAATACTACATCCTAGCAAACACCAAGCAGTATTTTTAGCACTTCTTCGCCATGTATGTTTACATTTCCAATGAAAACGTGGAGTTGGTTTTTTTAATGTTTCAGCAACAGACATTTAATTTATATTCCTTGTTTAAATTCGAATGTATTATTTATATCATTGATTTCATATTTATCAATTGTACCATTGGTCCATTTGATTGTTATATTTTTAATGATTTCACCTTCACGTAAACCGTAATGTGCTACAGGTTCCATTTGACATAAATATCCTGAACCTGCATCAATAGTTTTGGCATGATTTCTTAAATTCGTATGTAAGGTAACAGTGGCACCTCTAGCTGGAGCACCAAAAGTGTTGAGAGGTTTAATTCTAATATAATTAGTATTTAACACATTTGCTTTAAACAAACTTAGCGGCTGAGCTCCAGATTCACCATGAGAAATAAGTAATTCTAAAATTCCATCTCCATCAATATCGGCAACAGCAGCACCAGTTCCTAGACCATCTGCTTCAAGTGCTGCATCTAATTTGATTTCTTCTAAGTTTCCTTCACCAAGAATACGAAAGAGTTTATTTGGTTGACCGATATTATTTAAAAAAATTTCATCATAACCATCATTATCAAAATCAGCCGATATAACTGTTCGTATTCTACTTGGTGATCTAAAATCTAATGAGGACATATCGAGAAATGATTCTTTTTGTTTTACAAAAATACGATGATAACCTTCCCAGTTACTTGTTATAATATCAAGTTCACCTCTATACAAAAAATCAGTTAAAGCAGTTCCGCGACCATTTTGAAAAGTATCTTGCACATTTTTTTCAATCGCAATATCATTAAAATTACCATTAATATTTTTATATAAAAAATTTGGACCCCTTTCATTAGCTGCAAATATATCCATATTATCAGAAACTATATGCCCTGATATTACCGCTCTACCTCCAGTTATTTGATCTATTCCAAGCATTGGAGCTAAATCTTCAACTTCATTTTCTTCAATTTCATAAAATCTAGTAGGGCCTCCATAATTGGCAACATATATGCCGTACTTTCCTAATCCATTTCTATCTACACAAACAACTGATCTACCTGCGGTTAAATTTAAATTTTCTAAATTTTTTTCTAACTCAAAATAATCGAATATTTTATTATTGTTATCTAGTAATCTATCAGAGTATTTTTTTTCACCACTATACGTATCAGTATTTAAGAAATAAATTTCTTCAAAACCATCCTGATCTATATCGCAAGCTGATACGCCAATGGTACTCCTATCTTCATCAATGAATAAAGGATCTTGTATTGTATTAATTAGTTTTCCATTTTTATAGCTAAGAGCTAAATTAGAGTAACCAAAACCAGCAACAATAAATTCAAAATTTCCATCTTTATTAAAGTCAGTTACTGAAACTCCATAGCTTAAACGATCATTATTATTTTCAATTAAATTTGAAATATTTGTAAAAAATTCTGCCTTAGCCATATTAGATATCAATATAATAAAAATAAAAATTAACTTATGCATTTCAAGTATTTTCAATTTGCCAATCTAATAAAAATATCACCCATTCCAAAATTAAGTTCTTCAAGAGGCATACTATTTCTAGCTTCACACATGGGTCCAGTTATCTGGTCATTTTTTATGTAATCAATATCGTAAGCATCACATATTTTTGCATTATGCAATACCCCAATAACAAGTTTATTATCTACTGAGTATGTATATTCTTTATTTAATTCATTACCTTCACAAAAATAATCTCTATTAACAAGTTCAGGAAAATCATTTTTGTTACATGGATTATCAATAACAATTGTATAAATATCTTTTGATTGATCTTTAAAATCAATATTGATTTTTTTTGTTTCTGAATATTTCATTACATCACATAAGCAAGGCCAACAACACTTATAATATTGACCACAAATTCTTTCATCATTTTCTAAATTAGTAAGAAAAATTTCATCTGGTTGAGCATCTGGAGGAATTAGTGAACCTGAAACAGCACAGTATAACTTGTTAAATTGCATAAACTCTTCATATTCTAAGTTTTGATCTAAAATATATTTAAAAAATCTTGGTCCTGCTGCATTTCTATTCCCATCAGGAAAAATAATAGACCAATCATTAACAAGTCTCTCATATAATTTTTCTGTATTCGCATTAACATGAGAAATTGGTAATAAAGTTAATAAGAATAAACTTATTGCAAGTAATTTTCGCATAAAAACTAAATAGGTTTAGCTTTAAAAATGTAAATCCCTTGTATTGAATCAATCTTAAATCAATACAGATTACTTTTTCTGCTTTTTATTCTTTTTTATGGTAATGTCGCACTCGAAGAATTTGACTTATTTTGTGGTAAATACTAGAGAGTAATCATAATTGGGGCGTCGCCAAGCGGTAAGGCACCGGTTTTTGGAGTCGGCATTCGTAGGTTCGAATCCTACCGCCCCAGCCAATTTTTCTAATAATATATTTTTTAATTTTACTCTTGGCACACTCTTGTCACTCTTGGCAACCTTTTTAAAGTTGAAGTTGAGTGCATTACCCGCCTAAATAAACCTGATATTTATCTACTCCCACCAATATTTATGTCCCACTTATGTCCCTAAGGAATTACAATTAAGTTATTTTTTCTTAATCGGTGGTACAATTATTTTAATGAATATAAATGAACCTTTGAGAAGAAAAGAATTATTTAAAAAAAATTCAATCACAAAAGAATGGTTGCATCAAGCCAAGATTTTTAAAAGAAAATAATATTATCTCCCAATCAAAATATTATGATACTACCTAATTTTAATGGTAAATATAAGTTATTAAGAAAAACTAATTATAATTATTTAAAAATATTAATATTTAAATTTGTAATATTTATTTAGTATTTTTTTTATAAATATTTTTTAATGTTAAAAAATATTTTTTTGGCCTCCTATCCTAAATCTGGCAATACATGGATAAGAGCTATAATTGGAAACCTTTATAATTTTGATAAAGATTTTAGTCTAAAAACCTTGAAGTCAATACCATTTTTGTCGATTAAAAAAAACTTTAATGAATTTGAAAACAAATTTTTTTCTGACAATAATTTTTTGCATTTTGACTGGGTATCACAAAATATAATCGAGTGCCAAAAAATACTAAATAACAAATCAAATCATTTAAATATATTTAAAACCCATAGTGTCAGACATAAAAAATTTACAAATGAAACTGTAAACGCAGGTTTTATATATATTGTAAGAGATCCAAGAGACATTGTTGTTTCTTTTAAATATTTTTCTGGAAAAGAATTTGATGAAATAATTAATGAATTAATTTTTCAAAAAAAATTAATGATAAATACTAATGGGGCTAAGGAACTACTTTCAACATGGGATCTTCATGTTCAATCATGGCTAAACTATAATACTGTACCAAGATTGATTATAAAGTATGAAGATTTGAAATTAAATCCAAAGGAAGTTGTATTAAACATAAAGGAGTTTTTAAACAAAATACACAAATTAAAAATAGATTTAAGTGACCAGCATATTGATAAAATAATAGAAAATACAAATTTTAATAATCTAAGTAAACTAGAAAACCAAAATGGTTTTGATGAGGCTACAAAATATTCCAAATTTTTTAGATCAGGAAAGTCAAATCAATGGAAAGATATTTTATCGAAGACACAGGTTCAGCTTATAGAAAATAATTTACAGACTTCAATGAAGTATTTTAATTATATTTAAGAAATAATAGAGGAGGTAGGGAGGCTCGAACTAACGAATACGTCAAATTCTATTTCTCTTAAGCTTTCTCATCAGCACTACATCGGCATCTCAGAAAAAAATATAAAACTGATAGGATAATGTGTTATCGATTACTTATGATTGTGGTGATCAAGTTCGTACTCGGCAACTTTTCCAAGGTTGAAGTAGGGAGTTTATTTTTGGCACTCTCTTGACACTCTTTGAACCGCTTTTTTTAATTTTTAAAAAAAAATATTTAAAGAATTCTGCGGAAAATTCGTCGCCAAACGGTAAGGCACCGGTTTTTGGAGTCGGCATTCGTAGGTTCGAATCCTACCGCCCCAACCAATTTTAAATACCTTTACGAATTTTATTTAGATAATTTACACTCTTCCAATATATATCTTCAAATCTTTGGAAAATATTAATTTTAATTATTTCTTTTTCTTTAACACCCCAAATATAATTTTTATCAATCCAACCTTCAAAATCTCCTAGTGAAACTAAACACCAATCAATTTTACATTTTTCTAAAAAAACAATATTTCCATTTCCTATTTCTCCAATAACATCTCCGTCTAAAGTGTTTAATAATTGTATTTTTTTATTATCATTTGATAAAATAATGCCTGTTCTAATTCCTGATATTAAACTTTTATGAATCCATCCAATATTTCTATTAAAGTCTTCTACTTTTCTCCATTCTTCATATTCATCTAATACTTTTAAGGGATAATTTTTTTTTATTAATTTTATTTCTATAGGATAATTCTTACTTGGGCCAACTCGAATATTTGCATCATCAGATTTTAAAGATACGTATCTTGGAATTTCTAGGCCAGTTTCATTACCAATATTTGCATGACCTAATTGGTGAAAAAATATAATTGAAATGAATATTATTATGGTATGCATACTAATTTTATAAAGTAGCATACGATTTATATAAAGTGTATAATATTCTGAGCGCCTGTAGCTCAATTGGATAGAGCGTATGACTACGGATCATAAGGTTAGGAGTTCGACTCTTCTCAGGCGCGCCAATAAAAAAAATTAAATTTTTTTATATAAAATTATAGAAATGTATATTACTACAATTTAAAATGCTAACTGACATAAACTTACATTCAATTAAAAATCAAAAAAATATCAGTGATTATTTCGTAAATGGTAATTTTAGAAGTTTGTCATTAAACTGTAATATTCTAAAAGAAAATTTCTATTCTGATTCCTTTTATTATTATCCGATCACAAATAATGATGAAACATTTTCTGATTTTTTTTTAAGAGATTCAATTAATGTTTCTCATTTTTATTCCAAAAAATTCTTTGAAAATTTTATTAATAACAAAAACTTATTTAAATCTTTTAATGATATATATTTACTAGGATCTAACTCAGCTAATAATTATTATTCAAATCTTTTGCATTTTTTACCAAGAATTTTTTTTAATAATAGAACAAACATTAAAATTGCTATTCATAGAAATTCGTCAAATAAATACAGAGAATTTATTAAAACAATATTAAAATCATTAAATATTGAATTTAATTTTGTTTTTCTAGATGATGATTTCTATCACTTTACAAATTCAGAGTTTCCTCAATTTTTAAGTTTAAATAACTCTATAAAAATATTACAAAAATTTTTTAATCCAATCTCTAACTTACAAAATAGTAAAAAAATATATGTTACACGTGAAGACTCAACTTATAGAAAAATTATAAATGAAGATGATGTAATTACTCTTTTAAGGGAAAATGGTTATAGGGTTATAAATCCACAATTATATACTATCGAAGAACAGATTGGCATTTTTTCAGATGCTGAAAAAATAATTGCTCCTTATGGTTCCAATTTGGCTAATATAATTTTTTGCAATCCAGGAACTGAAATTATTGAAATATCACCATTATTTAGAGATAATGAAAAAATTTTTGAAGAAAGATATTCAAACTTATCTCTAATAAATAAACTCAAACATCAAAAAATTGTTGCTGAAACTATAGATGTTAATCAGCATTCTGAATTAGCTAAAAAATATATACATCACAATGTATTATCTAAAAGTAATTATTATAAAAATTTAATTCTTAAAATTCAAGATTTAAAGGATATAATATAATTAACAGTCTTTTAAGAAAAATGGAATCATTACATTAATTGTTGTTTCTAATTTCTCACAAAACTTATTTGTGTAATTTTTATTAATATTTTTATATTTAAAATTTAAAAAAATGTTCTCAACTATGCTATTATTAACTTTATTTTCGTAAATTTTATAATTATCCCAATCTTCTTGATTGACTATAAATTCAATTAGTTTTTCATATTCTAATATATCATCAATTAAAAAATTATCTTTTGCTTGCTTGCTACTATAAATTAATGCACCAATTTCATTTTTAATTATCGAAAGATCAATTTTTCGACTCTTTGATACTTTTGATATGAAATCAATGTATATTTCGTCAACAATTTTTTGCAGATGCATAATTTCTTCATCTTTTGGTTTTCTGTATGGATTGAATAAATCTTTACCTTGACCTGCATTTTGGCTAAATACTTCTATTCCATTTTTTGTTTCTATAGATTGGCCAATAATTCCTGAGGATAAACTTAATGGAGTGTTATAATAAAACCAACTAGGACCACTCACACCTATACTGCCTATAATTGAACCATAAGAAGCGAATATTTTATCAGCAGATGTAGCAATCCAATATCCTCCAGAAGCTAAAATTTCATTGGTAAGAAAATATATTTTAATATTTGTATCTTTTTTAAAATTTTCGAAAATATTTTTTAATTCAGCAGTTGCACTTACAGTGCCTCCAGGTGAATTTATATAAATTATTAATATTTTTGCTTTAAGTGTTTTTAATTCTTCTAAATATGATTTCACATGTGCTGGGTTTATATAATTATAAAAATTATTTGTTAAAATATGATTTGCATTATTAAATATTGGTCCGTTTAAATTAATTGTAGCAATTATATTTTCTGATTCTTCATCACCCTCTATGAATGAAAAGTGATTTTCTTTAATATTATCAGTAAAATTAATTAATAGGTTAATCATAATTACAAATACCAATAGAGCGCTCAAAAAACCTAAAGTTCTTAAAAATACATTAAAAAAGACCATTTTTTTAAAGATATCATAACTTCTATTAATTCAAATTTTTTTTTGTTTTCTTCTTGAATAGACCTCAATAATGCTTAAATAACTAGCACTCTTATAATGAGAGTGCTAATAAAAAATTATTAAATTTCAATTAGTTAACAAAAGAGGATTTATGAATTTTAGACCTTTACATGACAGAGTCCTTGTAAAAAGGGTTGACTCTGATCAAAAAACTGCAGGGGGAATTATTATCCCTGACACTGCTCAAGAAAAACCAATGGAAGGACAAGTTTTAGAAGTTGGTTCTGGAGCAAGAGATGAAACAGGAAAACTAGTACCTTTGGATGTAAAAAAAGGAGATAAAATACTTTTTGGAAAATGGTCTGGTACAGAAGTTAAAATGAATGGTGAAGACTACCTCATTATGAAGGAGTCTGACATCATGGGAATTTTAACTACAGGAAAGAAAAAAAAATAAAACTTAAGAGAGGATAATTAAAATGTCTGCAAAAAATATATTTTTTGGATCAGATGCTAGATCAAAAATGTTAACCGGTGTTAACAAACTAGCAGATGCCGTAAAAGTTACATTAGGACCTAAAGGTAGGAATGTAGTTATGGATAAATCTTTTGGCGCACCTAGAATAACTAAAGACGGTGTTAGTGTTGCTAAAGAAATAGAATTAAAAGATAAATTTGAGAATATGGGTGCTCAAATGGTAAGGGATGTTGCAAGTAAAACTAATGATATTGCCGGTGATGGAACAACGACTGCAACTGTATTAACTCAAGCTATTGCAACTGAAGGAATGAAAGCTGTCGCAGCTGGAATGAATCCTATGGATCTAAAAAGAGGCGTGGATTTAGCTGTAGATTCTGTAGTCAATGAAATAAGAAAAAAATCGAAAGTAATTAAGACTGATAAAGAAGTTGCACAAGTAGGAACCATTGCATCCAATGGCGATGCTGAAGTTGGTAAAATGATCTCAAGTGCAATGCAAAAAGTTGGCAAAGAAGGAGTTATTACAGTTGAAGAAGCTAAAAGTTTAGATACTGAACTTGATGTTGTTGAAGGTATGATGTTTGATAGAGGTTACCTTTCTCCATATTTTGTAACTAATGCAGAAAAAATGATCACTGAACTTAGTGATTGTTATGTTTTACTTCATGAGAAAAAACTTTCAAGTTTACAACCGATGTTACCTTTGCTTGAATCGATTGTTCAATCTACTAAGCCACTTTTAATTATAGCTGAAGATATTGAAGGTGAAGCGTTAGCTACTTTAGTTGTTAATAAATTAAGAGGTGGTTTAAAGATTGCAGCAGTTAAAGCTCCAGGATTTGGAGATAGAAGAAAGGCCATGTTAGAAGACATTGCAATCCTAACTGGTGGTCAAGTAATAAGCGAAGATCTTGGTATTAAGCTCGAAAATGTTAATCTAGAAATGCTAGGTACCGCTAAAAGAATAGTAGTAGATAAAGAAAATACTACTATTGTTCAAGGTGCTGGTAAAAAGAAAGACATAGAAGGCAGATGTAATCAAATTAGAGCACAAATTGAAGAAACAACATCTGACTATGATAGAGAAAAACTTCAAGAAAGGCTTGCTAAATTAGCAGGTGGTGTAGCTGTAATCAGAGTAGGTGGTGCTACAGAAGTTGAAGTTAAAGAAAAAAAAGACAGAGTTGAAGATGCAATGCACGCAACAAGAGCAGCAGTGGAAGAAGGTATAGTACCTGGAGGCGGTTCAGCTCTTGCTTACGCTACAAATTCTTTAAAATCTGTAAAGACGTCTAATGACGACCAAAAAATTGGAGTTGATATTGTAAGAAGAGCACTCTTTAATCCATTAAGACAAATTGCGGAAAATGCTGGTGTTGATGGTGCTGTAGTGGCTGGTAAAATTCGTGAAAGTAAAGATCACAATATTGGCTACGATGCACAAATGGATAAATACACCAATATGGTAAGTGCTGGTATAATTGATCCTACAAAAGTTGTTAGAACCGCATTACAAGATGCAGCATCTGTAGCTGGTTTATTGATAACTACTGAAGCTATGGTAGCTGATGCACCTGAAGATAAATCTGCAGCACCTGCAATGCCTGATATGGGCGGCGGCATGGGCGGCATGGGCGGCATGGGCGGCATGGGCGGCATGATGTAATCAATTAATTAATTTTTTAAACAAAAGGGCAAATTTTTTTGCCCTTTTTTTTATATTAAATTATCAATCTGTGTAGTAATTTTTGAACTATCTGGCTTGGTCATAGAGGACCAGGACTTAACAAGTTGACCATTTCTATCGAATAAATATTTATAAAAATTCCACTTTGGTTTTTCGTTATATTCATCTTCAATCCATGCATAAATTGGATGTGTATTGCTTCCTTTTACGTCCATTGGTGATGAAGTTACAAATCCTACTCCGTAATTAACTAAACAAATTTGTTTAATATCCTCAGTATCCAAATACTCTTGATTGAAGGAATTGCTTGTAGTAGCTATTATAGTTAAATCACTATTTTTGTAGTTCAAAAATAAATTTTGGAGGTCAGCATATTGTGGAGTGAAACCACATCTTGAAGCTGTATTTACAATTAAAATTGGCTTACCACTAAATTTTTCTAAATTTACTTGATTACCGTCTATATCTTCAAATGAAAAATCGTACAAATTCACTGCTTCATTGGCTAATAATGTATTCTTTAAATTAAGCATAATCAAAAAAACAAGTAAAAATTTAATTTTCATGTTAGTGAGTATTAAATATATCGCTTATGGAATCATTCAATAGCTTTACCAACCTTTTTTTAGATGTTTGGAATAATGGTGTTTTTGGCATAAATGCTACAGATATCATTGTAAGTCTTGTAATTTTCCTACTTTTTTATTTGCTTAGAAGACTTATAGCTAGATTTATTCTTAATCGATTATCAAGAATTGTTTCAAGAACTTCCAATCAAATCGACGATGCTGTAATTGAAGTGCTTGACGGACCATTAAAATTTTTCCCTGTTGTTATAGGTTTTTTTATAGCTTCTTCGTATTTGGATGTTTCTGATAGCAATCAAGATTTTTTAGATTTACTAAACAGATCTTTAATAACAATTTTTATATTCTGGTTACTACATCAATTGATTATACCTTTTTCATTTGTAATAAAAAACTTTGAGTCAAAAATTTCAAAGCCATTAGTTGATTGGACTCTTAAAGGATTAAAAATTCTTGTAATTGTTCTTGGTGCTGTTGCAATATTAGAATTGTGGGGCATAAGAGTAGGACCAGTAATTGCAGGATTAGGATTATTTGGTGTAGCGGTTGCACTAGGTGCTCAAGATTTATTTAAAAATTTAATTAGCGGTATAATGATACTAATGGAAAAAAGATTTACAGTAGGTGATGTAATATTAGTTTCAGGAGAAGTTGAAGGAGTTGTTGAGCAAATTGGATTTAGATCTACACTTGTTAGAAGATTTGATTCAACACCAGTAATGGTACCAAATTATAAATTTGCTGAACAGTCTGTTACTAACTATACAAGAAGACATCATAGACGTATAAGGTGGTTAATTGGATTAGAATACAGAACAACTATTGATCAATTAAAAAAAATTAGAGATGAAATAAATTTTTTAATTGAGAAAGATGATAACTTTGCAAAAAATCAAAACGCAAGTTTCTATGTTCGAATAGATAGTTTTTCTGATAGCTCTATTGATTTATTAGTACAAACATTTACTGTTACAAATGATTGGGCTGAATTTTTAAAAATTAAAGAAACTCTTGCTGTAAAAATAATAGAAATTGTTGAAAATAATGGTGCAGGCTTTGCATTTCCAAGTCAATCACTTTATGTTGAAAAATTAAATGACGAAAAAACTGAAATTTTTAATCCTCAATCTGCAAATAAATAATGAACGAAAGTAATCGTGTAATTTCTGGTTCTCTTTTTATATTAGCTAGTATTGCTGTTGCATTTATTTTAAATTTTTCTCAACCTATAATGATTCCATTTGTTTTAGCACTTCTTTTAAGAATATTGATTGATCCAATAATTGATTTTCAGACTATTAATCTTCGCGTTCATAGATTTATTGCAGTTTTTATTAGTATTTGTTTAATTGTGCTATTATTTTCAATTATAGTGCCTTTTATTGTTTCTTCAGTTGCAACATTCTTAGAGTCAGCAGATGATTATAATCAAAAGGTAATTATTTTAATAGAAGCGATCATAATTAAACTTCAAGAATTCGAAATTAATATTGATAGAGAAACAATTAGAAATTCAATTGCCGAGCTTCCAATTACTAATTGGGCGACAACTATTCTAAGTAATAGTGCAAACTTTATTTCAAAATTTCTTCTAGTTGTTATTATAACACTATTTTTATTGTTGGGAACTCCTCCTAAAAATACATCAGATGAATGGAATGATATTATTAGATTAGTAAAAAAGTATATATTTACTAAATTTTTAACATCAGCTTTTACAGGTATTGCTGCAGGATTAATTTATTGGTTTTTAGGATTAGAATTAGCTTTTATTTTTGGAAGCTTAACATTCATTTTAAATTTTATTCCAGTGATTGGATCTGTTATTGCTGTTTTACTACCTCTGCCAATAGCTTTTCTTCAATATAATGATCCAACTCTTGTTGTGCTTATAATTGTTTTACCTACAATTATTCATCAAATTGTAGGAAATTTTGTAGAACCTAAAATTTTTGGGGAGAGTTTTGGGTTACATCCAATTACAATTATTTTATCTTTAATTTTTTGGGGAATGATTTGGGGATTTATTGGAGTTCTTCTAGCCGCGCCTCTAACTGCAATTATAAGAATTTCTTTTGAAAGATTTGAAACTACGAAGCAAATAGCAAGATTATTAGAAGGCAAGATTCATATAAAGGAAACCTAACCTAATATTTTTTTACATATATCATAGCTAAAACCAGCTCTTGCCATTTTCGCTAAATTTTTTTCATAACTTTGATTTTTTTCTAACAATTTTTTTTTCTTAGCAAATATTTTTGCTGAATTTAATTCCCAATTTTCATTATCTTGTTGCACTAAATTTAAATTATTTTGAATTTGAGATTTATTCACTCCTTTTTTAATCAGGTAATTGAATATAAAATTCTTAGATTTTCCAGAATTTGATAAAGATAGAATTTTTGTTGAACTATATCTATCATCATCAATAAATTTATTTTTTTCTAATTTTATTATTATACTTTCAATTAAATTAATGAGCTTTCTTTTTTCATAATTTGTAGTTTGTAACCTTAAGATTTTTCTTTTAAGTACATTAACCAAATTGATTTTAGAAGAATCATATTTGCTTAAATAATCTACGGCGTATTTTAAGAGTTTTTTTTCATCCACTAAACTAATATACAAATATTTTAAATATATTAAAAGAAAACTCCTAATATGATTAATTATAATTTTCTTTGTTTTCTTACATTAGTTAAAAAAGAAGTATTAAGATTCTTAAAAGTAGGGATTCAAACTGTGATTGGGCCAGCTATTAGCTCTTTATTATTCTTAGCTGTTTTTAGTTTAGCTCTTGGAAGATCTGTAAATTCTATAAATGGTATTGACCTGCCTTATTTCATTGCACCTGGTCTTATAATGATGACTATGCTTCAAAACTCTTTTGCTAATTCAGCATCAAGTATTGGTCAATCAAAATTTCAAGGAAATATTGTAGACATATTAATGGCTCCATTAAACAATGTAGAATTAGCATTTGGATTTATTATAGGCTCAGTTTGCAGAGGTGTTGTATGCGGTATAGTCACAACTTTAGGGGTCATGATTTTTGTACCTCTTCATATTCATTCTTATATAGCGTTATTATTTTTCACTTTAATGGGATGCACAATGATGGGTACTTTGGGAACAATTGTTGGTATTTGGGCAGATAAATGGGATCAACAACAAGGTATAACTAACTTTATTGTTTTACCTCTTACTTTTTTATCAGGAACTTTCTATTCAATTTCTAGACTTCCGGAGTTTTGGCAGACAGTTTCATCATTTAATCCATTCTTCTACAATATTGATGGTTTCAGATATGCTTTTACAGGGATTTCTGACAGTTCTTTAATCCAAGGATCAATCTTCTTAATAATTATTAATATTATATTAATTTTATTATGTTATTTTATGTTTCTCAAAGGATATAAAATTAAATTTTAAATATGGTTAATAAACTTTTATCAAATGTTATGCCAACTTATGGCAATAAAACTCTTGAATTTATAAAAGGTAAAGGATGTTACCTATACACTAGTCAAAATAAAAAATATTTAGATTTTGCAAGTGGAATAGCAGTAAATTCTCTTGGTCATTGTCATCCTAAACTTATTGAGGTACTTCATAAACAATCGAAACAACTATGGCATGTTTCAAATTTATATAAAATTAAAAAACAAGAACAATTTGCAAAATTACTTTGTAAAAATTCTTTTGCAGATAAAGTTTTTTTTACTAATTCTGGAACTGAATCTATTGAATGTGGAATTAAAATAATTAGAGGGTATCATTCATATCATAAGACTAAAAAAACAGAAATTATAACGTTTGATGGTGCTTTTCATGGAAGAACTTATGGTGCACTTTCAGCACAAAAAAACAAAAAATACTCTTCTGGCTTTGGTCCTATGCTTAAAGGTTTTAAACAAATTGAATTTAATAATGAAAAAAAATTAATATCAGCAATAAATAAAAAAACTGCTGGTATTATGATTGAACCAATTCAAGGAGAAGGAGGTATTCGTCCTGCCAATTTATATTTTTTAAAATTATTAAGAAAAATCTGTAACGACAATGATATCTTACTTTTTTTTG